>NZ_CP089924.1:700000-2036628 GCF_021284765.1 Lysobacter sp. 5GHs7-4 | reverse complement strand
TGTCGTCGGCGGCGGCCTGGTCCTGCGCCTGCGCGACCGGCGCGACGACCGCCAATGCGATGGCGATTTCCAGCGGCAGCCTGGCGCGGCGGGTTGCGGAGGTAGTGGCGTACTGCTTCATCTAGCGATGTCCCCTCGTAGTGGTGGTTGCGTTTCGCGTCTTGTTATCGACGCGTTAAACGCAGGCCAAACTACGGCGCGGCGAGCTGCATCAGGGTGCGCAATACGGGCGCCGGGCTTGCGGATTTCTGGCCGCTGGCTTTCGCGCGGTACTCGCTGGCGGTGCAACCCATGCGCGCGCGAAAGGTGCGCGCGAAGCTGCACGGCGAGTCGAAGCCGCAGGCATGGCTGACCTCGCCGATCGACAGACGCGAATCGCGCAGCAGCTCGCAGGCCTGGTGCACGCGCTGGTTCACGCAGGCGGCCTGCACGGTGATGCCGTACACCGCATGGAAGGTCTTGGAGATCCACCAGGTCGAGAAACTGGTGAGCTGCGCCAGCTCGTCCATCAGCACCACGCGGTGCGCGTTGCCGCGCAGGTACAGGCGCGCGCGCTGCAGCCGGCCCAACACCTGGCGCTGGCGCGCGCGGCGGCGGCCGGGGCAGCGTTCCAGCAGTTCGTCGAGTTCGTGCTGGGTCTCGTGCACGTAGGCCAGCAGCATGCGGAACGCGGCCAGACGCTGATTGGCCAGGCCCGCGCCGGAGGCGCTGGTGGCGCTGCGTCGCCACAGCCGCACCAGCGCGCGCCGCTGCGCGGCATCGACGCGGCCGTCGCCCGGGATCAGGTCGATGCGCGCGTGGCGCTCGATCTCGCGCATCAGCGAGGGCTTGCAGCTGAAACCGATCGCCAGGCCGCGGCGTTCGGTGTCGATGCGCGGCGCGCTGTCGCGATCGAACGCGATCCATTGGTTGCGGTTCAGCGTGAAGCGGCCCTCGCGGCTCTCGATCTGCGAACGTCCGCGCAGCTGCAGCCAGTACGAGGGCGAGACGCCCGATACGCGCACGCTGCCGAAGTCGCGCACGAGATAAAGCTGGAAGCCGTCGCTGGACGGCGCGCGGTCGCTGTCGACCATCTGGCCGCACTCGACGCTCTCCCAGCCTTCCTGCGCGCCGTAATGGTGGTATTCGCTTTGCATCGTCGCTGCCTCTGTCGGTCCTGGCCGCGTTGCGCGCGGCATCGGGCGCAAGCCGCCGTCGCGCGCGCCGACGGCGCGGGCGAGCTGCGCCTGCGATGAGGTGGAGGGCGATCCGGCCCGTCGTTCGTTTACGCGTGCGCGGCGTGCATCGCCGCGTGCTGCGTACTGTTCCGCAATGGTGTTGCGATGCGGTCGAGTGTTGCGATGCGAGCGTGCGCACGGTTCGAACTGATTCGAACGGTCGCGACGACGTTCATGTCGCGTATGGATTGCGCACAAGTTTTTGCGTGTTTGGGAACGATGGGCGGACACGATCCGCAAGCCGTCGCCGGCATCGTCGTGGCGACGCGCGGCCGCTCAGGTCGGCTTGGGCAATTCCACCCGCACCTGCAAGCCGCCCTGCACGCCCGGCGCCAGGGCGATGTCGCCGCCGTGCCCGCGCACCACGCTGCGCGCGATCGACAGGCCCAAGCCGGAACCGCCGGCATGGCGCGCGCGCGCCTGGTCCAGGCGCCTGAACGGCGCGAACGCGTGCTCGTATTGCTCCGGCGGAATGCCGGGGCCGGCATCGACGATGGTCACTCGCAGCGCCTGTTCGGTTTCCTGCAGCGACACCCGCACGCGGTCGCCGTAGCGGCAGCCGTTGTCGATGAGGTTGGCGAACGCGCGCCGCATCGCGATCGGCTGGCACGGCAGGTAGGCGTGGTCCGGGCCGTCGTACAGCGCGTCGCCGCCGCCGTCGGCGACGTCGTCGCACAGGCTGATCAGCAGCGAGGCCAGGTCCACGGTCTGGTGCGGTTCCAGGCTGGCGTCCTCGCCGGCGAAGGCCAGGCAGCCGGAGATCATGGTCTCCATCTGCGCGATCTCGGCCAGCAGGCGGTCGCGGTGCCCGTCGTCGACGTACTCGGCGTACAGGCGCATGCGCGTGAGCGGCGTGCGCAGGTCGTGCGAGATCGCCGCCAGCTGTTGCGTGCGGTCGTCGACGAAGCGCTTCAGCCGCACCTGCATTTCGTTGAACTTGTGCGCGATGGCGGCGTACTCGGGCACGGTCATGCCCTCGATCGGCGTCGGCTCGCGCTCGCGGCCCAGGCGCTCGGCGGCGTGCGAGAGCTTGCCCAGCGGCTGCAGGAAGCTGCGCGCGGTCCATACCGACAGGCCGGCCACCGCGACGATCAGCACCAGCATGCCGCTGAGCTTGAACAGATGCTGCAGCCAGCGCGGACTCGGCCGGCCCGGGCTGGCGAGCAGCCAGCCGCCGTCGGGCAGTTCGATCGCCACCGACATGCGCGGCGGCGGCGTATCGGTGCGCAAGCCTTCCAGGAACGCCGGCCCCACGCCCGATCCCAACATCATGCCCAGACGCCCCAACGGCGACGGCGCCGGCGGGTCGGCGCTCATGCTGCGCACCGCGATGCGCGCGGGCGGCGCTGCGCCGGGTCCGTCGCGCAGGGCGAGCATGCGCGGGCGCGCGTTGGCGGTCTCGCCCCAGGTCTCGTCGGGCCGTTCGGGCATACGCGGCTGCAGTTCGGCCGCGTCCTGCGCGACCAGCTCGGTGCGCGCGAAATCGGCCGTCTCCCCGCTGGCGGGAACGTCGACCACGGCTTCGGCCGGCAGCGTCGGCGCGGGCGCGATCATCCCCTGGCTGGGCAGCGCGCTGATGGTGACCATGCCCAGGGCGGGGCGCGCCGCGACCGACAGGATCTCGCCGCGCGCGGCGCCCAGGCGCGGCACCACCACGGTCACCTGGCGCACGCCGCGGCCTTGCTCGTCGGGCAGCACGTTCATCGATACCGCGTAGGCGCCGCCGCTGGTGTCCGGCGTTTCGACCAGGCGCTTGCGCATGCTTTCGATCAGACCCGACAGCGGCGGGCCGTGGCGGTCGTCGCTGGGCGGCAGCAGGTCGAACTCGAGTTTGCGCCGCTGGGTGGCGTCCTCGGCCGCGGCGGCGCGTTGCGCCGGCGGCAGACCGGCGATCATCGCGCGCACGTCCAACGCCTGCTGCACCAGCGACTGCTCGTCGACCAGGGTCGGCCCGGTGGAACGCAGGGCCATGCCGATGGCGATATCGATCAGCAGCGTCATCGCCATGGTCGACAGCACCACGATCGCGATGCGCGGCGCCAGGCGCATGCGCGACAGCGACCAGCGCGCCGGCGGCGGTTTGGGCGTCATCGCGCGCGCGCCTCGCCGGCGACGCTGACGTCGGCGGCGAAGATATAGCCCTCGTTGCGCACGGTCTTGATCAGGTTGGGGCGCTGCGGCGCATCCTCGATCTTGCGCCGCAGGCGGCTGATCTGGACGTCGATGCTGCGATCGAACGGCGTCAGCACGCGGCCCTTGACCAGGTCGATCAACTGATCGCGCGACAACACGCGCTGCGGATGCTCCAGGAACGCCAGCAGCAGGTCGAACTCGCCGCTGGTGAGGTCGGTCAGCGCGCCCTGCGGCGACACCAGGCTGCGGTGGCGGGCGTTGAGCTTCCAGCCCATGAAGGCGTACTCGGAGCCGCCGCGCGCGGCGCCGCGCCAGTCGGCGTCGGCGCGGCGCAGCAAGGCGCGGATGCGCGCCAGCAGTTCGCGCGGATTGAAGGGCTTGGCGATGTAGTCGTCGGCGCCCAGCTCCAGGCCGACCACGCGATCGGTGTCGCCGTTCATCGCCGTCAGCAGGATCACCGGCACCTGGCTGCTGCTGCGCAGCTTGCGGCACAGGGTGAAGCCGTCGTCGCCGGGCATCATCACGTCCAGCAGAACCACGCTGACCGGTTCGGCGGCCATGCGCTCGGCCATGCCGGTGCCGTCGGCGGCTTCGAGCACGCGCATGCCGTGGTCGCCCAGGAACCGGGCGAGCATGGTGCGGATGGTGTCGTCGTCGTCGACGACCAGCACGGTTGGTGCGGCGATGGCGTAGGCGGATCCCATGGGGCGCAGGGTAGCCGAAGGCGGGGGGCGGCCCATGCTCTGTAACACAGTGAAACAAAACGATGGATAGCCGACATCGCGGCGGCGCCCGCGCTGCCTAGGATTCGGGGATCGCCGCCCCCACGGTCCGAACGCCGCGCATGTCTTCGACGCTGCTGCCCTCCCCCGCCTTGCGACGCGCCGTCCCGGCCGACGCCGTCGCCTTTTCCACCGCCATCCCGGCGCCGCGCAGCGCCACCGACGCGCGCCACCCGCTCAGGCACCGCAAGGTCGCGATCGTCGGCGCCAGCCTGGGCGGCCTGTGCCTGGCGCGTCTGCTGCAGCGCGAGGGCGTCGAGGTCGAGGTCCACGAGGCGCGCGGCGCCACCGACCCGGCGTGGTACCGACGCAGCCTGTGCATCGACCGCGAGCCGGCGATCAAGGCCTTGCGCGCGGCCGAGCTGGGGCCCTTGTTCGACCGCTGCTGCGAGCGCGAACGCACCCACACCCGCCTGGTCGACGCCCAGGGCCGGCGCCAGCGCGACCGCGCCCTGCCCGCGCGCGCCAGCGCGCGCTGGCGCATCGAGTACGGTCTGCTGCGCGACCTGCTGCTGAACAGCCTGCAGCCCGGCAGCGTGCTGTGGGGCCGGCGCTTCACCTCCCTTACCAACGCGCCCGACGGCAGCCAGCGCCTGAATTTCGCCAACGGCGCGCGCGGCCAGGCCGACCTGGTGATCGGCGCCGACGGCGCCTGCTCGCTGCTGCGGCCGTACGCGACCGCTAGCGGCCTGCGCTACAGCGGCCTGACCCTGATCGAAGCGCAGGTGCCGCTGCCGGAGCTGCGGGTGCCGCGCATCGCGCTGTGGCTGGACCACGACCGCCTGGCGGTGCGCGACGCCGACGCGGCGCTGATCGCGCAACGCAACAGCCTGCGCGGCATGGACCTGCGCATCGCCCTGCGGGTACCGCGCGACTGGTCGCTGCGCGGCGTGGACTGGGCCGATTCGGCGCAGGCGCGCGGCGCGCTCAAGCAGCAGCTCGCGCACTGGGATCCCAAGTTCCTGCGCCTGATCGACGCCGCCGAACCCCGCTTCGTCGCGCGCCCCCTGCTGACCAGCGCGCCGGACCGCAGCTGGAACGAGCGTGGCGCGATGACCCTGCTGGGCGCGGCGGCGCGGATGGCGCCCTGCCTGCTCAGCGATCCCAAGAACGGCGAACTGCAGGACGCCTGGGAGCTGGCGCAGGCACTGACTTCCACCCGCCATCGCGATTCGATCGCCGCCGCGCTGGCCCACTACGAACGCGCCCTGTTGCAGCGCGCGGCGGTGGAAGGACGCGGCGCGCAGCGCGTGCTCGCGGCGCTGCTGCCGCAGCCTGGCGCGCTCGGCGCGACGCGCTCCTGGCGCTCGATGGCGCGCACGCTGGGCGCGTTCGCCGGCCGGTGGCTGCCGCGATGAACCTGACCGGCACCTGGCCCCTGCACGCGCTGCCCTCCAGCGTGCCCGCTTCGGGCTCCGGCCGCGGCCGCGGCATCACCGCGCATGTGGCGGCCGCGACCGAGCGCACCGCGACCCTGGCCTCGGCGCTGACCGACGCGTTCGGCAATCCCAAGCGCGGGCAGATTTTGTTTTACGCCGCCAGCGCGCCCGGGCTCAGCATCGGCGACCTGTCCGCCCTGCTCGGCTGCAGCGTGTCGCTGGCCTCGCAGTACGTGGCGCAGCTGGAACAACAGGGCTGGTTGGCGGTGAGCAGCGACGGCCGTCGCCGGCGCGTGCGCGTGGCCGACGAGAGCCGGCGCCTGGCGATCGAAACCTTGCGCGCGATGGCCGACGACCTCGGACCGATGACGGCGCTGCGGGCGGCGGGCGCACGCTAGTTCGGCAGACTGAGGTCGAACCCCACGGCGTTGCGACGGCAGTGCGCGAACGGGCGAGAGGCGTTCACGCCCATCCCCCAACCTACCGCCGCAGCCGCCCCGGCTTGACCCGCGCACTGCGCTCCGACGCCTGGAAAGCAGTACGCTGGGCTTCCGATGCGTCCGATCCGGAAGTCCGTATGTCCTTGCTTCGCTGCCTGGCCCTGGCCTTGTGTCTGATCGCCCTGCCCGCATTGGCGCAATCGCCGCGGATTTCCGCGGCGGCCAGCGTGCGCGTGCAGGCGCAGGGCGAGGCGCCGGTGTTCGTGCTGCTGAAGGCGCCGGCGGCCACGCGCGATGCCGCGTCCGCCCGCCTGCATCCGCAGGTGCGGCTGGAGGTGGATCGGGTGCTGGCGGGACTGCCGCAGCGCGCGCGAACGCGTAGCCTGCGCCGCTACCAGCACGTGCCCGGTTTCGCCCTGCGCGCCGACGCGGCCACGCTGGCGGCGCTGGCGCGCGATCCGCGCGTGGCGCGGGTGGATCTGGACGTGGGCGGTTCCGGCGGCGCGGTCGCGCCCGACAACGCGCTGGCGCTCAACAACCTGCACGAGCTCGCCGGCGCGGGGTATTCGGGCGCGGGCATGAAGGTGGCGGTGATCGACACCGGCATCGACACCGATCACGCCGACTTCGCCGGCCGCATCGTCGGTCAGGCCTGTTTCTGCAGCGGCGGCGGTACGGGTTGCTGCCCCAACGGCGGCGCCAGCCAGAGCGGTCCCGGTTCCGCCGAGGACGATCACGGCCACGGCACCAATGTCGCCGGCATCATCGGCGGCAACGGCACCGTCGCGCCGCGGGGCGCGCTGCCGCAGGTCAGTCTGGTCGCGGTCAAAGTACTGGACCGCAATAACCGGTTCTGCTGCACTTCCGACATCGTCGCCGCGCTGGACTGGCTGGCGACGAACCACCCCGATGTCGATGCGGTCAACCTCAGCCTGGGCACCGACGCGCAGTACGCGGGCGACTGCGACGGCGCGACCTCGTGGACCCAGGCCTTGTCGGTGGCGATCGGCAACCTCAACGCGCTGGGCGCGGTGGTCACGGTGTCCAGCGGCAATCAGGGCAGCCTCAATGCGATGGCCGCGCCGGCCTGCGTGCGCAATGCGGTGTCCACCGGCGCGACCTGGGATTTCCACGGCGGCGCGATCACCTATCTGGGCTGCAGCGAAACCTCGACCGCGCCGTTGCAGCCGACCTGCTTCGCCAACCGCAGCGCCACCACCGATCTGTTCGGCGCCAGCGCCTTCGTCACCGCCGCCGGCATCAACGGCGGCAGTTCGACCTACGGCGGCACCTCGCAGGCCGCGCCGCAGGCCTGCGCCTGCGCCGCCGCGCTCAAGCAGGCCGCGCCGGCCAGCACGGTGGCCCAGCGCATGGAGGCGATGGCGCTGTCGCATACGCGCATCCAGGACCCGGCCAGCGGGCGCAGCTATCCGCTGCTGAATTGCCGCGACGCCTTCGGGCTGCTCAATCCCGAGGTGTTCGGACCGATCGCGATGAACGGCTCGCAGCCGCTGATACCGCCCGCCGATCCGCCGGCGGGCTTGTCCGTGGCCCCCAAGCCCGCTCCCGTGCCCGCCTCGCAACCGGCCGCGCTGCGCGAGGCACCCGCGCGCGAGTCGCGCGAACCGCGCGTGCGCGGGGCCCTGCGCCTGCGCTGATCGCGCGCGCTGCGGCGAGGGCCGCGGCGTCGCGACTTGACCTCAAGCGTCCTTGAGGTCCTATCCTCGTCGGCCCTCCCCCTTCGGTTTCCGCATGACTACCCCTGCTCCGGGCGAGCCCGCTCCTATCGAGCCCGCCGCTGTCGAGCCCGCTGCCGCCGAGCCCGCCGCACCCGGCACCGACGTCGCGCCGGTCGCGCGCGCCGCCGGCTCGCGTGGCGATTACTCGGTGATCGCCGAGCTGCTGCCCTATCTGCGCCCCTACCTGGGCCGCATCCTGTTGGCGCTGGCCATGGTGCTGGCCGCCAAGCTGCTCAACCTGGCCGTGCCGATGGTGCTCAAGCGCATCGTCGACGGCCTCAACGTCGCGCCCAGCCTGCTGGTGCTGCCGGTCGCGTTGCTGGTCGCCTACGGCGCGGCGCGCATCGGCACCACCCTGTTCGGCGAGCTGCGCCAGATCGTGTTCGCGCGGGTGATGGCGCGGACCTCGCGCGAGGTGACCTTGCGCGTGTTCCGGCATCTGCACGGGCTGAGCCTGAAGTTCCACCTGGGCCGCCGCACCGGCGGCGTGGCGCGCGACGTCGAACGCGGCGGCACCGCGATCACCGACCTGCTGGACTGGACCTTGTACTCGATCGTGCCGGTGATCCTGGAAGTCGGCCTGGTCACCGCGGTGCTGGTGTGGAACTACGACTGGCGCTTCGCCGGCGTCACCCTGATCACGCTGGTCGCCTACGGCGCCTGGACCTTCGCCGTGACCGAGTGGCGCACGCGCTACTACCGCGCCGCGGTCGAGGCCGACACCCGCGCCAACGAACGCGCGGTGGACTCGCTGCTCAACTACGAAACCGTCAAGTACTTCAACAACGAAGCCCACGAGGCCTCGCGCTACGACGACAACCTGCGCTCGCTGGAGAACGCGCGGGTCAAGTCGACCAAGACCCTGGCGGTGCTCAACCTGGGCCAGAGCGCGATCGTCGCCATCGGCGTGACCGCGATGATGTGGCTGGCCGCGCGCGGCGTGGTCGCCGGCGAACTCACGGTCGGCGACCTGGTGCTGGTCAACGCCTACCTGCTGCAATTGTCGGCGCCGCTGAACATGCTGGGCATGATGTACCGCGAGGTGAAGCAGTCGCTGACCAACATGGAGCGTCTGTTCGGCCTGATGGACGAGCGCCAGGACGTGCAGGACGCGCCCGGCGCCGTCGCGCTGGCGCCGAACCGGCCGCGGGTGCGTTTCGAAAACGTGCGCTTCGGCTACGATCCGCGCCGCGAGATCCTGCGCGGCATCGATTTCGAGATCGCCGCCGGCGGCACGGTCGCGGTGGTCGGACATTCGGGCTCGGGCAAGTCGACGCTGGCGCGGTTGCTGTACCGCTTCTACGACATCGACAGCGGCCGCATCGCCATCGACGGCCACGACCTGCGCGAACTCACCCAGTCCTCGCTGCGCGGCGCGATCGGCATCGTGCCGCAGGACACGGTGCTGTTCAACGACAGCATCTACTACAACATCCGCTATGGCCGCCCCGAGGCCGGCCGCGAGGAAGTGGAGGCGGCCGCGCGCGCGGCGCATATCCACGATTTCATCGCCGGCCTGCCCGACGGCTACGACACCGCCGTGGGCGAGCGCGGCCTGAAGCTTTCCGGCGGCGAGAAGCAGCGCGTGGCGATCGCGCGCGCGCTGCTCAAGAACCCCTCGATCCTGATCTTCGACGAGGCCACCTCTGCGCTGGATTCCAAGTCCGAACGCGCGATCCAGGCCGAGCTGGACCGCATCAGCGTCGGCCGCACTACCCTGGTGATCGCGCACCGTCTGTCGACGGTGATGGACGCCGACCAGATCCTGGTGATGGACGCAGGCCGCATCGTCGAACGCGGCGAACACGGCGAGCTGCTGCGGCTGGGCGGCGTGTACGCGCAGATGTGGATGCTGCAGCAGCGCGAGGCGGAGGCCGGGCCCGAGACGGGCGAGCCGGTCGCTGTGGCTTGATCTTGGTTACTTCAGACTGCGTGGCTTGAAACGCGGTTGGTTGGAAACAACCGCATAAGGTTTCGGATCGCCCGTCGGCTGCCGCCCTCACCCCAACCCCTCTCCCGCAAGCGGGAGAGGGGCTAAAGACGAGATGGGCTTACGGATCCGACGCGGTCCGACTCACTCGCCGGTCTTGGCCGTGGTCGGCAGGTCCTGCGCCAGGTTCGACACCGGCGCCGACATCGGTTGCGCGCGCGGGTTGAACGACAGCAACAGGCCGAAGCTGGTGCTGGCATCCTGGCTGGACGCGTGCTCGCGACGCAGCAGCACCGACAGCTTCCAGCCCTGGGCGATGTCCATGTCCACGCCGCCGCCGTACATCAGCGCGTTGTCGCCGTAGCTGCGCAGGCCGATGGTGTAATCGTTGGCCACCGGCATCACCACGTAGTTCAGATCGACGTCGCTGCTGTTGCTGATCGCGTCGCGGTACTCGAGCATCCAGTACGGCCGGAACACGCCCTTGGAGCCCTGCACCAGGTAGCTGCCTTCCAGGCCCACGGCCACGCCGTTGTTCTTCACGGTCTGCGAGCCGTAGCTCAGGTCGTAGATACCCAGGCCGAACTCGCGGTACGCATCCAGGCGGGTGCGGCTGGCGTCGAAGCGGCCGTAGCTGGTCAGCGTCATGCGCTCGCTGGCGCGTTCGTAGCCCACCGTCAGCGCGCCGAACGACTGCGTGCCGTCGCGTTCGGCGGTGGCCATGGCATCGGCCGGATCGCTCCAGCGCTTGATGTCGAAGCCCAGGCGGCCCCAACCCAGGGTGCCGTCGACGAACAGATGGTCGCCATGGCGCCACAGGCCGTACAGCGACAGCGAACGCTGGTCGGCATCCAGGCGCGAGCTGGAACGGGTCAGTTCGGTGTCGTTCCAGGCGAAGCCGCCGGCCAGGCCGAGCAGGAAGTTCTCGCCCACGCGCCAGTCGGCGCCGACGGTGATGCCGTCGCTGCGGAAGTTGAAGCCTTCGCTGCCGCTGCGGCCGTCGCGGTCGCCGGCGGTGATGGTGCCGGCGGTCCACAGACCCCAGCCCGGCGGCAGGCGCACCGCGTCGTCGGAGACGAACTGCGCGGCCGGCAGGGTCAGGCTGTTGTTGCGGCCGCTGCTCACGTTCAGGCTCAGGCCGTTGCTGGAGCGGTTGTCGCCGCCATGACGCAGCTGACGCAGGCGGTCGCGGATGTTGGTCTGCTGCGCCATCGCGAAGCGCACGCTGGCGTCGACCTGGGCTTGCAGCAGGCCGACCACGCCCGGATCGCGGGTCGGATCGGGACGCGCGGTCACCGACAGCCCGGTGTTCACCGAGGCCTGCACGTAGTTCGCCGTCGCCGCCTGGGTCGCGGTCAGAGTGGCGGTGCCGGGGCCGACGATGGTGACGGTACGTCCGCTCACCGTGGCCACCGCGGTGTTGCTGCTGGTGAAGCTGAAGCCGCCGGCCGGGTTGCTGCTGGTCGGGTTGGGCAGATCGAACGTGGGCTCGCCCACCGTCTTCACGATGTTGCCGATCCAGCTCAGGCTGGGCGTGGCCGCACCGATGGTGACGCTCAGAGTGACCTGCGCCGCCGCGTTGTAACTGGCGTTGCCGGCCTGGTTGGCGGTCAGCGCGCAGTTGCCCGCGGCCAAGGTGGTCACCGCACTGCCGGACACGCTGCACACCGCCGGCGTGGTCGAGGCGAACACCACCGGATTGCCCGAGGCGCCGCCGCTGGCCGAGACCGAGAACGTACCGCCCGGGGCATAGGTCGGCGCCGACGGATTGGCGGCGAAACCGGTGATGGTCTGGCTGGCCGCGGCGATGGTCACGTTCAGGCCGACCTGCGGCGCGGCGCTGTAGTTGGCGTCGCCGGCCTGGTTGGCGGTGAGCGCGCAGGTGCCGCCGCTGACCATGGTCGCGGTGCTGCCGCTGACGGTGCACACCGAAGGCGTGGTGCTGGCGAACACGACCGGGCTGGTCGAGGGACCAGCGGTGGCCGACAGCGCGAAGTTGCCGCCCGGCGCGAACACCGGTGCGGCCGGATTCGCGGCGAAGCCGGTGATGGCCTGGCCGGCCACGCCGATGGCGACGTTCAACTGCACCTGCGGCGCCGCGCTGTAGTTGGCGTCGCCGGCCTGGTCGGCGGTGAGCGCGCAATTGCCCGCGCCCTGCATCGTCACCGTGCTACCGGCCACGGTGCACACCGCCGGCGTGGTGCTGGCGAACACCACCGGGCTGGTCGAGGGACCGCCGGTGGCCGAGATCGCGAAGGTGCCGCCCGGCGCGTACGTCGGTGCGGCCGGATTGGCCCCGAAGTTGGTGATCGTCTGCGCCGCGGCGGAGATGGTCACGCTCAAGCTGGCCTGCGGCGCCGGATCGTAGTTGGCGTTGCCGGCCTGGTTGGCGGTGAGCGCGCAGTTGCCCGCGCCCTGCATCGTCACCGTGCTGCCGGCGACCGTACACACGGCCGGTGTGGTGCTGGCGAACACCACCGGATTGCCGGACGCGCCGCCGCTGGCCGAGACCGTGAAGGTGCCGCCCGGCGCGTACGTCGGCGCGGCCGGATTGGCGGCGAAGGCGGTGATCGCCTGCGCCAGCCTGGCCACCGTCACCGAGTAGGCGCGCGTGCCGCTGAAGCCGTTGCTGGACGTCGCCTGGACGGTGAAGTTGTAGCTGCCCGCCGCGGTCGGCGTGCCGGACAAGGCGCCGGTGGAGCTCAGGGCCAAACCTGGCGGCAAGGCGCCGGCGCTGACCGAGAACGTATACGGCGCGACGCCGCCGTTGGCGCTGCTGGCGGTGAGCGTTTGCGAGTACGCGGTGTTGAAGACAGGGTCGGGCAAGGTCGTCGGCGCGATCGTGGTCGTCACCGTGACGCAGGCCAGCGCGGCGTTGGTCACGTCCGCGGCGATCGCGTTGCCGCTGCTGGGAGTGACGCTGCACAACTGCCCCGCCGGCACCGAAAGCACACTGATGCTCCAGTTCGCGCCGACCGGCAAACGGGTCGGGAACACATAACTGTTGGCGGCCTGCGCCACCACCACCTGCTGGCTGCTGACCGGATTGGTCGCGTTGAGCTGCAGCGTGACCGCGCCGGTCTGGCCGCTGGCCGGGCCGCCGACCGAGAATTCGCTGGGCGCGAAGCAGATCAGCGCCGCGCCGTTGCCGGCCTGCACGCCGTTGTTGAAGACCACACCGGTCAGGCCGGTCGCAGCCGAGCTGCCGCCCGCGCCGCCGCCGCCGCCGCCGTTCCAGTTCTGCTGGCAGGCCGTGGTGCCCACGCCGGCACCGCCGCCGCCCGCGCCGACCGTGGCACCGCCACCGCCGCCGCCGCCGAAGCCGGCGCCGCTGAAGGAACCGGAGAAATTGAAGGAGTCGCCGCCGTCGCCGTTGGCCGCGTTGCCCGCGGTGGCCGGGAAGTTGCCGCAACCGCCGCCACCGGCACCGCCGGTGCCGACCGCGCCGCCGCCGCCGCCGAAGGGACCGGGGCCGCCGGGCACGGTCGCGCCCGTGCCGCCGGTGCCGCCGCCGCCGACGCCGCCGGCACCGCCGGCGATGACGTTGGCGCTGCTCCAGCCGGCGTTGCCGCCGCCGCCGCCGCCGCCGCCGATGGCGACGCGGTTGCCGACGGCGTTGCCGCCCACGCGCAGATCGGTGGCGCCGCCGCCGATGCCGTCCACGCCCTGGCCGATACCGCCTGGGTTGACCGCCTGCGAACCCTGCCCGCCGACCCACACCGACAACGTCGAGCCCGGGGTCAGCGCCACGGTGCCGCGTACGCGGCCGCCGAGGCCGCCGGTGCCGCCCGGAGAATTCGGGCTGCCGCCGATGGTGCCGGCACCGCTGCGACCGGCGCCGCCCTGGGCGCCGCTCAAGTAGACGGTCGCCGAGTGCACGCCGCCGGGCACGGTCACGGTCTGCTCGCCGCCGGTGAAGCCGAACGCCACCGGCGTCTCGCCGATCGCGCAGCTCTGCGCTTGCGCGGGTCCGACCATGGCCAGACCCGTCAGCAGCGTCGCCCCCAGCAACGCCGCGGATTTGCGCACTATCCGCGCCAACGGATGAGCACGAGCGGACACCGGCACGCCGGCGTATTGCGCCTTGCCTTCACAACGATTCATCGCAGCCCCCTGGTGCGGATCGCAGCGTGCGTCCGCATGATGTGTGTGCGCACGGCACATTTTGTGATGTGACAGTGCGCACAATTTCCCCACGCGAAGACTTGCACGTCGCGCGCCCCAGGGCAATCCCCGATGCCGGACAGCCAGCTGAACGGACCGGCCAAGCGCACGACCGGCGCACCCGGCGATGGACTCCGGCCGGCGACTGCGCGCACGCAGACGCGGCCCCGATATCGAAGCCCATCGCCCGCCCCTGCGCGGTTGCGGCCCCGCGCGCACCTGTTCCCCTGCGCGTCAAACCCACCCCTTTACGGCTCCAAACTCACGGTAGGGAGCCCAGCAGATCAGGCCAGCCTCCCCCGTGACCATCCCCGAAACCGGGTAGGCCCGCCGGTGGATACGCGGTTTCGGGCGCCTGCAGGCCATCGCCGCGGCGCGGCCGCGGGTGTCTGCGCACCGTTCCTGCGGGCCGGACTTGCGCTGCGCGCTTGTGTCGCCTCAGCGACGCCGCCGCGCACGGCCCGCGCGTCGCCCGATTTCCGGAGACAGACCCGTTCGTGCGAAAATCAGCGGCTTAGGCCCCGTAGCTCAGCTGGATAGAGCATCCCCCTCCTAAGGGGAAGGTCACACGTTCGAATCGTGTCGGGGTCGCCAGGTATGGATCGCACGTCCCTGTGCGCAGGCCCGCACATCCATGTGCGGACTTTTCAATGCTTTTGATTTGGAGTTTTCGCTATGACGCACGCTGTTTTGACTGCCCTGGGACTTAAGGACAACGAGTCGGGCACTTATCTGGGTCATGGCGAGTGGTCCAAGACCGCCGACGCCGGCGTGCTGGAACCGGTCAATCCCACCGACGGCGCCGTGCTGGCGCGCGTGCAGGCGTCCTCGCAGAGCGACTACGACACCATCGTCGAGCGCGCCCAGGCCGCGTTCGCGGTGTGGCGCACCACCCCGGCCCCGCGCCGCGGCGAAGCCATCCGCCTGTGCAGCGACGCGCTGCGCAAGCACAAGGACGCGTTGGGTTCGCTGGTCGCGCTGGAAATGGGCAAGTCCAAGCCCGAGGGCGACGGCGAAGTGCAGGAAATGATCGACATCGGCGACTTCGCCGTCGGTCTGTCGCGCCAGCTGTACGGCCTGACCATGCACTCCGAGCGCCCCGGCCACCGCATGTACGAGCAGTGGCACCCGCTGGGCCTGGTCGGCGTGATCTCGGCGTTCAACTTCCCGGTCGCGGTGTGGGCCTGGAACGCGTTCATCGCCGCCATCTGCGGCGACATCACCATCTGGAAGCCCTCGCCCAAGACCCCGCTGTCGGCGGTGGCCTCGATGAAGATCTGCAACGAAGCGCTGCGCGCCGGCGGCTTCCCGGACATCTTCTTCCTGTTCAACGACGCCGGCACCGAGCTGGCCTCCAACTTCGTCGACGACAAGCGCATCGCCCTGGTCAGCTTCACCGGCTCGACCAAGGTCGGCCGCCACGTCGGCGAGCGCGTCGCCCGCCGCATGGGCCGTTCCCTGCTGGAGCTGGGCGGCAACAACGCCATCATCGTCGACGCCTCGGCCGACCTGAAGCTGGCGATCCCGGCCATCGCGTTCGGCGCGGTCGGCACCGCCGGCCAGCGCTGCACCACCACGCGCCGCCTGTTCGTGCACGAGTCGATTCATGACGACGTGCTGGCCAAGCTGATCGCCGCCTACAAGCAGGTCGAGAAGAAGATCGGCGACCCGACCGACCCGGCCAACCTGATGGGCCCGCTCAACAGCCAGGACGGCGTGCAGGCCTACCTGGACGCGATCGCCCAGGCCAAGGCCAGCGGCGGCAAGGTCGAGACCGGCGGCGAGCGCATCGACCGCCCCGGCAACTTCGTGCTGCCGGCCATCGTCACCGGCCTGAGCAACGACGCCGAGGTAGTGCAGACCGAAACCTTCGCGCCGATCCTGTACGTGATGAAGTTCAAGACGCTGGACGAAGCCATCGCCCTGCAGAACGACGTGCCGCAGGGCCTGTCCTCGTCGATCTTCACCGCCAACCTCAAGGCCGCCGAGGCCTTCCTGTCGGCGGCCGGTTCGGACTGCGGCATCGCCAACGTCAACATCGGCACTTCCGGTGCCGAGATCGGCGGTGCGTTCGGCGGCGAGAAGGAAACCGGCGGCGGCCGCGAGTCGGGTTCGGATGCGTGGCGCGCCTACATGCGCCGCCAGACCAACACCATCAACTACTCCGACGCGCTGCCGCTGGCGCAGGGCATCAAGTTCGACCTGTAAGGATCGCAACACCCATCGGCGGGGCCGCTACGGCGGCTCCGCTGACGGACGCAGCGCCGACTGAAGCACCGCCGACCGAAGCAGCGCCGACAGGAACATCGCGATGCGCATCGCCGTCGTCTCCGACATCCACGGCAACCTCGACGCGCTCACCGCGGTGCTCGCCGACATCCGCGCGCGCCACTGCGACCTTACCGTCAACCTGGGCGACATTCTTTCCGGCCCGCTGCAGCCGGTGGAGACCGCCGATCTGCTGATCGGCCTGAACCTGCCCACGATCCGCGGCAATCACGAACGGCAACTGCTGGACACCCCGCGCCCGCGCATGGGCGCGTCCGACGCCTACGCGCGCGATGCGCTGCGCGCCGATCAGCTGGACTGGATCGCCGCGCTGCCGGCGACGCTGGCCTTGAACGACGCGGTCTATCTCTGCCACGGCACGCCGGGCGACGATCTCGAATACTTCCTGGAACACCTGGACGAGGACGGCCCACGCGCGGCCGACACGGCCGAGGCCGCACGACGCGCCGGCGCCATCGCCCATGCCTTGATCCTGTGCGGCCACACCCACGTGCCGCGCGCGCTGCGACTGGACGACGGCCGCCTGGTGGCGAATCCCGGCAGCGTCGGCCTGCAGGCCTATCGCGCCGACTACCCGCGTCCGCACGCGATGGAAGTCGGCGACCCGCGCGCCCGCTACGCCATCGCCGACGACGCAACCGGCCACTGGCGGGTCGAACCGATCGCGGTCGACTACGACCACGAGGCCGCCGCCGCGCGTGCATTGCGCAACGGGCGTGCGGACTGGGCGCACGCATTGCGCACAGGCCGGGTCGGCCCCTGATCGTGGGCATCCGCGCCGCTATCCTGGGCCAGCGCCGCACGCCACAGGCCCGCCCCCGTGAACCGTCCCGAACTCGAACACACCGGTGCCTGGCCCCTGGTCGGCATCGCGCTGGCGCTGCTGGCCTGGGCATTGGCGGTGTGGGCCTGGTTCGCCACGCAGGGGCTGACCGCGCACCTGGGCCGCGTGCTGCCGGCCCATGCCGTGGCCTTGCTCGCGGTGATCTGCGGTCACCGCGCACGTGCCGCGATCCGGCGCGGCCAGGAGCCCGCCGGCGGCTCGGGCCTGGCCAGCACGGCGCTGTGGCTGGGCTACGCGGTCCTGCTGACGGCCTTGCCGGCGCTGGGTTTCGTCGTGTTCTTCCTGTGCTGCGGCGTGGTCGGATAAGCCTCGTCCCGGCGCAGCCGATGCCTGTGAAGACGATCCGCACTCGCCTCGCAAGCGCCGCTTAGGCGATAATCCGCGTTCGTTCTACAGCGGACGCCTGCGATCCCGTGTACAGCCTCGCCCGCCCCTTTCTGTTCGGACTGGATGCCGAACGCGCGCACGGCCTTGGCCTCACGGCGCTGGAAACGGCCTACCGCACCGGCCTCAATCCGCTGCTGAGCAGCCGGCCCAAGCCGTTTCCGACCAAGGCCTTCGGCCTGACCTTCCCCAATCCCGTCGGCCTGGCCGCCGGCCTGGACAAGAACGGCGCGCACATCGATGCGCTGCTGGCGCTGGGCTTCGGCTTCGTCGAGATCGGCACGGTCACGCCGCGCCCGCAGGAAGGCAACCCCAAGCCGCGCATGTTCCGCCTGCCCGAGCACGAGGCGGTGATCAACCGTCTGGGCTTCAACAACGAGGGCGTCGATGCCCTGGTCCGCAACGTAGAGCGCGCCCAGCGCCGCCACGGCCTGCTGGGCATCAACATCGGCAAGAACAAGGACACCCCGAACGAGTCGGCCGAGGACGACTACCTGCTGTGCCTGGAGCGGGTCTATCCGCTGGCCGACTACATCACGGTCAACATCTCCTCGCCCAACACCGCCGGCCTGCGCGAGCTGCAGGAAGAACAATCGCTGCGCCGCCTGATCGGCACCCTGCGCGAGGCGCAGGAGAAATACGCCGGCCTGCACGGCAAGCGCGTGCCGATGCTGGTCAAGATCGCGCCCGACCTGTCCGACCACGACATCGAAGCGGCCGCGCGCGTGCTCAGCGAACTGCAGGTCGACGGCGTGATCGCCACCAACACCACGGTTTCGCGCATCGCCATCGAGGGTGCGCGCCACGCCGGCGAAATGGGCGGCCTGTCCGGACGTCCGCTGATGGGCCAGTCGACCACGGTGCTGCGCATGCTGCGCACGCGCCTGCCCGAATCGATCCCGATGATCGGCGTCGGCGGCATCCTGTCCGGCGCCGACGCCGTGACCAAGATGGCAGCCGGCGCGGCCCTGGTGCAGTGCTACACCGGCCTGGTCTATCGCGGGCCGGCGCTGGTGCACGAATGCGTGGAAGCGATGCGACGCCGCAAGGAAGCCCCGAGCCGCGGCAACGTCCCGCCGGCATGAGCGACGCCGTCCGCCTCCTGCGCGAGGCCGCGCTGACCCGACGCAATACCTTCGGCGTGGCCGCGACCGCGCCGGTGCTGGCCGAAGTGGCCGACGCCTCGCGCCTGGACGAGGCCCTGCGCCTGCCCGAACTGCGCGACGGCATCGCTCTGGTGCTGGGCGGCGGCAGCAACCTGCTGTTCGCCGGCGATCCCGAGGGCGCGGTGCTCGCCCTGACCGGCGACCGCGTGCAGACGCTGGGCGCCGCGCCCGATCACGACGGCGCGATCCTGCGCGCCGACGCCGGCGTGCCCTGGCACGGCTTCGTGATGCGCACGCTGGAAGCCGGCTACGCCGGCCTGGAAAACCTGGCCCTGATTCCGGGCACGGTCGGCGCCGCGCCGATCCAGAACATCGGCGCCTACGGCGTGGAAGTGCGCGATTTCGTGCACGTCGTGGAAGCCTTCGAACCGGCCACCGCCACCCTGCACCGCTTCGATGCCGCCGCCTGCCGCTTCGCTTACCGCGACAGCCTGTTCAAGCACGCGCCCGACCGTTACCTGGTCACCGCGGTCGAGTTCGCGCTGCCGCGCACGCCCGCGCTGCGCCTGGACTACGCCGGCCTGGGCGAGGAGCTGGCCGCGATGGGCGTGGACGCGCCGACGCCGCGCACGGTCGCCGAAGCGGTGATCGCGATCCGCCGCCGCAAGCTGCCCGACCCGGCCACGCTCGGCAACGCCGGCAGCTTCTTCAAGAATCCGATCGTGCCGCGCGCGCAGGCCGAGTCGCTGCTGGCCGAACACCCCGCGCTGCCGGTGTTCCGCGGCGCCGACGACGACAGCCGCAAACTGTCGGCCGGCTGGCTGATCGACGCCTGCGGATGGAAAGGCCATCGCGACGGCGACGCCGGCGTGTCCGCCGCGCACGCGCTGGTGCTGGTCAACCACGGCCACGCCAGCGGCGCGCAGTTGCTGGACCTGGCCCGCCGTATCGCCGACTCCGTGCAAGCGCGCTTCGGCGTGGCCATCGAACCCGAGCCGCGCCTGATCGGCGCCCGCTGGTGAGCGCGCCGCTCTCGCAACCGATGCGCGCGGCGGCCTACATGCTGGCCAGCACGCTATGCTTCGGCGCGATGGCGATCGTGATCCGCATCGCCTCGGCCGAACTGCACACCTTCGAGATCGCGTTCTTCCGCAACTTCTTCGGTCTGCTCGCGGTATTGCCGCTGCTGGCCGGCGCCAACCGCGCCGCGCTGCGCACCAAGCAACTGCCGCGCTACTTCGTGCGTTGCGCGATCGGCATCTGCTCGATGCTGGCCGGCTTCTGGGCGATCGGCCATCTGCCGCTGGCGCAGGCGATCTCGCTGTCGTATTCCACGCCGCTGTTCGTGACCATCGCCGCGGTGCTGTTCCTGGGCGAACAGGTGCGCGCGCGGCGTTGGGCCGCGGTCGCGGCGGGTTTCGTCGGCGTGCTGGTGATCGTGCGCCCGGGCTCGGCCGACTTCACCGCCGGCACCCTGATCGCGCTGCTGGCGGCGGTGCTCAGCGGCGTGGTCGCGATCCAGATCAAGCAGCTGTCGCGGGTCGACTCGGCCAACACGATCGTGCTGTACACCTACCTGTTCTGGGTGCCGATGTCGCTGCTGCCGGCCTTGTTTGTATGGCAATGGCCGCAGGGCACGATGTGGATTTGGGTGGTCGCCGCCGGCGTGCTCGGCACCGGCGGCCAGGTGCTGTGGACGCATGCGCTCAAGCTGGGCGAAGTGTCGGCGCTGACCCCGATCAGCTTCATGCAGCTGCCGCTGGTCGCGCTGGCCGGCTGGGCCTGGTTCGGCGAATCCATCGACCGCTGGACCGTGATCGGCGCGGCCATCATCCTGGCCTCCAACGCCTATATCGCCCACCGCGAGGCGGTGCTGTCGCGCCGCGCGGCCTCCAAGGCGCCCAGCGAAGCGGCAGCGCCGGGCGAGTAAGCGCGCCGCGTCGCAACGCTATGTTGCGGCGCACGAAGCGCGACGGGACTATCCCCGGTTTCGTGACCGTATTCCGGGCATAAACGGACACGCAGGGCGGCGTTTGCGGCCAATCGGCGCCGTGCGCGCGTTACGCATTGACGCTGCCGCGTCCGCGACGATATCCAGACGCAGCAGTATGGACAGGGGGCTGCCGCAGTGCGCCGGACCCGGGGCCGGAGTCGCACCGTGACGCGCGGGTTACGCCCGCACTCAATGCATGCAAAGGAGAGCAAGGCCATGGCTCACACCCGATACGCCGCCGTCTTCCTGCTGGGAGGCGCGTTCGCGCTGGCCAGCCCGCCGCTGTTGGCGGAAGAAGGCGACTACGGTTTCTTCCAGACCCTACGCAACCTGGTCTCGCCACCGCGCGCCAACAACCCGGTGCAACCGGCGCAGCGTCAAGGCCAGTACCCGTTGTTGAGCAAGAACGCCGCCAAGTCCGACGGCTTCAGCCCCGGCGCGTACTACCAATGGCAGACCGTGCAGTTGCCGGCCGAGACCGGCGCGGTCTGCGGCGACGGCTCGCCATACAAGATCTTCGTCAACCGCGTGCCCGACACCACCAACACCATCATCTACATGGAAGGCGGCGGCGCGTGCTGGGATTACGCCAGCTGCTCCGGTCAGAGCGGTATCCGCGGCGCGCGCAATCCGCACGGCATCCCCGACGACTACATGAGCCTGCTCAATCCCGGCGCCAGCCTGGTCAGCCCGTTCGTGACCCGGGTCAGCCCGTTCGACGCGGTCAAGACCCAGAACTGGAACATGGTCTACGTGCCCTACTGCACGGGCGACATCTACGGCGGCGACAAGGTCGCGGTCTACACCGACCCCAGCAATCAAGCCGAGCCGCTGGTGTGGCACCACAACGGCCTGCGCAACTCGCGCGCGGTCACCGCCTGGCTCAAGGACAACCTGCCGCGTCCGGGCCAGATGCTCAGCACCGGCTGCAGCGCCGGCGGCGCCGGCAGCCTGATCAACTACGACCCGCTGCGCCGCGACCTCGCGCCCACGCGCAGCTTCCTGATCGACGACTCCGGCCCGATCTTCCCGACCCCGCGCAACGGCGATCCCGCGCAATATCCGTCGCAACCGCTGATGGCCCACATCCGCGGCGCCTGGGGCCTGGACGCGCCCAACGGCCCGCTCGCCTATCTGGCCAGCGGCCTGCCGCAATTGGATCTCAACGAACTGGGCTCGCTGTATCCCGCGCTCGCCAATAAGCACAGCGGCGACCGCCTCGGCGCGACCCACTTCTGGCAGGACCTCAACTACTCCTCGTACTCCTACGAGCGCTTCCACGCCGACATCCAGGCCGCCCCGAACCAGGCCGCCAAGGAAGCGCTGATCCACGCCAAGTGGGGCGCCGACACGCAACGCCTGTCGGCGCGTTTGAACACGCTGGACAACTTCGGCGGTTACTTCCCGCAGTACCGCGCGCTCAACGAAAGCCACTGCACCACCATCGTCGACTTCAAGAACGGCGACGTGCAGGCGCAAAACCTGCAGCTGAAGCAGTTCATCGACAGCGTGCTGGACGGCAACGGCAAGGTCGTCGACGCCAGCGAAGCCAACGACCAGGCCGACCGCGCCAAACCCTTCAACCTGCTGTATTGGCTGGTCGACCAGCTGCTGGGTTGAGGCGCGGCGCCGCTCATGACCCGCACCAAACTGCTGTTGATCGCCCTCGCCGCCGCGGCCCTCGCCGCGGCGGTGCTGGTGGCGCGCTCGCGCGATGCGCAGGCGAGCGCCGCCCCGGCAGCGAATGCCCGCAGCGCCTCGGTCGAAGCCCGACAGGCCGCTCTGCTGGCCACGCCGCAGGCGCGTGCGTACCGCGACCGCGAACAATTCCGCGGCGAAGCCAAACGCTACTTCCGCGACGCCGCATCGCTCGGTCAGGCCGAGCGCCTGCGCCAGGCCCAGGCCCTGCAGCGCGATGTCGACGCCTACGAACGCGCCGGCGAGCTGTCGGCCGGCGAAACCATGCTGCTGCGCGTGGCCCTGATCCAGGCCACCGTGCCCGACCAGGCCGAGCAGATGCGCCAGGTCGAGGCATTGGCCGAGCGCTATCGCGCCGTCGCCGACCAGCGCAACGCGCAATGGCTGGCGCAGCAGCGCAACGACCCGCGCTTTCAGTCCTACAAGCAGCGCGAGGCCGAGGTGGTGGCGCAGGTCATGGCGATGACCCGGATCCCGGGCGGCCTCACCCGCGACGAATACCTGCGCCAGCGCCTGCAGGACGAGCGCGAAAGCGCGTATCGCTGACCCGCTTAGGATGCGGCGAGCCCGTAGGATGCGGCGAGCCCGTAGGATGCGGCAAGCCGCAGGCGCACCGCATCGCGCGGCATGCAGAGCGCGGTGCGTGATGAGTGACGCGCGATGCGCGATGCGCGATGCGAGTATGCAGGTGCGTAACGATGCGGTTAACACCGCATCCTACGGCCATCGGTGCCCCTTCCCTCTCCTGCGTACAGCTCCCCTCTTTGTAAAAGAGGGGTTGGGGGAGATTTGCTTTTGCTTAGACGCACTCCACGCGAGCGCGCAGCCAATCACCCCCTAGCCGCCCCTTTTTCAAAGGGGAAACAACAGCAAAAAAAAACGGCGCCCGTAGGCGCCGTCAGATATTGCAACTCCCAAGGAACCCTTACCAACCGAAACCCAAACCCACGCCCGCCGAGCTCTCCGAGCTGCTGAACGCGCCGCCGAAAGTCACCGTGGCGCGTTCGCTGATCGCGCGCTGGTAACCGATCGACAGGGCCTGCTCGCCGTTCTGGAAACCCGCACCGACGGCGACGCGGTTCTTGGTGTGGATGCCGGCGGCCGAGGTCGCCATCTGCACCATCGCCGCGGTCATCGCACCGGCGCGGTCGATGCGGCGGTCGGTCTGCTTGAAGCCCCAGTCCATGTCGCTGCGCAGGTCGTCGATGGCCGCCATCGGCGCCGCGATCGCCTGGGCGAAACGCATGTCGGTGTAGGTGTTGGCGGTGCGCAGCGTCGCCACGTCGCCGGCATCGGCATGCGTGTTGGCGGCGTTGAGCGTGGCCGCATCGCCGGCATCGGCGTACGCGTTGGCCTGGTTGAGCACGTTGGCGTTGTTGCTGGTCACGCGCGAATCGGTGTAGCTGTTGGCGCTGTTGAGGGTATTGGCCGCGACCGTGTCGGTGTAGGTGTTGGCGCTGTTGAGCGTGTTGGCCGCGACCGTGTCGGTGTAGGTGTTGGCGCTGTTGAGCGTATTGGCCGCGACCGTGTCGGCGTAGGTGTTGGCCGCGTTCAAGGTCGCCGCGTTGCCGTCCTGCAGCTGGGTCAGATTGACCGCGTCGGTGCCCTGCGTGCCGGCGGCGACGTTGGTGATCTGGCGCTCGTTGCCGGTGTCGCCCACCGAGACGGTGTTGGCGCGGTTGGCATTCGAGCCCGCGCCCAGGGCGACGCTGTTGGTCGCGCTGGCGTTGCTGCCCTGGCCGATCGCAGTCGCGTTCTGCATCGTGGCCTGCGCGCCGTAGCCGAACGCGCTGCTGCCGATGCCGCTGGCGACGCTACGACCGCCGAAGGCGCTGGACTGGTCCGCCGTGGCCTGGGCCGCTCCACCGAAGGCGCTGGATTCCAGGCCGCTGGCGGTGGTCACTTCGTCCGGATCGACCACGCCGTCGCCGTCCTTGTCGACCCAGCCGCCGTTGGCGGTGGCGCCGTCGGCGCTGGCGACGCTGTGCGCGCCGGTCGCGGTGCTGCCCTTGCCGCTGGCGGTGGCGCCGGCGCCGTTGGCGGTGCTGGCCTCGCCCGAGGCCAGAGAGCCGCTGCCGCTGGCGGTGCTGAGCTCGCCGCTGGCGATGGCGTTGTAGCCGTGCGCCGAGCTGCCCAGGCCGCTGGCTTCGCTGAAGCTGCCGGTGGCGGTGGCGTTGTCGTTGGTGGCGCGCGCGCCGGCGCCGCTGGCGCTGCTGAATTGCCCGCTGGCTTCGCTGGCGGTGCCGGTGGCGGTGGCGAACTCGCCGCTGGCGTTGCTGCCGCTGCCGTTGGCGGTGGCGCCGAAACCGCCGGCCTGCGCGCCCTGGCCGACCGCGGTGCTCTGATCGCCGCCGGCGACGCTGTCGGCGCCGACCGCGGTGCTGCCGGTGCCGCTGGCGGTGCTGGCCGAACCGACCGCGGTGCTGCCGTCGCCGCTGGCGGTGGCGCCGCTGCCGCAGGCGGTCGCGCCGCCGCCGGCCGCGGTGGCGCCGCCGGTGGTGGTGCCGCCCAGGCCGTCGTCGAGCAGGCAGGGTTCGCCAGCCAGCGCGGCCGTCGGCAGGGCCAGCGCCAGCAGCAGCGCGGTGGACAGGAGCGAGTGGTGCATGTGCTTCATTGCTTCCCCCTAAGGAATCGTTTGGATGGGCCGTGCAACGCGGCCCGTACCGGTATCGAAGTAATCGCCGGGCCCACGAACGGGCCCGGCGACAGTAGCCAGCGAACGTTACGGCCCGGCCGTCACCGTCAGCACCACGCGCGCGGCGACCTTGGGCTTGACGGGATCGTTGCTGGCCACGCAGATGAAGCCCACGTGCGTGCCGGCGCTCAGGCCGCCCGCGTTGAGCTGCACCTGCGCGTTGTTGCCGACCGCACCCGGATTCACGCGTCCCATCGCGCTCACCGGCGCACCGATCCACGGCGCGCCGCAGGCGTTGGACGCGCCCACGTTCCAGGCCAGGCCGGCGAAGCCGGTGCCCGCGGTCCAGGCGCCGGCACCGGCGGTGGTGACGGTGATGGTGCGGAACACGTTGTCGCCGGTGTTGGAGGCGAACCACACCCAACGGTTGGCGAAGCTGGAACGCGCATGCACCACCAGCCAGTAACGGCCCGGCAGCAGATCGACGTTCTGGCCGGCCGCGGTCAGATTGAGGCCGATGTTGGCGCCGGTGAGCGTGACGCCGGCACCGGTCGGCGCGGCGGTGTAGCTCCACACGGCCACGCCCGGCGAGGCCTGCGGATTGCCTTCCGGATTGCTGCCGCTGTCGCGGAACAGGGTCCAGGTCAGGCTGGTCGCGGTGGTCGCCAGCGGCTGACCGCTGGACACGAAGCCTTCCGTGTACAGCGACACCAGGCGCGTGGCTTCGGTCACGCTGAAATCGTCGGCGCTGAACTGCGCCGCCGAGCCCGCCGTCGCCGGATCGGTGTAGACCGTGGCGCGGAAGCCGCTGCTGACCGCACCGCGCTGCGCGTCGAGCAAGGTGCGCAGGCCCTGTCCGGTGTTGTCGATGGTGTAATCCAGACGCGAACCGCCGAGGTTGTCGATGCGGAAGTTGGCGAAGCCGCTACCGCCCGCGGGCAGGGTCGCCGCGATCTGCACCGGCGTCAGCGCGATCACCGGCGGCGGCACCGACACCGCCACGGGCAGGCGCAGCGTCGGCTGGTCCAGCGTGCCGATCGCGGTCGGCGTCAGGGTCAGGGTGCCGAAATTCCAGGAACCGTCGGCCGGCAGCTGGTAGCTGTTGACCGTGATCTTGACCGCCTTGCTCTCGCCCGGATTGAGCGTGAACAGCGCCGGCGAGATCGTGCCGCTGAGGCCGGTCAGCTTGACCGTCCAGCCCTGACGCACCGACAGCGTGTTGCGGAAGGTACGGGTGAACACGCAACGCTCGACGCAGCGCGCCTTGGCCAGGCTGGGCTGGTTGAGGTTGGCGACGTCGCCGCCGTTGGCCGGGTTGGCGGCCAGGTAGTTGGCGCGGGTTTCGTTGAGCACCAGACCGGCGCGCAGCGCGAGGTCGACGCGCAAACGGCCACCGCCGCGATCGAACGGCGTCGCCGGCGTGATCGAGTCTTCCTTGAACACCTGCTGCTCGGCGGTCATCACCAACGCCGACTTCACTTCCGGCACGGTCCAGGTCGGCTGCGCCTGACGCAGCAGACCGGCGGCGCCGGCGTGGTGCGGCGAAGCCATCGAGGTGCCGTTCATCAGGCCCACCGCGTTCTCCGAACCGCTGATCGCGGTACCGGCGACCACGGCCAGGATGGCCACGCCAGGTGCGGTGACGTCGGGCTTCAGAAGATCGTAGGTGCCGGCCGGGCCGCGCGAGCTGAAATCGGCAAGCACGTCGGGCGTGTTCGGAATCGGCAGCACGCTGATGCCGGCGGTGCCGGGATTGCCGGCCAGGAAATCGCGCACCGCATTGGCGTCGGCCTGCAGCATCGCGAAACCGGGAACGGTCGCGCCGGTCATGGTCGGGATCAGACCGCCGGCGGCGTTATTGGCGATAACCACCGCGACCGCACCTGCGGCCGCCGCGTTGCCGGACTTGATGGTGAACGAACAGGTGCCGCGGCGGATCACCGCGATCGCGTTGGTGAAGGTGCCGGCCGGATACGCGGCGCAGCCGTCGTCGACGCCGTCGATGTTGGGGCTGACGCGCAGCACCGTGGTCGGCGCCAGCGGCGAAGTGAACGCGACGCCGCCCGTGCCTTCGTTGAGCACCAGCGCGCCCAGCGCGGCGGGTACGGCGCCCGGGCCGGTGACCTGCATGACCGGATTGAAGTCCTGACGGCCATGCTGCGCGGCCGCGGTGGAACCGGTCCACGGCTCCAGGTGGCCCATGGTGTTCGGGCCCGGGCCGCTGTTGCCGGCCGAGGTCGCCACGTAGATGCCGGCGTTGACCGCGTTGAGGAAGGCCAGCGAGACCGAATCGCTCCACGGGTTTTCGCCGCCGCCCACCGAGAAGTTCAGCACGTCGACGATGCCGTCGGCGACCGCCTGATCGACCGCGGCGGCCGACGACGTGTTCGGGCACAGGCCGCGACCGGTCGCCGTGTTCGTGTAGCACACGTCGTAGGCGATGATGTTGGCGTGCGGCGCCACGCCGGAAATCAGCGTGTTGCGGCCCTTGAACGCGACCGTGCGGAAGTTGCCCGCGGTGGTCGAGGCGGTGTGGCTGCCGTGGCTGTTGGTGTCGCCGAAGCCCGGCTCCTCGCGGATGTTGGCCACGCCGCAGGTGTTGCCCGGCGCCGCGCAGACGAAGTCGTAACCGCCGATCAGCTTGTCGTTGCAACGGCCGGCATCGACGCCGCCCGCCGCGCAGGTGCCCAGGTAGTTGCCGGCGCCCAGCGGATTGACGTGAGCGTAGCCCTGCTCATCGACGGCCGCGAACGAGGGGCTGCCGAAGTTGATGCCCGAGTCGAGGATGCCGACCACCACGCCCTCGCCCTTGACCGGATTGGTCGGCGAGTTCCACAGCTGCGGCGCGCCGATCAGGGTCGGGCCGACGTCGGTGTCTTGTTCGTACTCGCGGTACTCCTCGACGAACTGCACCTCGGACAGTTGCTGCACGCGCTGGGCCTCGGCCTCGCTCAGCTCGGTGACCACGGCGTTGAGCGCGTGCCGCATGCGGCGTTCGATGCGCAGCGGACGGCCGATCGCGGCGGCGATGCCGGACTCGTGCTGGCGCTGCGCGCTTTCCAGGTGACGCACATACGCCTGCGCGCGCGAACTGCGCACGTCCAGCTTGCCTTCGCCGGCCGCGGTCGCGGCGGCGCGCGCCATCTGCGGCACGCCGGGCTCGCCGACCAGACGCTCCGGCGCCGGCAGGCCCTTGATCTCGCCGCGGTAGGTCGCCAGCGGCGCCTCGCGGTAGACCACGATGTATTTGCGGACCTGCTGTTCCGGCAACTCGTTGTTGCCGCCGGACACGGCCGCCGGCGCGCCGCCGATCGGCCCGCCGCCGGCATCGGATACGCCGCCGCCGAGCATGACGGTGGCGCCGGCGATCGCCGCCAGCGCACCCAGCGCCAGCCCGACCGTCCATCGGTTGATTCTTATCGACATGTGCAACGTCCCCTAATGCGAATCCGCAATGCATACGCCCACCGACGGCGTAGCGCCGAACCGGTGGCCCAGATGGGAGAGTGGTGCTGAGCGAGGCCCGATCGGCGGCGGAAGCACGAGCCGCCTACGGCGTCGGCCGACGCTTCCCCAGGCGCCGACCTAATGCACAACGGGGGGCGATGAGGATCGCCCTACCCCGCCAGGCACACGATAAGCACAGAATCGGCAAGGCTGCATGTGCCGCGGGGCAAGATTCGGCCAGCCGCCGTACCCAGCTGAGGGCTTCGCGCCCTTTGACGTCTGCCTGGCGCGGTTGTTGCGATCCAGGCTGCCCAGGCGGCCGCGGAACAGGAGGCAATTGGTAGCGACGCTGCTCGCGATCCGCTGCAGCATCGCGCCACCCAACGTGCATTCAATCGTGGTCGCGCCCGCATCGACGACGACCTACGAGGCGGCCCTCCACGGCCCCACCCCACCACGAAACGTCAGCACATACACCGCCACCGCCCAGGCCGTGGCGACGGCCCAGCCGGCCAGGATGTCGGAGGGGTAATGCACGCCCAGGTAGACCCGCGACAGGCCGACCAGCACGACGAAGGCCGCCATGGCCACGGCCACCGGCCAGCGCCAGCGGGTACGCCAGACCAGCAGGGTCAGCACGCAGGCCAGCGTGGCCGAGCCCATCGCGTGGCCGCTGGGGAAGCTGTAGTTGTGCTCGGGCGCGATCGATTCCCACAGCGACGGCCGGTCGCGCGCGAAGGCCTGCTTGGCGGCGATGTTGAGCAGGGCCGAACCGCCCAGAGCGATCGCCGCAAAGGTCGCCTCGCGGAAGCGACGCAGCAGGCTCAGCGCCAGCACCAGCGCGACGTCGAACGGGACCACGCCGTGCAGATAGCCGATCTTGCTGATCACGACGAAGAAGCGGTCGAAGCCTTCGCGCGCCAGCGAATGCGCGAACTGCAGGATCGGTTCGTCGAAGGGGATGGTGTCCTGATCGTGGATCTCGTCGGCCAGCTCGGCGAACGCCCACAGCGGCAGCAGCAAGCCGGCGAACACCAGCAGCAGGCGCAAGCCGTGGCGGCGCAGGAACGCGACGCCGAAGCGCGTCTCCGCGCGCAGCGCGTCGCCGCCGTCGCTGGAGTCAGGCGCCCGTTGCGTGGACGCCATAGTTGCGTTCGACGTAACGGTCGATCAGCTCGACGAATTCATCGGCGATGCGTTCGCCGCGCAGGGTGACGGTCTTCTCGCCGTCCTCGAACACCGGCGCCGACGGCGCCTCGCCGGTGCCCGGCAGGGAAATGCCGATGTTGGCGTGGCGCGATTCGCCGGGCCCGTTGACCACGCAGCCCATCACCGCCAGGGTCAGGTTCTCCGCGCCCGGGTGGCTGATCTTCCATTCCGGCATCTTCGCGCGCACGTGCTCCTGCACCTTCTGCGCCAGTTCCTGGAAGAAGCTGCTGGTGGTGCGGCCGCAGCCCGGGCAGGCGGTGACCATGGGCGTGAACGCCCGCAGGCCCATGGTCTGCAGCAGTTCCTGAGCGACGATGACTTCGTTGTTGCGCGACTGGCCCGGCTCGGGCGTGAGCGAGATGCGGATGGTGTCGCCGATGCCTTCCTGCAGCAGCACGCCCAGCGCCGCGCTGGAGGCGACGATGCCCTTGCTGCCGATGCCGGCCTCGGTCAGGCCCAGGTGCAGGGCGAAGTCGCCGCGGTTGGCCAGCTCGCGGTAGACCGCGATCAGTTCCTGCACGCCGCTGACTTTGGCGCTAAGCACGATGCGGTCGGCCGGCAGGCCGATCTCGACCGCGCGCTGCGCCGAGTCCAGGGCCGAGCGGATCAGCGCCTCGCGCAGCACGCGTCCCGCGTCCCAGGGTTCGGCGCGGGCGTGGTTCTCGTCCATCAGGGTCGCGGCCAGCGCTTGGTCCAGCGAGCCCCAGTTGGCGCCGATGCGCACCGGCTTGCCGTACTTGATCGCCATTTCGATCAAGGTGGCGAACTGGCTGTCCTTCTTCTTGCCGAAGCCGACGTTGCCGGGGTTGATGCGGTACTTGCCTAACGCTTGCGCGCAAGCCGGCTCGGCGGTGAGCAGCTGATGGCCGTTGTAGTGGAAGTCGCCGATGATCGGCACCTCGATGCCCATCATCGCCAGCTTGTCGACGATGCGCGGCACCGCCGCGGCGGCGTCGACGGTGTTGACCGTGACCCGGACCAGCTCGGAGCCGGCACGCCACAGCTCGGCCACCTGCTTGGTGGTGGAGGCGATGTCGGCGGTGTCGGTGTTGGTCATCGACTGCACCACCACCGGCGCGCCGCCGCCCAACGTGATCGCGCCGATGCGCACGCTGCGGGTCAGGCGACGCGGCAAGGGGCCGAAACCGGTGTGGGCGCAGGGAAGAACGGTGTCGGAATTCATGCGCCCATTGTAACGCCCGGGCGGTGGGGGATAGGCGCGGGTTCGGGGGATGACGATCATGGAGGTGTCGCACTGGAGACAGCGCGAGCGGCCACCGGCGCTTCATCCGCCTGAACCGCAGCCGCAGGCCGCCTCGCCGGACGCGTTACCATCGCCCTGCCCCGTATCCAAGCCGTCCGCCGTCCGCACCGCCATGCCCCCCGCCGCCCCCGACGAAGTCCTCAGCCCCAGCCAGCTCAACACCCTGGCGCGCAACCTGCTGGAGGACACCTTTCCGCTGGTCTGGGTCGAGGGCGAGCTGGGCAACCTGTCGCGCCCGTCCTCCGGCCATCTGTATCTGACCCTCAAGGACGCGCGCGCGCAGGTGCGCTGCGCGATGTTCAAGCCCAAGAGCAGCTGGCTGAAGTTCGTCCCGCGCGAGGGCCTGCGCGTGCTCGCGCGCGGCCGCCTGACCCTGTATGAAGCGCGCGGCGACTACCAGCTGGTGCTGGACCACATGGAGGAAGCCGGCGAAGGCGCGCTGCGGCGCGCGTTCGAGGAGCTCAAGGCGCGGCTGCAGGCCGAGGGCCTGTTCGACGCCGAGCGCAAACGCCCGCTGCCGCGCTACCCGGCGCGCGTGGGCGTGATCACCTCGCCCAGCGGCGCGGCGGTGCGCGACGTGCTCAGCGTGTTGGCGCGCCGTTTCCCGCTGATCCAGGCCGAAGTGCTGCCGGTGCCGGTGCAGGGCGAAGGCGCCGCCGCCCAGATCGTGCAGATGCTGCAGCGCGCGGCCGCGTCCGGCCGCTACGACGTGCTGGTGCTGGCGCGCGGCGGCGGCTCGCTGGAAGACCTGTGGGCCTTCAACGACGAGCGCCTGGCGCGCGCGATCGCGGCCTGCGAGGTGCCGGTGGTGTCGGCGATCGGCCACGAGACCGACTTCAGCCTGTCCGATTTCGCCGCCGACCTGCGCGCGCCGACGCCTTCGGTCGCGGCCGAGCTGATCGCGCCGGATCGCGACGAACTGCTGCGCCGCCTGCGCCAGCTCGACGCGCGCCTGCGCAACCTGCAACTGCAGCGCCTGCGCCAGGCCATGCAGCGCGCCGACCGCGCCGCGCTGCGCTTGCACGCCTTGCGGCCGCAGGCGCGCCTGCAGGCCCTGCGGTTGCGCCAGGCCGAAGCCTTGCGCCGCCTGGCCGCGGCCTGGCAACGCCGGCTGGAGCGCGAACGCGCGCAGCTGCGACACGCCGACGCGGTGCTGCGCGCGAACCAGCCGCAACGCCGCATCGCCGCCCTGCGCGAACGCCTGGGCGCGCTGGCCCAGCGGCCGCGCGCCGCCGTGATGCGCCGTCTCGCCCACCAAACCCTGCACCTGCGCGGCCTGGCGCGTTCGCTGGAGGCGGTCAGCCCGCTGGCCACCGTCGCCCGCGGCTATGCGATTTTGCAGCGCGAGGACGGGCACGTGGTGCGCAGCGTGCTGGATGCCGCGCCCGGCGAGCGTTTGAGCGCGCGGGTGCAGGACGGGCGGCTGCGCTTGAAAGTCGAGGACGGCGAGGCGGGCGGCGACGCCCCCTGAAACGCGCTGCGTCCGGACCAGCGTCGCGCGTCGCGACGCATCGCGGCTTACGCCGCTCCTACCCCAAGGCCGGCACCGCCTCCGCTTTCTGTGGGAGCGGCGTAAGCCGCGATGACGCCGCCGCACACGCCGGCGCCCTCGCCGCCTGCCGGCGCCGCCCACGCGACGCACCGTTCCGCCACGGCGCCCCGGCCATCGCCCACCGCTAACACGATCTGCGCGAACATCGACGAATTCGGGCGCAGCCCGGCACGGAGTTGCGCATGACCAAGGCGTCCGATCTGTTCGTGGCCGCACTCGAGGCCGAGGGCGTGGAGTACGTGTTCGGCATCCCCGGCGAGGAAAACCTCGACCTGCTGGAATCGCTGCGCACGTCCTCGATCAAACTGGTCCTGACCCGCCACGAACAGGCGGCCGGCTTCATGGCCGCGACCTACGGCCGGCTCACCGGCAAGGCCGGCGTCTGCCTGTCGACGCTGGGGCCGGGCGCGACCAACCTGGTCACCGCGGCCGCCTACGCGCAGCTCGGCGCCATGCCGATGCTGATGCTGACCGGCCAGAAGCCGATCAAGACCAGCAAGCAGGGCCATTTCCAGATCGTCGACGTGGTCGACACCCTGCGCCCGCTGACCAAGTACACGCGCCAGATCGTCGCCGCCGATTCGATCCCGGCGCGCGTGCGCGAGGCCTTCCGCCGCGCCGAGGAGGAACGTCCCGGCGCCACCCACCTGGAGCTGCCGCAGGACATCGCCGCCGACCCCACCGAGGCGCGCCTCATCCCGGCCTCGTACTCGCGCCGCCCGCTGGCCGAGGACAAGGCCGTCGCCCACGCCGCGGCCGCGGTGATGCGCGCGCGCCATCCGCTGCTGATGGTCGGCGCCGGCGCCAACCGCAAGACCACCGCGCGCCAGTTGCGCGCGCTGATCGCCAAGCTGCGCATTCCCTTCTTCACCACCCAGATGGGCAAGGGCGTAGTCGACGAGACCGACCCGCTGTGGCTGGGCAACGCCGCCCTGTCCGACCACGACTTCGTGCACCGCGCGATCGACGCCGCCGACTGCATCGTCAACATCGGCCACGACGTGATCGAGAAGCCGCCGTTCTTCATGCGCGAAGGCCGGCGCACGGTGATCCACGTCAACTACGCCAGCGCCGAGGTGGACGCGGTGTACTTCCCGCAGATCGAAGTCGTCGGCGACATCGCCAACGCGGTCTGGCAGCTGTCCGAGGCGATCGCGCCGCAGCCGCACTGGGACTTCGCCTTCTTCGACCGCGTGCGCGCGGCGCTGGACGCGCAGATCGACCAGCGCAATCGCGACCCGCGCTATCCGCTGGTGCCGCAGCGCCTGGTCGCCGACGTGCGCACGGCCATGGGCGAGCGCGACATCGTCTGCCTCGACAACGGCCTGTACAAGCTGTGGTTCGCGCGCGGCTACCGCTGCCGCTGGCCCAACACACTGCTGCTGGACAACGCGCTGGCGACCATGGGCGCGGGCCTGCCCTCGGCGATGGCCGCGCGCATCGTGCATCCGGACCGGCGCGTGCTGGCGGTGTGCGGCGACGGCGGCTTCATGATGAACTCGCAGGAAATCGAAACCGCGGTGCGCCTGGGCCTGGACCTGACCGTGCTGGTGCTGCGCGACGACGCCTACGGCATGATCAAGTGGAAACAGGCGCACGAACGCTATCCCAGCTTCGGCATGGACCTGGGCAATCCGGACTTCGTGAAGTACGCCGAAAGCTATGGCGCGCGCGGGCATCGCCCCGCCCGCAGCGACGACTTCCTGCCGCTGCTGCAGCGCGCGCTGGATACGCCCGGCGTGGACCTGATCGAAGTGCCGATCGATTATGCCGACGACGACCGCATCCTCAACGAAGACATCCCGCGCATGAGCGCCGCGGTGCGCTGAACCGCGCGCGCCCACACCCTGTTCACTACGGAATCCGCCATGGCCAAGTCCCCCAGCAAGTCCAAGCCCGCCGCCTCCGGACTCAAGAGCAGCTACCCGTACTATCTGGCCAACCGTCCGGTCGCGGCCAACACCGACCTGGAAGTACTGGACAAGTACAGCGGCAAGGTCGCCACCCGCGTGGCCTTCGCCGACGCGGCCGTGGTGCGCAAGGCGATCGTCGCCGCGCACAAGGCGCGCGAGGCGATGGCCGCGTTCCCGCCCGATGCGCGCCGCGACGTGCTCGAACACTGCGTGCGGCGCTTCAGCGAACGCCACGAGGAGCTCGCGCTGGCGCTGTGCATCGAAGCCGGCAAGCCGATCCAGGACGCGCGCGGCGAAGTCACCCGCCTGATCGACACCTTCCGCATCGCCGCCGGCGAGGCCACGCGCCTGGACGGCGAGATCATCGAGCTGCAAATTTCCAAGCGCACGCGCGGCTACCGCGGCATGGTCAAGCGCGTGCCGGTGGGCCCCTGCAGCTTCATCACGCCGTTCAACTTCCCGCTCAACCTGGTCGCGCACAAGGTCGCGCCGGCGATCGCCGCCGGTTGCCCGTTCGTGCTCAAGCCCGCGGTCAAGACGCCGATCGGCGCACTGATCATCGGCGAGATCCTGGCAGAGACCGATCTGCCCAAGGGCGCGTTCTCGGTGATCTGCTGCTCCAACGAGGATGCCGCCGCGCTCACCGAGGACGAGCGCATCGCCCTGCTGAGCTTCACCGGCGGCCTGATCGGCTGGGAGCTCAAGGCGCGCGCGGGCCGCAAGAAGGTAACCCTGGAACTGGGCGGCAACGCCGCCTGCATCGTCGACGACGACCCGGGCGTGCCGCTGGACCACGTGGTCGAGCGGCTGGTGTTCGGTGCCTACTACCAGAGCGGTCAGAGCTGCATCAGCGTGCAGCGCATCTACGCTCATAAGGCGATCTACGATGCGTTGCGCAAGAAGCTCAAGGCGGCCGTGTCCAAGCTGCGCATGGGCGACCCGCGCGACGAACGCACCTTCATCGGGCCGGTGATCGACGAGGCCGCAGCCAAGCGCATCGAATCCTGGGTGGCCGCGGTGCGCAAGGGCGGCGCAAAACTCATCGCCGGTGGCGAACGCCGCGGCAACATGCTGCCGGCGACGCTGCTGGAGAAGGTGCCGCGCGACAGCGATCTGTTCCGCCAGGAGGTGTTCGGGCCGGTCGCGTTCATGGCGCCGTTCGACACTTTCGACGAGGCGCTGGCGCAGGTCAACGACAGCGATTTCGGTCTGCAGGCGGGCGTGTTCACCGGCCGCCTCGACCACGCCATGCGCGCCTGGGACCGCCTGGACGTGGGCGGCGTGATCGTCGGCGACGTGCCCAGCTTCCGCGTCGACAACATGCCGTATGGCGGCGTCAAGAATTCCGGTCTGGGCCGCGAAGGCGTGCGGTACGCGATCGAGGACATGACCGAGCAGCGGCTGCTGGTGATACGCGACCCGGTGGGGTGAGGCGTCGATCGATTGGGGGGCGGCGCGAGGGCGATGCCTCGCGGCCCTCGCCCCACCCCCTCTCCCGTTCACGAGGTGAGAAGCAGCGCTTGCGAGCCACTGGCTCGCGCTGCGCCGAACGCCCGATCGTGAAGCGATCGGGCCGGGGTGCGGGTTGGGGGGAGGGACGAGCGCTCAGCGCGAACGCACTCGATCCCATAGCCCCTAACCCCACTCGCCGATGCCATGCGTTTGCCACCCAGGACCACCCTGGAGATGCCCGCATGCACGCCACCCCGCACCCGAAGCAGACCACCGTCCTGTTCGCCGCGATCCTGGGCGCGCTCGCGCTCAGCGCCTGCCATACCAGCGCCCGCGACGATGCGCCCAGCGCCGGCCAGACCGACACGCGCGGGGAGCGTCACGCCGCGCAAAGCACGCCCTCGCCCGCCGACGTGGCGGCGATCCGCGACGAGGCCGCCGCCGCGATCGCCGGCGCGGACGCGTCCAAGGCTGCCGCCGACGCAGCCGTGCCGCAAGCCGTCCTGAGCCGCCGCAGCCCCCCGGGCGCGCCGCCCCCGCCGCCCCGCGCGCTGGGCTACGCCGAAGCCAAGCAAATGGCGCCCGCCCCCGCGCTGGAAGCCATCGCGGTCAGCGGCAGCCGCATCAAGCGCACCCAGGTCGAAAGCGCGATGCCGCTCATGGTCGCGCCGCCCATGCCCAGCGCGGGCCTGATGGCGCAGCCGGCCAACACCGAAAAATACGCCGAGCGCGAGGACAACCCGGTGCGCCGCACCGCCGATGAGCCGCTGTCCACGTTCTCGATCGACGTCGACACCGGCAGCTATTCGAATGTCCGCCGCATGCTCAACCAGGGTGTGCGCCCGCCGGCCGATTCGGTGCGCGCCGAGGAATTCATCAACTACTTCGACTACAACCACCCCGCGCCGACCACGCGCGACACGCCGTTCCGGGTCACCACCGAACTCGCGCCGGCGCCGTGGAACGCGCAGCGCCAGTTGCTGATGATCGGCATCAAGGGCTACGACGTGCCCAAGGCGGCGCTGCCGCCGGCCAACCTGGTGTTCCTGATCGACACCTCCGGCTCGATGGACGCGCCCGACAAACTGCCGCTGCTCAAGAGCGCCTTCAGCATGTTGACCCGTCAGCTGCGCCCGCAGGACCGCATCTCGATCGTGGTCTACGCCGGTTCGGCCGGACTGGTGCTGCCGCCGACCTCGGGCGACCGCCAAGGCGAGATCCTGGAGGCGCTGGACCGCCTGCAGGCCGGCGGCAGCACCAACGGCGGCGACGGCATCCGCCTGGCCTATGCGATGGCCAAGCAGGCCTACGTCAAGGGCGGCGTGAACCGGGTGATCCTGGCCACCGACGGCGATTTCAATGTCGGCACCGTCAACCAGAACGCGCTGGAAACCCTGGTCGCCGATCAGCGCAAGAGCGGCATCGCGCTGACCACGCTGGGCTTCGGCCAGGGCAACTACAACGACGCGCTGTCGGAAAAGCTCGCCGACGTCGGCGACGGCAACCACGCCTACATCGACACCGTGCAGGAGGCGCGCAAGGTGCTGGTCGAGGAAATGGGTTCGACCATGCTGACCATCGCCCGCGACGTGAAGATCCAGGTCGAGTTCAACCCGGCGCTGGTGTCCGAGTACCGCCTCATCGGCTACGAGAACCGCATCCTCAAGCATGAAGACTTCGACAACGACAAGGTCGACGCCGGCGACATCGGCGCCGGCCACGAGGTCACCGCGCTGTACGAACTGACGCCGGTCGGCTCCACCGCCGCGCGCCTGCCGGTGCTGCGCTACCGCGACGCGCCCGCCGCGCAGGCCGGCAAGGGCGGCGAGATCGCCAACCTCAAGCTGCGCTACAAGCGGCCGGGACAGGACGACGGCGGTGCGGACAGCAGCCGGCTGATCCAGACGCCGATCCTGCGCTCGCAGTTGCGCGCGAGGCCGAGCGAATCGATGCGCTTCGCGGCATCGGTGGCGGCCTTCGCCGATGCGCTGCGCGGCGGCAGCCGCTACGACGGTTGGGGCTGGGAACGCATCGCCCGCGAAGCGCGCGCCGCCTGCTCGGACGACTGCGGCAACCAGCAGGGCGAGTTCATCGGCCTGGTGCAGCGCGCCCGCGCCCTGATCGAGGGCGAACCGGCGCGCACCGCGGCGGTCAGTGACTGAGCAGCGACCGCTGCGACGTCGACACGGCCTCGGCCGGGTGTCCGAACAGATAGCCCTGGCCGTAGGCACAGCCCAGTTCGCGCAAGGCCGCGAGCTGGGCGTCGTTTTCCACGCCCTCGCCGATGGTGTGGATGCCCAAGGTACCGGCCAAGGCCTGGATCGCGCGCACCACCGCCACGCTCTCGGGACGGGTTTCGCCGACCAGGCCGGCGACGAAGCTCTGGTCGATCTTCAGGCATTCGATCGGGAACCGGTGCAGGTAGGACAGCGCCGAGAATCCGGTACCGAAGTCGTCCAGCTGCGCCAGCACGCCATGGCCGCGCAGGGTGCGCAGCATGCGCAGCGCGCGCGGCACGTCGTCCAGCAGCGCGCCCTCGGTGATCTCGATGCGCAGGCGGTGCGGATCGGCGCCGGCCTCGTCGATCATGCGCAGCAGGCGGTCGGCGAAGTCGGCGGCGCGGAAATGCCGCGGCGAGACGTTGACCGACACATAGCCCTCGCCGCCTTGGGCCAGCTGCCGCATCACTTGCGCATACAGCAGCCAGTCGACTTCCTCGATCAGGCCGCTGTCCTCGCCCAGGCCGATGAAGTCGCTGGGCAGCAGCAGGCCGCGGCGTTCGTGGCGCCAGCGCAGCAAGGCTTCGTGACCGATCACGCTGCGGTCGCTCAGGCGCACGATCGGCTGGTAGTAGGCGATGAAGCCGTCGCCGTTGATGGCGCGACGCAGGTCGGCTTCCAGGTCGAGGATGCGCACCGCCTGCTCGCGCATGGCCTCATCGAACACCGCGCAGCGGTCGCGGCCGGCGGACTTGGCGCGGTACATCGCGGCGTCGGCGTCGCGCAACAGCTCGACGCCGCTGCGGTAGCGCGGGTGCCACATTGCGATGCCCAGGCTGGCCGAGGGGAACACCTCGCGCCCGGCCACCCAGCACGGCTCGCCCAGCGCGCGCAGGATGCGCTGCGACAATTCCTCGGCCACGCGCAGGCCGTCGATCTCGTCGACCAGGATCGCGTACTCGTCGCCGCCCAGGCGCGCGACCGTGTCGCCGGTGCGCACCGCGGCGACGATGCGGCGCCCGGCCTCGATCAGCAGTTCGTCGCCGGCCGAATGGCCGACGCTGTCGTTGACCAGTTTGAAGCGGTCCAGGTCCAGGAACAGCACCGCGAACTGCCGCCCCGGATCGCGCTGCGCGCGCAGGATCGCGGTCTCCAGCCGTTCCAGCAGCTGGCCGCGGTTGGGCAGTCCGGTCAGGGTGTCGTGCAGGGCCTGATGGGTGAGCTGCTGCTCGGCGCGCAGGCGTTCGCCGATCTGCGACAGCAGCTCGCTGTTGGCCTGCGCCAGCTCGCGCGTGCGCGAGGCCACGCGCTGTTCGAGTTCCGAATGCGCCGCGACCAGACGGTCCTGGGTCTGCTTGCGCGCCAGGCCGTTGCTGATGTGGTGGGCGACGAAGGTCAGCAGTTCCTGGTCGCGCACGGTGAAGGCGATCGCCGGCGAGTAGCTTTGCACCGCGATCACGCCAACCACGTGATCGCCGCGGAACAACGGCACGCCCAGCCAGCAATGCGCCTGCGAGCCCAGGCTGCGCACCAGCCCGGCCGCCTCCAGGCTGGCAATGCGGTTGCGATCGGCCAGCAGGGCCTGGCCGCGCTTGATCACGTACTCGGTCAGGCCCGCGCCCAGACGGCGGCTCTCGCGGGTCGGGTCGCGTTCGTCGATCGAGTACGGAAATTCCAGGTGTTCGCCGTCGTCGGTGATCAGGGCGATGTAGAAGTTGCGCGCGTACAGCAGCTCGCTGACCACGTCGTGGACCTGGGCGTAGAAACGCTCCAGCGTCTCGGAGGTGATCGACAGCTCGGCGATGCGGAACAGCGCGCGCTGCAGGCGTTCGGCGCGCTGGCGCTCGATGATCTCGGCCTGCAGGTCGCGGTTGCTCAGCTGCAGCGCCTGGGTGCGCTCGGCGACGCGGCGTTCGAGCTCCTCGCGGGCGCGGAAGCGGTCCAAAGCGGTCAGGATGTGCTGGGCGACGAAGGCCAGCAGCGCGCGTTCCTCGTCGCCGTACAGGCCGGGACGGTCGTAGCTTTGCACCACGATCGCGCCGCAGACGCGGTCGTCGCGGCGCATCGGCACGCCCAGCCAGTCTTCGCTGTCCGGGCCGTGGGTGAGGTCCTGGGTGACGCCGAGCTGTTCGCGCACCGACACCGACGAGCCCAGCAGCGGCTCGCCGTGGCGCAGCAGCGCCAGGGTCAGGCTGTTGGGCATCTCGGCGGCGCGGATCTCCAGATCGGGTTCGGCGATGTAGGTGTCGATGCGGTCGGCGAAGTACAGGAAGCGCAGGCTGTCGCGCACGTCGTCGTAAAGCACGATATAGAAGTTCTCGGCGTACATCAGGCCGCCGACCACGCCGTGGATGCGGCGCAGCATGTCGATCATGTCCAGGTCCGAGCCGGCCAGATCGGCGATCTCGTACAAGGCCTGCTGCAGGCGTTCGGATTTTTCCAGCGACTCGGCGCGCGCCTGCGCGCGCGCGGCCTGCAGTTCGGCGGCGATCAGGCGCTGCGCCAGCGCCAGCCAGGGCGCGCGCGCGGCGTCTTCCAGCGGCGCGCCCAACTGCGCGCACAGCGCCGCGCGGGTGCCGTCGCCCAAGGTCCACGAGGCTTCCAGGCGGTCGTGGCGTTCGGGTCCGGGCCCATGGCCGTTCAACAGCCGTTCGGCGGCCGCGGCCGACTCCGGCCCGTTGCCGGCGGCCGACCCGCCGGCCACGCCGCGCGCGTCCAGCCAGCGCACGGCCACTTGCGAGCCTTGCGGCAGGCCATCGCGCAGCACCGCCGCGAGCTGGTCGCAGCTGTCTGGCGACGCGGCCACGGCGCCGCTGGCTGGCCTTCCGGTTGTTTGCACCGCCACAGGCCTCTGGATCGTTCACGTCTTACAACGCAGGATGCAGGATAGCCTGACCGGGCGTTCACGAACCGCCAACCCCGTCGCGCCCCTTGGGCCGTTCGTCCGGACATGCACCTGGCGACCGCTCCCACCCCCCGCTCCGCGCGTCCGGCACGCCATGGCTTCCCGTCGGCGGCGCCAACCCTTACCCTGCCGCGGATGAATTCGGCTGCGGACGCGAGCGACGACGTATTGATGCTGGCCTGGACGGGCGGCGATACGGCGGCGTTCGAGACCCTGTACGCGCGCCACCGTGGGCCGCTGTACCGCTTCCTGCTGCGCCAGGTTCGCGATTCGGCGCTGGCCGACGAGTTCTTCCAGGACGTCTGGCAGCGCGTGATCGCCGCGCGCCACGGCTGGAAGCCCGACGCCGCATTCAGCACCTGGCTGTTCCGCATCGCCCACAATCGGCTCAACGACTACTGGCGCGGCCTCAAGCACCGCCCCGCCACGCCCGAAGACGGCGACGAACGCGCCGCGCGCGTGCCCGATCCGACCACGCCCGAGCGCGAACTGTCCGAATTCGAACAGCGCCGCCGCCTGCAGCGTGCGATCGAGGAGCTGCCCGAGGAGCAGCGCGAGGTGGTGCTGCTGAGGCTGGAGCAGGAGCTGAGCCTGGAGGAGATCGGCGACATCACGGGCGCCGGACGAGAAACGGTTAAATCAAGGCTGCGCTATGCGATGGACAAGCTGCGGCTGAGGCTGAACGAATGAAGCGCCAGACCCCCGATCCGTTGTCGCCCGAAGAACGCGCCCTGGCCGACCGCCTGGCGCGGCTGGGGCCGCACGACGGTCCCTCGCCCGCGTTGGACGCGAAGATCCTGGCCGCGGCGCACGCCGCTGCGGCGAGCACGCGCGCGCCGCAACGCGCGCGCCGGCGCTGGGCGCTGAGCGCGATTCCCGGCGGCCTGATCACCGGTCTCGGCGTGGCCGCGACCATGGCGCTGGCGGTGGGCGTGGTCTGGCAGCTGCGCCCGATCAGCCCGTCGCGGGAAGCGCCGATCCACGAACCCGCCGACGGCGCCTACACCAGCGCCGAAATGATTTCGCGTCCGCGCGAGTTGATCGCTCCGCCGCCGCCTCCGGCACCGATCGCAGCGCAGGCCGCGCCCAGCGCTGCGGCGACCGCCGCCGCGCCTGCGGCGCCGTCGCTGGCGGCCGCCGCGGCCAAGCCGGCCGAAGACGCCGCGGCGCAGGGTTACCTGGACAGCGACGCGCCGTCGCCGCCGCCGCGCGACCTGCGCCAGCAGCGCAACGACAAGGCCGCGCTCGCCGACGCCAGCGATGCCGCCGCCAGTGACGCCGCTGCCGGCGTGGTCGCCGGCAACGCGGCGGCCGCGCGCGCGGCGCCGGCCTACGCGCCGCCGATGCCGGCGGCCGCGTCCGCTCCGGCCGGCGCCGACGCCTCCGACAACTTCGGCCTGGTCCCGACCCGCTCACGACGCGCCGCCGACGCGGCCGAGGAACGCCGCGAAGCCGAGGCCGCCGCGCAGATGCAGCGGTCGGAAGCCAAGCAGGCGCAGGCGGCACCGTCGGCGGCCAAGCAGGCCGATACGCTGGACCGGGTCGAGGTCACCGGCTCGCGCGTCAAGCGCGCCGAGGTCGAGGCCGCGCAGCCGACCAGTGAGGTCCGGCCGGCCGCATTCCCACTGCCGCCGGTGCGAGAAGACGCGCGCCTGGAGCGCGCCGACTGGCTGGACCGCATCCGCGCCCGCCGCGACGCCGGCCAGGCCGAGGAGGCGCGCGCCAGCCTGGCGCTGTTCCGCAAGTCGCATCCGCGGGTGCGCATCCCCGACGACCTGCGCGCGCTGCTGCGATGAGGGCGGCGCCTTGAGCGCGGCCACCCTGGCGCGCGAGGCCGTCCACGAGATCGAGGTCAAGCACAGCCGCTTCCTGGCCCTGGCCGCGCCGGTCGAGACGCCCGAGGCCGCGCTGGCGTTCCTCGCGCGCGTCGCCGACCCGGCCGCCACCCACAACTGCTGGGCCTACCGGATCGGCGCGCGGTACCGTTTCAACGACGACGGCGAACCGGCCGGCACCGCCGGGCGGCCGATCCTGGCCGCGATCGAGGGCCAGGGCTACGACCGCGTCGTGGCCGTGGTCACGCGCTGGTACGGCGGCATCAAGCTCGGCGCTGGCGGCCTGGTGCGCGCCTACGGCGGCTGCGCGGCCGAATGCCTGCGCCGCGCCGAACGCCGCGAACTGATCGTGCTGCGCACCGCGCAGCTGAGCTACGCCTTCGAGGACACCGGCGCCGTGCACGCCGCCCTGGCCGCGCACGGCGCCGAGAAACTGGACGAGGCCTACGAGGCCGGCGGCGCCCGTACGCGCATCCGTCTGCCCGAAAACCGCCTCGACGCCTTGAAAGCGCAGCTGCGCGACGCCACACGTGATCGGGTACGCCTGCGCGCCGAAGACGCCCCCGCCCCATGACCGACACCGCCGAGCACGCCCCCATCGACGCCGCGCCGGCCAAGACCGCCACCGCCAAGGCGCCGATCGGCAGCCTGCGTACCCTGTGGCCGTTCGTGCGCAAGCACCTGGGGCTGTTCGTGGCCTGGCTGATCGCGCTGGCCGCGTCCAGCACCGCCACCCTGAGCCTGCCGCCGGCGTTCAAGACCATGATCGACCAGGCCTTCAGCCAGGGCGGCGGCGCGATCGACCAAGCCTTCCTGCTGCTGTTCGGCGTGGCCGTGGCGCTGGCGCTGGCGACCGCGGCGCGCTTCTTCTTCGTGTCCTTGCTGGGCGAACGCGTGGTCGCCGACCTGCGCCAGCAGTTGTACGCGCATCTGATCGGCCTGGACGCGGGCTTCCACGACCGCAGCCGCAGCGGCGAGCTGGTCTCGCGTTTGACCGCCGACGCCGAACTGCTGCGCAGCGTGGTCGGCTCCAGCATGTCGGTGGCGCTGCGCAGCTCGATCACGGTGATCGGCAGCATCGCGATGCTGTTCATCACCGAGCCGCGTCTGGCCGCCTACGCCATGCTGGGCATCCCGCTGGCGGTGCTGCCGATCGTGATCGGCAGCCGCCGGCTGCAGAAGATTTCGCGCGCCAGCCAGGACCGCGTCGCCGACGCCAACGCCCTGGCCAGCGAAACCCTGGGCGCGGTGCGCACCGTGCAGGCGCATGCGCGCGAGCCTTACGAGCGCGGCCGTTTCGACAGCGCGCTCAAGCTGGCGGTGGCGACCGCGCGCAAGCGCATCGGCATCCAGTCGCTGGTCACCGCGGTCGCCATCACCCTGATCTTCGGCGCGATCACCCTGGTGCTGTGGTCGGGCGCGCACGAAGTCGCGCGCGGCCACATGACGGCCGGCACCCTGGGCCAGTTCATCCTCTACGCCCTGATCGCCGGCGGTTCGGTCGGCGCCCTGGCCGAAGTCTGGAACGACCTGCAGCGCGCGGCCGGCGGCATGGGCCGGATCAGCGAACTGCTCAACGAAGCCAACGCCATCGAAGCGCCGGCGCAACCGCAGACGTTGGCGCAGCCGCTGCGCGGCGAGATCGCGTTCGACGACGTCAGCTTTCACTACCCCGCGCGCCCCGATCTGCCGGCGCTGGACGACTTCAGCCTGCGCGTGCGGCCCGGCGAGACCGTGGCCCTGGTCGGCCCCTCCGGCGCCGGCAAGAGCACGGTGTTCTCGCTGCTGCTGCGCTTTCACGATCCGCAGTCCGGCGCGGTCCGCGTCGACGGCCTGGATGCGCGCCAGCTCGATCCGGCCGCGTTGCGCGAAAGCATCGCCCTGGTGCCGCAGCAGCCGACCATCTTCGCCGCCAGCGCGCGCGCCAACATCCGCTACGGCCGCCTCGACGCCGACGACGCCGCGGTCGAAGCGGCGGTGCGCGCCGCCCACGCCGCCGATTTCATCGACGCCCTGCCCGAAGGCCTGGACACCGAACTGGGCGAGCGCGGCGCGCGCCTGTCCGGCGGTCAGCAGCAGCGCATCGCGATCGCGCGCGCACTGCTCAAGGACGCGCCCATCCTGCTGCTGGACGAGGCCACCAGCGCGCTGGACGCGCAGAGCGAGCGCGCCGTGCAGCAGGCGCTGGAAACGCTGATGGAAGGCCGCACCACCCTGGTCATCGCGCACCGTCTGGCGACCGTGCTCAAGGCCGACCGCATCGTGGTCATGGACCGCGGCCGCATCGTCGCCGAAGGCAGCCACGAACAATTGCTGGCCCAGGACGGCCTGTACGCGGAACTGGCCAAACTGCAGTTCCTGGACTGACTCAAGGACGCGCCGGCATGGATACGAGCCAGCTGAAAAAGTTCTGCGCCAAGTTTCCCGGCGCCGTGTTCACCCTGCACGGGCATCCGTCCAACATCCTCACCTACACGGTGGGCGACAAGACCTACGCCTACTTCAAGACCAGCGAGCCCGAGCGCTGGCGCTTCAGCATCAAGGTCACGCCCGATCGCTTCCTGGAACTCACCGGCGTGCCCGGCATCAAGCCCGCCCGCTGGATGGGCCGCTTCCGCTGGATCACCATCGTCGACGTGCGCACCGTGCCGGCCGATTACCTGCGCGAGCTGGTGACCTGGTCGTACCACGAGGCGCTGGGCAAACTCAGCCGCAAACGCCGCGCGCTGGCGCTGGGCGGCGACGCGAGCGACTGAGCGGGCCGCGACGTAACGCGCCGGACGCCCCGTGCAGGGGCGCCCGGCGACATGGCTTGCGAACTACACGCTAACGGTCACTGCCGCACCAGGGTGAGGCCGTACTGGCTCAGGATCGGGTTCAGACGTTCGAAGAAGGTCACCCGCTGCGCCTGCGCGACGCCGCAGTTGTTGTTGCTGCCCTGCGGGATCTGGCCGCCCGAACTCACGCCCTGGGCCTGGCCGGCGCTGGTGATCCAGGAACCGCCGGAATCGCCGCCGCCGATGCAGGCGTTGGAGCGCGTGAGTCCGAACACCGAACCCTGCGGATAGTTCACCGTTACGTTCTTGGCGGTGATGGTGCCGCAGCGATAGCCGGTGGTGCGGCCCGAGCGGCACACCGCCGCGCCCGTGGCCGCCTCGGTGCTGCCGCGCACGATCACGTTGCCGCCGGCGTAGTTGCTGACCTGCGGCTGCAGCGTGTGCGTGCTGCCGACGGTGACCCAGGCGCGGTCGTTACCGGGAAAGTTCGACTGCGTGAACGAGCCCACCACCACACCGCCCACGCGCACGGTCGCGCCCGCCGAGCCGCAGTGACCGGCGGTGGCGAAGCCCTTGGTCGAACCGCGCGTGACCGAGAAGCCGACCGAGCACAGGAACTGGTTGTTGATGGTGTACTCGATGCCGCCGCGAATGGTCGCGGTGGTGCGCGGCTCGCCGACGGATTCGACGAAGCGCACGGTCGAAGCGTCGGCGCCGCTGGCGGCGACCAGATCCACGGCCTCGTCGCCGGCGCCCGGCGCCACCGCCACCACCACCGAATTGGTCTGCGGGTCGACATGCCAGGAGTGCACGCCGCCGAAGGTCTTGCTGATGCCCAGCACGCGCCGCTGTACGCTGCCGTCCAGCGCGTCCATGGCCGACTGAAGCTGGCGCAGGCTGTAGCGCACGCGGCGCACTTCCGCGCCCGGCACCGCGCCCGCGTCCGCGCCGGCGGTGGCGACGACGAAGCCGAACGAGCCGTCGGCCTTGCGTTCGATCCAACTGCCCGCGTAACCCGCGCCGAAGCGGCGCTGCGCGGCGCCGGCCTGCTGTTCGGCAGTGCGTTCCACTTTCAGGTACTCCGACAGTTGTCTGGGCATCACGCCCAGATCGCGCTGCATGGCGAATTTCAGTCCGGGATCGACCGCATCGGCGGCCACGGCAGCGCCGATGGCGCTCAAGGAAACCGTGGCGACAGTGAGCGACAGCAGGCTGCGACGTAGCTTGGAACCTTGCATGGCGAACTCCTCCTTTGGCGAGCGTTTGCGCTCTATGGGATCGGCCCGGAATCGGGCCGCGGCACCGCGCGATTCGCGGCGGCCCGCATCCGATCGCATTCCGTGCACGACGGGCGGGGCCATTCCAAGGAAGCAAACGCGCGCGCCCGGGGCAATCGGCATGCGTGGATTCGGATCACAGCCAATGCTTGAAGCGAATCACAAGTTGGCATCGCGCCGCGTTGCGTTCATCGCGGTGAAGGAGCGCTTTAACTTTCGCGCCGCAAGCAGCATGCATCCGAAACGCGGATGGAAAGCGCAACCGCCGTGCGCATTGTCGCGACGTAGCCTTCAGGGGTCGATGCGGATCGGCGTACCCACCGGCACCCGGCTCCAGATGTCTTCGATCTCGGCGTCGCTGACCGCGGCGCAGCCGTCGGTCCAATCCTGACGCCACCACGACGAACTGCCGCCGTGGATCATGATGTCGCCGCCGGGATCCACGCCGTGCTCGCGCGCCCAACGGCGGTCGCCGTCGTTGGGATACGACACGCGCAGCGACAGATGGAAGGCGCTGTTGCGATTGCGCTCGCTGATGCGGTACTCGCCTTCGGGCGTGCGCTCGTCGCCGCGTTGGCGCTTGTGGCCGCTCGGCGCGTCGCCCAGGGCGATGCGGTAACTGGCGATCACCCGGCCCTCGCGCAACAGGCGCATGCGGCGCTCGGACTTGTCGATCTCGATGCGGTCGGCGCGCTGCGCCGGCGGCAGCAAAGCCGGCGCGTTGGCGCCGGTGCTCTGCGCCGGCGGTGCGGTCTGACGGGTGCAGGACACGCCGGCGATCAGCATCAAGGCCAATGCCATCCCCGCCGCGGCATCGCGCATGCCGCTCATTCCGGCAACGCGCGCTGCAGGATCGCGCCGAAATCGACGTCGCCGGGCAAAGTGCCGAACGCGAGTCCGTGCGCCCCGTCCAGGCGACTGCGGCAGAACGCCTCGGCGCAGGGACTGTCGGCCTCCAGCAACACCGCCGCCTGCAGCGCCAGCGCCAGGCGCTCCACCCACAACCGCGCCTGGCTCTCCTCGATACGCGCGCTGCCTTGCAACGCGAGTTCGAGCTCGACGATGCGCGCGTCCAGGGCAGCCACCCGCCCACGGCTGCGGCGCAGCTCGTCCAGCACAGCGCGTCCGGCCTCGGGTTCGCGCGCCAGCGCGCGCAACACGTCCAGGCACTGGATGTTGCCGCTGCCTTCCCAGATCGAGTTCAACGGCGCCTGCCGGTACAGGCGCGGCAGCATCGACTCCTCGACATAGCCGGCGCCGCCCAGGCATTCCTGGGCTTCGTTGACGAAGGCCGGCGCGCGCTTGCAGATCCAGTACTTGCCGACCGCGGTGGCGATGCGCGCATACGCGGCCTCGGCGGGATCGTGCGGCGCGCGGTCGACCGCGCGCGCCACCCGCAGCGAGAACTGCAACGCGGCCTCGGCCTCGATCGCCAGATCGGCCAGCACGTTGCGCATCAGCGCGTGCTCGACCAGCGCCTTGCCGAACGCATGGCGGTGGCGCGTATGGTGCAGGGCCTGCGCCAGCGCCATGCGCATCTCGGCCGCCGAGCCCAGCATGCAGTCCAGGCGGGTCAGCATCACCATCTCGATGATGGTCGCCACACCACGGCCTTCGTCGCCGATGCGCTGCGCCCAGGCGCCTTCGAACTCGACTTCGGAGGAGGCGTTGGACCAGTCGCCGAGCTTGTCTTTCAGCCGCATCAGGCGCAGCGCGTTGCGCGTGCCGCCGGGCCGCCAGCGCGGCAGCAGGAAGCAGCTCAGGCCGGCCGGCGCCTGCGCCAGCACCAGGAACGCGTCCGACATCGGCGCCGAGAAGAACCACTTGTGGCCGACCAGGCGGTACTCGTCGCCCGACAGCGGCGTGGCCACGGTCTGGTTGGCGCGCACATCGGAGCCGCCCTGCTTTTCGGTCATGCCCATGCCCAGGGTCACGCCGGCTTTTTCGCGCATCGGCAGATCGCGGCCGTCGTAGTGCGGCGCGGCGGCCTTGCGCGCCCATTCGGCCAGCGCCGGCGCATGCCGCAGCACCGGCACCGCGGCGTGGGTCATGGTCAGCGGGCAACTGGTGCCGGGTTCGACCTGGTGGTGCAGGTAGCTCAGCGCCGCGCGCGCGACGTGCGCGCCCGGCCCGCCGGCGTGCCAGGAGTAACCGGCGACGCCGTGCTCGATCGCAGCCTGCATCAGCGCGTGATAGTGGGGATGGAACTCGACGAGGTCGATGCGCTGGCCGTAGCGGTCGTGGCTACGCAGGCGCGGGCGGTCGCGATGGGCATCGAAGCTGAGCGCGTACAGCGCGTCGCCGGCCAGGGCCGCGTAGCGCGCCAGGTGCGCGGCGTGATCGCCGCCGCCTTCGCGCGCGACCGCGTCGCGCAGCGCCTGGTCGTCGCGCCACAGGTCGCGCGGCGCGAACGGCGGCGGTTGGTTCTGGACCGTATGGGTCGCGAACGGCGGCAACTCGGACATCGGCCACTCCCTGGGGATGCGATGGCTCGATTCTAGTGGGTACCGTCCGGGTAAGTACGGTTTGGACAAGTACGAGTTCCGCGTGCACGCCAGCGGAACGTCGCGCCGCTCAGCCCTCGTCGGCGCTGCGCTGGTCCAGCGCTTCCAGGAACGCCGGCGCCAGCGGCAGCGCGCCGAACCAGCCGCTGCGCAGGCCGGTGAGCACGCGCAGCGTCTGCCCGCGTCCGCCAGGCAGGCGCGACAGCGGATGGAACACGCGGTCGCGCAGCGCCGCGATGCGGTCGTGTTCGGACTGGAACAGCGGCGTGAGCCAGCGGCTCCAGAAGTGATAGACGCCGACGTGCGCGCGGCGCTGACGCTGGTACTGCGCCAGGGCCTGCGGAACGCCGGGCGCGGCGCGCAAGGCGTCGCGCAGCGCCAGCGCGTCCAGCAGCGCCATGTTCACGCCCTGCCCCAGCTGCGGGCTCATCGCGTGCGCGGCGTCGCCCAGCAGCACGCTGCGATCGCGGTGCCAGCGCCGCACGACCGCGTCGCGGTAACGCGCCTGCGCCAGGCCCTGCGGCACCGCGGTGTCGCGCAGACGTTCGGCCGCTTGCGGCCACACCGCCGCGACCGCGGTACGCCAGGCGCCCTCGTCCTGGACCGCATCGCTGTCCAGCGCCGCCACCGGCAGGCTCCAGAAGAAACTCAGACGTTCGCTGGCATCGCCGGGACTGCGGCCGACCGGCAACATGCCGACCATGCGCCGCGCGCCGACGTAGCGCTGTCGCAGTTCGTCGCGCCAGGCCCAGTCGCCGCGCTCGACCAGGCACCATTGCGCGCCCCAGGGATAGGGGCGATCCAGGGCCGGCTGCGCCACGTCCGCGCGCAGCAGCGAGGCCGCGCCGTTGGCGACGATCACCAGGTCGTAGGGACCGTGCTCGTCGCCACCGTCGTCGCGCAAGATGCCACGTGCGTGGTCGACGGCGACGATGGTGCGGCCGCAATGCACCTGTCGGCCTTCGTCCCAGGCGGCATCCAGCAGTGCGAACAAGGCGCCGCGTTGCAGCCCCAGACCGAAATAGCGCCGATGCAGTTCGCGGTAGCGCATGTCCATCACCGCGCGTCCGGCCACGGTCTCGCCGTGCAGCCGGCGCACGCGTGCGCCATAGCCCAAGGCGGCGTCGAGCAGGCCCAGCTCCCACAGCACGCTCAGGCCGGTGGGCTGGAGCAGGAAGCCGGCGCCGACCGGACCGAGCACCGGTGCGCGCTCGAACACTTCGACCCGGTGGCCGTCGCGGCAGAGCAGCAGCGCCGCCGCCTGGCCGCCGCTGCCGTAGCCGACGATGCCGATACGCAATGAGGCGCTCATGCGCGGCTCCACCAGGCGCGACCGGCGATGCAGCGAACGCATGCATGGTCGCGCCAAGAAAAAGGCCCCGCCTGAGCGGGGCCTTGGAAACAGTCCGAGTCGGATCGCATCGGCGAATGTCGCGTCTGCGACGACCGGGCTAGCAAATCGATCACGCGGCAGGCGTCACTTCGGACGCTTGCGCGCCCTTCGGACCCTGGGTCAGTTGATAACTGACGCGCTGGCCTTCCTGCAGGCTGCGGAATCCCTTCGCAGCGATAGCGGAGAAGTGGACGAAGACATCAGCGCTGCCATCTTCGGGCGAGATGAAGCCGAAGCCCTTGGCGTCGTTGAACCATTTCACGGTGCCGTACTGCATATCCTTATTGACCTCATGCTGGATGCGTTTGTCGTGCGCCATCGCGTCGGGGCGACCGAGACGCATCGCGAGTATATGCAAACTGAACAGGATGATGACAAGCGTTCGCACGCGAATCGACGACGATGCGGCGCCGACACCCCGCCCGACTGACGCTGAGCGTCAGAAAATTTGCGATGTCGATCACTTTGCCAGCAGCGCGGCCAGCAATTTCGGCAATTCAGCCGTCGCCGCGGCGACATGATCGAGCACGTCCTGCAGCGTGATCACTTCGTCCGGATCCGGACCGGCGCCGGCCGCCCAGTTGGCGACGATCGCCAGGCAGGCGTAGTCCAATCCCAATTCGCGCGCCAGGCCCGCTTCGGGCATACCGGTCATGCCGACCAGATCGCAGCCGTCGCGGCGCATGCGCGCGATCTCCGCGCGCGTCTCCAGTCGCGGCCCCTGCGTCGCGCCGTAGCAACCGTCGCCGACCATCGCCACGCCGGCGTCGTGCGCCGCCGCGATCACCGCCTGACGCAGGTTGCGCGTGTACGGCTCGCCGAAATCCACGTGCAACACTTCACCGCCGCCACGGCCTTCGGCATCGACCTCGCACAGCGTCGACACGCGGCCCCAGGTGTAGTCGATCAGCTGATCCGGACAGGCGAGCACGCGCGGACCGAAACGTTCGGTGATGCCGCCGACGGTGTTGAGCGCCAGCACGCGTTGCGCGCCCAGCGCCTGCAACGCGGCCAGATTGGCGCGGTAGTTGATCAGGTGCGGCGGCAGCGAATGGCCTTCGCCGTGGCGCGCCAGGAACGCGACACGCCGGCCGTCGAGGCGGCCGATGCGGATCGGGCCGGACGGCGCGCCGTAACGCGTGAGCGGCTGATGCGTTTCCACGTCGGTGAGCTCGGCCAGCTTGTACAGACCGGTGCCGCCGATGATCGCCAGTTCGATGCCTGCCTCGCTCATCTCAATCCTTCAATGCGTAGATCGCGGGCAGGTTGCGACCCTGCTCGTGGTAGTCCATGCCGTAGCCGAACACGTAGCGGTCCGGCACTTCCACGCCGACGTAATCGGCGCAGATACCGGGCACGCAGCGGTTGTGGGCCTTGACCGCGAGCGCGGCGATGCGCACTTCGCTGGCGCCTTCGAGCAGGCACCACTCGCGGATCGCGTGCAGGGTGTGGCCTTCGTCGAGGATGTCGTCGGCCAGCAGCACGCGGCGGCCGCGCAAGGGCGTGGCCGGACGGTGCTTCCACACCAGTTCGCCGCCCGAGGTCGCGCCGCGGTAACGGGTCGCGTGCAGGTAGTCGAACTCCAGGTCCAGGCCGCGTTCGCCCAACTCCATCGCCAGCTGCGCGGCGAACGGCAGGCCGCCGTGCATCACGGTCAGATAAACCGGACGCTCGCCGGCGTAGTCGCCGCGCATGGTCTGCGCCATGCGCGCGATCGCCTGCTCCAGGGTGGCGCGGTCGAACAGCAGGTCGGCGTTTTGCAGCGCCGCGGCCAGATCGGGGCCGTTACCGGTCTTGGCGCTCATCAAGCCAGTCCCTCGACGCGGCCGCGGCTTTCGCCATAGCGCTGGTCGGCCAGCAAGCCGTCCCAGCCCATCGCGCCGCGTCCGATCAGACCGGTCAACGCCATGGTGTTGAGCGTGCGGCCCTCGACCGCGGTCAGCGATTCCTCGACCAGCTTCGGATGACAGACCAGTACCACGTCGCAGCCCGCATCCAGGTGCGCATCGATGCGCGACTTTACGCCGCCGACCGAGAACGCCGCAGCCATGCCGATGTCGTCGCTGAAGACCACGCCGCGGAAGCCCATCTCCTTGCGCAGGATCTGCTCGATCCAGCGCGGCGAGTAACCGGCCGGCTCGGGCGCGACCTGCGGATACACCACGTGCGCCATCATCACCGCATCGGCCTTGGCCTCGATGCCGGCGACGAACGGAATCAGGTCGGTGGCGCGCATTTCGTCGAGGCTGCGCTGATCGACCGCGTTGTCGAAGTGCGTGTCCTCCAGCACCGAGCCGTGGCCCGGAAAGTGCTTGAGCGTGGCGGCCATGCCAGCGGCGTGCATGCCGCGCACGTAGGCGCGGGTGAATTCGGCCACGATCTGCGGATCGGCGTCGAAGGCGCGGTTGCCGATGGCCAGATTGCCGCGGCCCAGGTCGACCACCGGCGCGAAACTCAGGTCCACGCCGCTGGCCTGCACTTCCTTAGCCATCAGCCAGGCGTGCTCCTCGGCCAGCTTGAGCGCCGCGGCGCGGTCGCTGGCGTACAAGCGCCCGAATCCGTCCAGCGCCGGCAGCGCGCTGTAGCCCTCGCGGAAGCGCTGCACGCGCCCGCCTTCCTGGTCGACGCAGATCAGCTGCGGACGCGGCGCGGCCGCGCGGATCGCGGCCGACAGCTCCGCCACCTGCGCCCTGGAGGCGAAGTTGCGGGTGAACAGGATCACGCCGGCGCAGGCATCGTGCTGCAGCCAGTCGCGCTCTTGCGCGGTGAGTTCGGTACCGGCGACGCCGATCACGAGCATGCGGGGACTCCTAGCGGGGTATGGCTGCGCTGACTGCGCAGCGGCCATTGTCTCGCAGAAGGCGCTACAGGCGTAGTCCGGCGGCTCGCGCGGGCCATTTTTAGGCTACGGATCGCCGATTTTACGAAATCGCAACGAATCGAGCGTATGGGCGCCGCTCGGATGAACGGCATCGGCGCTTACACGGGCGCCGGCATGCGTCCGAAGGGCCGTCCTCAGGGCGCCAGGCCCGCGCGCTCCTGCTCGTCCCACTGCGCGTACGGCCGCGTCGCCAGGGCCAGGTTGTAGTAGCGCGCCGCATCGGTCACTTCGCGCCCCAGCCAGTCCGGACGCACATAGGCCTCGTCGGCGTGCGCCAGCTCCAGCTCGGCCACCACCAGCCCGGCGTTGTCGCCCAGGAACTCGTCGACTTCCCACACATGCCCCTCGTGCTCCACATAGTGCCGGCGCTTGTCAATCGCACCGCCCGTACACAGCGCCATCAACGCGCGCGCGTCGGCCACCGGGATCGGATAGTCGAACTCCTGGCGGGTGTGCCCTAGCTCGCGCGACTTGAGGTTGAGATAAGCCGCATCGCCGGCGATGCGCACGCGCACCGAGGCCTTCATCGCACCGCTGTCGAGGATGGCCAGATCGTTCAGGTACCCCTGCGCCATCGCCACGACCTCCCGCGCCTGCGCGCGCCAGCCGTCGCCGGCCACCAGAAATTTGCGCTCGATTTCGATACCCATAACTCACCCTTTCGCGAATGCAGCGGTCTTTCCGCATTGTCCGACAGCGGCACGCCGTGCGCATCACCTGAGCAACCGCCGCAACAGGTCGCGGTCGCGGTCGCGGTCGCGGTCGCGGTCGCGGTCGCGGTGGCGGTGGCGGTGGCGGTGGCGGTGGCGGTGGCGGTGGCGCCGTTGCCGTTGCCGTTGCCGTTGCCGTTGAGTTTGCTCCGGCATTGAAGTCCATTGACCCGAAGTCACACGACCATCCCCAGACCCGGAGGGCGGCGCGCAGGACGCGCGCCGTTTTTCGATAAGACAGGGATGTCTTATCGAAAAATCCCCGCGCAAGCTCCGAAGCCACACGGGAGCTCCTGGCTCAGACCCTTCTCTTTGGTTACTTTCTCTTGGGCCAGCAAGAGAAAGTGACCCGCATGCGCAGCAGGCGGAAGCCCTTGACCTTCGGTCAGAAGCAGCAAAGCAACGGCCAAAGCAAATCCTCCCCAACCCTCCTTTGTCAAAGGAGGGAGCTAAAAGCGCAACGCCGGAATTTGGAGGCCATCGGAACCGGATAGGCTCGATAGCCGGGATTCGCGGTCGCGGCTCACGCCGCTCCTACAAAGAGGGTCGGCAAGAGAAAGTGACCCGCATGCGCAGCAGGCGGAAGCCGTTGACCTTCGGTCAGAAACAGCAGAGCAACAGCCAAAGCAAATCCTCCCCAACCCTCCTTTGTCAAAGGAGGGAGCTAAAAGCGCAACGCCGGGATCTGGAGGCCATCGGAGCCGGATAGGCTCGATAGCCGGGATTCGCGGTCGCGGCTTACGCCGCTCCCACAGAGTGCGCGAAACCGCTCAGGGTTCGAACAGCGCGATCGACTCCACATGCGCCGTATGCGGGAACATGTCCATCACCCCCGCCGCGCGCAGCTTCCAGCCCTTCTCCCGTACCAGATACCCCGCATCGCGCGCCAACGAGGCCGGATGACAGCTGACGTACACGATGCGCTTGAATTGCTTCAACGGCAGCTGCGTCAGCACGAAATCCGCACCGGAGCGCGGCGGATCCAGCAGCAGCCGGTCGAAGCCCTCGCGCATCCAGGCCTCGCCGCTGAGATCCTTGCCCAAATCGGCCGCGTAGAACTGCGCATTGGCCAGGCCGTTGTGCGCGGCGTTCTCGCGAGCGCGCTGAACCAGCCCCGCCTCGCCCTCCACGCCCACCACTTCGCGTACCTGCCGCGCCAGCGGCAGAGTGAAATTTCCCAGGCCCGCGAACAGATCGAGCACGCGATCCTCCGGCTGCGGCGCTAGCAGGTCCAGCGCATGCTGGATCATGCGGCCGTTCAAACCGGCGTTGACCTGGATGAAGTCCAGCGGCCGGAACGTCAGCTCCAGGTTCCACTGCGGCAGCGTGAACGCCAGCCGCGGCGCGGCCGGCCACAGCGGGTGCACGCTGTCGACGCCGCCGGGCTGCAGGAACACGGCGAACCCGTGCTCACGCGCGAAGGCGACGATGGCGCTGCGGTCGGACTCCGACAGCGGCGCCAGATGGCGGAAGGTCAGCGCCACGCCGCAGTGGGCGTTATCGCCGTCGTCGAGCATGGCGTCGCCGGCGATGAACTCCACCTGGGGAATCTCGCGCCGCGCCTGCAGGCTATCGACCAGCGCCGCCAGCGCGGAAATCTTGTCGCCGATCGCCGGAATCACCGTTTCGCAGCGCGCGATGTCGGCGACGAAGCGCGGATCGGTTTCGCGGAAACCGACCAGGGTCTTGTCCTTCTTCTCGACCCGGCGCACCGAGAACCGGCCCTTGCGGCGGTAGCCCCAGGCCGAATCGGTCAGCGCCGGCAGCACGCGCTCGGGCGTGACGTGACCGATGCGTTCCAGGTTCTCCATCAGCACGCTTTGCTTGGCCAGGATCTGGCGGTCCTCGGCCATGTGCTGCAGCGCGCAGCCGCCGCAGGTACCGAAATGCTGGCAGCGCGCGGCGACGCGGTCGGCCGAGGCTTCCAGCACCTCCAGCGTCACCGCCTCGTCGTAGCTGCGCGAGCGCGCGGTCTGCTTGGCCATCACGCGTTCGCCCGGCAGGGCACCGGCGACGAACACGGCTTTGCCGTCGGGGCGGCGGGCTACGCCGCGGCCGTCGTGCGTCAGGCCGCCGATGGCGACCTCGAAAGGGGTTTGATCGATGCGGGCCACAGCTGCTGGCAGGAATCAAAGGCCGCGCATTGTAGCGGTGTTCGGGGAACGGGGTTCGGAAAGGCCGAACAGGCCAAGGCCTTCGCTCGTCATCCCCGCAAAGCGGGGGATCCTGGCTCCAGCGCAGCATGACGCTGAAATTTCTGGATCCCGCCCGCGCGGGGATGACGGCTTGGGGCGTCGCGGCGAATGGCCAGTCGCGCCGCGAGCTCGGAACCCCGAATCCCGATTACTTCTGCTTCCAACCGCCGCCGGCGTCCTGGTACCACCAGCCGCCGCGGGCGCTGTCGATCCACTGGCGCGCGAACACCTTGCGGATCTGCGGCTCCCATTCCGGGTGGCCGTTGGCGACCGCCACCTCGCGGTACACCGCGGCCGAATCGCGGTTCTGATCGGCCACGGCCTGGTTGACGCCGACGCGCGCGGCCAGCGGGATCTGCGCCGCGTCGCGCACCTCGACGTTGCCGTCGTTGCCGAAGCCCAGCGCGCCGGAATCGAAATGCGCGCGCAGCTGGCCGTCGAAGCGGCCCTTCATGCGCGCCTGGATGGCCTGGATCGCGGGCGTCTTGATGGTGATGTCCGGCGAGGACTGCGCGTAGGCGCTGCCGATGCCGACCAGCGACAGCCAGTCGATGCGCGGGCCCAACGACGCGCTCTGCCCGCCCGGCTTGGGCGCAGGCGTGGGCGTCGGCGCGGTGGGCTGGACCTCGTCGCCGATCACCTTCTCGACGAATTCCTTGGCCGCTTCCTTGGCCTCGGCGGCCGGGAAGTACACGTTGATCGTCACGCAGGCCGTGAGCATCACGGCGGCGACCGGCAAACCCATCCAACGGCGCATGTTCGTTTCCTTCTGAAGAGTATTCGACGACGGGTTTACTGCACGACGGGCTTGACGTCGCCCTTGCCGACGGCCTCGAGCCGTTCCAGCAAGGTCGGCCAGTCGACCCGGCGGTTGATGCCGACCACGTCCAGGCGCGGCAGGCCCGCGCCCTGGACGATAATAAAGGCCTGGCCGCCTGAATCCTTACTGGCCGGCCCCAATCCGTCCATATGGCAGACCTCGTCGGCGAGCCGGCAGGAGATGCCCAGGCGCGCGTAGCCGAAGTCGTCGAAGAAGCCGATCAGCATGCCCTGCAGGCTGCCGACGAAGGACGCGTCGCCGACGCTGGACAGGTCCTGCACCGCGCGCTGGCTGATGCGCTGGCGCACGCCGGGCTTACGGTCCGTGCGCAGGCTGGCGTCGAACGCGACCGGCTGCCAGTCGACCAGGCGCAGCGCGTCGATGCGGCCGTCGAGCTTGCCGGTGATGCTGCCGAAGCCGAGCACGCCGGTCAGCGATTCCAGGTCCAGGTCGTCCAGCGCGATATCCGCCGACAGCGTCGGCGCCACGCCGAACGGCCGCTCCATCGCCAGCGAGGACACGTTCACGCTGCCGCCGAACAGCTGCATGTTGAGGCCGCCGTCGAAGGCCAGGCGGTCGTCGGCGTAATGCGCCTGCGGAATGCGCCCGCTGAGCTCGCCGGTGAACGCCGGCCCGTCCACGGCCTTGGCGATGCGGCCGATGTCGAGCCGGTCCAGGGCCAGGCCGAAACGGATGTCCAGGCCGCGCTCGCCCGCGGGCGGGCGCAGGCGCAGGCCGTCGAAACTCACCTGCCCGCCCAGCATGGGGAAGCTCACCGCGCGCTGCAGGCGCAGTTCGCCAGCGCCGCTGGTGAACGGCAACTGCGCGGGGCCGAACTGCAGGCCGTACAGGGCGCCGCCCTGCCAGTTCAACGCGCTGGCGACCGGCGCGTCGGCCGAGTAGCGCAGGTTGCCGGCCAGCCCGTCGAAACGGAAACGGCCTTCGGGATCGTCGATCGCCGCGTCCTGCAGGCTGGCGTCGGCCGCATGCAGTTCGCCGCCGGCCACGCGCAGGCGCGCCTGCATGGCGCCGCGCAGTTGCAGCTGACTCAGGCCGGCCAGGCCCAGAAAGCCGGTGAGGTAGCCGTCGCGCAAGGGCGCCAGATTCTCGCTGCGCAGGTCCAGATCCAGCGCATCCAGGCCGGCGTCGGCGGTCAGCGCGGCGCGGCCTTGCGCGCTGAGCACGCCTTCATCGCGCCACAGCAGGCGCGGCAACTGCCAGCCTTGCGCGCCCTGGCGCCGCGCGCTCAGTTGCAGCATCACGTCGCGCTGTTGCAGCGACAGATAGGCGTTGCCGAACAGCAGCTCGCCGCCGCGCAGGCGGCCGTCGATGTCGAATGCGGTGGTCTCGCCGAAACGCGCGTCCAGAGTGAGCTCGGCTCCCAGATGCTCGGCGGCGGTGGCGCCGTCGGGCGTGTCGAAGGCGCCGCCGCGCAGGGTGATCGGCCCGGCCACGCGCAGCGGCGCGTGCTCGGCCGCGGTCACGGTCAGCCGGGCGTCGACTTCGCCGCCCTTAAAACGCGCCTCCGGCCAGGCTTGCGCGGCCAGGGCCTGGGTCCAGGCCAGTGGCACCCGGGTCAGGTCGATGCGGGTCGCGTCCGGCGCGGCCGCGTTGCGGTGCAGCGCGACCACCGCCGCGCCGCGCGACAGACGCGCATCGGTGACCGCCACGCCCAGGTCCAGCGCCAGCCGCAGCGGCGCGGCGCGCCCGGAGCGCAGCTCGCCCTCGCAGCGCCAGCCGCCGGTGCCGTCGCGCCGCAACGGGCAGCGCCAGCTCACATCGGCGAACCTGTAACCCAGTTCCGGCGCCACCACACTGGCCGCCTCCAGTCGCAGCTCGCCCTGCTCGGCCTGCGCCGGCCAGTCCAGCGACACCCGCACCTCGCGCAAACTTGCGACGGCGGTCTCGATCCGCCCGATCTTCGCGTTCAGGCTGCGCGCGCAGGCATCGCCGGCCAGGCAAAAAACCGGCAGCGACATCCACAGCAGCAGGCGTACTATCGGGGACGACATAGCCGGCAGCATAACCAGCGGAGCCCCCGACCCGATGGAACCGACGATGAATTCGCCGTCATTACCGCGTCTGCTGTTGGTCGAAGACGACCCCACCAGCCGCGCCTTCCTCACCGCCGCGCTGCAGGCGCTGCCCGCCGACATCGACGGTGCCGACAGCGTCGCCGCCGCGGTCGCGTTGGGCAACGCGCAGGACTACGACCTGTGGCTGTTCGACGCCAACCTGCCCGACGGCAGCGGCATCGAATTGCTCGCGCGCCTGCGCGCGCGGCATCCGCGCACGCCCGCGCTGGCCCACACCGCCGCCGCCGATGCGTCGGTGCTGGAAGGCCTGATCGCGGTCGGCTTCAGCGAGGTTCTGGTCAAGCCGCTGCCGGCGGCCGCGGTGCGCGCGGCGATCGCGCGCGCGCTGGGCCTGGACGCGCACGATCAGCGCGCCGTCGCCCACGTCGCCTCCGGCGCCAAGCAGCCGGTATGGGACGACGAGGCCGCCGCCAGCGCGCTCAACGGCAACTCCGCGCACGTGGAGACCTTGCGCGGCCTGTTCGTGCAGGAGTTGCCGACCACGCACGAGGCGATCCTGGCCGCGGCGCATCGCGAAGACCTGGACACGGTGCGCGCGGAACTGCACAAGCTGCGCGCGAGCTGCGGCTTCGTCGGCGCGGTGCGCTTGTGCGAAGCGGTGCAGGCCTTGCAGAACGAACCCGAATCGCGCGAGCGCCTGGCGCGTTTCGACGACGCGGTGCAGGACACACTGGCGACGTCGCTGCAGGCGGTGGTCTAGGTGGTGCGCGGGTAGCGCTGCGCTCGCGCCGTAGCGCCTGCTTTTCTTTTGCCGTCATTCCCGCGCAGGCGGGAATCCAGTGACCTGGGCGATTCCCAGATCGGCGGTGCCCTTGATCGAAGCCGCTAGAAGGCTTCCTCGCTCTGCGGTCATGCACGCTAAAGCCACTGGATTCCCGCCTGCGCGGGAATGACGGGCAAAAGCGCGTCAGGTGCGGACGCAGGTGCAGGTGACGTGCTGCCCCTCAAGACTCCGCACCGCCCTCGCCCGCCGGCCGCACGCGCGGCGCGACGCGCGCCAACTCGCTCAGCAGCTCCCAGGACTTCAAACCGCGCGGCCCGAGGTGGTGTGCGAGCACGCCGCGCATGGCGCGACGCAGGCCGGCCAGATCGTCGCTGCCCGGCAGGCGGTCGGCGGCCAGCGCCAACAGGGCCTGTCCGGTGGCGGCGCCGCTGCGGTCGGCGTGGCCGCGGTCGCTGAGCAGGCGGCGCGGACCGTGCTCGGGGTCGAGCCGGTAACGCGCGGCCGGATCGATCGCGGCGCCGTCGCCGTCGTGGCTCCAGTCGAAACCAAATCCCAACGCGTCCAGCAAGTCGCGCTCGAAGCGGCGCAGCGTCCAGCCCGGCGAGGCCTCGTCGCCCAAGCGCAGGCGCGTGCGCGCATAAGCCTCGTACAGGTCCGGCAAGGGATCGTTGCGCGGCGCCAGGCGCAGGCTCAGTTCGTTGAGATAGAAGCCGGCCAGCATGGCGTCGCCGGACAGGCGCGGCGCCGCGTCCAAGGCCTCGGCCGCGGTCAGCCGCGCCAGCTCGCCCATCTGCACCGCGTCGAAACGGATCCACTGCAGCGGCTGCAGGGCCGCGCGCAGCAACTGCTTCTTCGGCCCCTGGATGCCGCGCGCGACCAGGCCGATGCGGCCGTGGTTCTGGCTCAGCACCTCGATCAGCGCGCTGGTCTCGCGCCAGGGGCGCGCGTGCAGGACGAAGGCGGGCTCGGCGGTGTAGCGCATGCGTCTACGCTAGCGCAGCCGATGCGCGCACGACAGCGACATTCGCAATCGCGAGGCCGCGGCGATGGCGTCGAATTCGTTCTTCAGACGGCATCGGCACGGTGACGTCGCAAACGCCGGCGCGCGATCGCGCTCACCGCGATAGCCCCTGCCAGCGTCAGCAGTATCGCCAGCGCCACCACCGCGATAGCGGCCAAGCCTTGGCCGTAGCCGAAGTGGTAGCCCTGCCCCTGCGGCAGCAAACGCTCCGGTGCATACACCGCCGCCAGTCCGGTATAGGTCACCGCCAGGCCCCAGACCGCGCCGGCCGCGAGCCCATAAGGCCAGACCCTGCGCGTCTGCGCACGGCCGATCGCGGCCGCGCGCTCTGCGCGGCGCGCGATCGCGTTGCCCGTCATCGCGCACCACGACCAGCCACCCAGCACCGCCAGCCCCAGTAGCAGCAGCGTCGCCCAGCTCAGCACCTGGTAGCCGATGCCCGGCGGCGCCTGGGTGGTGATGGCGATGGCGTCGGCCGGCAATGCGGCATAGCGGCCGCGGTACTCGTCGCGGTAGGGATCGCGGTCCTGCGGATCGATGCGCAACGCCGGCTCGGATGCGAACCGCCAGCCGTCGGGCACCGTCACGCGCACGTCCAGTCCGCCGAAACCGGCCCAGCTGCGCGCCGGCGCAAGCACGTAGGCGAACTGGTACAGCAGCGTCGGGCCGTCGCGCATGCTTTGCATGATCGGCGCGCGATAGCTGACGCTGAAATCGTGTTGCCCCGGCGGCAGCACGAAATCCAGGGCCAGGCTGTCGGCCTGGTCGACCTCATAGGACCGCGGCGCTTCGCCGGACAGGCCCGGCGTGGTCGCGGGCGGCTGCCAGGTTTTGGGCAGCGTGGGCTGCTGCAGCGGCTGCGCCGCGATCGGACGGCCGTCGAGCCGGGCCTGAAATTGGGCGACGCCGTTGGCCCCGGTCGCGAACACCGGCCGCAGGCGCACGGCCGGGCCGGTATTGTGCAGGCGATAGTCCACCTGGACCTCCGCCAAGTCCGGCTGGTAGGACAGGTCGATGCGCAGGTCCTCGTGCACGATACGCACCGCGTCGAAGCCACGCGGCTCGGCGACCAGCAGCGCTTCCCGCCAGGGCTTGCCCATGTTGGCCCAAGCCGGCGCCGCGCACAGCAGCGCGATCGCCATCAATCGCGCACGCAGACGCCCCCGGGCCGGGATCACGGCGGGCTCAGTCGTGGTAGCCGAACGCGCGCAGCGCGGCTTCGTCGTCCGACCAGCCCTCGCGCACGCGCACCCAGGTTTCCAGGAACACTTTCGCGCCGAACAGGCGCTCCATCTGGATGCGCGACTTGGAACCGATCTCGCGCAGGCGCTCGCCGCCCTTGCCGATCACGATCGCCTTCTGGCCGTCGCGCTCGACCCAGATCACCGCGCCGATGCGCAGCATGCTGCCGTCGACCTCGAACTTCTCGATCTCCACCGTGGTCGCGTACGGCAGTTCTTCGCCGAGCTGGCGCATCAGCTGCTCGCGCACCATCTCGCCGGCCAGGAAACGCTGGCTCTTGTCGGTGATCTCGTCCTCGCCGTACAGCGCGTCCTGCTCCGGCAGGAAACCCAGCACGGTCTTGACCAGCGCTTCCAGCCCGCTGCGCTTGAGCGCGGAAATCGGATGCACGCCGGCGAATTCGCGGCCGTCGCTGACCTTGGCCAGGTACGGCAGCAGCGCGGTCTTGTCCTTGAGGCGGTCGACCTGGTTCACCACCAGCACCACCGGCAGCCCGGCCTTGCGCAGGGCGTCGTAGGCCAGACCGTCCTCGTCGTCCCACTGGCCGGCGCGCACCACCAGCAGGGCCGCGTCCACGCCTTCCAGCGCGCCGCGCGCGGCGCGGTTCATCCAGCGGTTCATGGCGCGCTTCTGTTCGCGGTGGATGCCGGGCGTATCGACCAGCAGCAGCTGCCCTTCCGGGAACGTGGCGATGCCCAGCAACTGGTGGCGGGTGGTCTGCGGCCGCGGCGAGACGATGCTGACCTTGGCGCCGACCAGGGCGTTGACCAGGGTGGATTTGCCCACGTTGGGGCGGCCGATCACGGCTACGTGACCGGCGCGATAGGGGGATGCGTTCATGCGCAGATTGTCCGCGTGTGCGGGCCGGAGGGCAAACCGGGCGCGCCCTGCCCGTATTTGGCGTCGGGCATCGGTACCGCTTGGCCCGCGCCCGGCGCTGCCTCAGTAGTTCGGATCGAGCTGGCGCAGCGCCGCCTCGGCGGCCAGTTGCTCGGCGGCGCGGCGCGAGGCGGCCTCGCCCTGCGTCGAGAGCGGCGGCTGGGCGATGCTGCAGCTGACGCGGAAGGTCTTGGCGTGGTCCTCGCCGGACTCCGACAGCAAGGCGTACACGGGCAGCGGCTTCTGCCGGCCCTGCAGCCATTCCTGCAGGCGGGTCTTGGCGTCCTTGCCGACCTTGTGCGGCGGCGGCAGCGCCGCCATCGCCACCTCGAACCAAGGCAGCACGCGCGCACGGCAGGTCTCGAAACCGGCATCGAGATAAATCGCCGCGACCACCGCTTCCAGCGCGTCGGCCAGGATGGAGTCGCGGCGGTGGCCGCCGGATTTCATTTCGCCCGGGCCCAGGGTCAGGCGCGCGCCCAGTTCCAGCTCGCGCGCGATCGGCGCCAGCGCGGATTCGCGCACCAGCTCGGCGCGCGCACGCGTGAGCGCGCCTTCGTCGGCCTGCGGCCAGCGCGCGTACAGGGCTTCGGCGACGATCAGGTTGACCAGCGAGTCGCCCAGGAATTCCAGCCGCTCGTTATGCGGCGCACCGGCGCTGCGATGGGTCAGGGCCTGCTCGAGCAGGCCCGGCGTCGCGAACCGGTGCTCGATGCGATCAGTCGGCGGCACCGCTACCACGGCGCAGATCCTGCTTGGCTTCGAAATGGCCGACCACGTCGAGGTTGGCGATCAGCGGGCGGCGCACTTCGTAGTTCACCAGGATCTCGTAACCCGAGTCCTTGCGCTGGATCTTGACGTGCTCGTCCTTGACGTTGTCGGCGTAGCTCACGTACAGGCGACGGAAGAACAGCTTCTTGATCTTGGCCGGATCGTTGTCGGAAATGCCCGGTTCGGCCGCGATGCCGGTGAGGGCGCGCTTGACGCCGTAGTACTCGGTGTACATCGGGATCAACTTCATGCCCATGTAGACGAATACACCGACCACCGCCAGCACGATGATGAACCCGAGCAGGGTCATGCCGCTTTGATTACGCTTCATCCGATCATCCCCCCGTCGTTAGACGCGAATTGTTGAGTGTCACCGTGCCGCGACGGCGGTCGCCGTCACGGGATGCTGTTGCCGATACGCGAGAAATCCACGCCCCCATCGACGTTCATCCAGATCAGGAACGCCTTGCCCCTCAGGTTCTGCTCCGGAAGGAAGCCCCAGTATCGGCTGTCCTCGCTATTATCACGATTGTCGCCCATCACAAAATAGTGACCGGCCGGAACCACCCAATCGCCCTCTCCTTGATCGAGCAACGGCAAATTGGTCCGTTCCAGGACGCGGTGCTCGCGCCCGAGCAGATTTTCGGCCAGTTCCTGCGAGCCCGTCATCTCTGTGCCGTTTCCGTGCCCTTCGTAGGTACCGATCGGCGTGTACTTGAGCAGTTCCCCGTTCACCGTCACCTGGTTGTCGTGGTAGCTCACGCGGTCGCCCGGCAGGCCGACCACGCGCTTGATCCAGTCCTGCTCCGGGTGGTGCGGCGGCTTGAAGACCACCACGTCGCCGCGCTGCGGCTCGCCCAGGGCGATCACCTTGCGGTTGTTGATCGGCAGGCGCAGGCCGTAGGTGAACTTGTTGACCAGGATGAAATCGCCGGTCAGCAGGGTCGGCATCATCGAGTTGGACGGGATGCGGAACGGCTCGGCGATGAAGCTGCGCAGCACCAGCACCACCAGCAGCACCGGAAAGAAGGCCTTGGAGTAATCGACCAGGAACGGTTCCTTGCCGTCGTCCAACAAGCTCTCGCGGGCGGCGCGGCGCTTGGCCAGGAACAGTTTGTCGAGCAGCCAGACGGCGCCCGAGAACAACGTCAGCGATACCAGTGCGATCTCAAACCAGCGCATGCGAGCTCCTAGAAAGCCGGATTCCGGCGTTCGGTATCGGAAATACGTCGTGCGCGTCGCGCAGCGGCCTCATGCCGCCGGCCGGGCACGCCGATCCCCGATCCGTCCTCACTTGTTGTCCACCTGCAATACCGCCAGGAACGCTTCCTGCGGAATCTCCACGCGTCCGACCTGCTTCATCCGCTTCTTGCCCTCTTTCTGCTTCTCGAGGAGCTTCTTCTTGCGGCTGATGTCGCCGCCGTAGCACTTGGCCAGGACGTTCTTGCGCATCGCCTTGACCGTGCTGCGGGCGATGATCTGCGAGCCGACCGCGGCCTGGATGGCGACGTCGAACATCTGCCGCGGAATCAGCTCGCGCATCTTCTCGGAGATCTCGCGGCCGCGGCGGTCGGCATGGGCGCGGTGGGTGATGATGCTGAGCGCGTCGACCTTGTCGCCGTTGATCAGCGTGTCCACGCGCACGAACGGACCGGCCTGGAAGCGCAGGAACTGGTAGTCCAGCGAGGCGTAGCCGCGCGAGACCGACTTGAGGCGGTCGAAGAAGTCCAGCACCACCTCGGCCATCGGCAGCTCGTAGCTGATCTGCACCTGGTTGCCCATGTAGGTGATGCCGATCTGGCTGCCGCGCTTTTCCTCGCACAAGGTGATCACGTTGCCGACGTAATCCGGCGGCGTGAGGATGTTGGCGCGGATGATGGGCTCGCGGATCTCCTCGATCATGTTGACCTGAGGCAGCTTGGCCGGATTGTCCAACGGCATGGTGGTGCCGTCGGTCTTGAGCACTTCGTAGATCACCGTCGGCGCGGTGCTGATCAGGTTGAGGTCGTACTCGCGCTCCAGGCGCTCCTGCACGATCTCCATGTGCAGCATGCCCAGGAAGCCGCAGCGGAAACCGAAGCCCATGGCCTCGGAGCTTTCCGGCTCGAAGCGCAGCGCGGCGTCGTTGAGGCGCAGCTTTTCCAGGGCCTCGCGCAGATCCGGGTAGTCCTCGGCGTCGACCGGGAACAGGCCGGCGAACACGCGCGGCTGCATTTCCTGGAAGCCCGGCAAAGGCTTGGGCGCCGGATCGGCGGCCAGGGTCAGGGTGTCGCCGACCGGCGCGCCGTGCACGTCCTTGATGCTGGCGTTGATCCAGCCCACCTCGCCGGCGCCCAGCTTGGGCAGCTCCTTGCGCTTGGGCGTGAACACGCCGACCTTGTCGACCAGGTGGGTGCGGCCGGTGGACATGACCTGGATCTTGCTGCCCGGCCCGATCTCGCCCTGCATGACCCGCACCAGCGAGACCACGCCCAGGTAGTTGTCGAACCAGGAGTCGATGATCAGCGCCTGCAGCTTGTCGGTGTCGCGCGGCTTCGGCGGCGGGATGCGATGCACGATCGCCTCCAGCACGTCGACCACGTTGAGACCGGTCTTGGCGCTGATCGCGACCGCGTCTTCGGCGTCGATGCCGATCACCGCCTCGATCTCGGCCTTGGCGCGCGCGATGTCGGCGGTGGGCAGGTCGATTTTGTTGAGCACCGGCACCACTTCCAGGCCCTGCTCGACCGCGGTGTAGCAGTTGGCGACCGACTGCGCTTCCACGCCCTGGGCCGCGTCCACCACCAGCAGCGCGCCTTCGCAGGCGGCCAGCGAGCGGCTCACCTCGTAGCTGAAGTCGACGTGGCCGGGGGTGTCGATGAAGTTGAGCTGATAGACCTGGCCGTCCTTCGCCTTGTAGGGCAAGGAGACCGACTGCGCCTTGATGGTGATGCCGCGCTCGCGCTCGATCGGGTTGGAATCGAGCACCTGCGCTTCCATCTCGCGCGCCTCCAGGCCTCCGCAGAGCTGGATGATGCGGTCGGCCAGGGTCGATTTGCCGTGGTCGACGTGAGCGATGATGGAGAAGTTTCTGATCTGCTGCATGCGGGACGGCGCGAAGCTCACCGGTTCCAGAGAGTTAACGGGAGATTATCGCATACCGCGCCGCAGCCACGTCCGTGCGCCCGCCACCCGGGCGGGCGCACGCGTCCCGCCTCAGCCGGCCTTGGCCTCGGCGGTGACGGCGATGAACTGGGTGGCGCCGCCACGGCGCACCAGCAGCATCACGGTGTCGCCCGGACGCACCCCGGCCAGCTCGCGGTTCAGCGCCGAGGCGCTGCCCACGGCGGTGCGGCCCACCGACAGCACCACGTCGCCCGGGCGCAGCCCGGCCTCGCCGGCCGCGTCGCCCGGCGTCTGCACCAACACGCCCTCGCCGGCCTTCAGGCCCAGGCGCTGGCGCGCATTCGCGGCCAGGTCCTGGCCGACCAGGCCCAGGGCATTGCTGCCGCCGCGGCCCGGGGCCACGGCATCGTCGTCGTTGGCGGCCGGACCCGGCGCGCCGGCGACCTCGGCGCCCAGCGCGCCCAGCACCACCTGCTCGGTCAGCAGCTTGCCGCCGCGGTTGATCTGCAGCTTGACCTTGGCCCCCGGCGCCAGCGCGCCGATCAGCGGCGGCAGGTCGCTGGAGGTGTTCACCGGCCGGTCGTTGACCGCCAGGATCACGTCGCCGAGCTGGATGCCGGCCTTTTCGGCCGCGCCGCCGGCCTGGACGTTGTTGACCAGCGCGCCGCGCGATTCGGGCAGGCCCAGACCCTTGGCGCTCTCGGACGTGATCGCCTGCACGCCGACGCCGAGCAGGCCGCGCTGGACCTTGCCGGTCGCGCGCAACTGTTCGGCGGAGTTCATCGCCACGTCGATCGGGATCGCGAAGCTCACGCCCATGTAGCCGCCGGAGTTGGAGAATATCTGCGAGTTGATGCCGACCACCTCGCCGCTGGTGTTGAGCAGCGGACCGCCGGAATTGCCCTGGTTGATGGCCACGTCGGTCTGGATGAAGGGCACGTACTGCTGGTCGGCGTAGGGGTTCATGCGCCCGACCGCGCTGACGATGCCGGCCGTGACCGAGTGGTCCAGGCCGAACGGCGAGCCGATCGCGATCACCCACTGCCCCGGCTTGGTCAGGCTGGCGTTGGCCAGGCGCAGGAACGGCAGGCTCTTGGCGTCGATCTTGAGCAGGGCCACGTCGGACTGCTCGTCGCTGCCGACCACCTTGGCGGTGAACTCGCGGCGGTCGGACAAGGTGACCTTGACCGTGTCGGCGCCGTCGACCACGTGATGGTTGGTCAGCACGTAGCCGTCTTGCGAAATCAAAAAGCCGGTGCCCAGCGAATTGCCGCCGCCGCGCGGGCCGCGCGGACCCGGGCCCTGCGGGCCGCCGGGCATGTCGGGGCCGAAGAAGCGGCGAAAGATTTCCGGAATCTCGTCCTCGTTCGGCATCTGCCCGCGGCTGGCGCGGCGCGGCGCGATCTCGGCGCGCACGTTGACCACCGCCGGCCCGACGCGCTGCACCAGTGCGGTGAAATCGGGCAGGCCGCTGACCAGCGGCGCGGACGGCGTCGCCGATGGCGGCGGCGCGATCGGGGTGGAAGGCGTTTGCGCGGTGCAGGCGACCGGCAGCAAGGCGACCAGGGCGCTGGCCAGGGCGACGGAGCGTAGCGGACGAGTCATGGAACCGGCCTCGAAGGTTGCGGGGGTTTGGCCGCGCGGCCTTGCGGCCGCGCGAGTTCGGGGGAAGCTGCGGGAAAAGCGCCGGCGGCTCGGAGCGCGGGTCGTGCACGCGCTCGTACGAGGCTCCGCCGCTGCGGCCGTTTAGGGCTGCGGCATCCGGGTTTCGGATTCCCGGGCCGGCGGCGCCTGCACCGGTTCGGTCGCGCGCGGCTCGAAGGGATAGAACGAGCGCGCGCTGGCGCTGGTGCTGCTGGAACCGTAGCTGGCGGTGAAGCCGCCGGTGGCCGGGTAGTCCGGCAGCACCGCGCGCGGCCACGGCCGCGACGCCGGCTCGCTGTGCTGCGGCCGGAACGGATTGGCCGCGGCGGCGGTGCCGGCGGCCGCAACCTCGATCGCCGGCGCGGCGGCGACGGCCTGCGTCTGGCCCTGACGGCGCAACGCGGCGCGCTGGCTCTGCGCGCGGGTGCTGCGGCGTTCGGAGATGCGGCGCGGCACCTCGGCCACCGCCACTGCGGCGGCGGCCAGGCCGGCGGTCTGCTGTTCGGGGCTTTGCGGCAGCGGCGCGGCCGGGGCCGGGACGCTGGCGGCGTCGGCGCTGGCGACCTGGGTCTGCGGCGCGGCGGCGTCGGGGGCCGCGTCGTTGGAGAACGGGCGCGCCACGAACAAGGCCGCCACCGCCACCGAGGCGGCCAACGCGCCGCCAATCCAGCCGCGACGGCTGGCCGGCGCCGGCGTCGGCGCGGCGGCACGCGCGGTCGCGGCCTCGGCGGCGATCGCCGCGGCGACGCGGTCGGCGAAATTCGGCGCGGCGATGCCGGCGGCCTGGCCGCGCAGGGCGTCGCCGCACAACTGCCAGCTGCCGCAGGCGCGGCGCCACTGCTCGTCGTGGCTCAGGCGCTTGAGGGCGAACCGGGCGGCATCGCCGTCGAGCTCGCCATCGAACAGCGCGCTCAGGGCTTCGCGGTCGGAGACGGGGGTTTGCTCGTCGGAGGCAGGTAGGGACGTCATATCAGTGGGCGCGCTCGCGTGTGTCTTGGTTGTCCAACAGGGGCCGCAGCTCGACGTCGATCGCCTCGCGGGCGCGGAAGATCCGCGAACGCACGGTGCCGATCGGGCAGCCCATCTTCTGCGCGATGTCCTCGTAGCTCAGGCCGTCCACCTCGCGCAAGGTGATCGCGGCCCGCAGTTCCTCCGGCAGGGATTCGACCGCGCGCATTACCGTGCGTTCGATCTCCTGGCGCAGCAATTCGTGCTCGGGGGTGTCGCTGTCGCGCAGGCGGATGCCGGTTTCGAACTGTTCGGCGTCGCCGGCGTCGATGTCGTCGGTCGGCGGCCTGCGGTTCTGCGCGACTAGGTAATTCTTGGCGGTATTCACGGCGATCCGGTGCAACCACGTGTAGAACTGCGCATCGCCGCGGAAATTCGGCAGCGCGCGGTAAGCGCGCAGGAAGGTTTCCTGGGCGACATCCTGGCATTCGCTCCAGTCGGGTATGTAGCGCCCGATCAGTGCGGTGATCCGATGCTGGTATTTGCGCACCAGGGCATCGAAGGCCGTACTGTCGCCGCGCTGGACACGCCTGACCAGCTCTTGGTCCAACTCGTTCTCGGCCATGCCGCGCCGGCACTCCTGTCAGCTCGGCCGTGGCCGAACAATGGGACAACCCTGTCGGGAGAAAGTTCAATCATGTACATAAATGGGGCCGGGGCCGCGCCGGCGCAAGCGCCAAGGGTCACGCCGCCGCACCGGTCCGGCCGGTGCGGCCGGGCCCCGGAACCGAGACCTGGGTCGTGCCGATTTGACGGCGACGAAACAACCTCGGGATGATAGCGGGATATCCATACCTACACGCATGGTGCTGCATGATCTCTGGCCTGGACGGACTGCGTTTCCAACACTGGCAGACCGAGCTGCGTGAGGACGGCGTGCTGCTGCTGTCGTTCGACCGCGCCGGCTCGTCGGTCAACACCTTCGGACAGGACGTCCTGATCGAACTCGATGCCCTGCTGGAACGGCTGGCGCTGGACCCGCCCAAGGGCGTGGTGCTGCGTTCGGCCAAGGCCTCGGGCTTCATCGCCGGCGCCGACATCAAGGAGTTCCAGACCTTCGACGAAAAGGGCACCGTCGGCGACGCGATCCGTCGCGGCCAGCAGGTGTTCCAGCGTCTGGCCGAACTGCCCTGCCCGACGGTCGCCGCGATCCACGGCTTCTGCATGGGCGGCGGCACCGAAATCTCGCTGGCCTGCCGCTACCGCGTCGCCAGCAGCGATCCCTCGACCCGCATCGGCCTGCCGGAAGTGAAGCTGGGCATTTACCCCGGCTGGGGCGGCAGCGTACGCCTGCCGCGATTGGTCGGCGCGCCGGCCGCGTTCGACATGATGCTGACCGGCCGCGCGCTGTCGGCGTCCAATGCGCGCGCGATCGGCCTGGTCGACAAAGTGGTGGAAGCGCCGCTGCTGGTCGACGCCGCGGTCGCGCTGGCGCTCAAGGGCACGCAGCGTCCGTTCAAGCAGCGCTTCATGGGCTGGGCGACCAACAGCTGGCTGGCGCGCAAGATCCTGCCCGGCATGCTGACCAAGCAGGTCGCGCGCAAGGCGCGCAAGGAGCACTACCCCGCCCCGTACGCGCTGATCAATACCTGGGCGCGCAGCAGCGGCGGCGTGCAGGCGCGCCTGGCGGCCGAGCGCAAGTCGGTGGTCAAGCTGGCGTCCACGCCGACCGCGCGCAACCTGATCCGGGTGTTCTTCCTGCAGGAGCGGCTCAAGGGCCAGGGCGGCAAGGACCACGGCATCCGCAACGTGCACGTGGTCGGTGCCGGCGTGATGGGCGGCGACATCGCCGCCTGGTCGGCCTACAAGGGCTTCGAGGTCACGCTGTCCGACCGCGAGCAGCGTTTCATCGACGGCGCGCTGACCCGCGCGCAGGAACTGTTCGCCAAGCGCGTCAAGGACGAGAGCAAGCGTCCGGCGGTGGCGGCGCGGTTGAAGGGCGACCTGGCCGGCGACGGCGCGGCCACAGCCGACCTGGTGATCGAGGCGATCATCGAAAAGCCCGAGGCCAAGCGCGAGCTCTACGATCAGGTCGAGCCGAAGATGAAGCCCGACGCGCTGCTGACCACCAACACCTCGTCGATTCCGCTGGTGGAGCTGCGCGACCACATCCGCCGGCCGGCGCAGTTCGGCGGCCTGCACTACTTCAATCCGGTGGCGCTGATGCCGCTGGTGGAAATCATCCGCCACGACGCGATGGCGCCGGAGACCGAGCAGCGCCTGGCGGCGTTCTGCAAAGCCATCGACAAGCTGCCGGTACCGGTCGCGGGCACGCCCGGCTTCCTGGTCAATCGCGTGCTGTTCCCCTACATGCTGGAAGCGGCGACCGCGTTCGCCGAAGGCATCCCGGGTCCGGCGATCGACAAGGTCGCGGTGAAGTTCGGCATGCCGATGGGCCCGATCGAATTGATCGACACCGTCGGCCTGGACGTGGCCGCGGGCGTGGGCGCGGAGCTGGCGCCGTTCCTGGGCCTGAGCGTGCCGGCGGCGTTGAGCGGCGTGGAGCCGAACAAGCGCGGCAAGAAGGACGGCCAGGGCCTGTACAAGTGGGAAAACGGCCGCGCCCAAAAGCCGGAGCTGTCCAAGGACTACCAGACGCCGTCGGACCTGGAGGATCGCCTGATCCTGCCGCTGGTCAACGAGGCGGTGGCCTGCCTACACGACGGCGTGGTCAGCGATGCCGACCTGTTGGACGCGGGCGTGATCTTCGGCACCGGCTTCGCACCGTTCCGCGGCGGCCCGATCCAGTACGTGCGCGAAACCGGCGCCGATGCGTTGCTGGAGCGCTTGAAGACGCTGCACGCGCGTTACGGCGATCGGTTCGCGCCGCGGCCGGGTTGGGATTCGCCGGCGCTGCGTCCGTGAAATCGGCGGCGCTCGCGCTGATCGTCTGCGCGGCCCTGTGCGGCCGCGCGACGGCCGCCGAAGCGCCGCCCGCAGAGCCGGAGCACATCGAGCCGGTACCGCTGACGCACAAGATCAAGGTCAAGGCCTGGGCCTGCGAGGATCACGTCGGCGAAGACGCCGAACCCGGCTTGCGTACGAGCTGGAGCGGCAAGGGCGAGCTGCGTCTGCAAGGCTTGCTCTACCACGGCGGCGACGAAACCCTGGCCGCCGCCGATGTCTCGGCCTGGCAGGTCGGCGACCGCGTCGTGGTCGCGTACCAACTCAAGAGCGATCCGTTTCCGGAGGCGCCTAGCCTGATGTGCCCGGGCTTCACCCACCTGGATATCCGCTTCCCGCCCCTGCGGACGCGGCCGCGCGAAGTCACGGTGTATGCGGGACGGCTGCGTTACACCGACGAGCCCGAGTCGGTGGCGGTGCCGGAAAAGTGAGGCCTTCGCGGCGGCAAGTGGTCGCTTGCGAGTGGATGTTCGCGGGCGATCAGGCTGCGCTACGAGAGGTTGATGGGCGCGAGGTGGGTTTCGCCGTACTTCGCGGTTTCGCGTGCCCTCAGCCCAACCCCTCTCCCGCGAGCGGTAGAGGGGCTAAAGCGCAGGAGTTCGCTTTCCCGAGGCCGAACGCTTCTGTCCCTCTCTCAGGACTAACAGAACGCCGCTTCTGCCCTCTCTCAGGACTACGGCAGAACGCCGCCTCTGTCCCCTCTCCCGCTTGCGGGAGAGGGCCAGGGTGAGGGGATGAACGCGTAGCGCGAATGCTCTTGATCCTTCCCAAGATAGGAAGTCGCACGACTCGCGCTTACATCGTATGCGTGGCGCGATCCGCGGTGAGCGAGCCGGCCAGCAGCGCCTCGATCTTGCCCTTCACCGCATCGCCCTCGGCGGTTTCGGCGAACTGCACGCCGATGCCGGCCGGGCGGTTACCCTGCGCGCCGGTGGGCGTGACCCAGACCACCTTGCCGGCCACCGGCAGGCGTTCGGTGGATTCGGGCAGGGTCAGCAACAGGAACACTTCGTCGCCGAGGAAGTAGCGCTTGGGCGTGGCGACGAAGATGCCGCCGTACTTGAGAAACGGCATGTAGGCGCCGTACAACGCGGCCTTGTCCTTGATCGCCAGCGACAGGATGCCCTGCCTGGCTGCGCCCGCGCCTGTCGCTCCGCTCATCCCCTTCCTCCTGCGGCCCGCGCGCCATCGGGTGCGCGCCAGGCCATCAACAATTCGACTACCGCCAGGTCGGCGCGCACCGTCGTCCGCAGCAAGTCGCGGGTGCGATTGGCGCGATCGAACCAGGCCGCCAGACTGCGCGTTCGCACCGGGTCGGTCAAGCCGGAAGCCTCGGCCAGGGCCAGATCTGCGGCATGCCGCAAACGCAATGCGGCATGCTCGTCACCGACCCAGCGCTGGGCGATTTCCGAAGGCGAGGCGTCGCCGCGCGCGAGCTTGTTCAGATCGGCGGCGACATCGCGGCGCAGCTTCAGCCCATCGCCCTGCAGCCATTCGTGGGCCAGGCCGGGATGCCCGCGCGCGGCCTCCAGCGCTTCGCGCGCGGCGCCCTCGGCATGGCCGGCGGCCTTGAGCCAGGCCAGCGCCTCGTCCTGCGGCGGCAGACGAAATTCCAGGCGCTGGCAGCGGCTGCGGATGGTCGCGCTCAGGCGCAGCGGATGCGCGCTGACCAGCCACAGATAGCGGCCCGGCACCGGCTCTTCCAAGGTCTTGAGCAGGGCGTTGCCGGCGGCGTGGTTGATGGCGTCGGCCGGGTCCAGGATCGCGATCTGCGCGCCGCCGTACTGCGGCGTCAGCGCCAGGCGCTCGGACAGGCTGCGGATCTGATCGATCACGATCTCGGTGCGCAACCGCGTGCCTTCCTTGTTCGGAATGAAGGACACGGTCTGGAAATCCGGATGGGTGCCGGCGGCGTACAGCAGGCAGCCGCGGCAGTGGCCGCAGGGCTCGCCCTGCGCGTCGCGCTCGCGACACAACAGGCGCTGCGCCAGGCGTTCGGCGACCGCGCGCTTGCCCAACTGCGGCGGACCGCAGAACAACAGGCCATGGCCGAGACGGCCGGCGTCGAGCGCGGCGGTCGCCTGCTCGTAGACGCGGCGCTGCCAGGGCGCGAATGCGGGTGCGCTCACGACTGCGCCTCGATCAAGGTCCGCAGCCGCGCCACCGCCTGCGCGGCGACGATGTCGGCCGGCTGGCTGGCGTCGATCACCTGGAAGCGGTGCGCTTGCGCGCGCGCGCGCGCACGGTAGCCGGCACGCACGCGCTCGAAGAAGTCTTCGCGCTCGGCCTCGATGCGATCGACGGCGCCGCGTCCGCGCGCGCGCTGCAGGCCGATCGCGACCGGCACGTCCAGCAGCAAGGTCAGCGCGGGCTCGATGCCGACCACGCGCCGCTCGAGTTCGGCGATGAAGGCCGTATCCAGGCCGCGGCCCTCGCCCTGATAGGCGTAGCTGGCATCGGTGAAGCGGTCGCTGATCACCCAGGCGCCGCGGCGCAGCGCCGGCAGCACGGTTTCGCGCACATGCTGCGCGCGTCCGGCGAACACCAGCAGCAGCTCGGCTTCGGGCGTGGCCGGTTCGTGGTGCGGGTCCAACAGCAGGCCGCGGATCTGCTCGGCCAGCGGCGTGCCGCCGGGTTCGCGCGTGCACACCACCTCGATGCCGGTCGCTTCCAGCACCTCGCGCAGCGCCGCCAGCACGGTGGACTTGCCGGCGCCCTCGCCGCCTTCCAGCGTGATCAGGCGCGGCTGGACCTGCAGGCTCATCGTCCGACGCTCGTCGCGGGCGCTTGCGGCGTCGGCGGCGTGGCGGCTTCCTGCGCTTCCTCCAGCACCGCCTTGCCTTCTTCGGGCTGCGCACTGCTGCGCTGCGCGCGATAGCGCTGCAGGTACAGGCGCACGTTGGCCTGGTGCTGGGCGTAGGTGGCCGCGAACAGGCTGCTGCCGCTGCCGTCGCCGGAAGCGACGAAGAACAGCGCGTCGCCGGGCGCCGGATTGGCGACGGCCTTCAGCGCGCCCGCGCCGGGCATCGCGATCGGGGTCGGCGGCAGGCCGGTGCGGGTGTAGGTGTTGTAGGGCGTGTCGGTCTGCAGGTCGCGCTTGCGGATGTTGCCGTCGTAGCCCGCGCCCAGGCCGTAGATCACGGTCGGGTCGGTTTCCAGCTTCATGCCCAGCTTGAGGCGGCGCTCGAACAGGCCGGCGATCTGCGGGCGTTCGGAGGCGATGCCGGTTTCCTTCTCGACGATCGAGGCCAGGATCAGCATCTCTTCGCGGCTCTTGAGCACGCTGTTCTTGTCGCGGCCTTCCCAAGCGGCGTTCAGCGCCTTGTCCATCGCGTCGCAGGCGCGCTTGAGCACGTCCAGGTCGCTGTCGCCGCCGGTGTAGAGGTAGGTCTCGGGCAGGAAGCGGCCCTCCGGGTGCTGGCCCGGACGTCCCAGCGCCTTCATCAGCGCAGCATCGTCGAGCTTGGCGGCTTCCTGCTTCAGGTCCTGCGTGCGCGCCAGCGCCGCGCGCAGGTCGCGCAGGTTCCAGCCTTCGATCACGGTGAAGCGGTGGCTGACCACGCGGCCGTCGCGCATCGCCAGCAGCAGCTCGCGCGGCGAGGTGCCGGGCTCCAGCGCGTACTCGCCGACCTGCAGGCGCCCGGCGGCGCCCAGCTGCTTGGCCAGCGCGCGCCATTCCAGCGCGTCGCCGCCGCTCACCCCGGCCTCGCGCAGCTTGCGCAGCACCACCGGCAGCGAATCGCCGCGTTCGACGATCAGGCTCTGTCCGGCCTGCAGGCCCGCCAGCGGCGCATCGGCGAAGCGCGTGTAGCGCTGGTACAGCCAGCCGCCGGCGATCGCGGCGGCCAGCACCAGCAGCAGGAAGAAACCGCCGACACGGCGCTTGGCTTTACGACTCACGACACCTCCGAGCCCGTCGGGGCTGCAGATTCGAATGCGGGTTGCGACGCGGCCAGGCGACGCTGCAGGCCGGCCACCGCGGGATGCGAGGGCCAGACGCGCGCGCCCAGCCGGGCAACGGGCAGGATACCGCGCACGGCATTGCACAGGAAAACCGCGTCCGCGCTTTCCAGCGCGTCCTGCGACAGGGTCGCGGTTTCGGCGCCCTCGTCGCCCAGGATCGCCAGCAGATGCTCGCGGCACACACCGGCCACGCCGCAGCGATCCACCGCCGGCGTCCACCAGCGGCCCTCGCGCAGGACGAACACATTGGCCGCGGTTGCGCACACCACCGCGCCCTCGCCGTCGCGCATCAGGCCTTCGTGGGTGTCGGCGTCGGCCCATTCGGCGCGCGCCAGCACCTGCTCCAGGCGGTTGCAGTGCTTGAGCCCGGCCAGCGCCGATGGCGTGGCCAGGCGGGTCTGGCACCAGCGCAGGCTCAGGCCCTCGCGCGGCGGCGCGGCCGGCAGCGCGTGCACGGACAGTTGCCAGGTCGGCACGGCGTCGGCCGGCGGCGCGTAGCCGCGCCCGCCTTCGCCGCGGCTCACGATCAGTTTCAGTACCGCGTCGGCGCCGGCCAGCAGTTGCTCGGCTTCGGCGCGCACGTACTCCGGCGGCGGCAACGGCAGTTGCAAGCGTGCCGCACCGCGGCTCAGGCGCCGCCAGTGCGCGTCCCACCACGGCAGCCCGCCGCGGTGCGCGCGCAGGGTTTCGAACAGGCCGTCGCCGTAAGCGTAGCCGCGGTCCAGCGGGGGAAGCGCCTCGACGGCGCGCTCGCCGGCGTAGACGCGCACGTTCATCCGGCCACACCCAGCGCGCGCAGCATGCCGCGCGCCTTGGCACGGGTTTCGTCGAGTTCGCGCTGCGGATCGGAGTCGGCGACGATGCCGGCGCCGGTGCGGAAGCGCAATTGCGTGCCTTCCAGCTCGGCGCTGCGGATCAGGATGTTGAGGTCGAGATCGCCGTCGCGATTGAGCCAGCCCATCGCACCGGTGTAGACGCCGCGGCCGCCGCCTTCGAGTTCGGCGATGATCTGCATGCAGCGGACCTTGGGGCAGCCGGTGATGGTGCCGCCCGGGAACACCGCGCGGATGGTCTCGCCCGGCGTCGCGTCCGCGCGCAGGCGGCCGCGCACGTTGCTGACGATGTGGTGGACGTGGGCGTAGCTTTCCACCGTCATCAGCTCGTCGACCTCGACGCTGCCCGGCGCGCACACGCGGCCCAGGTCGTTGCGTTCCAGGTCGATCAGCATCACGTGCTCGGCGCGTTCCTTGGGATGGCCGACCAACTCGCGGATGCGCGCGAGGTCGTCGTCGCCGGCCACGCGCGGGCGGGTGCCGGCGATCGGCCGGGTCTCGACCACGTCGCCGCGCACCGACACCAGCCGCTCCGGCGAGGCGCTGACCACGGCCCAGTCGGGGCCGGCGAACAGGCCCGCGAACGGCGCCGGATTGTGCTGGCGCAAACGCTGGAACAGCGCCGCCGGCGCCAGCGGCGCGTCGAAACGCGCGCGCCAGCCGCGCGAAAGATTGACCTGGAACACGTCGCCCGCGCGCAGGTAGTCGAGCACGCGCGCAACGCCGTCGGTGTAGCACTGCGGCGCGTCTTCCTCGACGGACTGCGGCGGCTGCCACGGCGGCAGCGGCGCCAGCGCGGCCGCGCGCTCGATGTCGGCGACGATCGCGTCCAGCATCGCCGCGTGGCCGGTCTCGGCCAGCACGATGCAGTCGCCGCTGGCGCGGTCGCGCAGCAGCGCGCCCGGACAGCGCAGCGCCAGCGCGACCGGCAGCCCGCCGGGCGCCGGCGGCAGGCGCAGCACCGGTTCGACCTCGCCGGCCAGTTCGTAGCCGAACAGCAGCGCCCAGCCGCCGCGGAACGGCCAGCGCGGCTCGTCGCGGGCGACGCGCAGCTCGCGCCAGGCGGCATCCAGCGCGGCCAGAAAATCGCCGTCGCGCGCGTCACCGTGCTGGTCGCGCACCACGCCGTCCGGGTCCAGCCGCAGGCTCTCGCCGTTGCCGGCCAGCAGCAGATCCCAACGCCCCTGCGCGGTGCCGTCGGCGCTGGATTCCAGCAGCAGCGGGTAGCGCTGCGGCGCCAGGCGCTGCAGCGACAGCAGATCGGTGGTGGCGGGCAGCGCGCGGGTCAGCAGCATGATGGTGAAACCTTATACCGGCGCGCGCCGCGGCGGCGAATGCGGCCCGGGAATTCGGACGAGTGCGGCCACGGTATCCGCATCGATGACAGTCACCGACGAGCGCCGCGAGAGCACCGCGGCAGCAGCATCGCGAGGCATGACGGCGGGCGGCGGGACGACGACCGCGACTCGCCTCGCCCTGGCGACGAGCGCGGGGCGATACGTCGAACGGACCGGCCGCATCGCGACCGCTCCGCCCTGCCCCGCGCGGCGCGGATCAGATCCGCTTGAACACCAGGGTGCCGTTGGTGCCGCCGAAGCCGAAGCCGTTGGAGACGGTGACGTCGACCTTCTTTTCGCGCGCGGTGTTGGGCACGTAGTCCAGGTCGCAGCCCTCGCCCGGCTGGTCGAGGTTGATGGTCGGCGGGATGATACCGTGGTGCAGCGCCAGCACCGAGTAGATCGCCTCGGCGCCGCCGGCCGCGCCCAGCAGGTGGCCGGTCATCGACTTGGTCGAGCTGACCATGGTCTTGTAGGCGTGGTCGCCCAGCGCGCGCTTGATCGCCAGGGTTTCGGCGACGTCGCCCAGCGGCGTCGAGGTGCCGTGCGCGTTGAGGTAGGCCACGTCCTCGGGATTGATCTTGGCGTCCTTGAACGCGGCCGCCATGCAGCGCGCCGGGCCTTCGCCGTTCTCGCTGGGCGCGGTCATGTGGAAGGCGTCGGAGGTGGCGCCGAAACCGGCCAGCTCGCAGTAGATGCGCGCGCCGCGCGCCTTGGCGCGCTCGTACTCCTCCAGCACCAGGATGCCGGCGCCGTCGCCGAGCACGAAGCCGTCGCGGTCCTTGTCCCACGGCCGCGAGGCGCGGGTGGGATCGTCGTTGCGCGTGGACATCGCCTTCATCGAGCAGAAACCGCCGACCGAGGTCTGCGAGGCGCCGCGCTCGGCGCCGCCGGCGATCATCACGTCGGCATCGCCGTACTGGATCATGCGCATCGCCATGCCGATGGAATGGTTGGACGTGGCGCAGGCCGAGACGGCGGAGAAATTGGGGCCCTTGATGCCGGTCAGCAACGAGACCTGGCCGGGCAGCATGTTGATGATGGTGCTGGGCACGTAGAACGGCGAGATCTTGCGCGGGCCGCCCTCGTGGTACTTGATGGTCTGCTCTTCGATGCCCAGCAGTCCGCCGATGCCCGAACCGATCAGTGCGCCGATGCGCTCGGCGTTGGACTCGTCGACCACCAGACCGGCGTCTTCCATCGCCATCATCGAGGCGGCGACGCCGTAGTGGATGAACTCGTCCATCTTCTTGGCGTCCTTCGGACCGACCCACTTGCCGATGTCGAAGTCGCGGACTTCGCCGGCGATGCGGGTGGTGAAGTTGGACGCGTCGAAATAGGTGATCGGGCCGATGCCGGAGCGGCCGTTGACGATCCCGTCCCAGTTGCTGGCCAGGTCGTTGCCGAGCGGGGAAACGATGCCGAGGCCGGTGATCACTACGCGACGGTTGGACATGGAGCACTCCGTACTGTTGACGCGACTGTTGACGCGGGGTTTGACGCTACGCCGGCGTATCGACCGGCCCTAAAAACGCGGGGCCGCAATGCGGCCCCGGTTTGGTTGTTGCAGGCACCGTCGACGGTCCGCTCGCGCTGGCCGCCACACTGCCTTGCGTCGATTACGACTTGACGTGCGCCTTGACGTAATCGATCGCCTGCTGCACCGAGGTGATCTTCTCGGCCTCTTCGTCCGGGATCTCGCACTCGAACTCTTCTTCGAGGGCCATCACCAGCTCGACGGTGTCGAGCGAATCGGCGCCCAGGTCGTCGACGAACGAAGCGTTGTTGGTGACTTCTTCTTCCTTAACGCCAAGCTGTTCGACCACGATCTTCTTGACGCGTTCTTCGATGCTGCTCATGGGTTTGTGCTCCTCCCGCGGGGGGTTTTCGATGGAATAGTCTAATGGAATCGAGGGCGTTCGCGAGCATGCGCGAAACCCCTTGTGGTTCAATCGTTTACGCGTCGCAACGACGGCTCACGGCATGTACATGCCGCCGTTGACGTGCAGGGTCTCGCCGGTGATGTAGGCGGCGGAGGGGCCGGCCAGGAACGCCACCGCACGGGCGATGTCGGCCGGCTCGCCGAATCGGCCCAGCGCGATCTGGCCGAACAGCGCGTTCTTGGCGTCCTCGGGCAGCGAGCGGGTCATGTCGGTGTCGATGAAGCCCGGCGCGACCACGTTGACGGTCACGCCGCGGCTGCCGATCTCCTTGGCCAGCGACTTGCTGAAGGCGATCACGCCGGCCTTGGCGGCGGCGTAGTTGGCCTGGCCGGCGTTGCCGGTCACGCCCACCACCGAGGCGATGTTGATGATGCGGCCCTTGCGCGCCTTCATCATCGCGCGCATCACCGCCTTGCTGGTGCGGTAGACGCTGCTGAGGTTGGTGTCGAGGATGGCCTGCCAGTCCTCGTCCTTCATGCGCATCAGCAGGTTGTCGCGGGTGATGCCGGCGTTGTTGACCAGAATCGAGACCGCGCCGATGTCCTTGGCGATGCCGTCGAGCACCGCGTCGATCGAAGCCGCGTCCGATACGTCGAGGGTGCGGCCGTGGCCGCCGTGCGCGGCCAGGCGCTCGCCGATCGAGGCGGCGCCGGCGTCGCTGGTGGCGGTGCCGATCACGGTCGCGCCCTGCGCGGCCAGTTCGTCGGCGATGGCGGCGCCGATGCCGCGGCTGGCGCCGGTGACCAGGGCGATTTCGCCCGCGAGGGGTCCAGTGCTCATGTCGTGCTCCGTAGGACGGTTCGGTGCGGCGTCGCTGCGATCATCGCCCGAAACGGGCGCGTGGCGCAGCCGGCCGCGCGAGGAAAGGGATCGATGCCGAAATCAGGTCCGCGGCCACTGGGCCAGCGCGGCCTCGAAATCGCCGACGGTGCCCAGCGGGCGCGCGTCCAGGGTCTTGTCGATGCGCTTGACCAGGCCGCTGAGGACCTTGCCGGGGCCGCATTCGGCGACGCGGGTCGCGCCGCGCGCGGCCAGGGCCTGCACGCAGCCGGTCCACTGCACCGGCAGATACAGCTGGCGCACCAGCGCGTCGCGAATCGCGCCGACGTCGGCCTGCACCTGGGCGTCGACGTTCTGCACCACCGGCAGCGACGGCATGCGCCAGTCCAGGCCGGCCATGGCTTCGCCCAGGCGATTGGCGGCATCGCGCATCAGCGGCGTGTGCGAGGGCACGCTCACGGCCAGCTTGACCGCCTTGCGCACGCCGCGTTCGGCCAACTGGGTCAGCGCGGCGTCGACCGCCGCGGCATGGCCGCCGATCACGATCTGGCCGGGCGAGTTGTAGTTGGCCGGCACCACCACGTCCTTGCCGGACACGGCCTTGCAGACCTCTTCCACCAGCGCGTCTTCGGCGCCCAGCACCGCGGCCATGGCGCCGCTGCCGGGAGGCGCGGCGTCCTGCATGAACTGTCCGCGCAAACGCACCAGATGGGCGGCGTCCTTCAACGACAGCGCGCCGGCCGCGACCAGCGCGGTGTATTCGCCCAGGCTGTGGCCGGACAGCAGCGCCGGCTGCGCGCCGCCCTGCGCCTGCCACAGGCGCCACACCGCCACGCCCGCGGCCAACAGCGCCGGCTGGGTGTACTCGGTGCGGTTGAGCATTTCTTCCGGGCCGCCCTGGCTCAGCGCCCACAGGTCGGTCGCGGCGCCGTCGCTGGCTTCGGCGAAGGTCTCTCGGATCAGCGGGTGCAGTTCGGCCAGTTCGGCCAGCATGCCCAGCGATTGCGAGCCCTGTCCGGGGAACACCAGGGCGAGTGCGTCTTGGCTCATCGAGTCGCGGCGCGGACGCCGGTCCAGTTCGTTATGGACGGGCATGATACGAGCGAAACCGCGTCATCGTCTGTACCCGCGCGTATCGTGACGCATTGCGACAGGTCGCGCGGCGCGCGAACGCGGCCGCAAAAACGAACGCGCCCGGCAAGCCGGGCGCGTCGATGCAACGGGCGGGCGTCGCGCGATCAGTAACGCAGCAGCGCCGAACCCCAGGTGAAACCGCCGCCGAAGGCTTCCAGCAGCACCAGCTGACCGCGCTGCACGCGGCCGGAACGCACCGCTTCGTCCAGCGCCAGCGGCACCGAGCCCGAGGAGGTGTTGCCGTGCCTGTCGACGGTGACGATCACGCGCTCCATCGGCATGTCCAGGCGCTTGGCCGTGGCTTCGATGATGCGCAGGTTGGCCTGATGCGGAATCAGCCAGTCGATGTCGTGACGGTCCAGGCCGTTGGCTTCCAGGGTCTCTTCGACCACCGAGTCCAGCGCCTTGACCGCGTGCTTGAAGACCTCGTTGCCGGTCATCAGCACCTTCACGCCGGCGTTCTCTTCCTCCGGCTTGAAACCGACCGACACGCCGACCGGATTCCACAGCAGCTCCTTCTTGCCGCCGTCGGCGTGCATGTGGGTGCTGAGGATGCCGGTCTCGCTGTCGGCCTTGAGCACCACCGCGCCGGCGCCGTCGCCGAACAGCACGCAGGTGCCGCGGTCGCTCCAGTCGATCATGCGGGTCAGGGTTTCCGAACCCACCACCAGCACGGTCTTGGCCGCGCCGGACTGGATGAACTTGTCGGCCACCGTCAGCGCGTAGACGAAGCCCGAGCAGGCCGCGTTGACGTCGAACGCCGGGCAGCCGTTGGCGCCCAGGCGGTGCTGCAGCAGGCAGGCGGTAGACGGGAAGATCAGGTCGGGCGTGGTCGTGCCCAGCACGATCAGGTCCAACTCGGCCGCATCGACGCCGGCGGCTTCGAGCGCGCGCAGCGAGGCGTGGTAGGCCAGATCGCAGGTGGTTTCGCCTTCGGCGGCGATGTGGCGCTCGCGGATGCCGGTGCGGGCCGCGATCCACTCGTCGCTGGTGTCGACCATCTTGGCGAGGTCGTTATTGGTCAGGATCTTCTCCGGCAGATAGCTGCCGGTGCCCGCGATACGCGAATAGGTCCTGTCTTGCTTGCGCTGCTGTGTCATCACCACTCCGCTGCGGAACCGTAGTCGGACCGGGGCTCAACGCACCCGGCCTGGGCCATCGCGCCAGACGCGCTGGCGGCGGAACCCCGCCGTGGCGGCCGCAGGTCCCGCGTGCTCGGCGAGCACGTGCTGGTTCCGCCCACTGTAGGACAGCGACGGCCGGATCGGCGACGGCCCCGCGCGCCGCCTGAGCGTGCGCGCGGCGCGGCGGGCGATGCGAAGATTACTCTTCGTCGGCGACCTTGGACTGGGTGTTGATCACCTTCTTGCCGCGGTAGTAGCCGTCGGCGGTGACGTGGTGGCGGATGTGGGTCTCGCCGGTGGTCGGGTCGGTGGCCAGCTGCTTGCTGGTCAGCGCGTCGTGGGCGCGGCGCTGGCCGCGACGGGACGGGGAAACGCGGGACTTCTGAACAGCCATGGTCTTGCTCCAAGAGAAACTGTGGAAACTGAAACGTTTGGGTTACAGCCGTATCGGCTATAGCCGTGGGTTACTGCCATTGCCCGGGCGCGTGTACCGCAGCGCCGCGGTGGATCAATTCGACTTGTCCTTCAACGCCGACAACGCCGCGAACGGATTGGCGCGTTCCTGTTCGGCCTCGGGGGCCGGCCAGTCGCGCTCCATCGCCTCGGTGCCCGGCGCCATCGCCACCACCGGCACGGCGAGGATGAGTTCGTCCTCGACCAGTTCGACGGTCCGCAGCTGGCCGTCCTCCGGCATCAGCAGCGGCTCGTAACCCGGCGGCAGCGCGGCCTCGTCCGCTTCCTCGCGGATCAAGCCCAGGCGCTGCACGATCTGCACCGGCAGCAGGAATCGCTCCAGGCTGCGCTGGCACAGCAGCGGCAACGCCGTTTCGATACGCAGCTCGACATAGGGCACCTGCAGCTCGTCGCTGGCGAAATCCAGCGAGAACGTCACGTCACCCTCGGTATCGAGCAGACTTCCCTGCAGCCGCTTCAGCGACGACAGCGGCACGCGCCCTTCGACGCCGCGCCTTGCGGCCACCAGGCGCCAGGCATCGAGTACTTCGGGCACCCGCCCAGCTGGCACGTCCGCTGACATAAGCCGCGGAATGTTAGAGACCCAACCCCCTGATGTCAAACCGGAAACCCAGGCCCGGCGGGGATTTGCCGGCAACCGGGCGCACGGGTCAGACTCCGGCTTTCCCGGCGTTCAGCCGTCCCTGCCGTGACCACCGCACCGTGACCGTCCTCCTGACCCTGCTCCTGGCCGTACTGGCGGCCGCCGTGGTCGCGTTCAGCCTGCGCCTGGGCTCCAGCCGCCGCCAGCGCGCGGTGCGCGAACTGCTGGACGCGGCCGACGCCCTGGAAGCGCGCCTGCGCACGGCCCGGGCCGAGATCGAGGCGGTCGCCGGCGACCTCAACCTGGACCCGGTCGGCGAGGCCATGCGCGAGATGCTGCGCCAGCGCCTGTGGCTGCGCGACCACGGCGATTCGGCCAGCGTCGAGCAACTGGCCGAGGTGCGCCTGTCGATCGACACCGCGCGCGGCCGCATCGAGCAGCAGTTGTCGCAGATCGAGCGCGCGCGCGCGCCGCTGGCCTGAACGGGGCCACCGTGAGCGCCGCGCCGACGCTGGTCCTGGCCTCGACCTCGGTCTACCGGCGCGAGCTGCTGCAGCGCCTGGGCCTGCCCTTCGCCACTGCCCGCCCGGACGTCGACGAAACCCCGCGCCCGGATGAAACGCCGCTGGCGCTGGCCCAGCGACTGGCCCAGGCCAAGGCCGAGGAGGTCGCCGCGCGCACGCCCGGGGCCTGGGTGCTGGGCTCGGACCAGGTGGCCGAGTTCGACGGCCGCCCGATCGGCAAGCCCGGCGACCGCGCCGGCGCGATCGCGCAGCTGGGCGCCATGTCGGGCCGCGAGGTGCGCTTCCTGACCGCGCTGTGCCTGGCCCGCGCCGGCCAGGCGTCGCAAGCCGCGCTGGATCTGACGGTGGTGCGTTTCCGCGTGCTCGCGCGCGACGAAATCGAGCGCTACGTCGACGCCGAACACCCCTACGACTGCGCCGGCAGCTTCAAGTCCGAGGGCCTGGGCATCGCCCTGTTCGAGGCGATCGACAACCGCGACCCCAGCGCCCTGATCGGCCTGCCGCTGATCGAGACCGCGCGCCTGCTGCGCGCGGCGGGGTTCGCGCTGCCCTGACCTCGGGCCGGCCCAACGCCGCCACGCCTGCGCACCGCTCCGGCGCACGCCGGTCCGCCGGCCCTGACGCGACGCCAGCGCTTGGCTATGCTCGCCGCACCGACGCAGGCCGCGTCGGCACGGCCGTATTAGTCAGGCCGCACCAACCAGGGGGAAACACCAGCATGAAGATTCGCACCGCAGCGTTGGCGGGGGTTCTGTTCGTCTCGGGCATCGCGGTCGGCACCGCCGCGCAGAAGATCGCCACGCCCGCCTATCGCGACAAGCCGCAGCCGGACGCCGCATTCGCGCTGTTGAGCGGCGCCAAGGTCCTGGCCGGCAAGGGCAGCTGGGAACGCATCGCCATCGGCCGCGTCTACTACCTGGGCGGCCACAAGGCCGAAGGCCAGGCGATCTTCGACGAAGTACTGGGCAACGACCCGGACAGCAGCGACCTGTTCCGCATCGGCCGCGTCTACCGCGAAGCCGGCGAATGGGAACGCGCCAAGCCCCTGCTCGCGCGCTACGCCGACGCCAATCCCAAGGACGAGACGCAACTGGCCGAGATCGGCGCCTACCACCTGATGAACGGCGACCGCGCCGGCGCCGAGGCGTATTACGACCGCGCCTTCAAGGGCAAGAGCAAACCCGAGTTCTGGGCGCTGGTCGCCGCCGCCGGCGGCTACTTGAACGTCGCGCCGCAGGAATAAGCCGCGCGCCGGCGCCGATGCGTTCGGCGCCGGCCAGACTCAGGGGCGGCCGGCGACGACGAACACCGGCTGCTCCGACCAGGTTTCGACACTGCCGTCGCGGCCGTGCAAGCGCAGACCCAGCCAATGCCGTCCGGGCGCGACCTCGTCGCCCAGCGCGATGCGCGCGGTGAAACCGACGTTGGGCTGCAGCGGATCGCGCGACTGCGCCCAGTACGCCTGCACGTCCAGCCGTTCCAGACCGTAGCGCGCCTGCGCCACGGGGCGCCCGTCCAGCAGGATCTCGACGCGCTTCAGGCCCACGCCGTCCTTGAACGCCCAGCCGCGCAACTCGAAGCGCTGCCCGACGCGCGCGCGCGCCGGCGGCGTGTCGATCCAGGCCATCGCCGGCGCGGTGCAATCGCCGCTGCGCCGGCCCTGCAGCGCGAACAGCAGAAAGCGCTGACGGCCATGGTCGACGTTGAGCACGCGCGGCGCGGGCAAGGGGCCGGCCATTGCGCACAACGCGTGGTAACGGTCCAGCAGGTTCTTGTATTCGACCTCGCTGGCGCCCACCACCAGCAGCACCGGCGTATCGCCCCAGTCGGCGCGGCCGGCGCTGCTCAGGCCCCATAGCTGCAACTGCGGCGCGCGGCCGTGTTTGTGGTTGAGCGGATGATCGAGCACCGCGATGCGCGGATCGTTCAGGGCGAAGCCGAGCTCGGCGGCGACCTTGAAGTTGTCGGCGATCAGGCGCGTGCCGGCCGGCATGCGCGCGCGCTGCTCGCGTACCTGCGCGGCCAAATCGTCCCAGCCGGCGAAATTGCTGGGGTACCACTTCTGCGCGGCGCTGCGCGCACGCAGGTCCGGCACCGACACCGCCACGTAGTAGGCCAGCATCGACAGCAGCGCCAACCCCGCCGCGAGCCAGGTCAATCGCCGCGCCCAGCGCGGGCAAGCCGCGAGCACGGCCGGCAACAGCGGCAGCAGCGCGTAATAGCCCGGCAGCGGCCAGTGGAAACTCACCCGCTCGGTGTCGGCGAAGAACCCCAGCGCGAAGAAGCCCAGCACCAGCAGGCCGCCGAGCAAGGCGAAATAACGCGTCGCCTGCGCCGACGCGCGCTGGCCGCGCCAGGCCGCCAGCAGCAGGGCCATGAACAACGGCGGCGTGACCAGCAAGGCCTGGATCGCCAGGAACCACAGCCCGTCGGCATGGAACGCCCAGGGATGGCGATCGACGAGTTGGAAGCGCAGACCGGCATCGGCGTTGTCGAGGTTCCACAACAGCAACGGCGCCCACGCCGATGCGCCGATCGCGATCGCGATCAGCACGCGCACATCGCGCAGCGCGCGGCGGCCATCGGGCAGCATCAGCAAGGCGAGGAAGCCGACCCCGATCACGGCGACGAAACGGTAGTGGCTGAGCGCGCCCAAGCTCAGTCCGGCCGCCAGCTCCAGCGCCGCCGCCGCATCGACGCGACGCAGCAGCCGCGCGCCGGCGTCCATGCACAGCAAGGTCGCCAACGCCATCGCCACGTCCGGCAACGCCAGCAGCCCCAGGCTGCCTCCCAGCGGCAGCAGGATCGCGAAACAGCCCGCCGTCCAGCCGGCATGCGCGCCGTACTCGCGCGCGGCGATGCGCCGCACCAGCAGCGGCAGTGCGGCGGCGATCAGCAGGAACGGCGCGCGCAAGGCCAAGGCGTGCTCGCCGCCGACCGCGGTGCCGACGCGCGCGAGCCAGGCGGTGAGCCCGGGCAGGTCGGAATACGCCGCCGCCGGATGCCGGCCCTCCCACCAGTAGAACGCCTCGTCGACGAACAAGGGCAGACGCACGGCGATCAGCAGCTTCAGCGACGCGACGGCCGTCCACAGGATCCAAAAAGTGCGGCGCATCACATCGGCCTGGTTCGAACCCGTGGAGTCCGAACTGCGTTGCTTCGTACCGATCCGGCTCGAATCGACCCCGTTGTCCCGCATCGACTCGCGACCTCGCTACACTCTGAATGAACTCGACGCGGACGGGCATGACGGCAAACGCCGCCGCCGTTCGCACCGGATGCACGCCCACCGCGACACGATGCGCGCGCTCCGGATGTTCGACGCGATTCCCAGGAGATCAGCACGATGGCGGCATCCCCCACGACGGCATCCATGCTAACCGATGGCCTGCGCGACGCCCTCGATCGCGCGCAGGCGCAGGTCAACGGCCTGGTGCTGGGCAAGCCGCACGAAGTCCGGCTGGCGTTCGTGGCCCTGCTGTCCGACGGCCACCTGTTGATCGAGGATCTGCCCGGCCTGGGCAAGACCACGCTGGCGCACGCCCTGGCGGCGACGCTGGGCCTGGAGTTCCAGCGCGTGCAGTTCACCTCCGACCTGCTGCCGGCCGACGTGGTCGGCGTGTCGGTGTTCGATCCGCAGGCGCGCAGTTTCCAGTTCCACCCCGGCCCGGTGTTCACCCAGGTGCTGCTGGCCGACGAGATCAACCGCGCGCCGCCGCGCACCCAGAGCGCGCTGCTGGAAGCCATGGCCGAGCACCAGGTCACGGTGGACGGCACCACCCACGCGCTGCCGGATCCGTTTTTCGTGATCGCCACGCAAAACCCCGTCGATCTGGCCGGCACCTATCCCCTGCCCGATTCCCAGCTCGACCGTTTCCTGTTGCGCCTGGCGCTGGGCTATCCCGGCGAAGCCGCCGAACGCGACTTGCTGGCCGGCGCCAACCGCCGCGACCTGATCGCCCAGACCCTGCCGATCCTGGGCAGCGAGGACGTGCTGGCGGCGCGGCGCGCGGTCGACGCGGTGCATGCCAGCGACGCGCTGATTGCCTACGTGCAGGCCTTGCTGGCGCGCAGCCGCCGCCATCCGGGCGTGCGCGTGGGCCTGTCGCCGCGCGCCGGCCTGGCGCTGTTGCGCGCCGCGCGCGCCTACGCGCTGTTGCTGGGCCGCGCGCATGTGCTGCCCGAGGATGTGCAGGCGCTGTTCGCCGCGGTCGCCGCGCACCGCCTGGTCGCCGACGCCGATGCCGGCCACGACGCCGCCCTGGCCAAGGCGATCCTGCACGCGGTGCCGGTGGACTGAGCGCATGGCGGACCGTCCGCGACCCGGCCTGCGCGCGCGCTTGCGCAAGTTCGCGCGACCGCGCGATCCCGAGCCCCTGCCCGCGCTGTTCCACCGCGGCCGCGTCTACGTGCTGCCGACCGGCTTCGGCCTGTTCTTCGCGACCGCGCTGATGTCGATGCTGCTGGGCGCGCTCAACTACAACAACAATCCCGCCCTGCTGCTCGCGCTGCTGCTGTCCGGCGCCGGCCTGGCCAGTCTGATCGCGGCGCAAATGCAGCTCACCGGTTTGAGCGTGGTCGCCATCGACGCCGAACCGGTCGCGGCCGGCCAGCCCTTGCGCGTGCGCGTGCACGCCAAGGCGCCGCCCGAGCGCGCGCGCCGCGGCCTGCGCGTCGACGACGACGGCGATTCCGATGCGGCCGCGCCGCTGGACCTGGACGGCGGCAGCGGCGAGGCCGAGCTGAGCTTCGCGACGCGCCAGCGCGGCTGGTTCGAGCTGCCGCGGCTGCGCGTGTGGACCACGCGACCGCTGGGGCTGGCGCGCGCCTGGTCCTACGTCTGGCCGGACGCACCGCTGCTGGTGTATCCGGCGCCGGAACCGCACGGCCCGCCACTACCCGCCGGCAGCGGCGACCAGGTGCAAAGCCGCCTGCATCCCAGCGGCGACGACGTCCACCACCTGCGCGGTTATCGCGCCGGCGACGCGCGCCGCGCGATCGCCTGGAAGCCGTCGGCGCGGCGCGATGCCTTGCTGGTGCGCGAGTACGAGCAACCGCTGGGTGCGGACGTAGTGCTGGATTGGCGCGCCATGCCCGCGCTGGGCTACGAGGCGCGGATCGCGCGGCTGGCGCGCTGGATCGACGAAGCCGAGCGCGACGGCCGCCGCTACCGCCTGATGCTGCCCGGCCAGCCGGAACTGGGGCCCAGCAGCGGCAGCCCCCACCGCCACGCCTGCCTGCGCGCGTTGGCGCTGCTGCCGCATGGCTAAGTCGGCCTCGCCCCTGCTGGACGCCGACAGCCGGCGCTGGACGCTGATCACCGCGGCCGCCTGCGTGCTGCCGCTGCTGTTGCAGCTCACGCCCTTGTTGGGCGCGTTGATCGCCGTGTGCGGCGTCGCGATCGCGCTGATGGCCTGGCGCCGGCCGCTCCACTTCTTCGTGCGCGCACTGCTGGCGTTGGTGCTGATCGGCGCGGTGATGATGCAGATGAATTTCGGCCTCGGCCGCGACACCGGCTGCGCACTGCTCGCGGCCATGCTCGCGATCAAGCCCGCCGAGACCTCGACCCTGCGCGACGCGCGCAGCCTGATCGGTTTCGCCCTGTTCGCGCCGTTCGGCACCTTCCTGCTCGACCAGGGACCGCTGTCGCTGGCGCTGGGCCTGATCGCGGCGCTGCTGGCGCTGGCGACGCTGCAGCGCCTGGCCGAGTTCGAATCCGGCGAACGCGTGCGCCGGCTCGGCCATTGGCAGCGCCTGTCCGGCATCGCGCGTCTGATCGCGATCGGGTTGCCGCTGGCGCTGGCGGCGTTCTGGCTGTTCCCGCGCCTGGGCACGCCGCTGTGGGGCGTGCCGGACCGCTCGCTGAGCCGGCCCGGCCTGTCGGGCAGCATGACGCCCGGCGGCTGGGCCGAGCTGATGAACGACGAGACGCCGACCCTGCGCGTGCGTTTCAACGGCGCGGTGCCGAAGCCGTCGCAGATGTACTGGCGCGGTCCGGTGCTGTGGAATTTCGACGGCCGCGAATGGACCCAGCCGCGCTGGTACCGCGGCCTGCCGGCGGCGCAGACCCAGTCCGGCGACGCGCGCTGGGATTACGAGATCGAACTGGAACCCACCGACGGCCGCCAGCTGGTCGCGCTGGACCTGCCGCTGGCGCCGCCGCCCGACGTGCGGCTGTCGATCGATCACGGCTTGTTCACCGCGCGCCCGCTGACCGCGCTGAGCCGCTGGCGCCTGCGCTCGGCGCCGCCGCTGCGCTATCAGCCGCAGTTGCAGAGTGTGCTGCGCCAGGCCGCGCTGGACCTGCCCGAAGGCTACAACCCGCGCACCCTGGCGCTGGCGCAACGCTGGCGCCGCGAGCTGGGCGGCAACGACGCCGCGCTGGTGCAGCGCGCGCTGGATTGGGTGCACCGCGAGTTCGCCTACACCCTGGACACGCCGCTGCCCGGCCGCCACTCGGTCGACGAGTTCCTGTTCGACTACAAGGCCGGCTATTGCGAGCACTTCAGCTCGTCGTTCGTGGTGCTGATGCGCAGCGCCGGCATTCCGGCGCGCGTGGTCACCGGCTACGCCGGCGGCTACCGCAATCCGATCGGCGACTACTGGCTGGTGCGCCGCTCCGACGCCCACGCCTGGGCCGAGGTCTGGCTGCCGCAACGCGGCTGGGTGCGCGTGGACCCGACCGCCGCGGTCGCACCCGAGCGCGTCTACGACACCCTCGCCGACCGCGCCCCCGGCGCCAACCTGCTCGGCGGCCTGACCGTGGTCACCCCGATCTTCAACCTCGGCGACTGGGCGCGGCGCGGCTGGAACGATTTCGTGCTCGGTTTCGACGCCAACCGCCAGCAAAACCTGCTGCGCCCGCTGGGCATCGACCGGCTCGACACGGGCCGGCTGGTAGCCTTGTTCGGTGTGGCGGCTGGCTTGACCCTGTTGTGGATGGTCTGGCTCAGCAGCCGCGGCGAACGCGAGCGCGATCCGGTCCTGCGCGCCTGGCACGCGGCGGGCCGCCGCTACCGCCGCCTGGGCCTGGCGCGCGAGCCGCACGAGCCGGCCCAGGACTGGTCGGACCGGGTGGCCCGCAGCCGCCCGGACCTGGGTCCGGCGCTGGCGGCGCTCAGCCAACGTTTCGCCGATTGGCGGTACGCTGTTGCGGAAACCGGGCGGCGCGACGCCCGTGAAAAGCGCGAACTGATCAGGGCGCTGCGCGCGCATCGCCCGGGCCCTAATGGAGAAGGCCGATGAACATCCGTCTTACCCCCCGACTGGTCCTGCTGGCCGCGAGCATCGGCCTGCTGACCGCCTGCGCGACCCAGCCGCAACCGCTGCAGGGCGCGTTCAACCCGATCACCCCCGCCGACGCCACCGCCAACGACAGCACCGGCGCCACCGTGCGCTGGGGCGGCCGCGTGGTCGAAGTCGAACCGCAGGCCAACCGCACCTGCTTCGTGATGATCTCCACCCGCCTGGGCGGCAGCGGCCGTCCGTACTGGGCCAACGACGACATCGGCGGACGCTTCCTCGCCTGCCGCGCCGGCTTCTACGATCCGGCGCTGTTCGAGAAGAACCGCGAGGTGACCTTCACCGGCCGCATCAGCGGCTACGAGAACCGCCGCATCGGCCAGTACGACTACCGCTTCCCGATGCTGGACGCCGAAGTGGTCTACCTGTGGCCTGTCCGCGAGCAGGTCGACGTGGTGATGGCGCGCCCGGCGCCGTGGCCGTGGTGGGGCTGGTGGTGAATCCCGCCCGCGGTCGATAAAGAAAGCGCCCGGCGATGCCGGGCGTTTTCGTTTTGTGGCGGTCCGTGTCTGCGGCAGGCCATGCGGCATCGCTCAGCGGTATGCACGCCGCTCCTGCCCGTCATTCCGGTGATAGGCACAAGCCGTTGCGCTTGCTCGTCATTCCGCTGCCGCGCAGAAGCCGTTGCCTTTGCTCGTCATTCCGGTGACGCGCAGAAGCCGTTGCCTTTGCTCGTCATTCCGGTGACGCCCAGAAGCCGTTGCCTTTGCTCGTCATTCTGGTGACGCCCAGAAGCCGCTGCCTTTGCTCGTCATTCCCGCGAAAGCGGGAATCCAGTGACTTTAGAGCGTTATCCCGCGAGTACCCATCTCAGGCGCGCACCTGAAGACACCGCTCTTCGATGCGACCACATCGCGCGACCCGAACCATTCGTTGAAGTCACTGGATTCCCGCTTTCGCGGGAATGACGAGCAAAAAAGCGTTGCCCTCGGCCAGACTAGTCGTGGAGGCATGACTCAAAAGTACGTCCGCCCCGCGAACGATGCGGTGCGCCTTCGGCTTCCCGCTACGGCCTCGGCCTCGTCATCGAATTCCCCACCGCAATCCGCTCAGGCTTCAACGCGGCGTCCCGAAACGCCCCAGCTGCGCACCGGCCAGCAGGTGCAGATGGATCTGGAACACCGTCTGCCCACCGTCGCCATTGCAGTTCATGACGATGCGATAACCGTTTTCGGCGAAGCCCTCGCGCTTGGCGTAGGCGGCGGCCGCGTGGGCGAGACGGCCGACGACCTCGGCCCGGTCGGCCTGCAGGTCGTTGAGTGTGGCCACGTGCAGCTTGGGCACGAACAGCACGTGCACCGGCGCCTGCGGCGCGATGTCGCGGAACGCGATCAGGTGCTCGTCCTCGTAGACGATGTCGGCGGGGATTTCGCGGCGGATGATCTTGCCGAAGATGGTCGGATCGGTCATGGCGATTCGGGCTCTGGATTCGCGAACACGGTACAACGGATTCCCGCGATTATCGCTGCCGCCTGCGTGAATCCCCGGTCCCGGCACTCACCCCATTTCGCTGCGGCTGCCGAAGGCATGCGACAAGGTGCCGCGATCGACGTACTCGAGTTCGCCGCCCAGCGGCACGCCGTGCGCGAGCCGGCTCGGCCGCACGCCGTGCTGGCGCGCGAGTTGGGCCAGGTAATGCGCGGTGGCCTCGCCCTCGACAGTGGGATTGGTGGCGACGATCAGCTCCTGCACCTCGCCTTCGGCCAGGCGCTCGGCCAGACGGTCCAGGCCGAGTTCGCGCGGGCCCACGCCATCCAGCGGGCTCAGCCGCCCCTGCAGCACGAAATACAGGCCGCGGTAACCGGTGGCCTGCTCGATCGCGAGCCGGTCGGCCGGCGATTCCACCGCGCACAGCAGGTGCGCGTCGCGCGCGGCGCTGGCGCAGGTGGCGCACACCTGCGTCTCGCTGAAGTCGCGGCAGCGCTGGCAGTGGCCGACCTGTTCGATCGCCGCGGCCAGCGCGTTGGACAAGCGCTGGCCGCCGGCGCGCTCGCGCTCGAGCACGTGGTAGGCCATGCGCTGCGCCGATTTCTGGCCGACGCCGGGCAAGACCCGGAAGGCTTCGATCAACTGCTCCAGCAGCGGGCTGCTCATGCCGTCGCGCTCACTCCGACGGCGTGAACGAGGTGCTGCGCGGCGTCGGCTCGCGGTTCATCGCGCGCACGACGTTGAGGCAGACGATCGCGCCCAGCAGCGGCAGCAGCCAGACGAACGCCGACTGCAGGCCCTTCTGCGCGCCGGTCAGGTCCGGCTCGCGCCAGATCGCCCAGGTCGTGTACAGGTCCAGGCCGAGCAGGCCGGCGCCGATCAATGCGGCGGTAACGCCAAGATGCGGAATCATGGTCGGTCGTCGCGCCCGCTCAGAACGGCATCTTCATGCCGGGCGGCATCGGCATGCCGGCGGTGGCGGCGGACATGCGCGCCTGCGACTCGGCGTTGACCTTGTTGACCGCATCGTTGAACGCCGCCGCGACGAGGTCTTCGGCCATTTCCGGATCGCTCAGCACGCTGGGATCGATGCGCACCTTGCGGCATTCCATGCGGCCGCTGATGGTGACGCTGACCATGCCGCCGCCGGCGTTGCCGACCACTTCGATCTTGGCCAGTTCTTCCTGGGCGCGCTGCACGTTTTCCTGCATCTTCTGCGCTTGTTGCATGAGTTGGGCGATGTTGCCGCGCATGGTGGTCTGCCTGTTCGGGGGTGAAAGGATTTCGGATGGAAGGGGGAGCTGCGCCGCGGACACGGCCACGGCGCGCATGGGCATGCAATGAGGCCGGCGGGCGCCGTCCTCAAGCCTCGTCGAAGGGACGGATCGAATCCGGCACGACGCGGGCGCCGTGCTGCGAGATCAGGCGCTGCACGTCGGGATCGTTCATGAACGCGTCCTCGGCCGAGGCCTGGCGCTGGTCGCGCGCGCGCTCGTTGCGCTCGCGCAGCGACTCGCCGGACTGGGCGGCCTCGAAACGGATCTGCGGCGCGCCGCCCAGGCGCGGCGCCAGCGCGTCGGCGACCATCTGGATCAGCGCCGGAGCGCGCAGGTGCTCGTCGTCGGCCGGCAGCGACAGGCGCAGCACGCCGTCGGCATAGCCGATGAAACCCGAATGCTCGGCCAGCAGGCGCGCCGGGCCGCGCAGGCCGCTGCCGGCGACCAGGTCGTGCCAGGCGTCGGCGTCGGCGATGCCGGCGCTGCCGCTGTGGGCGTAGGCCGCAGCCGCGGGCGCCGCATAGGCCGGCGCCGCGTCGCGCACCTGTGCCGTCACCGGCGGCGGCGCCGACGGACGCGGCGGCGTCACGGCCTCCGGCTCGCTCCACGGCACGTCGTCGCGCAGGTTCTCGGCGCGGGAGGCCTCGATGCGGGGCGCCGGCTGACGAACGGGTTCGGCGCGCGCCGGTTCCTGCGCTGCGGACTCGGCCTGGACCGGCGGGTTTCGGGCGGGTTCGGTCCGATTCAATTCGGTCCGATTCAATTCGGTCCGATCCAATTCGGTCCGACTCAACTCGATGCGGGCCGACTCGTTCCTGGCTGGCTCGGCGCGCGGCGTCTCGGCACGCGCAACTCCGGCAGGCCGCTCGTCGAACGGCGACGGCGGCGGTGCCGCCCGCGTCGGCGGCGTCGGCGCCGCCAGCGCGGCCGCGGCGGCCGCCGCGGCGCTGGAACTGCGCGCGCCCTCGCCCGCGCCGCTGCCGGTGGGCGCGGCACCGCCGCGCCCGTCCTCGCCGCCCGCGGGACGGAAGGCCAGCATGCGCAGCACGCTCATCTCGAAGCCGGCGCGCGGGCTCGGCGCCAGCGGCAGATCGCGGCGCCCGTTCAGCGCCATCTGGTACCACAGCTGCACCAATTCGGGCCGCAGGCTGCCGGCCAGCGCATCGACGTCGACGCCGTCGGTCTCCATCGGCGCGTCGGGCACCAGTTGCCGCACCTGCACGCGATGCAGGGCCTCGCTCAGGGTGTCGAGCACGCCGCCCCAGTCGGGCGAGAATTCGGCCAGCGCCGCGACCTCGGCCAGCAGCGCGTTGCCGTTGCCGTCGGCCAGGGCCTGCAGCAGCGCGCCCACGCGGGTGCGGTCGACGGTGCCCAACATGGTCGCGACCGCGCCGTCGCTGAGCTGGCCGCCGGTGTAGGCGATGGCCTGGTCCAGCAGGGACAGCCCGTCGCGCAGGCTGCCGTCGGCGGCCTTGCTGAGCTGGCGGATCGCGCCGGCGTCGGCGGCGATGCCCTCGGCTTCGAGGATGCGGCCGATCTGGCCCGAGATCTGGGCCTCGTCCAGGCGCTTGAGGTTGAACTGCAGGCAGCGCGACAGCACCGTCACCGGCAACTTCTGCGGGTCGGTGGTGGCGAGCAGGAACTTGACGTGCCCCGGCGGCTCCTCGAGCGTCTTCAGCAGCGCGTTGAAGGCCGACTTGGACAGCATGTGCACTTCGTCGATCAGGTAGACCTTGACCCGTCCGCGGCTGGGCATGTACTGGGCGTTGTCGATCACCTCGCGCACGTCGTCCACACCGGTGTTGCTGGCGGCGTCGATCTCGAGCAGGTCGATGAAGCGGCCGGCGTCGATGTCGCGGCAGGAGTTGCACTCGCCGCAGGGATCGGCCGAGGTGCCGCGCTCGCAATTGAGCGACTTGGCGAAGATGCGCGCGATGGTGGTCTTGCCGACGCCGCGGGTACCGGTGAACAGGAAGGCGTGGTGGACGCGGCCGGAGTCGAGCGCATTGGTCAGCGCGCGCACCACGTGCTCCTGCCCGACCAGTTCGGCGAAACGCTTGGGGCGCCATTTGCGGGCGAGGACGAGGTAGGACATCGGACCCTTTGGTTGCGTGTGCTGGACGTGCCGCGCGCCGCGGCTGTGGCCCCTGCCGCCAAGGCCGGCGCGGCGCAGGAACGGATCGGTCCATTGTGCCACGCCCGTTCGCGACGGCCGCCACCGCGCCGCCGCGACTTGTGGCGGACCGCCGCGACGGCTAGAATTCCCGGCCCTGAGCCCGATCGGATGTCGCTGTCGGCGCAGGCCCGGAGAGGTGTCCGAGTGGTTGAAGGAGCACGCCTGGAAAGTGTGTAAGCGGCTAAACCCCGCTTCGCGGGTTCGAATCCCGCTCTCTCCGCCAGATTAAACAGTAGCTGTCGTTCCGGATCGTTCGCCGTCTCAGGCGACCCGTCTCGCGCCAGATGCGCACGTCCTATGGCGGCCCCGTCGGCCCCTCGCGACGCTAGGTCGAAAATCCCGCCAGGGCCGGAAGGCAGCAACGGTATCGACTGATGCGGGCGCCGAGGTCAGTTGGCGGGGCCGCCGCCTTTCATGGGCTACGCCCTATGAAACCCAAGATTTGCTGCGCAAATCTCGGGCCCCAGCTAGTGCTTCCAATCCCCGCTCGCTGCGCGCGTTTATGGGCGCCGCCCATAAACCCCAAGATTTGCTGCGCAAATCTCGGGCCCCAGCTAGTGCTTCCAATCCCCGCTCGCTGCGCGCGTTTATGGGCGCCGCCCATAAACCCCAAGATTTGCTGCGCAAATCTCGGGCCCCAGCTAGTGCTTCCAATCCCCGCTCGCTGCGCGAGCGCCCCCTTACTAAGGGGGCTGGAGGCTTCTTTGGGGATTTGTGCGGGGGCGAAAGCGAATCCCCTTTAGCCCCCTTTTTCAAAGGGGGAGACGCTAGTGTCGGCGGTCACTGCCGCACCTGGGCCCAGGCCTCCATTAACCGTCATTCCGGCGGAAGCCGGAACCCATTTTGATCTTGCTACTCGACCGACGAATCGGGGCGAACAGCAGCGCTTGGCCTCACGGCACGGGAACGACGGTGGTTTCAGGGCCTAACGACCCAGCTCAAGGCGCGATCGCCAGCGCGTCCGGTTCGCGGCCGGTGGCCCAGTGTGCGATGACTTTCCAGCGCTTGCGGTCTATCACCACCACCTCGTCGCCACCGCTGATCGCCACGTACACGCGCGGCCGCTTCGGGTCGGCGATCACGCCGATCGGCAGCGCGGCGCGGCCCAGCAGGGTGTCGCGGTACTCCACGCCCTTGCGCGCCAGCGCCACCGTCGCCAGCGGCTTGCGTTTGGCCGCATCGAACACCGCCAGGGTGCCGGCGCGCGCGTTGCTGACCAGGGCCTGGCGGCCGTCGGCGGTGAACACGACACGGATCGGGAAACCGGCGCTGGGCAGGGTCGCCAGTACCTCCAGCGTGCGCGCGTCGTGCACGGTCACGGTGTCGGCGGCGCGGTTGCTCACCCAGACCTCGTCGGCGCCGGGCCGCAACGCGATGCCCTCGGCGCCCGCGCCGGCCGCGACTTCAGCCACCTTGGCGCCGCTGCCCAGATCGACGCGGCTGACGGTGCCGCGATCGATCTTGCTGACGTACGCGAACTTGCCGTCGGCCGACACCGCGACCATGTGGCCGCGGCCCTCGCCCAGCGGAATTTCGGCGAGCCGCTTGCCGCTGGCGAGGTCCACGCGCAGCAACTGCGCGGACGCTTCGGTGGTGACCACCGCCTCGCGCCCATTGGGCAGGAAACGCAGGCCGTGCGGGCGGCCGTGCCGCCCCAGATCGAGCACGCGCGGCGCGGCGCCGCCGCGCAGGTCGAGCACGCTGAGCGTGTTGCCGGGCGTGGGGCCGCCGTAGTTGGCGACCAGCGCCGTCGAGCCGTCGGGACTTACGACGATCTCGTGCGGCGCCTGACCGCTGGCGAACTCGCCCAGCTTGCGGCCGTCCTCCAGCGACAAACGCCAGACCGTGTCGGCGGATTTGTTGCCGACCAGCAGTTCGGCCGCGCCCGCGGGCAAGGCCGCGCTCAGGACCAGGGACGTCAATAGCCATCGCAGTCGCATCGCGTGTCCTCTTCGCTACGGATCGGTTACGGTCGTTCCTGCATCGACGACGCCCCACCCAACGGTCGCTAACTCTGCGCCTGCGGCGGCTCCGGATGCAGCCAGCCCGCGTCGCCCTCGGCATAGCGCTCATGCTTCCAGATCGGCACGCGCGCCTTGGTCTCGTCGATGATGTAGCGGCAGGCCGCGAACGCGGCATCGCGATGGGCGGCGGCCACGCCGACCCAGACCGCGAGTTCGCCGACGCCCAGATCGCCGACCCGGTGCACGCAGCGCGCCTCGACGATCGCGAAGCGCTGCAGCGCCTCGGCCATGATCGTCTCGCCCTCGCGCTCGGCCAGCAGCGCGTAGCTTTCGTAACGCAAACCGGTCACCGAGCGGCCGCCATGATGGTCGCGCACCCAGCCCTCGAAGCTGGCGTACGCGCCGGCTTCGTCGCGCATCAGCCATTCGCGCGTGGCGGCGGGATCGAACGCGGTTTCGGACAAGCGGAAACGCTGCATCTCAGCCTCCCGACACCGGCGGTATGAAAGCGACCTCGCTGCCCTCGCGCGGCGCCTCGTCCCATTGCGCGAACGCGCCGTCGACCGCGACGCGCAGGCGCTCGGCCGGCAGCGCGAAGCCGTAACGCTCGCGCAGACCGTCGTACACGGCGCGCAGGTCGTCGGCCTGCGTATCCAGGGTTTCGGCATCGCGCCCGGCGGCATCGCGCAGGCTGGCGAAATACAGCACCGTGAGCCGGCTCATGCCGCGCCCCCGAAGTCGCGCTTGCCGCCGGATTTGGCCAGCAAGCGGGCCGGCCCCAGTACGATCCGGTGCGACAACGCCTTGCACATGTCGTAGACGGTCAGCGCGGCGACGGTGGCGCCGGTCAGCGCCTCCATCTCCACGCCGGTGCGATGGGTGGTGCGCACCGTGCAATCGATGCGCAGCGAGGTTTGATCCTGCCAGTCGATCGCGATCCGGCAGCCGTCGATCGGCAGGGGATGGCAGAACGGAATCAGCTCGTGGGTGCGCTTGACCGCGAGCGTGCCGGCGACGATGGCGGTGTCGACGATGCCGCCCTTGGCGCTGCGCAAACCGCTGGCGTGCAGTTGCGCGGCCACCGCCGCGGGGAACTTCACCCGGCATTGCGCGCTGGCCTCGCGCGCCGTCGTCGGCTTGGCCGATACGTCGACCATGGCCGGGCGGCCATCGGCGTCCAGGTGCGTGAGCGCCGGGCGGGTCCGCGCAGGCTGGGCTTTGGAGGCTTTCAAACGGGGTAGCTCCGGCAGGAGGGGCGGCGCGCAAGCAGTAGACGCGTGCGGCGGTGCAGGCCGCGTGCAGCGAAGATGATACGCCGCGGACCTCAGCCGCCGACCAGGAACATCTCCACGTGCCGGCTCGGCCGCGGCGCATCGGCCGCGCGCAGTTCGCTGTAGCGGTCCGCGCGGCGCGACCACAGCTGCGCCACGCGCTGGGCCAGGCCCGACTCGCCCTGGGCCAGGGTCGGCCGCAGGTCGACGCCGTCGGCGGCGAACAAGCAGGTGTAGAGGCGGCCGTCGGCGGACACGCGCGAGCGGTGGCAGTCGCCGCAGAACGGCGCGCTGATCGAGGACACGAAGCCGACCTCGCCCGTCCCGTCGGCGTAGGCGTAACGCGCGGCGACTTCGCCGCGGTAGTTGGCGTCCAGCGCACGCAGCGGCCAACGCTGGTGCAGGCGGTCGCGCAGTTCGGCCGAACGCACCACGCGTGAGGCGTCCCAGCCGTTGCAGGTGCCCACGTCCATGTATTCGATGAAACGCAGCACGTGGCCGCTGCCGCGGAAGCGCTCGGCCAGCGGCAGCACCTGGTCGTCGTTGACGCCGCGCTGGACCACGCAGTTGAGCTTGATCGAGTCGAAGCCCGCGGCCTGGGCGGCGTCGATGCCGGCCAACACCTGCGCGACCTCGCCGCGGCCGCCGGACAGGCGTCGGAACAGGTCGGGGTCCAGCGCATCCAGGCTCACCGTGAGCCGGCGCAGGCCGGCCTCGCGCAGCGCGCGCGCCTGGCGCGCGAGCAGCGAGCCGTTGGTGGTCAGGGCCAGATCGTCCAGTTCGCCGATCGCGGCCAGACGGGCGATCAGCTCGGGCAGGCCCTTGCGCAGCAGCGGTTCGCCGCCGGTCAGGCGCAGCTTGCGCACGCCCACGCGCACGAAGCCGCGCACCAGGGTCTCGATCTCGTCGAAGCTCAGGCGCGAGGCCGCGTCCAGCCCGTAATCGTCGGGCACTCGCTCGGCCGGCATGCAGTAAGGGCAGCGGAAATTGCAGGCCTCGATCACCGACAGGCGCAGGTCACGCAGCGGACGCCCGTAGGCATCGCTGGCCCACGGCGTCTGCTTCGGATCCGGCAACGCGCTCACGACGGCGGCACCTGCTCTGCGCTGGATTCGGCCAGGGCGACGCATTCGCCCGGCCTGCCGACACGATACCCCCGCGCGGCCAGGGTGTCGCCCTCGGCGGCGCTGGCGTAGTGGTACAGCAAGCAGCGCGCGAGCAGCTCGCGCGGGTACTCGCGCTCCAGATCCTCGATGCCGCTGTGCGAGGGGTTGCCGTGCAGGGCGCAGTCGTGGGCGATCAGCTCGCCGGCGTCGGCGTACTTGGCCAATGCCTCGGGTATCGGCCGGGTGTCGCCGGTCCAGACCACGCTGCCGCGCAGGCGCAGCCCGAACGCGGTGTCGGGCCAGTGGTGACGGGTGGCGAACACCTCCAAGCGCACGCCCTCGTGCCAGAACGAGGCGCCGACCGGAATCACCTGGAACGCGTCCCAGAAGTTCACCCCGCCCTCGGCCAGCGCATTGGGGTAGTCGCCGACGCGCTGGTGCAGCAGCGGCACCACCGGCGCCGGCACGTACAGCTTGACCCGGCCGCGGCGCTGCGGGTCGAAGTAACTGGCGACGAACAGACGCTCGAAACCGGCGACATGGTCCAGATGGGTATGGGTGACGAACAGCGCGCGCGGCGGCTCGCCGTAGTGCGCCAGATAGGCGGTCAGGCCCTCGCCGCCGCAGTCGATGGTCAGCCAGGGCGCGCCGTCGCGCTCCAGGGTCGCCATCGCCGAACCCAGTTCCACCGCCGACGCGTTGCCGACGCCGTGCAGACGCAGATGCCAGCCCATCAGTATCCCTTGTCCCAGGCGCGGTCGTAGGCGGCGCGCAGGCGGCCGTAGTCGCGTTCGATGTCCTCGACCGAGCGCGCGCCGCGCAACTTCAGCAGCGAGCGCTTGAGCCGGGCCAGGTTGCGCTCGCGCCAGCCGGTCGCCGGAATGTGCAGGTGGCCGCGGTCCAGGTCGATCACCCAGCCGCGTCCGGTCGGATCGAACAGCAGGTTGTGGGCGTTGAGGTCGGCATGGTCCAGGCCGACCCGATGGCAGCGCGCTATCAGCCGGCCGGCCTCTTCCCAAGGCGCGCCGTCGCCGGCCACCGCGGCGCGGTCGGCCAGCGAGCGCACGTCGTTGAGGCGTTCCAGCAGGATCGCGGCGTAGTAGTACAGACCGTCGCGGCGGTAGTAGGCGGCGATCGGGCGCGGCACCGGCAGGCCCTTTTCGGCCACCGAGCGGGTCAGGCGGAACTCGGCGAAGCTGCGCGTCTCGTTGGCGCCGCGCCACCAATAACGGTCGCGATTGAAGCGTGCGACCAGGCCGCCGCGCAGGTAGCGGCGCAGTACGGTCGGACCGAACGGCGCATCGACGAACCAGGCGCCGCCGCGGCCGCCGCTGTCGACCGGGCGCGCGCGTTCGTTCCAGAAGGCCGGCGAGAACCATTCCGGACTGGCTTGCCGCACCCGGGTGCGGTCGAACAGAATCGCGCCGTAGCCGCTGTCGTCGCGGAACGGCGTCAATCCTTCGGCGGCGTCGTAGCCCGTCATCCGCCGGAGTCTAACAAGTCACGTGAACAACGCACCCCGCTCGATCTGCCTGCTGCGGCTTTCCGCCCTCGGCGATGTGACCCATGTGCTGCCCCTGGTGCGCACGCTGCGCGAGGCCTGGCCGCAGGTCGAGCTGACCTGGGTGATCGGCAAGGGCGAGAAGCGCCTGCTCGATGGCCTGGATGGAGTGCGTTTCGTCGAATACGACAAAAAGGCCGGCTTCGCCGGCATGCGCGCGATCGGCCGCGAGCTGCGCGCGCAACGGGGCGCGCAGGGCCGCTACGACGCCCTGCTGCAGATGCAGGTGGCCGCGCGCGCGAACCTGCTGTCGGCCTTCGTGCCGGCGCGCCGCCGCATCGGCTACGACCGCGCGCGCGCCAAGGACCTGCACGGTCTGTTCGTCAACGAACGCATACCCGACCGCCCCGGCATCCACGTGCTGGACGCGATCGGCAGCTTCTGCGAGCCGCTGGGCCTGCGCCAGACCCAGGTGCGCTGGGACGTGCCGGTGCCGGCCGAAGCCTACGAATGGGCGCGCGCGCAATGGCCGGACGACGGCCGCCCCAGCCTGCTGATCTCGCCCTGCTCCAGCCATGCCCTGCGCAACTGGCGCAGCGAGCGTTACGCCGCCGTCGCCGACCATGCCGCCGCGCGCGGCTGGCGGGTGGTGCTGTGCGGCGGCCGCAGCGAGCTGGAACGCCGCACCGCCGACGAGATCCTGGCGGCGATGTCGGCGCCGGCGCTGGACCTGGTCGGCAAGGACACGCTCAAGCAATTACCGGCCCTGCTGGCGCGCGGCCAGTTGCTGATGACGCCCGACTCCGGCCCCATGCACATCGCCAACGCCATGGGCAGCAAAGTGCTGGGCCTGCACGCGGCCAGCAACCCGGCACGCAGCGGCCCGTACTCGGACCGCCGCTATTGCGCCGACCGCTACGACGACGCCGCGCGCAAGTACCGCGGCAAACCGGCGGCCGCGCTCAAATGGGGCACGAAGATCGAGCACGAGGGCGTCATGGACCTGATCTCGGTCGAGGACGGGATCGCGGCGTTCGAGCGTTACTGCGCCGATCATCCCGTGGCCTGACGCGTCGATCGCTGCCGCCTGAAAAATGCGTATCAGCACGATCGATGCGGACAGCGACAACCGCGCTCAGGAAGCCGGCGTCAGCGGCTGCCCCAGAATCGAGAAGTAGGCGTCTTGCAACTGATGCACGTACACCATGCCCTGGCCGCCGCCGCGAATGCGGGTGTAGTAGTGATCTGTGGCGATGTACCAAGGCGGGTAATCTTCGGCACGCACCAGCACGAAATGGTTCAGGATGGCGAAGTTGAACATGATCGAGCCATTGTGGCCGGTCGAATAGACGAAGCCCGCTTTGGTGAGCCAGTCGTTCGTCAGCTTGATGCCGGACAGGTACTGCGTGATATCCAGGCCCTCCCTGGCGAAGCGTTCGATGTGGGACAACTCGAGCGAGATTTCGCCGCCTTCAGGAAATACTCCGCACGGTGCCGCGTTGAATCGATTTCCCACTCGCAACTCGTAAACGCTGATCATGGCCGTGACGATCTCCCCTGTGCGATCCGTAGACGACGATGCCGGCGCTGGGAGCGACGGCATTACCCCATGCAGCGCCACCATACGGCAGGCAAGACAAACGGCGCATGTGTCGCAGGGCCTCGCCGGCGGATCGGGCACGCGGGTCGACGGACACGTCCGTCATAAGGGCGGCAACGCGAGGAACCGCCTAGCGCCGTAGGCGCGCAACCCGATCCGGCGCAAGGCCGGACCGGGTTATTGGAACGCTTACTTCACCCGCGACAGACCGCGCCAGGTGTTGTTGCCGCCGCCCATCACCGCGTCGGGCGAACCGATCCAGAAGTTCAGGTTGAGGAAGTCCTCATCGTCCTGATACACGTAGCCGTTCGCCAGCGCGTACGGCGACGGCAGGTTGGTCGGCGAGAACACGCCGTAGGCGAAGCCCAGCGTCGGGAAGCCGGACATCAGCGGCGGCGGCGTGCCGCCGTCGAAGTGGCAGGTGTAGGTCCACCAGTTGCCGCCCAGGTTGAAGCTGGGGAACACGCCGCCGCTGGACCAGTTGGCGTTCGCCCAGTCCTCGTTGTCGTGACGGCGCAGCACGCGGCGCGAGCCCGGCGGGCAGAACATGCCCAGGTTCTGCACGGCGTAGTCGTACTGATTGCCGCCCTTGTTCAAGGGATTGAACGCGAACGAGGCTTCCCAGCTCAGACGGCAGAAACGCCAGGTGGTGTTGCTGTTGGACACGGTCGCGCCGATCCAGCCCCAACGCGAATTGGCGTTGCGGCGGTCCTCGTCGTCCATGTGCATCTGCACCAGCACGTGCGGCGACGGGCACGAAGCCTTGTCGGGAATCACGCCGACGCTGTAGAGCAGGTTGAACAACCAGTCGAACCAGCCGTAACGGCCGACCATCGCGGCGGCGCGCTCCTCGCCGATGGCGACGAAACCCGAGCGGCCCAAGATCGACTGGCCCTTGTCCGGCTCGCAGGGGCCGTCGAAGCCCAGCGCGCGGCAATAGATCAGCGCCGCCTTCTCGCCCTCCTCGGCCATGAAGCGGTCCGGATCGACCTTGGAGGTGTCCGGATAGCGCCGGTCCAGGTCCTCGACATAGGCCAGGTGCGCCTTCACCGCGTCGCTGACCGGCGGCTCGTTGCGCTTGAAGTCCTGTTCCTCCTTGGGCGTTTCCGCCTCGGATCCGTCGGCCATCGCCAGCGGCGACACCGCCAGCAGCAACGCCATCCACATCGTCCCTAGTACGTGTTCCTTTTTCACGTTATTGCTCCTTGAGTCGTCCATCCATTGATCGATCGGGCCGGTCCGTGGGCGAGAGGCCGTCCAGACCTGCCCGCTGATGCGCCGCCGGGTCCACACGGGCTGGCGCGGGCCGGACGGAGCGCGGCCACCCTAACGGCGGCAGGCGAGGAAAAATGCGCCGTGGTTCCGCGCGGCGGCCACTTTGGCTGGCCGCGAACGATCCTCACCGCGACGCCGCGGGGCGACGGCGCGAACGCGCCCGGCGACGCTACCGATGGCGCGCACCCTGACGAGACTCGCGCTCGCGAGGGCACTTTGGGTTGCGTGGGGACGCCCTGATCCAGCGCTGGCTGGCGTGGTCGGCCAACCCTCAGTTGCGAGGATGGCGCTTAACTAACGCGCCAGCCCCGGACGGCCGCCGTCAGTCGTCGGCGCCGACCTGCAGGCGCCGCCAGATCGACAGTTGGGTGCGCTGACGCCGGCGCTCGCGGTACACCGCCGCGATCAGGGCCAATGCGAACGCGAAAGCGGCCACCGCCACCTGCGTGCCGCTCCAGTAACGATAGCCGCCTCGCAGCGCATCGATCGCGACGAACACCAGCAGCGCCGCCGCCGCATTGCAGGCCAGGCTGCACAGCACCTTCATGCGATTGAGCACCGGCCGCGACGACGGGTCCACCGCTTCCAGGTACTCGCGCATGCGCCGGTCGATGTCATGGAACACCGAGGTCGACATGTGCGCGGCGTCGGGCAGGGTCAGCCCCTCGTCGCGCTGCAGGCGGCGGGCCAGGAATGCGATCGCGGGCGCCCAGGCCTGGCGCAGCCGGGGCCAGACGATGGCCTGGGCGAAGGCGTAGACCAGCCGCCCCAGCGGACTCAGGGCCAGGCCGAGTACATAGGCGCCGGCGAACCAGGTCGGCAGCGTCAGCTCCGGCGCCTGCGCGCGCAGCAGCCGCAGACCGTCCGGGTAGCGCAGCGCCAGCACGGTCAGCAGCAGGCCGCCCGGACACAGCCAGGCGAGCAGATCGTCGTACAGCCAGCCGCCCGCGGCGCGCGAGCGCGATTCCCCGGCGCGGGGATTCGGATCGCGCGGATCGCGCGTGTCGGGCGCCGGCATCGGCCGCCCCGCTCAGGGCGCCGCGGCGCCGCTCTTGTAGTCCTCGTAGGACTTTTCCTCGACGTAGCTGGAGCCCAGGGCGAGGTTGATGTCCTTCTTGATCCGCGCGCGCTCGTCGTTCTCGAAGTAGACGCTGCGCGCCAGCCGCACGAACTCCTCGTCGAAGGCCTGGGCCTTCTCCTTGATGCGGATGTCGTCTTCGATCACCCACAGGCGTTCGTTCACGGCCTTGAGGTCGGCGCGCAGGCGGGCGATGTCGTGGCCGGCGGCCGGGTGGGCCATCCAGGTGCCTTCCAGCGCCGACAGTTCGTTGCGCACGTTGGCCAGCTTGGCCGGGTCGCTCATGCGCTCGGACTTGATCTGCAGGATGGCGATCTTGTCCAGCAGCTCGCCGAAGGACACCGGAACCAGGATTTCGGACATGTCAGCGCTTCGTTCTGGGGGGCCACAGTGTAGCCGGCCCGCCGCATGCCTTGTGGGAAGGCGTCGCGACCCGTATCATTCCCGGCTCACTGCACCCGGAGAGGTGGCAGAGTGGTTGAATGTACCTGACTCGAAATCAGGCGTACGTTTATAGCGTACCGGGGGTTCGAATCCCCCCCTCTCCGCCAGATTACGCAAAGCGGGCCCGATCGGGCCCGCTTTTTTGTTGGCCGCCGGCCGGGCCGGCGGCGGCGAAACGAGCCGGCTTCGCGCCGAAACGTGTCGCACGGCATGTTTTTTACGCGATGATGCGCGGCTGCGGTCATGTTTCGTTACTGCAACACCGGGCAAGGTCGTCATGGGGACGCGACCGAGCTTGCTGCACGGCCGCTACCACATGATGATTCCGTTTACCTACCCGAAGAGCCCCCGACAAACGCGACCGGCATGATCGACTCATGATCGAATTCGGACACCTGACGCATGTCGGCCTGCGCCGCGAGCTCAACGAAGACACCTATTACGGTGACAGCGAACTCGGCCTGTGGCTGGTCGCCGACGGCATGGGCGGGCACGAGTACGGCGAGGTCGCCAGCGCGCTGGCGCGCGAAGCCATCGTCCGAGAGGTCCGCGACGGCACCCCGCTGGCGCAGGCCATCCGCATCGCCGACGAAGAGATCATCCGCACCTCGCGCCGCCGCAACGACGCCCTGCCGATGGGCACCACGGTGGTCGCCGCGCGCGTCAACGGCAACCGTTTCGAGGTGGCCTGGGTCGGCGACAGTCGCGTTTACCTGTGGCGCGACGGCCAGCTGGCCCAGCTGTCGCAGGACCACAGCTACGTCCAGGAACTGATCGCCAACGGCGCGATCACCCACGAGCAGGCGCGCAGCCATCCGCACCGCAACGTGGTGACCCAGGCGCTGGGCGTGACCGACCCGCGCAATCTGAACGTCGAGACCATGACCGGCGAACTGCGCCCGGGCATGCAGCTGTTGCTGTGCAGCGACGGCCTGACCGAGGAAGTCGACGACCGCAGCATCGCGCGCGTGCTGGCCCACAACGACTGCAGCGCGCAGGAATGCGTGGACAGCCTGGTCGCCGCGGCGCTGGACGGCGGCGGCTCGGACAACGTCACCGTGATCCTGGTCCGCAGCCACTGAGCCCCACCCGTAGGATGCGGTGAGCCGAAAGCGAACCGCATCGACGCGCGAATCGGTAGAGGGATGGTGCGGTTATCACCGCACCCTGCGGTTACGGCACCGCTACGCCGCCGGCGCTTCCATCGCATCCCACACGCACTTGCCGGCCTTCTTGCGCAGCTTTTCCAGGCGCGCCTCGTGCGCGGCCCATTCCTCGGCGCTGATCTGCACGCGCGGACGCGGCGCGCTGGCGCCCAGGTCGAACGCGGCCACCGCGGCCTGCGCGCCGGCCTCGTCGCCCTGGCCGAAGCCCAGATCGCTCTGCCCCGAGGTGAGGCCGATGTAGACCTCGGCCAGCAACTGGGCGTCGAGCAAGGCGCCGTGCAGTTGCCGGTGCGCGTTGTCCACGCCCAGCCGCTTGCACAGCGCGTCCAGCGAATTGCGCTGACCGGGAAAACGCTGGCGCGCGAGCAGCAGCGAATCCTCGATGGTGGCGCGGTCGCCGAGCTTGCCGTACTGCGGCCCAGCCAGGGCAAGCTCGTTGTTGAGAAAACCCACGTCGAAGGCAGCGTTGTGGATGACCAGTTCGGCGCCGTCGATGAAGGCCAGGAACTCGTCGACGATGGCCTCGAACTTGGGCTTGTCGGCGAGGAACTCCAAGGTCAGGCCGGTGACCTCCTGCGCGCCCGGCTCGAACTCGCGCTCGGGGTTGAGGTAGGTGTGGAAGGTGCGTCCGGTCGGACGCCGTTCGACGAATTCGACGCAGCCGATTTCGACCACGCGGTTGCCGCGCTCCCAGCTCAGGCCGGTGGTTTCGGTATCGAGGATGACTTGGCGCATGGGTCGATTCTGCCGAACTCAGCGCGCGCTGCGGTAGCGCTGCGCCTGGGTGCGCGCCAGCACGTCGACGCGCTCGTTGTCCGGATCGCCGGAATGGCCCTTGACCCACTTCCACTCGACCTTGTGGCGCAGGTTGGCCTGATGCAGGCGTTCCCACAGGTCGCGGTTCTTGACCGCCTCGCCGCCGGCGGTCTTCCAGCCGCGCCGCACCCAGTTGCCCATCCACTCGGTGATGCCCTTGCGCACGTACTGCGAGTCGGTGTGCAGGGTCGCCACGCAAGGCTCGTTGAGCGCTTCCAGGGCCATGATCGCGCCCATCAGCTCCATGCGGTTGTTGGTGGTGTCGGCCTCGCCGCCGGACAGCTCGCGCTCGCGGCCCTTGTAGCGCAGCAGCGCGGCCCAGCCGCCGGGCCCGGGATTGCCGAGGCAGGCGCCGTCGGTGTGGATGTCGACGGTCTTGGGGTCGGTCGCCAATGCGGGATCGTGCAAAGCCTGCGGTCCTGTAGGAGGGCCGCGCATTATCGCCGCTGCGACGCCGATCGGCGCAGGTTCGGCGCCGCCAGCGCGCCGCCGGCCTGCCAGCGCAAATTGCGCAGCCGCGCCGGCGGGATCAGCGCGTGCACGCGCTTGGACACGGTCAGGCCGATGCCGGCGCGCAGGCGGTCGGCCGCGCCGATGCCGACCGCGCCGTGCGCGGGGCGCCACAGCGGCCCCAGCCACTGCAGGCTCAGCGAATCGGTGGCGAAGCCGGCGCCGCGCAGCATCGACTGCCAGGTCGCGGTGCCGTAGGCCTCCAGGCCCGAGCGCGCCCAGCGCGCGCGATAGGGGCTCCAGGGATTGAGCGCGGCCAGCCACAGGGTGCCGCCGGGCGCGAGCACCCGTGCGCACTCGTCCAGCAGCGGCATCGGGTCGATGCCGTCGTCGAGCACGTGCTGCAGCAGCACCGCGCCGAAGGCCTCGCTCGCCAGCGGCAGCGGCAGCACGCTGCGGAAGGCGCCGTCGAAACCCAGGCCGTGCCGGCGCAGGCGCACGCCGCGCGCGCTGTTGCCGCCCGGGGGCGAGGTCGCGTCGACGCCGATCCAGGCCCAGGGCATGGCCTGACAGCCGGCCAGCACCCGCGCCATCGCCGCGGCCTCGACATCCAGCAGGCCCTGGCCGGCGACGCCGCCGAACCAGGCGAGCGCGGGGTTGGGTTGACGGCCGGTAGACAGGGCGGGCATGGTCGCCATTCTGTCGGAACCGGCCGCCGAAGCATAACCGTCGAAAACCGCGGCCTGCGCGGGCCGGCGGCCGCAACGCGGCCACAGGCAGCATCGATCCAGACAGGTCTGTTCGGGGCAGGCCGGCTTAAGTCAGTACGCAACAGGCCTGTTCAGTACGTTCGTTCACCCGTTCGTTCAGCAGGCAGGTTCAGCGGGCCCGTCGCAGTGCCCGCCCAGGAGTTCAACGAATGCGATTGCTGGCCCTGCCCGCGCTCAACGACAACTACATCTGGGCCCTGTCGGCCGACGACGAATCGGCGCTGATCGTCGATCCCGGCGACGCCGCGCCGGTGCTGGGCGCGGCCGCGCACGGCCTGCGCCCGACCGGCATCCTGCTGACCCACCACCACAACGACCACATCGGCGGGGTCGAGGCCATCCTCGCCCACTGGCCGGGCATCCCGGTGTTCGCCCCGGACGACGAGCGCATCGGCGCGGCCACCGCGCGCGTCGGCGACGGCGTGCGCCTGCACCTGGCCGGCTGGAGCGCGCGCGTGCTGTCGGTGCCGGGCCACACCCTGAGCCATATCGCCTACCACTTGGAAGACGTCGGCGGCCACGGCCTGCTGTTCAGCGGCGACACCCTTTTCAGCCTGGGCTGCGGACGCCTGTTCGAAGGCAGCCCGGCGCAGATGCACACCTCGCTGTCGCGGCTGGCCGCCCTGCCCGGCGATACCCGGCTGTGCTGCGGCCACGAATACACCCTGTCCAACGCCGCTTTCGCGCGCGCGGTGGAACCGTCCAACCCGGCGCTGCTGCGCCGCATCGAGGAAGCCCAGGCCATGCGCAACGCCGGTCGCCCGACCCTGCCCAGCACCCTGGCCGACGAAGTCGCCGCCAACCCCTTCCTGCGCGTGCAGCAACCGCAGGTACGCGCGGCCGTGACGGCCCGCCTGCGCCGCGAACCCAACGACGACATCGAGACCTTCGCCGAACTGCGGCGCTGGAAAGACGGGTTCCAGGCATGAGCCGGGCCGGCAGCGGCTTGCGATCGCGACTGATCGCGTTGATCGGCGCGGCCGCGTTCGGCACGGCCGCGTTCGCCCAGGGCAAGCCCGCCGAGGCGCCCGCACCAGCCGTCGCGGCGGAGCATCCGAGCGCGCCCGCGGCGCCGGAACCGGCGGCGCAGGCCGCGATCGCCGGCCCCACCCGCAACGGCCGCGAGATCTACCAGCGCTTCCGCGAAGGCCTGGCCGATCCCAGCTGCGAGGCCGGCGCCAGCGCGCGCTGGCGCCAGCATTTCGCCACCGCGCCCAAGCGCCTGGCCGCGAGCAACGACGACACCCTGCCCTTGTTCGGCTACGTGGTCGACGCCTTGCGCGAGGCCCATCTGCCGACCGAGTACGCGCTGATCCCGTTCGTCGAGAGCGGCTACAAGCCCGGCGCGCGCAGCGCCGCCGGCCCGGCCGGCCTGTGGCAGATGATCGCCCTCACCGCGCGCAACCACCGAGTGCCGATTCGTGCCGGCTACGACGGCCGCCTGTCGCCGGTGGACTCCACCCAGGCCGCGGTGCGCTACCTCAAGACCCTGCACGGCATGTTCGCCGGCGACTGGCGCCTGACCGTGATGGCCTACAACGCCGGCGAGTACCGCATCCTCGGCGCGCTCAAGCGCAGCGGCCAGGTCGCGCGCAACGCCAAGCCCGAACAGCTGACCGGCCTGTCCGACATCACCCAGGCCTACGTGCGCAAGCTGCATGCGCTGTCGTGCCTGATGGAACAGGCCGACGACCGCGAGGAATGGCTGCGCGCGCTGGACCGCCCGGTGCCGCGCCTGCAGGCGGTGACCGTGCCCGACGATGTCGCCGACATCGCCGCCTGGGCGCGCCGCAGCGGCCAGGATCCGGCCCAGCTGCAGCGCCTCAACCCGGTCTTCGCCGGCGGCCGCATCGGCCAGGCCGGCAACGCGCGCGCGCCGCTGCTGGCGGTGCCCGCCAGCGCCGTCGGCGCGATCGATGCCGGCAAGACCACCGCGACCAGCGTGGCCGCGGCGCCCGCGGTCGCTGAGACCGCAGCAGTTGCCGCCAACGCCGCAAGCGGGGAGCCGCGCCGGCACACCGTCGCGCGCGGCGACAACGCCTGGACCATCGCCCGCCGCTACGGCATCCGCGTCGCCGACCTGCTGCAACGCAACGGCTTGAGCGCCAACGCCGTGCTCAAGCCCGGCCAGGCCCTGCTGATCGACGCCCAGGCGGCGCCGTGATCCGTACCGGATCGTCCGTCGCCGTGGCGCGGGTACACTAGAGTCTTTGCTCGACCGCGCATCGGCCGGGCGGTACCAACACACGGCCCAGCGCGGCCGCGTCCACCGCAAGTTTTAGGGAGTGCACATGGGTTTCCTGCAAGGTAAGCGCGCATTGATCACCGGCATCGCCAGCGAGCGTTCGATCGCCAGCGGCATCGCCGAGGCCATGCACCGCGAAGGCGCGCAACTGGCGTTCACCTACCAGAACGAGAAGCTCAAGAGCCGGGTCGAAAAGGCCGCCGCCGAATACGGCAGCAGCATCGTGATCCCGCTGGACGTGACCAGCGACGAGCAGATCGCGGCCTGCTTCGCCGAGCTGGGCCAGCATTGGGACGGCTTCGACATCCTCGTCCACGCCATCGCCTACGCCCCGCGCGAAGCCATCGCCGGCCAGTTCCTCGACGGCCTGACGCGCGAGAACTTCGGCATCGCCCACGACATCTCGGCCTATTCGCTGGCCGCGATGGCCAAGGCCGCACGCGCGCAGATGGAAGGCCGCAACGGTTCGATCCTGACCCTGAGCTACCTCGGCGCCGAACGCGCGCTGGCCGGTTACAACGTGATGGGCGTGGCCAAGGCCAGCCTGGAAGCGACCGTGCGCTACCTGGCCTACAACCTCGGCCCGGAAGGCACCCGCGTCAACGCGATCTCGGCCGGCCCGATCAAGACCCTGGCCGCGGCCGGCATCGCCGGTTTCCGCAAGATCCTCGGCCACGTCGAGGAGAACGCGCCGATGCGCCGCACGGTCACGATCGAACAGGTCGGCAATGTCGCCGCCTTCCTGTGCTCGGACCTGGCCTCGGGCGTGACCGGCGAGATCACTTACGTCGACTCGGGCTACAACATCCTGGGCATGACGGGAATCGATAGCGAGTGAGTTCGTGTCGCGCGTAGGCGCGGCATCGAAGTAGAAGAGCCCGGCGCGATGCCGGGCTTTTTCTTTGCGGCACCCTCCTCCCGCGCGCTTTAGCCCCTCTCCCCTCGGGAGAGGGGTTGGGGTGAGGGTCCGGCGCGAGCGCTCAACTCCAACCTCACCCCGAACCTTCATCCGACGCTGCGCGCCACCTTCTCCCACAGGAGAAGGGAGTCAAAAGCACAAAGCCCGGCGCGATGAAGTTTTTTTGTTTAGCCCCCCCTCTCCTTCTGGGAGAGGGGCTGGGGTGAGAGTCCGGCGCGAGCGCTCAACTCCAACCTCATCCCGAACCCTCATCCGGCGCTACGCGCCACCTTCTCCCGCAGGGAGAAGGGAATCAGAAGCACAAAGCCCGGCGCGATGAAGGTTTTTTTGTTTAGCCCCCTCTCCTTCTAGGGGAGGGGTTGGGGTGAGGGTCCGGCGCGGGCGATCAACTCCAACCTCACCCCGGACCCTCATCCGGCGCTACGCGCCACCTTCTCCCACGGGGAGAAGGGAATCAAAAACGCTCAACCCAAAAACAAAAAGCCCGGCTTCCGCCGGGCTTTTCATTACGACAACGCCAGTACCGATCAGAGATTCTGATCGACCACCGTCACCTTCATGCGCTTGCGCTGCGCCGTCACCAGCGCCTTGATGTCGTCGGCGCCGCTGACCTGCGCCAGCTGCGTCTGCAGCTGCTCGCGTTGCGGCGGCGTCACCTGGGCCAGATCGCCCGGGTTGACCTTGCTGACCGCGAACAGCACCGCGCGGCCGTCGGGCAGCATGGCCTTGCCGGGGCTGACCTTGCCGGCCGCCGGCGGCGCGACCGCGAACACGGCCTCGCTGACGCTGGGGTCCGGAATCGGCGCATTGCGCGGCAGGTTCGGAATCGCGTGCGGCGCCGGCAGTTGCTTGGACGCGGCCACCGCTTCCAGCGTTTCGCCGCCACGCAGACGCGCCAGCAGCGCGTCGGCGTCCTTGGCCGCGACCTTGGCGGCGCGGTCGGCGCGCACCGCGGCGATCACCTGATCGCGCACCTGCGCCAGCGGCTGCGAACGCTCCGGCGTATGCGCGGTCACGCGGATCAGCACGCTGTGCCCCGGGCCGATCTCGATCGGATCGCTGACCGTGCCGTCCTGGATCAGGGTGTCGGAGAACGCCGCGCGCAGCAGCGCGCTATTGCCCGCCAGACCCTGCGCGCCGTTGCGCGCGCCATCGCGCGTGATCGGGCCCAGCTTCTGCACCGGCAGCTTCATTTCGCGCGCGGCCGGCCCCAGCGAGGACGGATTCTTGTAGACCAGGTCGACCAGCCGGCCGGTGAAATCGCTCACCGCGCGCTCGCTGTCGGCGCTGGCCTGCTCGCGCGCGATCGCCTCGCGCGCCTGCTCGAAGGTTTCCTGCGCGCCGGCCTTAACCTCGCGCACCTGGATCACGTGCCAGCCGAAGTCGGTCTTGACCGGGCCCACGATCGCGCCCTGAGCGGCGGCGAACAGCGCCTGCTCGAACGGCGCCACCATCATGCCTTTGCTAACCCAACCCAGGTCGCCGCCACCGGCCTTGGAGCCGGTGTCGTCGCTGTTGGCGCGCGCCAGCGCGGCGAAGTCGGCGCCGGCGGCCTTGGCCTGGGTGGCCAACTGCACCGCCTTCTGTTCGGCGGCCTTCTGCGCCGCGGCATCGGCGCCGTCGGCCACGCGGATCAGGATGTGCGAGGCCAGGCGTTGTTCCTGGGCGACGAAGCGGCTCTTTTCCTGCTCGTAGCGCTTAAGCAGCGTGGCCTCGTCGGCCGGTGCCGGCGGCGGCACGTTGGCGGCGTTCACCTCGACGTACTCCAGGGTCACGCTTTCGGGCGCGCGGTAGTCCGAGGTATGCGCCTGGTACCAGGACTGCATCTCGGCCGCGCTGACCGCGCCGGTATCGGGTGCGGGCGGCGGCAGCATGACCAGGCCGACGTCGCGGGTTTCGCCCATCAGGCGGATCAGGCGGTCCATCTCGGCGCTGGTGACGAACTCGCTCTCGACCAGGCTGCCGGCCAGCAGCGACTGCTGCAGCGACTCGCGCACGGTCTCCTGGAACTGCGTCGGCGACTGCGGCGGCACCTGCGAGGCCAGCGCCAGGCGGTAGCGGTCGAGGTTGAACTTGCCGTCGACCTGGAACGCGGGCTGCTCGGCGATGATCTTCTTGACCAGCGCGTCGCTGACCACCAGGCCTTCGCCCTTGGCCGCCAGCTCCTGCACGCGCTGATCGATCAGCATGTCCAGGATCGCCAGCTTGTTTTCCTTGGTCTCGAAATCGCGCGCGTCGAAGGCGTCGCCCTCGGCCGCGCGGCGGCGCTGGCGCTCCTGCTCGAAGCGGGTGCGGAAATCGGCGGACTCGATCTTCTCGTGCTGCCACAGCATCGACACCGGCCACCACGACGGCGCGCTGCGCCAATACGAGGGCGGCACATCGATATGCGCGACCGAGGTATCGGTGCGCCCACCCATGTATTGCTCGATGCCGACGAAGGCGAAGGGAATGATCAGCAGGCCGAGGATCGCGGTGGCGATCCAGCCGGAAGTCTTGTCGCGAAGTTTCTGCAGCATGTCCGGGTCGCGTGGGTCGTAAGCCGGACAGTTTAGCGCGCTTGAGGCCGGGCGCGCGGGCCGGACGCGGCGCCCCCGGACCGGCGCGAAACCGGCGGACCGTCGCAAAACCGGCGGCCCCGCCGGGCGCGCCGACGGCGCGGGCCGGGGCGCGGGCAAAATCGCAGGCAAAAAAGAAGGCGCCGTTTCCGGCGCCTTCGGCAAAACTGGCGGAGTGGACGGGACTCGAACCCGCGACCTCCGGCGTGACAGGCCAGCATTCTAACCGACTGAACTACCACTCCGCTTTTTTGAAACTTTGGAACCTGGCCCGGCGATCGTGCCGCTATGCAACAAAATCTGGGGCTCTCACTTATATAAAAACAAAAGCGCCGTTCCCGGCGCTTTTGGCGAAACTGGCGGAGTGGACGGGACTCGAACCCGCGACCTCCGGCGTGACAGGCCAGCATTCTAACCGACTGAACTACCACTCCGCACTTTGAAACTTTTGGCTCTCTGCCTTGCGGCACTGCCGTTTCCGGCGGGCAGCTTAGCAGTAGGTCCAGTGTGATCTGGTGGGTGCTGAGGGTTTCGAACCCCCGACCCTCTCCGTGTAAAGGAGACGCTCTACCGCTGAGCTAAGCACCCGAGCGAGTCGCTTAGTTTACAGCATCCTTCAGCGCCTTGCCAGCCTTGAACGCCGGGTTCTTCGAGGCCTTGATCTTGATGGTGGCGCCGGTCTTCGGGTTGCGGCCCTGGCGCGCGGCGCGCTTACGGACCTGGAACGTACCGAAGCCCACGAGCGTCACGGTGTCGCCCTTCTTCAGCGCCTTGGTGATCACGCCGATCACGGCGTCGACGGCATTGGCTGCGTCGGTCTTGGACAGCTCGGCGGCATCGGCGACGGCGCTGATGAATTCACCCTTGTTCATTCTTTGGACTCCCTGTGCGGTGTTACCGCGTGTTCTGAGAATCGGCGTGGGCGCTGCGCGAGCGTCACCACGCCGATCGAGTTTGCCGCGCGCTACTGCGTCTTTTGGCAGCTTTCGCGCGGTTGCGCTCGTTATACCAGCGGCATTTTGGGGGTGCAAGCCTGAAAGCTAGCAACGACGGGCCTTCCAGCCGATTCGTTCGCTTTCCGACCAACGGAATCGATCAATGCTTGACGTCCGGCTGAGCCGATGCTTGGCCGCCATCTCGCACCGGAACTTCGTCCGGTCCGGACGTCGGCGCGGGCGTCAACGGACGCTCGAGCGCGATGTCCAGCACCTCGTCGATCCAACGCGCCGGCACGATCTTCAGACCCTGCGTCACGCTCTTGGGCAGGTCGGCCAGATCCTTCTTGTTCTCTTCCGGAATGATCACCGTGCGGATGCCGCCGCGCAGCGCCGCCAGCAGTTTTTCCTTGAGTCCGCCGATCGGCAGCACGCGCCCGCGCAAGGTGATCTCGCCGGTCATGGCGACATCGGCCTTGACCGGGTTCTTGGTCAGCATCGACACCAGGGCGGTGGCCATGCCGATGCCGGCGCTGGGGCCGTCCTTGGGCGTGGCGCCCTCGGGCACGTGCACGTGCACGTCGTGCTTTTGCAGGAATTCGACGTCGATGCCCAGCCGCTGCGCGCGCGCGCGCACCACCGACAGGGCGGCCGAGGCCGATTCTTTCATCACGTCGCCGAGCTGGCCGGTCAGCAGCAGCTGGCCCTTGCCGGGCACCAGGGTCGCCTCGACCTGCAGCAGGTCGCCGCCGACTTCGGTCCAGGCCAGGCCGGTGACCAGGCCGATCTCGTTCTGTTCCTCGGCGCGGCCGTAATCGAAGCGGCGCACGCCCAGGTACTTGTCCAGGTTCTTGGAGCTGACGCTGACCGCGCCGTCCTTGCCCTTCTTGGCCTTGGGGCCGGCCAGGGCGATTTCCTTGACCACCTTGCGGCAGATCTTGGAGATCTCGCGCTCCAGATTGCGCACGCCGGACTCGCGCGTGTAGTAGCGCACGATGTCGCGCACCGCGGCCTCGGCGATCTTGATCTCGTCGCTCTTCAGGCCGTTGGCCTTGATCTGCTTGGGCAGCAGGTAGCGCATGGCGATGTTGAGCTTCTCCTCCTCGGTGTAACCCGGGATGCGGATCACTTCCATGCGGTCCAGCAGCGGGCCGGGAATGTTCAGCGAGTTGGAGGTGGCGACGAACATCACCTCGCTCAGGTCCAGATCGACCTCGAGGTAGTGATCGTTGAAGGCGTTGTTCTGCTCCGGGTCCAGCACTTCCAGCAGCGCCGAGGACGGGTCGCCGCGGAAGTCCATCGACATCTTGTCGATTTCGTCCAGCACGAACAGCGGGTTCTTGCTGCCGACCTTGTTGAGGTTCTGCACGATGCGGCCCGGCATCGAGCCGACATAGGTGCGGCGGTGGCCGCGGATCTCGGCCTCGTCGCGCACGCCGCCCAGCGACATGCGCACGAACTTGCGGTTGGTGGCCTTGGCGATCGACTGACCCAGCGAGGTCTTGCCCACGCCGGGCGGACCGACCAGGCACAGGATCGCGCCCTTCATGTTCTTGACCCGCGTCTGCACGGCCAGGTATTCGAGGATGCGTTCCTTGACCTTTTCCAGGCCGAAATGGTCGGCGTCGAGCACGTCCTGCGCGGCCTTGAGGTCCTTGCGCACCTTGCTGCGCTTCTTCCACGGCACGCCCAGCAGCCAATCCAGATAGTTGCGCACCACCGCGGCCTCGGCCGACATGGGCGACATCTGCTTGAGCTTGTTGAGCTCGTTGCGGGCCTTGGTCTCGACCGGCTTGGGCATGCCGGCCTCGGCGATCTTGCGGGTCAGCTCGTCGATGTCGTTGGGCGCATCGTCGATCTCTCCCAGCTCCTTCTGGATCGCCTTCATCTGCTCGTTGAGGTAGTACTCGCGCTGGCTCTTCTCCATCTGCGACTTGACCCGGCCGCGGATGCGCTTCTCCAGCTGCTGCACGTCGATTTCGCCGTCGACCAGGCCGACCAGCTGTTCCAGGCGCGCGCCCACGGCGTGCGTCTCCAGCAGCTTCTGCTTGTCGCCGATGCGCACGCCCAGGTGGGCGGCGATGGTGTCGGCCAGGCGGCCGGGCTCGTCGATGCCCGACAGGGTCTGCATCAGCTCCGGCGGCAGCTTGCGGTTGGTCTTCACGTACTGCTCGAACAGGGTCATCAGCGAGCGCGCGATCGCCTCGATCTCGCGCTCTTCGCGGTCGACCACCGGCTCGACCACGTGAGCCTGGCCGGCCAGCGCGCCGTCGCGCTCGGCCACGGCGTCGACTTCGACGCGCGAGACGCCCTCGACCAGCACCTTGATGGTGCCGTCGGGCAGTTTCAGCAGTTGCAGCACATGCGCCAGGGTGCCGATGGCGTACAGATCCTCGGCGCCGGGATCGTCGGTCTCGGCCGACTTCTGGGCGACCAGCAGGATGCGCTTGTCGGACTCCATCGCCAGGTCGAGGGCGCGGATCGACTTGTCGCGCCCGACGAACAGCGGGATGACCATGTGCGGGAACACGACGACGTCGCGCAGCGGCAGCACCGGCAGATCCAGCACGTCGCTTGTGGGTTCGGTCATGACAGCTCCGGGGGGAGAAAACACGAAACGGGGAAATCCGGTACGTCTGGCCGGACGCCTTCGGCGGCGCCCGGTGACCGGGAACGCGGGCGATGTAGCCCCTTGCGACGGTTATGGGGGCCTGCGCCATAGGATGCAAGCGGCCCGCGCTTCGCAGCGCGGGCCGGGCAGGAAAATCGCCTTGGAATCAGCCACTTACAGCTGACGACCGGCGCCCCGTCAGGGACGCCGCTGGGGCCGCGTTCAGTCCGCGGCGGCGACCTTGGGCGCAGCGGCCGGCGGGGTCTGGTAGATCAGGTAAGGCTCGGACTTGTGGTCGATCACCGACTCGTCCACGACCACCTTGCTGACGTTCTCCAGCGACGGCAGTTCGTACATAGTGTCCAGCAGCACCGACTCGACGATGGTGCGCAGGCCGCGCGCGCCGGTCTTACGCTTGAGCGCCTTGCGCGCGATCGCGGTCAGCGCGTCCGGACGGAACTCCAGCTCCACGCTTTCCATCTCGAACAGCTTCTTGAACTGCTTGGTGATCGCGTTCTTGGGCTCGGTCAGGATGGTGACCAGGGCCTGCTCGTCCAACTCCTCCAGGGTCGCGACCACCGGCAGGCGGCCGACGAACTCGGGGATCAGGCCGAACTTGATCAGATCCTCGGGCTCGACCTCGGCCAGGATCTTGCCGACCTCGACCTTGCGCTCGCTGCTCTTGACCTTGGCGCCGAAGCCGATGCCGCCGGCCTCGGTGCTGCGCTGCTGGATGATCTTGTCCAGCCCGGCGAACGCGCCGCCGACCACGAACAGGATGTTGCGGGTATCGACCTGCAGGAACTCCTGCTGCGGGTGCTTGCGGCCGCCCTGCGGCGGCACGCTGGCGACGGTGCCTTCGATCAGCTTCAGCAGCGCCTGCTGCACGCCTTCGCCCGACACGTCGCGGGTGATCGAGGGGTTGTCGCTCTTGCGCGAGATCTTGTCGATCTCGTCGATGTAGACGATGCCCTGCTGCGCCTTCTCGACGTCGTAGTCGCACTTCTGCAGCAGCTTCTGGATGATGTTCTCGACGTCCTCGCCCACGTAACCGGCTTCGGTCAGCGTGGTCGCATCGGCGATCGTGAACGGCACGTTGAGCAGGCGCGCCAGGGTCTCGGCCAACAGCGTCTTGCCCGAACCGGTCGGGCCGACCAGCAGGATGTTGGACTTGGCGAGCTCGACGTCGTCGTTCTTCTGACGGCTCTCGATGCGCTTGTAATGGTTGTACACGGCCACCGCGAGGGTGCGCTTGGCGCGCTGCTGGCCGATCACGTACTGGTCCAGCACCTCGAGGATCTCGCGCGGCTTGGGCAGGTGGCTACGCGCCGACTGCGCCTTCTCCTCGAGTTCCTCACGGATGATGTCGTTGCAGAGCTCGACGCACTCGTCGCAGATGAACACGCTCGGACCCGCGATCAGCTTGCGGACCTCGTGCTGGCTTTTGCCGCAGAACGAGCAATAGAGAATCTTGCTGCTATCGCCGGTGCTGCGTCCCTGTCGATCGTCGCTCATGCTTTTGCCCAAATGGTGCGGTGTTCTCCGAGCGCGCCCGATCGGGCCGCGTGCGGATGTACGTGGTGCCTTGTCGGCCCGAGGATAACACAGCGCTCCGGCCCGTCCCCGGGCCGGCCGCCACGTTCATTCTTTGCCGAAAACAATCGCTCGATCAACGGCTTGGGGCCGATGCGGACCCGGCCTCAGGCGGCCTGGATCGAGTCGTCCGGACGCCGCTCAAGGACCTGGTCGACCAGGCCGTACTCGCGCGCGGCCTCGGCGCTCTTGAAGTTGTCGCGCTCGGTGTCGCGCGCGATGGTCTCGATCGGCTGGCCGGTGTGCTTGGCCAGAACCTCGTTCAGGCGCTGACGCAGGGTCAGGATTTCGCGCGCCTGGATCTCGATGTCGGTGGCCTGGCCCTGCGAACCGCCGGACGGCTGGTGGATCATCACCCGCGAGTTCGGCAGCGCGTAACGCTTGCCCTTGGCGCCGGCGGCGAGCAGCAGCGCGCCCATGCTGGCGGCCTGGCCGATGCAGATCGTGCTGACGTCGGGCTTGATGTACTGCATGGTGTCGTAGATCGCCATGCCGGCGGTGACCACGCCGCCCGGGGAGTTGATGTAGAAGCTGATGTCCTTCTCGGGGTTTTCGGCCTCGAGGAACAGCATCTGGGCGACGATGACGTTAGCGACATGGTCGTCGACGCCGCCGACCAGGAAGATCACCCGCTCCTTGAGCAGGCGCGAATAGATGTCGTACGCGCGCTCGCCGCGGCTGGTCTGCTCGACCACCATCGGCACGAGGTTCAGGGCTTGGATTCGGTTGTCCATCTCGACGGCACCTATGGCTGACGTTGAATGCTAGGCAGAGCCTTCGATACCGCCGAAGGTTCCCGGATACGCCCAACTTGGGGCCTGCCGGTCCTCTACGCAAGGGCGTCCCGGGGTCGGGACGCCGGCCTGGCGCGTTCGCTTCCTGCGGATCTTTCCTGCGCGACTCGACCCGGGCTTACTGGCGGATCGCTTCGCTGAACGACAGCGGCTGCTCGGTGTGCTGGGCGCGCTCGGCGATCCAGTCGATCACCTGCTCTTCCATCACCCGGCCCTGCAGGCTGTTCATCAGCTGCGGGTCGTTGCGGTAGAGCTCGATCACCTGCTGCGGCTCCTCGTAGGTCGAGGCGATCAGCTTCAGGGTCTCGTTGAGGCGGCGCGAGTCCAGCATCAACTGGTTGCGACGCGCGATCTCGCCGACCAGCAGGCCGACCAGCACGCGCTTGCCGGCGCTGTCCATGAAGGTCAGGTAGGCGTCGGCCGGGGCCTCGAGGTTGCGGCCCTGGCGGCGCGCCTGCTCGACGGTCTGGCGGGCCATGTCGCGGGCTTCGCCTTCGACCAGCTTGGGCGGCATTTCGACGTGCTGGTAGGCGGCGATCAGCTGCTCGCCGACTTCGCGACGCAGGCGGGTCATCAGCGCGCCCTTGAGCTCGCGCTCCAGGTTGCTGCGGATGTCGGCGCGGAACTGCTCGCCGTCGCCGCTCTTGATGCCGAAGCTCTTGATGAACTCGGCGTCCACGTCCGGCAGCACCGGCTCGGAGACCTGGGTGGCCTTGAGGTGGACCTCGACGGTGCGGCCGGCGAACTGCGGCACGCGCCATTCGGCCGGGAACTCGATCGGGGCGACCTTCTCTTCGCCGGCCTTGAGGCCGACCAGCGCCTCTTCGATGGCCGGGAACATGGCGTTGGAACCGATCACCGTGGCGCCGCGCTCCACGCCCTCGGCGGGCACGCGCTCGTCGCCGGCCTGCGACCAGGTCTCGATCTCGACCGCGTCGCCGGCGGCGGCTTCGCGTTCGATCGGGTTCCAGGTGCGGCGCTGCAGGCGCAGGTTCTCGATCATCGCCTCGATGTCGGCATCGGCGACTTCGGCGGTGTGACGCACCACGTTGAGCTTGGCGACGTCGATGTCGCCGAAGTCCGGCACCACCTCGAAGGTGGCCACGTAGGCCAGCTCGCCGCCCTCGGCGGCCGCCGGCTCGATCATCGGGTTACCGGCGATCTGCAGCGATTCCTGGCGCACGGCGTTGCTGAAACCCTCGCGCAGCAGGCCGTCGAGCACTTCGGCGCGGACCTGCTCGCCGAAACGCTGCTCGATCACCTTGGCCGGCACCTTGCCGGGACGGAAACCCTTGATCTTGGCGCCGCGCGCGATTTCGCGCAGGCGACCGCCGACCTGGCTCTCGAGGCGATCGGCCGGGAGACTGAAGGTCAGACGGCGTTCCAGATTGCCCAGCGATTCGACCGAAACTTGCATATCCACTCCTGCTACCGCGACGGCCCGTCGCGGCACGATGTTGAAGACCTGTCCGACCGCTGGCAGGGCCACGGCCGCCCAGCGGAACTTGCTAGTTTCGCCGATTACGGGCCGCGCTGCCAGCCGGGCCGCAGGGGCTGCGGGCCGGGGCCCGCCCGGGCCGCCCGCCGGCTCAGCGCAGGATGCGACGGAAGGTCAGATTGACCCGCGGGCCGCAGGGCCGGGCCCGCTTGGCCACGCCATGCAGCCAGTGGCGCTGGGTGTCCCCGCGCATCAGCAGCAGGCTGCCGGAGTCCAGCGGGATGCGCAGCGGCGGCGCGGTCGCGGGCGCCGCGCCGCGTGCGACCCGGCGCTTCATCGCGAACACCCGCCGCTCGCCCAGGCTCAGCGAGGCGATGGTCGGGCGCGGGCCCAGTTCGGGCTCGTCGTCGGCGTGAAAGCCCATGCCGTCGCGGTGGTCGCGGTAGTAATTGAGCAGGACGCTGTTGAACGCGGCCCCGCTGGCCTGCTCCACGCGCCGCTTCAGATCGGCCAGCAACGGCGTCCACGGCCGCGGCCGCAGGTGCAGGCCGGAATAGGTGTAGGCGGCATCGGCGTCGCCGTACCACGCGCTCAGGCGCGGCTGCGCGACCTCGCGCCCGAACACCACGATGCGCTCGGCGCGCCAGGGCACCTGGTCGATCAGCTCGGCCAGCACCTCGTGGTCGGGACGGCCCAGGTCCAGGCGCGCCAGATAGGCGACATCGGCGCCCTCCAGGACCAGGGCCTGGAATCCGTCGGCCGGGGCGAACAGGTCCTGCATGCGCGATGGGCGCTCCTCAAGGCGGCGCCGGGCTGGTGCGAAAGGCGGGACTCGAACCCGCACGGGGGTTACCCGCTGGAACCTAAATCCAGTGCGTCTACCAATTCCGCCACTTTCGCGTTCGCGCCGACCCGCAACGCGGGCCGGGCATTCTAGGCGCGCGGCGGTGCCCGGCGCAAAGGCGCGGCGCGGGCCGCGCCCGGCGGCGCTAGTCCGATGCCTGCACGCCCGCGCCGGGGGCGGGCGAGTTGCCGAAGATCTCTTCGATCGCGGCGACCTTGCCGTCCTTGATGGTGATCATGGTGGTCTTGCCGTCGCGGTAGTACTCGAAACGCTCGCCGATCTCGGCGCCGCGCTTGTTCTCCAGCTTCTTGATCCGGCTGGGCGCACCGGCGACCTGATAGACCTGCCCCACCGCGTCGCCGATCACGATGACCCGGTTGCCGAAGTTGACCGAATCGCTGGCCCACGCCGGCGCAGACAGCACCAGGGCCAAGGCGATACCGAAACCGAAACTGCGCATGAGCTCACCCTCCTCCGTGGAAGCTCGCAGGCTATGCCGCGCAAACCCAGCGCCCGCTTAACCGGTACCGGCCATGCGACGAACCGGGGCAATCCAAGCCCGCGGTGCGACGACGCGCCGTACGCAGCCAGCACCGCTTCGCCGCGGGCGCGGGCGCATTGCGAGGCGAATCACAAAACGCCGCGGCGGCGTGACGCAAGCTCGATGCGGGCCAGGCGCAAGAAGCGCCGATCGGCCCCTCTCCCTCTTCGTATCGAAACCACAAGGATCGTCACCTCATGCGAATCATCCTGCTGCTCCTGCTGGCGCTGTGCACTGCGCCCGCGCATGCCCAACAGGTGAACCTGGAAAATCGCGGCACCTACGTTTACGACTTCTACAACGGCGCCGCACGCATCCGCAATCAGACCACGACCGGCTGGGTGCAGCTGCCCAATCACCCCTACGACCCGATGTCGTTCCACTATGGCGTGCAGAGCGCCCCGATGCCTGCAGGCGTCACCACCCACGCCATGAGCTTCTGGTTCTATTCCGACGGGTACTTCGGCAACAACCCTGGCGATAGCGATCACGCCGCGATCATGCTCAAAGGCAGCTGGACCCCCGACAACCCGGCCACGCCCGCCTCCGAGGCGTTCATACAGGGTCGCGGCGCCATCCTCGGCTCGCTGAATCCCGATCCGAACGTGAAGCATCACGGCAGTTCCGCCGTCGAGTTATGGGGCAGCACCAGCAGCCACGTGCCGACGGTCACCGTGCAACAAGGCTTGCGCGACTACACCTGGTACAAGGTCACCATCCACAGCAATGCCGTGGGCGTGGGCTACGACGTGCGCGATCAGAGCAACAACCTCGTCCATTCCTACTCGATCGCGGATACCTGGTACCCGAACATCCCCAACCATCTCGGCGGCTGGTTCATCGCCGCCACCAACACGTCCAATACCAGCAACTGGAGCCTGACGTTCTCGGACGTGCAGATCTGGTGGTTCTGAGCGCGACCCACATACTCAGCGGCTGCTGAACACCGCGACGCGATCGTGCCGTAGCGGCCCGTCGCCGTCGAGCCAAGGCTCGGCGGCGACGGTTGCGGTGCATGGCCCCAGCGTGCATAGCCGGATCGTGCGCTGGCGCGCCTGCCTCGCCAACGCATCCAGCACCTGGCGCAGGATCGTGCCGGTGAACGGCGTATACAGATAGAAGACGGTGCCGGCATCGAAATCGACTGCGCGCGCATCCGCGCAGGCGAAGGTGGCGCGGGTGAGGCGCAATTCTGCGGCGCAGGCCTGCGCGCTGGCGACGTAGGCCGGCTCGATCTCCACGCCGTGCGCGCGCGCCGGCGTGCAGGCGGCCGCCAGCAAGGGCACGTGGCCGAGGCCGGCACCGAGATCGATCAGCACATCGTCGCCGCTCAGTCGCAGGCGCCGCAGCGCGTCGAAGGCATGCCGCGCCGGCGTCGGCTGGTAGAACACCATCTCCTCGCCCAGCGCGGCGATGTCTTCGCCGGGTGCGGGCAGACGCAGCACGCCGCTGACCAGTTCGTCGAGGTGATCGTAATGTTCGCCGTGGACGTCGCCATCGCCATCGCCATGGTCGCGCTCGATCCAGTCGCGCAGGCCGCTGCCGCCAGCGGCGGTGTCGGCGCGTAGCGCCTCGCAGAGCGCGCGATCCAATGCCTCCAGACGCGCCCGCATCGCCTCGGCACGTTGTCGCTGCACGGCATCGCTGCCCGCGAAATCCAGCGCGCGCTCCAGGCGGTCCAAGGCCTGCGAACGCGCATGCAGCGCGTGCAGTTCGAGCAAGGACCGATCCGCTTCCAGCGCGGCGATCAGGGACGGCAGGGCGGTCATCGAATCGGGCTGGCGCTCGGTCTGGACTGAGACGACGCATTGGCGGTGCCCCCGAATACCGGCGGCGCGCCGAAGTCTGAGCCACCCGCGCGACCAAGTACAGCCGCGCGGCCTGCGCGTCGGGAACGATCGCCGAGTCCCGGCGCGCCGCACGCGCAAGGCCTCAGCGCAGCACCACCAGCAGCGTTCCGGTCAGGGCCAGTATCGCGGTCCAGGCATGCGCCGGCCACGCATCGCGCCGTACTCGCGGCCACAAGGCCAGCCCGCGGCAAACGCCGGTGGCGATGGCGCCGGTGGTGAGCAGCATCGTCGCCATGTGCACCGCCACGGCGGCCAGCGCCAGGGCCAGCGAGCCGGAGGCGGTGATCTCGCGTGCGGGGGTATCGCTCATGCACAAGGGGATCAAGGCGGGGACCAGCATCAGGCCGGCGCCGTGCACGGTCGCCATCAGGCAGGACCATGCGGCGATGCCGACCTGGCCTGCGCGCCCGCGAAAGGCCCGTTCTTCGTGCTCGCGATGCGGCCTGCCGCGCAGGCAGCGATACGCGGCCAGAGCCAGCAATGCGCCGCCCGCGACGCCTTGCACCAGCGCGCGGTCCATCATCATTCCCGACGCGACCGCGGCCACGACGAGGGCGATGGAAGCGGCATGGCCGATCGCGATCGGCCACAGCGCCCGCCGCGCCTGCGCGTGATCGCGCGTGCGCAGGCCACAGGCGGCCGCGAACATCCAGCCGTTGGCCGGACTCAGGCCGTGCAAGGCACCGAGTCCGGCCAGGGCCAGCCAGGGCAGCAGCGCGTCCACGCGGCAGGCCTGCGGCCGGGCCTTACGACCCGCAGCAGGCGGATTTCGCCGCCGCCGGCTCGTAGCGGTCGTGGTGGCGCACCCAGGCCATGGTGAATTCCAACGCATCCTCGTCGCGCCCCTTGGGCGTGAGGTCGAGCAAGGCGTAGGTATGCATCATCACTTCCACGCCGCGGCCGTAGCGCGAATAGGTGTGGAAGACCTGACCGTCGGCATCGCGGTAGAACACGCTGATGCCGGGCGCCTCGATGTGCGGGAACGGCTGTTCGACGTAGTTGTAGTCGACGCTGGACAACGCATCCGGATCGAAATTGACGCCGAAGTCGCGGTTGAAGTCGCTGCCGTGCGAAGACACCCAGTCGAACTGCCAGCCCATGCGCTCGCGGAAACGCAGCAACTCGGCCAGCGGCGCGCGCGAGACCGCCAGCAAGGTCACGTCGCGCTGCGCCAGGTGCTGGTTGGCGCCGTCGTTGTGATCGGCCATGTAGGAACAGCTCTTGCAGCCCTGCTCCCAGCCCGGCGCGAACATGAAGTGCTGAACCATCAGCTGACTGCGGCCGGCGAACAGTTCGGTCAGGCGGCGCGGCCCCTGCGGCGTATCGAAGAGGTAGTCCTTGTCCACGCGCACCCACGGCAGCGCGCGGCGTTCGCGCGCGACCTGGTCGTGCAGGCGGGTGAGCTCCTTTTCGCGTTCCAGCAGGGTCTTGCGCGCGGCGAGCCAACGCTGGCGCGAGACCACCGGATGGTCGGCCGCATCGGTTTGGACGAACGTGGTGTCGGATATCGCGGTGTTCATGAGCTGCTCCTGGCCGGGTCGGCCGATGTGGAAGAGGCAGGCCGGCGCCCGAGCGCCGGCAAGCCGGGTCCGCCTCCGGTCGCGGGACCGAAGCGGAAGTGGTCATCGAGAGGTGCAACCGCACCGCCGTCGTCGGACGGCTGACGCCTCGGCGTCTACGTCGGTGCGGAATCGGCGGCGACGCCGCCGCGCGTATCAGCGCTGGGGCTTGCGCACCGCGCGAACCTTGCCGGTGGGGCCGCCGCCGCAATAGAACAGCTCGCCGCCGTCGAACTCCAGGCCGCTCACGTTGACGCCGGCCGGCATCTGCAGGCGTTCGAGCACGCGTCCGCTGTCCGGATCGATGCGGCGCAGATCGCTGTCGTCGCCTTCCCAAGTCGCGTGCCAGAGCTCGTCGTCGACCCAGGTCACCCCGGTCACGAAGCGGTTGGACTCGATGGTGCGCAGCACCGCGCCGGTGTCCGGATCGATCTGATGGATCTTGCGGTCGCGGTACTGGCCCACCCACAGGCTGCCCTCGGCCCAGGCCATGCCCGAGTCGCGCCCCTCGCCCGGCGCTGGGATCGTCGCCACGACCTGGCCGGTGGCCGGGTCGATCTTGTCGATGCGCGCTTCGGCGATCTGGTACAGGTGGGTGCCGTCGAAGGCGGTGCCGGCGTGCGCGGCGCAGTCCAGCTTGCGTTCGACCTGCCCGCTGTCGGGATCGAAGGCGACCAGGTACGACCCGGCCGCGGCCCAGACGCGCTGGCCGTCGTGGGTGACGCCGCCTATGTTCTGCGCGCCTTCGAACGGGCCGTACTCGCGCACGATCTCGGCGGTACGCACTGGGCCGGCTTCGTTGCTGTTTCGATTGCTGTTCATGGCGGACTCCTGTGGCGCTCGTGGCGGCGCCGTGGATTCAATCTACTCAGGCGGCAGCGCGGCGGGGAGTAACAAGATCGTCGTGAATCCGATCAGCGGCGGCGCCAGCCAGCGTTGCGCGCGGGCGCGGCCGATCGAGCGCGCCTGCCCCGCCGCTTCCAGCTCGGCCAGGGCGCGCTGGACGGTGCGCTGGCTGTCGCCCAGCGCCAGCGCCAGGGCCGAGGTCGACCAGGCCGCGCCGTCGGCCAGCAAGGCCTGCAGCGAGGCCTGTTCGCTGTCGATGGGCGGCATCAGCACCGCGACCTCGCGGCCGTCGCGCGGGACCAGCGCGAAACCGCCGGCGCTGGCTTCAATCGCCGCCAGCGGCGCGACCAGCGCGCGCAGGCGGCCGATCTCGACCCGCAGCCGCGCGCGGTGGGTCTCGTCCGGACGACGGGTGCGGAATACGCGCGCGATCAGCGCATTGCGTTCGACGTCGCCGGGCCAACCCTGCGCCAGCGCGCACAGCAGCGCGAACAGCAGCGGCCTTCGTGCCAGCGGCAACCATGCGTCGGCGGTGCGCAGGCCGCGCCGGCAGGCATCGACTACCAGTGCGCCGGACGCGAGCAAGGCCTCGACTTCGTCCAAGCGCAACGGCTGCTCGTGGCCGGCATGCACGCGGCGCGCCGCGGCGCGATCCAGCACGGCATGCGCGTCCGCCACTTCGGCCAGCAAGGCCGGCACGCGCGCGCGTTCGGCCGCGGCTTGCGCGCGCATCAGCGCCGCACGCGCCTGCACGGTGCGCAGCGAGCGCAGGGCCACTTCGGCCGCGGCGAGTTCGGCCACCGCCGCCAGCGTCGGCGGCAGCGCCTGCCCGTCGAGCCCGGCCAACGCGGAGGCGGCCGCATCGATGCGGCCCAGCAGCAACAGGCGGCGCACCGCGATCAGGCGCGCCTGCCAGGCATTGAACCGATCGCCGCGCGCGTCCAGCGCGGCCGCGGCGTCGGCGAGTTTGCGCGGCGCGTCGCCCAGTTCGCGCATCGCCAGCGCGACCTCGGCCTCGGCGACCAGGCAACGCGCGCGCGCCAGTTCCTCGCGTGCGCCGAAGCCGCGCGCGGCGCGGCGCAGCAGCTCGCGGGCGCGTGGGTACTCGCCCAACTGCGCCATCGCGATGCCGCGCAGCGCCAACGCCGGCGGGTCTTCGCGCAAGGCGACACGCTTGAGGGCGCCGAGCGCGTCGCCCGTCGACAACGCACGCCCGGCGGCGGCGATCAGGGAGTCCATCCGGACAGGCTAGCGCATCCGTCGGCGCGCCTCGACGCCCATCCCTGGCAAGTCGGTGCCGGCAACGACCAAACGCACTGCGCCGCCGATACGTCAGTCCGAAATCCAGCCGCTGGCATACGGCGGGCCGCAGCGTTGCGCCACGTCGGGATACGCCTCTTCTACATAGCGCTGCGACATCTCGCCTCCGCCAAAGCCCGTTTTCACACCAAAACGGACCACCTGCCCGTTATGCGTCTCGCGCAGGAACAGGCCCGAACGGTCGCGCCCCAGTTCGGTGCCGCGGTGCCAGATCATGGTCGTACTGCGGTCGCGGTGCGCGAGCCTCACGCAACCGCGCTCCACCACCAGCCGTCCCGATATCAAGGCCGTATGCGCGATCGCCTCGGTGCCCGGCGGCGGCGGCGCGAGCAGCGGCAGAAACGGCAGCGGCTCGGAGCTGGGCACGCTCGCGCAGCCCGAAGCCAACACGCTCAACAACAGTCCGATTGCGATTTTCATCCTGAGTCCTTGGAATGGTGGTGCGGACCGCGCCAACGCGGCTGCGTTTGCGCGTCGTGGAGGGCCGGGCGGCGTTCGCGACACGTCGGCCGCCAGCGGCGCGAACCCTCGCGCCGCAGTTGTTGCAAGTGAAAAGCATAGGCCGGTAACAGGCAGCCGCAGATCGCGTCCGCCGGACTCGCGCCTTAGGGTTTCAGGCTGCTGCGCGCCGACGCGGCCCCACCAGCCTCGGCCAGTTGACCGGGTTGCCACGACAGCGTCCAACGATAGGGGCCGGGTTCCGGACAAGGGTGCTTCTGGCGATGCTCGAGCGTGCGATTGCAGATTTTGGAATCGCGCAGCACCTCGAAATCTACCCGGACGTGACCGTCGACGATGCTCAGCGCGCGGACTTCGCCCGGCACCTGCAAGGCGACGTCGCCCGCGTAACCGGTCGCCTTTACGCGACGCTGGTCGTCGCCGGGGTTGCCGGGCATGTCGGGGTAAGGAAAACGCGGGTCAGCCTCGCGCAGCGGCGTCATCACCACGACCTCGTTGGTGCAGTCGAAATTCGCGCCGATGCAATGGGCGGTCATCAGATACACCACTTCGTCGATGCCATCGCGATTCAAGTCGGCGATATGGACGCGGCTGGCCCGATAATCGCTTTGAATGTCGTCGCCAGGCATCAGCGCCGTCCACGCGTTGGCCGCGCGGACCGCGCCGCCGCTGTCGATGGCGCAGGCAACGCCGCTGCAGGCCATCGCCAGTACCGCCACCACCGCCTTGCCGCCCCATCCTTGCAACCTGCGCATGACCGGCTCCCTGTCCTTGGTCCGCGCATCATAGGCCGAGGCGGCACAGCCCATGCGTCCGGACGCCGCCGTTGCGGTAGTCCGTGCGGGCGTGAGCTTGGCCGGTGGCAGCCCGGTTTCGGCGGCCTCGCTCCGCCGCCGAACCGGTCGAGCGCGGCCGGCTTCAACCGCGCCGTGCGGCCTCGATCGTGGCGATGTCGATCTTGTGCATGGTCATCATGGCGTCGAACGCGCGCTTGGCCGCGGCGCGGTCCGGATCGGTGAAGGCCTCGGTCAGCGCGCGCGGGGTGATCTGCCACGACAGCCCCCACTTGTCCTTGCACCAGCCGCAGGCGCTTTCCTGGCCGCCGTTGCCGACGATGGCGTTCCACAGCCGGTCGGTTTCGGCCTGATCGTCGGTCGCCACCTGGAACGAGAACGCCTCGTCGTGCTTGAACGCCGGCCCGCCGTTGAGGCCCAGGCACGGAATGCCCATCACCGTGAACTCGACCGTCAGCACATCGCCCTGCTTACCGTCGGGGTAATCGCCGGGCGCATGATGGACCGCGCCGACCCGGCTGTCGGGGAAAGTTTCGGCATAGAACGTGGCGGCGTCCAGGGCGCCGCGGTCGTACCACAGGCATACGGTGTTCTTGGCGATCATCTCGTGCTCCTGACTCAGGGAGGGGCTGCGAGCCGCGGGCATCGCGGCGGATCGGCGCGGTGCGAGAGAACGCGCCAGCGATCCTGCGTGGCGAGGATACAAAGACGGTGTTGGGTTCGGGTGAGCGCCTATGCGCAGGCGCCTTGACCTGGCGCGAGGTTACGAGCGCCGCGCCGCCGCTGCTCAGCCAGCCGCGCCGCTTCGACAGGCGACCACCGCGGTGCGCAGCTCCCGCCACCAATGCGCGGTGTCCGGACGCAGCCAACGCCACGGCAGACCCCGGCCGTAGCGCGACTTCGCCAGAATGCGCTGCGTCAACCACTCCAGCTCGAAGCCCGCCCATTCCGGCGCGGGCCCCGCACGCAGATTGAACGCCACCGCCGGCCGCACCTCGTTCCAGTAGATCGCTTCCAACTCGTCAAGCGAGTAATTGGATCCGGCACAGGTACGGGCGGCACCCGCCAACACCTGCGCCGGATCGGTGTCCATCCAGAAGTACTGCATCGCATCCCAAACGGGCGCGCGGTCGGCCAGATCCTGATCGGGCGGTTGCATCGGGTGGGAATACCGGACGAGTGCGGATGCCTGCGACTCTAGCGAACCGGCGGGCCGGTTACCCAGCCAGATAGAAATCCATGGGAATCAACTCGACGACCCACCCGCATTCTTCGCCCAGCGTGGCGGCCGGATGCATGGAGGCGATGCGCAGCGCTTCGTCGGCGTCGTCCGCTTCGATGATGAACAGACCGCCCACCACCTCTTTGGACTCGGTGTAAGGCCCGTCGGTGACGCGCGTCCTGCCGCCGCGCGGCCGCAGCGTCCGCCATTGGCTCAGATCGCCCAGCGACGCCGACACCCGCATCTTGCCGGTTGCCTGCATCTTTTCGTCCAAGGCCGGGCATTGGCCCACCAAGGCCTTCACGTCGTCGGGCGCCATCGCAGCGAACTTTTCGGGGTTGTAGTAGGCCAGGCCGAGATACTTCATGGGTGCTGCTCCGGGTGAATGTATCTAAGCGACGAAGCGGGAGGCGGGAAATCGACAATGCTTGAGCAACGCGTGTAATGGATTTCACTGCGGAGTTGATATCAAACTCGACGAGAGCACCACCTTGAAGTGCTCTTTGCAATTGCGAGATGCGCATGGAAAACGAAGAAAACATGACCTTCATGGTCCAGCTGCCAGCAGACTTCCCACTCTCGGACCTTCAGCAGATCGCGTCGATTCTGGAGCAGTCAGACGTATTCGTTCCCGGCTACATCCCACCGGACATCGGGATGTACCACCCTATGGGGCACTTTTACGGCAGCACGATAGATAAAGTTGGCATCATCCTACTGCCCGACAGGAACATCGTTTCGCGATTGGCCAAGGCAACTACTGGACATAAGGCCGATGACCAACAGCGGTTAGCAGCCGCAATCCTTGCCTTCGCCCAGTGTCTCGACATCCAATTCGAGCCGTCGATCGCATACCACGAACTAGGACCTTCTCAGGGAAACTTGGCGGCTCACGAGGAACTCGCCCGGTTCCGGCTGGCAGATCACAGCCATCCCCGCGGGTGGATGGATCTGGCCCTTGGTCGTACCGACAGCATTTCATTTCCGGGCGATCCGCCAATAGTTGCGGACAGCCGCGACCTCACGAAGCCATTGCATCGCTGGCATTGCAATTACATCGCCACACTCAAGATCAGCGAACTGGAACTCCTTCCTCTGACACCGCTCGAGCGCATGCTACAGCTACTGGAGTGGATGCATCACGACTTCATCGTGGCTGGCCCTGCAGCAATCTTCGCATGTCACTATTTCGCACCCAGCTTCCCACGAAAGCGCTTACTCAAGGGCCTGCGGTCAGAACATCGCGAACGAGCTCTCGCAGGTGCCGCCAACGCCGCTTGGGACATAACTCATCTCAGTGAATTCATCCGAAAATCGAATGATTCGATTGGCACCAACAATCGCTTCGTGTTTGCCTCGCTGGACGAAAGCTTGCGTAGCGTCGCGAGGACATTGTTCACCGCAACAGTTGAAGATCCGGCACTAGAACGGTTAGCTGCAATACTTGCGACTTGGTGGCCCAACGACCAGTCCCAGAGGATCGCGGACCGTCTGTCAGAACTGGTCAGGCTGCGCCGCGATCCGGCATGGTATGAGCGGCAACGCAATAGCCCGAATGCGATCCCAGAGTTCATCGCGCAAGGCGAGGCCAGGCTGCGAGCCTGGTCGCCAGTCACTGAAGATGCCGCAAAAGAATGAAATTGTTCTCTGCAGGAAGTATGCGAGCCGATTTCGGGTGGCGACTGCAAAACGAACCGCTGTCGCAAGTGCCCACCAAGGATTCGCGCCCGGCAATGAATTGCTTTGTCGAAGCTTTTACCGATGCGCCCTCGATAGCCATTCCTTGGTGCTGCGTCTGCTTGGATTGGGGACGGATGTTCATCCGGCGAGCGAAGCACGCCCTCACGGCGATCCGCCATACAGCGCGCAAAAGAAAAAAGCACCGGGACTCGGGCCCAGGTGCTTTTTCTTTATCGATGGGCCGTCAAGGATTCGAATCTTGGACCTATTGACTTAGAGTTTGGGAAATTTTGCCCTTAAATCAATAAATTAAGCAATTCCAATTTCCCGGCAGCGCCCACCCGCGGCGCCGCTAGATCAGCAACCCACCACCCATTTTCCCGGTGTCCGCTATCGGCCGGAAGCGGCCATTCGCCGGGGTCAATGCGTTGCTTCGTCCGGCCAAACTAGAACGGACATTGGCCCCGCCGCCCCTTGGCCTCAACGTCCGCTAACGGCCAGAAGCGGTCATTTGCCAACGCCGAGATTCTGTTGCCCTTCACCATCCATAGAGCGTCAATGTCACGAGTGCCGCAAACCCCGTAATCGCGGTGAGCCAATACGCGATCAACATTACGACCCGGTAGCGACCACAATAGTGGATACCATCTCTGTCAAAGCTATCGGAGTACACACGGTGGTGCAGATACAGCATCGTGCTGCGCGCGCTTAGTACGGTACGGCCCTGCCAGATGATGGGCTGCTCGGCGTGTAGCCATTGCCGTGGATGTCGCACCTTTAGCTGGTGCAGGAATGTCAGCCAGACCACGGTTTCCACCGCGATCGCGACTGCGAACACCCCACTGGCGATTGCTGTGATCTGGTTCATGTCGATCTAGCGTCAGCAGGAGGAGCCCTCATCTGGCGCGTTTTGGCTGCCTGACTTTGTTCGTGAACGTCAGGATCGATCGACGGCCATCCCTCGTTCTCCGCAGCCGCGATGGCAGCGTCGAAACCACCACGTTCTGGGCGCCAGTGCGGCGCATCCTGAACAACTCTGTGGCGTTTGGCTGGGTGCATGGCAGTTCTCGAGATTGAGGCACGCCTCTGGGCTGGCTATGGTCGCGAGAAGCCGCGAGCCCTGAGCAGAAAGCTCTTTAGCGCCTCAGCGTACGCATAGTCGGTGAGTGATAGTTGAGGCTGCACATGCTCAAGCCGAGCACGAAACTCCCAACACAGATCAAGCAGCTTTCGGTGACTTTCCGCTTCGGCCAGTTCGGTCTGGCGTCGATCTTCACTCAAGGTGTCCATGAAAGCCTGTTCAGGCGGGCTCTAGACCGCCCGCTTTGGCGGAGCAGATTTCACCATAGCACCTTTGCTGTTAGGCCGACGTTCGCATATATCAACGGCGGCAGGGCGCGCTGCCAGGCGTAACGACGCTCCGCCAGATGAACAAGATGGTGGAGCAGTCTTCAGAATGGTGGAGCAGTCTTCAGATCACGAATAAGTAACAGCCGATAGCGCACAGTCCGCTGGCACTACGACGCAATGTCGTAACGGCCACTCAGCCGCGCAGCACTTCCCACTCCCTACCCGCACTGAGCCTCTCTTGCCCTTGCCGTCGGCAGGGGCCTGGCTTCGGCCACTCTCGATTCCGTGAACTTCGGATCGCATCAAAGGTAATCATCTTCATGAGCACCATGACCAACACCAATTCCAAGAACCTCCTCGACACGGCCGCGGCAAACGGGTCGTTCAAGACCTTTGGCAAGGCGATCGAACGCGCGGGCATGAGCGACACGCTGCGTGGCGTGGGCCCGCTCACCGTCTTTGCACCCACGGATTCGGCGTTCGAAAAGCTTCCGGCTGGAAGGCTGGACAACCTCTTCAAGCCTGAGAACAAGGAAGAACTCGTCTCGCTGCTGAATTACCACCTCGTCAACGGTCGCAAGACTGTGGCCGACATCGGCGAATGGGAGGCCGCCAGGACCGTCAACGGCCAACCGGCTCCAATCACCGTGGCCAACAACAAGGTCAGCATTGACGGCGCGCAGGTGACGTCAGCCGATATCGACTCCAGCAATGGCGTCATCCATGGCATCGACAAAGTCAACATTCCGACCAAGCAGTAACGTCGTCGGATTGATCGTGGAACGGCGGGCTTGCCCGCCGTTCTTCTTTCAGAGAGGAATCCCAATGCTTCCGCAGTTGCGAGCCAATGTCCGTTACGGCCAGAAGCGGACAACGAGGCCATGTGCGTATGTAGAGGAACTCCCTCTCCTGTCCCCTCCTGCTCGCCGGCTCGTCTCCACTTGCTGCATTCCGGCCTTGGGAAAAACGAGTCAATTGCTCTGCTGCGCTGAGATGTAGCTGCAACAAGCCTTACAGCCCATAAGCAAGATTTCATTTTCCCGGCATTTCCCCGGAAACAGGCAAAAAAAAGGCACATAGGTTTCCCTAAGTGCCTGTTTTATTTGGTGGGCCGTCAAGGATTCGAACCTTGGACCTATTGATTAAGAGTCAACTGCTCTACCAACTGAGCTAACGGCCCGGTAAACCGGAGCGGCACTATAACAGAACAACTCAGTGCCGTACAACAAATGGGGTGGAAGACGGGATTTGAACCCGCGACCCCCGGAATCACAATCCGGTGCTCTAACCAACTGAGCTACATCCACCATAAAACTTTTCGGTACGCACGCATTGTAGCGCGAACGAACCCGCAAACTTTGGCGCGCCCGGCGGGAATCGAACCCACAACCACCGGCTTAGAAGGCCGGTGCTCTATCCAGTTGAGCTACGGGCGCCAGTCGAACCATCTTAACTGACGCCCCAGCCCGAGTAGCGGATGGTCGGGGCAGAGGGATTCGAACCCACGACATCCAGCTCCCAAAGCTGGCGCTCTACCAGGCTGAGCTATACCCCGAGCCGGGACTCCCGTTGCGCGCCAACGCCGCGAAAGGCCGACTAGTTTGGGCGGCGGCACCGCCGCTGTCAACGACGCATCGCCGGAAGCCGGCCCGTGTATGCTCCCGCCATTCATCAGGGACTACAGGGGCGAGCAATGCGCAGCGGCAATCCGGCACTCAAGGAATCCACCTTCCTCGATCTGGCCACCGGATCGGTGGTCCAAGGCGACAGCCAGGCGATGAGCTTGAACGGCACGGTCAACAAGACCGGCCTCTTGCTGCTGCTGACGGTGATCACCGCGGCCTACGCCTGGAGCCAGATCACCATCACGCCCGAGGGCGCGACCGGCCTGATACCGTTCGCCCTGGTCGGCGGCCTGGGCGGCTTCGTGCTGGCGATGGTGACGGTGTTCAAGAAGACCTGGGCTCCGGTGACCGCGCCGCTGTACGCGCTGGTCGAGGGCCTGTTCCTGGGCGCGATCTCGTCGGTGTTCGAGGCGCGCTTCCCGGGCATCGTGATGCAGGCGGTGATGCTGACCTTCGGCACGCTGTTCGCGCTGCTGATGGCTTATCGCTCCGGCCTGATCAAGGCCACCGAGAACTTCAAGCTGGGCGTGGCCGCGGCCACCGGCGGCATCTTCCTGCTCTATCTGGTCAGCTTCGGCCTGAGCTTCTTCGGCATCAAGGTGCCCTACATCCACGAGTCGGGCCTGATCGGTATCGGCTTCAGCCTGTTCGTGGTGGTGGTGGCGGCGCTGAACCTGGTGCTGGATTTCGACTTCATCGAAACCGGCGTCGAGCAGCGCGCGCCCAAGTACATGGAGTGGTACGCCGCGTTCGGCCTGATGGTCACGCTGGTGTGGCTGTATATCGAGTTCCTGCGCCTGCTGTCGAAGCTGCAGTCGCGCAACTGAGCGGGCCGGCACCGATCCACGAAAAAGGGCGCGAAAGCGCCCTTTTTCTTTGCCGTGCGGAGATGGCGGGTGAGCCCCTCAGCGCGCAGCGCTGTCGGCTGTCTGCGCCTGCGGCGCGCGCTTACGCGAAGACCACAGCATGGCCACGATGGTGATGCCGCCCAGCAGCCAGCTGTAGTGCACGCTGCCGGCCAGGGCCAGCGGCGAGACCGCGCCCAGCGAGGCGGCCAGCAGGATCTGCGCGCCGTACGGCAGGATGCCCTGGGTCACGCAGGCGAAGATGTCCAGCACGCTGGCCGCGCGCGCCGGCGGCACGCCGTGCTGCTGGGCGATGTCGCGGGCCAGGCCGCCGCTGATCAGGATCGCGACGGTGTTGTTGGCGGTGAACACGTCGGTGGTGGCCGACAGCGCGGCGATGCTGACCTCGCCCGCGCGCCGGCTCTTGTGCCCGCGCGCGAAACGGCCGATCACCTGCGCCAGCCAGGCCAGTCCGCCGGTCGCCTTCATCAACGCGCCCAGGCCGCCGACCAGCAGCGACAGCAGGGTGATTTCGACCATGCTCTCGAAGCCGTCCCAGATGTGTCCGGCGTACGCGGCCAGGCCGAAGTCGTCGGCCAGGACGGCGCCGAAACCGCCGGCCACCAGCAGGCCCACGCTCAGCACCACGATCACGTCGACGCCGGCCAGGGCCATGCCCAGCACGACCAGGTAAGGCAGGATCAGCCAGGCCGAGACCGGCTCCAGCGGCGCGACCGGCGCGGTCTCGCCGACGAAGCCCAGCACCACCAGCGTCAGCAGCGCCGCCGGCAGGGCCAGCTTGAAGTTCTCGCGGAACTTCTCGCGCATGGTGCAGCCCTGGGTGCGGGTGGCGACGATGGCGGTGTCGGAGATCACCGACAGGTTGTCGCCGAAGGTGGCGCCGCCGATCACCGCGCCCAACACCAGCGCGCGGTCCAGGCCCGAGGCGTCGGACACGCCCAGCGCGATCGGCGCGACCGCGGCGATGGTGCCCATCGAGGTGCCCAGCGACAGCGAGATGAAGCCGGCGACCAGGAACAGGCTGGGCAGCAGCAGGGCCGGATGCACATGGCCGATGCCCAGCGAGACGATGGCGTCGACCGCGCCGATCGCCTTGGACACTTCGACGAAGCCGCCGGCGAGCAGGAAGATCAGGCACATCAGCACCACGTTGCTGTCGCCCATGCCTTCCAGCAGCGTCTCCAGCGGCTTGAGCTTGCGGCGCCAGGCGATGAAGGCGGCCAACGCCAGCGCCGGCAGGATCGCCACCGGCGCGCGCAGCTGGTAGAAGCCCATCGCCTCGCCGTGGGTGGTGAAGTAGATCCCCGCGCCGAAGAACAGCGCCAGGAACAGCAGCAGCGGCGTCAGCGCGAGCGCGCTGGGGCGGACCGGGGCATTCATCGCTTCATCCGAATGGAACAAATAGGTTCGCTATTCTGCGGTGCAACATGGGCGCTGTCGAGGGCTTGGGACGGGGGGCGGTAGGCCGTTCAGGTGCGGGGCGGGTGGGGCCGCGGTACGGCGCCCCGGCCAAGGTCGGCGCGGCACATGCCCTCATCCCAACCCACGCCCCGGCCCAGCCGCGTAGCGGTCGGGCGTTCGATGCGGCGCGAGCCGATGGCTCGCAAACGCCGCCCCTCACCCCGCGAGCGGTAGAGGGACTAAAAGCAATAAGCGGCTCAGGCCAAGCAAGCCCCAAAACGCAGCGAGGCGCCCGAAGGCGCCCCGTGCGGTACCGGCGTGGCGATCGAGGATCAGGCCGCGGCGCGGCGGGCGATCGCCTTGGCGAAGGACATGGTGTTGCCCTCGCCGCCCAGGTCCGGGGTCAGCGAATCCTTGGCTTCGAGCGTGGCGATGATGGCCTCGCGCAGCTTGGTCGCCTTCTCGGGCTGGCCGATGTGGTCCAGCATCTGCGCCGCGCCCAGCAGCAACGCGCAGGGGTTGGCCTTGCCCTGACCGGCGATGTCCGGCGCGGTGCCGTGCACGGCCTCGAAGATCGCCGCGTCGGTGCCGATGTTGGCGCCCGGGGCCAGGCCCAGGCCGCCCACCAGACCCGCGCACAGGTCGGAGATGATGTCGCCGAACAGGTTGGTGGTGACGATGATGTCGAACTGCTCCGGACGCATCACCAGCTGCATGCAGGTGTTGTCCACGATCATCTCGTTGCACTGGATGTCCGGGTACTGCTGCGCCACTTCGCGCGCGGTCTTCAGAAACAGGCCCGAGGTCGACTTCAGGATGTTGGCCTTGTGCACCACGGTGACCTTCTTGCGGCCGGTCTTGCGGGCCAGGTCGAAGGCGTAGCGCACGATGCGCTCGGAACCGCGGCGGGTCACCTTCTGGGTGAGCAGCGCGGTCTCGCCGTCTTCCGACAAGGTCTGGCCTTCACCGATGTAGGCGCCTTCGGTGTTCTCGCGCACGGTGATCAGGTCCACGCCCGACGGGAAGCGCGACTTGGTGTTCGGGAACGACTTGGCCGGACGCACGTTGGCGTACAGGTCGAAGCGCTTGCGCAGCTCGACGTTGATCGAGCTGAAGCCCTCGCCGACCGGCGTGGTCAGCGGGCTCTTCAGCGCGATGCGGTGCTTGCGGATCGAATCCATGGTGGCCTGCGGCAGCAGTTCGCCGTGCTTCTCCAGGGCGACCAGGCCGGCATCGGCGAATTCGTAGGACAGGCCGACGTTCATGGCGTCGAGCACGTGCAGGGTGGCGTCCATGATCTCCGGGCCGATGCCGTCGCCACGGATGACCGTAATGGTTTGCGTCATGAGGGAATTCTTCCAGCGATAGGGCGCGGCGCAAGCGGCGCGGCGCAAACAAAGGTGCGAGCCCCGTAATTATGCCGGAAGCGGCCGCGGCCTGCATTCGCAGGCGTATTGGACGATGGTCGGGGGTGCTGGAGGCGGGCTGTAGGCTGAACTCGCGTTCAGGTGTGGCCGGTGCACGGCCTATTCGGACCTGAGGTCGGGGAACAGCCGAAGCAGGAGCGAATCCCCCTCAATCCCCCTTTTCCAAAGGGGGAGGCAAGAGCGGCGCTCAGCCGTGGTCGTGACCGGCGGGCGCCGCGGCTTCGCCTTGTTCCAGCTTGTCGAGGAAATCCACCGCGCGGCGCAGGTGCGGGATCACGATCGAGCCGCCGACGACCAGGCCGACCGAGAAGGCTTCGAACATTTCGTCGCGGTTGACGCCGGCTTCCTTGCACTGGGCGACGTGGTAGCTGATGCAGTCGTCGCAGCGCAGCACCATCGAGGCGACCAGGCCCAGCAACTCCTTGGTCTTCAGGTCCAGCGCGCCGGGCTGGTAGGTCTGGGTGTCGAGCGCGAAGAAGCGCCGCACGACCTGGTTGGGCTCGGCCAGGATGCGCTCGTTCATGCGCTTGCGGAACGCGGTGAACTCGGCGACGCGGTCGCTTTCGGTGCTGTCGTTGCTCACGGGTGACTCCTGAAGGTAAGGCGCGCGGCCGGCATGGCGATGCCGGCAACGAACAGGGAAGCAGGACCGCCCGGCGCCGGACGGTACGCGAATGCCGGCGGCGTCAGACGCCCGCCAGCAGCGGCTCCAGGCCGCCCGCGCGATGCAGCGCGATCATGTCGTCGTAGCCGCCGACGTGGGTGCCGCGGATAAAGATCTGCGGCACGCTGGTGCGGCGCGTCAGCGCCATCATCTTCTGCCGTTCGGCCGGATCCAGGTCGATCCGGACCTCGGTCCAGGACTCGCCCTTGCTCTTCAGGAAGTTCTTCGCGGCCACGCAATAGGGACAGATCGCGGTGGTATAGATCACGATCTTCTCGGGCGGTGCGTGCGGCGCGGTGTCGTTGGCGCTCAAGACGGTTCTCCGGATGAAACTTGGCGGGGTGCCTGCGGTCGAATATGGGCCCGCATGGCGCACCATTAAACCGCGCCTGCGGAACGCTGTCGTCCATCGGCACCGTGCGCCCCCGTGCGGACTGTGCCGATCGGCGGTCCGATTAATGGATGATTCACACCGCCGGACGTGGCGGGCCGCATTCTGCCGTGCGAACGTGCACCCGCCGCCCGCACCACCCGCGACCGAGGAACGCCTGCTTGCGCCGTATCGCCCTGCTCTCCGCCGCCATCACCCTCGCCGTCGCCAGCGTCTGCGCGCCGGCCCAGGAATCGAGCCTGCCCGACATCGGCTCGTCCGCCGGCGAACTGCTGACCCCGGCGCAGGAGCGCGAATACGGCGCGATGCTGCTGGCGCAGCTGCGCCACTACGACTATCTGCTGGAAGACCCGCTGATCAACAGCTGGCTGGACACCCTGGGCACGCGCCTGGCCGCCAGCAGCGACCGCCCGCGCCAGCCCTTCACCTTCTTCGTGATGCGCCAGCGCCAGATCAACGCCTTCGCCACCCTCGGCGGCTATATCGGCGTGAACGTCGGCCTGGTGCTGGCGGCCGAGCGCGAGGACGAAGTGGCCGCGGTGCTGTCGCACGAAATCGCCCACGTCACCCAGCAGCACGTGCTGCGCGGCGTCGAGCGCGCGCAGCGCGACCAGCTGCCGATCCTGTTGGCGATGCTGGGCGCGATCGTCGCCGCCCAGGCCGCCGGCGGCAATTCCGCCGACGACGCCGCGCAGGCGGCGATGGTCTCGGCGATGGGCCTGATGCAGCAGCGCCAGATCGACTACACCCGTTCCAACGAATCCGAGGCCGACCGCCTGGGCATCCAGACCCTGGCGCGCAGCCAGTACGACCCGGCGGCGATGGCGGATTTCTTCGCCAAGATGCAGGCCAAGTCGCGCAGCAACAAAGCCGGCTACTTCGGCCCCACGCCCGACTACCTGCTGACCCACCCGGTCACCACCACGCGCATCAGCGAGGCCAAGGCGCGCGCCGAGCAGATCGAGCGCAGCACGGTGATCGCCACCACCAACACGCCCAACGCCACGCGCAGCGAGCGCATCCCCAAGAACGGCTACACCCTGCCCAGCGACTCGCGTGGGCTGGACAACCCGCTGGTGCCCAACGGGCTGCGCCTGCAGGGCTATGCGCTGTCCGGCGGCGACACCGGCTTCTTCGAGTTCGCGCGCGAGCGCATGCGCGTGCTCAGCGCCGAGTCGCCGCGCGACGCCATCGCCGAGTACGAGCGCCTGGGCAAGGCCAAGCTGGACGACGCCCAGCGCTACGGCCTGGCGGTGGCGCGCATGCGCGCCAATCAGGCCGGCGCGGCGGCGCCGGTGTTCGCCGAACTGTTGGAGCAGCACCCCGGCCACCTGTGGTTGAGCTTGGCGCTGAGCGAGGCCGAGGCCCAGAGCGGCAAGACCGCCACGGCCGACGCGCGCTTCGAATCGCTGCTGCGGCAGATGCCCAACAACCGCGCGGTCGCCCTGACCTACGCCCGCACCCTGTCCGAGCGCAACACGGTCGAGGCCGGCAAGCGCGCGCAGGCGGTGCTGCGGCCGCTGATGGGCGCCTCCAGCGAGGACGCGCTGTTCCAGCGCGCGTTCGCACGCGCCTGTGAGATCGCGGGCGACCCGATCCGCGCCGGCGAGGCCTATGCCGAGGCCGCCTACCTCGGCGGACGCCCGGAACAGGCCCTGGTCCAGCTCAACACCCTCAAGAAGCGTCCCGAGCTGGATTACTACGCCCGCGCCCGCATCGAGGCGCGGATCGCCGCGATCACCCCGACCGTGCTGGAGCTGCGGCGCCAGGGCGTGAAGGACGAGGATCTGCGCAGGCGCTGAACGCGGGTCGGCGATGGCCGCGGGCGGTTATGGGCACCCCGTCGCTGTTCGCGCATTGCCGTTCCCGGCGTTTGCGACAGTGTCACGCGGGCGTCACAAAACGGTAGTGTACTGGCGCGGTTTCCAGGAGCCCTGTTTTCCGGGGCATTCCGCCGACCCGCCTCCACTCCCCCGGTGACCGCGTGCAGAAGCGCATCCTCATAGTCGAAGACGAACCCGCCATCCGCGACATGGTCTCCTTTGCCCTGCGCAAGGGCGAGTACGACCCGATCCATGCCGGCGACGCGCGCGAGGCCCAGGCGGCGATCGCCGACCGCGTCCCCGACCTGATCCTGCTGGACTGGATGCTGCCCGGCACCAGCGGCCTGGAGCTGGCGCGGCGCTGGCGCAAGGAATCGCTGACCCGCGAGATCCCGATCATCATGCTGACCGCGCGCGGCGAAGAGAACGACCGCGTCGGCGGCCTGGAAGCCGGCGTCGACGACTACGTGGTCAAGCCGTTCTCGGCGCGCGAACTGCTGGCGCGCATCCGCGCCGTGCTGCGCCGCTCGCGCGAGGACGACGAGGACGGCAGCGTCGGCATCGGCCCGCTGCGCATCGACGGCGCCGCCCACCGCGTGTTCGCCCAGGGCGACGGCGGCGACCAGGCGGTGCAGATCGGCCCCACCGAGTACCGCCTGCTGCACTTCTTCATGACCCATCCCGAGCGCGTGTACTCGCGCACGCAGCTGCTGGACCACGTCTGGGGCGGCAGCGTCTATGTCGAGGAGCGCACGGTCGACGTGCACATCCGCCGCCTGCGCAAGACCCTGGAACCGCACCGTCTCGACGGTATGGTCCAGACGGTGCGCGGCGCCGGGTATCGTTTTTCCGCCTCGCTCGCCGCGTAAGCTTGGCGGGTATGCCACCCCGCGCCCGATCCGCCTGGTTCCGCACCCTGGGACAGCTGTTGCTGGTCCTGGTGGCCGCGGCCGTGGCCGGTCTGGCGATCGGCCACCCCTGGCCGGTGGTGACGCTGGCCGCGCTGAGCGTGGTCGCCTGGCATTACTGGCGGCTGCGCAGCGTGCTGATCCGCCTGACCGCGCGCCAGCGCCTGACGCCGCCGCTGGGCGAAGGCATCTGGAACGAACTCGACCGCCTGCTGCACCGCAGCCAGGCCGAGATGCGCGGACGCAAGCGGCGCCTGATCGAGATGCTGCGCGCCTACCGCGCCGCCGCCGCCGCGCTGCCCGACGCGATCGTGGTGGTGGAACGCAACAGCCAGCGCATCCAGTGGTTCAACCAGGCCGCCAACGGCCTGCTCGGCCTGCGCTATCCGCGCGACATCGGCGGCTCGCTGTCGCAGAAGCTGCAGCCGCTGCAGCTGTCGCACTGGCTGGCCGCGGGGCGCAACGCCGAACCGCTGGAAGCCGCCTCGCCGTGGAACCCGTCGGCGACGCTGAGCCTGCGCCTGATCCCGTACTCGGAAAACCTGTGGCTGCTGGTGGCGCGCGACGTCAGCCGCCTGCTGCAGTTGGAGCAGATGCGGCGCGACTTCGTCGCCAACGTCTCGCACGAGCTGCGCACGCCGCTGACCGTGGTGCACGGCTACCTCGACATGCTGGACCCCAGCGAGCACCCGGACTGGGCGCCGATGCTGGCCGAGATGCAGCGCCAGTCGCAGCGCATGACCCAACTGGTCGAGGACCTGCTGATGCTGTCGCGGCTGGAATCGCAGGACAGCCTGCCGGCCGAGGAAACCGTGGCCATGTCCTCGATGCTGTCCACGCTCAAGCGCGAGGCGATGGCGCTGAGCCAGGGCCGCCACGAGATCTCGATGGAGGATCTGGCCGGCGTGGACCTGTGGGGTTCCAACAAGGAGCTGCACAGCGCCTTCTCCAACCTGGTCAGCAACGCGATCCGCTACACCCCGGCCGGCGGCTCGATCAAAATCCGCTTCCGCCCCGAACAGGCCGGCAACGGCCGCGGCGTGGTGCTGGAAGTGATCGACAGCGGCTACGGCATCCCGGCCGCGCACCTGCCGCGCATCACCGAGCGCTTCTACCGCGTGTCCACCAGCCGTTCGCGCGAAAGCGGCGGCACCGGCCTGGGCCTGTCCATCGTCAAGCACGTGCTGAACCTGCACCAGGCGCGGCTGGAGATCGTCAGCGAGGTCGGGCGCGGCAGCAGCTTCGCCTGCCACTTCGGCGTCGACCGCATGCGCAGCCGCGATCACGCTTACCTCGATACGCTGCCCGACGTGTTGCCTTGATCGTCATGCCCCGATCCTCCTGTTCCGATAGTTGCGTACCGACCGTCCGCCGCCCGCCCTCCTCCAGCGCGACCCGCCCGTGAATCTCGAGCCCGCCATGAACGCCGCCCTCACCAACACGCTGTCCGACGCCGGCCACGACACCGATCCGCTGCGCGACCACAGCCTGTACTTCAATCGCGAGCTGTCGCAGCTGGATTTCAACTTCCGCGTGCTGGCGCAGGCGCAGGACCCGCAGGTGCCGCTGCTGGAGCGGTTGAAGTACCTGTGCATCTCCTGCACCAACCTCGACGAGTTCTTCGAGATCCGCGCCGGCACCCTGCGCCATGCGCAGGACCTGGGCCTGATTCCCGGCGCCGACGGCCTGCCGCCGGCGACCGTGCTGTCGCGCATCCACGACCGCGCCGCCGACCTGGTCAAGGCGCAGTACGAATGCTGGAACGAAGTGCTGCGCCCGGCCCTGCGCGACGCCGGCGTGCGCGTGCTGGGACGCGACTCCTGGAACGCCGCCCAGACCCGCTGGCTGCGCAACTACTTCCGCGAGGAAGTGATGCCAGTGCTGTCGCCGCTGGGCCTGGACCCGGCGCACCCGTTCCCCAAGATCCTCAACAAGTCGCTCAACATCGTGGTGGTGCTGGAAGGCAAGGACGCGTTCGGCCGCGCCGGCAACCTCGCCATCGTGCGCGCGCCGCGCTCGCTGCCGCGCATCATCCAGATGCCGGAGAACGTGTCCGGCGGACAGCACGATTTCGTGTTCCTGTCCTCGGTGCTGTCGACCTTCGTCGACGAGCTGTTCCCGGGCATGGACGTCAAGGGCGCCTACCAGTTCCGCGTGACCCGCAACTCCGAACTGCTGGTGGACGAGGAGGAGGTCGACAACATCGCCCTGGCCCTGCGCGACGAGCTGGTCGGGCGCGGCTACCTGCGCGCGGTGCGGCTGGAGATCGCCGAGCAGTGCCCCAAGCCGATCGTGCGCAGCCTGCTGGAAAACTTCGACCTGCCCGAGAACGCGGTCTACCGCATCAACGGCCCGGTCAACCTCAACCGCGTGATCCAGGTCTACGACCTGGTCCAGCGCCCCGAACTCAAGTTCCCGCCCTACCAGCAGCGCCAGCTGCCGGGCGTGGAGAGCATGTTCGACAAGGTCGGCAACGGCGACGTGCTGCTGCACCATCCCTTCGACGCGTTCACGCCGGTGCTGGAGCTGATCCGCCAAGCCGCCGAAGACCCGAACGTGCTGGCGATCAAGCAGACCCTGTACCGCGCCGGCAAGGATTCGCCGATCGTCGAACAGCTGGTGCAGGCCGCGCGCAACGGCAAGGACGTGACCGTGGTGGTCGAACTGCGCGCGCGCTTCGACGAGGAAGCCAACCTGGGCCTGGCCGACCGCCTGCAGGAGGCCGGCGTGCAGGTCGTGTACGGCGTGGTCGGCTACAAGACCCACGCCAAGATGCTGCTGATCGTGCGCCGCGAGGGCCGCAAGCTGCGCCGCTACGTGCACCTGGGCACCGGCAACTACCACAGCGGCACCGCGCGCGCGTACACCGACTTCGGCCTGATCACCGCCGATCCGGACATCGGCAACGACGTGCACCTGATCTTCCAGCAGCTGTCCGGCCTGGCGCCGTCGCTGAAGCTCAAGCGCCTGCTGCAGTCGCCCTTCACCCTGCACGCGGGCGTGCTCAAGCGCATCGACCGCGAGACCAAGCATGCACGCGCCGGCAGGCCGGCGCGCATCGTCGCCAAGATGAACGCCCTCAACGAGCCGCAGGTGATCCGCGCGCTGTACCAGGCCTCGCAGGCCGGGGTGCAGATCGACCTGATCGTGCGCGGCGCCTGCACCCTGCGCCCCGGCGTGCCCGGCGTGTCGGACAACATCCGCGTGCGCTCCATCGTCGGCCGCTTCCTCGAACACCACCGCGTCTACTGGTTCGGCAACGACGGCGAGCCCGACCTGTTCTGCTCCAGCGCCGACTGGCTGGAGCGCAACCTGCTGCGCCGGGTCGAGACCGGCTTCCCCATCCTCGACCCGGCCCTGGCCGAACGCGTCTTTGATGAGGCCCTGAGCAACTACCTGGCCGACAACCTCAACGCCTGGGAACTGCGCGCCGACGGCGGCTACGACCGGGCCGTGCCGCAAGGCGACGCCATGCCCCATTCCGCACAAGCCACTTTATTGGCGAAAATCTGCGGATGAACGACGCTTACCCGACCACCGCCCTGCCGCTCCAGGACGGCGACCTGCTCGCCGCCGTCGACCTGGGCTCGAACAGTTTCCACATGGTGGTCGCGCGTTACGTGCTGGGCCAGCTGCGCATCGTCGACCGCCTGCGCGAGACCGTGCGCATGGCCGAGGGCTTGGACCGCAAGGGCGGCCTGAGCCCGGAAGTGCGCCAGCGCGCGCTGGAATGCCTGTCGCGCTTCGGCCAGCGCATCCGCGACGTGCCGCCGCAACGCGTGCGCGCGATCGCGACCAACACCGTGCGCCGCCTGGCCGCGCCGCAGAGCTTCCTGATGCCGGCCGAAACCGCGCTGGGCCACGCCATCGAAGTGGTGGCCGGCCGCGAAGAGGCGCGCCTGATCTACCTAGGCGTGGCCCACGCGCAGCCGTCCAAGCCCGGCGAACTGCGCCTGGTGATCGACATCGGCGGCGGCTCCACCGAATGCATCATCGGCAGCGGCTTCGAGGCGATCGAGCGCGAAAGCCTGCAGCTGGGCTGCATCGCCACCACCCGCCGCTTCTTCGAGAACGGCAAGCTGTCGAAGAAGAAGTGGCGCGACGCGCTGACCGAAGTCACCGCCGAGTTCCAGCAGTTCGCCGGTACCTACCGCGCGCTGGGTTGGCAGGAAGCGCTGGGCTCGTCGGGCACCAACAAGGCGATCGGCGACATCTGCGCGGCGATGAAGCTGACCAAGGGCGCGGTCACCGCCGAGGCGCTGCCGCTGGTGCGCGACCGCCTGCTGCAGGCCGAACGCATCGACCTGATCGACCTGCCCGGCCTGTCCGCCGACCGCCGTCCGGTGATCGCCGGCGGCATCCTGGTGCTGGAGGCCGCCTTCAACGCGCTGGGCCTGAGCCGGATGGCGGTGAGCAAGGCGGCGATGCGCGAGGGCGTGCTGTACGACATGCTCGGCCGCGGCGGCGCCGACGATCCGCGCGATGCCTCGGTGGCGGCGATGATGCAGCGTTACGGCATCGACGAAGGCCAGGCCGCACGCGTGGAGAGCACCATGCTGCGCCTGTTCGACCAGGTCGCCGGCGCCTGGGCGCTGGACCCCGACGACCGCCTGATGCTGAGCCGCGCCGCGCGCCTGCACGAGCTGGGCCTGGCGCTCGCGCACAGCCAGTACCACGTGCATGGCGCCTACGTGGTCGAGCACTCCGACATCTCCGGCTTCTCGCGTCAGCAGCAGCAGTTCCTGGCTGCGCTGATGCGCACCCATCGCCGCGGCATTCCCAAGAGCGCCTTCGACGCCCTGCCCGATCGCCTGTTGGCGAGCGCACGCCGCAGCGCCGCGCTGCTGCGTCTGGCGGTCTTGCTGCACCGCGCCCACGAGGCCGATCCGATTCCGCAGTTGGATGCGCACGCCGAGGGCAACACCCTGACCCTGACCGTGTCCAAGCGCTGGCTGGACTCCCGGCCGCTGGTGCGCGCCGACCTGGAAGGCGAGCCGCAGGACGCGGCCGGCCTGGGCATCGCGCTGAAGCTGTTGGCGGCCTGAACGGCCGTAATCGAAATTGCGACCGCCGGCACGCTGACGACCTTAGGATGATTGCGCGCCCCTCGGCGCTGACCCATCATGCCGGCCGTCCGCGCAACCGACCCCTCCCCCATGTCCCCTTCCCGCTTACGTTCCGCTCTGGCCTGGGGCACGCTGATGCTGGTGGCCGCGGCGCTGGGCGCTTGCAACAAGGAACACACCGCGACGGCGGCCACCGCGCCCAAGGACGTCGCACCGGCGGCGGACGGCGCCAAGCGCAGCCAGGCCCTGTACCTGCTCGACGACGGCCGCGTGTACAGCCCGCAAGGCCCGGTCGAACTGCCGCTGGCGATCCGCGCCCTGGGCCCGGCGGCGACCACCGAAGTGATCCTGCAGGGCTGCAAGGCCGACCTGGACTACCGCTACATCACCTTCGCCTTGCGCACGCTCAAGGCCAACGGGTACGAGCGCATCACGCTCAAGGGCGGCGGCGCGGCCTGCGGTTGAAGGGCGTGGGGTTGAAGGGCTGAGAAGCCAAAGCCAAAAGCAAATCCCCCTCAATCCCCCTTTTTCAAAGGGGGAAGCCGAACGCCGTCGCATGAAGATCCCCCCTTTTTAAAGGGGGACGCCGAACGCCGTCGCATGACGTTCCCCCCTTTGAAAAAGGGGGGCTAGGGGGGATTTGCTGTTGCCGTTGCTGTTGCTTTCGCTCCCGCTCCCTACCCCATCCCCTACCCCGCCTCGATCGCCCGCCTCAACTCCGCCGCGCGTTGCAGCACCTGCGGCGGCGCGATCTCCTCCGGCGTGCGGAAAATGCCGATGCGGCGCAGCCAACGCCCCGGCGCGCGCGCCGAGGTCAGCGCCACGATCGGTATCGCCAGCAGCAGCCCGGCGATCACCGGCGACATCCACGCCGCCAGCGACGGCGACACCGCATAGGCCATGAACAACGACAGCAGCCCCAGCATCGTCGCGCCACCGTAACTGCGCACCAGGCCCGACAACGGCAGGGTGCCGTCGTCGCGACGCTGCGATTCCCAGCCCGAATCCCTGCCCGCCAGCACCTCGGCGATGCCGCGCGACTGCACGTACATGGTCACCGGCGCCATCAGTGCGGCCAGCAGCGTTTCCAGCAGCATGCTCAACAGCGCACGCAGCGCGCCGCCGCAACCGCGCCGGGTCGCGCCGTCGGTCATGGACGCCACGTAACCCATCAGCTTGGGCGCCAGCAGCACCGCCATGGTCACCACGAACACCCAGGTGAAGCGCTCGGGATCCTGCTCCCGCCAGTACTGGGTCGGCGAGAAACCCGGCAGCGAAACGTGGCCCCAGACAAAACCCGCGCGTTCCAGCGGAATCGCCAGGCCGATCAGCATCAGCATCGCCCACATCGGCGCGGTGAAGTAATGGCCGATGCCGATCAGCAGATGCCAGCGGCTGACCCAGTGCAGGCCCTTGGCCGGCAGCACCGCCGAATGCTGCAGGTTGCCCTGGCACCAGCGGCGGTCGCGCACCAGCATGTCGGTCAGCGACGGCGGGCCTTCCTCGTAGCTGCCGGCCAGGCCCGGCACCATGTGCAGCGCCCAGCCGCCGCGCCGCAGCAACGCGGCCTCGACGAAATCGTGGCTGAGCACGGTGCCGCCGAACGGCCGGTAGCCGCGCAGCTCCGGCAGGCCGGCATGGGCGGCGAAGGCCGCGGTGCGGATGATCGCGTTGTGGCCCCAGTAGTTGCTCTCGGCGCCGTGCCACCAGGCCACGCCGTGCGCGATCACCGGCCCGTACACGCGCCCGGCGAACTGCTGCATCCGCGCGAACAGCGTGTTGCCGTTGACGATCATCGGCAGGGTCTGGATCAGCGCCACGTCGGGATGACGCTCCATCGCCGCGGCCAGGCGCACGATCACCTCGCCGGTCATCAGGCTGTCGGCGTCCAGGATCAGCATCTGCGGATAGGCGCCGCCGAAGCGCCGCACCCACTCGGCGATGTTGCCGGCCTTGCGCTCGGCGTTGTCGTCGCGCCGGCGGTAATACAGCCGCGCATGCCCGCCGGTGCGCTCGCGCAGCGCCGCGAACGCCACGCGCTCGGCCTGCGCGATCGGCTCGCGGGTGGTGTCGCTGAGCACGAAGAAGTCGAAACTGTCCAGCCGCCCGGTCGCCGCCACCGATTCGTAGATCGCCTGCAGGCCCGCCATCAGACGCTGCGGATCCTCGTTGTAAGTGGGCATCAGCAAGGCGGTGCGCACGCCGGGTTCTGGCAGCGCGCCGGTATCGCCCAAGCCCAGGCGCGCGCGCCGCTGCGACACGATCTGCACGAACCCGGCCAGCGCGCTGAAGAACGCCAGCGCGATCCACGCGAACAGCGCCACGAACAGCACCAGCAGCAAGGCCTCCAGCACGTTGATGCCGTTGCCGCGCAGCACCCACCAGATCTGGTAGGCGGCGATGTAGGTCAGCAGGCCCGATCCGACCAGGATGTAGGCGCGTCGCCAGGCCATGCCGCGCGGCGCGGTCGGCGGATGCGGATTGGCCAGCGCGCCCGCGCCCAGCGACTGGATCGGCATCTCCAGCGGCGCCTCGGGCGGCAGCACGGTGGCGACATCGGCGGCGCTCGCGCTCATCGGCGCCGTGCTCATGCAGTCCAACGATAGAGCCAGGTTTCGGACAGCGCGCCGCCGGCGTCTTCCAGACGCGCGCGCAACTCGACGCTGCGCTCGCTGCCGGGGTCCAGCTCGAACGCGATCCGCCAGGTCCCGCGCGCGGGCATCGCGTGCGCGACCACGTTGGCGACCTTACCCGTGCCGGCCGACACCACCGCGCGCGGCTCGCTGCCGGCGGGCAGTTGTGCGAGCGTGCCGCCGCTGAGATCGATCACGATGCGGCGCGTGTGCTTGGCACCCGCGCCGATGCGCGTGCCGGAAACGGTGGCCAGGCGCGGCAGCCATTCGTGGCGGTCGCACCAATGCAGGCGGTAGTCGTAGCGATGCTCGCGTCCGGCCGCCAGCGGCTGCGCCGGACGCCAGTAGGCGACGATGTTGTCGTGGAATTCGTCGGCGGTCGGGATTTCGATCAGGCGCACGCTGCCCTCGCCCCAGTCGCCGACCGGCTCGACCCAGGCGCTGGGCCGGCGCTCGTAATGCGCCTCGCTGTCGGCGTAGTCGGCGAACTCGCGCTTGCGCTGCATCAGACCGAAACCGCGCGGCGCGCGATCCTCGAACGCGCTTTCCTGCAGCACCGCCGGATTGTGCAGCGGCCGCCAGATCTGTTCACCGCGTCCGTTGATCAAGGCCAGGCCGTCGGAGTCGTGCACGGCAGGCCGGTAGTCGTCGATGCCGTTGCGGTCGTTGGCGTCGAACTGGTACATGCTGGTCAGCGGCGCGATGCCGACGCGGTCCAGGCTCACGCGCGGATACAGGCGCATGCTCACATCGAACACGGTCTGCGCGCCGGGCACGATGGTGAAACGGAATGCCGCGGCGGCGCTGGGGCTGTCCATCAGCGCATGCACGATCGCGCGCTGCGCGCCGGCCGCCGGGCGTTCCAGCCAGAACGCGCGGAACACCGGGAATTCCTCGCCGGCCGGATCGGCGGTCTTGATGGCCAGGCCGCGCGCGGACAGACCGTAGGCCTGGCCCTTGGCGACCGCGCGGAAGTAACTCGCGCCCAGAAACGCGCAGACCTCGTCGAAGTAGTCGGGCCGGTTGAGCGGCGCGTGCAGGCGGAATCCGGCATAGCCCAGGTCGTTCTCGCTGGGCGCGCTCACGCCCTGGAAGCGGAACTGCGAGGGGCGGTACACCACCGGCGTCGCGCGTCCGCCGCTGACGTCGTAGATGTCGACGCGGTCGCGGAAGAAAAAGCCGCGATGGAAGAACTGGGCCTGGAACGGCAGATTCAGTCCGCGCCACAAGGCCTGGTCGGGGTTGTAGCGAATGCCGCGGTACTGGTCGTAGCCGATCTTCTCCAGCGATGCCGGCAACTGCTTGGACTGCGGTTTGAACGCCTGCGCGGCCAGCGCGCGCGCCAGCGCCGGCACGGTGTCCTCGTCGAACGCGGTGGCCGCGGCGGCGGCCGCGCGCGTGGGCGCGCTCCACAGGCCCAGCAAGGGCCATGACAGCCCGGCCAGGATCACTTCTCTTCGGCGCATGCGCGCTCCTTCCAATCTCATCTGGGCGCGATTGTAGGGAGTGAGTTGTTAAGGCAAGCGCGAAATGCGATGCGATCCGGCCGGCAACTGTGTCCGCGATTGCAAGTAATCGTTTACAGGCGCGCGCGGGCCGCAGAAAAAAACCCCGGCTTGCGCCGGGGTTTGGGGGACGAACCAAGACGATCGCGCGTCGGTTCGAAAAATCGTCGATGTCGGATCAACGCGCGCCCGCGGCGGCGGTTGACGCGGCCGGTACCGGCAGCAGTCCGGCCAGATCGGGCCCGGCCAGACGCAGATTCTTGCGCAGGTGCGCGCGCAGCTCGGCGTCCGGCGCGCGCGGCGCGGCGCCGCCGAGGCGGCAGTGCAACATGCTTTCCAGCAGGAACAGATAGGCCTCGCGCGTGCGCGGATCGACCAGCGAATGGCCGCCCTGCGCATCCACGAACAGGCTCACATCCTTGTCCAGGGCGCGCAGCGTAGCAGCGTAGTGCAGCACGCTGCGGATCGGCACGCGCTCGTCGTCGCCACCGGCCAAAAGCAGCACAGGCCGGCGCAGGCCGCGCGCGTTGGCGACCGGCGACTGCGCCCGCAGGCGCTGCGCGATCGCCGCGTCGGCCGGGTCGAGATCGAGCAGGCGCATCGTCGTCGCCAACGGAATGCCACGCGCGAACTGGTCCTGACTGCGCGCATAGGATCGCAGCACCCAGCCGAAATCCGCCGGCGGCACCGCGGCCACCGCGACTTTGAACAGCTCCGGCTGGAAGGTCACGCCCTGCAGCGCCGAGTAGCCGCCGAAGGACGCACCGAAGATGCCGACGCGCTCGCCGTCGCCGATGCCCTGGGCCAGCAGGTAACGCACGCCCTCGACGATGTCCTGCTGCACGCGGCCGTTGCCGAAGTCGCCGCGGCCGGCGCGCATGTACTCGTCGCCGTGGCCGGTGGACCCGCGGAAGTTCGGCTCGAACACCACATAGCCGCGGTTGGCCAGCAGCTGGGTCTGGGCGCTGAACTCCGGACGCGTCAGATTGAAGGGACCGCCGTGCACGTTGGCCACCAGCGGCGCGCGCGCGGGGTCCACGCCCGGCGGCACCGAGACGAAGCCGTGCAGGCGCATGCCGTCGGAGGCGCGATAGGCGAAGGCGATCTTGCGCGCCATCGCCGCCTCCGGCAGCGGCGCCTGGGTGTCGCGACCGTGGCGAAAACCGCTATCGGCGAGGATTTCGCGGAACCGCGCAGTCGCCGGATCGTACAGGTGCAGGCGCTCGCCCTTTTGCGAGCCCGCGCGCTCGTGCACCAGCCAGCGCGCGCCCGCGCCGCTGCCGACCTCGATGCGCAGATTGCGGCCCGGATAGCGACGCCCGATGGCTGCGAGGTTGCGTTGCGCGAGCGCGGTGAGGCCGTAGTTGGCCGCGCGCGTGCTGCGGTAGCTGGCGATCAGCGGCTGCCGGCTCAGCGGGTCCAGCACCACCGCGTCCAGGTCGGCTTCGCCGCGCGGATCGGCGTGGGCGGTGCGCAGCACGCCGTCGCGGCCCAGCCGCGCCAGGCGCAGGTAGCCGGCACCGATACTGGAGGACAACCACAATCCGTCGCCGTCGGCGCTCAGCGGCGCGCAACGCTGCAAACGCTGGCAGCGCAGCACCGCGTGCAGGCGCGCGCCGTCCTTGCGGTAGATCGCGTATTCGTCGCCCTCGACCAGGACGAGGTAACGCAGGCGCCCTTGCGCGTCGAACGCGCTGTCGACGATCTGCCGCGCCGATTCGTGCAGCAGGGTTTGCCGCCCGTGCAGGTCGACGCGGTACAGGCGCCAACGCTTGGGCAGGCGCGATACGAACGGCGGGCTTTCCAGCACGATCGCCGCCGCCGGCAACGCCGGGTCCACCGCTTCGAAGCTGCGCTCCCAGCGTCCGCCCAGCTTGGCGATCGCGCCCGAGCCGCTCTGTCCGGCCACGGCCAGGGCATACAGCTGCTGCGCCGATTGCAGCAGCAGCCAGCGACTGTCGCGCGACCAGTCCAGTCGATCGGCCTCGGTATGCGCGAGCAGACGCCGCGGCGCGCCGCCCGCGGTCGGCAGCAGCCAGACGCCGCGGTTGCGTTCGCCCTGCAACAGGTAGGCGACGTGGCGCCCGTCGGGCGACAGCCAGGCGCCCATCAACTCAGGGCGTGCGAGGAACTGCGCACGCGAGAACTGCGGCGCCGGCGCACGGGCGCGCTCGGCGGCGACGGCGGCGCGCAGCTCGGAGGCATCGTCGGCGTGCGCGCGCGCGCCGACGCACAGCAGCACCACGATCAGCGCGTCGCGCAACAGGCGTCGCAGCAGCGAACTGCGCGCAGCGGTCTGCGTCCGCGCCCTGGGGGCGGTGGGGAACGGGCTCATCGGCCTCTCCTGCGGGACCCGTCGCGGACGGGTCGGCGGTGGAATCGGAACGGGATGCGTGACTCAGGCCATCGCCGCTTGCGGCAAGGGCACGGGCTCGGCGATTTCGCGCGGTCGGTACAGCAGCCACAGGCTCATCAGCGCCGGCAGGCTGAGCACGGCGCAGGCGACGATCCAGGCGATGCGCGCCGGCCGCGACAAGGCCGTGCGCGGCAGGCGCCACAGCGCGCCCAGCACGGCCAGCAACGCGAGCGCGGCGGCAATGATCTGCGCCGAGCGCGGCACCGGCGGCGTCGCCATGTCGCGCGAGAGCAGATAGCCGCCGGCGAACGCGCCCAGCAGCGCCTTCTGCGCGCGGTACAGCAGCGGCGAGGTGTACCAGTTCTGGTAGCGCCAGGCGACCGGATAGTCCTGCGTCAGCAGGCGGCGCGCCACCGTCTCGACGCGACCGGCCGCATCGACGCGCAGCATTTGCTGATACGGCTCGACGCCCTCGGCATTGTGCGAGGCGTAAGTGAACAGGAACGACACCAGGTAGCCGTCCAGCAGCTCCATCAGATCGATGCGCACCAGATCGCCGCTGCGGCCGGGCAGCGGCACGCGCTGGCGCGGCACCAGCACGCCGTCGTCGCTGTCCAGCTCGCGCAGGTCGTAGAAGTACAGGGCGCGATTGCTGAGCACCAGCGCGCTGTCGCCGGCCTTGTCCACGCCGGTCAGCACTTCGCCGCGCGGCAGGCGCACGCGCGGCAGCACGCGCTGCTCGTCGCTGTCGTACTGGTAGATGGCGCCGCGCGCCACCAGCAGGCCGTTCGGACCGGGTTCCACCGGCTCGGGGAACGCGGCGTCGCCGTCCACGCCCAGGCTGCCGACGGCGCGCTTGTCGACCAGGCTGTAGCCCTGGAAACGCAGGCTGTCGTGACTGAACACCCAACGCACCCGCCGCTGCTCGTCGTCGAACTCCATCGGCGTGCGGTTGGTCAGCTGGTGGCGCAGCGACAGGCCGCGCAGGCCGGGACCGGTGCCGTAGATTTCGGAAATCTGCGCCTGTTCGCGCCACAGCTCGGTCTGCGGATCGCGGCTGGCCTGCAGGCCCATGCGCATCAGATCCTTGCCCTCGGCGAACTCGGACTCCTTCTCGCCGCCCGGCGTCGCCACCGCGATGTTGTTGGGATGCGAGCCCTGCGCGATCCAGACGAACTCGACGCCGAAGCCCACCACCACCAGCGCGAACCACATCGCGAACTGCAGCGGCACGGCCACGATCACGGTGGCGGCGGCATCGCGCGGCGCCGCGCTCAGGTCGGGCTTGAACGCCACCAGCACCATCGCCGCCAGCCAGGCCAGCAGCATCAGCTGCAGCGCGATCGCGCCCAGGCCGGTGGCGCGGACCAGCAACAGCGCGAACACCGGCACCAGCGCCGACCAGCCGTAACGCTTGTCGACCAGCATGGCGTAGCTGCCGGCCAGGTAGGCGCACAGCGCGATCAGCAGGCCCGAGCCGGCCAGCCACAGGTGGCGCGTGTCGAGCACGCGCGCGGTCATCCATGCCTGCCAGCCCGAGGCGAGCAGCAGCGGCAGCAGGATCGCGATGGCCAGCAGCACCGCGCCGGCGCCGAACAACGCCAACGCCACCCGCCAGTGCGGCAGCGGCCGGTGCAGCAGATTCAGCCACGCGTTCGGGCGCCGATAGCCGCCCATCTGGTACAGGCCCAGCAGCAGACCGCTGCAGGCGTAGACGATGCCGATGACGTGGTAGACCACATAAGGCTGCTGCGCCACGTCGACGACGCGGCCCATGAAGCCCAGTACGGTCAGTTGCAACGCCGCATAGCCGATGGCCCAGGCGCGGAAGCGCAGCAGTTCGGCCTTGAACAAATCCCACATGACGTAATCCCCGAATGAGCGAGCCGATCAGCCCGCCGCTTCCACGGCGGCGGGTGCGGCGTGGTTCTTGGCCAGGAAGCCGTTGACCGCGCGGTCCAGGCTGACCGGCATGCTTTGCACCGAACGCGCGCCGCTGGCGCGCAGGAACTCGGCGAAGTCCTCGTCCTGGTCCAGCACCAGGTAGTGATGCAGTCCGTCCAGGCGCTGCGCTTCCAGCAGGCCGGGCACGGTTCGCGGATCCGGCCCCTTGAACGGGATGTCGGCCACCCAATGACGCACGCGCGCGCAGAAATCCTCGGGCGCCGACATGTTCTTGAGCTGGCCGCGCTCGAGAATGATGAGGTTGTCGGCGACGCGCTCGATCTCTTCCATCTGGTGCGAGCAGTACACCACCGTGCAATCGTCGCTGGCGTTGCTGTACATCAGCGACTCCAGGAACGCGCGCTTGGCGACCACGTCCAGGCCCAGCGTGGGCTCGTCCAGCACCAGCAGCTCGGGCCCTTGCGCCAGCGCGATCGCCAGGTTCAAACCGGCGCGCTCGCCGCGCGAGAGTTGGCCGACCTTCTGCTCGGGCAGCACGTGGTAATGGTCGAGCACGCCGCGGAACGCGCTTTCGTTCCAGCGCGGGTACTGGCGGCGATGCATGTCGACCACCGCCGACACCCGCATCCAGCCCGGCAGGGTGTGTTCCTCGTTGACGAAGCCGATGCGCGCGCGGTCGCCGGGCGTGAGCCGCTGGCTGTCGCGGCCGAGGATGCTGGCCGTGCCCGCGGTCGGCGGCAGGAAGCCCAGCAGGATCCGGAACAGCGTGGACTTGCCGGCGCCGTTGGCGCCGACGATGGCATGGATGCGGCCGCGCGGGATGCGCAGGTCGAGGCGGTCCAGAGCGAGCTTGCGGCCGTAGCGCTTGCTCAAGGCCTGGGTCTGGATCACGTAGTCGTGGTTGTCTGACATGGCGATGGTCTGGGATAGGGAGTGGGATCAGCGCTCAGGCGGTCTTGCGCGGAACCAGCGCGAGAAACTCGCGCTGCAGGCGCGCCTGCAGCTCCTCCGGCGCATAGCCCAGCGCGATCACGTCCTGCATGAAGCGCTGCACGGCCTCCTCCAGGCGGCGTTCGCGCTCGGGCTCGCTCAGGCGCTGGCGCACCGGCGCCACGTACAGCCCCAGGCCCTGGCGCGACTCCAGCCAGCCCTCGGCGGCGAGTTCGGCGTAGACCTTGGCGACGGTGTTGGGATTGATCGTGAGTTGCTGGGCCAGCCCGCGCACGCTGGGCAGTTGGTCGCCCGGCACCAGTTCGGCGGTGGCGATCTTCATGCGCACGGCGTCGGCGATCTGCTTGCCGATCGGGCGCGGATCGCCGGTGGCGATCTGGATCATCAGCGGGCGGGTACGGGCCATCGGGCGCTCCTGGACTGTACTAACTGTACTATTGTCACTAGTACAGCTTAAACGGCCATCGCCGTCAATCGGCTTCGTCGCCGTATCCGGCGTTTCGTCGCAAAGGCCCGGCCATCGCGCGTCATGGCGCGGTCACGGCGGTGACATGGCCGCTTAACGCCGCGCGCCCAGGCTTGCCCAAACCGGGAGCCGCGCATGCGCTACGCGATCGTCAGCGAGACCTACCCGCCGGAGATCAACGGCGTGGCCCTGACCGTGCAGGGTCTGGAGCAGGGTCTGCGCGCGCGTGGCCATCAGGTCGCGCTGGTGCGTCCGCGCCAGCCGCACGAGCGCGACAGCGCCGCCCACGAACTGCTGATGCGCAGCCTGCCGCTGCCGCGCTACCCCGGCCTGCGCGTGGGCCTGCCGGCGACGCGGCAACTGGTCGAGGCCTGGCGCGCGCAGCCGCCGGATGCGATCTACGTCGCCACCGAAGGCCCGCTGGGCTGGTCGGCGGTGCGCGCCGCGCGGCGCCTGGGGGTGCCGGTCGCCACCGGCTTCCACACCCGCTTCGACGAATACATGCGCGACTACGGCCTGCCGTTCCTGGTCGGCACCGCGCTGCGCTGGATGCGCCGCTTCCACAACGCCGCCGATGCCACGCTGGTGCCGACGCGCGAGCTGGCCGAATTCCTGCGCGTGCGCGGGTTCGAGGACGTGGTGCGGCTGCCGCGCGCGGTCGACACCGCGCTGTTCGATCCGCGCCGGCGCAGCCAGGCGCTGCGCCGCGCCTGGGGCATCCCCGACGGCGGCGTGGCCGCGATCTATGTCGGCCGCATCGCGCCGGAAAAGAACCTGGACCTGGCCGTGCGCGCGTTCCGCGCCCTGCAGCAACAGCGGCCCGAGGCGCGCTTCGTCTGGGTCGGCGACGGCCCGGCGCGCGCCAAACTCGAACGCGAGCATCCGGATTTCGTGTACTGCGGCCTGCGCCGCGGCGAGGCCCTGGCCGAGCATTTCGCCAGCGGCGATCTGTTCCTGTTTCCCAGCCGCAGCGAGACCTTCGGCAACGTGACGCTGGAGGCGATGGCCAGCGGCGTGCCGACTATCGCCTTCGATTACGGCGCCGCCCACGAACACCTGCGCGATGGCGAGCACGGCGCCGCGATCGCCGACGGCGACGAGGCCGGCTTCATCGCCGCCGCGGTGCGCATCGGCAGCGACGACGCGCTGCGCGCGGCGATGGCGCGCGCCGGCCGCGACGCGATCGCCGACCTGCGGCCGGAGCAGGTCGCGGCCGATTTCGACGCCGTGCTCAGCGGGCTGGCCGACACCGCGCCGCGCCGCCCGCCGCGGCACGGCAAACCCCTGGCAGTGCAGGACGAACGGGAGGTCGTATGAACCGCATGCCGTTGCGCAAACGTTTCAACGCCGGCGATTCGGGCTGGTGCCTGCGCGTCAACCGGGTCTGCGAACGCAGCGGCTCGCGCGCCTACTTCGCCGCGATCAGCCGTCTCGGCGACGGCGTGTTCTGGTATCTGCTGATGGGCGCGCTGGTGGTGGTGGACGGCTACGACGGCCTGATGGCCTCCGCCCACCTGGCCGCGACCGGCGCGATCGCGCTGACCCTGTACAAAGCGCTCAAGCGCTGGACGCGGCGCCCGCGCCCGTTCGCCTCCGACGCGCGCATCCACGCCTGGGTGGCGCCGCTGGACGAGTTCAGTTTCCCGTCCGGGCACACCCTGCACGCGGTCGCCTTCAGCCTAGTGGCGATGGCGCACTACCCGGTGCTGGCCTGGCTGCTGGTGCCGTTCACCGCCAGCGTGGCCCTGTCGCGCGTGGTGCTGGGGCTGCACTACCCCAGCGACGTGCTGGCCGCCACCGCGATCGGCAGCACGCTGGCGGGTCTGTCGCTGTGGTTGGTGCCTGGGGTGTCGTTGTTCGTTTGAGGTGGTGCCTGCCTCACTCCAACCTGGCCCCGGCCCGACCGCACAGCGGTCGGACGTTCGCTGCGGCGCGAGCCCATGGCTCGCAAGCGCCGCCGCTCACCCCGCTCGCGGGAGTAGGTGCCCGCAGGGCGGATGAGGGCGCGCAAATCGCGGGTAACAACGCAAGCTCGATGTGGCGCGTGCCCTCACCCACCCTCTCTCCCGCTAGCGGGAGAGGGGCTAAGCAGGGCGCTGTTGTTCCGTTCGCGGGAGAGCGGCTAACGCTGCCAGTCCGTCACCACCGCCCGCGCGATCCCCGGCGCGCCCTGCCCCGCCCAATCGCGGTCGTTCGCCACCTGCGCCTGCTCCCTGCTCGCGTCCAACGCGGCGAAGTCCAGTTCCGCCACCGCCCAAGGCTGCTGACCGCGCGTCGCTGCGACGATGCCGTCGGCGGGCAAGCCTACGTCCATCGGCGCGTAGATCGTCGCCTCGCCGGTGTTGACGTCCAGCGCCGGGCTCCACGCCGCGTCGCCGGCGGTCACCGCCTGGGCGACGAAGCAACGGTTCTCCAGCGCGCGCGCCAGGCAGCCCACGCGCACGCGGGTGGCGCCGGCCGGCGTGTCGGTGCAACTGGGCGCGATCAGCAAACGTGCGCCGGCCTCGCATTGCGCGCGCACCGGCAACGGAAACTCGATGTCGTAGCACACCGCGATGCCCGCGCGCGTGCCGCCGGCGGCGAATACACGCAGCGCGTCGCCGGCCTCGATCACACCGGCGCGCTTCTCGAAACCGGTCAGCTGCAGCTTGTCCTGCCACAGCACGCCACCGTCGGGCGCGAAGGCGTAGCTGCGGTTGCGATAACGGCCCTGCCCGTTGTCCAGCAGGAAACTGCCGGCGACCACGTGCATGCGCAGCTCGCGCGCTAGCAGGCCGTACAGTTCCAGCCAAGCGCCGTGATAGTCCTGGATCGCGATCAGCGAGGCGTGCAGATCGCCCTGGGTCGCCGCGCCGAAGGTCGCGCCCAGCTCCAGCGCCAGGTATTCGGGCAGCACCGCCAGGTCGGCGCCGGCGCGTTTGGCTTCGCCCAGCCAGCGCGCCTGCTTGTCGGCGAACTCGGCGAAGCTGCGCGGCGCGTCGATGCGGTATTTGGCCACCGCGACCTTCATCGCTGCCGCTCCAGCGGCCGCAGCCAATAGTTCAACGTGTGCGCCACCTCGCCGCGTCCGACTTCCCGCCAGGCCAGGCGGGCTTGCAGCTGCGGATGCGGGCGATAGCCGCGCTTGCCCCAGAACTCGTCGTTGCCGCGCTGGAACGGCGGCCGGCGCGGATCGTCGGGCGCGCGCTCCACCGCGCAGAAGCCGGTCCAATCGAACCCGCCCAGCGAGCGCGCATGCGCTTCGCGTTCGTCGAAAAAGCGATGCCCCACGCCGCGTCCGCGGTAGGCCGGCAGCAGCACCGATTCGCCGCAGTAGAAGATGCGCTGGGGATCGAACGCGGTATCGGCGAAGGGCGCCAGAAAATCCTCGGACTCGTCGCCCAGCGGCAGCCCGGTGGATGCGCCCACGACCCGATCGCCGTCGAAGGCCAGCACCGCGATGCTGCGCCAGGAGCGCAGATAGGTCTGCAGGTACAGCGCCTCGTAGTCCGCGTCGCCGTCGTAGAGATAGGGCCAGTCGCGAAACACCGCGATGCGCAGGCGCGCGATGTCGTCCAGGTAAGGGGCGATCGCCTCGCCCGCATAGCGGCGTATTTCGATCATGGGCGCGTTCATCCAGGCAGTGTAGGCGAAGCGCGGCGCCGCGCGGTTCGCGGCCGGCCCGCGCGATCGCGGCTCGATCGGCGGCGCCGGCGCGAACGTCGCCAACGAAAAGCGGCCGCGGGCATCCCTGCCCGCGGCCGCGACCTCGTTGCCGATCAGCGCGCCAGCGGGCGCGAGCCGGCCAGTTGGTACCAGTCGACCTTGCGGGTGATCACCATCACCGCGGCCAGGATCAGGAACAGCAGGCCCGCGCCCATCACCAGTGCGTTGTCCTCCGACACCAGCAGGCCGTACAGCGCCGCGTACAGCGTGGCCAGCATCGCCGCGAAGCCCAGACCGCGGCCGACGCTGCGCAGCACCGCGCTCAGGTAGAAGCCCAGCAGGCCGATGCAGGCCAGGCTGGCGGCCAGGTAGGCCCAGGCGAAGGCGATGTGCTCGCTGAGGCTGACCAGCAGCAGGAAGAAGATCGCCAGCGACAGGCCGACCAGTCCGTACTGGATCGGGTGGATCGGCAGTTGCTTGATCAGTTCGAAGATGAAGAAGCCGACGAAGGTCAGCAACACGAACAGCAGGCCGTACTTGCTGGCGCGATCGGCCTGCGAATAGACGTTGACCGGATCGACCAGGGCCACGGCGACCGCGTCGATGCCGCCGGTGGTGACCACGTCGCCGCCTTCGCCGTCGCCGCCCTCCACGCTGGGCGAGGTCTTGCCGTCCAGGTACTGGCGCTGCGCGCTGGTGGCCAGCGAGGACACCTGCCAGTCGGCGTTGAAGCCCTGGCCGCCGATGTCGCGGGTGCGCGGCAGGAAGCTGCCGCCGAAGCGCGGGTGCGGCCAGCTCGACTGGATCGCGAAGCGGTTGCTCTTGGCCAGCGGCACCAGCGCCAGCGATTCGGTACCGCCCAGGTTGAAGTCCAACTGGGTGCGCAGGTTCAGCACCTGGCCGGGCTCCGGCACCGCCAGGCGGGTGTGCACGCCGCCGCCGTCGCGGCTGCCCAGGCCTTCGTCGACTTCCACCGCGACGCCGTCGATGCGCAGCACCGGCGTCGACAACAGGCCGCGCACGTCGGCGAAGCCGTAGCTCAGCCAGGGCTGGCCGATCTTGCGGCTATGCCCCTGGGGCGGCGCGGTCTTGGGCAGTTCGGCGCGGAACTCGGCCTTGGCCTGGGCCTGCCACTCGTAGACGCGCACTTCGTGCAGGCCCAGCCGGCGCGTGCTGGGCTTGAGCGGGCCGCGCACGTCCAGGGTGGTGGGGAAATAGGTCCAGCGCCCCGGCAATTCGTGCACGACTTTGCGCACGAAGCCCTTCTCGTCCTTTTCCTCGGTCTCGACGGTGTCGGTGTACGGCACCACCAGCACCGGCCCGGTGAAGGCCTGCGCGCCGGCATAGCTGCGCGCGATCGTCGCCACGGCCTGGTTGCGGTAGCTCTGGCGGTCGTTGATCACGCCGCGGATCAGCAGCAGCGGAATCAGGATCGCCAGGGTCATGCCCAGCACCAGAAACACTTTCAACCACAGTCGCATGTCCCTCTCCTCGTCATTGCGGTGACGGCAGGATGGGCGCGGCCTGGGTGGAGAGGATGGGGGGTGGGTGAAGTGGTGGTGAAGTGGGGCTTTTGTCTTCTGTGGGAGCGACGTGAGTCGCGATGGCTCCGAGCTCGCGTAGCTGCTCCGTGTAGGAGCGGCGTTTTTGGGGCTCTGCCGCGCATCGATCGCGACTTACGTCGCTCCCACAGAAAGCAAAATGGCTGACGCGGGCTTTAGAGGCCGCGCGCCAGGATCAAGCTGGCGACGGCGCCGCCTCCCTCGCGATTGCCCAGCGAGGCGTGGCCGCCGTGCAGGGCCGCGACCTCGGCGACGAAACACAGGCCCAGGCCGCTGCTGCGGCTGCCGCCGGCGGGGCGCGACAGCGAGTAGAAGCGCTCGAACACGCGCGGCAGCGCGTATTCGGGCACGCCGGTGCCGCGGTCGCCGACGTCCACGCGCTGGGCTTCGCCGTCGCGGTACAGGCGCAAGGAAATCTCGCCCTGCGCGGGCGAGAAATCGGCGGCGTTGTCGATCAGGTTGACCAGCGCCTGACGCAGCAGGAAGGGGTCGCCCTGCAAGGTCGGCAGTTGTTCGTCCAGCTCCAGGTTCAACGTCAGTGCGCCTTGAGCCAGGCGTGGCGCGCACTGTTCGGCGGCTTCGCGCGCGATTTCGGCCAGGTCCACCGGCTCGGGATTGTCCAGGCGCTGGCGGTGCTCGACCGCGGCCAGGGCCAGCAGCTTGTCGATCATCTGCGCCAGGCGGTCGCTCTGGCGGCGGATGCTGGCGGCGAAGCGGGCGCGGTCCTCTTCGGCCATCGGCGCCTCGCCGGGGCGCGTTTCCAGCAGCTCGGCGCTGCCGCGGATCGCGGCCAGCGGACTCTTCATCTCGTGGGTCAGCGTGTGCACGTACTGCTCGACGTACTGCTTGCCTTCCAGCTGCGTGCGCATGCTTTCCAACGCGCGCCCGAGTTCGCCGAACTCGCCCACCGATGCGGGCAGCTCGGCGCGGCGCCCGGCGCTGACCGCGTGCGCGTAGCGGCGCAGGCCGTTGAGCTGGCGCGACAGCCACCACGCCGCGAACAGGCCGATCAGCAGCGCCGTGCCCATCAGCACGCCGCCCCAGCGCAGCACCACGCGCTGGCTGCGCTCGATGAAGGGGGCGATGGTGCGGTTGGGCTTGGCCACGGTCAGCGAGCCGATGATGCGGCCGGCCGGGTCGCGGATCGGCGCGGCCACGTGCATCACGCTGGAATTGGGATCGTCCGGGTCCGACGGCGTGGAGCGCGCGCCGTAGCGGCCGCGCAGGGTCAGGTAGACGTCGTTCCAGCGCGAGTAGTCGCGGCCCAGCGCCTCGCCGCTGCTGTCGAACACGACGATGCCGCGCGCGTCGGTGATGTACAGGCGGTAGTTGGTGGCGCGCTTGCCGAAGCCCCAGATCTCGGCGCCGAAATCGCGCCCGCGCAGCTCGCGCACGCGTCGCGCGAAGGCGCCGTCGTTGATGCGCCCGGCGATGAAGTCGTCGGTCGCCAGTTCGGCCAGCACGTTGGCCGAGTCGACCAGGGTGTCCTCCATGGCCTGGCGCACGCCGGGCTTGACCTCGGCCAGGAACACCCGCGTCAGCAGCAGCGCCGCCAGCGCGACGATGCAGAAATAGCCGAGGAAAATACGCAGACCGATCTTCATGCGCGCCGCTCAGCCGGCATCCAGCGAGTAACCCAGGCCACGGTGGGTACGGATCGGATCGCTGCGATCGTCGACCTCGCGCAGCTTGGCGCGCAGGGTCTTGATGTGGGTGTCGACGGTGCGGTCGCCGCTGTCCAGGGCATCGCCCCAGACCCGGTCCATCAGCTGCGCGCGCGACAGCACCGCGCCCGGGCGCTGCAGCAGCGCGGCGAGCAGGCCGTATTCGTAGCGGGTCAGGTCCAGCGGCTGGCCGCGGTAGCGCACGCGCTTGCCTTCCGGGTCGTGGCGGAACGCGCCCTCGGCGGCGGCCGGCGCCTCGGCCTGGGCGCGGCCGCGTCGCAGCACCACGCGCACGCGCGCGACCAGCTCGCGCGGCGAGAAGGGCTTGGTCACGTAGTCGTCGGCGCCGATTTCCAGGCCCAGGATGCGCTCGGCCTCGGCGTCGTGCGCGGTCAGGAAGATCACCGGCAGGTCGCGTTCGCGGCGCAGTTCGCGGCACAGGGCGAAGCCGCCGATGTCGGGCAGGCCGACGTCGAGCACGGCCAGGTCGTAGCTGTGGCGCTGGGCTTCGCGCAGGGCCTCGCCGCCGGTCAGGCAGTGCTCGGCCTCGAAGCCCTCGGCGCGCAGGGCGTAAAGCACGGTGGCGGCGATCGCGGGTTCGTCGTCGACCAGCAGGATGCGGGGCATGGCGGGATTCGGGGTGGACCGCGACAAGCATAGAACAAGCGCCGGCGCGGACGGGCTACCCTATGCCCATGAACTACCGTCACGCCTTCCATGCCGGCAACCACGCCGACGTGCTCAAACACGTCGCCCTGCTGGCGTTATGCGACGCCCTCACGGTCAAGCCGGCGCCGCTGTTCGCGCTGGACACCCACGCCGGGCGCGGTCTGTACCCCTTGGACGGCAACTCGGCGCTGCGCACCGGCGAGGCCGAGGGCGGTATCGCCCGCCTGCAGGCCGAAGCGCCCAAGCACCCGGCGATCGCGCGTTACCTGGGCGCGGTCAAGGCCTGCCGCGCCGAGCACGGCAGCGCCGCCTATCCGGGCTCGCCCTGGCTGCTGGCCCATGCGCTGCGCGCCGACGACCGCATCGCGGCCTGCGAACTGCAGCCGGAGGAAGCCGCGCAGCTGGCGCACAATTTCGCCAGCGATGCGCGCGTGGCGGTGCATGCGCGCGACGGCTACGGGGCGATGAAGGCGCTGCTGCCGCCCAAGATCGGCGCCACCCGCTACAACCGCGGCCTGGTCCTGATCGACCCGCCCTACGAGGCGCAGCTGGACGAGTTCGACACCGCCATCGCCGCCCTGCGCGAGGCGCTGGGACGCTGGCCGCAGGCCTGTTACGCGCTGTGGTACCCGATCAAGCGCCGGCGCGCGCTGCAGCCGTTCTACCGCCGCGCCGCCGCGCTGCCGGCCAAGTCGGTATTGACCGCCGAGCTGCTGGTGCGCGCCGACGATTCGCCGCTGCGCATGAACGGCAGCGGCCTGCTGCTGCTCAATCCGCCCTACCAATCCGACCAGACCCTGGGCGCGGTGCTGCCGCTGCTGAGCAAGGCGCTGGGCGAAACCGAGGCGGCCAGCTCGCAGCTGCAGTGGCTGGCGCGCAGCGACATTTGAGCGCTCCTCAGCGCGCCGGCCGCACCATCTCCACCAGGTCGTAGCCCGGCGCGAAGCCGTCGCGCTGTTCGCGCGTCGCCACGAAACCGTGGCGGGCGTAGAAGGCGCGGCTGAACTGCGTGGTCTCGATGACGATGCGCTGGAAACGCGGCTCCGCCGCGATATGCCGCAGACGTTCGCGCAGCAGCCGCTCGCCGTAACCGCGGCGGTGCAGGTCGCGCCGCACCATGCCCCAGCACAGCCCGGCTGCGCCGGGCGCTTCGTCGATCGCGGCGTAGCCGCCGCAGGCCACGAGGCCTTCGTCCGGAGTTTCGATCACGAAGTAGTCGTCGATCTCGTCCAGGGTCTGGATGAAGTCGGCGCGCTCGAGTTCGGCGAAATAGTCGGGCACGTTGCTCGCGAACAGGGCCAGGCAGGCGTCGCGGTCGGCGGGCGTGTAACGGCGCAGCCGCATCAATAGCAATCCCAGTTGTAGGCGACGCGATCGAACTTGCCGCGCGCCAGGTCGTCGGGGTCGATGAAGAAATTGGCGATGCCCGAGTCGCCCCACATCATCACGTCGTCGCTGTCCAGTTGCAGCAACAGCACCTGGCCGTCGCCGGCCTCGCGCGGGTCGCTCTGGGTGAATTCCGGATGCCCGCCGAACTTGTGCCCGGCGCGGCTCAGCGTTTCGTACACGGCGTCGGACAGGTTGACTTTGTTCTGCTCCGGATGCGCGGCGGCATAGGCTTCGATCGCCTGGTCCAGCGACGCGCGCAGCGCCGTGGTCAGGCCGACGTCGTTGGCGCCGATGCTCTCGCGGTGGGCGCTGAAGCGCATGCGTCGCGGCGCGGCCGGGTCGAACGGCAGCTGCCCCAGGTCGGCGGGCTGCACCGGCGGCGCCAGCGCCGGCGCGTCGGCCTGAGGCCAGTGGACCACGCGGAACCGGCGCGGCTGCGCCAGCGCCTGCATGCGGCCTTCGTAGTCGTCGATGTTGGCGCCGTAGAAATCGCCGTGACCGGAGATGTAGAACTGCAACAGGCCGCTTTGCGGATAGCCGGCCAAACGCGCTTCGGCCAGATCGACCTGAGCCAGCAGCACCAGCGGCCGGCCTTCCGGATCGCGCGGATACTCGCGCCCCGCCGCCCAGTACGGGCGGCCGCCGACCTTGCTGGCCTTGAGCTCGTCGGCCGCCATCGCGCTCAGTTCGATGTCGAGCACCGCACGCGCGGTGGCATCCAAACGCGAGCGCAGCGGCGCCAGCACCTCCTCGGCCGCGCGCTCGGCGCGCGCCTGCACGGCGGGATCGTTCGAGGCGGACGCCCGCGCCGCCTGCATCGCCGCCAGCGCGGCCTCCTCGCGCGCGTGCGCGTCGCCGCCGCCGTAGCGGTACAGGCGATAACCCAGGTAGCCCACTGCTGCGCCGACCACGCCCATCAGAGCGGTCGACAACAGCACCGCGTGCACGGTCTTCATGCGTCCCTTCCCTTACGCCGGCCAGCGCGCATTATCGCCCGCACCACACCGCAAACGACGCAGGCCACGGGGAGACGATCCCCGTGGCCTGCCGGTGCCGCGCAGCCGGCGTCAGAGCCCGGCTTTGATATCCGGCTCGAAGAAGCTCCAGCGCACTTCCGGGAAGGCCTGCTTCATCGCCCGCTCGACCGCGTTGATCTGCTCGATCGCGCCGGCCAGCTGGTGCTCCTCGCGCATGCGCGCCTGCACCGAGACCATGACCTCGTTGCCCAGCTGCAGCGTGATCAGGCTGATGACCTGGGAAATCTCGGGGCGGCTGCCGAGGAAGTCGCGGATCTGCTGCTGGCGCGCCGGGTCGACGCTCTGGCCGATCAGCATCGCCTTGACCTCGATGGCGACGAACACCGCCACCACGATCAGCAGCGCGCCGATGGCGATGGTGCCGATCGCGTCCCAGATCGGGTTGCCGGTGGCCACCGCCATCAGCACCGCGGCCAACGCGAACACCAGGCCCAGCAGCGCGGCCAGGTCCTCGCCGAAGATCACCACCAGTTCGGCCTGGCGGCTCTCGCGGAACCACTGCCACAGGCTGCGGCTGCCGCGCGCCTTGTTGACCTCGACCAGACAGGCGCGCATCGAGACGGCCTCGGCGGCGATGCCGAAGGTGAGCACGCCGGCCGCCCACCACCACTGCTTCAGCGGTTCGGGGTGCTGCAGCTTATGGATGCCCTCGTACAGCGAGAACATGCCGCCGACGGTGAACAGCATCACCGCGACCAGGAACGACCAGAAATAGATCGCCTTGCCGTAGCCCAGCGGATAGTCCGGCGACGGCGGCCGCTTGGCCTGGCGCATGCCCAGCAGCAACAGCAGCTGGTTGCCGCAGTCGGCCAGCGAGTGCACGGTCTCGGCGAGCATGGCGCTGGAGCCGGTGAAGAACGCGGCCACGCCCTTGGATACCGCGATCGCGAAATTGGCGCCTAGCGCGAACAGAATCGCGCGGGTCGAATCACCACCACCTGCCATGGTCGTCCTGCTCACGAGGTTCGGAAGCGGCGGAGTCTAGCATCCGTCCGCGCGCGCCCAGACCCGCGCGCGCGGCCCAAGCGCCGGGCCGGTCAGTCGGCCAGTTCGCGCTGCAGCTTCTTGCTCAGGCGGGCCCGGATCAGCTCGTAGCTGCGGCGCAGCAAAGCCTGCAGTTCGGCCGCCGGCACACGCCCGGGCTGGAGCACGTTGACCCAGTGCGCGCGGGCCAGGAACGGCGCCGGACGGAAGCCCGGGCGTTCGGTCAGTTCCAGGAAACGCTCGTCCTCGACCCGGAAACTCAGGCCGCCGGGCTCAGGCCCTTGCAGCCGGCAGGCACAGAACATCCGCCCGCCGACGCTGAAGACCGTCACCTCCTTCCACTTCAGGTCCTCGACCACCCCGGGCCAGGCGCCGACCCAGGCACGTAGTTTTTTTTTGTCCATGTGAGCCCGAAATGAAGCCGCAACGGTCTCCAGTGTGCCAATATCCGGCCATGGCCGCGCGCGAAAGACTCCCGCCTTGGCACGAACGCCAGCGTCTCCCCAACGGACGCGAAGTGCTGATCCGTCCGATTCGTCCGGAGGACGCCGAGCCGCTGCGCGCCGGTTTCAGCCTGCTGCAGCCCGATGAAGTCCGCCAGCGCTTTCTCTACGCGCTGAAGGAACTCACCCCGGAGATGGCCGAGCGCTTCACCCGGGTCAACCCCAAGACCGAGTTCGCCCTGGTCGCCGCCGAGCCGATGTCGCCCGGCGAGGCCCTGGTCGGCGCGGTCGCGCGCGTGGCCATCGACGACAACGGCCGCGACGCGGAATTCGCGATCCTGGTCAGCCACTACATCGCCAACATGGGCCTGGGCCGTTACCTGATGACGCGCCTGGTCAAATGGGCACGCGGCAAGAAGGTCGAGCGCATCTACGGCGACGTGTTCGAGCACAACCACGCCATGCTGGCGCTGGCGCAGTCGCTGGGCTTCGAACGCGAGTTCCAGCAGGACGCGCCCGGCCTGATCCGGGTCTCGCTGGACCTGCGCAAGCCCGACCCGGTGTAAGCGCCGCACGCGGGTAGCGGTACCGCGCGGCGATGCCGCAGTCCCCATCCCCCTGCCCGCCGACCGGCGGTAGGCCGCGCCTGCGCGCGCGCCGCGTTGGCTAGCTTGCACGGCGCCGGCGGCAGGCCTTGCCGCGTATCCACGGACGGAACGCTCGGGACGCGGATATGAGCATCGACGAAGCACGCCTCAACGAATTCCTCGGTCGCGCGGTGGGCGACCTGGGCGCCGCCATCAGCGCCACGCTGATGCTGGTCGGCGATCAGCTGGGCTACTACCGGGCCCTGGCCGAACAGCCGCTCACGCCGGCCGAGCTGGCGCAGCGCACCGGCACCCACGAGCGCTACGCGCGCGAGTGGCTGGGCAATCAGGCCGCCGGCGGCTACGTGCGCTACGACACGGCCGACCAGCGCTATTCGCTGAGCCCGGAGCAGGCGTTGTGCCTGGCCGATCCCGGCGGGCCGGTCGACCTGCCCGGCGCCTATTGCATCGTCGAGGCCGCGTTCCACGCGCTGGAGCGCACCAAGGAGAACTTCCGCAGCGGCGCCGGCATGGAATGGGGCGAGCACCACCCCTGCCTGTTCCACGGCACCGAACGTTTCTTCCGCGCCGGCTACAACGCCCACCTGCTCAGCGAATGGCTGCCGGCGCTGGACGGCGCGCTGGACAAGCTGCGCCAGGGCGGCAAGGTCGCCGACGTCGGCTGCGGCCACGGCGCCAGCACCACCCTGATGGCCAAGGCGTTTCCGAACACCGCCTTCATCGGCTACGACTACCACCCCGCCTCGATCGAGATCGCGCGCCGCCGCGCCCAGGAGGCCGGCATCGACAACGCCTACTTCGAAGTCGCCGACGCCACCGGTTACAGCGGACGCAATTTCGACCTGATCGCGTTCTTCGACTGCCTGCACGACATGGGCGATCCGGTCGGCGCGGCGCGGCATGCGCACGCGGCGCTGAAACCCGACGGCCACTGCCTGCTGGTGGAACCCTTCGCCGGCGACCGCGTCGAGGACAACCTCAACCCGGTCGGACGCGTGTACTACGGCGCGTCCTCGCAGATCTGCGTGCCGGTGTCGCTGGCGCGGCACGGCCCGGCGCTGGGCGCGCAGGCCGGACAGGCGCGGCTGCAACAGGTGATGAGCGAGGGCGGCTTCAGCCGCTTCCGCCGCGCCACCCAGACCCCGTTCAACCTGGTGCTGGAAGCGCGACCCTGAGCGCGGGCGCGCGAAAAACGAAAACCCCGGCGCGCGGCGCGTGCCGGGGTTCGCGGTGACGCAAGCGCGACGCGGTCAGACCAGGGTCAGGGTCACGTCGATGTTGCCGCGGGTCGCGTTCGAGTACGGGCAGACCTGATGCGCCTTCTCGATCAGCTCCTGCGCCTGTTCGCGCGGCAGGCCCGGCAGCGAGATCCTGAGCTCGGCCTGGATGCCGAAACCGGCCGGGATCGGGCCGATGCCGACGGCGCCTTCGATCGAGGTGTCGGCCGGCAGCGCGATCTTTTCCTTGCCGGCGACGAACTTCAGCGCGCCGATGAAGCAGGCCGAGTAGCCGGCCGCGAACAGCTGTTCGGGGTTGGTGCCGTCGCCGCCGGCGCCGCCGAGTTCGCGCGGGGTGGTCAGCTTGACGTCGAGCACGTTGTCGGACGACACGGCGCGGCCGTCGCGGCCACCGGTGGCGGTGGCGTGGGCGGTGTAGAGGACTTGTTCGAGGGACATGGTCGGGCTCCTGCGGGGGTTGGGTCGGTGTGGAGTGGAGGAGCCGTCGCCGGCTCCATTGGGGTACGGGGTTGCGTCGGGCGTCGGTGGCGCTCAGACGTGCTGCATGAGGTTGGCGCGCAGCCCTTCCAGCTGCGATTTCATCGAGCCCAGTTGCTCGGGCGCGCAACCGGCGGCGCCGAAGATGCCCATCGGCACCGCGCGCGCGGGTTCCTGCAAGGCGCGGCCGGCGTCGGTCAGCGCGATCACCACTTGACGCTCGTCGGCGCGGGCGCGGGTGCGGCTGATCAGGCCCGCGCTTTGCAGGCGCTTGAGCAGCGGCGTCAGCGTGGCCGAGTCCAGGTACAGGCGCTCGCCGATCTCGGACACGGTGATCTGGTCGCGCTCCCACAGCACCATCATCGCCAGGTACTGCGGATACGTCAGGCCCAGGCCGGCGAGCAGCTTGCGGTAGACCTTGTTCAAGGCCAGCCCGGTCGAGTACAGGGCGAAGCAGAGCTGGTCGTCGAGCTTCAGCGACGGGGTCGCCGGAGGCTGCGCGGTCGGGGTGGGGGGCTGCGTCTTCATGGGGCGTAATTTACATAGCGCGCTATTTAATAGCGAGCGATATTAACCCCAACCCTGACACGCATCGTTCCGACGACGGCGTCTGTGGCGTGGAGGCGCAGGCCGCGATTACCCCACGGCCAGATGACAACCGCCCCCTGCCCGGCCGCTCCGCGCAGCCGCCTTGAATCCAGACCGTGACGCCGCCCGCCCGTCTCACGTCCTGCGACGCCCCTGCGCAACACTCCAGCCCCCGAATGCGCACGGGCCGCTCACCCGGCTCGCGTACACTCGGCGCCCATTGCGCTGGCGGCGAAGGCTGCCGGCGCTGCACTCGTTTTGGCCCATGCTGCGACGAGCGCCATCGCCCCACTCCACACCGAGTCCGATGCCCACGCTGCCGATGTCCACGCTTCCCAACGCCAAGTCCGCGACGCACCCGCTGCCAATTCCCGTCCCGCCGCTGCCCAAGGCCGGCCAGCAACGCGCCTGGTGGCGCGCGCCGGCCTCGCCGTCGGCGCTGGCGTTGCACCTGGCCGCCGCCGCGGCCGCGCACGCCGGTCCGCTGCTGGCGATCGCGCGCGACAACCAGGCCGCGCACCAGCTGGAATCCGACCTGCGCACCCTGCTGGGCGGCGACGGCGAACTGCCGGTGCTGCCGTTCCCGGACTGGGAGACCCTGCCCTACGACCAGTTCAGTCCGCACCCGGACATCGTCTCGCAGCGCCTGTCCGCGCTGCACCGCCTGCCGACGCTCAAGCGCGGCATCGTGGTGGTGCCGGTGCAGACGCTGCTGCAACGGCTGGCGCCGCTGAAGCACGTGGTCGGCGGCAGCTTCGACGTGCGCGTCGGCCAGCGCCTGGACATGGACGCGGAAAAGCGCCGCCTGGAATCGGCCGGTTACCGCAACGTGCCGCAGGTGCTGGACCCGGGCGACTTCGCGGTGCGCGGCGGCCTGCTGGACGTGTACCCGATGGGTGCCGACACGCCGTTCCGCGTGGAGCTGCTGGACGACGAGATCGAGACCATCCGCGCCTTCGATCCGGAATCGCAGCGCTCGCTGGACAAGATCGAGGCGGTGCGCCTGCTGCCCGGCCGCGAAGTGCCGCTGGACGAGGCCTCGCTCAAGCGCGCGCTGGACGCGCTGCGCGACCGCTTCGACCTGGACACGCGCCGCAGCGGTCTCTACCAGGATCTCAAGGCCGGTCTGGCGCCGTCGGGCATCGAGTACTACCTGCCGCTGTTCTTCAAGGAAACCGCGACGCTGTTCGATTACCTCGGCGCGCAGGCGCTGCCGGTGCTGGGCGACGGCGCGCTGGAAGCGGCCGAACAATTCTGGACCCACACCGGCGAGCGCTACGAACAGCGTCGCCACGATCTGGAGCGGCCGCTGCTGCCGCCCGATGCGCTGTACCTGTCGCCCGACGCGTTGCGCGAGCGGCTCAACCAGGGCGACCGCGTCGAGGTCTGCGGCGACGGCCATCCGCAGCGCGAACGCGCGGCCGCGCTGGGCGACCAGCCCGCGCCCGCGCTGCCGGTGGCGGCCAAGGACGCCGCGCCGGCGCAGGCGCTGAAATCGTTCCTGGACAGCTACCCGGGCCGCGTGCTGATCGCCGCCGACAGCGCCGGCCGTCGCGAGGCCTTGCTGGAATTGCTGCAGGCCGCCGAACTGCGCCCTGAAGTGCTGGCCGGTTGGCGCGCGTTCGCCGCCGACGGCGCGCGTTTCGCGATCGCGGTGGCGCCGCTGGACGACGGCTTCGCGTTGACCGAACCGGCGCTGGCGGTGCTGACCGAACGCCAGCTGTTCCCCGACCGCGCCTCGCAGCCGCGCCGGCGCAAACGCGTCGGCCGCGAACCCGAAGCGATCATCCGCGACCTGGGCGAGCTGTCCGAAGGCGCGCCGATCGTGCACGAGGACCACGGTGTCGGCCGTTACCGCGGCCTGGTGGTGCTGGAGGCCGGCGGGCAACCCGGCGAATACCTGGAAATCGAATACGCCAAGGGCGACCGCCTGTACGTGCCGGTCGCGCAGCTGCACCTGATCAGCCGCTACTCCGGCGCCTCGGTGGAAACCGCGCCACTGCATTCGCTGGGCGGCGAGCAATGGAGCAAGGCCAAGAAGAAAGCCGCCGAAAAAGTCCGCGACGTCGCCGCCGAACTGCTGGAGATCCAGGCCAAGCGCCAGGCCCGCGCCGGCTTGGCGCTGGACATGGACCGCGCCATGTACGAGCCGTTCGCCGCGGCATTCCCGTTCGAGGAGACTCCCGATCAGCACGCCGCGATCGAGGCGGTGATCCGCGACCTGGGCAGCAGTCAGCCGATGGACCGCGTGGTCTGCGGCGACGTCGGCTTCGGCAAGACCGAGGTCGCGGTGCGCGCGGCCTTCGTCGCCGCCGCCGCCGGCAAGCAGGTCGCGCTGTTGGTGCCGACCACGCTGCTGGCCGAGCAGCACTATCGCAACTTCCGCGACCGCTTCGCCGACTGGCCGCTGCGTGTGGAAGTGCTGTCGCGCTTCAAGACCGCCAAGGAAATCAAGGCCGAACTCGACAAGCTGGCCGAGGGCAAGATCGACGTGATCGTCGGCACCCACCGCCTGCTGCAGCCGGACGTGCGTTTCGCCGACCTGGGCCTGGTGATCGTCGACGAGGAGCAGCGCTTCGGCGTGCGTCAGAAGGAAGCGTTGAAGGCGCTGCGCGCCAACGTGCACCTGCTGACCCTGACCGCCACGCCGATCCCGCGCACGCTCAACATGGCCATGGCCGGGCTGCGCGATCTGTCGATCATCGCCACCCCGCCCGCGCACCGCCTGGCGGTGCAGACCTTCGTGGTGCCCTGGGACGACGCGCAGCTGCGCGAGGCGTTCCAGCGCGAACTCGCACGCGGCGGCCAGGTCTACTTCCTGCACAACGACGTCGAGAGCATCGGCCGCATGCAGCGCCAGCTGCAGGAGCTGGTGCCGGAGGCGCGCATCGGCATCGCCCACGGCCAGATGGCCGAGCGCGAGCTGGAACGGGTGATGCTGGATTTCCACAAGCAGCGCTTCAACGTGCTGCTGGCCTCGACCATCATCGAGTCGGGCATCGACATCCCCAACGCCAACACCATCATCATGAACCGCGCCGACAAGTTCGGCCTGGCGCAGCTGCACCAGCTGCGCGGCCGCGTCGGCCGTTCGCACCATCGCGCCTACGCCTACCTGGTGGTGCCGGACAAGCGCTCGATCACGCCCGATGCGCGCAAGCGCCTGGACGCGATCGCGGCGATGGACGAACTGGGCGCCGGCTTCACCCTGGCCACCCACGACCTGGAAATCCGCGGCGCCGGCGAACTGCTGGGCGAGGACCAGAGCGGGCAGATGGCCGAGGTCGGTTTCAGCCTCTACACCGAATTGCTGGAACGCGCGGTGCGCTCGATCCGCCAGGGCAAGCTGCCCGACGTGGACGCGGTCGAGGCGCGCGGCGCCGAGGTCGAGCTGCACATCCCGGCGCTGATCCCCGACGACTACCTGCCCGACGTGCACACCCGCCTCACCCTGTACAAGCGCATCAGCGGCGCGCGCGACGTCGAGCAGCTGCGCGAGCTGCAGGTGGAGATGATCGACCGCTTCGGCCTGCTGCCGGATGCGGCCAAGCATCTGTTCGCGGTGGCCGAACTGAAGCTGGCCGCGACCGAGCTGGGCATCCGCAAGCTGGACCTGGGCGACAAGGGCGGCCGCGTGCAATTCGTCGAGAAGCCCAACGTGGACCCGCTGGCGGTGATCCGCCTGATCCAGACCCAGTCCAAGCTTTATCAGATGGACGGCGCCGACAAGCTCAAGGTCAAGCTGGACCTGCCCGACGCGCCGGCGCGCCTGGCCGCGGCGAAGGGTTTGCTGACGGTGTTGCGACAGGCGGCGTGAGGCGATGAGGAGCACGCCGGCATGACTGTGTTCGTTCACATCGCCGACGAACGCGACGCGGCGGCGATCCGTCGCAGTGGCCTGAAACTGCCACGCCTGCCGGCGCGTGCGCGCGGCCCGGTCGCGCACGGCGTGTTCGCCCTGCCGGTGGTGCCCAACTTCGTGGTCAGCCACCAATGGGTGCGCGAGCTCAAGCGGCGCGGTTTCCAGGTCGCGGTCGGGGTGTACTTCCGTGTCGACGACGAGCAACCCGTCCTGGCCGGCACCTACAACGACCGACATCAGGCCGTGAGCGCCGCGCAGGCCGCCGCGCATCTGCGCGAACACGGCACTCTAGGCTACGAAGTGCTGCTGCCGCGATCGATCCTGGCCAGCGAGATCGTGCGCATCCGTGCGCTGCCGCAGACCTTGGGCTGGCGCTACTTCCCCGGCGCGCACGAGCGCGGCGTGTTCTGCGGCTGCCGCTATTGCCAGCGCGGCGAGTACAACAACCGGCGCATCCGCGAAGCGTATCGCGAGCGCTACGGCGACGACTGACGGAGCGATCTTCGCGCGCCACAGGCGGCGGCGCTGGAGTAACGAACCGATCCGGCCCTAGTATGGATCGCGCCGGTCCCTAGCCGATGCGACGCCTTCAACCGCCACGAATCCCATGAACCCACTATTGCAGACCCGCACCGTCCTCACCCTGGCCGCCGCCGAGCGCATCGCGCAGGCGGCCGAGGCCCATGCACGCGCCGGCGCGCACGCCGTCGCGATCGCGATCGTCGACGAGGCCGGGCGCTTGCTGTTGTTCCGGCGCATGGACGGCACGCCCAATGCCGGCGTCGAGGTCGCGATCCGCAAGGCCGAGCACGCGGCCAACTACCGCCGCGACACGGTGTTCCATCAGGAACTGCTGGCGCAGGGCCACACGGTGGTGCTGGGCCTGCCGCACGGTCTGCCGCTGGAAGGCGGCGTGCGCTTGCTGTATCGCGAGCATTTGCTCGGCGCGATCGGCATCTCCGGCGCGCCGTCGGCGCAGGACGGCGAGATCGCGCGCGCCGGCGCGCTGGCCCTGGAATCCCTGTGAGGACGCACGCATGACGCCGATCAAGCCGGTCGCCCTGAGCCTGCTGCTGGGCGCGCTGGCCGCCTGCGCGACGACCGCGCCGGTGGCGATGCCGCAGGAATTCGTGCTGGTGCGCCATGCCGAAAAAGCCAGCGACGACCCGCGCGATCCCACGCTCAGCGACGCCGGTCGCGCGCGCGCGCAACGCCTGGCCGACAGCTTCGCCGGCCGCGAGCTGTTCGCCGTCTACGCCACCGACTACCGCCGCACCCGCGACACCGCCGGCCCGACCGCGCGCGCGCATGCGTTGGCGGTGACGGTCTACGACGCCAAGTTGCCGGCCGCGGAGTTCGCCGCGCAGCTGCGCGGCAAGCATCCGCTGGGCACGGTGCTGGTGGTGGGCCACAGCAACACCGTGCCGGCGATCGCCGCGGCGCTGTGCGGCTGCGAGGTCGCGCCGATGGCCGAGGACGAGTTCGACCGCCGCATCCGCATCGTCTTCGACGGCCAGGGCCAGGCCCATCTGAGCCAGACGCGCTACTGATGGAGCGCGCCGCGCTGCCGGCCTGGGACGGCGACGTCGCGGCCGCGCGCGCGTTGCAGGAAACGCTGGCGCGCGAGGTTCGCATCGAGGACGACTACCCGAATCCGCCGCGCCGCATCGCCGGCTTCGATGTCGGCTTCGAGGACGAGGGCGCCACCACGCGCGCCGCCGCGGTGCTGCTGGACGCCGACAGCCTGCAACCGTTGCGGCAGGAGGTCGCGCGCATTCCCACGCGCATGCCCTACATCCCCGGCCTGCTGAGCTTTCGCGAACTGCCGGCCCTGCTGGCGGCGCTGGACGCGCTGGGCGAGGCGCCGGATCTGGTGTTCGTCGACGGCCACGGCATCGCCCATCCGCGTGGCCTGGGCATCGCCGCGCATTTCGGCGTGGTCACCGGCCTGCCCAGCATCGGCGTGGCCAAGATAGTGCTGGTGGGCCGACACGACGAGCCCGGCCCGCAACGCGGCGACCGCGCGCCGCTGTTGTACCGCGGCCGCACCATCGCCCAGGTGCTGCGCAGCAAGCCGCGCTGCCGGCCGCTGATCGTCTCGCCCGGCCATCGCGTGTCGATGGACAGCGCGCTGGCGCTGACCTTGCGATGCCTGCGCGGCTACCGCCTGCCGGAACCGACGCGGCTGGCCGACCGCCTGACCTCGCGCCGCGACCGCCGCTGAGCGCGCCCCGCGCAGCGCCTCGTTCCCGTCATTCCGGCGAATGCCGGAACCCAAGCCCACCTCGACTGCGTTGCAGCTGCGCGCGACCACCCGACCTAAGCGGACACCGCCTCGGCGCAGTTCCGCCACGCCTCGGCGCGTGAGACAGTAGGTGCCGCTGGCGCTCGCCTATGCTCGGCGCCATACCGCAACGGGATAAGGAGTTCCCTCGATGGAAGGCGTGCTGTTCGTCACCGCCCTGCTGACCTACGTCGGCACCTATACCCTCTCCCTGCATTTCGCACGCGCCCTGCTCGGGCGCGGCCCGGACGCCTTGACGCCACGGTTGATCGCCTTGATCGCGCTGGCGCTGGCGACCCTGGCGTTCGCGGTCTGGGCGCAGGTCACCCTGGTCGACTCGACCCTGCTGGCCGCGCCCGATCCGGTCGCGCACGGCCGCTACGGCGAGCGCGTGCGGCTGCTGTCGGTCGCGCCCGCGGCCGCGGTCGCCGTGGGCGCGCTGCTGTTCGGCTGGCGCTCCCGCCGCGCCCATGCCAAGGCCCGCACGCTGCGCGAACGCTCCGCCGCCTAGAAGTGAACGCCGCGTCGCGGCGCGCGCGCCGGCGTCGGTTACGATCCGGACAGTCCGCATCGAGCCCCGCCGCCATGAGCCGTCTGTTCGCCGCCCTGCTCTCGCTTACCGCCCTGTCCGCCTGCGCCAGCGGCGGTGCCGGCACCACCGGCGGCGACGGTCTGGAAGCGACCCTGAAACCCGGCGAGCAGGTCACCCTGAGCGATCGTTCGCGCCTGCGCTACGTGGGCGTGAGCAACGATTCGCGCTGCCCGCCCAAGGTGCAGTGCATCCGCGCCGGCGACGCCGACGCCCACTTCGAATTCGAGGCCGCTGGCGCCGCCGCGCAGACGCTGGTGTTCAACACCGAGCGCGCGACGCGCTTGAATGCGGGCGCCTGGACCATCGAACTGACCGCCTTGAGCCAGGGCGACGCGCCGACGGCGACGGTCAAGGTGGGCGCGGCGCCCTGAGCCGCGCCGCAGCACCGCAACACCGCAGGCCCAAGACGCGGCGCCGCAACAGGCCGTTGCGCGCGCCGCATGCTGACGCGCGGCGGGCCGTGACAAGCTAGCGCCTGCATCCACGCGCAGCCAGAGAGCCCCGCCATGACCACCCTCGTCGCCCCCCGCGTCCACGACCTCGGCGGTTTCCAGGTGCGGCGCGCCGTGCCGTCCATCCAGGCGCGCTCGGTGGGGCCGTTCGTGTTCGTCGATCACATGGGTCCGGCGTTGTTCGAACCCGGCCGCGGCATCGACGTGCGCCCGCATCCGCACATCGGCCTGGCCACCGTCACCTTCCTGTGGTCGGGCAGCATCGGCCACCGCGACACCCTGGGCAGCGTGCAGGACATCAACCCGGGCGACGTGAACTGGATGACCGCCGGCCGCGGCATCGCCCATTCCGAGCGCACTCCGCAGGCGCTGCGCGCGGGCGAGCATCCGCTGCACGGCATGCAGACCTGGGTGGCGCTGCCGCGCACGTTCGAGGAAACCGCGCCGGCCTTCCACCACCACGCCGCGGCCACGCTGCCGCAGCTGCGCCGCGATGGCGCCTGGCTGCGCGTGGTCGCCGGCCGCGGCTACGGCGAGGAATCCCCGGTCAAGGTCTTCAGCGACACCCTCTACGTCGCCATCGACCTGGACGCCGACGCCGAGCTGGCGATCGAGGACAGCCACGCCGAGCGCGCGCTCTACCTGCTCGAAGGCCAGGCCCAGCTGGACGGCGCCGACCTGCCCGAAAAGCATCTGATCGCGCTCGACCCGGGCACCCGGCCGGTGCTGCGCGCCAAGACCCCGCTCAAGGCCATGCTGCTGGGCGGCGAGCCCCTGGATGGGCCGCGCCACCTGTGGTGGAACTTCGTGTCCAGCTCGCGCGAGCGGATCGAGCAGGCCAAGCAGGACTGGCTGGAGGGCCGCTTCGGCCAGGTCCCGGGCGACGACGAGTTCATCCCCCTGCCCGAGCGCTGAGCCCGGCCGCCGGATTAGGCCCCACGAGCCGCGGCCAAACTCGGCAAAGCGCCTATTCAGTTGCCTCTGAAACCACAGGATTTGTCAATCCCCCGGAACTGCCTTATGTTCTGACGCAGGTCACGTTTTATCGTCCAGCGACCTCAAGGGGGATCCAGTCGTGAAAATGCCGGCATGCTGCATGTCGATCCTGCCCGTGCTCGGGCTGCTGTACGCAGGAAGCGTGCAGGCGCAACAACAGGACGGATGCCCGCAGTTGCCGTCGTCCACGCAACTGGTCTGGCAACACAAACCCGCCGCCGGTTCGGATGTCTGCCTCGCCCTGCGCGAGGACGGCAGCGAAGCGTTCGGCATGTACATCTCGAACAAGTCGCCGTTCACGCCCAAGCGTGGCGATCGCGCCGAGGCCGGCACCATCGACGGCAAACCCATGTACTGGTACCGCGGCGAACTCGCCGGCAAGCCCGACGTGCAGGTGCGCGAAACCCTGCTCGATCTCGGCGACGGCCGGGTCGCGCATATCTGGCTGCAGGCGCCCACGCCCGACAAGCTCGGCGAAGTGCTGGGCCTGACCCAGGGGCTGCGCTTTCCGTCGTCGCGACTGAGCAGCAAGTGATCCGATGACGGCGATGGCGGTCACACTCCGCCGTCGCCGTCCTCGCCTCTCCCCGACTATCCTCGCCAACGCGCGCGGCGTACCGTGTGCGCAGGCGCGGACGCGCCCGCGTGTAGCGACTGACCCGAAGTTCCCGATCCGTCATCCAGGAGGAAGATCATGATCAAACGACTCGGCGCCGAATTCATCGGTACGTTTTGGCTGGTACTGGGCGGTTGCGGCAGCGCGGTGCTGGCGGCCAATTTCGGCGGCGTCGGCAACCCGCTGGGCATCGGTTTCCTGGGCGTGTCGCTGGCCTTCGGCCTGACCGTGTTGACCGGCGCCTATGCGCTGGGCCACATCTCCGGCGGCCACTTCAATCCGGCGGTGAGCTTCGGTCTGTGGGCGGGCGGACGCTTCGCCGGCAAGGATCTGCTGCCCTACATCGTCGCCCAGGTGCTGGGCGGTCTGTTCGCCGGTTTCGTGCTGTGGCAGATCGCAGCCGGCAACCCGGAGTTCTCGGTCGATCCCAACGCCGCCGGCGCCTTCGCCAGCAACGGCTACGGCTCGCATTCGCCCGGCGGTTACTCGGTCGCGGCGGCGTTCCTGTGCGAAGTGGTGATGACGGCGATGTTCCTGGTGGTGATCCTGGGCGCGACCCATCCGCGCGCGCCGGCCGGCTTCGCGCCGATCGCGATCGGCCTTGCGCTGACCCTGATCCACCTGATCAGCATCCCGGTCACCAACACCTCGGTGAACCCGGCGCGCTCGACCGGCGTGGGCTTGTTCGCGGGCTCGCAGGCGATCTCGCAGTTGTGGCTGTTCTGGCTGGCGCCGATCCTGGGCGGCCTGCTGGGCGGCGTGATCTACCGCTGGTTCGGCAAGGACTGAGCGAGCGCGGCGGCTAACCGTCCGATCGCGATCGCGCGTCACGAAAGGCCGCGTCCCACGCCCCGTCGAGCGTGGGGCGCGGCCTTTTCGTACCTCTCGCCGATGCGCGCTCAGCGCGCCGCTTTCTGTTTCACCGCATCTTCGGCCGCCGCCAGCGCGGCCTGCTGCAGCGTCGCGGCGAGCTTGCGGTTGCCCGCGCTCTCGGCGGCGTCGAGCATCTGGTAGCTCGCCTGCAACAGCTTGATGCCGCGCGGCGGAATCTTGACGACCTTGCCGCCGACGATGGCGAAGCCGCCCGCGCCCTGGCCTACGCCGGGCGATACGAAACTGGCGACGATGACGAACTTGTTGGGATCGATCCCGGGCATGACTGCACTCCTTCGCAGGAAGACGGCGCAGCCGGACGGCGGCGCCGGCGCGTCATCGGCACGCGGGTCTTCAGCGCGTTCGTCCGATGACTGCGCCGTAGCTAGCTAACGCGGCCGCCCGCGCGCGCCGGCCAATCGCGTGCGCGCGTCAGCGCTCCCACCACGGCCGCGGCGCCTTGCGTCCCTGCATGCGCGCCTCGTAATCGCGCGCGATCGCGTCCAGCGTGGTGGTGGCGAAACGCGACAGCAATTGCTCGCGCGCTTCCTCCAGCGCGCCGCGCAGGGCGGCGTTCACGCCCTGCTCGACCAGGCAGCGCGGATGGTCGTCGGACAGGCCCAGCGCGAACACCGGCGGCTCGCCGATCGCGCGGTACACGTCGAGCAGGCTGATCTTGTCCAGCGGCTGCGCCAGCGACCAACCGCCGCCATGGCCTTTCACCGACTGCACATAGCCCTGTTCGCGCAGGCCGGCCATGGTCCGGCGCACCACCACCGCATTGGTGCTGAGGATGCTGGCGATCAGCTCGGAGGTGATCGGCCCGGGATGCTGCGCCATGTGGATCAGCACGTGCAGCATGCGCGACAGGCGGTTGTCGTTTCTCATCCGGCTCGCGCTCGCGGTGGGTCGGTCGGGGCAATCTTAACAGCCGCCCTCTCATGTAACACGATTAGTTGCATTAATGCGGGATCGGGTGATAAAACGTAACTTCAATTGATACATATAGACCGGCCCGCCGACCGCGGCAGCCCCGGTCGCCCACTCACCGGAGCCGAACCATGCAACACGAAGTGATCGTCGTAGGCGGCAGCTACGCCGGCCTGGCCGCCGCGATGCCGTTGGCGCGCGCGCGCCGGCGCGTGCTGGTGATCGACGCCGGCCGGCCGCGCAACCGCTATGCCAGCCACTCGCACGGCTTCTTCGGCATGGACGGCTGGACCCCGGCGGACATGCTGGACGAGGCCAGCCGTCAGTTGGCGGCCTATCCCACGGTCGAGCTGCTGCCCGCGCGCGTCGCGCAGGCGCGCGCGCACGGCGACGGCTTCGCCCTGACGCTGGACGACGGCCGCGCGCTGAGCGCGCGTCGGCTGGTGCTGGCCACCGGCGTCGCCGACGAGTTGCCGGCGATCCCCGGCCTGCGCGAGGGCTGGGGCCGCAGCGTGGTGCACTGCCCTTACTGCCACGGCTACGAATTCGACCGCGGCGCGTTGGGCGTGCTGGCCACGCAGGCCAGTTCCCTGCATCAGGCCCTGCTGGTGCCCGACTGGGGCCCGACCACCTACTTCAGCCAGGGCGCGTTCGAACCCGATGCCGAGCAGGCGCGGCAACTGGCCGCGCGCGGCGTCGCGATCGAACGCAGCGAGGTGGTGGAAGTGCTGGGCACGCCCGAGCGCATGCGCGGCGTGCGCCTGCGCGACGGCCGCGAACTGCCGCTAGCGGGCTTGTTCGTGGCGCCGAGCATCCACCCGGCCGACGATCTGGCGCAACAGTTGGGCTGCGAGTACGAGGACGGCCCCTGGGGCCCGCTGTTGCGCGTGGACGCATTCAAACGCACGTCCGTGGCGGGCGTGTACGCGGCCGGCGACGCCGTCAGCGCGATGGCCAGCGTCAGCCTGGCGGTCGCGGCCGGCACCATGGCCGGCGTCGGCGCGCATCAATCCCTGTTAGAGCACGCCGCGCCCGCGCAAACGCACGGGGCCGCATTGCGCGGCCCCGTGGCTAGCGTGATAGCGAACGCCCGCAAGCGTCAGAACTTGCCTTCCTGAAAGTCGACGAAGGCCTGCATGACTTCCTGCTTGGTGTTCATCACGAACGGACCGTAACGCGCGACCGGCTCGCGCAACGGACGACCGCCAACCAGGATCAGACGGCTGTCGCGGCCCAGGTCGCGCAGCTTCAGGCGCTGGCCACCGGACAACACCGCCAGTTCCTGCGAGTCGACCTGGCGCGCGTCCTCGCCCTGACCGATCTCCACGCCGCCCTCGTACACGTAGACGAAGACGTTGTGGCCTTCGGGCAGGTCGTACTCCCAGTCGGCGCCGGCTTGCAGCGCGACGTCGATGTACACCGGCTCGGTCGCCGGCTGCGCGATCGGCCCGCGCAGGTCGCCGACGGCGCCGGCGATCAGCTTCAGCTGCACGCCTTGCGCGGGCTGCAGTTGGACGATGCGCTCGGGGGCGAACTCCTGGTACTTGGGCTCGGTCATCTTCTCGCGCGCCGGCAGGTTCACCCACAGCTGGAAACCGCGCATGCGGCCCTCCTGCTGCTCGGGCATCTCCGAATGCACCAGACCGCGGCCGGCGGTCATCCACTGCACGCTGCCGGGCACCAGCACGCCTTCGTTGCCATGGTTGTCCTTGTGGCGCATGCGCCCGTCGAGCATGTAGGTCACGGTCTCGAAACCGCGATGCGGATGCTCCGGAAAGCCGGCGATGTAGTCCTCGGCGCGATCGGTGCCGAACTCGTCCAGCAGCAGGAACGGGTCCAGATCCGGCAACTCGGCCCCACCGATCAACCGCGTCAGCCGCACGCCGGCCCCGTCCGAAGTCGGCTGCCCGCGCAGCTTGCGACCGACGCGGGCGTAGCGATGGGAAACGTCTTGGTTGGTGGCCATGGTCCTCTCTCCTGTAGCGCCCGCCGTATTGGCGTTGGGGCACAGGATGCCACTGCAAAAACAGAACGAAGCAGTGATTCACGGGAGTATCTATTACAAATTTGGAACAATAAAGGTTCCGCAGATGCGGACGGGATCCGAATGGAACGGCACCCCAGCGCCGAGCTGCGCCCATATAGCTATTTGCAATTGCAAATTGCCACACATACACCACGCGCCTTCCTCGCCGCCGAAGGCCCTTTTCGACGGGAACCTGTTTGCGATGCGGCTTGACCACCGGCCGCCGACGAACCGCGACGCCGCCATGCGCACCCACGCGATCGCGGCTCACGCCGCTCCCACAGAAAGCGGCTCACAAAACCCGGCAGCAACGCTTTCAACCGCCAATGCCAATGCCAATGCCAATGCCAATGCCAATGCCAATGCCAATGCCGTTGAGTTTGCCGTTGCCGTTGCCGTTGCCGTTGAGTTTGCTCCGGCATTGAAGTCCATAGAACCGAAGCCACACGACCATTCCCAGACCCGTAGGGCGGCGCGCAGGACGCGCGCCGTTTTTCGATAGGACAGGGATGTCCTATCGAAAAATCCCGGCGCAAGTTCCGAAGCTACACGGGAGCTCCTGGCTCAGACCCTTCTCTTTGGTTACTTTCTCTTGGGTCAGCAAGAGAAAGTGACCCGCATGCGCAGCAGGCGGAAGCCTTTGACCTTCGGTCAGAAGCAGCGAAACAACAGCAAAAGCAAATCCTCCCCAGCCCGCCCAGCCAGCAGGCATAGCCTCCTGGCGTTCAGCCGTGCACGAACCTGCGGTTCGTAAGCGCACGGCTTCACCCTTTGTCAAAGGAGGGAGCTAAAAGCGCGACGCCGGCTCTAGCCACACGACCATTCCCAGACCCGGAGGGCGGCGCGCAGGACGCGCGCCGTTTTTCGATAGGACAGGGATGTCCTATCGAAAAATCCCGGCGCAAGTTCCGAAGCCACACGGGAGCTTCTGGCTCAAGCCCTTCTCTTTGGTTACTTTCTCTTGGGCTAGCAAGAGAAAGTGACCCGCATGCGCAGCAGGCGGAAGCCTTTGACCTTCGGTCAGAAGAAGCAAAACAACACCAAAAGCAAATCCTCCCCAACCCTCCTTTGTCAAAGGAGGGAGCTAAAAGCACAGCACCGCTTTCCGGAGGGCAATCAGAACCGCAGAGGCGCGACAGTCGGGATTCGCGGTCGCGGCTCACGCCGCTCCTACAGAAAGCGCGAGCAACAGAAAGCGACCCGCATGCGCAGCAGGCGGAAGCCTTTGACCTTCGGTCAGAAGAAGCAGAAACAACAGCAACAGCAAATCCTCCCCAACCCTCCTTTTTAAAGGAGGGAGCTAAAAGCGCGACGCGGGAATCTGAAGGTCATTGGAACCGGGCGCACGCGGTCACCGGGATTCGCGGTCGCGGCTCACGCCGCTCCTACAGGGCCGAGCGCGCGAATCGCCTCGCCCCCGCGAACGCGCCGATCACGCCTCCGCGCGCCCCGTGCGCGTATACACATACACCGTCGCCGGCGGCACGTTGCGCAGCACGAACTCCCCGCGCCGCACGTGCAAACCCAACTCCCGCATCACCGTATCGGCCACCGGCGCCGCCGGCCCGTACGTGAACTGCACGAACACCCCGTCCCCGCGCAGACACTCGAACGCCGCCGCCAACAGACCGCGCTGCAACTGCGGCGGCATGGTCAGCAGCCCCAGCCCCGACACGATCGCGTCGGCCGGGCCGCCGTCGAGATAACCGTTGGCGCGCGCCAGCGCCGGCAGCGAACGCGCATCGCCCAGCAGCACCTGCACCCGCGGGAAGCGCAGATGCAGATGCGCGTGCAATGCCTCGTTGAGCTCCAGCACCAGCAAATCTTCATCGGCGATGCCCGCGGCCAACAGCGCGCGCGTGATCGCGCCGGTGCCGCCGCCGAGCTCGATGATGCGGCGCGCATCGTCGGGCAGCTCGGCGATCATCGCCGCCGCCAGTTCGGGGCTGGACGGCGCGACGGCGGCGGTGCGCAGGGGGTTCTTCAACCATTGCAGGAAGAAGGTCCAGGCACCGGGCTTGCGCGCTTTCACGGCTTCCTCGCTCACAGCGGTTGCAACTGCCAGCAGCGGTGGATGCGCGCGTCGCGGGCGAAATCGGGCGGGATGGTCTCGGCGCTGATCTCGCGGCAGTCGGCGAACTCGGCGACCGCTTCCTGGTCGAGGCGGAAGCGGCGGAAGTTGTTGGAGAAATACAGCGTGCCGTTGTCGGCCAGACGCGCGACGGCCGCGCGCAGCAGGCGCACGTGCTCGCGCTGGATGTCGAAATCGTCGGCGCGCGCGGAGTTGGAGAAGGTCGGCGGGTCGCAGAAGATCAGGTCGTAGCGGCCGCGGTCGGCTTCCAGCCAGGCCACGGCGTCGGCCTGGACCAGGCGGTGGTCGTTGCCGCCGATGCCGTTCTCGCGCAGGTTGTCGGCGCACCACTGCAGATACGTCGCCGACAGATCGACGGTGGTGGTCTGGGCGGCGCCGCCGACCGCGGCGTGCACGGTGGCCGCGCCGGTGTAGCCGAACAGATTGAGGAAGCGGCGGCCGCGCGCTTCCTCGGCGATGCGCAGGCGGATCGGGCGATGGTCCAGGAACAGGCCGGTGTCGAGGTAGTCGTGCAGGTTCACGCGCAGCCGCGCCGCGCCTTCGCGCACCACCAGGATTTCGCCGCGCTGGTCGAAGCGTCCCGCTCCTATCTGTGCATATTTGCTGCCGCCCTTGCCGCGCTTCCGGGTCTTGAGCGCGATGCGCTCGCGCGGCACCGCCAGGGCCTCGCGCGCGGCCGCCAGCAGTTCGTTGAGGCGGCGGCGCTGGTCGGCCTCGGGAATGGTCGCGGGCGCGGCGTACTCCTGCACGTGCAGGTGCAGCTGCGGTTCGCGGCCTTCGCTGGCGTAGACGTCGATCGCGGCTGCGTATTCGGGCAGGTCGGCGTCGTAGACGCGGTAGCAGCTGACCGCCTCGCGCTCGCGCCAGCGCTTGAGCTTGTGCAGGTTCTTGCGCAGGCGATTGGCGACCATCTGCGCGCCCTCCGACAACGTCGGCGGCGGCGCGTCCGGCGCGTCCTGCGCGCGCGCGCGCGGCGCGATCGGGTCGCAGACGATCAGGGTGCATTCGATCGCGCCGTTGAACAGCTGGTACTTCTTGCTGGCGCGCAAGCCGGTGGCCTGGGCCAGGTCGGCGTCGCCGCACAGCAGGCTGGCGCGCCATTGCGGCGCCAGCCGCTTGAGGGTGTTGCCCAGCGCGCGGTACAGCGCCGGATCGGCGGCCAGACGCGCGTCGTAAGGCGGATTGCACACCGCCAGACCGGTGGCGGCGGCGCCCTCGCCTTCGACGGTTTCGGCGGCGGCCGGTGCCGGCAACTCCTGCAGTTGTTCGACCGGGACGACCTGCCAGCGGATCACGCCGGCCAGGCCGGCCATGACCTCGTTGTCGCGCGCGGCGCGGATCGCATGCGGGTCCAGGTCGCTGCCCTGGAACACCGGCCGCAGGGCCGCGCGTCCGGCGTCCTCGCGCGCACGCGCCTCGTCGCACAGCGCCTGCCAGGCGGCGCGGTCGAAGCCGCGCCAGCGCGTCGGCGTGACGCCGTCGTGGCGCAGCAGGCCCGGGGCGACGTCGGCCGCCATCAGCGCGCCCTCGATCAGCAGGGTGCCGCTGCCGCACATAGGATCGATCAGCGCGCCGCCTTGCGCGTAGATGCGCGGCCAGCCGCCGCGCATCAGCACCGCGGTGGCGAGGTTTTCCTTCAACGGCGCCTCGCCCTGCTTCAGGCGCCAGCCGCGCCGGTGCAGCGAGCCGCCGCCCAGGTCGATGGAGACGATCGCGCGGTTCTTGCGGATGACCAGGTTCAGGCGCAGGTCCGGCGCGTCCACGTCCACGTCCGGGCGCGCGCCGGTGCGCGCGCGCATCACGTCGACCACGGCGTCCTTGACGCGTTGCGCGGCGTAGCGGGCATGGGTGATCGCGGTGCCCGACACGTGCGCGTCGACGGCCAGGGTGTGGGTCGCGTCCAGGTGCTGCGGCCAGTCGATCGCGGCCACGCCGGCGTAAAGCGCGTGTTCGTCGGGGCAGTCGAACTCGGCGATCGGCCACAGCACGCGGCTGGCCAGGCGCGACCACAGCACCGCGCGCTGCGCGTCGCGCAGTTCGCCTTCGGCGTTGGCGCCGGCCATCGCCGCGGTCGCGCGCGTGCAGCCCAGCGCGACCAGTTCGTCGGCCAGCAGATATTCCAGACCTTTGCCGCAGCTGACGTAGAACTTCACGAAGACTTCCCGATGAGCGAAAAAAACGACCGGTCGCGCGCAGTATCCGCGGCGGCGGTCAAGGGCATGTGTGGCGGCGAGGGCGTCATAGGCCCTGCAGCAATTGCGCGAAGGCTTCGGCGCTGGCGTCGACGTGCGCCGACAGGCGATGGCTGTCGTCGACCAGCAGCACGCGCGCGCGGCGCGGGTAAGCCCAGTCGACGACATCCTGGGCCGGGATCAGTTCGTCGTCCCAGCCATGCAGGATCGAGATCGGCACGCGCGCCGCGTCCAGGCGCGGCGCCGGCCCCATGCGCACCGGCGGCGCCATCAGGAACAGGCCGGCCACCGGCACCTGCAGCGAGACCAGGCCGGAGATGTAGGCGCCCAGGCTGGAACCGGCCAGCACCAGCGGCCCGCGTTGCGCGGCCGACTGGGCCAACGCGAGCAGGCGCTGCAGCCGCTGCGGCACGTCGCCGAGTTCGCTGATCTCGCGGCGCGCGTCCAGGTCGGTGTAGTCCGGGCGCTCGTGACTCCAGCCCAGGCGCTGCGCAGCCTCGGCCAGGGCGGTCACCTTGGTCGCGTCGGGGCCGCTTTCGAAGCCATGGGAAAGGATGCAGTGTCCGCGCGTGCTCATGCGTGTCCGGGTCTGAGTCGGGTCGGTGCGCGGCCGTGCGGCGCTCAGTCGGCCAGCACGACCAGCGCGTCGCCCAGACGGATGCGGCCACCCGCGAGGATGCGCGCGCACAGACCGCCGTGGTTGCGCATGGCGTTGTAGCCGCCGGGCCCGAGCGCGTCTTCCATGCGCGAGCAAGGGTCGCAGTCCTCGGTGCCTTCCAGCACGGCTTCGCCGAGACGGAAGCGGCGGCCCTTGAGCGCCACCAGCGGCAGGCCCGACACCACCACGTTACGGCGCAGCAGGGCCGGGTCCAGCGTGTCGCGGCCCGACAGCGCGACGATCGCGGGCAGGTGTTCGGCCTGGATCAGGGTCACCCCGCGCTTGCCGCTGCCGCCGGCGTAGCGGTCGCCGACCAGGCCGATGCCGGTCTGCGCCAACGCCTCGGCGACCGTCTGCATGGCCACGTCGCGCTTCGGACGCAGGCCGATCCACTCCACCCGGCCGGGTCGGGGCAGCTGGGCCATCAGGCGGCCTAGGGCGGAGTCGGCGGGCGGCAGGGACATGGCGGGCTCCGGTGCGAGGGCGAATGTTAGCATCCGGCCCCATGCCGCCCCTTCCGCCCCCGCGCGCGCAAGCGCTGCCCTACGAGGCCCTGCTGGAGCCGCGCGCGGCCGACAGCGTCGATCTGGTGGTGATCCACTGCACCGAACTGCCGGATCTGGCGACCGCGCGCGAGTACGGCGAGCGCGTGCTCTACCCGGGCTCGGGCACCGGCAACAGCGGCCATTACTACATAGACCGCGACGGCAGCGTGCTGCGCTACGTCGATCCGCTGCGCACGGCCCACCACACGCGCGGCTACAACCCGCGCTCGGTCGGCATCGAACTGGTCAATACCGGCCGCTACCCACACTGGCTGGATTCGCGCCACCAGGCCATGGACGAGGCGTATACCGAAGCCCAGATCGAGGCGCTGATCGGCCTGCTGGCGCAGTTGCGCGTGCAGCTGCCGGCGCTGCGCCGCATCGCCGGTCACGAGGACCTGGACACCACCCGGGTCGAGGCCAGCGACGATCCGACCGTGCTGGTGCAGCGCAAGCTCGACCCCGGTCCGCGGTTTCCGTGGGCGCGGGTGCTGGCGGCATGCGGCTTGGAACGGCTGCAGCCGGCCGCCGCGGCGAGCTGAAGCAGCGTCCAGGCAAGCCTCCGCATTTACCACCGGGTCAAGGCCGCCGCCGATCGGGCCGTATACTTCAAAGTCGTATACCGACCGGCCGAACCACGCCCCATGAGCTCATCCCCCGTCTCCGAACTGATCGAACTGCTGTCGCTGGAGCGGCTGGAAGACAATCTGTTCCGCGGCCAGAGCCGCGACATCGGCACCAAGTACGTGTTCGGCGGGCAGGTGCTGGGACAGGCGCTGTCGGCCGCGCAGGCGACGCTGGAAGCGCCGCGCAGCGCGCATTCGCTGCATGCCTATTTCCTCAAGGCCGGCGACATCGAGGCGCCTATCGTCTACCAGGCCGATCGCACCCGCGACGGCGGCAGCTTCTCGGTGCGGCGGGTGACCGCGATCCAGCACGGGCAGCCGATCTTCTTCCTGGCCGCGTCGTTCCAGAAGGACGAGGACGGCGGCGAGCACCAGTTGTCGATGCCGGAAGTGCCCAAGCCCGAGGACATCGCGCCCGCGCCGGCGGTGCCGGCCGAGGTGATGGCGACGCTGCCGACCAAGGTGCAGCGCTGGCTGTCGCGGCAGGGGCCGTTCGAGTTCCGCCACGTGTACCCGCGCGACGAGCTCAACCCGCCCAAGCGCCCGCCGTATCAGCAGGTCTGGTTCCGTCTGAGCGAACAAGTGGGCGATGCGCCGGAACTGCACCGCGCCCTGCTCGCCTACGCCTCGGATTTCCATCTGCTGGGCACGGCGACCTTCCCGCATGGCATCAGCTACTACCAGCCCAACGTGCAGATGGCGTCGCTGGATCACGCGCTGTGGTTCCACCGCCCGTTCCGCGCCGACGACTGGCTGCTGTATTCGATCGACAGCCCCAGCGCGCAGGGCGGACGCGGCCTGGCGCGCGGGCAGATCTACGACCGCCACGGCCACCTGGTCGCCAGCACCGCGCAGGAAGGTTTGATCCGCGTGGTGCAGGATTCGGCCGCGGCCCAGCACGTGCCGGCGAAGGACTGAGATGAGACAGGTCTTCTCCAGCGCGCGTCTGGAAAACGTCGAACAGGTCGCGCAGATGCTGCGCGAGGCCGACATCGAAGTACGCGTCACCCATAACCGTTCCTACAAGGGCAATCGCCGCAGCGGCTTCAGCTACAGCGACAACGACACGCCCAAGCCGGCGGTGTGGGTGGTGAAGTCCGAGGACCAGGTGCGCGCGCGCGAAATCCTGCGCGCGTCCGGCCTGATCGACTCCACCCGCGGCGGCGAAGGCTATGCGGCGATCAGTTTCCGCCCGCCCGAACAGGTCGCGCGCGGCCGCACGCCGGCGCAGCAGCGCGCGTTCCGGATCAAGCTGGGCCTGATCTTCGTGATCGTGGCGGTGCTGGCGATGGCGATCGTGCATTCGCTGCGCCAGGACCCGGCCGAGGCCGCGCTGGCCGATCACCCCTTGAACGGTTCGGTGGCGGCGATCCCGCAGCCGCTGGCCGCGGCGGTGTTCGCGCGCGAACTGGCCAAGGCCGCGCCGATCGACACGCTGTGCCTGTCGATCGACGGCAAGGACGTGTCCAAGGCGATGATCGACGCGATGCAGGCGCAGCTGCGCGGACGCCGCGTGGTGCCGCTGTCGGAATGCGTGCGCATCGCCGACGACGAACAGGGCAGCGTGCATCGCGCCTCCGGCCACCCGGCGCTGCTGGTCGACGTCAAGGCGTTCCGGCCGCAGACGCGCGAGTCGGGCAAGATCGAGTACGAGGCGTACCACCATCGGCTGTCGGCGTCGTACAAGACGCTGGAGGTGAAGCAGACCGATGGGCGCTGGCAGGTGGTGCGCACGATCCGGCATGTGGCGATGTGAGGCTGCGGGCGGGAGCGAGAGCGAATCCCCCTTTATCCCCCTCTTTCGAAAGGGGGAGACTGCGCCGTCCGGTTTGAGGTTCGGCCTCGCCGCCACGAGGAGAGGTGACCGGGCACAGCGCAGGGAGCCCCCCACAACCGCGTAGCTGCCTCCCCTTTGAAAGGGGGGACTAAGGGGGATTTGCTTCTCGGCGTCCCGACACACGCCCCGCCCCGGTCACATTCCCCACCGTCCCGCGTCCCGGTACAGGTCACCCTGCCCGGAACCGCCATGACGCCGCCCCCCTTCACCCTTTGCACCGCGCTCGCAATCGCCGTCGATCTGCTGGGCCCGCTGAGCACCGCCGCCATCGGCGCCGCGCTGGTTATTCTGGGCGCCCTGGGCGGCGCCGCCGACCTGCCCGCATACCTGCCCGCCTGCCTGGCCTGCCAGCCTTGAACGCCGTCACGACCGCCGACGTCCTGCTCACCGCCATCGATGCCGACCTGCCCGCGGCGGCGGCCGGCGACCGTGCCGCGTATTCGCGCATCGTCGCGCTGTGCCAGAACTCGGTGACCGCGATCGCGCTGGCGATCGTGCGCGACGTGCCGGCCAGCGAGGACATCGCCCAGGAGGCCTTCCTCAGCGCCTGGCAGAACCTGCGCCGGTTGCAGAGCCCGTCCAGCTTCCTGCCCTGGCTGCGTCAGATCACCCGCAACCTCGCCCGCGACCATCTGCGCGCGCAGCGGCGCGCGCCGCGCGGCGTCGACGACGTCGAGGCGGCGATCGAGGCCGCGGCCGATCCGCAGCCCAATCCCTTCGAGCAACTGCTGGACGAAGAACGCCAGGCCGTCGCCGCCGAACTGATTTCGGCCCTGCCCGACGACAGCCGCGAAGTGCTGCTGCTGTACTACCGCGAAGGCCAGAGCTCGCAGCAGGTCGCGTCCCTGCTGGGCCTCAGCGACGCGGCGGTGCGCAAGCGCCTGTCGCGCGCGCGCGCCAGCGTGCGCGAGGACATGCTGGCGCGCTTCGGCCGGTTCGCCGCCGACAGCGCGCCGTCGATCGCCTTCACCAGCATGGTCGCGACCGCGCTGACCCTGGCCAGCCCGCCCGCGGCCGCCGCGGGCCTGCTCGGCGCCGGCGCGGCGGCCGGCGCCAAGACCTTCGGCCAGGTGCTGCTGGGCGCGGCCGGCAGCATCGGCATCGCCGCGGTCGCGGCCTTCGCCGGCATCTACCTGGGCCTGCGCAAGCAACTCAAGGGCGCGATCGACGATGCCGAACGCTACGCGCTGGTGCGCAGCGCGGTGATCTGCGCGCTGGCCTCGATCGCGTTCGTGGTGCTGCTGCTGGCGATCGCGCACAGCGGCCGCGGCGGCTGGTGGCTGCCCAGCCTGACCACGCTGGGTTTCATCGCCGCGGTGCTGTGGCAGACCAGCGTGGCGCAGCCGCGCATCCTGCGCCGCCGCCACGCGCTGGAGGCGCAGCGCGACCCGGTCGCGGCCGCGCGCCGGCGCCGCTGCGAGCGCATGCAGTCCTGGATCGGCGGCGCGATCGGCGTGGGCTGCGGCGTGGGCGGCTTGATCGTCGGTCTGATCCAGTCCGGCCGCCTCTAGGCCTCGCGCCGAAAAAAAACCCGTGCCGCGGGACGCGGCACGGGAATCTGGAGGGGCAAACCTTCCGTTTACTTGCTACTGCCGGGTGCTACGTACAACGCCGGTGCGACCGGCCACGCGTCAGCGGCGCGGCGGGTGGCGCAAATCCTCGCGGGTCAGATAGCCGTCGCGGTCCTCGTCCATGAAGGCGAAGGCCTTGGCCAGGCGCGGCATCTTTTCGCCGACTTCGATCTTGCTGAGCTTGCCGTCGCGGTTGAGGTCGGCTTCGGCGAAATGCTGCTCGAAGCGCTTGGCGCGCTCGGCCTCGCGCTGCGGGCGCTCGCGCTCGTGGAACGCGCGCAGTTCGCTGCGCACCACGTAGCCGTCGCGGTTGCCGTCGATCTGGGCGAACTTGTCGCCGATCATCGGCAGCTGGGCGGCCTCGGCCTTGCTGATGCGGCCGTCGCCGTCGGCGTCGGCGGAAATCAGCCCGCCCATGCCGCCGTGGCGTCCGCCGTGACCGCCGCGTCCGCCCTTGCCGCCGCGGCCGCGGTGCGAGGGGCGCTCGTCGGCGCTGAGGCGGCCGTCGCGGTTCTTGTCGAGGGCGTCGAACTTCTCGGCCAGGCGCGGCATCGCCGCGGCTTCGCTGCGGTCGATCGCGCCGTCGTTGTTGCGGTCCAGGCTGGGGCGCTGCGGACGGTCGGGGCCTTCGCCCTGCGGTGCGGCCAGCGCGGCGCCGGCGACGGCGGCCGCCAGTGCGGCGACCAGCACGATGGAACGTTTCATGCGGTGACTCCTGCCAGGGGCGCCGGGCGGCGCCGATGCACAGGTCAACGCCCGGGCCGGCGATCGGTTGACACGGCTGCGTGCATAAACGTGAACGCCGCGCTAGCGCGGCGGCCCGGGGACGGCGCTATGCTCACGCCATGGGCACCCAACCGCAGCCGGAGAACGAGGATCTGCGCCTGTTCCACACCGGCGAGCACGCCTGCGGCTATTGGCCGGAGCGCGTCGCCCGCGACCTGGTGCTGGACCCGCGCGATCCGCGCCTGCGCGCCTGGTACCCGCACGCGCTGGGCTGGGGTTTCCGCCGCTCCGGCGACATCGTCTACCGCCCGCACTGCGCCGGCTGCCGCGCCTGCGTGGCGGTACGCATTCCGGTCGACCGCTTCCGCCCCGACCGCAGCCAACGCCGCTGCCTGGCGCTCAACGCCCAGGTCGAGATGCGCGTGCGTCCGGCCGAGCGCACCGAGGAACACCTGGCGCTGTATCGGCGTTACCTGGGCGCGCGCCATGCCGGCGGCGGCATGGACGGGCACGGCGCGCCCGAGTTCGACCAGTTCCTGATCGGCAGCTGGAGCGAAGGCCGCTTCCTGGAACTGCGCGAGCAGCGCCGCCTGCTGGCGGTGGCGGTCACCGACGTGGTCGACACCGCGCTGTCGGCGGTCTACACCTTCTACGAACCCGAACTGGCCGACCGCGGCCTGGGCACGCTGGCGATCCTGCGCCAGATCGAATGGGCCAAGCGCGAACGGCGCGAGCATCTGTACCTGGGTTACTGGATCGCCGGCCATCCGAAGATGGACTACAAGCGCCGCTACCGTCCGCTGGAAGGCTTCGACGGCCACGAGTGGCGCGATCTGGACATACGCGACTTCATCAAGCTGTAACCGCGTTGCTCTACATAGGCAGGGATTTCGGAATCGGCGTCACGCGACGCCGCCCGAATGCGCTACGCGGCGACGGATCCCGCGCCCCACGACCCTCTAGTGCAGCCCTCCCCTCATGAACACATCCGCCTGGTCCCTGGCCGCTGTCGCGGCCGCCTGCCTGTCGTTGTCCGCCTGCTCGTCCGCCAGCGGCAGCGGCGGCAAGATCGAAGACGCGATCGGCGTCGTGCAATGCGACCAATACCTGGCCAAGGTCGCCGCCTGCATCAACGAAAAAGTGCCCGAAGCGCAGCGCCTGCAACTGCGCAGCAGCGTGTCGGCCGAATACGCGACCTGGAAGGAAGCGCTGGCCAATCCGACCCACCGCGCCGCTCTGCCGCAGGCCTGCGCCATCGCCGAGGAACAGGCCAGGGACGAATACGCACGCTACGGCTGCGCGATGTAAGACTGCGCCGGGCGGCCGGCCGCGCCGGTGCCCGCACGCACCGATTCCATGTCCGATAGCCGCCTGCGCCGCGACCGGCGGCGCAGGCGTTTTACGATGCGCTAACACAGTGCGGCGCCGACTCGTATATCTAGTGGCCCGTCGTTTAGCGACGACCGAGTCGGCACTGTGTTCGGCATGGAGCCGCCGCCTACCATTCATTACGGGGAAATTCGATGAAGCACACCGCTCTGATCCTGGCCGCCGCCATCACCCTGGCGCTGGCCGCCTGCACCAAGCCGGCCGACAAGCCGGCCGACGCCGCCGCCGACCCGGCTGCCGCCACCGCCACCTCGACGCCGGCCGAGACCATGCCGACCGATGTGGCCGCTCCGACCGCGACCTCGGTTCCGGCCGACACCGCGGCGGCGCCGGTCGCCGCCGCCGACAGCGTCGGTATTCCGGAGTGCGACGACTACCTGAACAAGGTCAGCGCCTGCCTCGCGGACAAGGTGCCGGCCGATCAGCGTGCGATGTTCCAGACCGGTCTGGACAGCAGCCGCGCCTCCTGGAAGCAGGCGGCCGCCAACCCGGCCTCCAAGGCCGCGCTGGCCAGCGCCTGCAAGACCACGCTGGAGCAGATGAAGACCTCGCTCAGCGCTTACGGCTGCACGCTGTAAGCCCGTAGCGACACGCAGCACCCGACGCCCCGGTCCGCCGGGGCGTTTTTTTTTTTTTGCGCGGCCGGCGCCCTCGCGCGACTGTCATCGAAGCCGTGCGGCGCGCATGCGATCATGCGCGCCATGCGCAATCGACTCTCCGCACTGCTTCCCTTCGCCCTGCTCGCCGCCCTCGCCGCCGGCTGCGTGCGCGTCCAGGTCCACGGCGCGCCCGACGCGGCAAAGGCCCCGGCCATGAACGAACGCGGCGCCTTGCGCATCGCCACCTACAACACCTCGCTGTACGACGACGCCGACGGCGGCCTGGTGCGCCGCCTGCAGGGCGACGACGCCGGCGCGCGCAAAATCGCCGCGGTGCTGCAGCGCGCGCGCCCGGACATCGTGCTGCTCAACGAATTCGATTACGACGCCGACGGCCGCGCCGCGGACCTGTTCCAGCAACGCTACCTGGGCGTGGGTCAGCATGGCGGCACCGCACTGCGTTATCCCTACCGCTACTTCGCGCCGGTCAACACCGGCGTGCCCAGCGGCCTGGACCTGGACCACGACGGCCGCGTCGGCGGCGACGGCCGCGCGCGCGGCAACGACGCCTGGGGTTACGGTCTGCATCCCGGCCAGTACGGCATGCTGGTGCTGTCGCAGTACCCCATCGACGCCGCGCAGGCGCGGACGTTCCAATTGCTGAAGTGGAGCGCGCTGCCGGGCGCGCGCGTACCGCGCGATCCCGCCACCGGCGCGGCCTGGTATCCGCCGGCGATCTGGTCGCAGCTGCGGCTGTCGTCGAAATCGCATTGGGACCTGCCGGTGCGCACGCCGCTGGGCACGATCCACGTCCTGGCCGCGCATCCGACCCCGCCGGTGTTCGACGGCCCCGAAGACCGCAACGGCGCGCGCAACCACGACGAGCTGCGGCTGTGGGCGGAGTATCTGTCGGCCGGCGAAAAACCCTGGCTGTGCGACGACCGCGGCGCCTGCGGCGGACTGGCGGCGGACGCCGCGTTCGTGATCCTGGGCGACATGAACGCCGATCCCGTCGACGGCGACGGCGCGCGCGGTGCGATCGCGCAAGTGCTGGACCACCCTCGCGTGGACGCCACCCACCTGCCGCGCAGCGCGGGCGCACCGCAGCGCGCGGCCGAGTATGGGCTGCCGCGCAAGGGCGACACCGCCACCCACACCGGCGACTTCGGCGCCAAGGCCGGCACCCTGCGCCTGGACTACGTGCTGCCCTCGCGCGGCTTGAACGTGCGCGACAGCGGCGTGTTCTGGCCGGCACGCGAGAGCGCGGACGCGGCCTACGCCGACGGCAGCGATCATCATCTGGTGTGGATCGATCTGGCTAAGCCGTAAGGCGTTTGGTGGCGATGCGGTTCGCTGCGCTCACCGCATCCTACGGCGTGATCCGCCGCGCAGCGCCCGCTTTCTGTGGGAGCGGCGCGAGCCGCGATGGACTGCGCCTGCGTCGTGCCTACGGCCACCGACTCCCTCGCACCGCTCGTAGGGTGCGGTGAGCGCAGCGAACCGCGCCATGCGAGGCCCGGCCACAGCGGCGATGCGGTTCGCCTACGGCTCACAGCATCCTACGAATTCCCACATCGCCGTTGCCGTTGCCGTTGCCGTTGCCGTTGCCGTTGCCGTTGAGTTTGCTCCGGCATTGAAGTCCATAGAACCGAAGCCACACGACCATTCCCAGACCCGGAGGGCGGCGCGCAGGACGCGCGCCGTTTTTCGATAAGACAGGGATGTCTTATCGAAAAATCCCGGCGCAAGAACCGAAGCCACACGGGAGCTCTGGGCTCAGACCCTTCTCTTTGGTTACTTTCTCTTGGGTCAGCAAGAGAAAGTGACCCGCATGCGCAGCAGGCGGAAGCCTTTGACCTTCGGTCAGAAGAAGCGAAGACAACAGCAAGAGCAAATCCTCCCCAACCCGCCCGGCCAACAGGCACAGCCTGTTGTCGTTCACCCGTGCACGAACCTGCGGTTCGTAAACGCACGGCTTCACCCTTTGTCAAAGGAGGGAGCCAAAAGCGTGACGCCGCGATCTGGAGGCCATCGGAACCGAATAGGCGCGGCCGCCGGGATTCGAGGTCGCGGCTCACGCCGCTCCTACAGAGAGCGCTAGCAAGAGAAAGTGACCCGCATGCGCAGCAGGCGGAAGCCTTTGACCTTCGGTCAGAAGCAACAGAGTAAGAACAAAAGCAAATCCTCCCCAACCCTCCTTTTCCAAAGGAGGGAGCTAAAAAGCACAGCGCCGGAATCTCGAGGTCATCGGAACCGAATAGGCGCCGTCACCGGGATTCACGGTCGCGGCTCACGCCGCTCCCACAGAAGGCGGCTCACAAAACTTGGGCAGCAACACCTTCAACCCGGCGTTCAGCCGCGCACGAACCTGCGGTTCGTAAACGCACGGCTTCACCCTTTTATAAAGAAGGGAGCGCATCCGAAGGGAGGTGGACTAATGCCTATTGCTCGGGCTCGTCGCCACCCGGCTTCGCCGCCACCACTGGCTCGGCCTTGGCCGGCGTAGGCGCGGGGACCGGCGCTGGCGCTGGCGCTGCCGCCGGCGCGGCGGGCGTGGGCGCAGCCGGCACCACCACCGTCGGCACCGCTTGCGGCACGTGCGCGGGGCGCGGGCCGAAGCCGAAGGCCTCGTCGCTGCGCGCCGAGACGATCATGCGCACCATACTGGTCGGCACCATCAGTTCCAGCGACACCGGCCGGCCTTCGCTGGTCTGCATCTCCAGGGTCATTTCGATCAGCGCGCCGGCGGTGTCGATCTCGCGGCACAACACATGCGGTCCGGCCGCGCCGTCGAGCAGGTAAGGCTTGATCGCCTCGCCCAGCACCTCCAGCGCCTGCGGGAATAGGAACACGGCATAGCCTCGGGATTCTTCCATCGCGCATCCCCCCTGTCGGGATCGTGGTTCGGATCAGTGTAGGGCGGCCGCGCTCAGCGCAGCTCGATGTCCAACGCCGCGGCCGCGCGCCGCGCGTGCTCGCGCGCGCCGTCGACGTCCTCGCCCAGCGCGAGCGTCACCGCTACGCGGCGGTGGCCTTCCACGCGCGGCTTGCCGAACAGACGCAGTTGCGTGTCGGCCTGACTCAGCGCGGCGTCGACGCCGTTGAACACCGGCACGCCGTGGCCCTGCGCGAGCACCGCGCACGAGGCCGACGCGCCGTGTTCGCGGATGGCCGGAATCGGCAGGCCGAGGATCGCGCGCGCATGCAGCGCAAACTCGCTCAGATCCTGCGAGATCAGGGTCACCAGGCCGGTGTCGTGCGGGCGCGGCGAAACTTCGCTGAACCAGACCTCGTCGCCCTTGACGAACAGCTCCACGCCGAACACGCCCCAACCGCCCAGGTCGTCGGTGATGCTGCGCGCGATGCCCTGCGCGCGCGCCAGCGCGCGCGTCGACATCGGCTGCGGCTGCCAGCTTTCGCGGTAGTCGCCGTCGCGCTGCAGGTGGCCGATCGGCGCGCAGAACGTGGTGCCGCCGACGTGGCGCACGGTCAGCAGGGTGATTTCGTAGTCGAAGTCGATGAAGCCTTCGACGATGACGCGGCCGGCGCCGGCGCGGCCGCCGGTCTGGGCGTAGTCCCAGGCCTTGTCGACGTCGTCGGCGCCGCGCACCAGGCTCTGGCCCTTGCCCGAGGACGACATCACCGGCTTGACCACGCACGGCAGGCCGATCGCGGCGACCGCCTCGCGGTAATCCTCCAGCGTGTCGACGAAGCGGTAGGGCGAGGTCGGCAGGCCCAGGGTTTCGGCGGCCAGGCGGCGGATGCCTTCGCGGTCCATGGTCAGGCGCGCGGCGCGCGCGGTCGGGATCACGCGCGTGTGCGTGCCGCGCTCGGCGAATTCCTGCTCCAGTTCCACCAGGGTCTGGGTGTGGATGGCCTCGATCTCCGGCACGATCAGGTGCGGGCGCTCGGCGGCGATCAGCGCGCGCACGGCCTGGCCGTCCAGCATGTCCAGCACGTGGCTGCGGTGCGCGACCTGCATCGCCGGCGCGTCGGCGTAGCGGTCGGCGGCGATCACCTCCACCCCGTAGCGCTGCAGTTCGATCGCCACCTCTTTGCCGAGTTCGCCCGAACCGAGCAGCAGCACGCGGCAAGCGTGCGGGGACAAAGGCGTACCGAGGGTGATCATGCGCGTTCTCTTGAAGGTGGGGCCGTAGGCTGACGCTAGTCTAACTTTCCGCGCGTCCGGCCGGGTCCGGATCTGTCTGGACGCGGAGCCGCATGCGATGCTGTGGGCATGCCGCGTTCCGTGCCGCTACCGCTGCGCGCCGTCGTTCTCGCCGCAGCCCTGGCCGCGGCGGGCGCCTGCGCGCGTCACGAGCCGGGCGAGCCCGGCAGCGAGCTCAGCGGCATGCTGGTGGACGGCCAGCTCGACGAAATCAGCGGCCTGGCCGCCTCGCGCCGGCATCCGAACGTGCTGTGGATGATCGACGACGGCGGCAATCCCGAACGGCTGTTCGCGGTCGGCGACGACGGACAACGCCTGGCCACGTTCCGCATCGAGGGCGTGACCAAGACCGATTGGGAAGACGTCGCCGCGTTCCGCCTGGGCGGCCGCAACTATCTGCTGATCGCCGACACCGGCGACAACGGCGGCCTGCGCCGCAGCCTGCAACTGCACGTGGTGGAGGAACCGGCCAAGCTGGAGAACGCGCGCCTGCGTCCGGCCTGGTCGATCGCGTTCCGCTGGCCCGACGGCGCGCGCGATTGCGAGGCGGTGGCGGTGGACGCCGCCAATGGCCGCATCCTGCTGATCTCGAAAAAGCGCCAGCCGCCGGAGCTGTTCACCCTGCCGCTGCGGCCGGCCGGCAACGGCCTGCTCACCGCCCAGCGCGCCGGCGCACTGGCCGGGGTGCCGCAGCCCAGCGCGAAGGACCTGGAGCGCAAGCCGCGCAGCGCGCGGCTGCAGAGCCAGGTCACCGCCGCCGACGTCTCGCCGGACGGGCGCACCCTGGCGGTGATGACCTACCGCTACCTGCTGCTGTACCCGCGCCGCAACGGCCAGAGTTGGAGCGCGGCGGTGGCCGCGCCACCCAAGCTCACCCCCCTGCCCTGGCTGCCCCAGGCCGAAGCCCTGGGCTGGGCCGCCGACGGCCGCAGCCTGTACGCGACCGGCGAATTCGTGCCCGCGCCGCTGTACCGCATCACGCCCTGAGCGGCGCTGCGCAGTCTGCTTCCGGGTAGAAGCGGCGCAAGCCGCGACCACGCAATTCCAGCCAGCCCCAGCCATGCGAGCACCCGCTCTCTGTGGGAGCGGCGTAAGCCGCGATCGAAGCACCGGGATCGCCCGGCGCAGCGATCGGCCGCCCCATCGCGGCTCACGCCGCTCCCACAAGAAGTCACGGCGCCGCAGTTTCGGGATAGGGCGCAGACGCCCGTTACCGCTCGTCGGATCCCGCTTGCGTCGCCTGATATCAATTTGATATCACTATCTCGAACCCATCGACGACGCGAGAACGCGCCATGAAAGAGAACCCGACCCGCTCCCTGCCCGGCATTCCGACCCTGCTGCTCCTGTTGGTGGCCGGGGCGCTCGCGTTCTGGCTGTTCATCGACGGGGTCGCGAGCAAGGCCGAGCTGCAGATCGGCGCCGCCATCGCGATCGGCGTCGCGCTGTTTTTCGGCCTGGTCGGCCTGTACAAGGTCGAGCCCAACCAGGCCGCCGTGCTGAGCCTGTTCGGCAAATACGTCGGCACGGTCAAGGACAACGGCCTGCGCTGGAACAACCCCTTCTACGCCAAGAAGAAGGTCAGCCAGCGCGTGCGCAACTTCGAAAGCGGCAAGCTCAAGGTCAACGAACTCGACGGCAGCCCGATCGAGATCGCCGCGGTGATCGTCTGGCAGGTGGTCGATTCGGCCGAGGCGGTCTACAACGTCGACGACTACGAAAGCTTCGTCCACATCCAGTCCGAATCGGCGCTGCGCGCGATGGCCACCAGCTATCCCTACGACCAGCACGAGGACGGCCAGCTCGCCCTGCGCAGCCACGCCGCCGAGATCTCGCAGCACCTCAAGGACGAGTTGGCCGAGCGCCTGGCCGACGCCGGCGTGGAAGTGCTGGACGCGCGCATCAGCCACCTGGCCTACGCGCCGGAAATCGCCCACGCCATGCTGCAGCGCCAGCAGGCCAACGCGGTGATCGCCGCGCGCACCCGCATCGTCGCCGGCGCGGTCGGCATGGTCGAGATGGCGCTGGCCGAACTGCAGAAGAACGGCGTGGTGCAATTGGACGAAGAGCGCAAGGCGCAGATGGTCAGCAACCTGCTGGTGGTGCTGTGCGGCGACCGCAGCACCCAGCCCATCGTCAACGCCGGCACCCTGTACTGAGGCGCGCATGAACCTGTCCGACAGCCCCTACGTCCTGCCCGCGATCATGATCGTCAGCGGCCTGCCGACGCTGATCGCCGCGGTGCTGGTGTCGCGCGGCAACCTGCACCTGATCAACGGCCTGGACGCGACGCGCCTGCGCGATCCGGCCGCAGCCGCCGCGCGGTTCGCGCGCCTGCTGGCGCTGGTGTCGATCGCGATCTTCGCCTCGGCGCTGGGCTACTACTGGGCCCACGGCGACGACAGCCGCACGCTGTGGGTCACCGTGGCGCTGCTGGTTGCGGTCAACGGCCTGGCCGTGGCCCTGCTGCTGGCGGTGGCGCGCGCCAAGCGCGATTACCGCAGCCCCGGCCATAACCGGCGCGACGACGGCGCCCGCGACGAACCGCGGAACCGCCGTCGGTGAGCGAGAAGAAAGCCTATCCGCTGCGCATCAACGCCGACGTGCTGGCGGCGGCGCAGCGCTGGGCCGACGACGAACTGCGCTCGCTCAACGCCCAGATCGAGTACCTGCTGCGCGACGCCCTGCGCAAGGCCGGACGCCTGCCCCATCCCAAACCCACCTCACCTGAAGAGACGGACGACGCATGAGCCAGAAACAATGGAAGTACCACGTCAGCGAGATCGGTCCGCACCTGTTCGGCGCCTCCACCACCCAGCGCATCAGCGACGAACTGGCCAAGCGCGGCGCGCTGGGCTGGGAACTGGTGTCGGTGAGCTTCGACAGCGTCACCACCCGCTTGTTCTTCAAACAACCCGCCTGAGGCGCCCGTCGGCGGCGCCGGCACTGCGAAGGAGACCGCCATGCTGCATATCGTGAAATTGATCGAACGCCGTTATCCGCGCCAGGGCGACGGCCGCTCCGCACCCGCGGCGCGGCTGACCACGGTCGCGCTGCTGGCGCTGTCGGCCGCCGCGCTGATGGCCGGCGTGCTGCTGCAGCTGCGCTGAGATGCGCGGCTACGCCGTCGTCGCACCCGGCCGGGGCGCGCTGGTGGTACCGGCGCTCTCGCTGGGCATGGCGCTGCTGGGCGTGGCGTTCGCCCTGCTGCGCGCGCCGCAGGATCCCAAGGTGCTGCAACTGCTGTGGTTCGCGCTGCCGGCGCTGGCCGTGGCCGTCGGCCTGATCTGGGTGGGCGCGCGCCGGCGCGCGGTCGAACTCGACGCCGACCTGCTCACGGTCAAGGCCGGCCCGCACACTTGCAAGGTCGCGGTGGCGCAGTTGGACCTGCAACACGCGCGCATCGTCGACCTCGACGAACACACCGGCCTGCGGCCCTCGATCAAGACCTTCGGCGTCGCCCTGCCCGGCTACAAAGCCGGCTGGTTCCGCATGCGCGAGGGCTGGCGCAAGGCCTTCTGCCTGCTCACCGGCTACCGGCGCGTGCTGTGCCTGCCGCCACGCGGCGACGGCGCCACGCTGCTGCTGTCGCTGCAACAGCCGCAGGCCTTGCTGGATGCGCTGCAGGACGTGGCAAGGCGCGCCCGCAGCCGTTAACCTGCACGCATGCGCGGCACCGTTCCGGTCCTGATCAACACCCCCGACATCGAGCTGTGGCCCGGCGGCCTGCTGCGCGCGCGCAGCAATCACGACGCCCGCGCGCTGTCGCGCGCGCGCCACGTGCTGCGGCGCAAGCGCGACGGCCAATACCTCGCCGCCGACCTGCCCGAAGGCTTGCTGCCGCTGATTCCGCACCTGGGCCACGAGCCCGGCCTGGACGCCGCGCTGGACGCGATGGAGCATCACTTCAGCCTGCGCCGCGCCGGCCTGGAGCGGGTGAGCGCGTTGCCGCTGGACCGCCTGGAAGAACGCCTGGCTTGGCTGGGCCTGGACCAGGCCTACGGCGAGCGCACCGGCCTGCCGCTGGTGCCGGAGCCCGACCGCCTCGCCTACGCCGGCCACGACCGCTACCGCCGCCCGCTGTGGCTGCATCCGCGCGCGGCGCGCGCCTGGACCCACCTGCACGCGGCGGCGCTGCGCGACGGCGTGGTGCTGGAGGCGATCTCCGGCTATCGCAGCCACGACTACCAGCTGGGCATCTTCGAACGCAAGCTCGCGCGCGGGCAAAGCGTCGAACAGATCCTCACCGTCAACGCCGCGCCCGGCTACAGCGAGCACCATTCCGGCCTGGCCCTGGACATCGGCGCACCCGACGAGCCGCCGGCGGAAGAATCGTTCGAGCGCACCGCCGCCTTCGCCTGGCTGCGCGCGCAGGCCGGCGGCTACGGTTTCGTCATGAGCTATCCGCGCGACAATCCGCACGGCATCGTCTACGAACCCTGGCACTGGCGTTTCGACCTCGCCTGATCGCGCCCGCGACCGCCGCGCTACGATGCCAGCCCGCGCCGCGCGCGCCACCGGGAGCCGATCTTGATCACCTGTTACCTGCGCTACGTGCTGGACCCGGCCAAGCTGGCCGAGTTCGAAACCTACGCGCGCATGTGGATCCCGCTGGTGCAGCGCCACGGCGGCACCCACCACGGCTACTTCCTGCCCGGCGAAGGCCCCAGCAACATCGCCCTGGCGCTGTTCTCCTTCCCCAGCCTGGCCGAGTACGAGGCCTACCGCAGCCGCGCCGCCGTCGATCCCGATTGCCAGGCCGCGGTGCGCTACTACGAGGACACGCGCTGCTTCCTCAGCTACGAGCGCAGCTTCTACCGGCCGGTGCTGGAGTGAGCGCGGTCGAGGTGCGATTGCTGGGCCGCGACGAGGCCGGCGTGCTGGCGCGCGTCGCCGACGACGTCTTCGACGGCGCGATCGACCCGCGCTGGGCCGGCGAATTCTTCGCCGATCCGCGCCACCACCTCGCGGTCGCGCTGCTGGACGGCGTGGTCGTCGGCATGGCCTCGGCGCTGCACTACGTGCACCCGGACAAGCCGCCGGCGCTGTGGGTCAACGAGGTCGGCGTGAGCGCCGCGCAGCAGCGCCAGGGCATCGGCCGGTGTCTGCTAGACGCGCTGCTCGCGCATGCGCGCACGCTGGGCTGCCACGAGGCCTGGGTCGGCACCGAACTCGGCAACGCCGCCGCGCGCGCGCTGTACGCGTCGGTGGGCGGCCAGGAAGCGACGATGGTGGTGGTCGCGCTGCCGCTGGACGCGCAGGGCTAAGCGCATGCCGTTCACGCCGATCCACCTCGGCCCCGGCCTCGCGCTCAAGGCCATCGGCGGCCGCCACTTCAGCTTCATGGTGTTCGGCGGCGCGCAGGTGCTGATGGACATCGAACCGCTGATCGGCATCCTGCGCGGCTGGGCGGTACTGCACGGACGCACGCACAGCCTGATCGGCGCCTTGCTGATCGGCCTGCTCGCGGGCGCGATCGGCAAGCCGATCAGCGCCGCATGCCTGCGCTGGCTGCGCATCCCGCATGCGCCGTTCACCTGGCGCGCCGCGTTCGCGGGCGGCCTGATCGGCACCTACTCGCACGTGCTGTTGGACGCGATCATGCACTACGACCTGCAGCCGGCCTGGCCCTGGTCGCCGGCCAATCCCCTGCTGCGCTGGATCTCGGTGGACGCGCTGCATCTGTGGTGCGTGGCGCTGGGCGGGTTCGGCTGCGCCGTGCTGGCCGCACGCGCGGCCTGGCGCCGCCTGGAGTAAAGCCGGGCGGCGCGGGCTCCAGATCGGGCACAATGCGCCGATTCCGCCACCCACTCAGGACCCGGCATGACGTTGCAGCAGGCCCCAAACCGACACGGCCAGTGGCAGGCATGTGTCGGCAACGCCGACGTAGAGTTCGGCGACTGATGCGGCACGCAATCGCATGACCCCGCGCACCCTGGCCGAGGGCCATGCCCAGCCACGCAACAACTTCAACCTGATCCGCCTGGTCGCGGCCTGGCTGGTGATCTACGGCCACAGCTACGCGGTCACCGCCAGCGGCGGCCAGGACCTGTTGCTGCAGCTGGTGCAGATCAAGTTCGCCGGCGGCATCGCGGTGGACATGTTCTTCGTGATCAGCGGCTTCCTGATCGCCGCCAGCCTGGAACGCAATCGCCTGGCCGGCTACGTCGCCGCGCGCGCGTTGCGGATCTTCCCGGCCCTGATCGTGTGCGTGGCGCTGTCGGTGCTGGTGCTGGGGCCGTGGCTGACCACCGCGGCCGACTACTGGAGTTCGCCGCAGACCTGGAAGTACCTGCGCGCCAACGCCCTGCTCAGCCGCGACACCCAGTACTTCCTGCCGGGCGTGTTCGAGACTTTGCCCAGTCACGCCATCAACGGCTCGCTGTGGTCGCTGCCGATCGAGGTGCGGCTGTACCTGTGGCTGGCGCTGATCGGCCTGCTGCGCTTGCTGCCGCGGCTGCGCTTCAACCTGCTGTGCGTGGCGCTGCTGATCTTCGGCGTGGTCAAGTACGGCGGCCAGACGCTGTCGCCGGAAAAGATCAACTGGCTGTACTGCACGGCCTACTTCCTCACCGGCAGCCTGGCCTGGGTCAACCGCGACCGCGTGCCGCTGCGCTGGTGGCTGCTGGCGCTGGTGCTGGTGGCGGCGGCGCTGCTGCGCGGCAGCAGCTACTACTACCTTGGGTATTTCGTCGCCCTGAGCTACACCACCTTGTTCCTGGCCTTCGTGCCGCGCCTGCCGCAGATCCGCCGCACCGATCTGTCCTACGGGCTGTACCTGTACGGCTGGCCGGCGCAGCAACTGGTGCAGCACTACGCGCCCAGCACCGGTCCGCTGATGAACACCCTGTGGGCGACCCTGATCGCGGGCACGCTGGCGGCGCTGTCCTGGCATCTGGTCGAACGCCCGGCGCTGCGCCTGAAATCGCGCTTCGGCGCGCGCAACGATCCGCATGCGCCGGCGGCGGCCGAACCGGCCGGCGGCGGCGCCGTTGCCGCGAACGCGCCGCGCGAATGAGCACGCACGACGACCGGGCCGTGCTCGCCGCCTGGCAGCGCAACGCCGCGCCGTGGACGCGCAGCGTGCGCGAGCACGGCATCGAGAGCCGGCGCCTGGTCACCGACCGCGCCATCATCGAGGCGGTGCTGCGGCAAGCGCCACGCGAGGTGCTGGACCTGGGTTGCGGCGAAGGCTGGCTGGCGCGCGCGCTCGCCGCGCAGGGCCTGTCCGTCACCGCCGTCGATGCGGTGCCGGCGCTGGTCGATGCGGCGCGCGCGGCCGGCGGCGGCGAGCGCTATCTGGCCCTGACGTACGCGCAGATCGCACAAGGCGCCTTGGACACGCGCTACGACGCCGCGGTCTGCAACTTCTCTCTGATCGGCGAGGCCGACGTCGAATCCTTGTTGAGCGCGCTGCCGCGCCTGCTGCGACCCGACGGCCGCGCGATCGTGCAGACCCTGCACCCGATCCTGGGTTGCGGCGACGCGCCGTATGTCGATGGCTGGCGAGCGGGCTCCTGGGCCGGTTGCGAAGGCGACTTCGCCGAGCCGGCGCCGTGGTATTTCCGCACGTTGAGCGGCTGGTTGGCGCTGTTGGCGCGCTGCGGCCTGCGCCTGCTCGAAATCGAAGAACCGTTGCACCCGCACACGGGCCGGCCGGCGTCGCTGATCCTGATCGCGCGACCGGCACCGTAGCGACGCCGTAGGATGCGGCGAGCGCAGCGAACCGCATCGTCGCGCGGCCCCAACAAGCGCCGCGACACGACACATCGTTCGCCTCTTCCGCCCCGATTCAATCCTGCGACCGCTTGGTCGGCTTGACCTCGGCTTTGCCCGGCATCGCCAGATCGGCGATGCGCCACAGATACAGGCTGGCGTAGCTGCGGTACGGGCCCCAGCGCTCGCCGATCTCGGCCAGTTCCTTCGGCGTCGGCATGGCGTCGAGCCGGTCCACCGCCTGCGCGCCCTTGCGGATGCCCAGGTCGTCCACCGGCAGGATGTCCGGGCGGCCGAGGCGGAACATCAGCATCATCTCCACCGTCCAGCGGCCGATGCCGCGGATCGGCACCAGCGCTTCGACGATGGCGTCGTTGTCCATCGTGCTCATGCGCCGCAGGTCGGGCACTTCGCCGCGCGATTCGCGCAGCGCCAGATCGCGCAAGGCCAGCAGCTTGTTGCCCGACACGCCGCAGGCGCGGATCGTGGCGTCGTCGCAGCGCGCCAGGGTGTCGCAATGGAAGCGGTCGCTGGCGATCGCGGTCTCGACGCGGCCGACGATGGTCGCCGCGACCTTGCCGCTGAGCTGCTGGTACAAAATCGCGCGCGCCAGCGCATCGACCGGATCGAAGCGCTTGCGCCAGCGCGGATCGGGCGCGATCGGGCCGACCTTCTTCATCCATGCGGCCAGCTTGCGGTCGCGTTTGGCCAGGTGGGCGTAGGCGGCGTCGGTGTCGAAACCGCGGCGGTGGCGCGGCATGGCTCAGCGCCTCGCGGCGTCGGCCGCGTACAGCAGCCAGGCCAGGATCATCAGGCTGCCGCCGAACGGCAGCATGCGCGTGCTGGTGCCGAAGAAATAGGCCGAGGCCAGGCCGCCGGCGAACAGCAGCACGCCGATCAACAACGCCGCCAGCGCGATCCGCGCCAGCCGGCGCGCCGCGGCCGGCGCCAGCGCGGCCAGGGCGACGCCGTGACCGAAAGCGAACAGCGCCGCCATCTGCAGGCGCGACTGCGCGGCGGGATCGGCGACGTGCGCGGCGTAGGCCGACAGCGCGACCGAGACCGCGGCGAGCACCGCGCCGGCGACGGCCAGGGTGCGCGTGGACGCGGGTTTGGGAGTGTGGGACGGCGTCATGCCTAAGGGCCAACGGGTGCGTGTCGGCACGATAGCAGGCGGGCTGCGCGCCGCAAGCGCCGGTCCTGCGAATCGGAGGTGGCGGGCTGGAATGTATTCGGCGGGATACGTCGTTGGCGTATGCGCGGCGCGGCGCGCATCGCGGCTTACGCCGCTCGCACAGAAAGCGGCCGGCGCCGATGCGCGGCGCACAAAAAAACGCGCCGCGGAATCCGCGGCGCGTTTCGTGCAACACAACGAGTAAGGCTTATTCCTTGACGGTCCAGTACACGTCGTAGTCGCCTTCCTCGGTGAAGCTCTTCTCGACGCCGGCCTTCCAGGTCTCGTACGGACGGTCGATGGTCTCGTCGCCCTGGGTCATGGCCCAGGCGCGCAGCGCGTCGCGGACCTTGGGCAGGTTGGCCATGTGGCCCTTGAACGGCACGGTGGCGACCTTGGCCTGGCCCAGGAACACGGCCTTGACCGGGCCTTCGACCTTCACGTCCAGCTCGGTGGCCGGACCGGTCGCGCCGACCTTGCGCACCGGCTGGGCGACGTCGAACGAATAGGTCTCGGTGCCGAACTCGTTGGTGATGATGCGCATCGGACCGGCGGCTTCCAGGCCGTTGGCGGCCATCACCTTCTTGATCCATTCCATGTTGCTGTTCATCTGGCCCTGGACCTTGGCGTTGTCGCGGTCCACGGCGGCGGTGACGATCAGCAGGTTCTCGGCTTCGCGCTGGACGAACTTCGGCTTGTTGGCCGGGTTGTCCTTGCTGAGGTCGGCGTAGTCGAGGTTAGGCACCGCGGCGAGCATGTTGCTCAGGCGCGACAGGCCGAGCTTGATGTCCTCGCCGACGCTGCTGCTGACGTACAGGCCGGAGTAGCGGCCCAGCATGTTCCAACCGTAGTCGACGTCGTAGGTCTGGGTGATCTCGACGTTGCGGTTGTTGCGGCCGGTCGGACGCAGGGTGAATTCGGTGCGCTTGTTGTCGCCGCGCAGGATGTCGTCGATCTTGTAGGCGACGCGCTTACCCGGCTCGGAGGCGGTGATTTCCCAGCTGCCGTCGCCCAGGTTCTTTTCCTTGGAGGTGTACTCGAGGCGCGCGCCCACGCCGGCGTCCGGGCCGGCCAGCTTCAGCTGCATGTTCGGGTCTTTCATGACCAGCGGATTCCAATCCTTGAACCGGTGCAGGCTGTTCAAGGTGTCGAACACGATGGTCATCTTGCGGTTGGTCTCAACCGAGTGCGACAGGTGACGGCTGGACGGCAGCGCAACGCCGACGACCAGGAACAGCACGGCGACGATCGCCAGGGAAATCAAAAACTCGATCAGACGGGTCATTCAGGTTTCTCCAAGGCCGGGACCCGGATCGGGCCGGGGCGCAGACCCACAATCGTATCAAGGAAGCCGGTGTCGGGGCAGTCATCCGTCGCAACCGCCCCATGCGGGCAAGCCGGCGGCGGGCGACGGACCGCGACGCCCCGCAAACGAAATCGCAACCTACGGCAAAGCACGGACGCGCGACCGGCGGCGAACGCGCCGCGAGCCGCCGCGATCGGGACTTTAACGAGGGCGAAACGGGCGCCGGGCGCGACGCGCGGGGCGGTCCCGGCCCGGCGCGATGCGCCGAACCGGGGCGCAGCCGGATCAGACCAGCTGCAGCTCGAAGGCCTTGAGCACGGCGCGGGTGCGGTCGCGCACGCCCAGCTTCGACAGGATGTTGGAGACATGGTTCTTGATCGTGCCTTCGGCCACGCCCAACGAGTTGGCGATCTCCTTGTTGGAGAAGCCGCCGGCCATCAGGCGCAGGATCTCGGTCTCGCGCTCGGTCAGCGGGTCCGGGCGGTCCAGGCTGACGAAATCGTTGCGCATGTGCTCCAGGCCCGACAACAGGCGCTGGGTGACCGCCGGCTGCACCAGCGAGCCGCCGTCGGCGACGGTCTGGATCGCGCCGACCAGCTGTTCCAGCGACACGTCCTTGAGCAGATAGCCCTTGGCGCCGGCCTTGAGCCCGGCCAGCACCAGCTGGTCGTCGTCGAAGGTGGTCAGGATGATGGTCGGCGGCAGGTTGCCGGCCCGGGCCAGGGCCTGCAGGGCCTCCAGGCCGGACATCACCGGCATGCGCATGTCCATCAGGACCACGTCCGGACGCACCTGCGGCACGATTTCGACCGCCTGGCGGCCGTCGCCGGCCTCGGCGACCACTTCGATGCCCTCGGCCAGCGCCAGCAGCGAGCGCACGCCCTGGCGGACCAGGGTCTGGTCGTCGACGAGCAGGACACGGATGGTGCGGGCGGGACGGGCAGTGTCTGAGCTGGGGGTCATGCGGTGACTCCTTCACAGGCGGCGGCCGCGGCCGCCGAGGCCGGCAGCGTGAGATGCAGGCAAAAGCCTGCCTCCGGCCGGGTTTCGATACGCAAATCGCCACCGTGCTGGACCAGGCGCTCGCGCATGCCGCGCAGTCCATTGCCGGAGACGGGATTGTCGGCGCCGTGGCCGTCGTCGCGCGCGTCCATCACGATGCAGTCCTTGTCGCGGCGGACCTGGATGTCGAGATGGCGCGCGCCGGCGTGGCGCACGGCGTTGGTGATGATTTCCTGGGTGCAGCGCATCAGCACGTGGGCGCGCTCGGGATCGTCCAGGGTCAGCGGGCTTTCGATGTCCATGCGGATGTCGAGCGCGGGCACGTTCTCGGCCAGCGGGCGCAGGGCCACGGCCAGGTCGATCGCGCCGTTCTCGCGCAGCTGGCTGACCGCCTCGCGCACGTCGGTCAGCAGCAGCCGCGCCAGCGCGTGGGCCTGCTGCACGTGTTCCTTGGCGCGGCCGTCGGACAGGTGGCCGGCGACCTCCAGATTCAGGCTCAGCGCGGTCAGATGGTGGCCCAGCAGGTCGTGCAGCTCGCGCGAGATGCGGGTGCGCTCGTTGATGCGCGCGCTCTCGGCCAGCAGGGCGCGGGTGGCGCGCAGCTCGGCGTTGAGGCGGCGCTGCTCCTCGCGCGCCTGGGTCTGCTGCAACGCGACCAGCGCGGTCACGAACACGAAGCTGGAGAAGCCCATGTACAGCAGCGACTGCAGCACCGCCACCAGCGGCGGGATGTCCAGCGCCTGCACGAACACCGGGGTGATCGCCAGGTTGCCGACCAACAGCCAGACGATGCCCACGCGCAGCGGCAGCATCCACGGCAACAGGCCGGCGATGACCATGAACAGCACGCTGCCCAGGCCGGTGTTGGAGTAATAGCTGACGCCGATCGCGCAGCCGGTCAGCACCAGCAGCAGCAGGTGGTCGACGATGCCGGTCTGGCGTTCGCCCAGCGAGCGGGTGATCCACCAGTAGACGATGCCGAAGGTCAGGTAGACCGCGACCCAGCGCAGAACCTGCAGGTAGACCGGCACCAGCGACTGGCCGGGCTCGAGCTGGAAATAGCCCGGGTCCAGCCAGATCGACAGCAGCCAGCAGCCCAGCAGGCCCCAGGTGAACAGGCCGGCGTAACGCAGCAGTCGGGTATGGGTGAGGCGCGCCAGCATGAACGCATGCTAACGGCTGGCGCCCGGCCCGGAGCCGTCCGAAAGTCATGGGCGCCGTGCCGCGCGGCCGGCAGCCCGATTCGGCATGGCCGTCGCGGCGGTCGCCCGGAGGGGGCGGCCATGCGATAATCGGCGCCGCCGGCCACCGATTTCGTGGCCGGCTTGCGAATACTGGAGCCTGGAATGTCGATCGTCGTCCGCGACGTGCGTGAGCACGAGCTGGATTCCGTCCTTGCACTCAACAACGCTGCCGGACCTGCGATCCTGCCGCTGGATGCGGCGAGACTGCGCCACTTCTTCGACCGCGCCGAGTACTTCCGGGTCGCCGAGCGCGACGGAACCATGGCGGGTTTCCTGATCGGCATGGGCAGCCACAGCGAACACGACAGCAGCAACTTCCGCTGGTTTCGCGAGCGCTATCCGGACTTCTTCTATATCGACCGCATCGTGGTCGCCAGCCGCCGTCGCGGCGGCGGCGTCGGCCGCGCGTTCTATGCCGACGCCCAGAGCTACGCCGAGCTGCGCTATCCGCAGCTGGCCTGCGAGGTGTTCCTGGAAGGCGGCAACGATCCGGCGCTGCTGTTCCACGGCAGCTTCGGCTTCCGCGAGGTCGGCCAGCACGTGATGGCCGAGGCCGACGTGCGCGCGGCGATGCTGATGAAGCCGTTGTGCAGCTACGCCTGGGTGCGCGACACCTACGGCGACGATTTGCCCGATCAACCCTGGCTGACCCGTCCGCGCACCGCCCTCGGTCACGACGACTCCCTGGCGCGGCGCCCGACGGGTACCTGCCCGTGAGCGTGGCGGTGGATTACGAACAGGCGGGCGAACTCAAGATCGGCCAGGTCGGCATCGCCAACCTGCGCGTGCGCACGCTGGACGTGGCGCGCCTGATCGAGGAGATGCGCGGCCGCGTGCAGCGCGCGCCCAAGCTGTTCGGCCGCGCCGCCGTGGTCATCGACTTCGGCGGTCTCAGCCACACCCCGGACGCCGCCACCGCGCAGGCGCTGCTGGACGGCCTGCGCGCCGCCGGCGTGCTGCCGGTCGCGCTGGCCTACGGCACCAGCGAAACCGAGCGCCTGTCCGAGGCGCTGGGCCTGCCGCTGTTGGCGAAATTCCGCGCCCAGTACGAGCGCGGCGACGACGAACCCGCGCCGCCCCCGGCCGCCGCACCGGCGCCCGCACGCCGCGAAGCGCCCGCCGCGGCGCCCGCGCCGGCCAAGATCGCCGCAGCCGCCGCCGCGCCCGGACTGATCCAGTCCGCGCCGGTGCGCTCGGGCCAGCAGATCTACGCCGAGAACCGCGACCTGACCGTGCTGACCGCGGTCGGCGCCGGCGCCGAGGTGATCGCCGACGGTTCGGTGCACATCTACGGCCCGCTGCGCGGACGCGCGCTGGCCGGCGCCCAGGGCAACGCCCAGGCGCGCATCTTCTGCCGCGAGTTCCATGCCGAACTGGTGGCGATCGCCGGCAATTACAAAGTGCTGGAAGACATCCCCAAGACGCTGCGCGGCAAGGCCGTGCAGGTCTGGCTCGAAGACGAACAGATCATGATCGCGGCCCTTGATTGAGGCCGCACTTTAGGAGGAATACAACTTGGCCGAAATCATCGTAGTCACCTCGGGCAAGGGCGGCGTCGGCAAGACCACGACCAGCGCCAGCGTCGCTTGCGGCCTCGCGCGCCGCGGCCACAAGGTCGCCGTGATCGACTTCGACGTCGGTCTGCGCAACCTCGACCTGATCATGGGCTGCGAACGCCGCGTGGTGTACGACTTCGTCAACGTCGTCAACGGCGAGGCGACGCTCAAGCAGTCGCTGATCAAGGACAAGCGCTTCGACAATCTGTACGTGCTGGCCGCTTCGCAGACCCGCGACAAGGACGCGCTGACCAAGGAAGGCGTGCAGAAGGTGCTCGACGATCTGATCGCCGACGGCTTCGACTACATCGTCTGCGACTCGCCGGCCGGCATCGAGAAGGGCGCGTTCCTGGCCATGTACTTCGCCGACCAGGCGGTGGTGGTGGTCAATCCGGAAGTGTCCTCGGTGCGCGACTCCGACCGCATCCTCGGCCTGCTCGCGTCCAAGACCCGTCGCGCCGAGAACGGCGAGCGCGTCAAGGAGCACCTGCTGCTGACCCGCTACAGCCCCAAGCGCGTGGAAACCGGCGAGATGCTCAGCGTCGGCGACGTCGAGGAAATCCTCGGCCTCAAGACCGTGGGCGTGATCCCCGAATCCGGCGACGTGCTCAACGCCTCCAACAAGGGCGAGCCGGTGATCCTGGAGACCGAGTCCGACGCGGCCCAGGCCTACGACGACGCGGTCGCGCGCCTGCTCGGCGACACCCGCCCGATGCGCTTCGTGCAAGTGGAAAAGAAGGGCTTCTTCAGCAAGATCTTCGGAGGCTGAGCATGGGACTGTTCGACTTCCTGCTGGCCAAGAAGCAGACCGCCTCGGTCGCCAAGGACCGCCTGCGCATCATCGTCGCCCACGAGCGCGCCGGCCGCGGCGGCCCGGAGTACCTGCCGATGCTGCAGCGCGAGCTGCTCGAGGTGATCCGCAAGTACGTCAACGTCGACGTCGAGTCGGTCAAGGTGGACCTGGTCAAGGAAGGCGAGCACGACGTGCTCGACATTTCCGTGGCCCTGCCTGACCGCCCCAGCGCGGCTTGAGGAGTGCGAGTGCGGAGTAGCGAGTGGGGCGTAACGCCGCTTTCGCTCACTGCTCCAAACTCGCCGAGCTCTCCTGCGACCCCGCCCCCGGCTCCACCGTGCTCACCCTGTCCGACATCGACCACGGCGCCGTCGCCGCGCTGCTGGCGCGCTACGGCCTGAACCTGGTGCGCGTCGGCGACGGCGAGGCCATTCCCGGCAGCTACTGGGGCGAATGCGAGGCCGGCCTGATCGGCAGCGACGTGTACGCGCGCGGCGACACGCCGGTGCATTCGCTGCTGCACGAGGCCGCGCACCTGATCGTGCTGCCGCCGCAACGCCGCGCCGCCGTGCACACCGACGCCACCGACTCGGTCGAGGAAGAGGATGCGGTGTGCGTGCTGCAGAGCCTGCTCGGCGAGGCCCTGCCCGGCGTCGGCCGCGAGCGCGTACTCGCCGACATGGACGCCTGGGGCTACACCTTCCGTCTGGGGTCGGCGCGCGCCTACGTCGATCACGATGCCGACGCGGCCTGGCGCTGGTTGCACGAGCGCGATCTGGCCGATGCCGATCTGCGCTGCCTGAAGCTGCCGGGCGCGTCCCTGGCGCCGGCGGCCTGATCCCTACGACTACCGCGGCGCCGCCGCGCAGCGCGCCCGCAGGCGCTGCCCGGCGACGGCCACCGCGGCCGTCGCGCACGCCCTCCGGGCGCACGCATTGGGGCTCGCTACAGCCCCGCATTCGATACCGTCCCTGGCACGCCGATCCGATGGGCACCCGCGTCGCGCGCGGCCTTGCGGCCTGCGCGCCCGTGCGATCCTTCGCCGCGGCCGCCGTCCTCCGGACGGTGCCGCCGAGCCCTCTGTAACCCTACCCATCCTCATCGCCGCTGACGTCCCGACGGCCTCCCTTGCCGCCGACGACCGGTCCATCTCCTACCTCGCGCCCGACCGCTCCGCAGAGCCGCGCCGGACGAGCATCCATGGCTAGACGCGGCCATCCGGGCCTGCGCCTTCGAGCATTTGCTACCGCTCCCTTCTTACCCCTTGCACGAACAGGCCAGCCTGTCGCTCGGTACCCCACGCCCTCCCCGGCGTTCGTTCGGTCGGTCCTGCGCGGCGCGCGTTGCGCGCCGGCGCGAGTTCAGACCTTCCTTGGCGTACCGGGCGAACCTCCCCAAGGCTTTACAGCCTGCCCTGGAGCGTCACCTTTCCCGCTTCTTGGTCACAAATCAAATGATTTTTTTATGACTAAGGTCGGTTTTAGTGCATGCGGTGGGGCACAAACAAGCCCCGAGCCGCAGTTTTGCGATTGAATCCTATTCTCGGAAATAAGCGCCATTAACCGGCGTATCTCGGATTTTTAACGACAAACGACTCCGAGATTTCACATCGCCATCACCTGAATATGAACGGTAGCTGTACAAGATTGGCATGACTGTTGCCGCTATGCGTCACCCACCGCGTTATGCGCGGGCCGCCGCGGCGGCGGTTTGCGCGAAAAACGCGGGCGCGGCGCGCGCGGCCGTCGCACACGGGCAAGCCGGCCGGCAAGCGGCGCACAGCCTGCCGACCCACGCCGCCAAGGCCGACGGCGGTGGCGCGGGGATTGGCGCACACACCGGCCTTTCCGGCCTTGCGCCGCATCGGACGGCCCTCTAGCCTCGGGGCACCCCGCGCCCGGCGCGGTGCATTCGTCCTGGAGAGAACCGCCTTATGAAGCCCTTACGCGCCCTGCTCGCGCTCAGCATCACCGCCGCCGTGATCGGCCTGGCCGGTTGCAAGAAAGAACCGACCGCGCCCACCACCGGCACCGCGCCGACCACCGCGCCCCAGGGCGAGACCGCCGATCAGTTCATCGCCCGCGTCAACGCCGAGTACAAGGCGATGTACCCGGAGATGAGTTCGGCGCAGTGGCTGTCGAACACCTACATCAACGACGACAGCGCGCTGATCGCGGCCAAGAGCAACGAGCGCTGGCTGACCCAGCTCAATGCCTGGATCGAGCAGGCCAAGCGCTTCGAAGGCCAGCAGATGTCGCCGGACACCGCGCGTTCGATCCAGTTGCTGAAACTGGCCACCGCGATGCCGGCGCCCAAGGATCCGACCAAGCTGGCCGAGCTGACCAAGATCGCGACCAAGATGGACGGCATGTACGGCTCGGGCAAGTACTGCACCGGCGACGGCGACGCCAAGCACTGCCGCCAACTCGGCGACCTCGAAGACGTGCTGCGCAGCAGCCGCGACTACGACGCGCAGCTGGACGCCTGGCAGGGCTGGCACACCATCGCCCAGCCGATGCGCAAGGACTACACGCGCTTCGTCGAGCTGGTCAACGAAGGCGCGCGCGACATGGGCTACGCCGACACCGGCGAGATGTGGCGTTCGGGCTACGACATGAGCCCGGCGGAAATCGCCGCCGAGACCGACCGCCTGTGGGGCCAGGTCAAGCCGCTGTACGAACAGCTGCACTGCTACACCCGCACCAAGCTGGAAACCACCTACGGCGCCGACAAGGGCCACGTCGCCGGCAACATGCTGCCCGCGCACCTGATGGGCAACATGTGGCAGCAGGACTGGGGCAACCTCTGGGACGTGCTGGCGCCGTACAAGAACGCCGGCAGCCTGGACGTGACCGGTGCGCTGGCCGCGCAGTACCAGCAGCAGCTCGACGCGCAGATGGCCAGGAATCCGGACTCGCGCGAACCCGATCAGGAAGCGCAGCTGGAAGTCGACGCCGGCCTGGCCACCGCGCGCCTGATGACCGAGCGCGCGCAGGACTTCTACGTCTCGCTGGGCATGCCCAAGCTGCCGGAGACGTACTGGAGCCGCACCCAGTTCGTGAAGCCGCGCGATCGCGACGTGGTCTGCCACGCCAGCGCCTGGGACATGGACATGGCCGGCGACGTGCGCACCAAGATGTGCATCAAGCCCAACGAGGAAGACTTCACCACCATCTATCACGAGCTGGGCCACGTCTATTACTACATGGCCTACAACAAGCAGCCGCCGCTGTTCCAGGGCGGCGCGCACGACGGCTTCCACGAGGCCATCGGCGACACCATCGTGCTGGCGATGACGCCCAAGTACCTGCAGTCGATCGGCCTGGTCGGCGATCAGCAGCAGAGCAACGAGGCGCTGATCAACGCGCAGATGCGCATGGCCCTGGCCAAGGTCTCGTTCCTGCCGTTCGGTCTGATGATCGACCGCTGGCGCTGGGGCGTGTTCGACGGCTCGATCAAGCCGGCCGACTACAACAAGGCCTGGTGGGAGCTGAAGGCCAAGTACCAGGGCGTGGCCCCGGCGACGGCGCGCGGCGAGGAATTCTTCGACGCCGGCGCCAAGTACCACGTGCCGGGCAACACGCCGTACACGCGCTACTTCCTCTCGCACGTGCTGCAGTTCCAGTTCTACAAGGCGCTGTGCGACGCATCGAGCTACAAGGGCCCGCTGTACGAGTGCAGCTTCTACGGCAACAAGGAAGCCGGCGCCAAGTTCCAGGCCATGCTGAGCAAGGGCCAGAGCCAGCCCTGGCAGAAGACGCTGAAGGAACTCACCGGCGGCGAGAAGATGGACGCCTCGGCGGTGCTGGAATACTTCGCGCCGCTGCAGACCTGGCTGAAGCAGCAGAACGAAGGCAAGACCTGCGGCTGGCAGCCCGACGGCAAGACCGCCGCGGCCAAGCCGGCGGCCGGCAAGGGCTGATCGACCGCCGCTACGCAACACCCGACAGGGCCGGCGCAAGCCGGCCCTGTTCGTTTCGGTGACGGCGCTTGCGTGAAAGCGCGGCGCATCGTGCGCCGCTCGAACGAAACCACACGCCCGCGCGGCCTGCTGTGGGAGCGACGTGAGTCGCGATTCGTGGCCGCACGGGATGGCGCTATCGCGACTCACGTCGCTCCCACAGACAGCACGAAGACGATCATCGCTACTCGGACCATGCGGCCGAACGCCCGACTTCGAAACTTTCGAAACCGTCGAGCCACGCAAGCACCGCAACCGCGACCGCGGTTGCAACTCCCATCGCCTCGATGTGAGCCTCGTCAAGTTATGCGCCGGCGCGCGCTGCTACGGTCGCCGACATGTCGAACCCCACCCCTACGGATAGCCGGGTCGTCTCGCGTTGGACCGTGCCGTTGCTGATCGCCGCGCTGGCGCTGGCCAGCGCGCTGGTGGTGGCGCTGGGCTGGCAGTTGCACCAGGCGCGCGAGAACCAGCGCTGGCTGTCGCAACGCGCGACCCAACCCTACATCGGCATGTACGTGCCGCGCATCGCGATGACCTCGCTCGACGGCGCCAGCCGCCGCCTGGGCGAGCCGGCCGCCGATTACCAGGTGCTGTACTTCTTCACCACCGGCTGCCCGCACTGCCGCGCCTCGGCGCCGTTGGTGAAGGCGATCGCCGGCCAGCTCGAGGCCGCGTCCGGCGGCCGCGCCGAAATGCTCGGCATCGCGCTGGATCCACCCGCGGCCGCGGGCGCATACGCGCGCGAGCACGGCTTCGCGTTTCCGGTGATCGCCAGCCAGGACCGCCGCAGCGCGATGCTGTTCCGCGCGCGCAACGTGCCCCTGCTGCTGGTGATCGGCCGCGACGGCCGCGTGCGCTATGCGCGCGTGGGCGCGATCAATACCAAGGAAGGCGTCAACGGCGTACTCACCGCGGTGCGGCGCAAGGAGGCGTCGTCGGCGGGACCCACCACCAAGGAGAGTTGAGATGAAGCATCGGACACGCAGTGTGCGCATCGCCCTGGCTGCCTTGCTGTTCTCCACCGCGATGAGCTTCGGCGCATTCCAGGTCGTCGCCGGCGACGGTACCGGCGCACAGGCCGAAAGCGAAGCCTGCAGCGCCTGGGCCTGCCGCCAGGAATGCCAGGGCTTCGGCGGCGACCTCGGCCCCGGCGGCCCGGGCCAGCCCTTGCAGTGCTATTGCTGCGGCTGAAACCTGTAGCGATACACCGTGGTCACCACGACCGGCCGGCGGAGCGATCCGTCGGCCGGTCGCGTTCGAACCCTTCGCGGCCGCCCCTTTGCGGCCGGCCCGCGCACGGCGCAATACTGCGGCCATGAACACGCGCCCCGCCCCTGCCGCCGATCTCGCGCCGCAACCGCTGGACCGCGCCACCGCCCTGCCCGCGCGCTACTACACCGACGCCGCGATGGCGGCGTTGGACCGGCGCCTGGTCTTCGATCCGGGCTGGCAGTTGATCGCGCACCTGTGCCAGCTGCAGCAGCCCGGCGATCACGTCGTCGCCGATCTGGCCGGGCTGCCGGTGATCGCCGTGCGCGGCGAGGACGGCGAAATCCGCGCGCTGCACAACGTCTGCCGCCACCGCGCCGGACCGATCGCCAGCTGCGACGGCCTGGCCGCGCGTTCGCTGCGCTGCCGCTACCACGGCTGGACCTACGGCCTGGACGGCGTGCTGCGCTCGGCGCCGGAGATGGGCCAGGCGCCGGACTTCGCCGTCGCCGACGTGCGGCTGCCGCAGCTGCGCGTGCGGATCTGGCAGGGCATGGTGTTCGCCTGCGCGGGCGAGGCGGCGATGGACTTCGACGCGCTGGTGCAAGGCATCGACGAGCGCATCGGCGGCGAGCGCGACCTGGGCGGCTACGGCCACCACCACCGGGTGAGTTACGACGTGGCCTGCAACTGGAAGGTCTACGTCGACAACTACCTGGAGGGCTACCACGTCCCGCACATCCACCCCGGCCTCAACCGCCTGCTCGACTACCGCAGCTACATCACCGAGACGGCGCGCTGGTACTCCTACCAGTGGAGCCCGCTGGAAAGCGGCGACGGCCTCTACGGCGACGGCGACGCGCTGTACTACTGGCTGTGGCCCAACACCATGCTCAACATCCTGCCCGGCCGGCTGCAGACCAACCGCGTGGTGCCGGTGGGCGTGGACCGCTGCCGGGTGGTGTTCGACTTCTACTACCGGCGCGACGATTCGGGCGAAGCGCGCGCGCGCCGCGACGCCGACCTCGCCTTCAGCGACGAAGTGCAGCTGGAGGATCTGACCATCTGCGAGGACGTGCAGCGCGGCCTGGCCTCGGGTTCCTACGTCGGCGGGCGCTTGAATCCGCTGCGCGAGAACGCGGTCCACCATTTCCAGGAACTGCTGCGCGCCTGTTACCGCGACGCGGGCGTGTCGGACCCGGCGTGAACGCCACGGGCCGGCCGCTGGGGGTGTGGTCGGCCACCGCGCTGGTGACCGGCAGCATGATCGGCAGCGGTGTGTTCCTGCTGCCCTCGGCGCTGGCGCCCTATGGCGCGGCGACGTTGATCGGCTGGGCCATCACCCTGTGCGGCGCGCTGCTGCTGGCGCTGACCTTCGCCCGCCTGTCGGCGCGCTGGCCGCACAGCGGCGGGCCTTATGTGTATGCGCGTCTGGCCTTCGGCGACAGCGCGGGGTTCGTGATCGCATGGAGTTACTGGATCTCGATCTGGTGCGCGAATGCGGCCATCGCGGTCGCCTTCGCCGGCAGCCTGGGCGCGGTGTTTCCGGCCGCCACCGCCACGCCCGCGCGTGCCGCCGGCTGCGCCCTGGCGGCGTTGTGGGTCTGCGCCGCGATCAATCTGGCCGGCATCCGCGAGGCCGGTCGCGTGCAGTTGCTGACCACCGCATTGAAGCTGTTGCCGCTGCTGCTGTTCGGCGGCGTCGCGCTGTGGTTCGTCGACACGCGCGCGGCGGTGCCGTTCAATCCCAGCGGCGAATCGCTGCCGCAAGTCGCGCACGCGACCGCCGCGCTCTGCCTGTGGGCCTTGCTCGGCCTGGAGGCGGCGACGGTGCCCGCCGACGCGGTGCGCGACGCCGCGCGCACGGTGCCGCGCGCGACGATGTTGGGCACGCTGATCGCCGGCGTGGCGACGATCCTGGCCTGCACGGCGGTGATCGGCGTGCTGCCCGCAGCGGCGTTGCAGCACTCGCAGGCGCCGATGGCCGATGCGGCGCGCGCGCTGTGGGGCGTGGAGGCCGGCATCGCCCTGGCGCTGGTGGCGGCGGTGTCGTGCTTCGGCGCGCTCAACGGCTGGGTGCTGCTGTCGGCGCAGCTGCCGCTGGCGGCCGCGCGCGACGGCCTGTTCCCTTCGCTGTTCGCACGCGTGGATGCGCGCGGCACGCCGCAAGCCGGGGTGCTGCTGTCGTCGGCGCTGGCCTCGGCGCTGGTGCTGGCCAACTACAGCCGCTCGCTGGTGCAGGTGTTCACCTTCGCCATCCTGCTGTCCACCGCGGCCACCCTGCTGCCCTACCTGGCCGGCAGCGCGGCCTGGCTGCTGCGCGGCGACCGCGGCCGCGCGACGGCGGCGCTGGCCTTGCTGTTCAGTGTGTATGCGCTGGCCGGGATCGGCGCGCAGGCCCTGCTATGGGGCGCGGCGCTGATCGTGGCCGGGCTGCCGCTGCATGCGTGGCTGCGCTATCGCGGCCTGGGCACGCGCGGCTGAGCGCCGAGCGGCCGGACACAACGAATCGGCCGCCCTACTCGCCGTCCAGCTCGCGCAGTTCCAACGCGCGCTCGGTATTGAGCTTCATCGGGCAGAAGCCGTACATGGGCGATCCGATGTACGAGCCGGCCAGTTCGCAATGCGCGTTGCGGTAGTTCAGCCAGGCCTTTTGCGAGGCTTCGAACTTGGCCGCATCGTCCGGATTGGCCTCGCTCAGGCGCGCATGGATGGTCTTGTAGCGGCGCGTGATCTCGGCCTTGGCGCTGGTGGAGACCTGGTTCGAGCACGCGTCGACCACCGCATTATTGATGGGACCGAGCTTGTCGACGCAGGCGTCGTAGAGCCGGTCGTATTCCGACGGGTTCGCCGCCATCGCCTGCAAGGGCAAGGCCAGCAACAGCGGCGCGATGCGCATCGTGATCGTCTTCATGGCCTTCATTCCCCTTGCGCCGGCTATCGCGCCATTGTGCACGAGCACTCGGGCCAACCCGCACCCGGTCCGGCGCAGCGCCGGGCCGTGGCCGCAACGGTGGCGGCATCAGCGCGCGGGGGCGGTGGCCGTCGCGGACGGATAGACCCAGGTCGCGAAGAACGTCGACAGGCTGCGGCCGCTGGCCAGCTCCATCGAACGCTGGAAGTCCTGGCTGACCACCGCGGTGCCGCGATGGGCGCGGGTGTATTCGCGCAGGCCGTTCCAGAACGCCGCCTCGCCGAGTTCCTCGCGCAGCAGATGCAGCACGTAGGCGCCCTTCTGATAGACCACCGCGCGGTCGTCGGCGCTGGGCTTGTCCCAGTCGGCGAACACCAGCGGCTTGTCCTTGCCGGCTTCCTTCAACTTTTCGTAGCGGCGTTTCCAGCCCTCGACCTGCTTGAGGTATTCGTCGCGGCCGAAGCGCTGCTCCATGTAGCTGGCGGCGAGGAAATTGGCGAAGCCTTCGTTGAGCCAGAAGTGGGTCCATTCGCGGCAGGTGATCAGGTTGCCCCACCACTGGTGCGCGGCCTCGTGCGCGATCAGCGATTCGTCGCGGCGGTCGGCCAGCACGCCGCGGCCGTACTCCTCCGACAACAGCGAGAAGCCCGCATGCTCCTGGCCGATGGTGCGCGCGACCAGCGCCTGCGTGTAGACGCCGCCCGGGTACGGCACGCCGGCACGGCGCTCGAAGTAGCGCAGCATGTCGCCGCTGTCGGCGAAGATCCGACGCAGCTCGTTCTGGCTGTAGCCCGCACCGAGGTAACGCAGGCGCACGCGGCTGCCGCGGTCGCTGGCTTCCTCGAACGGGCCGGCGGCGAAGCCGTAGGTGTAGGCGGGCATCGGCACGGTCTGGCGCCAGCGGTGCAGTTCGGTGCCGTTGCCCAGGCTGCGGCGGCCGACCAGATAGCCGTTGCCGACCGCCTTCAGGCCGGTGGGCAGGGCCACGCTCAGGTCCAGGCTGGCGCGCTCGTCGGGCGCGTCGATGCCGACCAGCCATTGCGCGGTCGAGAACAGGGTGTAGATCTGTCGCTTCTCGGGGTGGAACTGCAGGCCGAACTTGGGCGTGCCGTGGTAATTGACCGTCACCTCGCGCAACTGTCCGCGCAGCGCCGGCCGCGACAAGCGGATCTTGAGCACGCGCCCGGTCTGGTCGAAGGACAGCGATCGCTCGCCCTCGCGCACGCGGTCGATGTCCAGGCCGTCGCGGTCGAGCACGATCAGGTCGGTGCTGTCGACGGTGGCGACGAAGCGGATCGAGACCTCGCCCTTGAGGCTGCGGGTCTTGAGATCGGGGTCGATACGGGCGACGTAGTGGCGGACGTCGATGTCGCGCGCCAGGGCCGGCGTCGCCGAAGCCAGGGCGCAGGCCAGGGCCAGTCCCCTCCACACCGTCCAACACCGACGCGGCCGCGCCGCGTTCCTCTCCTTGCCCACTGCCATGCCGTTCCGTCTAGCCGTCCTCAACCGGTCGAAGTCTAGCGTCCCCGGCCGGCGCGCGTTTGAACGCGTCCGCACCGGCGCGTTCGCCGCGGCTCATGCCGCCGCCGCGTCCGTCACGGTGGCGCGCACGGCCTCGGCGAGGCGGCGCAGGTCGCCCTCGCCCTCCGGCGCGGGCAGGTACACCACCGCGTCCATGACGCGGCGCAGATCGCCCGCGCCGGGCGCGGCGTCGCCGGGCACCGCGTACAGGCTGGACGCGCCGCGGGTGGCGTCGAAACCGCGCGCGAGCAGGCCGGCGATCAGCCGCGGCGGGTCGGCGCTGAGCACCGGCAGCACCCAATGGCCGGAACCGGCGACGGCCTGGCCCGGGCGCGCCAGCGGCAGCGCCGCGAGCAGGCGTTCGCCGCGCTGCGCGCGCTGCGCCGCCCGCGCCCGCGGGTAGCCGCGCAGGCGCCGCAGCAGCAGGCGCGACTGCGCCGCGCACGGGCGCTGACGGATGCGCTGGAACAATTCGCCGCCGGCGAAGCCACGCACCGAGCGGTTGATCAGCGCATCGTGATCGATGCCGAACCATCCGCAGGCGCGACAGAACAGGCCGTAGGGGATACGGGCCGTGAGCGCTTTGAGCAGCGCGTACTTGCCGACCCGCTGCGCGAACGCGCGGCCCGCCTGCAGCGGCTGGTGCGCCTGCGCCGCGCGCACGCGCTCGCACAGGCCGGGATCTGCGAAGCGCAGCACGGCGCCGCCCAGCGCGGTCGCGGTCTTGATGGGGCCGAAACTCAGCAAGCTGACATCGCAGGCCGCATCGCCCAGCCAACCGTCGCCGGTGTAGGCCTGGGCGCCGTCCTCGACCAGCAGCAAGCCGTGTTGCCGCGCGAAGTCCAACGGCGCGCGCAGCGGCATGCGGCTGCCGAACAAATGCGCGACCAGCAGCATGCGGCTGCGCGGCGTCAGCGCCGCGGCCAGCGCCGCTACGTCCAGGCTCAGCGTGTCGGCGTGCAGATCCACCGGCACCGCGCGCAGGCCGTGCCGCTCGATCACCGCGATCATGTCGCGGATGGTGACCGCCGACACCAGCACTTCGCTGCCCGGCGGCAGCTGCAGGGTGGCGAGCAGGCGGTCGAAACCGCTGCGCACCGACAAGCTGACCAGGCTGTGGCGGCCGTCGTCGGCCAGCGCATCGGCGCCGGCTTCGGCCGCGGCCTGGGCCGCCGCCGGATCGCCGCCGCGCAGCGTGTACGCCGCTGCGCAAACCAGATCGAGCCAGCCGATGTCGGGGCGTTGCCGGGGCAGCATGCAGCTCGCCTCCCGCTACAACGTTTCCGACAGCCCGATGGCGGGAACCCGCGGCGAGTATCCAATTTGCATGACGGTCGATGCCTGAGACGAGCGAATTCGTCGGCATCTTCGCTACTCTCTTCGGTACGAACAAGCACCGTGAGAGCTGACGGCACACCCTTTGCACCAACGATGCGCCGCAGTCGATGCAATGCGATCGCATCACCGTGCGTCGGCCCTCGAGGCTTGCGCCTGCTTGCGACCTACAGCGTCTCCGGCGGCTCGATCGCGGGCGCGTCCGGGGTCGGCGCGGCCTGTCGCGAACGCGCGGTTTCCCAGCGCCAGAACACCCAGCCGGTCACCACGAACGCGAGCCCGGCGCCCGCCAACGCGACGCCGCTGCCGCTGACCAGCGGCGACAGCACGCCGGCGATCAGCGCGTTGAGCACCAGGCCGGTGAAGGCCTGCAGCGACGAGGCCGAACCGCGCTGGCGCGGGTACATGTCCAGGATCGCCAGGGTCACGATCGGGAACACCAGGGCCACGCCGAACGAACACAGCGAGATCGGGATCACCGCCCACGGCACCTGCGGGGTGGCGTCGAATAGGTTGTAGGCGACGTTCAGCGCCATCGCCAGGATGGTGCAGGCGAAACCGATCCGGACCATGCGCTGGCCGCCGACCTTGCCGGCGGTGCGTCCGGAGACGAAGGCGCCGACCACCATGCCGCCGATCATGGGCACGAAGAACCAGGCGAACTCGCGCTCGTTGAGACGCAGCAGGTCGAGCACGAACGCCGGCGCCGAGGCGATGTACAGGAACAGCGCGCCGAAGTTGAAGGCGCTGGCCGCGGTCAGGCGCTGGAAGCGCGGGTTGATGAAGATCGCCACGTAGTCGCGCAGCAGGCGGCGCGGCACCAGCGGCAGGCGCGACGCCGGCGGATGGGTTTCCGGCAGCACGCGCAGGGTCGCGACCAGCAGCAGCACCGAGAACGCGACCAGGAACCAGAAGATCCCCGGCCAATGGCTCCAGCCCAGGATCCAGCCGCCGATGATGGGCGCGATCGCCGGAGCGATGCCGAAGATCATCGACACCTGGCTCATCAGGCGCTGCGCGTCGTCGCCCTGCAGCACGTCGCGGATCACAGCGCGCCCCACGATCAGGCCGACGCCGGCCGACAGGCCCTGCACGGCGCGGAACACCAGCAGCGTGCCGAGGTCGCGCGACAGCGCGCAGCCGACCGAGGCCAGGGTGAACACGACCAAGCCGCCGATGATCACGCGCCTGCGCCCGATCGCGTCGGACAGCGGGCCGTGGACGATGCTCATCAGCGCGTAGGCGATCAGGTAGACGCTGATGGTCTGCTGCATCGCCAGCTTGTCGGCGCCCAATTCGGCGCCCATCGCCGGGAACGCCGGGAAGATGGTGTCGATCGAGAACGGCCCGAACATCGCCAGGCCGGCCAACAGCAGAGCCAGGTAACGCGCGGGCTTGGCGGCCGCCCGCGATGTCGCAGGTTCGCTCATGCCTGCGCGGCCACCGCGTCGGGCGGGCCTTTGAGCTCGACCAGATTGCCTTCCGGATCGAACAGGTACTGCGACGGCCCCTCGCCTTCGGCGCCGTAGCGCGAGCCGAAATCGCCGATGCGCACGCCGTGCGCGTGCAGGTGCGCCAGGATCGCGTCGCGATCGAAGGGATCGGCGCGCAGGCACAGATGGTCCATGTTGCGGCCCTCGACGCCGGGCGCGGCGCCGCCCATGCGGCCGAGCTTGCCGTCGATGCCGACCAGGTCGATCAGCGACTGTCCGGCGCGCAACTGAATCAGGCCGATCTCGTCCTGGCGGCGCTCCACCGAACAGCCCAGCACTTCAAGATAGAACGCGACCATGGCCTCGGGATCGCGCACCCGCAACACGACGTGATCGAGTTGCAGCAAACGGAACGGGGGTGCGCTCATCCTGTGCGTCCGCGAGCTCGTGGAGAGAGCGACAGCATACAACCGCGACGGCGCGACGGCGCGTGGCGCAACTGTCCGGATCGGTCTTTTTTCGCGCGCATCGATCGCGTCGCCGCGCTCACGGCGTACGCGTACCCGCGGCGACCGGCGCGACGGCCTTCGCGGGTGTCGTCGCCGGCGCGCCTGCAGGCGTCGCAGCAGCTGCGGTATCGCGCTTGCGCAAGAGCGACGGCGCCAGCAGGCGACCGATGCTTTCGATCGGCACCGCTTCGGCGCGACGCGCTTCGGGCCACCACAGATAGACATAGGCGCTGCCGGTGCCGAGCAGACGCGCAACGCCCGGCAACGGCGCGGACTCGCCGGCCAAGGTCACCACCACCGGATGGCCGTCGGCGTGGTCGCGAATCAAATTGGCCTTGTCGACCACGTACAGGCAGCTGGTCGCCGCCATGCCCATGAACACGCCGATGGCGATACCGGTTTCCGGCTTCAGCCGCAGCAGGGTCCAGCGGAACAGGTCCGACCGTGGAAACACCAGCCGTCCCCACCAGCGGCGCTGGTACTCCCGCACCCGGCGCGGATGCCGCCGGCGGTATATATCGGGCCAACTGATCAGCCAGGCCACCGCGACCGAGGCCGCCAGCATCAGCGCATAGCGAGGATCGCGCAGCCCGGCGACGAGGTAGTCGCTGGCCTGCATGTATTCCAGGATCGGCAGGCCGAACTGCCGGTAGAACCAGAAGTTCGCCCACAGTCCGATCATCGACACCAGGAGGTAGGCCGCGCTCAGGCCCAGGCTGGGTTCGTTGATCAGACGTCGCCAGGCGCGCACCGCCAGGGCATCGTGCGCAAGCGGAACCTGCGCATCGGCATCGCGCGGCGGCCGGCTGGCGCGCCCAGCGACCTCGGCCGCCGCTGCGGCCGTTCCGGCGCCCGCACCGGAACGCTTGCGCTTCCGCTTTGCCCGGGTGGGCGCACCTGATCCGTCGCTCATCATGCGGCGCTCCCCAAGGCCTTCGAATACGTTGCCGCGCGCGGCGGCCGTAGCGGCGATGCGACCGGTCGATCCCCCTGGATCGCGACGACCTGGCACTGTGGCATAGAGGTAAGGCGGCCCAAGAACGGCGGAACCCCATGGTACGGCGGATCGGCGCAAACTGAACCGGGCGGGCGCTGACCGGCGCCGCGCGTGCGGCTATAATCCCCGGCTTGAAACACGCGGTGGGAGAAGCCGGCCGGCCCCGCAAGGGAACCGACCGCTGCCGAAGGCGCAACGCCCGTAATCGCTCAGGCCCCATACCGCCGCGTGTACAAACTCTGGAGAGACCGCCCGCCCGGACCATCGGACGGAACCGGCGCCGAAGGGGCACGAAGCGAGCCGTACAGGAGCGAGCCTACCCAGGCCCCCCTCCCCCAGCTGCCTGTATGCAGCGGCGCTTCCAAACTCTCAGGCAAAAGGACAGAGGGGCGCCTCGCGTGCGGCACCGCACGCTGCCTACGGACGCCCCCTGCCATGACTTCAGCTGTCAATCGCGCTTCCCTGCGCGACCTCGAGCACCACGACGCCTTCCTCGAGCGCCACATCGGCCCCAACGACGCCGAGATCGCGCACATGCTGCGCACCGTCGGCCACGACTCGCTGGAAGCGCTGACCGACGCGATCGTGCCGGCCAAGATCAAGTCGCCCGCGCCGCTGGCGCTGGCCGCGCCGATGACCGAAGTCGAAGCGCTGGCCAAGATCCGCGCCGTCGCCGACAAGAACCAGGTGTTCCGCAGCTTCATCGGCCAGGGCTACTACGGCACCCTCACCCCGAACGTGATCCTGCGCAACATCCTCGAGAACCCGGCCTGGTACACGGCCTACACGCCCTACCAGGCGGAAATCTCGCAAGGCCGCATGGAAGCGCTGATCAACTTCCAGACCATGGTCGCCGACCTGACCGGCATGGAAATCGCCAACGCCTCGCTGCTGGACGAAGGCACCGCCGCCGCCGAGGCCATGACCCTGGCCAAGCGTTCGGCCAAGTCGAAGTCGAACCTGTTCTTCGTCTCCCGCGACGTGCACCCGCAGACGCTGGAAGTGCTGCACACGCGCGCCGAGGCCATGGGCATCGACCTGCAGATCGGCGACGACGCGCAGGCGCTGGCCGCCGACAGCTTCGGCGTGCTGCTGCAATACCCCAACACCCACGGCCAGATCGGCGACCACCAGGCCCTGGCCGATGCCGTGCACGCGCGCGGCGGCCTGGTCGCGGTGGCGACCGACCTGCTCGCGCTGACCCTGATCGCCGCGCCCGGCGAATGGGGCGCCGACATCGTGGTCGGCAACAGCCAGCGCTTCGGCGTGCCGTTCGGTTTCGGCGGCCCGCACGCGGCCTTCATGGCCTGCCGCGACGCCTACAAGCGCTCGATGCCGGGCCGTTTGATCGGCGTGTCGATCGACGCCGAGGGCAAGCCCGCCTACCGCCTGACCCTGCAGACCCGCGAGCAGCACATCCGCCGCGAGAAGGCCACGTCCAACATCTGCACCGCGCAGGTGCTGCTGGCGGTGATGGCCTCGATGTACGCCGTCTACCACGGCCCGGAAGGCCTGACCCGCATCGCCCGCCGCGTGCACCGCCTGGCCGCGATCCTGGCCGCCGCGCTGCGCCAGGCCGGCCTGACCGTGGGCCCGGACTTCTTCGACACCCTGGACGTGGTCGGCGTCGACGCCGACGCGCTGCAGGCCAAGGCCGTGGCCGCGCGCATCAACCTCAACTACAGCGGCGACCCGGGCCGCGTCGGCATCAGCCTGGACGAGACCACTACGCGCGCCGAAGTCGTGCAGCTGGCCGCGCTGTTCGGCGCCCGCATCGACGACATCGACGCGCTGGACGCGGCCACCGCCGACGCCCTGCCCGGCGGCCTGCTGCGCAACAGCGAGTTCCTGCAGCACCCGGTGTTCAACACCCACCACAGCGAGCACGAACTGCTGCGCTACATGCGCGCGCTGGCCGACAAGGACCTGGCGATGGATCGCACCATGATCCCGCTGGGCAGCTGCACCATGAAGCTCAACGCCACCGCCGAGATGATCCCGGTGACCTGGCCGGAGTTCGGCAACCTGCATCCGCTGGCGCCGGCCGATCAGACCGTCGGCTACAAGCAGCTGATCGACGAGCTCGAAGCGATGCTGGTCGAGTGCACCGGCTACGACGCGGTCAGCCTGCAGCCCAACTCCGGCGCGCAGGGCGAATACGCCGGCCTGCTGGCGATCCGCGCCTACCACCGCTCGCGCAACGAAGGCCACCGCGACATCTGCCTGATTCCCGAATCCGCGCACGGCACCAACCCGGCCTCGGCGCAGATGTGCGGCATGCAGGTGGTGGTGACCAAGTGCGACGGCAACGGCAACGTCGACGTCGAGGACATTCGCCGCGCCGCCGAGAAGTACAGCGACCGCCTGGCCGCGCTGATGATCACCTACCCGTCCACGCATGGCGTGTTCGAAGAGGACGTGGTCGAGATCTGCGAGATCGTCCACGCCCACGGCGGCCAGGTCTACACCGACGGCGCCAACATGAACGCCCTGGTCGGCGTGGCCAAGCCCGGCAAATGGGGCTCGGACGTGTCGCACCTCAACCTGCACAAGACCTTCTGCATTCCGCACGGCGGCGGCGGCCCGGGCGTCGGCCCCTGCGCGGTCAAGTCGCACCTGGCCCCGTTCCTGCCGCGCACGCTGGGCGGCGAAGGCGCGGTCGGCATGGTCTCCGCGGCCAGCTTCGGCTCGGCTTCGATCCTGCCGATCAGCTGGATGTACATCACCATGATGGGCGCCGCCGGCCTGCGCAAGGCGACCCAGGTCGCCCTGCTCAACGCCAACTACATCGCCCAGCGCCTGGCGCCGCACTACGAGACCCTCTACACCGGCCGCAACGGCCTGGTCGCGCACGAGTGCATCCTCGACCTGCGGCCGATCAAGGACGCCACCGGCATCGGCGCCGAGGACGTGGCCAAGCGTCTGATCGACTTCGGCTTCCACGCCCCGACCCTGAGCTTCCCGGTCGCCGGCACGCTGATGGTGGAGCCGACCGAGAGCGAATCGCAGCACGAGCTGGACCGCTTCATCGACGCCATGATCCAGATCCGCGAGGAAATCCGCGCGGTCGAGGACGGCAAGCTGGACCGCGAGGACAACCCGCTCAAGCACGCGCCGCACACCGCCACCGCGGTCTCGGCCAGCGAGTGGACCCACGCCTACCCGCGCGAGCTGGCGGCGTTCCCGCTGCCCAGCCTGAAGCTGCAGAAGTACTGGCCGCCGGTGGCGCGCGTGGACAACGTCTACGGCGACAAGAACGTGATGTGCGCCTGCATCCCGGTGGACGCTTACAAGGAAGAAGCCGAGGCGTAAGCTGGACGGACGCGGCCGGCTCGGGCCGGCCGCGTTGCGGCGCAGACGCCGCGCTCATGGCGAACGGATTCGCGAACGATCCGATCCGATGAGGGGGCCGCGGCCACCGCCTTGCCATGAAAACGTCACACTCCTTGCGCAACCAATCCACGCACACCATGCCGGCGCGCGTTCCGCATACAAAACCGCGACCTTCCGTGGCTATGCTCGCGCACGATCTTCGCTGGAGCTGACCATGAACGCGTCCCTCGCGCCGACGTCGGATGAAGCCTCGCGCCTGTTGCAGGTGATCGAAACCCAGACCGAAATCGCGCGCCTGGGCCTGGACCTGGGCGGCGTGATGGAGCTGGTCACGCGCCGCGCCCAGACCCTCACCGGCGCGGTCGGGGCGGTGGTGGAACTGGCCGAAGGCGACGACATGGTCTACCGCGCCGCATCCGGCATCGCCGAATCCAGCCTGGGCCTGCGCCTGCGCCGCGCGGCCAGCCTGTCCGGCGCCTGCGTCGCGGTCGGCGCGCCGCTGAACTGCGAGGATTCGGAAACCGACCCGCGCGTGGACCGCGAGGCCTGCCGCCGCGTCGGCCTGCGCTCGATGATCGTGGTGCCGCTCAAGCACCATCAGACCGTGGTCGGCGTGCTCAAGGTGATGGGCGCGACGCCGTCGGAGTTCGGCGCGCAGGAACTGCGCATGCTCGACCTGATGTCGGGCCTGATCGGCGCGGCCATGTACCACGCCGCGCGCTACGAAACCGACGAGCTGTTCCACCAGGCCACCCACGATGCGCTCACCGGCCTGCCCAACCGCGCGCTGTTCTACGACCGCCTGCGCCACTGCCTGGCGCAGGCGCAGCGCGACCAGCGCCGCATCGGCATCCTCAACCTGGACATGGACGGCCTCAAGCCGGTCAACGACCGCATGGGTCACCGCGCCGGCGACGCCGCGCTGGTGGAGTTCGCCGCGCGCGTGCGCGGCAGCGCGCGCAGCGGCGACACCGTGGCGCGCGTGGGCGGCGACGAGTTCGGCGTGATCCTGCCCAGCATCGACCACCGCGACGGCGCCGTCGCCCAGGCCCAGCGCCTGGCCGAATCGCTGACCCCGCCGTTCGCCTACGACGACGGCGAAATCCCGTTGCAGGCCAGCATCGGCTGCGCGATCTACCCCGACGACGGCGAGGACCTGGGCGAGCTGCTGCACAAGGCCGACCAGGCCATGTACAGCGCCAAGCGGCGCAAGAAGGGCCAACCGGACTAGAACATCGCAGGAACATCGCAGGCACCTTTTACGCGCAAAATGCGCCGTCTATCACGGAACCAGCCTCGGTGCTAGGCTGCCAGCGAGGCCCAGGAAAGGCCCTGGCGCCATAGGAACCGCCGCGCGCGACGCGGCGTAGGACAGGGAGTTCCGCCATGCCCGAGTTCGACATCAACGCCTCGGCCGATCAGGTCGCCGCCCTGTTCAACCAGGGTCGCGGCAACGACGCTGTCGCTCGACTTAACGCCCTACGCCGCGACCAACCGCTGGTAATGCAGGAAGCCTTGGATCGCTATGTCGCCACGCGCGCGACCGCAACGATCGCGGCTCTTTACACCGCCAACGTGGGCATGGACGCGCTGCCCGGACATGGCCCGAATACGCACGCGCCGCAACGGGACCTTGGCCGACTGATCGCGGCGCACGGCGCGCCGCGCTTTCCGCAGGAAAGCGAAACCGCGGACCTGTCGCAGGCGCAGAAGTACGACGTTTACGCCAGTGTGATCGGGGTGCGCGGCAACGAGGCCGCGCGGAATGCGCTGGTCAGCCGAGACCGGGTGATCCTGGGCATGCGCAACGAAACCCGGACCACCGACAACCAAGGGCGCGGCGAGTATGACGATCGCATCGTCGTGGTATGGAGGGACGCCAACGGTGGCCGCCATGCGCGCGAGTTCAACCAGGCCAATACCGAGCCCACCGCCCAGTACGACCACCATGCCGGCAGCGACGGCCACCGCATCATCAAAGAAACGAGGCGCCCGGCACCGGCGCTCGAGCGCTGGCCCGGCTACGAAAACGTCCGACGCCGTGATATCGAAGGCGATGACGCCAACAACGACCGCGTGCGCGATCTGGGCCGCCTGGCCGCCGGCACGGTCGAGATGGAAGAGGCTCGCCATAGCAGCAATCGCCAGACCCCAAGCGGCGTCGAGTTTTCGCTGAGACCCTCCGAAGAAGCCATACGCAACGGCCGCAACATGGTCCAGCGCGACACTAATGCCGATGGTCTGTTCGATTCGCGCGACGTCAACGGCCTCCAGGATCTCAACCGCACCTTCAAGATCCATCGCGGCAGCAACAACAACACCGACTCCGCCGGCTGCCAGACTATCGGCGGCGGCGAGCACACCGCCTTCATCGACACGGTGCGCGGCAACACGCATCAAACCCGCTGGCAATACGTGCTGACGCCGGTCGCGCCCGAGCAGACCCAGCAACGCCCCCGGCCCGAGGGTGACCATGGGCGTCCGCGCGCCGATGCCGCCCTGCCCGAAGGCGTCGATCCGCGCCATCCCGTCAACCCGCAGCATGCCGACCATCGCCTGCACGGCCAGATCGACGGCCACCTGCGCGCGCTCGGCGGCGAGTACGCGCGCAATGCCGAGGCGATCGGTCTGAGCGTGCTGGCCGCGGCCAAGGCCCATCAGATCACCCAGGCCGACAGCCTGGTGCCCAATCGCGCCAGCGACGGCTTGCGCGCCGACGAAACCTTGTTCCTGGTCCAGGGCCGCCCCGGCGACCCGGCCGCGCGGCGGGTGGCGCTGTCGGTGGAGCTGGCCGCCAACACGCCGGTGCAGGCCAGCCTGGCGCGCCTGGATGCGCTCAATCAGGCAGCGCCCCAGGCGCAGGCGTCGGACCCGGCCCAGACCCAGGCCCCGAACCCCGCGCCGCGCCGCATGGGCTGACGCCGCTGCACGCAGCCGCGCCGCCTGCCGAACCCGGCGGGCGGCCGATGCGATCGCAGCACCCCCACATTTCCCGACGTCGCCCGGCGGCCGCGACGGTCCTGCCCGTCCCGGCGCATCGCGCACTCGGGCGAGCCGCCCTGCCCGCTCGCGCCGACTTGCTCCACTTTCACGCACCAGTGCTACCCTCGCCACGACGGCGGCGCGTATCGCCCGCGCGCGTACCCGGCACCCGCCGGCGCGTGCTTTCAACCGGAAAGGAACTCCCATGCCCGAACTCGATATCAACGCCTCCGCCGACGAAGTCGTCGCGATGCTCAACCGCGGCCAGAACCGCGAAGCCGCCGCGCGCCTGGACGCACTGCGCGAGAACCAGTCGGTGGTGGTGCAAGAAGCGCTGGACCGCTACGTCGCCGTGCGCGGACAGGAGCACCTGACCGCGCTGCGCGCGCCGAACGCGCTGTCCGCCGACGACGCCACCGCGCTCAACCCCACCCTGGACCGGCTGCGCACCGCGACCACCGCGCCGCGCTTCCCCGCCGAGACCGAAACCCAAAATCTGTCGCAGGCGCAGCAGTACGACGTCTACGCCAGCGTGATCGGTGCGCGCGGCACCCAGGCCGCGCGCGACGCGCTCAACGGCCAGGACCGCGTGATCCTGGGCATGCGCAATGAAACCCAGACCACCGAAAACAACGGACGCGGCGAGTACGACGACCGCATCGTGGTGGTCTGGAAGGACGCCAACGGCGGCCGCCACGCGCGCGAGTTCAACCACGCCACCACCGAACCCACCGCGCAGTACGACCACCACGCCGGCAGCGACGGCAACCGCATCTACGCCGACACCCAGCGCCAGGCGCCGCGGCTGGCGGCCTCGGCCGGTTACGAGGACGTGCGCCCGCGCAAGATCGAAGGCGACGACGTCAACGGCGACCGCGTGCGCGACATGGGCCGCCTGTCCGAGGGCACGGTCGAGATGGTGGCCACCCAGCACGCCAGCAACGGCCACACCACCAGCGGCAAGGAGTTCTCGCTGCGCCCCTCCGACGAGGCGGTGCGCAACGGCGCCAACCGGGTCGAGCGCGACACCAACGCCGACGGCTGGTTCGACTCGCGCGACGTCAGCGGCGTGCAGGATCTCAACAACACCTTCAAGATCCACCGCGGCAGCAACACCAACACCGACTCGGCCGGCTGCCAGACCATCGGCGGCGGCGAGCACACCGCCTTCATCGACACCGTGCGCGGCAACGCCCAGCAGACGCGCTGGCAGTACGTGCTGACCTCGGTCGCACCCGGCCAGCAGCAGGAGCGCACCCAGGCGCCGGGCGAGCAGACGCCGGCCCGCGACGCGCGCCCGCCCGCCGACCCGCGCGACCCCGCGCACGCCGACCACCGCATGTACACGCAGATCGAAGGCCACACGCGCGCGCTGGGCCCGCCCTTCGACCGCAACGCCGACGGCATCAACCTGCACCTGCTGGCCGAGGCCAAGCGCGCCAACCTCACCGACGTCAACGCCATCGCCACCAACAACGCCACCGGCACGCTGCGCGCGGGCGAGACCTTGTTCATGGTGCAGGGGCGCCCGGGCGATCCCGCCGCCGCGCGCGTGGCGGTATCGGCCGACGCCGCCACCCATGCCACGCCCGAGGCCGGGCTGAACCGCCTGGACGCGATCAACCGCGCCCAACCCGCCGCGCCGCAACCGGCGGTGGAAGATCCGCAACGCACGCAGCAGCAGGAAGCGCCGCGTCGCGTGCACTAGTCATCGCACAGGAGTCCGCCTTGTCCCCCAGTTCCAAACTTCTGCTTGCCGGCGCGCTGTTGTGCGCCAGCGCCGGTGCCAGCGGCGCGCCCAGCCAGGCCGGTAGCGCCGGTCTGGCCGGGTTCTCGCCGGTCAGCGGGCCGGTGATCCAGAACGGCCGTTACACCGCCGCCCCGGAAGCCGTGGCCGCGTTCGTGGCGGCGCTGCCGACCCGCGACGTGCTGCTGCCCAAGCAACTGCGCCAACGCCTGATGGGCGCGCAGGTCTACCTGAGCAGCGTGCCGGGCGCCGGCGGCCGCAGCGACTATCTGATCGCCGACAAGAACGGCGCCCGTTACAGCCTGTGGGTGCGAAGCTACGAAAGCCGCCGCCGCGGCACCACCGGCTACCTGGTGCAGATGCGCATTCCCTGCGCCGAACTGGCCAAGGCGCAGACCGAGTCGACCGAGGACCTGGCCGCCGCGCGACGCGCCTGCGCCAAGCCCAAGGCCGAGTTCGCCGACAGCGGACTGCGCGCCTATCGCGTCGTCGCGGGCCGTGCGCCGGTCGACGTCACCGCCAGCCTGCGCGCGCCCGAGACCGCCCTGGGCCGCGCGCGCCTGGACCGTTACCGCGCGCTGGGCGCCAATCCGATCGCCCTGGACGACAGCCGTGCCGGCGTGGTGCCGGTGCTGCGTTGGGTGGTGGAAGCCGACCCGGAACAGCCGCTGCCGGCCAAGGACGAACGCCGTTTTCAGGGCGGCCTGAAGGCTCACGGCGGCTTCCTGATCTGGAACGGCGAAGGCTTCGAGGTGCGCGACAGCGTGCAGCGCGCGCAATGGCCGTGCGCGGCCCGCGACGAGGGCTGCCCGGACCCCAGCGACCGCTACGTGCTCGGCAAGAAGTAAACCGGCTGCCGCGGGCGCGCCGCAACGGCGCGCCCGACCGCCAGAGTCCCGCAGCACGGCGTTTCGTCGCCCTCCGCCGGCGTTCGTCGCCGCGCCCCTGGCCGCCGCGCGGGGCGTGGATATGCTTCATCGCACCAACGCCGCCGGACCCTGCCGTGATCAAGAGCTTCTTCTTCCTACTGCGCATCATCGCCGCCTGGACGATGCTGTTCTTCATCCTGGCGCTGGCCTGGTCGGCGCTGCCCAGCCTGGACGGCCGCTACCACGGCGACAACGATCCCTGGCCGGTGTTCCTGGTCGGCCTGGTCGTCGGCGCCTTCGTGATCACCGGCGCGTTCTCGCACCTGCGCCGGGTGCGCCTGATCGCCGGCCATATCGACGGCGGCACCCTGGCCAACCGCCAGCGCCGCCAGATCGAGGTGCCGTTCGAGGCCGGCGAAGCCTTCGACCTGCTCGACGCGGCGATCCGCGAACTGCCGCGCAGCGAAGAGATCGAAAGCGCCCGCGACAGCCTGCAGGTGCGCGCCAAGGTGCGCCGCCCCGACACCTACGGCCGCCGTCCGTGGGGCCGCTACAACCCGCTCAACTGGTTCGGCGTGCCGCGCAACCAGATCCTGGCCATGGTCGCGCCGCGCGACGGCAGCGGCAGCGTCACCCTGGTCTGCGAACCCGAAAGCGGCGCCTGGAGCGACTGGTTCCGCGTCGACGACGGCACCAACCTGGAGAACGCCGAGGCGATCACGCGCGCCATCGCCCGCCGCGTCGCCGAGCGCCGCCGCAACGAACAGGCGGCCGTCGCGCAGACCGTCACCGAGAAAGAGCTCACCGTCGCCAAGCTCAGCCTGCTGCACGCGCAGGTCGAACCGCACTTCCTCTACAACACCCTAGCCAGCGCGCAGTACCTGACCCGCAGCGATCCGGCGCGAGCCGACGAGATGCTCGGTCATCTGATCCAATACCTGCGCCACTCGCTGCCGCGCACCGAGGACGCGCTGTCGACCCTGGGCGAAGAACTCGAACGCGCCCAGGCCTATCTGGAAATCCTGCGCATCCGCATGGGGCCGCGCCTGAGCACGCAGATCGACGTGCCCGATGCGCTGCGCGCCACGCCGCTGCCGCCGATGATGCTGCAGACCCTGGTCGAGAACGCGATCAAGCACGGCCTGGAGCCGCGCAGCGGCGGCGGCACGGTGTGGCTGCTGGCGCGTCGCGAAGGCGATGCGGTCGCGGTGACCGTGGCCGACGACGGCGAAGGCTTCGCCGCCCAACCCGGCGGTACCGGCATCGGCCTGAAGAACGTGCGCGAACGCCTGCGCCTGGTCTACGACGCGCAGGCCTCGCTGGCGGTGGTCGCCAATTTCCCCAACGGCGTGGCCGCGACCATCACGGTCCCCGCCGCTTTCGATCGGGACGCCCGTCATGGCTAAGGCCGTCATCGCCGAAGACGAAGCGCTGCTGCGCCAGGCCCTGCTCGACCTGCTGGCCGAGGCCTGGCCCGGGCTGGACGTGGTGGCCGCCTGCGAGGACGGCGCCGAGGCGCTGGAAGCCATCGCCGCGCATGCGCCCGACGTCGCCTTCCTCGACATCCGCATGCCGGGCCTGAGCGGGCTGGACGTGGCCGCCGCCGCGGCCGAGGCCAGCCCGCACACGCGCATCGTGTTTGTGACCGCCTACGACCAGTACGCGGTGGACGCCTTCGAGCGCGGCGCGATCGACTACCTGCTCAAGCCGATCGCGCCCGAGCGTTTGGCCGCGACGGTGCGCCGCCTGCAGGCGCGCAGCGCCGACGACGGCGCCGAGGCCGGCGCACTGGCCGCCTTGCTGCGCCAGCTGGGCGCGGGCCTGCCGCGCGCCGACACGGCGCCGGCCTTGACCTGGATCACCGCCAGCGCCGGCCGCGAGACGCGCCTGATCCTGGTCGACGACGTCGCCTACTTCCGCGCCGATCACAAGTACACCACCGTGGTCACCGCCGAAGGCGAAGCGCTGCTGCGCACGCCGATCCGCGAGTTGGTGGGCATGCTGGATCCGAACGTGTTCAAGCAGATCCACCGCTCGACCATCGTCAACCTCAAGGCGATCGCGGCGATCGTGCGCGACGACAGCGGCCGCGGCACGGTGCGGCTCAAACAGCGCCCGGAAACCTTGAGCGTGAGCCAGCCGTTCATGGCTCTGTTCCGACACATGTAGCGCGGTTCCGCCGGCGCAGTCGCACGACGATCCGCTCCGGCCCGCGTTGTTTCGAAGCCCGATCCTTCCCATGCGGCCCGCCGCGTGCGGACGGCGTTCGCCCACAGCCCGAGGTGCAGCATGCGCAATCTGATCGCGTTGGCCTATTTCCTGTTCGCCCTGCTGGGTTGCGATACCGGCGGCACCACCCTGGTCACGCGCACCCACACCGACGGCCGCGACACCTTGCACGCGCGCACCCGCGTGCAGGCCGGCATCGGCCGTTTCGAATGCATCGCCAGCGACAGCGGCCGCTGCCACTACGCGCTGTTCGCGCACGCCTGCGCGCCGAAGCGGCCCGACTGCCGCGCCCAGGCCTACGAACGCTTCAGCGTGGCCGCCGGCGCCAGCCGCGAGATCGTCGGCCTGTCGGCGCGCTTCGATCTGTGCGTGACCCAGCAGGCACCGCCGCCGACGCTGGCGCCGGATTGCACGGTGCCGGCGGACGCCGCGCCGCAGCGCACGCGATGAGCGCGGCCGACCGCGACGATCGCGGCTTGCGCCGCGCTCGCGTCAGTCATTGCGGTGCCGTGCGTCCGCTGCGGGGCCAACGGATCGTCGCGCGGTTCGTCTCCAGCCACAGCGTCGAAGCCAGATAAGTCCGACGACCGGCGCGCGCCCGTAGGCGTCGCCCCCATCCATCGAATCCGCGACTTCGGCGCTTGACGTCGCTTCGACTCGCCTGTATATAACCCATAAGTTATGTAACTCGAAGGTTATATTTGTGCAACCGCAACGCCTCGACGCCACCTTCGCCGCCCTGGCCGACCCCACGCGACGGGCAATCCTGGCCCGCCTCGCCAGCGGCGAAGCCACCGTGACCGAACTGGCCGAGCCCTTCGCCATGAGCCAGCCGGCGATCTCCAAGCACCTCAAGGTGCTGGAGCACGCCGGCCTGATCAGCCGCGGTCGCGACGCCCAGCGCCGCCCCTGCCGGATCGAAGCGCAGCCGCTGGCCGAGGCCAACGTCTGGCTGGAGCACTACCGCCGCATCTGGGAACGCAACTACCAGCGCCTGGATGCGTTGCTGAGCGAACTGCAAGCCGAACCGGCGCCCGCCCAACCGTCCAAATCACGCAAGCCACGTTAAGGAGAACGGATCCCATGCACACCCACAACGCCCTCACCGTCACCGCCCCGGGCGAACGCGAGATCGTGATCACGCGCGCGTTCGATGCGCCGCGCGAACTCGTGTTCGACGCGCTCACCAAACCCGAACTGCTCAAGCGCTGGTTCCACGGCCCCGACGGCTGGACCCTGATCGTGTGCGAGGTCGACCTGCGCGTCGGCGGCGCCTATCGCTTCGTCTGGAGCGGCCCGCAGGGCGTGGAGATGGGCATGGGCGGCGTGCATCGCGAGATCGAGCGGCCGGCCCGCATCGTGCGCACCGAGCTCTACGACCACGACTGGACCGGCGGCGAGACCGTCGGCACCTCCACGCTGGACGAGCGCGACGGCAAGACCACCCTGGTCACCACCGTGGTCTACGCCTCGCGCGCGGCGCGCGACGGCGCCCTGGCCAGCAACATGGAACAGGGCATCGCCGCTGGCTACGCCAAGCTCGACGCCTTCCTCGCCGACGCCTCGACCGTCTCCGGCTGACGCTGCGCCGACCTCCCCGCGCGGGCCGCGCGCCCGCGCCCCTCACGCTGTCCGCCGCCGCACGCGGCGCATAGGAGCCGCCATGAACGCCAGTCACGCAACCTCCGCCCTGCCGCCACGCCGGGTCGGCCGCAGCATCGTCGCCGTGGTGCTGGGCCTGCTGTCGGTGATGCTGCTGTCCACCGTCGCCGACGTGATCATGCACGCCAGCGGTGTGTTTCCGCCCTGGTTCCAACCGATGGACGCCGGCCTGTGGCTGCTCGCGCTCGCCTACCGCGCCGCGTTCACCGTGTTCGGCGGTTATCTGTGCGCGCGCCTGGCGCCGTATCGGCCGATGGCGCACGTGTGGACGCTGGGCCTGATCGGCACCGTGTTCGGCATCGTCGGCGTGGTCGCGACCTGGGGCCGCGGCGCCGAGTTCGGACCGGCCTGGTATTCCATCCTGGTCGCGGTCACCGGCCTGCCCTGCTGCCTGATCGGCGGCTGGCTGTACGCTCGCCGGCGCTGACCGCCGCGCCCCCACCCTTCCAAGGAGAACCGCGCATGTTCCGCAAGGTCGCTTTCACGATGTACCCGATACGCGACGTCGCGCGTGCGCGCCGCTTCTACGAGGAGACCTTGGGCCTCACGCCCGGCTCCAGCGGACACCAGGGCGAACAGTGGTGGATCGAATACGACCTGCCCGACGGCGGTTGCCTGGCGCTGACCAACTTCGTGCCCGACGCGCCCAGCGACGCGGCCGGCGGCACCATCGCGTTGGAGGTCGACGACCTGGATGCGCTGATCGCCGACCTGCAGTCCAAGGGCGTGCGCTTCAAGAGCGACATCATCCACAGCCCGGTCTGCCGCATGGCGGTGTGCCTGGACAGCGAAGGCAACTCGATCCTGCTGCACCAGCTCAAGCCCAAGGCCTGAGCGCAGCCGCCAACGCGCGTCGGGCCGTCGCCTCAGTCGGCCGATGCCTGCGCCACCGCGCGGCGCGCGATCGCCGCAGCGAACTCGTCCAGATCTGCGCTGCCGGCGTTGCCCAGGATCACCACGCTGATTCGCGGCTCGATCACGCGCAGCAGCTGGCTGCGCGCGCCCATGATCTGGCCCGGGCGTTTGACCACCCGGTAAGTTCGCTCGCCGAACTTCATCGTGTAGCTCCACAGGCCGTAACCGTAGTCGTCCAGCCCCGGCCGCAGCATGCGCGCCAGCGAATCGGCGCTCAGCAGGCGACCGCCGTAAAGCGCCTCGGCGAAGCGCGCCAGATCCTGCGCGCTGGAATACATCGCGCCGGCCGCATACCAGTTCTCCGGGTACGCGGGCAGATCGGGCGTCATCGCACCGCTGCCGTCGCGCGCGAAATAGGTATCGGCCAGGCGCTCTACGATGCGGTCTTGGCGCAACAAGCCGGTGTCGGCCAGCCCCAGCGGCCGCAGGATGCGCTCGCGCAACGCCTGCTCGTAGTCCTGCCCGGTCACGCGCTCGACGATCTTGCCCAGCACGATGTAGTCGCAGTTGTTGTAGTCGAACGCGCGCCCCGGCTCGGCCGACAACCGCCCCGCGCAATAGCGCGCGAGCAGGGCGTCGCTGGTGTGCGGCAGCTGGTAAACCGGCAGACCGTCGCGGATCGCGGTCTGTGCGTCCTTGACCGTGTCCAGGTTGGCCAGACCGGAGCTGTGGTTGAGCAACTGATGCACGCTAACCCGCCGCGCGCCCTCGCCCGCGTAATCGGGCAGGTAGTCGCCGATGCGGCGCTCCAGGTCCAGCCGGCCCTCGTCGCGCAGCTGCAGGATCAGCACCGCGGTGAAGGTCTTGGTGATCGAGGCGATCTTGTAGCGAGTCTGCGGCGTGTTGGGCACCCCGAATACCCGATTGGCGTCGCCGAAACTGCCCGCGTACGCGTTCCTGCCGTCGCGCGTGACCAGCACGGTGCCGCTGAAATCGTGCTGCCGGGCATAGTCGGCGACGAACGCGTCCAGGGTGGGCGACGCGGCCGGAACGGCACTGGCAGGCGCGGCGATGGCCGCGGGCGAGAGCAGCAACAGACTCAGTATCCAGGCTTTCATGTCGGCTCCGCGCAGACGGGTGACGGGCCGCGCGCGGCCGCCACCGATGCCGGACCGCGTGAGTCCGGGGCTTGCAAGCGCAGATACGGTCAGGGCGCGCTCGGTTGCGGCCGCGCGCCGCGACTCAGCCGGCGAAGCCCGCTCGGCCGCGCAGGCGCGCCTGCAGCGGCTCGATGTAGGTGCGGCTGGCGCGTACCGGGGTGCCGTCGCGCAGGCGCAGCATGGCGTCGCGGTTGGACAGCGGCTGCAGTTCGGCGACGCAGTCCACGCGCACGATGGTGGAACGGTGCACGCGCACGAACTGGGCCGGATCCAGCCGGCGCGACAGCCGGCCCATGGACTCGCGCAGCAGGTAGCCGCGGTCGCCCACGTGCAGGGTCGCGTAGTCGCCGTCGGCCTGGATCCATTCCACTTCCGAGGCCTCGACGAAGGCCACGCGCCGCCCCACGCGCACCACGAACCGGGTCAGCCAGTGGCCGTCGTCGTCCTGCGCCGGCGGCGGCGCGGCCATGGCGCCGGGCGGCTGGGTGCCGTTGCGGCGGTAGGGATAGGCCTGGCGCGCGCGCTCCAGCGCCTCGGCGAAACGCTCGTCGTCGATGGGCTTGAGCAGATAGTCGATCGCGTGCAGCTCGAACGCGCGCACGGCGAAGTTCTCGTACGCCGTCAGCAGCACCGCCAGCGGCCGCTGCTCGGGCGACAGCGCCGCCAGCGCTTCCAGCCCGGTCATGCCCGGCATCTGCACGTCGATGAACACCAGATCCGGCGCCAGCGCGACGATGCCGGCCAGCGCCGAAGGACCGTCGGCGAACTCGCCCACGATCTGCACGTCGTTGTGCGCGGCCAGGCGCGTGATCACGCCGCTGCGCGCCAGGGGCTCGTCGTCGATTACCGCCACTCGCATCATGCTTCCGTCTCCTTGACCACCCACGCTGCCGGCGCTTCGTTGAACGGCAGCGACATGCGTACTTCGTAACCGCCGTCGGCGCGCGCGCCGGCGGCGAAGGCGTGCGCGCCCGGGTACAGCGCCTGCAGGCGCTCGGCGATGTTGCGCAAGCCGATCGAACCGGCGCGCCGCGCGGCATCTTCCGAGGGCGCGGGCGCCGCCGCGCCGTCGTTGCCGACGTGCAGGTGCAGGCGATCGCCTTCGCGCTCGATGCGGATGTCCAAACGCCCGGGCTCGCTGCGCTGGGCGATGCCGTGGCGGATCGCGTTCTCCACCAACGGTTGCAGCAGCAGCACGGGCACGCGCGCGCGCAAGGTATCGGGGCCGATGTTCCACTTCAGGCGCAGGCGCGGGCCCAGCCGCGCGCGCTCGATTTCCAGGTAGGTGTCGGTCAGCGCCAGCTCGTCGGCCAGCGCGACCTCGTGGCCTTCGGCGCCGTCCAGCGTCACCCGCAGGAAACCGGCCAGGCGCGTGATCATCTGCTGCGCCTCGCGGTTGCGGTCCTCGGCCACCAGCGCCGAGATCGCGTTGAGGGTGTTGAACAGGAAATGCGGATTGATCTGATAACGCAGCGCGCGCAGCTCCGCGTCCTGGGCCAGCACCAGCGCCTGCCGGTTGCGTTCGCGCGCATCCTGCAGGTCGGCGTAATAGGTGATCACCGACTGGATCGCGCAGTACGCGATCAGCACCAGCCAGCAGCCGCCGACGCCGCCGAAGATCAGGGTCCAGTTGGTGGGATCGCGGTACAGCGAGCCCTGGGTGTTGGCGATCCAGTGCGCGGCCAGGTTGCTCAGCACCGACATCACGTAGGTGATCGCCAGCAGCGCCACCACCATGGTCCATTTGGAGATGCCGCGGCGCCAGAACAGGTGCTGGATCGCGGTCAGCGGCGACATCCAGATCAGGTTGGCGAGCAGGAACGTCGCCCAGTACGCGGTTTCGTGCGGATCGTTCAGCGACGGCAGCGCGATCAGCAGCGTGCACACGCCCAGCAGCAGGCGCGCCAGCAGCGACAGCCAGTGCCGCCCGGAACCGCCGGTGTCCTGCGCCGGCGCGTCGTCGGGCGCGGGGTCGGTGCGGGAATCCGGTAGGGCGATGGGACGGGTCATGGCGGGTTGGGCAGGTCGAAACGTAGCGGCAAGCCGATTCTCCTGCGTATGCCGCTTGCGAACTAGCCCGTTGCGCCGATCCTGGTCCGGCGCGCGGGCCGGCGGAGCGGCAGAAAGAGTCGCCTTCCCTGGCAACGCAATAGGCGCTCGACACGGCTCCGCCGCGCCGTGGACGCGTAACGGCGCGACGGTGCCGGATCGAGCGTGGGGCCATTGGAGCCCAGCGCGAGCGGCGCGGCCAGGGCGCGCGCGCGGTCTTGCGACGAAACGGTAGACGCCTGCGGCGGACCGAAGGCGGCGCGCATGGCGGACGGGCGCACGGCTTCACGCGACCCGGTGGCGAGCGGCACAAAAAAGCCGCCGTCGCGCGTTCAGGCGCCCGCGGGCGCGACGGCCTCCTGGTACGGCAGCGACAGGCGCACCTCGTATCCGCCGTCGGCGCGTGCGCCGGCGGCGAAGGAATGCGCGTGCGGATACAGGGTGCGCAGACGCTCGACGATGTTGCGCAGGCCCACTGGGGCGGCGCCGCGGTCGGCCGGGTCGGACGCGGCGGCGGCGGTGCCGTCGTTGCCCACGTGCAGGTGCAGGCGTCCGTCCACGCGCTCGATACGGATGTCGATCTGGCCCGGCTCGCTGCGCCGCGCGATGCCGTGCCGGATCGCGTTCTCGACCAGCGGCTGCAGCAGCAGCGCCGGCACGCGCGCGCGCAGGGTGTCGGGCCCGACGTTCCAGCGCAGGCGCAGGCGCTGGCCCAGGCGGCTGCGCTCGATCGCCAGATAGGTGTCGGTCAGCGCCAGCTCGTCGGCCAGCGCGACTTCGTGGCGGTCGCCGCCCTCCAGCGTCGCGCGCAGGAATTCGGCCAGGCGCGACAGCATCTGCCGCGCGTCGCCGCTGCGTTCCTCGGCCACCAGGCTGGAGATCGCGTTCAAGGTGTTGAACAGGAAATGCGGATGCAGCTGATAACGCAGGGCGCGCAACTCGGCCTCGCGGGCCAGGGCCAGCGCCTGCAGGTTGCGCGCGCGGGTCTCCTGCAACTGCGCGTAGTAGGCCGCGCCGGCGTGCACCATGCAGAACGCCACCATCACCAGCCAGCAGTGATCGAACGCGCTCAGCGGCAAAGTCCAGTCCAAGGGATAGCCGGTGGGCCAGCCGCGCGCGCGCGAGACCGCGTCGCTGATCAGGTTGTTGGCCAGCGACATCAGGTAGGTGGCGCACAGCAGCACCGCCGCCAGCGTCCATTTGTTGGCGCCGCGCTTGCGCAGCGCGTCCTGGATCGCGGTCAGCGGCCACAGCCAGAACAGGTTGACGAACAGGAACATGCCCCAGGAGTAACGCGCGCGCTCGTTCTCGAACGAAGGCAGCGCCAGCATCAGGGTGCAGGCGGCCAACGGCAGCCCGGCCAGCACCGGCAGCCAATACGGCGACATCGGCGTGGCCTGCAAGGCGGTGACCAGCGAGCCGGGCAGCGCCACCGGTTCGCGCAGGTCTTCGTCGCTGATGCTGTCGGCGCGCATGCCGTCGTCGCGTACGCCGTCGTCGCGCATCCGACCGTTGCGCACGTCGCCGTCGTGGAGCGCCGGAGTCCGCATGCCGGCCCGGCCGTCAGGCGTCCGCGTCGCGCGCGAGGCCGCGGCAGAGTTCGATGGTGGCGTCGTCGACCGGGAAGCAGCACTCGATGTGCAACTCGTCGATGGTCACGTCGCGCGGCGTGCCGAAGGTGGTGATGGTGGAGAAGAACCGGAACACGTGGTCGTCGCGGCGCAGCACCGTGGTCAGCAGCGGCGTCGGCGCCGCGCCCAGGTCGCGATGGCGCCAGCGCGCCGGCACGCCCGGGTAGGCCAGCACCTCGTCCAGCAGCGCGCGCGCGGCGCGGTCGCCGGGCGCGGCCGCGACCTCGTCGTGCAGGTGGCGGATCAGATCGCCCGCGACCTCCTCCCAGTTCGCCACCGCCGGGCGCAGATCCTCGGGGTCGAAAATCTGCCGGATCATGTTGGCGTGCTTGCCGGCGCGGCCGCGCATCACGTAGGCATTGACGCGCATCGCCGCGGCGTTGGCCATCAGCACGTCCCAGCGCCGGTTGAGCACGAACGCCGGATACGGCTCCTGCTGCGCCAGGATGAATTCGATCGCGCGCCGCACCTGCGACAGCTCGGGCGTGTTGAGCGCGGTCTCGGGGTACTTGGGCGCGTAACCGGCCGCGACCAGCAGGGCATTGCGCTCGCGCAGCGGCATTTCCAGCGCGTCGGCCAGGCGCGCGATCACCTCGCGGCTGGCCTGGGCCTTGCCGGTTTCCACGCAGCTCAGATGGCGCGCGGACAGGCCCGCGTCCAGGGCCAGATCGAGCTGGCTCAGGCGCCGCGCCGCGCGCCATTCGCGCAGCAGGGCGCCGACCTGGGTCGGGGCGGTGGTCGATGGGGCGGCGGCGATGTCCATCGTCCGCATCTTACGACGCCGCCTGGGCAAAACCATGACCTGTCAGGTCATGAAAGCATGACCTGCGACGGCATTGAGCGCATGACCTGGACGGCGAATCATCGCCGCCAACGAAGGACGGTCCTTCGACGGAGATACGACATGAGCAAGCTCGACATCGGCCGCAGGCGCTTCCTCGCCCTGTCCACCGGCGCACTGGCCGCCGGCGCCCTGGCCACCCGTTTCGGCCTGGGCGCAGCCGCCGCCGCATCCGCCGGCGGTCCGTTGGACGCGGCGGCGTTCGCCGCCGCGCGCCGTTTCGCCCGCACCCGCTACGGACGCATCGCCTATGTCGAACGCGGGCGCGGCGCGGCGGCGCTGTTCCTGCACGGCTTCCCGCTCAACAGCTTCCAGTGGCGCGGCGCGATCGAACGCCTGGCGCCTTACCGCCGCTGCGTGGCGCCGGACTTCATGGGCCTGGGCCACACCGAAGTGGCCGACGGCCAGAGCGTGGCGCCCGACGCCCAGGTCGAGATGTTACTGGCGCTGATGGAACGCTTGAACATCGACCGCGCCGACGTGATCGCCAGCGACAGCGGCGGCGCGGTCGCGCAGCTGCTGCTGGCGCGCCATCCCGAACGCGTGCGCTCGCTGCTGCTGACCAACTGCGACACCGAGATCGAATGCCCGCCCGCGGCGATGCTGCCGGTGATCGCGTTGTCGCGCGAGGGCAAGTTCGTCGACCAGTGGCTGGCGCCGTGGCAGGCCGACAAGCGCCTGGCGCGTTCGCCGGAAGGCATCGGCGGCATGTGCTACCTGGATTCCAGCAACCCGACCGACGAGGCCATCGACAGCTACTTCCTGCCGCTGATCGCCTCGGCGCAGAGCAAGGCGCGCGTGCACGCCTATGCGGTCGCCCTGGATCACAACGTGCTCGAAGGCGTGGGCGAGGCGCTCAAGCGCGGCAGCGCGCCCGTGCGCGTGGTCTGGGGCATGGGCGACACGATCTTCTCGCCGGCCGGCGCGGAACACCTGCAGCGCAGCTTCGGCCGCTTCGAGGGCCTGCGCCGGCTCGAGGGCAGCAAGCTGTTCTGGCCGGAAGAACGCCCCGACGTGGTCGCCGAGGAAGCGCTGCGCTTGTGGGACGCGGCCTGACACCGGCGCGCGGCGTCCGCCTAGCGGGGACGCCGCGCGATCAGCGCATTTCGCGCCAGCGGTACCAGCGCCGATGCGCGAGCGCCAGCATGTCCAGGTCCTCGCGGGTGTCGCCGTAGGCATAGATCTGCGCGTAGCGCGACAGGTCGTAGCGCTCGCCGATCAAACGCGGTTTTTCCTTGCCCACGCATTGCGCGCCACGGTAGCGCCCGGTGAGCACGCCGTCCTCGACTTCCAGCCGCGAGCAGATCAGGTCCAGCCCATGGCGTTCGCACCAATGGCGCAGATAGACGTCGAAAGCGCCGGACACCACGACGACGGTATCGCCTTGCGCGCGATGCCAGGCGATGCGCTGCAGCGCCTCGGGCCGGATCGAGGCGGGCAGCACCTCGTCGGCGAAGCGCCGCCCGGCCTGTTCCACGCTGGCGTCGTCGAGGCCGCGAAAGCCGTAGTCGACCACGCGCGCGCGGATCGCACTACCCGACACCAAGCCCAGCTTGTAGCCCAGCACCCACGGTGCGAACAGCCAGCGCCCGCGGCGCAGGCGTCGAGCCGGCACGGCGCTGGCGACGAAGGCGCCGAACAGCTCACGGTCGCTGATGGTGCCGTCGAAATCGAAGAGCGCCAGATTCACTGCTGCGTTCGGCCTGCCGGGAGGGAGGCGCAGCATAGCGGGCTGCGCCGCCACCGTGCGACGCAGCGCCGTGTCCCGGCGCCGGTCGGGTGCTTGGCCTCAGGCGAGCTTGGTGAAGCGGTCCACCGTCCACTGGCCGTTGTTGAAGTACTCCCAACTGGTCCAGGTGGTGGCGCCGCCGACGCCGGGCTTGAAGGTGAGCGAGGCCACCGTCTTGAACTTGTTGAAGTCCAGGGGCGTCGGATAGTCCTTGCCGCCCTTGGTGACGTCGACATAGTTGTCGGCCACTTCGCGCGTCGCGTTGTAAGGGCCGCAAACCTTGCCGGATTTCAGGGTGAACGTGACCGAGCCGAGTACGGGCATGAGCGTGGACCTCCGATAGGGCTCCGCGGACGGAGCCGTGGTGGCGGCACACGGGACCACCCCGCACGCCGGCGGCGGCCGCGCGCCGATCGGGCGCGGCCTCCACCCCTAGAAACGGCCGCCGACCGCGCACGTGAAGGCGCCGTGCCCGGGCGCCCCTAAGATGGCCCGAAACTTTTTTCGCGAGCATGTAGAGAACCCGCCCCCTGCTCCGACTACTGCATACGGACGCCCATTGCGGGCGCCGACTCTGACCTGGAGCCCGACCATGAAGTACCTGCTGATGATGAATTTCCCCAACGCCGCCTGGAAGGTCTCGCGGATGGAGCTGTGGCCCGAGCAGGACGTGCAGACGCACATGGATTACCTGCGGCGGATGAACGAGGAGCTGGTCGCCGCCGGCGAATTCGTCCAGGTCCAGGGCCTGACCGGCCCGGAAGCGGCGACCGTGGTGCATGCGCGCGCCGACGGCAGCCCGGCGGTGACCGACGGGCCGTTTCCCGAGGCCAAGGAATTCCTGGCCGGTTACCTGATCGTCGACGTCGACAGCGCCCGACGCGCGCATGAGATCGCCGCGCGCTGGTCGGCCGGCCCCGGTCCGGGCGGCGCCGCGCTGAACCTACCGGTGGAAGTGCGCCAGCTCATGGACCACACCCAGTGCGTGGAACCGTAACGCCCGCGGCCGCGCCGACCGAGCACCTGCTGCGCAGCCTCGCGCCGCAGGTGCTGGGCACGCTGGTGCGCCGCTACGGCGACTTCGCCGCGGCCGAGGACGCGGTGCAGGAAGCGCTGCTGGCCGCGGCGATGCAGTGGCCGCAGCAAGGCGTGCCCGAGCATCCGCGCGCCTGGCTGGTGCAGGTCGCGGCGCGGCGCATGACCGACCACATCCGCGGCGAACTCGCGCGCCGTCAGCGCGAGGCGCAGTTGCTGCGGCAAACCCCCGACGACGAATGGCAGGCGCCGGCGGCGGACGAGAACGAGGCCGGCCACGACGACGCCCTGATCCTGTTGTTCATGTGCTGCCATCCCGCGCTGACGCCGCCGTCGGCGATCGCCCTGACCTTGCGCGCGGTCGGCGGCCTGAGCACGGCCGAGATCGCCAACGCCTATCTGGTGCCGGAAGCGACCATGGCCCAGCGCATCAGCCGCGCCAAGCAGCGCGTGCGCGATTCCGGCGTGCCGTTCGAGGTGCCCGATCCGCGCGAACGCGCCGAGCGCCTGGCCAGCGTGCTGCACGTGCTGTACCTGATCTTCAACGAAGGCTATGCCAGCAGCGTCGGCGACACCCTGCAACGCGAGGACCTGGCGCAGGAAGCGATCCGCCTGGCGCGCGAAGTGCAGCGCGGCCTGCCGCGCGACGGCGAGGCCGCCGGCCTGCTCGCGCTGATGCTGCTCACGCACGCGCGCCGTGCCGCCCGCAGCGGCGCGCACGGCGAGCTGATTCCGCTGGAGGCGCAGGACCGCGGGCTGTGGGACCGGCAGGCCATCGCCGAGGGCGTGGCGCTGATCAGCCGCAGCCTGTCGCGCGGCGCGGTCGGCCCCTACCAACTGCAGGCCGCGATCGCGGCGGTGCACGACGAGGCCCGCCGTTACGAAGACACCGACTGGCCGCAGATCCTGGCCTTGTACGGTCTGCTGTTGCGCATGTCGGACAACCCCATGGTGGCGCTCAACCACGCCATCGCCGCGGCCATGGTCCACGGCCCGCAACAGGGGCTGGAGCGCCTGCGCGCGCTCGACGCCGATCCGCGTCTGGCCGGCCACTACCGCCTGGACGCGGTGCGCGCGCACCTGCACCAACGCGCCGGCGACCACGAGGCCGCGATCGTCTGCTACCGCAACGCCGCAGCGCGTACCGCCAGCATTCCGGAACGCGATTACCTGCGCCGGCAGGCGGCGCGATTGGCCGCCGGCGAGTAAGGCCGGCCGCGGCCCGCGCTCACCCGCGTCGCGCGCGATGCCAGTGCGACAGCGCCTCGGGCAAGCGCGAGTCCAAGGTCAGATCCAGGGCCGGATACGCGTCCAGCGTGTCCAGCACCTTGCGGCGCAAGGCGGCCAGCGCCGGCGCGTCCAATTGCGCGGGATCGCCGCCCAGCGCATCGAGCACACTCGCGCCCCAGGCGTACAGGGCATCGGAATGCGCCAGCAACTCCTGCGCCAGCCAATCGCGCAACGGCGCGTGCAGGCGATAGCCGAGCGCGCCCAGGGACTGGGCCTGATCGCGCAAAGGCGCGTAGGCGCCGCGGTACCACTCGGTATGACCGCCGGCTTCGTGGCGGATCGACAGCGGCGCCGGCGCCTGATGCTCGCGCAATGCATGCCGCAGCCTCAGTTCCAGATCGCGCGCGTCGCGCACGGTTTCGGTTTCGACCAGGAACGCGCGCTCCAGGTCGAAGGCCTCGTAATAACGCGTCTGCAGTTCGCCCAGGCGGCGCAGCGGGTTGCGCGAAAACCCGAGCTTGAGCAGGTCTTCGTAGGCGCAGGGCAGCACGTACAGATAGCAGCGCCCTTCGCTGGCGCTGTGGGTGACGTCGGGATCGCCGGTGGACAGGAACGCCATGCCCGCAGCCTAGGCCATCGCGACGATGCGCAGCGGCCTGTTGACCTCAACTTTGCTTGAGGTCGCAGACTGCGCGCCACGCCGGCCGCCGTGGCCGTCGCCGCCCATCGAGGAACGCGCATGTCCCAGTCCAGCTCCCCTGCCCCGGTGTACCGTCTCGATCGCTTCATCGTCCCGGCCGAGGCGCTGCCGGCCTTAAACGAACGCCTGCGTTACACCCAGCACGTCCTGGACGGCATGCCCGGCTGTCGGCAGAACCTGGTGTTGAGCCGGGTCGGCAGCGGCGGCGAGTACGACGTGGCCACTCTTGTCGAATGGGACAGCGCGGACGCGGTCGCCGCCGCCAAGGCCGCGATGCAGCAGCGTTATGCCGAGGAAGGCTTCGACCCGGCCGAGTTCATGCGCGCGCTGGGCATCCGCGCCGACATGGCCTCGTACGTGCCGACGGTCTTCTGAAGCAAAGGGCCGTGCACGCGAACGCGTCACGCGATCGCGCGCGTCAGCAGCTCGCGCATCGCCGCACGCATCGCGCCGGCATCGGTGCCGGCGTCGATCTCCAGCGCGGCGCGGTCGAAGGCCGCCGACAGCAGGCGCGCCAGGGCATCGACCTGCGCCGCATCGCGCCGCAGCGCGGCGGCCAGGCCCTCGCGCAGCGTGCGCGCGGCGTGGGCCTCGTCCAGCGCCGCCAGTTCGGCCAGGCCCAGCACCGCCGGGCCGTCGATCAGCAGCAGGCGGGTCCGCCCCGTCGCCGCCATCGCGTCCAGATAGGCCTCGCTGCCGGCGATCAGCGCCGCGCGCGCGTCGTCGGCAGGCGCCGCGCTGGCCTCGATCCGCGCCGCCACCGCCTCGGCTTCGCGCGCCAGTACCTGGCGGAACAGATCGCGCTTGTCGGCGAAGTGGTGATACAGCGCGCCGCGGGTGATCCCGGCCGCCGCGCAGATGTCGGGGGTGGAGGTCTCGGCGTAGCCCCGGCTCACGAACAGGCCGCGCGCGGCCTCCAGCAGGGCCAGACGGGTGGTTTCGGTGCGTTCGCGGTTGGTCCGGGGCGCGGCCATTGAAATACATTCAGCCTGTATGTTATTGTCGATTTACATACAGACTGTACGTCAATTCCCCGGAGCCGACCATGAAAGTCACCAGCTACTACCCCGTGATTATGACCGCCGACGTCGCCGCCACCCGCGCCTTCTACGTCCGCCATTTCGGTTTCGCCGAGCTGTTCAGCAGCGACTGGTACGTGCACCTGCAGTTGCACGACGACCCGTCGGTCAACCTGGCCATCCTCGACGGCGAGCACGAAACCATCCCCGCGGTCGGCCGCGGACGCGCCAGCGGCCTGCTGCTGAACTTCGAGGTCGAGGACGTGGACGCCGTGCACGAGCGCCTGCAGGCGGCCGGCCTGCCCATCCTGCGCTCGCTGCGCGACGAGGCCTTCGGCCAGCGCCACTTCATCACCGCCGACCCCAACGGCGTGCTGATCGACGTGATCAAACCGATCCCGCCCAGCGCCGAATTCGCCGCGCAGTACGACGCCGCCGCCCTGCCGACCTGAGCGGTCTTCAGCCGAACGGCAGCAGCGGCCCGCCCAGCCACAGCCAGCGCGCCATCCACGCCGAAGTCAGCGCGATCAGGCTGGTCAGCGGCACGCCCACGCGCAGGAAGTCGCCGAAGGTGTACTGGCCGGGGTTGAGGATCAGCAGGTTGCCGTGGTGCCCGATCGGGGTCAGGAACGAAGCCACCGCGCCCATCGCGGTGCAGACCACGAACGGCAGCGGCGGCAGGCTCAGGCTCTGCGCCAGGGCCAGCGCGATCGGCGCCAGCAGCACCGTGGTCGCCGCGTCGGACAGTATCTGGGTCAGCAGCGCAGCGGCCGCGAACATCAGCAGCAGCAAACCCAGCACCGGCAGACCCTGCGCGTGCACGGACAGCAGCTGCGCGATCAGGTCGGCCGTGCCGGTCTTGTCCATCGCGATGCCCAGCGGAATCACGCCGGCGATCATCACGTAGATGCGCACGTCGATTTCCTCGTACGCGCGCTCGATGCTCACGCAGCGCGTCAGCACCATCGCCACCGCGCCCAGCAGGAACGCGATCTGCGGCGCCAGCAGCTCGGTCGCGGCCAGCGCGATCGACGCGGCCATGATGCCCAGCGCCAGCGGCGCGCGCCGGCGCGTGCTGCCACGCGCGTCGAACGGCATCAGCATCAGAAACGCGCGATGCGCGGCCAGTTGCTCCAACCGCGCCTGCGCGCCCCACAGCACCAGCAGGTCGCCCTCCTCCAGGCGCAGCTCCGACAGTTCGCCGCGCAGCCAACCTTCCTTGCGCCACAGGCCGACCACGACCACGCCCAGCGTGCTGAGGAAATCGATCTCCGACACGCTGCGGCCGAGGAACTCCGAACGCGGCGCCACCACCGCCTGCACCAGGCGCTCCTCGCCCAGCGCCTCGGCCTCGGCCTTGCCGCCCTCGCGCGGCTTCTCGCCGTACTTGACCACCGCGTGCAGCGACAGCCCGGGCTCGTCGCGCACCGAGGCGATCTCGTCGGGCGAGGCGCGCACCAGCAGCACGTCGCCGGCGGCCAGCGGGCTGTCGGCGCGCTGATCGCGGCGGCGCATGCCGTGGCGCAGCCAATCCACCACCTGCAGGCGCCCCTGGAAGGCCTTGTCGAACGCCGACAGGGTCTTGCCGATCCACGGCGATTCCTTGTCCACCAGCAACTCGGTGTAATAGCGCTCCAGTTTCAGGTAATCGACGTTGCCGCTCTCGCCCTGGCGCTTGGGCAACAGCCAGCGGCCGGCGAGCATGTAGACCGCGCCGATCGCGACCAGCATCGCGCCGATCGGCGTGATCGCGAACAGGTCCATGCGCCCGCCGCCGTTGCGCGCCAACAGGTCGTTGGCGAGCAGGAACGCCGGCGCGCTGATCAGCGTCAGCGTGGTGCCCAGCGATGCGGCCAGCGACATCGGCATCAGCAGGCGCGAGGCCGCCAGTTTGCGCTCCTGCGCCAGCCGCATCAGGATCGGCAGCATCATCGCGGTGACCATCAGATGGTGCGAGAACGCCGCCATCGCCGCGGTCGCCGGCATGATCACCGCGATCGCGCGCGCCTCGCTGCCGCCGGCCGCGCGCCCGATCGCCGCGCCGATGCGGTCGGTGATGCCGGTCGCCGACAGCCCCGCCGACAACACGAACACCGCCGCGACGATGATCGCCGGCTCGCTCGCGAATCCCGACAACGCCTCCTTGGGCGACAACACGCCGGTCAGCGTCAAAGCCAGCATCGCCAGCATCGCCACCAGGTCCACGCGCAGCTTCTCGCTGATGAACAAGGCCAGCGCGGCGGCCAGGATCAGCAGGAATACGATCTGTTGCGGCTCCATCGCCGGCCCTGTTCCGAAACTCCCTATTAACTTAACGCATACGCATGAAGGCGGTATTCATGCGCGAGGCGGCGACGCACGCCGGCGCGATGCGCGAGAAGCCGCACCCCACGGCGGTCGCCCGCGCCATCGGCGCGCTCAAAGCGTCTGCGACAACGCGAATATGGGCAGGTACAAGGCCGCCATGCAGGCCGGCACGCCTAACACCAGCACCGACACGCCGAACGCGCAGGCCACTTTCGCCCGGCTGCGCGGCCACGGCACTACGCGCCACAACAGCAGCACCAGCACCGGCAGGATCCACAGCGCCGGATAGCCCTGCAGTAACAGCTGCGTGGGCCAAGGCGACTCGGCGCCGAACATGCGGAAGGTTTCGCGAAAACTGGGCACGATCAGCGTAGGCACCAGCGCGGTCAACGCCGCGCAGGCCACGCCGATCACGACCAGCAGCGTGTGGCCGGAGGTGGGGGCCGCAGGCACTGCGGCCGAGGGAGGACGATAGGGATCGCTCATCGGTGCTCGATCCTTGCAATGGTCATCGGGCCCGATCAGTCCTCGCCTGCCAGGAACCACACAGGCTTCAACGGCAAGCGTCGCCTCGCGGCATCGTCCAGCTTGGCGTAGTGTTCTGTCCACAAGTCCACCAACTTGGTGGTATCGAGTAGCGTCACGCGACGCTGGGACTGGCGCGCTTCCGCTTCCGCGTCGCGCGTGAAGCCCGACATGGCCACGAACAGGCCGACATCGCCATCGCCCAGGACCGCCATGAAACTGCGCAGCCCGACCACATCGATGCGCGGCGAATTGGCGTTACGCTTGACCTGCACCTTGATCCGCGGCGGGCGGGTGCCGAGCGGATCGTTGTAGGCGATCACGTCGATACCGCCGTCCTTTCCTGCCGGCGCGATCCACGCGACGTGATAGTCCATCGCCCTGAGCAGCTCGCCGACCAGTTCCTGGAATTCGTAGGGAGGCATTTCCGCCAGGAAGGCCTCGATCTCCTTCCACGCCATCTCCTCGGCCTGCTCCAGCGTGATCACCGCAGACTTCTCCACGGCCTCCTCTGTTTCGGCAGCGTCGGACGTCGCCGGCTGCGCCTTACGCCATTTCCAGTACAGCCGCTCGGCCTCGCGATAGAACTTCTCCGGCTCGCCGAATTGCGCGTACGCGGCTTGTCCTTCGTCACTAACCGTCCAGACGCCCTTGTGCTTGATCAGCCATCCGGCCTTGACGCAGGACACCGTGGCGAAACGGACGATACGTTCGAAGCGCCGGCCGCCGGAGTCGTAGTCCCCGGCTTCGTACGCGGTCAACTGCACGGCCTTTTCCAACGTGCCCAAGGCATCGGCCGCGCGCATCCCTTCACGCTGGGACAGCAGTATCTCGAACAGCTTGCGTATCAGCAGGCCAGTCCTGGCCTTGGTTATGTCCGCCATGGCGTCCCCCGTGTGCTTGCCTGCACTCTAAGCCCGGAACCCGGCCCGCTCAAAGAAAAAGCCCCGCATGGCGGGGCTTTTCGACGCGGCGCAGGACGATCTCAGGCCCAGGGATCGCGCAGCACGATGTTGGCGTCGCGGTCCGGGCCGGTGGACACCATCGCCAGCGGGCAGCCGGACAGTTCTTCCAGCGCGCGCAGGTAGGCGCGCGCGGCGGCCGGCAGCTTGTCCCACTCGGTGACGTTGTGGGTGCTTTCCTGCCAGCCCGGGAACTCCAGGTAGACCGGCTCGCACTCGTTCCAGCCCTGCGCGTCCAGCGGCGCGTACTCGGTTTCCTTGCCGCGGTAGCGGTAGGCGATGCAGAGCTTGAGCTTCTCCATGCCGTCGAGGATGTCGAGCTTGGTGATGCACAGGCCGGAGATGCCGTTGATCGCGACCGCGCGCTTGAGCGCGACCAGATCGATCCAGCCGCAGCGGCGCGGACGGCCGGTGGTGGCGCCGAATTCCTGGCCGCGCTTGCGGATGCCTTCGCCGATCTCGTCGTCCAGCTCGGTCGGGAACGGGCCGCCGCCGACGCGCGTGGCGTAGGCCTTGGCGATGCCGAGCACGTAGTCGATCGAGTCCGCGCCCACGCCGGTGCCGGCGAGCGCGCCGCCGACGGTGGTGTTGGACGAGGTCACGTAGGGATAGGTGCCGTGGTCGATGTCCAGCAGCGAGCCCTGCGCGCCTTCGTACAGCACGCGCTTACCCTGCTTGCGCAGGTCGTGCAGGATGCCGGCCACGTCGGACTTCATCGGCTCGACGTACTCGCCGAACGCCAGCGCCTCGTCCAGCGTCTGCTGGTAGTCGACCGCGTCCACGCCCAGGTACTTGGTCAGCACGAAGTTGTGGTAGTCCAGCGCGGTGCGCAGCTTTTCGGCCAGCTGGTCGGGATAGTGCAGATCGGCCACGCGGATGCCGCGACGGGCAACCTTGTCTTCGTAGGCCGGGCCGATGCCGCGGCCGGTGGTGCCGATGGCCTTGCCGCCGGCGGCCTTCTCGCGCGCCTGATCCAGGGCGATGTGGTACGGCATGATCAGCGGCGTGGCCGGGCTGATCTTCAGGCGCGAACGCACCTCCACACCGGTGGCCTCGAGCTCGTCGATTTCCTTGCGCAGCGCGGCCGGGCTCAGCACCACACCGTTGCCGATCAGGCACAGCGCGCCGTCGCGCAGGATGCCGGACGGGATCAGGTGCAGGACGGTCTTCTTGCCGCCGATGACCAGGGTATGGCCGGCGTTGTGGCCGCCCTGAAAGCGCACGACCGCGCCGATCTGCTCGGTCAGCAGGTCGACGATCTTGCCCTTGCCTTCATCGCCCCACTGGGCACCGAGAACGACGACTGACTGACCCATTACACGCACTCCGAATTGGTTTGGCGGTCCGGCGGGACCGGCATCGCGGAGGCTCCCGCATCGTGCGAAAGCCGAAAACGACAAAAGCCGGCGGGAATCCCCGTCCGGCTTTTGTGCATTATCCGGGTTTCGGGGGGCGGGGGCCACCCCGTCGGCGCCAGCGGACAGATTCGGCTCAGCCTGGGGCTGGAACGACGTTTTGGCGGCCTCGCCGGAGCGTTCGCGTTGCGCGCTCAGCCCTCACCCTGGCCCTCTCCCGCAGGCGGGAGAGGGGGCTGGCGTCGTCGCCGGCGGTGCTCGACGCGCTGGGGCAGGCCGCCATCTCGCGGCGCGGCCCGTCCGCGCCCGGCGTGGCCCGTCGCCCGCAACCCGTCGCCCATCGCGCGCCGACTACCGCTGTCGCGCCCGTCCCGCGAACACTGCCGCGACCCGGCCGATCACGCGCAACGGCCGGGGACGCCCCGCGCGCGGCCACCTCCGGAACGATCCGATGACCCCGACTCCACTGACGCCGGCCGCCTCCGCTCCTGGCGCAGCCCTGGCTACGACGGCGCTCGACCGCGGCACGCTCCACCGCAACGCCGGTGCGGCCTTGAAAGCCAGCGCCACCGCCTGGTTCGCGGTCGCCGCCCTGGGCCAGTTGCTGTTCGTCGCCTATGTGCTGGGCTACTACGGCCGCGCCGCCCTGCAGGGGCGCTGGCAGGCCTGGAACGGGGTGTTTCCGCGCGGCTATGTCGAAGGCGAACCGGTCGGCAACCTGATCGTCGCCGCGCACCTGGGCGTCGCCTGCCTGATCGTGCTGGCGGGCCTGCTGCAGCTGATGCCGGCGCTGCGGCGGCGTTGGCCGCGGCTGCACCGCTGGACCGGGCGCGCCTACCTGCTGATGGTGGCGGCCATGAGCCTGGGCGGCGTGGCGATGATCCTGGGCCGCGGCTCGGTCGGCGACCTGTCGCAGAAACTGGCGATCTGCCTCAACGCCGCGCTGATGCTGGTGTGCGCCTATCAGGCCTACCGCCACGCCCGCGCGCGCCGCTTCGACGCGCACCGGCGCTGGGCGCTGCGGCTGTTCCTGTGCGTGAGCGGCGTCTGGTTCTTCCGTGTCGGCCTGATGCTGTGGATCGTCGCCCATCAGGGGCCGGCCGGCTTCGATCCGGAGACCTTCCGCGGCCCGTTCCTGACGTTCCTCGCATTCGCGCAGTACCTGCTGCCGCTGAGCGTGCTGGAGCTGTACCTGCGCGCCCAGCACCGCGGCGGCGCCGCCGCGCGCATCGCCGCCACCGCGCTGCTGGCGACGCTGACCCTGGCGACCGCCGCCGGCGTGGGCGCGGCGACGCTGCTGATGTGGCTGCCGCGCCTGTGACCCCGCCAACGCCGTGGCCGGCTTACCCTTAGCGTCGCGCCATGCCCGCCACGCTCCCGCCCCTGCCGCCCGCCCTGCCCCCGCCATTGCTGGGATGGCGGCGCGTGCGTTTCATCCTGATCGCGGCCTTCGTCAGCAGCCTGCTGATGAAGCTGGGCTCGCAGGCGCCGTACCTGATCGTGCTGCTGCGCATGCTGGTGGTCGGCTTCTGCGCGCTGCTGACGTTCGGCCTGTTGGAACGCTGGCCCGCGCGCCTGCCGCGCTGGAGCGCGCGCTGGGCGCTGCAGGTGACGGGCGTGGCCGCGACCATCCCGCTGGCCTCGGTCCTGGCCTACTCGCTGACCACCGCCGACGATCCGCTGCCGTGGTGGCAGGACAAGCCGTACCTGGCCGGCCTGGCCAAGATCACCGTCTACGGCCTGTTGGTCGCGCCGTGGATGGCGATCGCCGCGCTGCTGCGGCAGATCCGCGGCGAGGCGCAGCGGCAGGCGCTGGCGTTCGAGCTCGAACGCAGCCGCTACGAACGCAACGCCCTGGACGCGCGCCTACGCCTGTTGCAGGCCCAGGTCGAACCGCATTTCCTGTTCAATACCCTGGCCAACGTGCGCGAACTGGTCGAGGCCGGATCGCCGCAGGCCTCCAGCGTGCTGGACAGCCTGATCGCCTATCTGCGCGCCGCGGTGCCGCGCCTGCACGGCCCGGCCGCGACCCTGGCGCAGGAACTGGACCTGGTCCGCGCCTACCTGGAGGTGATGCACATGCGCATGCCCGACCGCCTGCAGTACGCGCTGCACGTCGAGCCGGCCGCACTGGATCTGGATTGCCCGCCGACGACCCTGCTGACTCTGGTCGAGAACGCGCTGCGCCACGGCATCGACCCCAGCGAGGAAGGCGGCCGCATCGAGGTGCGCGCGAGCCTGCGCGACGCGCATTGCCGCCTGGAAGTGGCCGACACCGGCGTCGGCCTGGGCGCGTCCGGCGGCGGCCTGGGCACCGGCCTGGCGAATCTGCGCGAACGCCTGCAGCTGGCCTATGGCGATCGCGCGCGGCTGAGCCTGATCGAACTGCAGCCGCACGGCGTACTGGCGCAGATCGAGTTCCCCGCGCAGCGGAGCGCGGCATGAGCGCGCGCCGCCCCACCGCCCTGATCGCCGACGACGAACCGCTGCTGCGGCGCGCGCTGCAACGCCAGCTGGGCGAGGCCTGGCCGGACTTGGAGGTGATCGCACAGGCGCGCAACGGCCGCGAGGCGGTGGAGCGCTACGACGCGCTGCGCCCGGACATCTGCTTTCTCGACGTGCACATGCCGGGCCTGTCCGGCGTCGAAGCCGCGCGCCATATCGGCCGCGGCGCGCACCTGGTGTTCGTGACCGCCTACGACCAGTACGCGGTGCAGGCCTTCGCCCAGGGCGCGCTGGATTACCTGGTCAAACCGGTGGAAGCCGCGCGCCTGGCCGACACCGTCGCGCGCCTGCGCGAACGCCTGCGCGCGGCCCAGCCCGCGCCGGACACGCAGGCGCTGCTGGAACGCCTGGCCGCGCAGTTGCAGAAGCACAACGCGCCGGAGACGCTGCGCTGGATCCGCGCTTCGGTCGGTCAGGCCCTGCGCCTGATCGGCGTCGACGAAATCGACTACCTGCGTTCGGACGAGAAATACACGCGTGTGGCCTGGCGCGGCGACGGCGGCAAGCCGGGCGAGGCGCTGATCCGCACGCCGTTGAAGGAACTGGCCGCGCAACTGGACCCGGCGCAGTTCGTGCAGGTGCACCGCGCGGTGGTGGTGAACCTGCGCGCGATCAGCCACGTCACCCGCGGCGCCAACGAAACCGCGCACGTCCACCTCAAGGGCCGCGACGAAGTGCTGCCGGTCAGCCGCAGCTACCTGCACCACTTCCGTCAGATGTGAGCGCTCAGGCGGCGGCGCGCACGGCCCACAGCGCCAGCAGCCCCAAGCCCACCGCCACCGCGCCGACGATGCGCAGCTGGCGGTCCGGCATCGCCTGCAGTTGTTCGGCGGCGCGCTTCCAGCCGCGCGGCGCCACGAACAGGAACAGCCCTTCCAGCACCGCGACCAGGCACAGTGCCGAAACCAGCTCGGCGCTCACTCAGCGGTCCGACTTCAGGTATTGCAGGAACGGGTCGTCGCGGTCGAGCACGATCACGCTGTCGCCGTCCTTGAAGGACTGGCGGTAGGCCTCCAGGCTGCGCTGGAACGCGTAGAAGCCCGGGTCCTTGTTGGCCGCCGACGCGTAAGCGGCCGCGGCCTCGGCATCGCCTTCGCCGCGCAGGCGCTGCGCGTCGCGCTCGGCCTCGGCGACGATCACGGTCTTGTCGCGGTCGGCGGTGGCGCGGATGGCCTGCGACTGCTCCACGCCCTCGGCGCGTTTCTGGCTGGCCACCTGCAGGCGCTGCGAGCGCATGCGGTTGTAGACCGAGGCCAGCACGTTGCTGTCCTGCGGCAGGTCGATGCGCTTGATGCGGATGTCGATGATGCGCACGCCCAGCGTCGCCGCGCCGCGGTTGATCCCGGCCAGCTGCTTGCCGATCACGGTGGCGCGGTCGCCGGACACCACCTGGGTCAGCGTGCGCGAGTTGATCTCGTTGCGCAGCGAGTCCTTGATGATCGGCGCCAGGCGCTCGGCCGCGGTCTTCTCGTCGCCGCCGGTGGCCTGGTAGAAGCGGCGCAGGTCTTCGATCTGGCCGATGGCGAAAAAGTCGACGCTGACGTCGAGCTTGTCGGCGGTGAGGTAGCGCTCCGGCTCGGCCGCCAGCACCTGCAGGCGGCGGTCGAACACCGAGGCGTTCTCGATCAGCGGCCACTTGAAGTGCAGGCCGGGGCCGATGTCCTGGCGCACGATCGTGCCCAGGCGGAACACGATCGCGCCATGGCCTTCGCTGACCACGAACATCGAACCCATCACCGCCAGCAAGGCGGCGACGATTAGGGCGATCCAGGCGGGAAACTTCATTGTGCGGGCTCCTCGCGGCCATCCGGGCGCTTGCTGCGCGCCGGGCGCGACAGGGTGTCGTTACCCAGTTCGGACGACGGCGTCGCGATCGTGGGGGCCAGCAGTTCCGGCGTCAGCAACGGCGCCGAGGCGCCGCCGCGGCGTTCGGGCAGCGGCACGTACAGCATCTGGCGCGAATCGCCGCCGACGATCTTGCGGTTCTCGCTCATCACCTGCTGCACCGTCTCCAGCCACAGGCGCTTGCGGGTCACGTCGGGCGCCGACTTGTACTGGTCGACCAGCAGCGAGAAGCGCGCCGCGTCGCCTTGCGAGCGCGCGATCACCGCGGTCTTGTAGCCCTCGGCCTCGGTGCGCACCTGCGCGGCCTGGCCGCGCGCTTCCGGCACCACCTTCTTGGCGTAGGCCTCGGCCTGGTTGATCGAGGTGGCCTTGTCGGCGTCGGCGCGCTGGGCCTCGTCGAACGCGTCCTTGACCTCGTCCGGCGGGCGCGCGTTGGGCAGATTGAGCTCGGTCAGGGTCAGGCCGGTGCGGTAGGCGCGCAGCGATTCCTGCAGACGCGCGCGCACCACCGTGGTCAGGGCGCCGCGCGCGCTGAGCACCGTGTCCAGGTCGGAGCGTCCGACCTGTTCGCGCAGCACGCTCTGCGCGGCCTGGCGCAGCACGTCGGCCGATTCGCGCGAACCGAACAGGTACTGCTGTGGATCGCCGATGCGGTACTGCACGTTGATCTCGACGTTGACCATGTTGCCGTCGCGGGTCAGCACCGGCACGGTTTCGGAATAGGCGTTGCTCTGGGTGGCGTTGACCTTGGTCACGCGCTCGATCGGCCACGGCGCCTTGAGGTGCGGGCCGGGCTGCAGGATGCGCGAGAAATGACCGAAGCGCAGGACCACGCCGCGCTCCTGCTCGGTCACCAGCACGAAGCAGTTGAACACCAGCCACAGGCCGACGATCGCGGCGACCCAGCGCAGGATGCCGCCGCCGCCCAGACCGCCACCGCCGCCGAACAGGCCGCGCAAGGGGTCGAGCAAGGCGTCCAGGCCGCGGCCGTCGGATTTGCGTTGCCGCGGCGGTCGACCGTTGGGGTCGGAACCACCGGAATTGTCACTGCCAGGGGTGTTCCAGGCCATGCCTGCTCCAAAGGGGAATCTGTGCCCGCGTTCAGCTTGCGGACCGGTTGATTCTAGGTGGGGGCCCGGGCCGCCTCAAGCAAGGTCGTCCGGCGGGGTCACCGATTCGAGCAAAGCCCGCAGCGGTTCGCCGTGCGGCTGGGCGAACAAACGCTGGGCGTCGGCGACGGCCAGGTCCACGTCCAGCTCCCAGCCGTGCTCGTCCGCGCGCTCGCCGCGCACCGCGCCCAGCTCGTGCAGGCGGGCGCGCAGGCGCGCGCCCTGCGGCGGCACCCGCAGCTGGCCGGCGACATGGCGCAGCTCCAGCGCTTCGGCCAGCGCCGTGCGCAGCAGGTCCAGCCCGCGGCCCTCGCGCGCCGACAGCCAGACCCGGGTATGGCCCTCGCCCGGACGGTCGATGCGCGGCTGCACGCCGTCGAGGCGGTCGATCTTGTTGAACACCAGCAGCTGCGGCAGGTCGCCGGCGCCGATCTCACGCAGCACCGAATCGACCTGCGCCACGCGTTCGTCGCGCAGCGGGTCGGCGGCGTCGATCACGTGCAGCAGCAGGTCGGCCTCGCGCGCCTCCGACAGGGTCGAGCGGAACGCGGCCACCAGTTCGTGCGGCAGGTCGCGCACGAAGCCGACCGTGTCGGCCAGCACCACCCCGCCGCCGGACAGCTCGATGCGGCGCACGGTCGGGTCCAGGGTGGCGAACAACTGGTCGGCGGCGTAGGCCTCGGCGCCGGTCACCGCATTGAACAGGGTCGACTTGCCGGCGTTGGTGTAGCCGACCAGGGCCACGCGCGGCAGCTCGCTGCGCACGCGCGCACGGCGCATCTGGGTGCGCTGCACCTCGACCTTGTCGAGTCGCTTCTGCAACTGCTCCAGGCGCTTTTGCAGCAGGCGACGGTCGGTTTCCAGCTGGGTTTCGCCGGGGCCGCGCAGGCCGATCGAACCGCCGCGCTGGCGCTCCAGGTGGGTCCAGCCGCGCACCAGCCTCGTGGCCATGTGCTTGAGCTGGGCCAGCTCGACCTGCAGCTTGCCCTCGGCGCTCTGCGCGCGCTGCGAGAAGATGTCCAGGATCAGGCCGGTGCGGTCGACCACGCGCCGTTCCAGCGCGCGTTCCAGGTTGCGTTCCTGGCCGGGCGACAGCGGATGGTTGACCAGGATCAGGTCGGCGCCGGTGGCGTCGGCCGCGGCCTTGACCTCGGCCAGCTTGCCGCTGCCGATCAGCATGGCCGCGTTGGGGCGGTCGATGCGCGCGGTCAGCACCGCGGCCACGGTGGCGCCGGCCGATTTGGCCAGGTCGGCGAATTCTTCCAGCAGGCCCTCGTCCGGCGGACCGCCGGCGTGGGGCTGGATCAGTAAGGCGTGCTCGCCTTTGCGTGAACGTTCGAACATCTAGTCTGCAGATGGGGAGGGAATGCCGGAAACACAAGGACGGCGGGACGCCTGCGCCCCACCATCATCTCATCCGCGCCCCGCCGCGACTGGCGTCACTCGTTCTCGTCGTCGCCTTCGGCCGAGCCGCCTTCGCTGGACTGCACGTAGCCGCCGCCCGGTCCGACGCGCACGTTGCGCGCGGGCACCACGGTCGAGATCGCGTGCTTGTAGACCATCTGGCTCACGGTGTTGCGCAACAGGACCACGAACTGGTCGAAGGACTCGATCGTGCCCTGCAGCTTGATGCCGTTGACCAGGTAGACCGAAACCGGCACGCGTTCGCGCCGCAGCGCATTCAGGAAAGGATCCTGTAAGGATTGCCCCTTGGACATCGGTAGTTCCCCAGCTTTCTAGTTATAAGGTTTGGTGCCAAAGACGGCCCTGGACATCCTGTGGGCCGCGTCGCCGGTAGCTGTCCCCACAGCGGCGACCGACCGATGGTAACGCAACTGGCCGTTGCGGATACGGGCCGTCCTCAGGCTTTGCGATGGGCGTGCCGGCCTGAGCCGAGGAACAGCGCCGCCGCCCTATCCAGGCCCTCGCGGTCGCGGCCGGGATCGAACCAGCGGGCGTCGAGTTCGCCGCGCAGCCAGGTCAGCTGGCGCTTGGCGAGCTGGCGGGTGGCGTAGATGCCGCGATCGCGGAACTCCGCCCTGGCCTCGTCGCGGCCGCCGCCGTCCAGGAACTCCCAGGCCTGGCGGTAGCCGACCGCGCGCAGGGCCGGCAACTCCAATGGCCGCGGATGCGCCTGCAATTCCGGCAAAGCGCGCAAAGCCCGTACCTCGTCCAGGAAGCCGGCGGCGAGCATGGCGTCGAAGCGCTGCGCGATGCGCGCATGCAGCACGGCGCGATCGGCCGGCGCCAGCACCAGCTTCAGCACCCGGTACGGCAGCCGCGGCGCGCCGGCAGCCTGGCGCCGCCAGTCGCTGATCGTGCGCCCGGACAGGCGATGGACTTCCAGCGCGCGCTGGATGCGCTGGGCGTCGGTGGCGTGGATGCGCGCCGCCGCCTCCGGGTCCAGCGCGGCGAGCCGGGCGTGCATGGCCGCCCAGCCCGCTCCGTCGGCCTCGTCCTGCAACTGCGCGCGCACCGCCGGGTCGGCCTCGGGCATCGGCGCCAGGCCGTGCAGCAAGGCGTGGAAGTACAGGCCGGTGCCGCCGGCGAGGATGGGCAGGCGCCTGCGCGCGGCGATCTGGTCCAGCGCGCGGCGCGCATCCAGCGCGAACTCCGCCGCCGAATACGGCTGCCAGGGCTGGCGCAGGTCGATCAGGTGGTGCGGCGCCCGCGCCTGCTCGCCCGCGTCGGGCTTGGCCGCGCCGATGTCCAGGCCGCGGTAGACCAGGGCCGAGTCGACGCTGACGATCTCGCCGTCGTAGCGCTGCGCCCAGTCCAGGGCGAGCGCGGTCTTGCCCGAGGCGGTCGGGCCCATCAGGGCGATCGCGAGCGGGCGCGGGTCGGCGGACATGCGGAGACGACGGTTCCGGTACGGAAGGCGAGCGCGCAGCCTCGCACAGCCGTGCCCAAGTCGAAAGCGCCGCGGTCGGCGCGGTTTCCACAAGCCTTGTGGAGAAGCGCTGGGGCAAGCCTGTTGATAAGCGGCTGCGGCCCAGGCCCCGCAAGGGCCGCGCGCGGTTTGGCGAAACTTTCGCCAGTGCTCGCGCGCTATCCACAAGGCCTGTGGACAAACCTGCGGACAGAATCGGGACGAGGTGGCTGAGAGCCATGCGCAGCAAGGAGCGCAAGAGGGTTGGCGAAATAATGACCAGCGAAATCGCTTGACTTGCGCGCACGCAACGGCATGCGCCACCGCCCTGTCGTGAAGCGCGAATGCGGATCGGATGCGAGCGGATCCGTCAAGAAGAAAATCGCGCCGGATGCATGCTGCAACGCAATACGCTGCGACTCGCGCGACTATCCACACCGCCTGTGGACAAGCCTGCGGACAGTGTCGCGTGAACCCCTCGCAAAGCCAGGCGCCGCAAGGGCCGCAAGGAATATGGCGAAAAATTGACCAGCCAAAATGTTTGACATCCAGCCGCGTTTCGGCGTCGTCGCCGGCGCGCGCGGACGGGCTCGGAGACGATAGGAAATCCGCATTCGTCAAGCTTGTTTTTCGCTGCACGATGCGCTTGCGCGCGCCGGTCCCACGTCTATCCACATCGCCTGTGGACAAGCCTGCGGACAGTTGCGTGAGCAGTCGCACGCAGCCCCCGCCGCGCAAGGCGCGCAAGGAGTTTGGCGAAAACTTCGCCACCTGCGCGCGCGCCGATGCGCGCTTGCGGGGTTTCGCGCAAAAGGCGCCGCCGCGAATGCGATGCGGCGAGTGGCGGGACCGAATTCATCATCTCGACGAAGCGCGAACCCTCGATCTTCGCTCGCTCGCGCAGTGGCACCTGTGCGCAAAACGAAGCGAAGGTCGAAATGGGTTCCGGCGTCTGCCGGAATGACGGAGTGGGCGGTGCCGAGACGGCGCAGTGCTCGCGCCGATGCCTTTGCGCGAATGCATGCAGGCACCGTCAAAGTCAAAACGGGTTCCGGCGTACGCCGGAATGACGAGCGCGTAACGCCGGCACGATGCGATTCTGCGTCTGATCCGCGCGCGCCTCGCGCGCCCTTACTCGTCGTCGGGCCACTTCGGCATGGACGGTGCCGCCGCGCGTCGCGGTTGCGTCTGCGCGGCCACCGCTTCCCAGACCTTCAAGGCATCTACCGTCGCGGCCACGTCGTGCACGCGCAGCAGGCGCGCGCCGCGCTGGGCGGCGATCAGGTGGGCGGCGACCGAGCCGTGCACGCGCTCGCGCGCGGCCTCGCGGCCGGTGAGCTCGCCGATGCTCTTCTTGCGCGACAGGCCCGCCAGCACCGGCACGCCCAGGTCGGTGCAGCGTTCCAGCTGCGCCAGCAGGGTCAGGTTGTGGGCCAAGGTCTTGCCGAAGCCGAAGCCCGGATCGATCACGATGCGCTTCTTGGCGATGCCGGCCATCTCGGCGGCGAAGATGCGTTCGGCGAGGAAGCGGTGCACTTGCGCGACCACGTCGTCGTAGTCCGGCGCGTCCTGCATGCTGCGCGGTTCGCCGCGCATGTGCATCAGCACCACCGGCACGCCCAACTCGGCCGCGGCCTCCAGCGCGCCCTCGCGACGCAGCGCGTAGACGTCGTTGATCATGCCGGCGCCGGCCGCGACCGCGGCGCGCATGACCTCGGGCTTGGAGGTGTCGACGCTGATCGGCAAGCGGGTCTCGCGCGCCAGGCGCTCGATCACCGGAACGACGCGCCGCAGTTCCTCTTCCAGCGACACCTCGTCGGCGCCCGGCCGCGTCGACTCGCCGCCGATGTCGAGCACGTCTGCGCCCTCCTCCGCCAGCCGCAGGCCGTGCGCGACCGCGGCCTCCTGGGTGTCGTGATCGCCGCCGTCGGAGAACGAGTCCGGGGTGACGTTGACGATGCCCATCACGCGCGGCCGGTCGAGCTTGAGCGGACGGCCGTTGCAGTCGAGGATCGGGCTGGTGTCGAACATGGCGGTCTCGGCTAGGGCCTGGGGCGAACCGGCATGCTAGCGCGAGCGAGGCCGTGCGCGGCCGTTGGCCGGCCGGCGTGCGCGCGAGTGCGCAGCCGCATCGCGGCTCACGCCGCTCCCACAGAGAGCTGAGGAGCGCCGGCGTTCGGCTTTCTGTGGGAGCGGCGTGAGCCGCGATGGACTCCGGCAACGACGCACGCTCGAACAAACGAAAAACGCCGGGACATGCCCGGCGTTTTTCGAGTTCGAACGAATCGGACCGATCAGGTCTGCGCCGCAGGCCCGCCGATCGCGCCCGGACGGTTGTCGTCCTTGGGCAGCTTGCCCGCCTTGGCCCAGTCGGCCGGCGGACCCGGCTGGCGGCCGGCCATGATGTCGTCGATCTGGGTCGCGTCGATGGTCTCGTACTGCAGCAGCGTATCGGCCATCACGTGCAGCTTGTCCAGGTTGTCCTTGAGGATCTGGGTGGTGCGGCCGTAGGCCTTGTCGAGGATGCCGTGCACCACTTCGTCGATGCGGCGCGCGGTCTCGTTGGAGACGTTCTTGTGCTGGGTGACCGAACGGCCCAGGAACACCTCGTCCTCTTCCTCGCCGTAGGCGATCGGACCCATCTCGTCGCTCAGGCCCCACTTGGTGACCATGTTGCGCGCCATCTTGGTCGCGCGCTCGATGTCGTTGGACGCGCCGGTGGTGACCTTGTCGACGCCGAAGATCAGCTCCTCGGCGACGCGGCCGCCGTACAGCGAGCACAGCTGCGACTCGATCGCCACGCGGTTCATCGAATAACGGTCGCCCTCGGGCAGGTACATGGTCACGCCCAGCGCGCGGCCGCGCGGGATGATGGTGACCTTGTAGACCGGGTCGTGCTCGGGAACGATGCGGCCGACGATGGCGTGGCCGGCCTCGTGATAGGCGGTGAGCTTCTTCTCGTCCTCGCTCATCGCCATCGAGCGGCGCTCGGCGCCCATCAGGATCTTGTCGCGCGCCTTGTCGAAGTGCTCCATGCGCACTTCCTTGCCGTTCTCGCGCGCGGCGAACAGCGCCGCCTCGTTGCACAGGTTGGCCAGATCGGCGCCGCTGAAGCCCGGCGTACCGCGGGCGATGGTCATCGGCACCACGTCGTCGGCCAGCGGCAGCTTGCGCATGTGCACGCGCAGGATCTGCTCGCGGCCCTTGACGTCGGGCAGGCCCACCACGACCTGACGGTCGAAGCGGCCCGGACGCAGCAGCGCCGGGTCCAGCACGTCGGGGCGGTTGGTCGCGGCGATCACGATCACGCCTTCGCCGCCTTCGAAACCGTCCATCTCGACCAGCAACTGGTTTAGGGTCTGTTCGCGCTCGTCGTGACCGCCGCCCAGGCCGGCGCCGCGATGGCGGCCGACCGCGTCGATTTCGTCGATGAAGATGATGCAGGGCGCGTGCTTCTTGGCCTGCTCGAACATGTCGCGCACGCGGCTGGCGCCGACGCCGACGAACATCTCGACGAAGTCCGAACCGGAGATCGAGAAGAACGGCACCTTGGCCTCGCCCGCGATCGCGCGCGCCAGCAGGGTTTTGCCGGTGCCCGGAGGGCCGACCATCAGCACGCCGCGCGGAATCTTGCCGCCCAGCTTCTGGAACTTGGAGGGATCGCGCAGGAACTCGACCAGCTCGCCGACTTCCTCCTTGGCCTCGTCGCAGCCGGCGACGTCGGCCAGGGTCACCTTGACCTGGTCCTCGCCCTGCAGCTTGGCGCGCGAACGGCCGAAGCTCATCGCACCCTTGCTGCCGCCCTGCTGCATCTGGCGCATGAAATAGACCCAGATGCCGATGAACAGCAGCCAGGGCAGCACGTTGATCAGGATCATGCCCAGCGTCAGGCCGTTCTGCGGCGGCGCCTGCTCGATGGCGACCTTGTGGTTGATCAGGTCGTTGACCAGGTCGCGGTCGTTGGGCGCGTAGGTGACGAACTTGGTGCCGTCCTTGCGCTCGCCGTTGATCGTGGTCTTGTCGTCGGAGATGTTGACCTGCTTGATGCGGTCGCCCTGCACCTGCTGCACGAACTGGTCGTAGGCCAGCGCCTCGCTGCCGGGCGCGCGCGGGCCGAACTGCTGGAACACCACCATCAATACGACGGCGACGATCACCCAGAGCAACAGATTCTTGGCCAAGTCGTTCATTCAGTTCCTGCCTGCTGCCCGTGGGGGGCATGGTTGCCGCTGGCGCGTCTTTGCGCCGTGAGAGCGGGACGCCGGGCCGGGCCCGGATCTCGCACCTTACTTAATTTGTGCCCGCTTGCCCTGTGCCAGCGCATACACCTCCGGCGAACGCTTGCGCGAGGCCGCGGGTTTGCGGATCGAGACCTTGGCGTAACGCCGGCGCAGTTCGCGCACGTAATCGTCGAAGCCCACGCCCTGAAACAGCTTGATCAGGAACGCGCCGTCCACGCGCAGATGGCGGTCGGCGAAATCCATCGCCAGCTCCGACAGGTGCATCGCTCGCGGCAGGTCCACCGCATCCACACCGCTCATATTGGGGGCCATGTCCGACAGCACAAGGTCCACCGCCTGTCCGCCCAGGCTGGCTTCCAGCCGGGCCAGCACCTCGTCTTCACGGAAATCGCCGTGCAGGAACTCGACCCCGGCCAGGCCGGGCATCTCCAGAATGTCCAGGGCGATCACCCGGCCCTTGTCGCCCAGGGCCTGGCGGACCCACTGCGACCAGCCGCCCGGCGCCGCGCCCAGGTCGACCACGACCATGCCCGGCTTGAGCAGGCGGTCGCGCTCGACCAGCTCCTCCAGCTTGTAGGCCGCGCGCGAGCGCAACCCCTCCGCCTTGGCCTTCTTCACGAAGGGGTCGGAGAAGTGTTCCTTGAGCCAACGTTGGCTGCTCTTGCTGCGGGTTGCCATGGCGGCCGGAGGGCGGGGGGGCGGCCATGATACCCTGACGCCCCCTCCGTCCCCCGTTGCGTGCCCGAATGTCGACCCTCCTGACCTCCGCCCAGACTCGATTCCTGCGGGGACAGGCGCACGACCTCAAGGCGATGCTGCAGGTCGGCGGCAAGGGCATCACCGAGGCCCTGGTGGCCGAAATCGACCTGGCCCTGGAACACCACGAGCTGATCAAGGTCAAGGTCGGCGCAGACGACCGCGAGGTCCGCGACGCCATGATCGGCGAGATCGCCGAACGCACCGGCGCCGCCCTGGTGCAGCGCATCGGCCACACCGCCGTGCTCTACCGTCAGAGCAAGGACAAGCGTCAGATCGTGCTGCCGCGGGCCTGACCGCCGGATTCGGGCTTGGCCACGGGCGAACCTGAACGCCTGCCACCCGCCTCGATGCACCGCGTATCCCCACCCGGACGCCCAGCCCCATGCAACTGACGCTGGAAAACCCCGACCACACCTACTTCCTGCGCGGCGCCGACGGCCAGGCCGCCCTGGTCAACGACCTGCGCCTGGAGGCCAGTTTCGTGCTCTCGCCCGACCGCCTGATCGAGGGCTGGGCGGTCACCGACGTGCGCGGCCTCAGCCTGGACGATCTGGCCCCGCTGCTGGCGCTGGAACCCGAATTGATCGTGCTGGGTTCGGGCGCAAGCCAGGCCTTCCCGCCGCCGGCCACCCTGGCCGCCTGCCTGAGCCGCGGCGTCGGCCTGGAAACCATGACCAACGCCGCCGCCGCGCGCACCTTCAACGTGCTGGCCGGCGAAGGCCGCCGCGTGGTGGCCGGGTTCGTGCTGCCCGGGTGAACCCGCCGCGGGCGCTGTTGGCAGCATGGATCGCGGCCACGCTGGCCGCCTGCGCGCCGGCCCCGCCCCCTCCTACCCTGGCCGACCGCTACCAACGCTGGCAGCGAACCGCCGCGCCCGCCGCCGACGCCTACCTCGCCTACCTGCGCCAACACGGCGTGGCCGACACGCTGCCGCCCGAGCAACTGCTGCGCAGCGCGCGGCGCTGGCGCCGTTGCCACGCCGAAGAATTCGCGGTGCCGCCGCAGCGTCTATGGCCGGCGATGGTGCCGACCTTGCGCCTGGTGCGGGAGCTGCGCGCGGCCGGCCTGCTTGAACGGCCGCGCGTGGGCTCGGGCTACCGCGAACCCGCGCTCAACCGCTGCGAAGGCGGCGCCGACGGCAGCAAGCACACGGCCAACGCCGCCCTCGATTTCGACCTGGCGCCGATGGACGCGGCCAAGCGCGCGCGGCTGTGCGACTACTGGCGCCGGCACGGCGCCGCGCGCCGCTTCGGCCTGGGCTTCTACGACAGCGGCGCCATCCACGTCGACACCGCCGGGCACCGCACCTGGGGTTACGACCACACGCGCCGAAGCTCGCTGTGCAACCATGTCGACACAGACGTACCGCGTCGTCGCCGACAGGAGCCGAGCCCCGCTCCATGAGCATGCACCGCACCGACGATGCCGCCGGCGATGCGGCGCTGGGCGCGCACGAACGCGACTACCTGCGCACTCGCCTCTCGCCCACGTCCCCGGCCTTGCAGCTGGCCGGCGGCGTGGCCGTGGCGGCCGCCTGCATCGGCCTGGTCGTCGCTTCGCCCGAGCTGCATGGGTTCTGGTCGCTGTTCGGCTTCGGCGTGATCGCCTTGGTCATGCTGTTGTTCGCGCTGCACCTGTACGGCGAGCAGACCGCGTTGCGCGCGGATCTGCGACAGGGCGTCAAACGATGGAGCGCGGGGCGGGTGCACGACCGGACCCGGACGGAGGACAGCGAGAGCGGCGCGGTCAGCTACCGCGTCTACGTCGCCGTCGACGGCGATGCGGGTGCGCCGCTGGATTTCCCGATTTCGCAAGCCTGTTACGAGACCATCGCCCAGGGCGATCGCGTTCGCATCGCCTATGCGCCCAATAGCGGGCTGCTGCTAGATCTGATCGACGGCGACTACCGGTACGCGGCGGTGTCGGGGCGCCTCTAACGCGCCGAGCGAGTACGTGACCGCCGCCACGCCAAGGACGCTTACTTCTTCGGCAAATACAGCAACGGGTCCACCGGCTTGCCGTTGTAGCGCACCTCGAAATGCAGCATCTCGCGGGCGGCGCCGCTGCGGCCCATTTCGGCGATCTGCTGGCCGGACTTGACCAGCTGGCCTTCGTTGACCAGGCGGTTGCGGTTGTGGCCGTAGGCCGACAGCCAGGCGTCGTTGTGCTTGATGATGATCAGCTCGCCGTAACCGACCAGGCCCGAGCCGGAATACACGACCACGCCGTCGCTGGCCGCGCGCACCGGCGCGCCGCTGCTGCCGGCGATGTCGATGCCCTGCTTGGTCGGCTCGCCGGCGACGTAGCGGCTGAGCAGCTGACCGTCGGCCGGCCAGCGCCAGTCGATGCCGCTGCTGACCGGCGCGCTGGGGGCCGGCGGCGGACGCGTGGGCGCGGTCGCGACCGGCGGGCGCGCGACCGGCGCGGTCGGCGCGCCCGTGGCGGGCGTAACGGTGGTCGGGCGGCCCGGCACCGGGCGCGACACCGGCGGGCGCGCGGCGCTGGCGTTGCCGCCGCCCGGATACAGCTTCAAACGCTGCCCCGGATAAATCGTGTACGGCGCGCTGATGCCGTTCCACGCCGCCAGGTCGCGCGCGTCGATGCCGTTGCGGAACGCGATTCCGTACATGGTGTCGCCGCGCTGGACCACCGCGCTGGCGCCGTACTTGGGCGTGGACACGCGCACCGGCGTGCGGCTGCCGCGCGTAGGCTCGCGGGTCACGGTGCTGGAACAGGCGGCCAGTGCGAGCGCACCCGCCAGCGCCACCAAAATCGTGCCCGTCGTGATCGTGCTCGTCTTGATCGTGCCTTTCGGCCTGCGTCCTGTATCGATCATGCGCGCGCTCATGCTCCTGTCTTTGCGTGCCACCACAGCCAACCGATGCCGAGCACCACCACCGCGGTCGCGATCCAGCCCACCGGCTCGATGTAGCGACGCAGCGCGGCCTCGGCGCGCGGCCCGCCGATCCGGATCACCAGCGCCAGCAGGAACACCCGCTTGCCGCGACCGATCAGCATGCTCAGCACGTATTGCAGCATGGGAACGCCGACGATGCCCGACGCCCAGGTGAACACCTTCATCGGAATCGGCATGAAGCCGCCGATCACCAGGAAGGTGAACACCGCCCACGGCGACTCGGCCATCTTGGCCTGCACCGTGGCGATGCCCGCCTCGATGTTGTCCAGCATGCCCAGCGCCGCGAACATCGGCTTCAGGGCCTCGAACGCGTAATGCCCCAGCGCGTAACCGACCAGCGCGCCGGCCATCGAGCCGATCAGGCTCAAGGTCGCGAACCAGAACGCGCGCCTGGGCTGGGCCACGCACATCGGCGCCAGCATCACCTCCGGCATCACCGGAAAGATGATCGCTTCGATGAAGCTCAAGCCGGTCAGGTAAGCCGGGGCGTGACGGTGGCCGGCCCAGGCCAGCGTGCGCTCGTAGAGCGGACCGAAAATCTTCACTCAGTGTCCTTGTCGCGCGGCGCGCTCAATCGATCATGCCCGACAGCAGCGGCACGAACACCACCGGCGCCAGCGTGGTTTGGCTGACGTTGCCGTCGGCGTCCTTGCGCAATTGCAGCAGCGACTGCGATGAGGACGCGCCGACCGGCGCGATCAGGGTGCCGCCCGGCGCCAGCTGCGCGGTCAGCGCGTCGACCAGCGCCGGCGCGGCAGCGGTGACGATGATGGCGTCGAAGGGGCCGTTCTCGGGCCAGCCGATGCGGCCGTCGTCGTGCTTGCTGCGCACGTTCAGGCCCAACTGGCGGAAGCGCTTGCGCGCGGTGCGCAGCAGCTCGCCGATGCGCTCGACGGTGTGCACCTCCAGGCCCAGCGCGGCCAGGATCGCGGCCTGATAGCCCGAGCCGGTGCCGATCTCCAGCACCTTGCCGGGCACGCCGTCGGCGAGCAGGGCCTCGGTCATCTTCGCCACCACCCAGGGCTGCGAGATGGTCTGGCCGTGGCCGATCGGCAGCGCGGTGTCCTCGTAGGCGCGCGTGGCCAGGGCCTCGTCGACGAACAGGTGGCGCGGCACGGTGCGGATCGCGTTGAGTACGCGCTCGTCGCCGATGCCGTTGTCGCGCAGGCGCTCGACCAGGCGGTCGCGCACGCGCTGCGAGGTCATGCCGGTGCCGATCGCCTCGGGCTGCAGCCGCATGCGCACGCTCATGCGCTCCGCTCCAGCTCGGCGGCGAGCCCGCCGACCCAGCTGGCGACCTGGTCCAGGGCCTGATAGCGGGTCAGGTCGACATGGATCGGGGTGATCGAAATGCAGCCGCGGCGCAGGGCGTGGAAATCGGTGCCCGGGCCGGCGTCCTGCTCGGGACCGGCCGCGCCGATCCACCACCACTGGCGGCCGCGCGGATCGCGCTGCGGGATGCAGGCCTCGGCGCGATGGCGGTTGCCCAGGCGGGTGACCTCGAAACCGGCGATCTCGCCCCAGGGCAGATCGGGCACGTTGACGTTGAGGATGGTGTCGGCCGGCAGCGGGTCGGTGCGCAGGCGGGCGATGATTTCCACCGCCGCGCGCGCCGCGGTTTCGTAGTGCTTGCCGTCGTGGTCGACGGTCTGCAGCGACATCGCCAGCGCCGGCAGGCCCAGGAAACGGCCTTCCATCGCCGCGGCGACGGTGCCCGAATAGATCACATCGTCGCCGAGGTTGGCGGTGTTGTTGATGCCGGACACCACCAGGTCGGGCTCGGCCTCGAGCATGCCGGTGATGGCGACGTGGACGCAGTCGGTCGGGGTGCCGTGCACGCGCCAGGTCGAGTCGTCCAGCTGGTGCACGCGCACCGGCGCATCCAGGGTCAGCGAATTGCTCGCGCCGGAACGGTCGCGGTCGGGGGCGACCACCAGCACTTCATGGCCGGCCTCGCGCAGGGTCTGCGCCAGGACGCGGATGCCGGGGGCGTCGACGCCATCGTCGTTACTCACGAGAACTCGCATGGACTCCCTTGCGTTACCGCACTGCTTCGAAACGGGGTGGGCACCGGAGCGGGCGGAACCTAGGTCCAGCGCAACCCCGGAAGCGCGCGAATCGGCGCACGCGACCATGATAGCCGATGGGCGTTACCGGCTCCCGCGCGGCTGCGCGGCGTGGACCGGCACGGCGCGATCGGGGCGGTTGCGGCCAGGATCGGAAAAGAGCCGCGAACGTCGCTGTGAGGTAGGAGCGGCTGGCGACGGGCACTAGTCGGGCGTTCCATCGCCCCTGGAGGGATATCGCGGCTTACGCCGCTCCCACAGGAGGCTAGAGGCGCCGGTTCGCAAGTCGCTGTGCACGCGCTTGCTACCATCCGCGCATGGCCGACGAACGCGACGAAGACGACGCCGAACTGTTCCGCTCCGCGATCGGTCCGGTGCGGCGTCTGCCCGAGGCGGCGCTGCCTCCCAGCGCGCCCAAGCCCAAGCCGCGCGCGCGCATGGCCGAGCGCGACGAGGCGGCGGCGCGCGAGGAATTCCGGCACGCGCTCGACGCCCACCTGCCCGGCGGCGGCGAACTCGAATCCGGCGATGCCCTGTCCTACCGCCGCGACGAACTGCCGCCGCGGGTGTTCCAGCGCCTGCGCCGCGGCGAGATCTCCGCGCAGGAGGAACTGGACCTGCACGGCAGCGACGTGCGCGAGGCCGAAGCGCTGCTGCGCGCCTTCCTGCGCGACGCGCACGAGCACGGCCTGGGTTGCGTGCGGGTGATCCACGGCAAGGGCCGTCGCGGCACCGATTACGTCGACAGCCGCGGGCTGCCGGTGCTGAAGAACCTGGTCGACCGCCTGCTGCGGCAACGCGGCGACATACTGGCCTTCCACTCCGCGCCGCCCACGCAGGGCGGCACCGGAGCGGTGCTGGTGTTGCTCGCGCCGCCGGTCAGGCGGCGCTGAGCAGGGTCAATCCTCGGTGTGCTTGGCCAGCGGCTTGCGCGGCACGTTGACCCAGGTCACATCGATGCCGCGGCGGCGCGCGATGCGTTCCACCTGGGCCATGTAGAGCTCGTCGTTGTCCATGATGGACGGCGCTTTCTGCGGCGCCACGTAGGCGCTCTTGGTGCTGTGCCCGGCGCAGGCGGCCAGACCCAGAACGGACAGCGACAGCAGGGCGACTTTCCAGGACGCGTTCATATTCCCGTCTCCTGAGGCATGCAGCGCCCGGCACCATTGCCGGTCGCACCTCCGGTATACGCCGGCGTTTCGGAGCGACCAGTGCCGCCCGTTGCTTTCCGACGAACGGTCGATCAGGGCCGAATCAGCGTAGCGATTTCGCCCAGCTCGGCGAGCACGACGGTGGCATAGGCGCCCGCCGGCAGCACGAAATCCAGTTCCAGCGCGTCGCCTGCGGCGCCGTCGAGCCAACGCCAAGCCAGCGCCTTGGGCTGCAGACGCAGCGCGCGCCGTTCCTGGTTGAGGCCGGCCTGCTCCAGGCCCGCGCGCAACGCGGCGGCGTCCTCGCCGGTCAGCGCGGCCAGCTCGGCCTGGGCCGCGGCATCGCGGCTGCGCAACTCGCCGCGGCCCCACAGCGGGCCGCTGGGATGGATGTCGAACGCGGCCAGCCGTGCGGCCAGGGCGTCGTCGAACGGCTCCGGGCCGAACACGCTGCGGCTTCCGTCCAGCATCCAGACCTCGCCGTCCAGCGGCCGGTCCCAGCACTGCGCGCTCACGCGCGCGGCCAGCACCCGGTTGAACAGTTCCGAGCGCGCCGCCGACAACAGCAGGCTGCGCTGCTCGCGCCGCATGCGCCTGCCGGCGAACATCGCCAGCGCATTGGCGACGTTGTCGCCGTCGCGGCCGAAACGCTGCTCGCCGAAGTAATTGGGCACGCCGCGCGCGGCGATCGCGCGCAGACGGGTTTCGATCGCGTCGCGGTCGCCTTCCAGCTCGCGCAGGGTCAGCACGAAGCGGTTGCCGGCCAGCGCGCCGCGCGGCAGTTTCTTGGCATGCCAGGTGCTCTGGAGCACGCGCAGGCGCTCGCCGGATTCGGTTTCGCTGTGCAGGGTCGCCGGATCCGGCGCCACGCGCTTGGGCAGATGCACGCTGAAACGCTGGCGAGTCAGCGCATGGCGGTCCTTGAGACCGGCGTAGCCGATCGCCAACTCGCCGACACCGGCCCAGGCGGCGATCCGCTTGGCCGCGAAGGCGGTGTTCATGCCGCGCTTCTCGACGGTCAGCAGCAGATGCTCGCCGCTGCCGCTGGGCTCGAAGCCGGGCAGTTCCTCGACCTGAAAATCCTCGGCCACTGCGCGGATGCGCGCGCGCAGCACCGGCGCGCCATGGGCGCGCGCCAGGACCGGCTCGGCGCTCACGCCGGCACCAGCAGGCAGATCGCGGTCGCGGCGATGCCCTCGCCGCGGCCGGTGAAACCCAACTGCTCGCTGGTGGTGGCCTTGACGCTGACCGCGTCCAACGCGATGCCCAGATCGGCCGCGATCGCCTCGCGCATCGCCAGCGCGTGCGGACCGACCTTGGGCCGCTCGCAGACCACGGTGACGTCGGCATTGCCGACGCGGTAGCCGCGCTCGCCGATCAGTTCGTTGCAGTGGCGCAGGAAACGACGGCTGTCGGCGCCGCGCCAGCGCTCGTCGCTGGGCGGAAAATGCCGCCCGATATCGCCCAGCGCCAGCGCGCCGAGCATGGCGTCGCAGAGCGCATGCAGCACCACGTCGCCGTCCGAATGCGCAAGCACCCCGCGATCGTGCGGCACCCGCACCCCGCCCAACATGACGTGGTCGCCATCGCCGAATGCGTGAACGTCGTAGCCTTGGCCGATGCGCATGAGTGGCTGCCGCCTGATGGAATAGGGGCAATTATGACGAAAATCGCGGGGGTTCCGTTGGTTCCGTCGCTCCGTCGGCTCGCAGCCCCTTGCGTGCTCGTGCTTTTTTGCCGTCATTCCCGCGAAGGCGGGAATCCAGGGACTTCAGCGCGACCGCTAGCGAAACGGCCCCTCCCGAATAAAGACGGCAACTGCGTTTGCCGTGACCAGCGAGTGGAAATCAACCGTCATTCGCGTATGGCCCTGAAGCCACTGGATTCCCGCTTTCGCGGGAATGACGACCAAGAAGAGCCCAATAGTCGGTAGCCCTAGCGGCGTCGTTCTTTTTGCCGTCATTCCCGCGAAGGCGGGAATCCAGGAACTTCAGCGCGACCGCTAGCGGAGCGACCCAACCCGGATAAAGAACGGCGATCGCTTTACCCTGATCGGTGAGCGGCCCAAACCCGTCAAACCTTGCCCAGCAAATACTCCGCCAACGCCAGATCCGCCGGCGTCGTCACCTTGAGGTTGTCCTCGCGCCCTTCCACCAGGCGCGGATGCAGGCCCGCGTACTCCATCGCCGACGCCTCGTCGGTCACGACCAGACCAGCAACGGCGGCGTCGCGCAGCGCGGCGGTCAACGCGCCGCGTCGGAACGCCTGCGGCGTGAACGCACGCCACAGGCCGTCGCGCGGCTCGGTGGACAGGATGCGGCCGTCGTGGGCGCGCTTGAGCGTGTCGCGCAGCGGCGCGCCCAGGATCGCGCCGTCCGGCTCGGCTTCGGCCGCGGCGATCAGGGCGTCGATGTCCGGACGGCGCAGATTCGGCCGGGCCGCATCGTGCACCAGCACCAGCGCATCGTCGCCCACCGTGTCCGGCAGCGCGCGCAAGGCCGCGAGCACCGAATCGGCGCGTTCGCCGCCGCCGACGCAGCGCAGCACCGGCTTGCCCTGGCGCTCGCTCCAGCCCGGCCAGCGCGCGTCGTCCGCGGCCAACGCGATCATCGCGCCGGCCACGCGCGGATGCGCGAGCAAGGCGTCCAGCGCATGCGCGATCAGCGGCTTGCCGGCCGCGACCAGGTATTGCTTCGGAATCTCACCGCCGAAACGGCTGCCGCGGCCGGCGGCGGGCATCACCGCCCACACCGGCGCGCTCATCGGCGCGCCTCCACGCCCATACCGCCTCGGCTGCGACTCGAAGGCATCACCGCGCTCGCTGGCGCGTCGCCGCGGCTGCGGCCCGAAGGCATCGCCGCCATCACGGCGTCGGCGCCGCGTCGGCCGGCGCGGCCTGGGCGGTGCTGGGATTTTCGGGTTCGACCACGCGGTAGAAGGTCTCGCCGGGCTTGATCATGCCCAGCTCGCTGCGTGCGCGTTCCTCGACCGCAGCCTCGCCGGACTTGAGATCCTCGACCTCGGCCGCCAGCGCCGCGTTGCGCTGGCGCAGTCCGCCGTTGTCGTGGGTCTGCGCCTGCACCTGCTGTTGCAGGTCGGCCACCGAACGGCTGCCGCCCTGGCCCATCCACAGGCGGTACTGCAGGAAGGCGAGCAGGCCCGCCAGGATCACCACCAGCACTCGCAGCCAGCGCATGTCCGCCCTCCCCGTTCGCTCAGCGCTTCAAGGACACGAACGCGTCGCGGCCGGCATAGCGGGCCGCGGCGCCGAGCTGTTCCTCGATGCGCAGCAACTGGTTGTACTTGGCGACGCGGTCGCTGCGGCACAGCGAGCCGGTCTTGATCTGCGTGGCGGTGGTGGCCACGGCGATGTCGGCGATGGTGGTGTCCTCGGTTTCGCCGGAACGGTGCGAGACCACGGCCGCGTACTTGGCCGCGTCGGCCATCGCGATCGCTTCCAGGGTTTCGGTCAGGGTGCCGATCTGGTTGACCTTGATCAGGATGGCGTTGGCCACGCGCTGATCGATGCCTTCCTTGAAGATCTTGGGATTGGTCACGAACAGATCGTCGCCGACCAGCTGCACCTTGTTGCCGACCTTCTCGGTGAGCAGCTTCCAGCCGTGCCAATCGTCCTCGGCCATGCCGTCCTCGATGGTCACGATCGGATACTGCGCCGCCCAGTTGGCCAGGAAGTCGACGAACTGCTCGCTGGTCAGACGCTTGCCCTCGCCGACCAGATGGTACTTGCCGTTGTCGTAGAACTCGGTGGACGCCACGTCCAGGCCCAGGAGGATGTCCTCGCCGGCCTTGTAACCGGCCTTGCCGATCGCTTCCAGGATGGTTTCCAGCGCTTCCTCGTTGCTGCGCAGGTCGGGCGCGAAGCCGCCTTCGTCGCCGACCGCGGTGCTCAGGCCGCGGCCCTTGAGCACGGACTTGAGCGCGTGGAACACCTCGGCGCCGGCGCGCAGCGCCTCGGCGAAATTGGTCACGCCCACCGGCAGGATCATGAACTCCTGCAGGTCGACGTTGTTATCGGCGTGGGCGCCGCCGTTGATGATGTTCATCATCGGCACCGGCAGCACCGGCGCGCGGCCGTTGGCCAGGTACTGCCACAGCGGCTGCTTGCGCGAGGCAGCGACCGCGTGCGCGTTGGCCATCGACACGCCCAGCAGCGCGTTCGCGCCCAGGCGGCCCTTGTTCTCGGTGCCGTCCAGGTCGATCAGGCGACGGTCCAGGCCGGCCTGATCGGCGGCGTCGAAACCGGTCAGCGCCTGCGCGATCGCGGTGTTGACGTTCTCCACCGCCTTGCGCACGCCCTTGCCCAGGTAGCGGGTCTTGTCGCCGTCGCGCAGTTCCACGGCCTCCTTGCTGCCGGTGGACGCGCCCGAGGGCACCATCGCGCGGCCGAAGCTGCCGTCGGCGAGGGTGACCTCGGCTTCCAGCGTGGGGTTGCCTCGGCTGTCGAGGATTTCGCGGGCGTGGATCTGGGTGATCGTGGTCATGGGCGGGGAATGGACCGGAGATTGAGGGTATGGAATGAAATTAGCGGCGGCGACGCAAGTTCGTCAGGGTTCGGGCGCGACGCGCGCCATCGCCGCGGCCAGCTCGGGCGCGGTCTGACAGCGTCCGTCGCTGACGCCGGCGATCTCGCTGGCGACCACGGCCACGGCCTTGGCGCGCAGCAGATCCTGGCGCACGGTGCCGCCTTCTTCGCTGGCGAACAGGCCCAGCGCGACGATCAGGGACTGGGTCTGGCCGGCGCTGCCGGCGGGGTTGTCGCGCGCGGACAGCACGGTCAGGTGGGACGAGCCGAGCACGCTGGAGGCGGCCACCACCAGGCTCGGATAACGGCCGGCGGCATGAATCCGCGCCGCGACCTTGGCACCGCCGAGGCTCTGCATGTAGGGACCGACGCACTTGTACAGTTCGCCGGCGCGCTGGCCCAGCTCGATCGCAAGCGCCTCGTCGCCGGACTTGGACGATTCGACGGCGGCCGCAGCGGTCGGCGGCGGCGCGGCCGACGCCGCGAACGCCATCACGACGCCGGCGAGCGCGGCCAAACGCAGGCCGCGCCGTCTGTCGCCGCCGGCGCCCATCAGAACGAACTCTCGAGGAAGCCGTTCTTCTTGGTGATGCGGTCCAGCTCGACCAGCGTCTCCAGCAGCGCGCGCATCTTCGGCAGCGGCACCGCGTTGGGGCCGTCGGACAAAGCCTCCTCGGGGCGCGGATGGGTTTCCATGAAGATGCCGGAAATGCCCACCGCCATCGCCGCGCGCGCCAGCACCGGCACGAACTCGCGCTGGCCGCCGGACTTGCCGTCCATGCCGCCAGGCAACTGCACCGAATGGGTCGCGTCGAACACCACCGGACAGCCGGTGTCGCGCATCACCGACAGCGAGCGCATGTCGCTGACCAGGTTGTTGTAGCCGAAGCTGGCGCCGCGCTCGCAGGCCATGATCTGTTCGTTGCCGACGGCCTTGGCCTTGGCGGTGACGTGCTTCATCTCCCAGGGCGACAGGAACTGGCCCTTCTTGATATTGACCGGCTTGCCGGCGCGCGCCACGTTCTGGATGAAATCGGTCTGCCGGCACAGGAAGGCCGGGGTCTGCAACACGTCGACGACCGAGGCGACCTCGTCCATCGGCGTGTATTCGTGCACGTCGGTCAGCACCGGCAGATCGAGCTGGCGCTTGACCTCGGCCAGCACCTTCAGGCCTTCCTCCATGCCCGGGCCGCGGAAACTCGTCGCCGAGGTGCGGTTGGCCTTGTCGAAGCTGGACTTGAAGATGAAGGGAATGCCGAGCTCGCCGGTGATCTCCTTGAGCTGTCCGGCCACGTCGAGCTGCAACTGCATCGACTCGATCACGCAGGGACCGGCGATCAGAAAGAACGGTTGATCCAGGCCGACGTCAAAACCGCAGAGCTTCATGGTGTGTTTCCAATGGGACAGAGCCCGATCAGGGGCCGGTCAGGAGGCCGATCCGGAAGCCAACTTGGCGATCCGGCGACTGCGTACATGCTTCGCCGTGCCGACCACCAGCACGACCACGGTGATCAGCAACAACGGCACTTCGATCGCCAGCGTGCCGAGCAGGAACCACATCGCCACCATCGCATAGGCGTCGCCCGCGCCGGTGGATTGCTGCCAGTAGTGATACAGCCCGGCGCTCAACAGCGGCACGGCCAGACAGGCCGTCGCCAGCCAGGCGCCGAGTTTCAGCGCCGTGGAGCTGGCGGGCGCGGCCTGCGCGGCCTGCGTCATCCCCGCACTTCCTTCAACAGCTTGCCGCCAGCCTTGGCCTCGCGCGCGGCGCGCACGAAACCGATGAACAGCGGGTGGCCATCGCGCGGCGTCGACAGGAATTCCGGATGCGCCTGGCAGGCCAGGAACCACGGGTGCTGCGACTTGGGCAGCTCGACCATCTCCACCAGCAGGTCGTCCATGGACTTGGCCGCGATCACCAGGCCGGCGTCCTCGAGCTGGGTGCGGTAGCGGTTGTTGAACTCGTAGCGATGGCGGTGACGCTCGCCGACCACGTCCTTACCGTACAGCTCGCGCGCCAGCGTGCCCGGCTTGATGCGCTGATCCTGCAGGCCCAGGCGCATGGTGCCGCCCAGGTCGCTGTCCTCGCTGCGGCGCTCGACCTCGCCGGTGGCGGTGCGCCACTCGGTGATCAGGCCGATCACCGGATGCGCGCTGGCCTTGTCGTTCTCGGTGCTGTTGGCGCCGTCCAGGCCGGCGACGTGGCGTGCGTAATCGACCACCGCCGCCTGCATGCCGTAGCAGATGCCGAAATACGGCACGGCGTTTTCGCGCGCATATTTGGCCGTGGCGACCTTGCCCTCGAAGCCGCGGTCGCCGAAGCCGCCGGGCACCAGGATGCCGTCGACATCCTTCAGCGACTCGATGCCGTCGCGCTCGATCTCGCTGGATTCCAGCCACTTCAGCTTGACCTTGGTACGCTGGCGCAGGCCGCCGTGCTTGAGCGCTTCGGCCAGCGACTTGTAGGCGTCCTGGTGATCGATGTACTTGCCGACCACCGCAATCGTCACCTCGTCGACCGGATGCTCGGACGCGTCCACCACTTCGTGCCATTCGCGCAGATCGGCCGGGCCGGAGTCCAGACGCAGGCGCTCCAGCACGATCGCATCCAGGCCCTGCTCGTGGAACCACTGCGGCAGCTTGTAGATGTTGTCCAGATCCACCGCCGAGATCACCGCGCGCTCGGGCACGTTGGTGAACAGCGCGATCTTGCGGCGCTCGCTGTCGGGCAGCGGCTGCTCGCTGCGGCACAGCAGCACGTCGGGCTGGATGCCGATGGAGCGCAGTTCCTTGACCGAATGCTGGGTCGGCTTGGTCTTGAGCTCGCCGGCGGCGGCGATAAACGGCACCAAGGTCAGATGCATGAACAGCGCGTACTCCGGGCCGCGCTCGGTGCGCAGCTGGCGAATCGCCTCCAGGAACGGCAGCGACTCGATGTCGCCGACCGTGCCGCCGACCTCGACCAGGGCCACGTCGAAGCCTTCGGTGGCCTCGACGATGCAGCGCTTGATCTCGTCGGTGATGTGCGGGATCACCTGCACGGTGCCGCCCAGGTAGTCGCCGCGGCGCTCCTTGCGGATCACGTTCTCGTAGATGCGGCCGGTGGTGATCGAGTTCTTGCGGCTGAGCCGGGTGCGCAGGTAGCGCTCGTAATGGCCCAGGTCCAGGTCGGTCTCGGCGCCGTCGTCGGTGACGTAGACCTCGCCGTGCTGGAACGGGCTCATGGTGCCCGGATCGACGTTGATGTAGGGGTCGAGCTTCATCATCGTCACGCGCAGGCCGCGCGCTTCGAGGATGGCCGCCAACGAGGCTGCCGCAATGCCCTTGCCTAGCGAGGACACCACGCCGCCGGTGACGAAAATCAGGGGAGTCATGGTTTTACTGCCGCTGGAAAGCCGTAGTTTACCGGCAAGGCGACCGGCCCGCGACTGCTTGACAGGGCGCCGGACCGGGCCTATTCGGCGCAAAGTCAGGCAGGACAAGGCTTTAGGCGTCTTGAACGCAGCGGCGGCGGCGCCCTCCCGTCGGCTTTGCGCTAGGAGCGGGGTGAGCCGCGACCGGCGCGGGCCGCTCAGTTCGCGGTCGCGGCTCACGCCGCTCCTACCCCAGACCGGGCACCGGCGACGGCCTCAGGCCAGCTTGGCGCCGCGCTCCTCCAGCAACGTCCGCAGCACCGACCGGTGGCAGCGCGCCTCGTCCTCGCAATAGCAGCCGACCGAGAAGTCGCTGTCCAGGGACAGCGACGCCAGCAGTTGCAGCGCGTGGCTGGCGTCCGGCGCGGCCATCTCGGCCTTGTACTTGCGCACGAACGCGTTCCATTGCGCCGGCGTCTGCGCGTCCAGGGCCTGCTTGACGGTCTCGGCGCTGGGCGCGAGGTTCGGGAACCAGACGTCGTACCAGTCCTGGCGCGCGAATTCGCTCTTGGGCACGCCGCGCGGCGGCCGCCGCACGGTACCGATGCGCAGGCCTTCGCCGGGCGTGCGCGGGCTGCCGAGTCTGACGATACGTACGGCCATGGCGTCTCCTAGCCGGGTCCGGCCTCATCGCGCCGCGGCGCCGGTGCGTGCGCGGGCCAGGTGCGTCGCGCATCACGATAGCCCAGGGCGATATCCGCGGCCAGGACCGCGCGGCACACGGCCATGGCGAACAGATCGCGCCCGTCCTGAGCGAGCGCCTCGGCCGGCCTCGCGCCGCCGCTTACTCGACCACGCCTATCATCGGCCCGAGCTTGGGGCCGGAGTCGTAACGGCGCAGCGCGGGCGCGTACAGGCCCGAGATCGCGCCGTCCAGGTACAAGGCGTCCGAACACTGGAGCGTGTCGCGGAAATACAGCGCGAACTCGTACAGGGTCACCGGGTTGTCGCTGATCACGAAGTAGGCGATGTCGCCGCGCACACCGACGCCGTTGCGGATCTGGCGCGACTTCGAGGCCGGATCGAAACGCGGATGGACGGTTCCGTGATGCAGCAGCAACGGCCCGGATTGGGTGGCCAGCCGCACGCCCGCGGCCAGCGCCGGATACTGCGAGGACTCGACCACTTTCGGCCCGTCCGCGCCGACCAGGAACACGCCGTTGGGCTTGAGGTAGAAGTTGCCCTCGCCCTCGGCCAGATTCAGCGGCGCCCGCTCGCGGCCATCGGCCACATACAGGCCCACCGGCGAGTAGTCGGGTTCGTACATGCCGGCGTTCATGGCGAAACGCAGGCGCTTGCCCTGCGGTTTCAGCCACGCCTCCAGGCGCTTGAGGCGGTGCAGCGGCTGGCCGCGCTCGTCGTCGAGGAACAGGCGCAGGTCGTCGCGGCGCGTGTCCACCGGCATCACGGTGTAGTGCGGCTCGCGTGCGTGCGCGAAACCGAAGAACGCGGCCAGCGCGAGTAGGAAGCCTGCTTTCATGGCCGCCATCCTAGCGCCAGGCCCGCGAAGTCGGAGCGGCCGCCGTCCGAAGGCCGGACGCTGCCGACCCGGGCCCTCGATCAACCGGGCAGCTCCTCCCACCGTACCTCTGGCACCCACAGCTGCGTCCAGCGGCCGATCTTCTGTTCGCGGCTCAAGCGCTGCGGCGAGGCCGGTACCCAGGCGGCGAACTCGTCGCGATTATCGAGGCAGCCGGCGTTCACCGCCGCGTAGTCGCGTCCGTCCTGGGCGTAGGTCACCGCCACCAGCACGCCGCAGCGGCCGCAGAGGCGGAACAGCGCCGCTTCCGAGCCCTGGCGGTAGGACCGCAGGCATTGCGGGTCCGACACGCGGATCGTCAGCGCGCCGGCGGGATCGGACACATAGGCCGCGCCGTGCATGCGGCAGTAGCTGCAATCGCAAGCGCGCGGCGCGGTGTCGGCCGGCGCCAAGGCCGTGCGGTACACCAGCCGCAACGCGCCGCAGTGGCAGCCGCCGTGAAGCTCGACGGCGCCTGGCGCCGCATCGTCGACGCCGTCGCCCATCCGCTCACCCCACCAGGAAGTCGAAGATCTTGGCGCCAGACGACAGATCGGCGCGGTAGAACTCGGTATAGCCGCAGGTCTCGCAGCTGACGTATTTGAACTTGTTGGTGGACACGTCCAGCACGGACGACACCAGGCCGCCCGCCGCGCGCAATTCGCCTACCGTGCAGGACTCGCCATTGCATTTGAGGCAGCGAAACGACGACATGACTCGCTCCTGTGTGAAGGATCAGGGCGTGCAACGGTACTTCGCGAACTCCGACAGCCGCGCGGTCAACGAACCGCCGTCCTGCCAACGGATGTCGAGTATCGCCCAGCGGCCGCGCTGCTTTTCCAACAGCACGGTGTCGGTCCAGCGCACATCATCGTAGGCCAAGATGACCGAAACCCGCGCGACATCGCCCTGCACGCGCTGCGACGCCTCCAGCATCGTCTTGGCGCCGTCCGGCGCCAGAAAGAACGGGCTCTGGTCGATCATGTGCGGCTTGATGTCGGCGGCGACGATACGCGCGCAGGCGCGTTCGTATGCCTCATAGGCGCGCAAGGCCCGATACAGTTCCTCGCCCAGGAACGGCGCCATCGCGGCGAACCGCTCCCGCCGGGGCTCGGGCGGATCGGGGTAGATGAGCCGGTCGTAAAAATCCGCGACCACCCGTACGGGCCGATCCCCAGCCAGGGCCATGCCCGGAACGCCGGCCATCAGGCTCGCCAACATCGCGGCCGCGAACCGACTACGCAGATCGGCCATGCCCTCTCCCGTGAGCGCTAGCTCAGCGCCGCCGCCACGCCGGCCACGTAACACAGCAGCGAAACGCTGATGCCGATCAACGGCGCCCTGAACCAATAGATTTTGCCGACGATCAGCAGCCCGCCCAGCGTCAGCGCGCCCACGGCCAGCAGGTAGACCGAGGAGAACAGCAGGTCGGGATGCGCGATGGCCAGATAGCCGTAGATCGCGCCGTACAACAGCGCCGCCATGCTGTGGCTGACGTTGAAGCCGACCCAGAAGTCCCACATGCTCGCCCGCCCGGTGATCCCGGGCGAGACCTCGCGCATGCGCGCCAGCAACGCCGGATCGCGCGGCTTGAGTTTGGGACCGACGAAGGTGATGACGAGGTGGATCGCGCCCAGCGAGAACAACACGGCGGCGCTGACGACCAGCAGTACGGTGGCTAGCATGCATTCCCCCAGGTTCTGCGGCATTTTATGCCGACTCGTCCCTGTGCAACAGCGCCTGCGTGGTCCGATGATCGATCGGCGCCGAGGTGTGTTCGTGGAAGATTTTCCACACACCCTGTTCGCGACGCAGCATCGCGCTGATGCGGTTGCTCAGCGAGCGCAGCGGCCGGCCGTCGGCGGCGTGGCCGGTGTAGGTGAGGATCGCGTGGCCCATCGCCAGGTCGCCGTCCGCGGCGCCATCGACCCCGTCGAAATCCACCACGACGTACTCGTCGCCCAACGAGGCGAACCACTCCGTCGCCATGGCCCGCCAGGCCGGCAGGCCCTGCAAGGTCCAGCGCCCCCACATGTCGAACACGTGCACGTCTTGCGCGTACAGCGCCACGAACGCCTCCACGTCCTTGGCCCGCACCGTGGCGCGGTAGGCCTGCAACGCATGCAGGAATGGGGCTGGGCCCTGGTTCATCGCATCCTCCCGAACGGTTCCGTACGACGACGGCGCACGGCGCCTCACATGGCCATGCCCGCCAGCACCTTGGCCACCACGGCCATCACGCAAAGCCCCGCGGCCAGCGGGGCGACCACGATATGACACAGCGCCAGGCGCCGTTCCCGGCGAGTGCGGGCCAGCAGCCATGGCGCCACGGCGTAGGCCGTGACCAGGACGGCGACGTAGATCGCCACCTTGGGCGCTTTGGAAAACGACTCGATCGCGACGCCGACCAGATCGCCGGCGAACGCCGCCATGTGGCCGATCTGATCGAACACGTTCTGGTTCCAATCGAGGGTACCGGCGAGCATCGCGATGCCGACCAGGAACATGGCCGCGGTCGCCAACAACACCAGCCAGGTCAGCCAGCGCCTGGCGAGGTACTGCAACGGTTCGCGAACCGCCGGCGCCGCGGCGCTCATACGGCGCCCGCCTGCGGCGATGCGATCGGGCCACCGCGATCGCGGCAGGTCTTGCTACATGGCCGGCCGACGATCGACATCATGGTGCTTGCGCGGCATCCGCTGTGGCTGGATCGGACAGGCCTCGGCCTGGACGGTGTGCCGTCAATCTACGGGGCCGCGCGGGCAGCCGCCACTGCGACCGCGCTGGGCTGCGTCCTGTCGGCTAAGCTGCCCGTCTCGATTCGCGGCGAACTCCCATGCCCGACCCCTTGGAACCGACTGCCGCCGCCACTGTCCGCGCTCCGGCATGCCCGCGCTGCGCAGGCACGGCGGACCTGCGCCCGAAACTGCTGCTGATCGCGGCGTTCGATGACGCGCATTTCGCACACGCCCCCGAAACCCGATCGGCTTGCGACTGCCGCGGCCAGCTCAGCGTCGACGGCCTCAAGCCCGATGCCATCGCGCAGGCGCCGCTGCAGCAATTCGTGTCCGGCCTCTATTGCCAAGCCTGCGGCATCGGTTTCGTCCCGGACGACATGGCCAAGCCCTTGCCGCAACTTTGGAAGCTCAGTGCGCAGGGCTTCCATCCCATCCTTGCCGATGGCTCGCTGGGGCCGGCGCAAGCACGAATGGACAGCGAGTAAGGTCGAGCCGGCTGCGCGCGGCCGTGGCCGCCGCGAATGTCCGAACAGTCTTCGCGCGGCGCAGCCGCCAGCGGCGTTGGCCGCCGAGCGGCCGACCGCGGTGGAATGATCGAGTGTGTATGTGTGCTCCGCCGCGCAAGGATCGAGCGGAACGTATCGGCGCCCGGCGCGATGCACGAGTCAGTATGGCGCTGCGGCGCGCTGCGCCGAAGATTCGCCAGCGACGCGGTCGCGGCGGCGACCGGGGTGCGCCCGAACGAGCGCACCCCGCGGAACGCAAGCCTTAACGCTTGCCGTCTTCCTCTTCCGGCTCGGCGGTCGGATCGGCCGCCTTGTCCTTCTTCTTGTCTTTCTTCTTGTCCTTTTCGGCCTGCTCGGCCTTGGCCTTCTCGGCCGCCTCGGCCTTCTTCTGCGCCTGCGCGGCCGCCTGCTCGGCGGTCGGGTTCTGGGCGGCGTCCTGCGCCATCGCCAACGGTGCCACCAGGGCGGCGGCGATCAGGCTGGGAATCCAATACTTGCGGGTGCTCATGGTGCGGTCCTCCGATGTCGTGGGGCTCACAGGGAAAGGCGGGGCGCCTAGGCCGCTCCCCTCAGCGACGGCGCGACCGTAGCGCCTGTTTCCATGCTCGCGACTGAATGAGCGAATGTTAACGCCTGCGGACAGACGCCGCGCGACGGCCGCGGCGCGGGTCCGCGCCGCCGGATCAGTCCAGCGCCAGCTCGACGCCGTCTTGCGCTTCCGCGCCGTCCGGGCCGTGAACGCGAACGATCCCGACCAGCCAATCGAACACGGTCGCCCCCTGGCCCAGCAAAGCGCGATCCAGATCGGCGCGCACGCGCTCGGTATTGTCGGGATGGCAGCGCTGCAAGCGCAGGCGCAGTTGGCGGACGGTCTCGGCATGGCCCAGGCGTTGCCGGGACAGCGCATGCTGTTTCCATCGCAGTACGAAGCCGCCGTCGGGCGTCCCGAATCCGCCGCGCAGCACATCGTTGAACGCGTCCAGGTTGCGGCCCCAGTCGTGTTGCCCGCACAGGGCGCGCTGATCGAAGTGGCTGAAGAATTCCTCGAGCGTCGAAAAATCGGCTCCGTCGATCTCTACGACGGCTTTCGTTCCGAGGCCATCGTTCATGCATCCGGCTCCTGACGGCCGGTGCGGGACGTCATGAGCAAGTAGGCGGCCAGCGCCAGAAAGCACACGCCATACAGCGATGTCTGCCACGACGGCGCGGGCACCATCCGCAGATAGCTGTGAGAACTCAGCTGGACCAGCGTGACAGGCTCCGAATCGGGTGAACAGACGGCGAACACCAAACAGGCCACGCCGAAGATCAGCGATACCAGCCCCCAGCGTCGACGCGTCTTGCCTTGCATCCTCACCCGCCCCTCCGGCCCTAAGGTTTATTCGTGGCCTTGCAGACCATCCGCATGGCGATATCGGTCCGAAGACCGCACCGGATCGGCACCGTGGCCCGCCCGGCCGAATTTCGGCGGACTGGCCCTGGCGGAGACCGGCGTAAGGACACGCAATATAGACAAGTCCGGCGCCAAACCCATCGCGGCGCCCCGGCTTGACCGCGCCCGACCCCATCGCCATGCTCGCTGCGCTCATTCAGGGGGAACCGTTCCATGCGCCGTCTGCGTCTATCGTTCATGTTGTGCCTGGCCCTGGCGGCCGCCGCGCCGGCCTGGGCCGGCCATACCGGGGTGCCGATCGCCGAGATCCGCGTCGACGAACTGATGAGCGACACCCAGAAGACCGGCGGCGGCGTCAACGGCAGCGAAATGGTCTGGTGGCTGCCGCCGCAGCTATGGGCCTATGTGCTGGACCGGCAAAACGCCGAGGCCAAGGGCGCGGCCAAGAAGACCTCCGACGAGGTGTCCCGGCACTTCCAGGACCTGTTCACCCGCCATACGGTGATCGCGGCGCTGCGGATCGGCAATCTGGACGGCGAACAGGTCAGCTTCACCAGCGAAACCGACCTGCGCAGCAAGCTGCAGCTGATCGACATGCACGGCGGCAGCCATCGGCCGATCGCGGCCGACCAGGTCGATCGGGAGCTGAAAGAGCTGCTGGCTACCATGCGGCCGATGCTGACCAGCATGATCGGGCCGGCCGGCGAGAATATGCAGTTCTACGTGTTCCCGGGCCAGGACAAAGACGGCCGACCGGTCGCCGACCCGCTCGGGGATGGCAAGATGCGGGTCCGGCTGGACGGTAGCGAGTTCAGCTTCCGCCTGCCCCTGGGCGGCCTGCTGCCGGCGCGGCGCGATCCGGCCAATGGCGAGATCTTCCCGGGCGGTTACCGCTACAACCCCTACACTGGCGCCCAGTTGCAGGCCGTCGAGGCCGGGCGCTAAGCCCTACACATCCCCCACGCGTCACTACTCCACGCAGGTTTCATGAGCAGTCGTTACAACGCCGCCGATATCGAAGTCCTTTCCGGCCTGGACCCCGTCAAACGCCGTCCGGGCATGTACACCGACACCTCCCGGCCCAACCACCTGGCCCAGGAGGTGATCGACAACGCGGTCGACGAAGCCCTGGCCGGGCACGCGCGCAACATCGAGGTCACCCTGCACGCCGACGGCAGCTGCGAGGTCTCCGACGACGGCCGTGGCATGCCGGTGGACATCCATCCGGAGGAGAAAATCCCCGGCGTCGAGCTGATCCTGACCCGCCTGCACGCCGGCGGTAAGTTCAGCAACAAGAACTACACCTTCTCCGGCGGCCTGCACGGCGTCGGCGTCAGCGTGGTCAATGCGCTCTCGACCCTGGTCGAGGTGCACATCAAGCGCGACGGCAACGAATACCGCATGACCTTCCGGGACGGCGACCGCGCCACGCCGCTGGAAGTGGTCGGCAGCGTCGGCAAGAAGAACACCGGCACCCGCGTGCGCTTCTGGCCCGACGCCAAGTACTTCGACACGCCCAAGTTCGCCCTGCGCGCGCTCAAGCACTTGCTGCGCGCCAAGGCGGTGCTGTGCCCGGGCCTGACCGTGAAGCTGCACGACGTGGCCAGCGGCGAAACCGCGCAGTGGTACTACGAGGACGGCCTGCGCGATTACCTGTCGGGCGAGCTGCGCTCCAACGGACAGCAGGGCCGCGAGCTGCTGCCGCCGGAGCTGTTCGTCGGCCAGCTCAAGAAAGACACCGAGGTCGCCGATTGGGCGGTGGCCTGGGTGCCGGACGGCGAGCTGGTGCAGGAGAGCTACGTCAACCTGATCCCGACCGCGCAGCACGGCACCCACGTCAACGGCCTGCGCACCGGCTTCACCGACGCGCTGCGCGAGTTCTGCGACTTCCGCAACCTGTTGCCGCGCGGCGTCAAGCTGGCGCCGGAAGACGTGTGGGACCGGGTCGCGTTCGTGCTCAGCGTCAAGATGACCGACCCGCAGTTCAGCGGCCAGACCAAGGAACGCCTGTCCTCGCGCCAGGCCGCCGGCTTCGTCGAGGGCGCCGCGCACGATGCGTTCTCGCTGTGGCTGAACCAGCACACCGAACTGGGCGAGAAGATCGCGCAGCTCGCCATCGAGCGCGCCGCGGCGCGTTTGAAGACCGAGAAGCAGATCGTCCGCAAGAAGATCACCCAGGGCCCGGCCCTGCCCGGCAAGCTCGCCGACTGCACCTCGCAGGACCTCTCGCGCACCGAGTTGTTCCTGGTGGAAGGCGACTCGGCCGGCGGCAGCGCGCGGCAGGCGCGCGACAAGGACTTCCAGGCGATCCTGCCGCTGCGCGGCAAGATCCTCAACACCTGGGAAGTCGCTTCCGGCAGCGTGCTGGGTTCGCAGGAAGTGCACGACCTGGCGGTGGCGATCGGCTGCGATCCGGGCAAGGACGACATCGCCGGCCTGCGTTACGGCAAGGTCATCATCCTGGCCGACGCCGACTCCGACGGGCTGCATATCGCGACCCTGCTCAGCGCCCTGTTCCTCAAGCACTTCCCGGCGCTGGTCGCGTCCGGCCACATCTTCGTGGCGATGCCGCCGCTGTTCCGCGTCGACGTGGGCAAGCAGGTGTTCTATGCGCTGGACGAGGAAGAGAAGCGCATCCTGCTGGAGAAGATCGAACGCGAGAAGATCCGCGGCGCGATCAACGTCACCCGCTTCAAGGGCCTGGGCGAGATGAACGCCTCGCAGCTGCGCGAGTCGACCATCCACCCCGACACCCGCCGCCTGGTCCAACTCACTGTAGACGACGGCAGCGAAACCCATTCGCTGATGGACATGCTGCTGGCCAAGAAGCGTTCCGGCGACCGTAAGCAGTGGCTGGAAACCAAGGGCGATCTGGCGACGCTGGAGGTCTGAGCGTGGCGCCGATGTAGCGCAGGGACGGCATGACCGATCGGGAAGCGAGCGCGCAAGACGGGCATGCCGAATCGGCGCTGCATTACGCGGCGTGGTCGGGCGATCTGGACGAAGTGAACGCCCTGCTCGCCGCCGGCGCCAATGCGAACTGGCCGGATTCGGGCGGGGAGACGGCGTTGTTCGGCGCCGCCGCGCACGGCCGCAGCGACATCGTGCGCCGCCTGCTGGCGGCCGGTGCGCGCCACGACTTGCGCGAGCCCAGTCGCGGCTACACGCCGTTGCACTGGGCGGCCAGCCACGGCGACGCTCGCGATCCTGGTCAGCGCTGGCGCGGACACCGCGGCGGACGACGGCGGCTGCCTGCCGATCGATGTGGCGCACGCGCATGGAAAAGGCGCCAACGTCGCTTATCTGAAGACGGTGGGCCCGGCGATCGCCTCGCGCCGACGCTAGGCTTGCTGTATAGCTATGCCCAGCACCGTGCGCGGTAACGCGGCGCTACGCGATGGCGCGGCGCATCCGTCCGATCGCGCACGTTCACCGGATCGAGACCCGCCATGAACTCCGCCAGCCCGCCCCAGCCGCGCCCGCTCCTGCTCTGGCTCGCGATCGCCACCGCCGCCATGCACGCACCGCTGATCTGGCTGCTGCACACCACCGGCGGTCCCTGCCCGGACGGCCTGTGCGGCTTCTGGGAATCGATCCTGATCTGGATGATGTGCGCGTTCTTCACCCTGCTGTTGTCGGTGCTCGGTTGGCTGCGCGGCGAGCGGCCACGCAGTCTGATACTGCTGGCGATGGCGGCGCTGTTCGGGCCGGGCGTGGTGCTGATGCTGAAATCGGCGTACGTCTGAGTCCGGCGATCGGCGTGCGGGCGTCGTAGCGCGCGAACGGCGCTGCGTCCGACGCCTGAAGAACACGCCCGGAAGCAGAAGGCGTCGTGAGCGAGTGACGCGGCCACGGCGGGCGCCGCTCCTACCCTGGCGATCTCGTCGCGGCTCGGCCGCGGTTCACGCGCTCGCCAGCGCGCGCAGTGCGGCGCGCAACGGCGTGCGCAGGCCGGCGGGGCGGCAGCGTTGCAACTCGACCTTGGGCGTGGCGTGCCAGCGCGCGCAGTCGTCGATCGCGCGCGCGATGTCGGCGATCAGCGCTTCGTCGGCGGCGATGCCTTCCTCCAGATACAGCGCCTTGACCTCGAACACGCCCTCGCGGCGGTGCGCCTTGGCGTCCAGCCGGCCGACCAGGCGGCCGCGCGCCAGGATCGGCAGCACGAAGTAGCCGTAGCGGCGCTTGGGCTCGGGCGTGTAGCACTCCAGGGTGTAGTCGAAGCCGAAGAATTCGCTGGCGCGCTCGCGGTCCCACACCACCGGATCGAACGGCGACAACAAGGTGGCGTGGGTCGCGCGCAGGCGGCCGGCCGCGGCCAAGACCAGTGCGTCGGCGTGATCGGGATGCACGTAGCCCGGCGCCTCCCAGCCTTTCACCGCCACCCGCAGCAGCGCGCCTTGCGCGACCAGCGCATCGAGATCGGCATCGCGCAAACGCGGCTTGGTGCGGTAGTAGTCGGCGATCCAGCGCGCCTGGGTGATGCCCAGCGCGCGCACCGATTTGAGCAGGCTGTCGCGGCGCACGGTGGCGGCGTCGATGCGGGTCGTGTCCCAGTGGGGCACCACGGCGCCGGCCACGCGCTCGGCCAGGTCGTAGACGCGATGGAAGTTCTCGCGCCGCGCCACCATCAGCTCGCCCAGCGCGAACGCGGACTCCAGCCAGCGCTTCTCGTCCTTCCAGCCCCACCAGCCGCCGCCACCCGCCTGTTCGCGCTCGAAGTCGGAGGATTTGACCGGGCCGAGTTCGCGGATGTGCGCGAGCAGGCGGTCGATCTTGGCGCCGCTGGCGTCGCGGTGGTGCTGGGCGTTGCGCACCGCCCAATGGTGGGCGCGCTGGTCGTGGGCATTGCGGTGCAGCAGGTAGTCGCCCATCGGCGCGAAGCAGGCTTCGTGCGCCCACACCTCGAAAATCTCGCGCTGCGCCAGCAGATCTTCCAGCCAGGTCTGCGGATACGCGCCCAAGCGCGAGTACAGCACCAGATACGGGCTGCGCGCGACGACATGGATGGTGTCGATCTGCAACAGCTGCATGCGCGCGATCGCGTCCAGCAGGTCGGACCGGCGCGCGCGCCGGCGCGGGCGCGCCAGCAGCCCCTGCGCGCCCAGGTGCAGCGCGCGCGCCTGCGACAGGCTCAGCGCGGGCACCGCGCTCATGCGGCCAGGCAGGTCCGCAGCAGTTCGGCCAGCAGCGGTTGCAGCTTGGCGGCCTTGATCTCGTCGTAGGCGAAACTGTCCTCGTCCATGTAGTTGCGCTGGCTCAGCTCCAGCTGCACCGCCTGCACGCCGTCGGCGGGCGCGGCGTAATGGCGGGTGATGTAGCCGCCCTTGAAGCGTCCGTTGACGATCCAGTCGTAGCCGCCTTGCCCGGCCAGCACCGCTTCCAGCCGCGCCTGCAACTGCGGCGAGCAGCTGGCGCCGCCGGAGGTGCCCAGGTTGAGGTCCGGCAGGCGGCCATCGAACAGGAACGGCAGCTCGCTGCCCTTGATCGAATGCCCTTCCCACAGCACCACCCGGCCGTGTTCGGCGCGGAGGCGTTCGAGTTCGGCGCTCAACGCCTCGTGGTAGGGGCGCCAATAGGCATCGACGCGCGCGGCGACCTCGTCGGGCGTGGGTTCCTGACCGTCCAGGTACACCGGCTCGCCGGTGAAACGCACCGCCGGGCACAGGCCGGTGGTGTTCTGGCCGGGGTACAGCGAGGTGTCGTCGGGCGGACGGTTGAGGTCGACCACGTAGCGCGAATAGCGCGGCACCAGCAGCGAGGCGCCCAGCTCGCGCGCGAACGCGTACAGCAACGACACGTGCCAGTCGGTGTCCGGCGCCTGCCGCGCCGGCGGCTGCATGCGGTCGGCCAGCGCCGGCGGGATCGCGCTGCCGTCGTGCGGCAGGCTGATCAGCAGGGGCGCGGTGCCGCGGTGCAGTTGCAGGACCGGTTGGGTCGGCGCGGGGACGCTATTCGCGGAAGCGGTACTCATCGGTATTCAGGGTGTCAGCTGGCGCTCGAAGAAGTCCATGGTACTGCGGTGCACGCGCATCCAGGTCGCGTAGCGCAGGAAGAAGTGATCCTCGTCCGGAACGACCAGGGTTTCCACCGCCGCGCCCTGCGCGCGCAGGCGCTCGACCAGGTCGATGCTCTGGCTGAACTTGACCGCGCGGTCGTCGTCGCCGTGCACGAACAGCACCGGCGAGCGCCAGCCCTGCACCTGCGCGACCGGCGAGGACTGCCCCGCCAGCTCCAGCTCGTCCGGCTTCAGCCCCCACAGGCCGCTGTTGTCGCCACCCTTGGCGCTCTCGCGCCAGTCGTGCACGCCGTGGCGGTCGACGCCGGCCGCGAACAGATCGGAATTGCGCGACAGCGCCTGCGCGGTCAGATAACCGCCGTAGGAGCCGCCGTAGATGCCGATACGACGCGCATCGACCTGCTCCAGACCGGCCAGGTGCTTGTGCGCGGCCAGCACGTCCTGGTACTCGCTGGCGCCGCGCGGCCCTTGTCTGGCGGCGCGCCGGAAGGCCTGGCCGTAACCGGTGCCGGCGCGGAAGTTCAGCGCCAGCACCACGAAGCCGCGACTGGCCAGCCATTGGTTGCTGGCGTAGTCGTTGTAGTAGTAGCTGCTGTAGTGCCAGCCCGGCAGCATCTGCCGGATCGGACCGCCGTGCACGTATACCAGCGCCGGCCGCTTGCCCTCGAACGAGGCCGGCGGCAGGAACACGGTCGCGTGCGAGATCACGCCGTCGGCGGCGCGCAGCGTGATCGTCTTGGGCTCGACCAGCGACTGCAGCGGGAACGCGTCCGGCAACCGCGCCGGGAAGATACGCCGCGGCTCGCCGCCCGTGGCCGGCATCACCGCGATCGCGGTCGGGCGGCGCGCGTCGGCATGCCGGAACGCGATCCACTGCGCGCCCGCCAGCGGCAGCGGATCGGTGGCGATCTGACCGTCGCCGCTGAGCCGCTTGGGCGCGGCGCCGGCGGCGGCGCTGTACACCTGGCGGCGCTCGATGTCGTCGCAATTGGCGCTGTAGACCAGCGTGCCGGTGTCGCTCAACGCCGCCGTCTCGACTTCGCACTCGCCGCGACTGACCGCGACTGGCGCGCCGCCCTCGGGCGACAGCGCATACCACTGCAGCCAGCCGCTCTGCTCGGACGCGAACAGCAATCGCCCGTCGCGACTCCAGCGCAACGGCTCGGTCACGGCGAACTGCGCGTAACCGCCGGCGCTGTCGCTGGAGCGGAACACGCGCCGCGCCTGGCCGCTGTCCGCATCTCCCACCCAGACCTCGAACGGATTGGCCGCGGTCAGATCGAACGCCTGCCCCGGCCGCGTGCCGGCCGTGCGCAGGAACGCGATGCGCTTGCCGTCCGGCGACCACGCCGGGGCGCTGTCGTTGTTGAAATCCGGCGCGATCCAGCGCACTTCGCGCGCAGCCAGGTCGAGCACGCCGATGAAGCTGTGGTCGCCGCGGTTGCTGACGAACAGCAGGCGTCCGCCGTCCGGCGAGAACGCCACCGCGCTGCTGGCGCCGCGCGTCTTCAACAGCCCTTCCACGCACCAGGCCGGCGCCTTGGCCTGAGTCAGCGGGTTCGCCTGGCAGCTCACGCCCTTGCCCTGCACGATCAGCGCGTCGCCGCCGGGCGCGAACATCACGCCGCGACCCGCGCCCACGCGCTGCGGCGCGACCGCGCCATCGGCCGCGCCGTCGGTGGCCACCACCCATACCGCCTGTTCGGCGCCGTCGGGATCGCCAACGGGGTTGCTGGCATTGCCGGCGGCGTCCGGACCGCCGCCGCGCACGTAAGCCAACGCGCGGCCGTCGGCGCTGAGCGCGAGCGAGCTCAGTACCTGGCCATCGTCCTGGTCGTAACGGGTAAGACGGCGCGGCGCGAAGTCCGGCGCGCGCGCGACCCACAGGTTGCGCACGGCGCGCTCGTTCGCCACCCAGGCGATCACCGGCGCTTGCGCGGCCGCGACCGGCGCGTCCGGCTGCGGCGCGCCGAGCAGGTCAGCGATCTCCATGCCCTGCGCCGCCGGCGCGCCGATCAGCGCCCCCGCCAGCACCCAACCCCGCCACTGCTTCATGCGTCCGACTCCTTGGGAATGTGTCGACGCGGGCCGTGCACCACCCGCTCCGTACCGGCCACCGCTACCGCATCAGCACCACTTCCTCGGCGCTGGTCGGATGGATCGCGACCGTGTCGCGCAGATCGTCCAGGGTGATGCCGCGCTTGAGCGCCACGGCGAAGCCCTGCAGGATCTCGTCGGCGGCCTCGCCCATCAGATGGATGCCGATCACGCGCCGCTCCTCGCCCACGCACACCAGTTTGAACAAGCTGCGCTGCGGCGAATTGACCAAAGCGTGCAACATCGGCCGGAAGCCGGCGCGGTACACGCGCACCGCGTCGCCGTGCTGTTCGCGCGCTTGCGCTTCGGTCAGGCCGACCTTGCCGATCGGCGGATGCGAGAACACCACGGTGGGAATGTCCTGCGCGTCGAACACCGCGCTGGCGCCGCCGTAGAGGCGGTCCATGAGCCGTCGCGCGGCCGCGATCGCCACCGGCGTCAGCGCCGGATCGGCGGTGACGTCGCCGACCGCATGGATGCCGGCGACGTTGGTGGCGTGGCGTGCGTCGACCTGGACGTAGCCGTTCGCATCGGTGCGCACGCCGGCCGCGTCCAAGTGCAGGCCTGCGGTGTTGGCCGCGCGCCCGGTCGCGAACAGCAGACGGTCGTAACGCTCGCTAAGACCGCCGTCGGCGTCGCGCAGGCGCACGCCCTCGCCGTCGCGTTCGACCGCGGCCAGGCGATGGCCGAATTGCAGGTGCACGCCGGCGTGGCGGTAGTCCTCGCCCAACTGCTCGACCAGTTCGGTGTCGAACCCGTCCAGCAACCGGCCGCGCACCAGCAGGTCTACGCGGCTGCCCAGGGCCTGCAGCAGGCCAGCCAGTTCGACCGCGATGTAGCCGCCGCCGACGATGGCCACGCGTTCGGGCGCCGCGGTCCATTGGAAGAAATCGTCCGACACGCCGCCCAGTTCGGCGCCCGGCAGCGCCGGCCGCACGGGATGCCCGCCGGTGGCGATGAGGATGTTGGGTGCGCTCAGGCGTACGCCGTCCATGCACTCGATGGTGCGCGCGTCGATGAAGTGGGCGCGCATCGGCGCCACCACGATCCCGTTCGCATCGAGACGGCGGCGGTAGCTGTCGTGAATGTTGGCGATGTAGCGCTGGCGGTGGGCGATGAAGGTCGGCCAATCCAACGCCGGCGCTTCGGCGACATCGAACCCCAGGTCGCGCGCCATGCGCAGTCGGCCGGCGACCTCGGCGGCCAGCCACATCGCCTTCTTCGGCACGCAGCCGACGTTGACGCAGGTGCCGCCCAACAGGTTGGGCTCCAGCAGGGCGACGCGGGCGCCGTGTTCGGCGGCGCGGAACGCACCGGCCAGGCCGCCGGAGCCGCCGCCGATGACGATCAGGTCGAAGTCGCGCAATACGGCGTTCATGCGAAACGCTCCGGTCGGTAGGGCGTGGGGTCGATCGCGGGCGCGCGCCCGGCGATCAGGTCGGCGAGGAGCTGGCCGCTGCCGGCGCTCATGCTCACGCCCATCATGCCGTGGCCGGTGGACAGCCACAGGCCGTCGCGGCCGGGCACACGCCCGATCAGCGGCACGTCGTCGCTGCTCATCGGGCGCCAGCCGTACCAGCGCTCGCGCTCGACCGGGCCGACCGGTTCGTGCAGGTACTCGGCCGCGCCGCGTTCCAGCGCCGCCAGGCGGCGCGGGTTGAGGCTGTCGTCGTAGCCGGAAAATTCCATGGTGCTGCCCAGGCGGTAGCCGCTGCCCCAGGCGGTCACGCAGACCTTGCGCTCGCGCAGCACCACCGGCCGCAAGGGCACGCGCGCGGGCCGGTCGTAGGTGATCGAATAGCCCTTGCCGGGCTGGATCGCGCGCTTCAGGCCCGGCAGGCCGATCGCCTCGGACAACTGCGGCGACCAGGCGCCCAGCGCGAACACGACTTCGCGCGCGCGCATCGGCCCGCGCGAAGTGATCAGCCTCGCGCCCGCGCCGTCGCGGTCCAGCGATTGCAGGCGGCAGTGCTCGGCGATCTCGCCGCCGCGCTCGCGCACGGCCTGCGCCAATGCGTCGACGTAGCGGTCGGGGCGCAGCACCGCGTCGTGATCGAAGCAGATCGCACCGGCGATACCGGGCTTGAACGCGGGATCGCGCGCCTCGTAGGCGCGTCCGTCGATCAGCTCGACGCGGATGCCGAATTCGCGCAGCAGGTCGAGCTCGATCTGCCCGGCCGCGAACGCGCGCGGGTCGCGGAACACGTAGTCGACGCCGCTCTGCTCGAACTCGCAATGCAGGCCGTAGTCGCGCACCCAGTCCTGCAGGCGCGCGCGCGAGTCGTTGAGCAGCGCGGATTTGGCCATCGCGCTGCGGCGCCAGTCGCGCGCGTTGCAGCGCAGGGCGAAACGCAACAGCCAGCCCCACAGGCGCGGATCCAGGCGCGGATGCACGTACAGCGGCGCATCGGGGGTGAGCATCCAGCGCAGGGCCTGCGAAATCACCCCGGGCGCGGCCAGCGGGGTCGCGTGGCTGGGCGTAATCGTTCCACAGTTTCCGTGCGAACTTCCGCTGCCCAGGGTGTTGGCTTCCAACACGCAGACGCGGCGGCCGTCGTTCAGCAAGGCCAGCGCCGACGCCAGCCCGATGACGCCGCCGCCGACGATGGCGACGTCGGTATCGCGCGGCGCATCCGTCTGCGCCATGTGCATGGATTCACTCGACAAGGCTGTGCTCGGGTCGATCGAAGATCCGGAAGTGTGACCGCAATCCGACGATGAGCGCCATTCGCGGCTTGCGCCGTCGCAAAACGCATCGTCGCGGCACTTACGGTTCAAGAACTCGGCAAGTAAGCGCCGCAGCGCTGCGCTGGCTCGCGCGAGTCGTAAGGACAAAACAGTACCGGATGTGGACCGTATCCACCAACCATTCTTTAGTCATTGGGGACTCACGCACATGCAAGCGAAGACCGCCCTGCTCAGCGCCGCCATCGTCGGCGCGCTCGCCCTCCTGGCCAGCCAGTCCGACACGCTGTCCGGCGCCGTGCATCGGCACGTCTTGCCTGGCTCGGACGCCAGCGGCGCCTCGGCCCAGGGCCAGCCCGGCCAGACCCATGCGCATCCCGCCGGCAGCGGCCTGCGCGCCCTGATGGCGCGCGTCGGCGACGGCGCCCGCCCCGGCAGCGAGCAGATGTTCGCCTCGACCTCGCCCGCCGAAGCCGACGCCTCGCCGGCCGCGGACCGCGCGCGCGGCCTGCTCGAAGGCACGGCATCGCGCGAAGTGCACCGGATGCCGGCCGACGGCTTCATCGCCCGCGACGTGATCGTCGACCGCGACGGCACCGAGCACGTGCGCATGGACCGCAGCTATCAGGGCCTGCCGGTGATCGGCGGCGACATGGTCGTGCACACGCGCAACGGCAAGCTGCTTTCGATCACCCAGGGCGACGAGATGAAGACCTTCGCGCGTCCGAACCTCAAGCCCACGCTGAGCGCGGCCCAGGCCGAGATCGAAGCCGGCGCGGCCTTCGACGGTTCTGTGACCGAGATCGAAGCGACCCGCCTGGTGGTGTTCGCACGCAGCGGCCGACCGACCCTGGCCTATCAGGTCGACTTGCTCGGCGACCGTCGCAATGACCAAGCCCCGGGCAACATGACCTACTACCTCGACGCCGCCAACGGCAAGGTCCTGTTGGAAGACGATCGCTTCCACTCCGCCGCCGCCAGCGGCACCGGCAAGACCCTGACCCTGGGCGATGTCGGCATCGGCACCAATTCGGTCAGCGGCGGTTTCCAGATGACCGACGTCGCGCGCGGCAGCGGCTCCACCTGGGACGCGCGCAATCGCACCAGCACCTCTGGCGCCACGCTGTTCAGCGACAGCGACAACACCTGGGGCAACAACGCCCTGTCCGACCGCGCCACCGTCGCCGCCGACGCCCACTACGGCGTGGCCTCGACCTGGGACTATTACAAGAGCGTGCACGGCCGCAACGGCATCACCAACAACGGCGCCGGCGCCAAGAGCTACGTCCACTACGGCACCAACTACGTCAACGCCGGCTGGAACGGCGTGATGGTCTACGGCGACGGCGACGGCGTCACCTATCGGCCGCTGGTGGCGGTGGACGTGGCCGGTCACGAGATGACCCATGGCGTGACCGGCGCCACCGCGCGCCTGGGCTACTACAACGTCAAGGACGCCGGCGGCCTCAACGAGGCGGTGTCGGACATCTTCGGCACCCTGGTCGAGTTCAGCGTCGACAACGTCAACGACCCGGGCGATTTCCTGATCGGCGAGGAAATCTTCTTCAGCAATCCCGGCGACAAGAAGGGCCTGCGGCTGATGTTCAAGCAGGACGCCGACGGCAAGTCGTTCTCGTGCTACCCCGCCGGCGGCTTCAGCGCTTCGCAGGCCTACGCGCGCGGTCCGCACGATCCGCACAACACCTCCGGCGTCGGCAATCGCCAGTTCTATCTGCTCAGCCAGGGCGCGAAGGCGCCGGCCGGGTTCGGCTACACCGACGCGCAGATGGTCTGCAACGGCGACACCAGCCTGGTCGGCATCGGCCGCGCCAAGGCCGGCGCGATCTGGTACCGCGCGCTCACGCGCTACTTCGTGTCCAGCACCACCTACCCGCAGGCGCGCACGGGCACCCTGCAGGCGGCCGCCGATCTGTACGGCAACGGCTCGGCCGAGTATCAGGCGGTGGCGCGCGCCTGGTCGGCGGCGGCGGTGAACTGACGCCCCTCCGCGCACGGATTCCCCCCTTTGGAAAAGGGGGGCTAGGGGGGATTTGCTTTGGCTTTGGCTTCGCGCGAAAAAGCAAATCCCCCTCAATCCCCCTTTTTCAAAGGGGGAGGCTTGAGTAGCGCGGGGTTACGCTCTCATCCCTTCAGCAACACCGGTCTGCGCGCGTAAGTGAACCAACGCCACAGCCACTCCATCGGGCCGTAGCGGAACCGCGCCAGCCACCAGCGCGCGAACGCCAGTTGCAGCGCGAAGAACACGCAGGCGCCCAGCACCTGCGGCGCGCGCGAAACCTCGCCCCACAAGCCCAGGCCATAGCCGTAGAACAGCAGCGTGCCGGCCACCGACTGCATCAGGTACAGCGTCAGCGCCATGCGTCCGGCCGGCCCGAACGCCAGCGGCCAGCGCGCGCCGCGCTGCAGCACGCGCACCAGCGCGGCCAGATAGCCCAGCGACATCAGCGGCGCGCCCAGCGTCTGCAGGGTCGCGCCCAGCATGTCGGAGCCGCCCATGCCGCTGTCGATCAGCAGCGGTTCGCTGTCGATCACCAGACCGGCCAGCGTGATCGCCAGGCCCAGCGGCCCGACGGCCCACAACAGCACCGAGTAAAAACGGCGGTAGCGCTGCGGCTCGACGATGGCGCCGCTGCGCACGAACCAGGTGCCGATCGCGAACAGGCCCAGCGCCATCGGCACGAACACCATCAATCCGGCCATGCCGGGGCCGAAGAAGTAGCGCACGCGCATCGCGGTCGCCTCGGCGTAGCTGCCGCGCGCGTAGGCCGCGACCTCGCTGGCGCGCAAGGCGCGGTCGGCGGCGCCGCTGCCCGCGTCCGCGATCAGATCGCCGGCCACGAAGGTCGCCAGCGTTCCCAGCAGCAGCATCGCCGCGATCATCAGGTTCAAGGTTCCGCCGATCGGCCACAGCGCGCCCAGCGGCGCATTTCGGAACGCCAGCAGCGCGAACGCGGCCAAGGCGTAGCAGACCAGGATGTCGCCGGACCAGATCAGCAGCGCGTGCACCAGCCCGATCGCGAGCAGGCCGACGACGCGGCGCAGGTACAGCGGCAGGAAATCGGTGCCCGCCGCGCGTGCGCGTTCGCTCATGGCCGCGAAGCCCATGCCGAACAACAGCGCGAACAAGGTCCAGAACTTGCCCTGGATGAAGAGATAGACGAAGCCGTCGGCCAGCCAGTCCCAGCGCGCCTGGCGCGGATCGATACCGCTGCCGGCATCGAGCATGGACGCGGTGAACGACTCCACGTTCATCAGCAAGATGCCGAGCAAGGCCAGGCCGCGCAGAGCGTCGAGGGTGAGGATGCGTTCGGCCGAAGCGATCGGAGCCAACGCGGCGGCGCGAGTCGGGGCGGTTGCGGTCATGCCGGCACTCTACCGGCCCCGCGCGTCGGCGCGGACGGGCCGTAAGTTGGTGCGGCGCACGCACGCCGCAAACGAAAACGGCCCGCATCGCGCGGGCCGTTCCGGTGTCGCCGTGGCGAACGATCAGTGGTGGTGACCACCGTCGCCGTGCACGTGGCCGTGCTCGATTTCCTCGGTGCTGGCCTCGCGCACTTCCACGATCTCGACCGCGAAGTGCAGATCCTTGCCGGCCATCGGATGGTTCAGATCGACGTCGACCACGCTCATGCCGACCTTCTGGATGGTCACGGCGCGCGGACCGAAGTTGGTCGGCAGCACCGCCTGCATGCCCGGCTCCAGGCGCGCGTCCTTGAAGTACTTCTTCGGCACGCGCTGGGTCAGGCCTTCCTGGCGCACGCCGTAGGCATCGGCGGCGACCACGTCGACTTCGAACTTCTCGCCGGCCTCACGACCGTCCATCGCGGTCTCCAGGCCCGGGATGATGTTGCCGTGGCCGATCAGGATCGCCAGCGGATCGCGGCCTTCCGAGGTCTCGAGCGGCTCTTGGCCCTGCTCGGAGACGGTGTAGTGGAAACGGACGACGCGATCTTTCTCGATTTTCATTGCGGGACTCGACTGGCGGCCGACACAGCGGCGCGGAATGGGTGAGACGGCGGCGGCGGCATCGGGCCGGCGCAGCGGAGGCTTGTCGCCGCCGGCGCCAGCGGCCAAGCTAACGGCCGTGACGAAGGCCGCGCATTATCCCGGCAACACCGCCCCCGCGCCAGCGCGGGACGCATCGTCGCGCGCGCGCGGCGCTCTGCGATGGCTGGCGATCGGCCTGGGCTGCGCGCTGCTGGCGGCCTGCGGCGGCGGCCGCGAGACCGTGCGCCGCCCCGCCCCCACCGTCGGCCCGCGGGTCTGGCCGGTGGTCGAACCGGCCGATCCGGTCTCGGCCAATGCCGTGCTGATGCGCGCGATCAGCCTGGTCGGCACGCCCTACCGCTACGGCGGCAACACCCCCGAGAGCGGCTTCGACTGTTCGGGGCTGGTCAACTACGTCTACCGCGACATGCTGGCGCTGAACCTGCCGCGGACCTCGCGCGATCTGGCCGGCTTTCAGGGCCCGAAGATCGCCCCCGAGCGCCTGGCGGCGGCCGACCTGGTGTTTTTCGGCAGCTCCGGCAGCGTCAGCCACGTCGGCATCTACGTCGGCGAGGGCCGCTTCGTGCACGCCCCCAGCAGCGGCGGCACGGTCCGCCTGGACCGCCTGGACGGGCCGTATTGGCGCGACCACTACAGCGGGGCGAAACGGGTTCTGAAGTAGTCGCCGGCCAAAATGTGAGCAAAATCACAGGCTTGTTAACGAACCTCTAACGAAAATTGAACCTTCTGCTCGCCTTCGGCAGGCATGATCGCTCGGTACCGATTTAGTGATGACCGCGTGACGACCCAGCTTTTCTGCCAAGGCCGCCCAGCAGCCACCACCGCCCCCCGCGTTTCGCGGGCCGCATTCCGCATTGCATTTGCCCTGTGCTTGGCCGCCCTGGCGCTGCCGGCGTTCGCGCAGGAGCAGCCGTCCGCCGTGGCCTCGCTGGCCGGCGGCTCGGCCATGAGCGGCGACTCGGCCGACGGCCCGGCGCCCGCCACCCGCCACCTGCTGCCCGACGCGATGACCCTGCCGGACCGCGCCCTGCTGCTGGCGACCGATCTGAACCGCCTGCTGGCGTATTCCAACGCCGTCGGCGACAGCAAGACCCCCGCCACCGGCGCTGCGCCGGCCGGCGAAGGCCGCATCAAGGGCATGCTGCAACGCGCCCTGGCCCTGCTCGGCACGCCCTACCGCTGGGGCGGCAACTCCCCGGACAAGGGTTTCGACTGCAGCGGCCTGGTCGGCTACGTCTTCCGCAACGCCCTGGGCATCGAACTGCCGCGCGTCTCGCGCGAGATGGCCAAGACCGGCGAACTGATCAGCGACCGCGCCGATCTCAACGAAGGCGATCTGGTCTTCTTCGGCCGCAAGGGCCGGGTCGATCACGTCGGCATCTACCTGGGCGAAGGCCGCTTCGTGCACGCCCCGCGCACCGGCAAGGACGTGACCGTGTCCAGCCTGGAAACCGGCTACTGGAGCGGCAAGTTCATGGAAGCGCGCCGCGTCGAAGGCATCTGAGCCTCGCCTCAACCGTATAAGCAAGAAGGCCGCCCCAGGGCGGCCTTCTTTTTTGCTTCCGCTTCTCCTCCCCCTTTGTAGAGGGGGATCGAGGGGGATTTGCTTTTAGGCCTCGAACGGAAGCAACCGCAACAGCAAATCCCCCCTAGCCCCCCTTTTTCAAAGGGGGGGACTAAGCCTTAGAGCGGGTCGGCGCTATGGCTCAGATACCGCTCCACCGTCGCCTCGATGCCCTTGCTCAGCTCCATCACCTTGAGCGCGTACTCGGCCAGGCGCTTGTCGTCCTCGCTGGTCGGGGTCCAGGGCGGCACCGCGGTCGGCTTGCCCTCGACCTGGTCCATAGCCACGAACACGATCACGCAGTGGGTGCACAGCCGCTCCTCGGCCTCGCCGTCGTCCAGGCCCGGGTCGCGCGCCTTCACGTCGACCGCGAAATGCATGCTGGTGGTTCCGGTGTGGACCAGCTTGGTGTGCACGGTGACCAGGTCGCTGATGCGGATCGGGGCGACGAAGCGGATGCCGCCGACCGCGACGGTCACGCTGTACTTGCCGCTCCAGCCGACCGCGGCGGCGTAGCCGGCCTGGTCGATCCACTTCATCACCATGCCGCCGTGGACCTTGCCGCCGTAATTGACGTCGGTGGGCTGGGCGAGGAACCGCAGGTTCAGTTCGCGCTGCTGGCCTTTCATGCGACCACTCCCTTGCACAGATGACGGACCACGGCCGCGCCGACGCCGTGCACGGCATTGCGCAGGCGCTCGTCGGTGAGCACACCGGTCTCGGGCAGGCGCTCGGCGGCGGCGCCCACCGCGACCTGTTGCGGCACCACCAGCAGGCCGAGCTTGGACAGCGCGTCGCGCAACACCAGCAGCGAGCGGATACCGCCCAGCGGCCCCGGCGACGCCGACACGATGCCGGCCATCTTGTCCTGGAACAGCAAGGTGCCCGAGCGGCCGTCCAAGGTCGCGCGCGACATCCAGTCCAGGGTGTTCTTGACCAGCGCCGGCATCGAGCCGTTGTACTCGGGCGTGCTGATCAGCAACCCGTCGCAATCGGCCATCAGCGCCTGCAGGCGATGCACGTTGTCGGGCATGCCGGCCGCTTCGATGTCGCCGTCGTACACCGGCAGCGGGTAGTCGCGCAGTTCGATCAACTCGACGTCCGCGCCGGCGTCGCGCGCGCCCTGCGCCAGCAGCGGGATCAGACGGCGGTTGTAGGAGGCCTGGCGCAGGCTGCCGGCGAAGGCCAGCAGGCGCGGACGCGGCGGCGGCGTGGCGATGGTGCGGTCGGCGTCGGGCGCGCGCGGATCGGACGGGCTGGCGGACATGCGCTGGCTCCAGAGGACGGGCGCCGATTATGCGCGCAGGCGCCGCTTGCGGCGATGCGCGCGACCGGCGATGCTCGCCGCGTTCGCTCGGGGGAGACACGACATGGGACGCACGATACTCGCGGTGCTGGTGGGCCTGGTGGTGGCGTGGATCACGATCACGCTGTGCGAGTTCGGCGGGGTGATGCTGCACCCGCCCGCGCCCGGCACCAACCTGGCCGATCCCGACGCCTTGGCCGCGCATATCGCCGGCGCACCGCCGGCGGCGATGGCGCTGGTGCTGCTGGGCTGGGTCGCGGGCGCGTTCGACGGCGGCCTGGTGGCGGCGCTGATTTCGCGCCGGCACAAGACCGGCGCAGCCCTGACCCTGGGCGTGCTGATCGTACTGGGCGTGATCGCCAACAGCCTGATGATTCCGCATCCGCTGTGGATGACGGTGGCCGGCCTGGCGCTGCCGATTCCGGCCGCCTGGCTGGCGGCGCGCGTGATCGGCGGACGGCGCAAGGACGCGGCATGAGCCGCGGCGATCGGCAGCACTCGGGCAAGGCCGTGCTCTATACCGTCGGCCTGTTCGCGGCCGCGTTCGCGATCGGCGCCTGGCTGGCCGGCTACGCCGCGCCCGGCCACGAGGCCGCGTGGTGGATCAGCGGCGCGCTGCTCGCGGTGGGCCTGGTGGTCGGCCTGAAAGTATTGGAAGCCGCGGCGCTGCTGGCCGCGCCCTTCCTGCTGGCCAAGATGGCCGCACGCTGGGCGGTCACCGGCCAACCGCTGGACCCGCGCAAGGACGGCGATCGCCACGATTGGATCGCCTATCTGCTGTTCGTTCCTTCGTATGCGCTGTTCGCGCTGTTGACCGGTGCCGGCGTCGGCTTCGTCGACGGCGGGCTGGGATTCTTTTTCAGCGCGTTGGCGTACGCAGCGGTCGGCCTGGTGTTGGGCGCGGTGGCGGCCCGAATTCTGCTGAGGTATGCGTTGGAGACCGGCTGATCGCGCACGCGGAACGCGCCGCATCCGCTCGGACAGCAGGCTGCGGCGCGACGATGCGGTGCGTCTGCGGCCACTCGCGACCACGCGACTCCGATGCGGCGAGAGCCCTGCCGGAGGACTACGGCAGACCGTATGATGCGCGTGCGAGCGCGGATGTCCGCTCCCGCACTGGGACCACACTCTTACAGGGGATGTTGCAGATGAACACGGCAAGTCGCGGATTGTTGTCCCTTCTGGTCATCGGCTGCCTGTCGGCTTGCTCCGGCGAGAACGCCGAGAAGTCGGCCGCCGGCGCCGTGTCCAAGGCGGTGGAACTGGCGAAGGGCGCGGCCACCGGCGTCGGCAAGGGCGTGGACGATGGGCGCAAGGCCAGCACCAGCGCGGACGGCGCGCAGATCGTCACCAACGGCGCGGAACTGCGCGCCGCCTTGAACGGGAAAGTGCTGGAAGCGACGCCCGCCGAAGGCAGCGTGCGCGTGACCCTCGGCTTCGAGAACGCCGGCGCGGCGCCGGTCCGAGTGACCGAACTCGACAGCCTGAACAACGTCACCGCGCTCGACAAGGACGGCTACGCCTGCACGACCCAGACGGTCGAGCGCGAATTCACCGTGCCCGCCAAAGCCAAGCTCAAGGTCGACGCCAGCTTCAGCTGCTCCGGCAAGAACGTCCCCGCGACCGTGCGGGTGTTCGACGTCGAGTACGCGGTCGCGACTCAGTCCTGAACAAACTCAGGCCAGAGGGGCCCGGCTAGGGCCCCCTCGGCCGGGCACGACACCCCTGCCCTCGTCTGCCCCTCTCCTTAGTTTCGGGAGAGGGGCTGGATGCGCAACGCGCAAGCGACGACGCGCACATCACTTCGCCGGCGCGACGAACTCCCCGTAGGCCTTGAGCTGCTCGGCCACCGCCTTGCCATCGCCGACCACCACGATCGACTGATCGCCGGGCACGAAATACTTCTTCGCCAAGGCCTGTACCTGCGCCGCATCGACCGCGCGGATACGCGGCACGTACTGGCCGAGGAAATCCGACGGCAGCCCCATCAGCCACTGATTGGCCAAGGTCGCCGCGACCGAACCCTGTTGCTGGTTGCTGATCATGTAACCGCCGGCGATGTAGCGCTTGGTGTCTTCCAGTTCCTGCGCCGGCACCGGCTCCTGGCCCAAACGTTCGAACTCGTGGAAGAACTCCTTCAGCGCCGCGCCCGTGACCTCGTTGCGCACGTCCGCGCCGCCCTGCACGCGGCCGCCGGCGCGCGCGGCCTGCAGACCGGCGCTGGCGCCGTAGGTGTAGCCCTTGTCCTCGCGCAGGTTCTGGTTGACGCGGCTGCTGAAGCCGCCGCCCAGCACCGTGCTGGCCAGTTGCATCGGCACGTAGTCCGGATCCGTGACCGCAATGGCCGGACGGCCCAGGCGCAGCGTCGACTGCACGCTGCCGTCGCGCTGGATCAGCACGAAGCTGGGCTTGGCCTCGCGGCGCGCGGACGGGGTGTCGGCCACCGCCTCGCCGCTGGCCTTCCAGTCGCCGAAGGAACGCTCGGCGAACTTGAAACCGTCCTCGGGCGTGACCCGGCCGGTGATCACCAACAGCGCGCGGTCGGGGCGGAAGCGGCGCGTGTGTTCGTCGCGCAGCTTCTGCGGCGTGACCGCGGCGATCATGCTCTCGGTCGGTTGGGTGCGGGCGTAAGGATGATCGCCGTAGGTCGCGGTCAGCAGCGCGCGCGCGGCCTTGAACGAGGGCTGCGCCTCGGCCGCCTTCAGCGCCTGCAGGGCGTTGGCCTGGGCCAGCTTGACCTCGTTGTCGGGAAACGCGGGCGTGCGCGCGATCTCGGCCAGCAGCGCCAGCATCGGCTCGGCATTGGACACCAGCGCGTCGCCGTAGAGGTTGATGCCGTCGTTGTTGGCCGCGGCGCCGATGCTGCCGCCGTAGCCTTGCGCGGCTTCGGCGATCGCCTTGGAGTCGCGCTGCGCGGTGCCCTCGTTGAGCAGACCCGCCAGTTGCGCGGCGAAACCGGACGCGTCGGCGGCGTCGGCGGCATAGCCGGCGTTGCGCATCGCCAGCACGTAGTCCACGCGCGGCATGCCGTCGCGCGGCAGCACCCACACTTCCAGCCCGTTCGACAGGGTCTTCTTGACGATGTTGGGCACCGGCAGCGGCCGGTCCGGCGCGTACGCGGGCAACTGCGCGGGCAAGGCGGCCTTGGGGCCGGCGTGGGCGATGCCGGCGACCGCCAGGCTCAGGGAAATCGCGACGGCGATCAGCTTCGGATGGGTATGCATCGTCGTCTCCTCAGTTCGGCTTGGCGGCGGCGGGCGCGGCGGCCGGAGCCAGCATCGCGGCGGGCTTGCGGTCGATCACGGTGCGGCTGGCCGGCGTCAGATAGGTCTTGGCCACGCGCTGCAGGTCGGCGGACGTCACGCCCTCGATCCAGCCGGGAATCTGATTGACCACGCGCGCGTCGCCCCACAGGGTCTGCAGCTTGGCCAGCGCGTCGGCGCGGTCGATGAAGGTTTCCAGGCCGTTGTACCAGTTGGCCAGCAACTGGGTCTTGACGCGCTTCAGCGTCGCCTCGTCCACGCCCTGCTCGGCGACCTTGGCGATTTCCTCGTCGAAGGCCTTGAGCAGCGCGTCGGCGCTGGAGCTGGGCTTGTACAGCGCGTTGACCACGAACAGGGTCGGGCCGTCGTATTCCCATTCGCTGGTCAGGCCGTACAACAGCTCCATGTTGAGCGCGAGCTCGCGGCCCTTGACCGTGCCCTGGTAGAAACGCGAGGCGTCGCCGTCGGCGAGCAACGCGCCCAGCACCGCCATCGGCGCCTGGTCCTTGCTGCCGCGGTCGGGCATTTTCCAGCCCACCGCGATCGCCGGCACCTGCGCCAGCGCGTCGGACTGCACGACGCGTTTTTCCTTAGTGTTCAGGCCTTCGCGGTAGTCCGGCGCGGCCGGCGTCTTGCGCGCCGGAATCCCGCCGAAGTATTTCTGCGCCAGCGCGAAGCCCTGCTCGGGCGTGATGTCGCCGGCCAGGCCGAGCACGGCGTTGTTGGGGCCGTAGTAGTCGCGATGGAACGCGGCCACGTCCTCGAGGCTGGCGTTCTCCAGATCCTGGAAGCTGCCGTAGCCGTCGTGGTTGTTCTCCCACTTCTGGAACGCCTGCTGGCCGATGTCGATCCACATGAAGCCGCCGTAGGGCTGGTTCTTCACGTTGACGCGGATCTCTTCCTTGACCACGTCCTGCTGGTTCTTGAGCGTGGTCGGGTTGAAGTCCAGGGTCTTCATGCGATCGGCTTCGAGCCACAGGATCGGCTCCAGGGCCGAGACCGGCGCGACTTCGATGTAGTTGGTGAAGTCGGCGCGGGTGGAGCCGTTGTTGCGGCCGCCGCCGCCGGTGATCACGCGGTCGAACACGCCTTCCTTCGCATTCGGCGTGCCCTCGAACATCAGGTGCTCGAACAGGTGCGCGAAGCCGGTGCGGTTCTTGGGTTCCAGGCGCATGCCGACGTGATAGACCACGCTGACGCCGACGGTGGGCGAGGTGTGGTCCTCGGACACGACCACGGTCAGGCCGTTGTCGAGTTTCTTGACCGCGACCGGCAAGGTCCAGCGATCGCCGTCGGCCGCGAGCGCGGCCGAGGTGGTCGTCAGGCCGGCCAGCAGCAGCGCGAGATGGCGCAGGCGCATGGAAGTCTCCGTTTTCCCCAGAAGACTCCCACCCTAACCCTGCCCTGGCGCCGGCATACCGGCCAGAAGTCATGCGGCCCGGCGTGGCGCCGGGCCGCGGTGCGAGGTCACTTGGCGATGAACTTCAACGGGCCCTTGTAGTTCGGCCACGCGATCGAGGCATCGCCGCGCAGGTTGAGCGGCTTTTCCTCGCCCGCGCCCGCTTCGGTGACGACGCGGGTCATCAGGGTGGGCACGTAGAAGTCGAGCAGGAACGCGTTGTCGCGCTTGATCACCGGATCGATGCGCAGCGTCGAGGTCTTGCCCGCCTCGATCCGGAACACCACCACGTCCTCGTTCACGAACGCGCCGCGATCGAGGATCTTTTGCACGTTGAAACCGGCGGTCATCTCCAGGCCGATACCGGTGACGCGGTACTCGCCCTCCGGCAGCACCAGGCTTTCGCTCTGGCCGTAGCGGGTCATGTGGTTGATCGGGAAATCCACGTGCTGCTTGCCGACGATGGTGAACACCAGCTGGCGGTCGCGGATGCCCCATTCCAGACCGCCGCTGCGCAGCTGCTTGTCGACCTTTTTCGGCAACTCCTTCTCGCTGCGGAACGGCTGGACGTCGACGAGCAGGGTGCCGGTCGCCGCTGGCGCCGCGGCCACGTCCTGGGCCGAAGCCGGCGCGGCGATCAGGCCGGCGGCGCACAGCAGCATGCTTGCGAAAAACTTCATGATTCCCCCTGTTGCGGTGATGTGCGAATGCGCGCGCATTCTCTCTGCCCGCGGCAGACGCTCACAAGCGTTCGGCGGCGTTTTCGCGAAATTTGATGCGAGCCGGTGGGCGCCCCCGAGAATCGGCGCGCTGCTGCACGAACCGTGCGCGGCGACCCTGGCTGCGCCGGCCCGAATCGCCCAAACTGGAGGCCCCACACCGCCGACCCCGCCGATGCCGTCGCTGCGCCCCGCCGCCCTCGCCCTCGTTCTCTCCCTGATCGCCGCCGGCAGCGCCACCGCCGCCGAACCCCTGCTCCCCGAAGCCCGCGCCTACCCCAGCCGCGACAGCTGGCGCCAGCCGGTGCCGCCGTTCCGAATCGCCGAGCGCAGCTGGTACATCGGCACCGCCGGCCTGAGCGCGGTGCTGGTCAAGACCGACGCCGGCGCGGTGCTGATCGACACCGGCCTGCCGCAGGCCGGCGACATGCTGCTGCAGCGCATGCGCGAACTCGGCGTGGAGCCTTCGCAACTCAAGCTGATCCTGCACAGCCACGCCCATATCGACCACATCGGCGCGCTGGCGCAGATCCAGCGCGCGACCGGCGCGCAGGTGATCGGCAACGCCGAGGCGGCGGTGCTGCTGGCGCGCGGCGGCAGCGACGACATCCATTTCGGCGAGGGCATGCTGTTCGCGCCGGTGCAGGTGCAGCGGCTGATCATGGACGGCGAGACGGTGGAACTGGGCGGCGTGCGCTTCACCGCCCACTTCACGCCCGCGCACACGCCCGGCAGCACCAGCTGGACCTGGGACGACCGCATCGACGGCAAGAACGCGCACATCGCCTATGCCGACAGCCTCAGCGCGCCGGATTACCAGCTGGTCGGCAACCCGCGCTACCCGCGCATCGTCGAGGACTACCGGCGCGGCTTCGCCGCCGTGCGCGCGCTGCCCTGCGACCTGCTGCTGAGCCCGCACCCCGACGCCAGCGGCTGGGACCCGGCCGACACCGCCGCCCCGCACAAGACGCCGACCACCTGCCGCGCTTACGCCGACAAGGCCGAACGCGCGCTCGACAAGACCGTGGCCGAACAAACCGCCAAGGCCAAGGAAGCCCGCTGATGCCCTACACCCCGATCGTCGCCACCTTGGGCTATGTGCTGTCGCCGGACGGGCGCGACGTGCTGATGGTCCATCGCAACGCGCGCCCGGACGATCACCAGCTGGGCAAGTACAACGGCCTGGGCGGCAAGCTGGAGCGCGACGAGGACGTGGTGGCCGGCATGCGCCGCGAGATCCTCGAAGAAGCCGGCATCGACTGCGACGAACTGCACCTGCGCGGCACCATCAGCTGGCCCGGTTTCGGCAAGCAGGGCGAGGACTGGCTGGGTTTCATCTTCACCATCACCCGTTACACCGGCACCCCGTACGCCAGCAATCCCGAGGGCACGCTGGAATGGGTGCCGCTGGAGCGGCTGCACGAGCTGCCGATGTGGGAAGGCGACCGCGAATTCCTGCCGCTGGTATTCGACGCCGATCCGCGCGCGTTCCACGGCGTGATGCCCTATCGCGACGGCCGCATGCAGTCCTGGCGTTACACGCGCGCTTGACGCCCGCAGGCGCGCAACGCGCGCGTGGGGCCTGAGCGCGCCAACCTCAGCGCCGCGCTTCGGTCGCCATGCGCACCGCCAGCGCGGCCAGCACCGTGCCCATCAGCCAGCGCTGCACCGACAGCCAGGTCGGATGGCGGCCCAGAAACGTCGCCAGCGAACCGGCGCTGATCGCGATCAACGCGTTCACCGTCAGGCTGATCGCGATCTGCAAACTGCCCAGCGTCACCGACTGCGCGAACACGCTGCCCTGTGCCGGGTCGATGAACTGCGGCAGCAGCGACAGGTACAGCACCGCGGCCTTGGGATTGAGCAGGTTGGTCATCAGGCCCATCACGAACAGCTTGCGCGGGCTGTCCTGCGGCAGCTCGCGCACCTGGAACGGCGAACGCCCGCCCGGCTTCAACGCCTGCCAGGCCAAATAGCCCAGATAGACCGCGCCGGCCAGGCGTAGCGTGTCGTATGCGTACGGCACCGCCATCACCAGCGCGGTAATGCCCAGCGCCGCGCACAGCATGTAGAACACGAAGCCCAGCGCCACGCCGCCCAGCGAGATCAGACCCGCCTTGGGCCCCTGACAGATCGAGCGCGAGATCAGGTAGACCATGTTCGGCCCGGGCGTGAGCACCATGCCCAGCGCGATCAGGGCGAAGGCGACCAGGTTGGCGGCATCGGGCATCGCGTGGGCTCCGTCGGGTTAGCGGCGAGTCTCGGACAAAATCAAACGCCGTCCTTGCCGGCCGCTTCCAGGCCGACATTGGTCGGCGCGGCCTCGTACACCGCGCGATCGAGCAACCCGGTTTCCTTCGCCACCAGCACCGGCACCAGCATCTGCCCGGTCACGTTGGTCATGGTGCGCATCATGTCGAGCACGCGGTCGATCGCGTACAGATAGCCGATGGTTTCCAACGGCAGGCCGGCCGCGCTGAGCACCACCGTCGCCATCACCACCGCCGTGCCCGGCACGCCGGCGGTACCGAAACTGCCCAGCACCGAGGCCAGCATGATCACCAGGTACTGCGCCAGCGACAGGTCCAGATCGGCGTATTGGGCGATGAACACCGCCGCCATCGCCGGATAGATCGCACCGCAGCCGTCCATCTTGATGGTCGCGCCCAGCGGCACCGCGAACGCGGCGTAGTTCTTGTCCACGCCCAGGTTGTGGGTGACGCTGCGCAGCGAGGCCGGCAGCGCGGCGAAGCTGGACGAGGCCACGAACGCCACCTGCATGCCCGGGAACGCGCCGCGGAAGAACTTCAGCGGATTCAGGCCGTGCGCCAGCAGCAGCGCGCTGTAGACCACCGCGATGTGCAGGCCGCAGGCCAGGTACAGCGCGATCACGAACTTGCCCAGGGGCAGCAGTTTTTCGAACCCGTAGCCGCCGATCAGCGCCGCGATCAGGCCGAAGGTGCCCAGCGGCGTGAACTCCAGCACGAAGCGGGTGATCTGGATCATGGTGTCGCTGGCTTCGCCGGCCAGCTTGCGCAAGCCGGCGACGCGATCGCCCAGCTTGACCAGGGCGAAGCCGACCAGACCGGCGAAGAAAATCACCTGCAGGACCTTGCCCTCGGCCATGGCCTGGAAGGGATTGGACGGCACCACGCCCAGCAGCACCTCGATCGGCGGCGGCACCTCCTTGGGCTTGTAGTCGCCGGCGATCTGCAGCCTGCCCACGCCCTCGCCGGGCGCCATCAGATGCGCCACGGTCAGGCCAACGCCGACCGCGAGCACCGCGGTGAAGGCGAACCAGGCGAAGGTGCGCCCGCCCAGCGCGGCCACCGATTTCTGACCGTGCAGCGACGCCACCGCGTTGATCACCGCGAACAGCACCAGCGGCACCGCGATCATCTTGATCAGGGTCACGTAGAGCTTGCCCAGCGGCCCGAACCAGGTCTCGGCCGCCGGCCCCATCAGCCAGCCGGCCAGCGCGCCGAGCACGAAACCGCCCAGCACCCGTTGCCAGAACGGGATCTTGAACCAGGCCGACACCAGGGTCATGCGCGCACCTCGCCGCTACGAACCGGCACCTTAGCCGAGCCGGCCCACCGCGGCGACCCCCGCCGCTGCAACACCGGTATCCCATTCCAGCAACAACCGCACGGCATAATCGCGGTTTCGTCCGCCACCGGTCCCCGAGATGTCCGCAACGCGCACCGCCTGCCTCGCCCTTGCCGTCACCCTGTCCCTGTCCGCCTGCGCCAGCTCGGCGCCGCGCGCCACCGCCGCTGCAGCCGCCCCCATGGGCAGCACCGCGCTGACGGTGGACGTCGCCGCCATCCGCCATCCCCAGGACGAGACCCCGCAGTGGTGGTTCCGCGACGGCGCCAGCCAGGCCGCCGCACGCGGCGCGATGGGCGGCAAGGCCAAGAACGTGATCCTGTTCGTCGGCGACGGCATGAGCCTGACCACGGTCGCGGCCGCACGCATCTTCGAGGGCCAGAAGAAGGGCGGACCGGGCGAGGAAAACCGCCTGAGCTGGGAGCGCTTCCCGTCCACCGCGCTCAGCAAGACCTACAACACCGACTCGCAGACCCCGGACTCGGCCGGCACCATGAGCGCCATGGCCACCGGCGTGAAGACCCGCGCCGGCGTGCTCAGCATCGGCCAGCAGGCCCCGCGCGGCAGCTGCACCGGCGCCCTCGCCGCGCCGATCCTGAGCCTGTGGGAACTGGCCGCCGGCAGCGGCCTGGCCACCGGCGTGGTCACCACCACCCGCGTCACCCACGCCACGCCCGGCGCGACCTTCAGCCATTCGGCCGACCGCAACTGGGAAAACGACGCCGACCTACCCGAGGACGCCAAGCGCGCCGGCTGCCAGGACATCGCCCGGCAGATGATCGAATCGCCGTACGGCACCGGCCCGGACGTGCTGATGGGCGGCGGCCGCACCAACTTCATGACCGTCGAACAGCGCGATCCCGAGTACGACGACAAGGTCGGCCAGCGCCTGGACGGCCGCGACCTGATCGCGGCCTGGAAGCAGCGCCATCCCGACGGCAGCTACGTCTGGAACGCCAAGCAGTTCGCCGCCGCGCCGGCCGGCAAGCCGCTGCTGGGCCTGTTCGAGCCCGACCACATGCAGTTCGACCACGACCGTCCCCAGGACGGCGCCGGCGAACCCAGCCTGGCGGACATGACCCGCGCCGCGATCGCGCGCCTCAACCGCCTCAGCGCCGACAAGGGCGACAGCGGCTGGGTGCTGCTGGTCGAAGGCGGCCGCATCGATCACGCCCACCACTACGGCAACGCCTACCGCGCGCTCACCGAGACCGTCGCCCTCAGCGACGCGGTGCGCGCCGCCAGCGAAGCGACCTCCGCCGACGACACCCTGATCCTGGTCACCGCCGACCACTCGCACACGCTCAGCTTCGTCGGCTACCCGGTGCGCGGCAATCCGATCCTGGGCAAGGTCCGCGGCACCAGCGGCGAAGACGGCGACGCCAACGACTACGCGCGCGATTCGCTGGGCATGCCCTACACCACGCTCAACTACAGCAACGGCCCCGGCTACGTCGGCGCCAGCGCGCAGCAGCCCGAAGGCCCCAAGCGCTTCCAGCACACCGCCAGCGGTACCCAGCAGGCCGAGCACGGCCGACCGGACCTGACCAAGGTAGACACCGAGCACCCCGACTACCTGCAAGAGGCGCTGGTGCCGACCGGCAACGAGTCCCACGGCGGCGACGACGTCGGCATCTGGGCCCGCGGCCCGGGCAGCGACGCGGTACGCGGCAGCGTCGAACAGAACACGATCTTCCACTTCATGCTGCAGGCGATGCCGAAACTGCGCGGCGCGCTCTGCGCCAAGGGCGACTGCGACGCCCATCAGGTCCCGGTGACGCTACCGAAGCCGGACGATTTCAAGAGCCGTTGAAACCCGCACCGGCCTGAGGGTGCGGCGATAACCGCACCCTACGCGTCGTATCGAGGCACGACGACGATGCGGTTCGCACGCGCCGGTTGAATGAGCGCTAGCCGTAGGGTGCGGTGACAACCGCACCATCGCGTCGCATCGAGGCATGGCGGCGATGCGGTTCGCCTTCGGCTCACCGCATCCTACAGCGGCAAGGGAAAGGTTCTCCGCGCAGTGACTGTTGCGCGGGTCTGCACATTGACGCGATCGCGGCTCACGCCGCTCCCACAGAAAGCCACAAGCGCTACCACGCAGCACATTTGCCGTTGCCGTTGCCGTTGCCGTTGCCGTTGCCGTTGCCGTTGCCGTTGCCGTTGCCGTTGCCGTTGCCGTCGAGTTTGCTCCGGCATTGAAGTCCATAGACCCGAAGCCACACGACCAACCGTAGACCCGGAGGGCGGCGCGCAGGACGCGCGCCGTTTTTCGATAGGACAGGGATGTCCTATCGAAAAATCCCCGCGCCAGAACCGAAGCCACACGAGAGCTCCTGGCTCAGACCCTTCTCTTTGGTTACTTTCTCTTGGGTCAGCAAGAGAAAGTGACCCGCATGCGCAGCAGGCGGAAGCCGTTGACCTTCGGTCAGAAGAAGCAGAGCAAGAACAAAAGCAAATCCTCCCCAACCCTCCTTTGTCAAAGGAGGGAGCCAAGAGCACAGCATCGGTTTCTGAAGGGCAATCAGAATAGGACAGGCGCGATCGCTGGAGTTCGCGGTCGCGGCTCACGCCGCTCCTACAGGGAGCATCCAAGAAGGCGCGTCGATGTGCGACAGGCGAAACACCACCCAACCCGAACCGGTCAGAACGGCTTAGCCAACACCAGATACACCACGCCCACCAGCAACAGCACCGGCAACTCGTTGAACAAGCGCAGCGTCCTCGCACTCGGCAACGCCCGCCCCTTGTCCACCCCCTTCAACCAACGCCCCGACAAAATGTAGTGCCCCAGCATCAGCACCACCAAGGTCAACTTGGCATGCAACCACTCCCCCGCGATGCCGAAATGCAGCCACAACGTCAGCCCCAACACCGCCGCCAACCCGAACATGATGTGGCCGAACCGATACAGCCGCCGCCCCATCAACACCAGCCGCGCCCGTACCGCCGGCTCGTCGCCGGCCTCGGCCAGATTGACCAGGATCCGCGGCAGATAGAACACCCCGCCCATCCACGCCATTACGAACACGACATGGGCGGTCTTGGTCCAAACGTAAGCATTCATCGCAGGCTTCCTGTGGGTGGCGGTTGCGGGCCGGGGGCACGGCCGCGCTAGGATGCCACGCCGCCGCCCGCGGCCGCCGCCACCCCAATCACGCAGCACGCGCAGGACACGATGAGCAAACAGTACGACCGCGACTACTTCCAGCGCTGGTACCGCGATCCCGAGATCGGCGGCCGCGCGCGCCTGGAGCGCAAGGTTGCCCTGGCCGTGGCCAGCGCCGAATACCACCTGGAGCGCCCGATCCGCAGCGTGCTCGACATCGGCGCCGGCGAAGCGGCCTGGCGCGCGCCGCTGCTGAAACTGCGCCCCAAACTGCGCTACCTGGGCTTCGACAGCAGCGAGTATGCGATTGCCCGCCACGGCGCGCGCCGCAACCTGCACTACGCGCGCTTCGGCGATTTCGAATCGCTGCGCCCCTGCCCTGCGGTCGACCTGCTGATCTGCAGCGACGTGCTGCATTACCTGACCCCGCGTGAACTCGAACGCGGCCTGCCCGGCCTGGCCGAGCTGTGCGCGGGAGTGGCGTTCCTGGAGACCTTCACCCGCGAGGACGGCGTCGACGGCGACACGGTCGGCTTCAAGCGCCGCCCGGCCCGCTATTACCGCCAGCGCTTCGAGGCCGTCGGCTTCGCCCCGCTGGGCTCGCACCTGTGGCTGTCGCCGGCCCAGCGCGAGGGCGCCGCCGCGCTGGAAACCACCGCCTGAAGCCCCGCCCCGGCCTTAACGCCGGGGCCCGCGCGATCGGCTATGCTGCGCCGCAGCAAACCGCCGTCCGCAACCGTCGTTCCTGGGGATCCGCCCGATGCTGCTTTACCAGATGCACGAACTCGGCCGCGCCTGGCTGGCGCCGATGACCTACTGGGCCGACGCCGGCGCCAAGATGTTCGCCGCCCCCGGCAGTTGGCTGTCGACGGTACCCGGCGCTTCGCGCGTGGCCGCCGGCTACGAACTGCTGTACCGGATCGGCAAGGACTACGAGAAGCCCGAGTTCGGCATCCACTCGCTGGAGATCGACGGCGACACCTATCCGGTGATCGAGCGCGAGATGAAGCGCAAGCCGTTCTGCCGCCTGCTGCGCTTCAAGCGCTATGCCGACGACGCCGACAACATCGCCGAGCTCAAGGACGATCCGCCGGTGCTGGTGGTCGCACCGCTGTCGGGCCACCACAGCACCCTGCTGCGCGACACCGTCAAGACCCTGCTGCGCGACCACAAGGTCTACATCACCGACTGGATCGACGCGCGCATGGTGCCGGTGAGCGAAGGCGCGTTCACGCTCGACGACTACATCGCCTACATCCAGGAATTCATCCGCCTGATCGGCGCCGAGCGGCTGCACGTGATCAGCGTCTGCCAGCCTACGGTGCCGGTGCTGGCGGCGGTGTCGCTGATGGCCGCGCGCGGCGAGACCACGCCGCGTTCGCTGGTGATGATGGGCGGCCCGATCGACACCCGCGAAAGCCCCACCCAGGTCAACGATCTGGCCGTGCACAAGCCGCTGTGGTGGTTCGAGGGCAACCTGATCCATCACGTGCCGGCCAACTATCCCGGCGGCGGTCGTCGCGTGTATCCGGGCTTCCTGCAGCACGGCGGCTTCGTCGCCATGAATCCGGAGCGGCATTTCCAATCGCACTGGGATTTCTACCAGGACCTGCTCAAGGGCGATCTCGAGGACGCCGCCTCGCACCGGCGCTTCTACGACGAATACAACGCCGTGCTCGACATGCCCGCCGAGTACTACCTCGACACGATCCGCGTGGTGTTCCAGGAACACCTGCTGCCGCGCGGCCTATGGGACGTCGCCGGCGAGCGCGTGAATCCGGCCGCGATCGGCAAGACCGCGCTGCTGACCGTCGAGGGCGAGCTGGACGACATCTCCGGCCAGGGCCAGACCCGCGCCGCGCACCGCCTGTGCACCGGCATCGCCGAAGCCGACCGCCAGCACATCGAGGTCAAGGGCGCCGGCCACTACGGCATCTTCAGCGGCCGCCGCTGGCGCGAACAGGTGTACCCGCAGGTGCGCGATTTCATCGCCAAATACGCAACGTAGCGGTTGCCTTTGCCTTTGCTGCGGCATTGAAGTCCAAAAGCCCTGCACTCACACAGACAAACGTAGACCCGGAGGGCGGCGCGCAGGACGCGCGCCGTTTTTCGATAAGACAGGGATGTCTTATCGAAAAATCCCCGCGCCAGAACCGAAGCCACACGGGAGCTCTGGGCTCAAGCCCTTCTCTTTGGTTACTTTCTCTTGGGCTAGCAAGAGAAAGTGACCCGCATGCGCAGCAGGCGGAAGCCTTTGACCTTCGGTCAGAAGCAGCAGAGCAACAGCAAAAGCAAATCCTCCCCAACCTTCCTTTAAAAAAGGAGGGAGTCAAAAGCTAAGCCTGCATTGCAGTCTCCACCTTTGTTGAGGGGAATAAGGAAGATTTGCTTCTTGCCCAAAAACGAAAGGCCCGACGGATCGCTCCGCCGGGCCTTCGCATGTCGACCACCGCCCGCTCAGTTGTACTGCGACGACTTCACCAGCAGATGCTTGGCCAGCGCGCCGTGGAAGATGCCGACGCCGCGCGCGATGTGCAGGGTCACGAACAGCAGCACGATGCCCAGGGCGATCGACAGCGGCCAGGTCCACGGCGCCGACGCCATGATGTTGGCGTCGTTGATCCAGAAGCCGGCACCCATGTGACCGAGCGCCAGCGCGATCGGCGCCATGATCAGCGACAGCGACAGGCTCAGGCCGGTCACCGCGACAGTGAAGTAAAGGATGCCCAGCGGCATCATCAACACCATGTACAGCAACGTGCCCCAGGTGCGCGGGTCGACGAACATGTCCTTGATGCGGTCCAGCAAGGGCTTGCCGCGCCCGCTGTACAAGGGCCGGCGCGGCATGCGCTCGCCCAGCATCACCTCGACCAGGCGGCCCTCCACCAGCGACAGCACCCGCACCGAACCCAGGAACAGGATCACGAACGGGATGCCGATGATCAGCACCGCCAGACCGGCCGACAGCGAAGCGCCGGTGACCACCCAGGTGAAGTAAAAGATGCCGGTGGCCAGCGACAGCAGCATGTAGAACAGCGCCGCGTAGGTGCGCGGCTCGGCGATCACGCCGAAGAACTGGCCCAGGGTCGACTTGCGCGGCTTCGGACGCGGCGTGCGCAAGGCGGTCTGCACCGTGACTTCGGTGTCGCGGTAGATATCGGCGACCTCGTCCGGCGCGCCGTAGCTGCCGGCGACCGAGGCGATCACCTCGGCCTCGCTCTTGCCGGGGTTCTCGGCCATCTCCGAGCGCAGGTACTCCTCGGCGTCGTAGAGCGCGTCCTGGACCAGCGCGGGATCGGCCCCGGTCAGCGCCGCGCGCAGGCGCTCCAGGTAGTCGGGGATCGAAGTCGGAAGCGTGGCGTTGCTGGCGTTCATGCGGACGGTCCTTCAAGGACGGAATCGACGGAATCTCGGGTGGCGCGCCAGGCCGCGGTCCATTCGATCAGGACCTCGCGACCGGCGTCGGTGATGCGGTAGTAGCGGCGCGGCGGGCCCGACACCGAGGGCTCGACGTGGCTGTCGAGCAGGCCCGCGGCGCCCAGGTTGCGCAGCACCGGGTACAGCGCGCTCTGCTTGCCGCTGAGCACGCCCTCGCCCTCGCGCTCCAGGCGCTTGGCGATCTGATACCCGTACATCGGCTCCTGCGCGGCGCCGAGCACGGCCAGCAATGCCAGCGACACGGTGCCGGCGCTGAGCTCTTTCTGGAACTTGCGGAGGTGGAGTTCTAGGTCGGTCATGGCCCCGGTCCTGCTAGCTTGGTGTCCACAGTAGTACTAAGTTCGGTATACCGCGCATGCCATTAGTAATTAGGCCTCCTTAGCCAGCCTCGCCGTGGCGGTCTGCGTCGTAGGCCAGCCCGATGCCGGGGCGGAGCGCGGGTCAGGGCGCCGCCGGCATGCCCAGCCCGGGCCTCGGGCGCGACCGCCGCGCCGACACCGCGGGGCGACCCGCGCGCACGAATCCGGACGCGGCCGGCTTCAGGACGGAACGACGCATACGGCGACGCATCATCGAGCCGCGCGACGCGGACCGCGCCCGCTTCGTGATCGAGCACCGGTTTCGGTGGCGCCGCGTGTTCACCCAGTTCCTGCGCGACGACTACACTCCCCCGACCTGAAGGGGAGATTCCACGATGCGTTCCAAGCCGTTGCCCAAGCCGCTCCCGTCCAAGACCGCGACCTGGCTGTCGCCCTGGCTGCTCGCCGCCGCCCTGTCGCTGCCGTTGGCCGCCGCGGCCGCCGATGCGGCCAAGCCGCGCTCGATGCAGGAAATCATCGACGCCACCAAGCCTGGCGATTGGCGCGCACTGGATCCGCGCGACACCTTGTACCTGACGCTGCCGCGCGGCCGCGTGGTGATCGAACTGGCGCCGGACTTCGCGCCCGCCCACGTCGCCAACATCCGCGCGCTGGCGCGCAACGGCTACTGGAACGGCCTGAGCATCAACCGCTCGCAGGACAACTTCGTCGTGCAGTGGGGCGACGCGGCCGAGGACGACAAGAGCCGCAAGCCGCTGGGCAAGGGCACCAAGGCCAAGCTGCCGGCCGAGTTCGCGCGCAGCAGCGACAAGCTGCCCTTCCACGTCCTGCCCGATCCGGATGGCTGGGCGCCGCAGGTCGGTTTCGCCGACGGCTTTCCGGCCGCGCGCGATCCCTCGGCCAAGTCGGCCTGGCTCGCGCACTGCTACGGCATGGTCGGCGCCGGCCGCGACGTCGCCGCCGATTCCAGCAACGGCACCGAACTGTATGTGGTGATCGGCCAGTCGCCGCGTCAGCTCGACCGCAACATCACCGTGGTCGGCCGCGTGGTCCAGGGCATGGAACTGCTGTCGGTGCTGCCGCGCGGCACCGGGGCGCTGGGCTTCTACGAGAATCCGGCCCAGCGCGTGCCGATCTCGTCGATCCGCCTGGCCGCCGACGTGGCCAAGAAGGACCGCGTCGCGATCGAAGTGCTGCGCACCGACAGCGCCGCCTTCGACGAGATCGTCGAGTCGCGCCGCAACCGCCGCGACGAGTGGTACAAGCAGCCGGCCGGCCACATCGATCTGTGCAACGTGCCGCTGCCCACGCGCGAAGTCGCCGAGGCGGCGCCGCCGGCCAAGCCGACCAAGGGCAAAGGCAAGGGCAAGTAAGCGACCAGCGCCGCCGCGACGCTCAGCCGTCGCGGCGGTGGTTCAAGACCTGGTGCTGGAACAGCGCCATCCGCACCACGCTGCGGTAACGGCCGTCGCTGAAGAACTCGTCCACCAGCACGCCCTCGCGCTGGAAGCCCGCGCCCTCGTAGATCGCGATCGCGCGCAGGTTGTCTACGTCCACCAGCAGATAGAGCTTGTACAGATTCAGCACCCGGAACGCGTAGCTGATCGCCAGCTTGGTGGCCACGCGCGCGTAGCCGCGCCGCTGCTGCTCGGGCGAGATCATGATCAGGAATTCGCCGCGCCGGTGCAGGTGGTCGATCTCGACCAGCTCGACAAGGCCGACGCGTTCGCCGTGCGCGTCCTCGACGATGAAGCGGCGCTCGGACTGGTCGTGGATGTGCTTGCGGAACAGCTCTTCCAGCTCGACGAAGGACTCGTAGGGCTCCTCGAACCAGTAGCCCATCACGCTGCGGTTGTTGTTGAGCTGATGGACGAAATGCAGGTCGCCGCGTTCGAGCGGACGCAGGGTGACGGCCGGTGCGGCGGCGGATTCGTTGGCGTTCATGCGCGCACCCTACTCCATCCGGATAAACGGCGGATGACGCGCACGCATCCTCACATCGCCTTTTCCCCGCCGCGCCTAGCCTCGTCCTGCTCCCTTGCGATAGGACTGGACCCATGCCCCTGCTGCGACTGCGCGTGACCGGTAGCGAAGACGATGCCCGCGCCATCGGCAACCTTCTGGTGAGCCTGGACGGCATCGAGCACGTCGAGGAGGTCGCCGACCTGATGCCGCGCATGGACGATTCCGATTCCAGTTCGGCCGGCCTGCCCGACGACCAAGGCCCCGGCACCCACGAAATCGAGATCGAGGCGCCCAACCGTTCCAGCGCCGAGAAAGTGCGCGAAGCGGTCGAGGCACTGGCCTTCGACCTGGACGTGCTGGTCGAGTTCGAGAGCGAGGAAGAACGCTGAGCCGCTGCGCACGCTGGCGAGCCGCGCCGGCACCGCGAACCGGTTAACGCAAGGCCTTCAACGCCGCCGTCGCGCCCGGCAGCAGCGTGCGCACGCGCGCGTCGTCGGAAGTCGCGGCTCCCACGTAGACCGCATGCAGGAACGCGACCAGATCGTGGCGGCGCGCCAGCCAGGCCGGGTCGCGATAGGCCAGGGCGGCATCGCCCAGCCGCGACGGCAGCGCCGCGAACCAGGCCGTCCACTGCGCCTCATCGCGAAAGCCGCGCCGCGCCGCGTACAGCACCGGCGCAGCCAGCCGCTCGGGCTCGCCGAAGGTGTAGGCATGCGCACGCTCCGGCACGGCCTGCGACGCGACCGCATCGGCGATCGCCGCCAGTTGCGCATCGTCCACGGCCGGATTCAGGCTCAACTGCATCAGCCAGTCGGCGCCGTGGGCGACGCCGTGGCGCCAGCCGCCGACCGGCTCATAGCCGCGGTAGTCGCGCACCGAGGTCTCGTAGCGCACCGCGCGCGCGACCATCGCCGCGCGCTCGTCCGCGCTCATCCAGGCCGCGATGCGGTCGGTGCGCGCGACCTCGGCCAGCACCAGCGCCGCGAACGGATGCGCGTAGCCCGCGCCCTCCGGACCGTCCAGGCTCGCATACAGATCGTCGCGCAACGCGCGCAAGGTCGGCGTCGGCAATGCGCCCTGGCGCATCCATGCCGACAACGCTTCGAAGGCGATGCCGTCGCGCAGGGCGGGATCCGGATCGGACAGACAGGCCGTCAACGCACGCACCAGGGCGTCGCGACGCGCTGCATCCGACACAGCGAACTGTTCGCGCTTCAACGTGTTCAGCGCGGCGCGGTCCCAGCCCGCCGGCGGGCAAGCCGCGACCGGTGCCGCGACGGCTTGCGCCGAAGCGGCCAGCAGCCACAGCGACAGCGCGCACGCCGCGGCGCGCACTCAGGCCGCCTTGCGCCCGCGCCGGCGCAGCAGGCGCACCAGCCACACCACGCCCAGCACGACCACGCCCAAGGGCAGCAACACCGCGAACGCGCGGATCATCCAAGCCACCACGCCGGTCACGATGGCGCCGAAATCGCCCAGCGCCTGACCGATCTCGCTGCGGTTGGCCTGCGACTGCGGCGCGTTGAAGCGCAGCGTCAGCAATTGGGTATCGACCCGGCGCTGTTGCTGCGCGCCTTCCTGTTGCGCGCCCTGCAACTGCGCCTCGATCTGCGCGATCTGATTGGACAGGACCATCATGTCCTGGATCTTGAGATCGCTGCGGCCCTGGAATTCCAGCAGGCGCGCATGCTCCTTGCGCAGACGGTCCTGCAGCAGGGTGTTGTCGCGCATCACCACCGCCAGGTCCTCGGCGTGCGTGTTGCGACTGGCGATCTCGTCGCCCTTGCCGGCCAGCGCGATCAGCGGGTCCACGCCCGCGGGCACCACCCGCACCTGCAGGCTGGCGCTGGGAACGTCGCCGCCCTGCTGCTGCAGGCCCAGCACCGCGCAAGGACCGAACTTGCCGCCGTTGCAGGCGTCCTGTGCGGCGCGCAGGCGTTTGGGAATGTCGGCCGCTTCGACCTTGAGGTCCACTTCGTGTTCGTAGGCCAGTTTCACGCCCAGGCTCTCGGCGGCGCCACCGGCGCGGCCTGGCGCGGCGGACGCGCTGTCGGCCGGGGCCGCCGCGGAGGCCATCTCGGCCTGCTTGCTGTTGCTGCAGGCGACCAGGGTCGCCAAGCTCAAGGCCAGGACGGCCGTGGTCCAAACGCTGCGCATCGCGATGCTCCCCGCGCCCCCTGTGGGCTGGGCCGACTATGGCATCGCCCCGCCGGCGTTCGCCAGCGGGGTGGCCAAGGGGCGTTCAGCGCGGCGCAAGCCGCTCGTCAGGCGGTCGCAACCGCTGCGGCCCCGCGCCCGAGACGCGGCTCCGCAATGCCGGTCTCAGAACCGGTGCTTGAAGCCGACCGTCACGAACCGGCCCAGTCCGTCGTATTGGGTGATGTCGTAGGGCAGCGCGCCACCGGCCGGATCGAACGGCGGATCGCGGTCAGTGAGGTTCTGCACCGACAGGTAGACGGTGCTATCGCGCACGCCTTGGTAAGCCAGATACAGGTCGAAGGTATGGCTGTCCTCGACCTTGCCGCGCAGTCCGGGATTGCTGCGCGCATCGACCACCTGCTGGGCGTAGCCGCCGATGTAGCGCCACGACAGTTGCGCGTTCCAGTCGCCGCGGCCGACGCCCAGCGAGGTGATGCCGCGCCACTTCGGCAGCGCGCCGAAGCGATTGCCGCCCGCGCCTTCCAGCGCGCGCTCGCCGGCGACCTGCGGCTGCTCGTAGCTGAGCAGGCGCGTCCAGCTGCCGTCCAGGGTCCAGTCGACGTCGCCGGCATGCCAGACCTGGCGCCCCTCGATGTCGAAACCGGTGGTCGTCAGCGTGCCCTGGTTCGCGTAGCGGTTCTCGATCAGCTGCAGACGCCCTTGCGCGTCGCGCGTCACGCGGCCGGGATACGCCGCCGGGTTGGACACGATGGCCTGCAGGCTGTCGGGACCGATCAGGTCGCGCTGGCGGATGCGGTACAGGTCCACGCCCAGGCTGGTGTCGGCGCTGGGCGACCACAACGCGCCCAGGTTGACGTTGCTGGAACGCTCGGCGTCCAGGTCCGGGTTGCCGGCGCGCAGGATGGTGACGCCGCGCGAGCCGCCGGGCTGCACCGGATCGTAGGGGTCGATCACGCTGCCGTAGCTGATCGTGGTGCTCTGCGCGATTTCCGGCAGCGACGGCGCGCGGAAGCCACGCGAGGCGTTGAGCCGCAGCAGCCAGTCCTCGCTGGGCTGCCAGCGCACGCCCAGCTTGGGCGAGAACGCGCTGCCGAAGTCGCTGTAATGGTCGCCGCGCCCGGCCAGCTGCACCTCCACGTTCTCGAACGGCTTGAGGCTGAACTCGACGAACGCCGCCGACACGCGGCGCTGGCCGTCGATCAGGTTGATCGCCGGGCGCAGCTCGGTGCCCGACAGCACCTGCGGGCTGGTGCGTGCGTCCTGCGCCTCGTCGCGGAACTCGACGCCGCCGGCGACGCCGACGTCGCCCGCGCGCCACTGCCAGGGGAAGCCGGACACCTTGGCGTTGACCGTGGCCAGACGATAGGTACCCGGGCGGCGCGTGGACAGGCGCAGCGATTCCAGCGCCAGCGGCGTGCTAGCCGGATTCAGGAAATCGTAGCTGCCGTCGGCGAGCACGCGCTCGAACGCATAACGGTCGACGAAGTTGCGCACGTACTCGCGCTGCCGGCTCTCGGAGTAGTTGGCCGCCAGTTCCCAATCCCACACCTCGCCGCGTCCGCGCAGTCCGACCAGGGTGCGCTGGAACTGCGACTTGTTGATCTTGTAGCGCGCGCCCAGGTCCAGGAACGTGGTTTCGAACGGCGTCGGCACCCCGAACGGGTTGTTCGGATGCCCGACCGGCAGCACCACCGGAATATCGACCAGGCGGCCGGTGTTGCGGTCGTAGGCGCGCAGGCCCGCGCCCACCGACAGCGGCGCGCCGAAATAGGTGCCGTTATGGCTGGTGCTGTACAGCAGTTCGGCGAAGCCCTGCACCGAATCGTTGAACCAGTAGTCGCCGGCCAGCGAGGCCTGATAGCGCTCCACGTCCGGCAACAGGGTGCGATAGGGCTGGGTGTTGAACGCGCAGGCCTCGCCCGGCAGCGGGCTGCCGAAATCGGCGTAGGGCCGCGCCTGCGTGCCGGGCTGGCAATGGGCGAAACGCTGCGGCGCGCGCGGATTGCTCAGATACGCACCGCCCTGGGTCGACCAGCCCGCCAGCCGTCCGCCGGGCTGGTCGCGGTAGTCGCCGTCGCGCGTCAGATCGCGCTCGTCGGCATCGAGACGGCCGCGGTCCAGCACGTCCAGGCTGAAGCGCAGGCTGTAGCCGTCCTTGTCCGGATCGCCCAGGCCCGCACGCACACCGATGCTGCGCTGGTCGATGCCGCCTTCGGTGGCGGCGCCGTACGCCGCATCCAACTCCACGCCCTCGATCTTGCGGCGCAGGATGATGTTGACCACACCGGCGATCGCGTCGGAACCGTACAGCGCCGAGGCGCCGTCCTTGAGCACCTCGATCCGCTCCACCGCGCCCAGCGGCAGCGCATTGAGATCGACGAAGTTGTCCTGGGTGTTTTGGGCGAAACCGTAGGCGGCCACGCGGTAGCCGTTGACCAGCACCAGCGTGTTCTTCTGGCTCAGGCCGCGCAGCGACACGCCGGCCGAACCGTTGGCGAAGCTGCCGGTGTACTGCTCGTTGAAGCTGTTGCCGCTGTTGGCGGTCAGGCTGCGCAGCAGGTCGGACACCGTGACCTTGCCGCTGCGTTCGATGGTGGCGCGATCCAGCACCAGCACCGGATTGACGCCGGCCTCGTCGCTGCGGCGCAGATTGGTGCCGGTAACCTGCACCGCATCGAGGGTGACGCCGGCATCGGCGGCGGTTTCGTCGGCCTGCGCCAGCGGCGCGGCCAGGGCCAGCGCCAAGGCCAGGATCAGCGGACGCGGACGCGGCGGAGAAAAGCGGGATACGGCATCGGACAACGACATGCGAACACTCCAGTAAGCGATCAAGAGAAGGCAAGAACGACGAAAGGTCCGCCCGTAGCGGCACGCCGCAGCGCACCCGCGCCACCACGCGTGAGGCGCGACCTGGGAGAGGGAGAGAAGCCGCGAGTCGGATGCGCTCGCGTGCCGCTACGGGACGGTAGGCGTTGGCAGGCTCAGCCGATGTAAGGCATCGCCTGCGATCTACACCGGCCGGCGCGGACGCGCGGCATATCGGTGCGTAGACGGCGCGCCAGCGGCGCGCGGAAGTAGGAGTGCGGGGTCATGCGGAACTCGTGAGGACAGCGGCGGAACGGAAGTCGACGGTCGCCTCAGCGACAACACCGCTTCGTACAGCGCAGGGCGTTGGCCGGCATGCGGCGGAAACGCGATGAAAATTGTCCGGTGACGATCACGAGTTGCGGGTCTTGCAGTGGCCGCGTGCTGCGGCGATGAGCAATTTGTTGCATTGCGTCAGACACGCGTCAAGCGGCGGCGGCGACCCAGGCAGGGCCACAAGGCCGACGCGAATCGCTTTTCCAAACGAAGCCTGAATGCGAAGGCCGTGAGGGCGAAGACGGCTGCGCATTCAAGTCCGAGGTCGGCGGCCGATGTCTCGAGACGGGACCGCACCACAGACCGCGGCCGACGCGCAGTCCATGCGCCACCACACAGCGCTGGTGCGAAGAAGGCTGAAACCCAGCAGCCGCAAGGACTTCCGGTGCCGGCGCGGCCGCGAGCAGGCCGCCGCGCACGAGCGGGGACGGTCTCGCACGCGGGTGTTCGTACCGTGCACTACCGCCGCGAAACAGGCAGCGTCCCACCCGCCGGCCGCCTTTGCGCGCTCTCTGCGACAGCACGGCCTGGCGGCGTCCCGACGAGCCGATGCTCCATGAGCGCATAAGCGATGGTTATGTGGGGCCCGCCCGAAGATCGGACCAAATTCCGCACTCGCTATCGCCTTGCGCGCGCGTTTGCGCGGAATCGGCACGGACGCAGCCGGGGCCATCGGGCCGCGCACGACCGCGCCGGAACGCATACGCGTACTCAGCGCAGGTGCTTGTCCAGGAAGGCCAGCACGGTGTCGTAGTACTTACGCCGGCTGGCGTCACCGTAGAACCCGTGCGCTTCCTGGGCGGGGAAATAGGTCTCGTAGTACTTGCCCGCCTTATCCAGCGCGCGCTTCATCGCCTTGGCGTGGGCCGGCGGCACCCGCTCGTCCAGCATGCCGTGCACCAGCAAGATGCCGGCCTTGATTTCGCCGGCATGACTGGCCGGCGAAATCCGCTCCAGCTCCGCTTCGTCCTTGCCCAGCGTGGTGCGCAGGAAGCCACGGCCGTAACGGCTGCGACGGATGTCGCCCTTGCTGTACATCAGAGAAAGATCGTAGGGCCCGGCAAAGCCGACCACGCAGCGGTACAGATCGGGCTCGCGCACCGCGCCCATCAACGCCGCGTAGCCGCCGTAGCTGCCGCCCCAAATGCAGATGCGGCGCGCATCGACGCCCGCATTCGCGATCGCCCACCGGGTCGCATCGGTGAGGTCGTCCTGCATCGCCGCGCCCCATTGACGGTACCCGGCTTCCATGAAGTCGCGTCCACGCCCGCCCGAGCCGCGGAAATTGACCCGCAACACCGCGTAGCCGCGCGTGGCCAGCATCTGCACTTCGCTGTCGTAGTACCACTCGTCCTCGACATCGAACGGCCCGCCGTGCGGCATCAGCACCAGCGGCACCGGGGCGCTGCCTTCCGGACGCGTCAGCCAACCGCGGATGCTCAGCCCGTCCCTGGCCTTGAACTCGACCGGACGCGTCGGCGCCATGTCGGCGGCATTCAACCAGGGCCGGCTCTTGACCAGCAATTCGAGCTTGCCGGTGCCGGTATGCAGCAAGTAGTAGCGCGACGGTTCCTTGGCGCCCTCCACCATCACCACCGCCAGGCTGCCGTCGCGGCTGGCACTGGTGATGTGCGCGAGTTCGTTCGGAAACTCCTGCTCCATCGCGCGCAGCAGGCGCGCGTGCGGATGGGCCTCGTCGAAGAACTGGGTCTTGGGCTGCATGCCGCCGTAGACCGCACCGACCGGCTCCCTGCGATCCAGCGACCACACCAGGCCCTGCGGGTTGCTGTCCGGATCGGAGGCCACGACGATGCGTTCGCCGTTGTCCAGGTCGATACGCTCGATGACGTCCGGCCCCTGCTTGCGCTCGCTCCACAGGTAACCGTAGCGCCCGTCGGCGCTGGTGCCGTACGGCGTGACGCTGACGCCGCTGACGGATTCGTCGTTCACCAGCAACCACTGCTCGCCCTGGCGCCGATACAGGTGTTGCTTGCTGTCCTTGTCCCAGCTCCAACTGAACGACACCCGGCCTTTGCTGTCGGCCAGGAACTCGGAGTCCGGTTCGGGCGAACCCACCACTTCTTTGCGCTTTTTTCCAAGCTCATCGTCGAGGTGGCGTTTGTACACTCCGGATGCGCATTCAAAACGATCGCCACTGCGCAAACGGCTACGGCTCGGGTCGCAGCCCCTCACCAGGACCATGCCCGGCTCGTCGAGAAAGCTCAGTACATTGGCGCCCCAGCTCGCGCCGTTCTTGCCGTCCACGTCCAGCCAACGAACGCCCAGCATCTCGTCCGGCTGCTCGGCCTTGCCTTCGCGCTCCAGAATCGTCGCGTACACGCGTCGGTCGGATACCCAGTAGTAGTCGTCGACGAAGCGGTTCGCCCCCGGATTGAAATGGGCGACCAGCTTGAGATCGTCGCGGCGCAGGATCGCCATCACCGTCCGATCGGCCTGCGGCACCTTGACGACGAAATACTCGCCACTGGGCGACAGGATCAACTGCTCGAAACGCGCGTCCTTGAGAAAGTCGTCCAGCGTGGGCGTCCCGGCCCAGGCATTCGCGGCCGTAGCCGCGGTCGTGGCCAGCAAGGCGGCCAACAGCAGTACACGCATGATTTCCCCTGATGCCGGATTGCCCGGCGCGGCTAGGGTAGCCCGTTCCCGCGCGTCCAGGAACCGGCCGCGCCGGCCTCAGCGGCCGGATCGGCAAAGCCCCAGGCGCGACCAACGGCCTATGCGGGCCGCCCCGCGCGCGCGATATCCTGAGCGGATCGCGGCGTCCGCCGCCTCCTAGAGACCCCGTATGCGCCTGCGTAAGTCGCCGCTAGCCCTGGCCCTGCTGACCGTCACCCTCGCCGCCTGCCAGCCGAAGACGGCCGACGCGCCGCAGGCGCCCGCAGCCGCCGCCGGTGCCGCGACCGCCAGCGCCGACGCCGCCGTCGACGCCCGCTTCGCGGCCCTGTCCAAGCAGTGGCTGGACGGCTGGCTCAAGCTCAATCCGGTCTCGGCTACCCAGATCGGCGAGCACGCCTACGACAGCGAGGTCGACGACCTCAGCGAGGCCGGCCGCAAGGCCCAGGTCGATTTCGCCAAGAAGCTGCTGGCCGAGCTCGACACGGTCGATCTGGGCAAGCTGTCGCGCGAGAACCAGATCGACGCGGCGATCCTGCGCAACCAGCTGCGCTCGGACGTGTGGGGCATCGAAACCCTGCAGAGCTGGGCCTGGGATCCGCAGGTCTATAGCGGCCTGGCCGGCGGCGCGATCTACAACCTGATGGCGCGCGAGTTCGCGCCGATGCCGCAGCGCCTGAAGGCGGCGACCGCGCGCATGGAGAAGATCCCGCAGATCTTCGCCCAGGCCCGCGCCAACCTCGACCCGACCCGGGTGCCGAAGATCCACGCCGAGACCGTCGCCAAGCAGAACGCCGGCGTGCTCAGCCTGGTCGACACCTTCATCGTGCCCAACGCCGGCAAGCTGCAGGGCGCCGACCGCAAGCGCCTGGACGCTGCCGTCGCCGGCCTGCGCAAGGCGGTGGCCGAGCAGCAGAAGTGGCTGGACGAGACCCTGGTGCCCAACGCCAAGGGCAATTTCCGCATCGGCCAGACCCTGTACGACGAAAAGCTGCAGTACTCGCTGAACTCGTCGCTGTCGCGCGCCGAAATCAAGCAGCGCGCCGAGGGCGAGCTGGTGCGCGTGCGCAACGACATGTACGCGATCGCGCAGAAGGTGCTGAAGGACAAGGCCGGCGCGCCCGCGCTGCCGGACAAGCCCAGCGCCGAGGAACAGCAGAAGGCGATCGAGGCCGCGCTGGAACTGGCCTACGCCGAGAAGCCCGCACGCGACAAGGTGGTCGACTTCGCCAAGCAAACCCTGGCCGACGCCACCGCGTTCACGCGCGCCAAGGACCTGGTCACGGTGCCCAACGACCCGGTCAAGATCATCCTGATGCCGGAGTTCCAGCGCGGCGTCGCGGTGGCCTATTGCGACTCGCCCGGCCCGCTGGATCGCGGCCTGGACACCTACTACGCGATCTCGCCGATCCCGGACGACTGGAGCGACAAGCAGGTCGATTCGTTCCTGCGCGAGTACAACAACCGCATGATCCACCTGCTGTCGATCCACGAGGCGATGCCCGGTCATTACCTGGAAGGCGCGCATTCGGCCAAGTCGCCGTCGACGCTGCGCGCGGTGCTGCGCTCGGGCCTGTTCGCCGAAGGCTGGGCGGTCTACACCGAGGACATGATGGCCGACGCCGGCTATCTGGATAACGACCCGCTGTTCCGCCTGGTCCAGCTGAAGTTCTACCTGCGCACCATCGCCAACGCCATCCTCGACCAGGGCGTGCAGGTCGACAACTGGAGCAAGGAACAGGCGATGGAGCTGATGACCAAGCAGGCCTTCCAGCAGGCCAGCGAGGCCGAAGGCAAGTGGGTGCGCGCGCAGCTGACCTCGGCGCAGCTGCCGACCTACTTCGTCGGCGCGCAGGAGCACTTCGACATGCGCAAGGCGGTGGAGACCAAGCTGGGCGCGCAGTTCAACGCCAAGGCCTACCACGACCGGGTGCTGTCCTACGGCGCCCCGCCGGTGCGGTTCGTGCGCCAGATGATGCTGGACGAGCCGATCAAGTGACGCATCGGCCCGCGTGCGCAGCACGCGGCTTTACCGATGCGTCATCCCCGCGAACGCCCGAGCGCGTAGCGCTCGGGCCGGGACAGCAAGTCGCGTCGCAGTGCGCCGAAGGCGATACGAAGCATGGCGCTGAAGCCACTGGATCCCCGCTTTCGCGGGGATGACGAATCGGGGGTGGCGTTGCCGCCAGGAGCTTCGACGGAATCGCGCGACATGGGACATATCGCACGACACGGGGCATGGCGCTGAAGCCACTGGATCCCCGCTTTCGCGGGGATGACGAATTGGGGGTGGCGTTGCCGCCGGTAGCTCCGACGGGGATCGCACGGCAGATCAGTCGAAAGCAATTCCGCTTCCGCTCCATCTCCGGCTTCGGCCTCATCTCCGGCTCCTGCTTCGGCTTAAGCTCGTCATCCCCGCGAAAGCGGGGATCCAGGAACTTCAGCGCGGACGGCACCAATCGCGGTTCACGGCCCGCGAGCCGTCAACGACCGCAACAGCCGTCCCCTCAATGATCCCGTCCGTTCCACTTCATTACGTTCAACGACGACAGATCCACGCCCTCCAAGCAACGCACATTCACGCACCCCATCGGCGACCCATCCGGTCCCGTGCCTTCGCTGAAAGGCGACACACCGCAATTCGTGCAGAAGTGGTGCGCGATCGCGCCGGTGTTGAAGCGATAGGTGCCCAGGTTCGCCTCGTCCGTGGTCACCTGCAGCGCCGAACGCGGCACGAACCAGAGCAGGCCGCCGCGCCGATGGCACATCGAGCAGTTGCAGTCCAGAACCTGATCGATGTCGCCTTCGACCTGGTAGGCGACCTTGCCGCAATGACAGCTACCGGTATGCGTCGTCATCTCGTCCTCGTGGGTGGGCACGCCGCGATCGGCGCGTGCGGAGCTTAACTCGGGCGCGCCGTGGTCCGCGCGTGACCCGGGCATCCGATCGGCTCGGATCGTGGCGGTCGACGCCGCTGACGCCGCGGTCGGCGTACCCTTGGCGCTGGGGCCTGCGGCTCGCCCCGCAGGCCCGCTCCGAACGCCACCGCCGCACGACCCGGCACGATCCGATGAAACCAGCGCCCTCCAAATCCGCGTCTCGCCAGCCTGCCGCCCCGTCCGCCGCGGGCGCCGTGCAACGCCGCGTGCATCGCCGCCGCGGCGCGCGCGTGAGCGAAGGGCTGGACGCGATCGCGGACGAGGTGCCGATCGCGCTGAGTTACAACGGCAGCGCGTTCGCGGTGATGATGGCCACGCCCGAAGACGTGGGCGATTTCGCGTTGGGCTTTTCGCTCAGCGAGGGCATCGTCGCCCGCGCCGACGAGCTGCGCGTCGACGGGATCGCGACCTCGCTGGAAGGCATCCGCGTGTCCATGACCATCCCCGAGCCGCGCGCGGCCGCGCTCGAGCAGCGCCGCCGCAACCTGCAAGGCCGCAGCGGCTGCGGCGTGTGCGGCAGCGAGAGCATCGAGGCGGTGCTGCGTCCGCCGCCGCGGGTCGGCGACGGTATCCGGATCCGGACCGATGCGCTGCACCGTGCCCTGCACGAGTTGCAGCAGGGCCAGCCGCTCAACGCCCTGACCGGCGCCACCCATGCCGCGGCCTGGGCCGACGGCGAAGGCCGGGTGCGGCTGGTCCGCGAGGACGTCGGCCGCCACAACGCGCTCGACAAGCTGATCGGCGCGCTGGTCGCGGCCGGACACGAGCCGTCGCAGGGCTTCGCCGTGGTCACCAGCCGCGCGAGCTACGAGATGGCGATGAAGGCCGCGCAGGCCGGGATACCGCTGCTGGCCGCTATCTCGGCGCCGACCGCGCTGGCGATCGCGCTGGCGCAATCGGCGAATCTGACCCTGATCGGCTTCGCCCGCGACGACGGCCATGCCGTCTACACCCACAGGCAACGCCTGATCGAAGACGATGCCGACGACGCCGCGCGCGCCATGCGAGCGGCGCCCTCCCGCGCGCGCAAGGCCACGGAACGCAAGCCATGAGCAAGAAGACCATCCGCCCCTACGACGGCCCGGCCGGCGGCTGGGGCGCGCTGCGCAGCGTCGCCAAGCATCTGTTGGAGCAGGACGTGCCGGTGCACGGCGCGCGCACCCTGCTGTCGGCCAACCAGCCCGACGGCTTCGACTGTCCCGGCTGCGCCTGGCCCGACCGCGACCACACTTCGACCTTCGAGTTCTGCGAGAACGGCGCCAAGGCCGTGGCCGCCGAGGCCACGCGCCATCGCGCCACGCCGGAACTGCTGGGCGAGTACACCGTCGCCGAACTGGCCGGCTACAGCGACCAGTGGCTGGAGAACCTGGGCCGCTTGACCCATCCGATGCGCTGGGACGCAGCCAGCGACCGCTACCGGCCGATCGCCTGGGACGAAGCCTTCGCCCGCATCGGCGCGCACCTCAACGCGCTGGACTCGCCCGACCAGGCGCTGTTCTACACCTCCGGGCGCTGCAGCAACGAGGCCGCGTTCCTGTACCAGTTGTTCGTGCGCGAGTACGGCACCAACAACTTCCCCGACTGCTCGAACATGTGCCACGAACCTTCGGGCACGGCCATGAAGGCGCAGCTGGGGACCGGCAAGGGCACCGTGCAGCTGCACGATTTCGAGATCGCCGAGGCGATCCTGATCTTCGGTCAGAACCCGGGCACCAACCATCCGCGCATGCTCGGCGAGCTGCGCAAGGCCGCGCAACGCGGCGCGGCGATCGTGTCGTTCAATCCCTTGCGCGAACGCGGGCTGGAGCGGTTCGCCGATCCGCAGGACAAGCTGCAGATGCTGCACAACGGTTCGACGCGGATCTCGTCGGATTACTTCCAGTTGCGCATCGGCGGCGACCTGGCCGCGGTCAAGGGCATGATCAAGCGCACGCTGGAAGTCGATGCGCAGGCCCAGCGCGAAGGCCGCGAACGGGTGATCGACCTGGATTTCATCGCCGAGCATACGCAGGGTTTCGAGGCTTTCGCGGCCGAGGTCGCAGGCGAATCCTGGGACACCATCGAGACCGAGTCCGGCCTCAGCCGCGCGCAGCTCGAACGCGCCGGCGACATCTATCTGCAGGCCAAGAGCGTGATCTGCTGCTGGGGCATGGGCATCACCCAGCACAAGCACTCGGTCGCGACCATCCAGATGCTCTGCAACCTGCTGCTGTTGCGCGGCAACATCGGCCGCCCCGGCGCCGGCCCCTGCCCGGTGCGCGGCCACAGCAATGTGCAGGGCGACCGCACCATGGGCATTTACGAGAAGCCCGCGCCCGAATTCCTGGATCGCCTGCGCGAGGTGTTCGGTTTCGAGCCGCCGCGCGAACACGGCCACGACACCGTCGGCGCGATCGAGGCCATGCTCGACGGCCGCTGCAAGACCTTCTTCGGCCTGGGCGGCAATTTCGCCACCGCCACGCCGGACACCGAGGCCACCCACCGCGCGCTGCGGCGTTGCGAGCTGACCGTGCACGTGACCACCAAGCTCAACCGCAGCCACCTGGTCCACGGCCGCGACGCCTACATCCTGCCCTGCCTGGGCCGCACCGAGATCGACATCCAGGAAGGCGGGGCGCAGGCGGTGACGGTGGAGGACTCGATGAGCATGGTCCACCTCTCGGCCGGCATCAACGCGCCGGCCTCGCCGGACCTGCTGTCGGAACCGGCCATCGTCGCGCGCCTGGCTGCGGCCACCCTGGGCGCGCGCAGCCGGCTGCCGTGGCTGTGGCTGATCGGCGACTACGACCGCATCCGCGACCGCATCGCCGCGGTGTTCGACGACTTCCACGATTTCAACCAGCGCGTGCGCGTGCCCGGCGGTTTCCATCTGACCAATCCGGCGGCCGAGCGGCGCTGGACCAATGCCGCCGGCAAGGCGCTGTTCAAGGCCCACGCGGTGCCGACCGATCTGCCCGTGCATCGCGCCCGCGCCGGCCGCGAGCAACCGGTGTTCACGCTGGCGACCACGCGCTCGCACGACCAGTACAACACCACCATCTACGGCAGCAACGACCGCTACCGCGGCGTGTTCGGCGAACGCCGGGTGCTGTTCATCCATCGCGACGACATTGCCCGACTCGGCCTGCAAGCCGGCGACTGGGTCGATCTGGAAAGCCTGTGCGAGGACCAGGTCCGACGCATCGCCCGGCGTTTCCTGCTGGTCGAGTACGACATCCCGCGCGGCTGCCTGGCCGCCTACTACCCCGAGACCAACGCGCTGGTGCCGCTGTCCAGCTTCGCCGACGAGGCGCGCACGCCGACCTCCAAATCGATCCCGGTGATCGTGCATCCGCACCAGCCGCAAGCGGCGCAGGGCCTGCAATCGCCTCGGGACATCGGCCTTGTCCGAGTTGACTGAGCCGCTGCTGGCGGCGTTGGCCGAACATCCGGCCGGGGTTTCGCTGCCGCGCCTGTGCAAGCGTCTGCGCGTGCGCATGAGCGTGCTGCTGCGCGAACTGGCCTGGATCGGCGACGACGCGATCGGCGGCGAGCCGGGGCCGGGTTGGGTGCGGGTGGAAACCCAGGGCGAAAGCCGGTTGGCGGTCCTGACCGAACGCGGACGCGAGCGCCTGCGGCAAGGCGGCATCGCCGGCTGAGCGCGGTGTCGCGGTTCGGATGCGACACGGGTCCACGAGCGCTTCACCTCGCACGGCTATGCTCGGACACGATGCGATCGGCGGCCGCCGCTGGCGGTACGATCTGCCTCCCACGATGCCGCGTCTGCGATCGAGCGGCCGCCCCTTCCGGATGACGACACCCGCATGAGCCCCTCGCGCACCCAGAAAACCGCTCCCGCCGGCGACTTGTTCTCCGCGCCGCCCGGCCACGACGATGCGGCGCGCCGCGTGCCGCCGGTGGACGGCATCCGCGTCGGCATCGGCGGTTGGACCTACGCGCCCTGGCGCGACAATTTCTATCCCAAGGGACTGGTGCAGCGCCGCGAGTTGGAATACGCCAGCCGCGAGCTCAGCAGCATCGAGATCAACGGCACCTTCTACAGCGCGCAGAAACCGGCCACCTACGCCAAGTGGGCCGCGGAAACGCCGGACAGCTTCGTGTTCTCGCTCAAGGCACCGGGTCGGATCACCCAGTCGGGCGCGCTGGCGCGCAACATCAAGGCCGCGCAGGCCTTCGTCGACGGCGGCCTGGCCGAGTTCGGCACGCGTCTGGGGCCGATCCTGTGGCAGTTGGCGCCCAGCCGCGTGTTCGATCGCGACGATGTCGCCGCCTTCCTCGACGGTCTGCCGCGCGAACTCGAGGGCCGCGCGCTGCGGCATGTGCTGGAGGTGCGCAACGACAGCTTCCGCGATCCCGACTACCTGCGCCTGGCGCGCGAGCGCAAGGTCGCGACCGTTTACACCGACTCCGACGAATACCCTTCGCTGGCCGACATCACCGGCGACTTCGTCTACGCGCGCCTGATGCGTTCGCGCGCCGACGTGAGCACCGGCTATGCCGATGCCGAACTCGACGCATGGGCGGCTCGCGCCCGCGCATGGGCCGGCGGTGGCGATCCGACCGATCTGCCGCATGTCGGCGGCGTCGGCGAGGCCGGCGCGCGCCCGCGCGAGGTCTACCTGTATTTCATCAGCGCCGCCAAGGCGCGCAATCCGGCCGCGGCCATGGCCTTGCTGCAGCGTCTCGGCGCGCGCTGATTCGCGACCGCGCCGGCCTGGCGCCGGCGCACATGGCTAACGGCACTGTCCGCGGCCGCCGCCAGCGGCGAGGCTGCGGTGGATCCACGCCTACTCCGCAACGCGAGAAACGCGCCATGGCCAGCCGTCGGGATTTCATCGCCACCGCCACCCTCACCGCCACCGGACTGGCGCTGGCGCCTTTGGCGGCCTGCAGTCAGGACACGCCGCGCCCCTTGAGCGGCGAGCCGGCGAAACCCACCGGCGCACTCACCGCCGAGCAACCCTTCCGCGGCCCGCTGCTCAAGCGCGCGATCCCGGCCAGCGGCGAGCAGCTGCCGGTGATCGGCATGGGCACCTCCGGCAGTTTCGAAGTCGGCGCCGGCACCGACGCGCGCGCGCCGCTGCGCGAGGTGCTGGCGCGCTTCATCGACGCCGGCGCGACCCTGATCGACACCGCGCCCACCTACTCCAGCGCCGAGGACGTGCTGGGCGACCTGCTGGCCGAAGCGCAGGCACGGCCGAAGCTGTTTCTGGCCACCAAGCTGTCCGGCGTCAGCGGCCGCGACGAGGGCCTGGCGCAGTTCGGCGAATCGCTGCGGCGCCTGCGCACCGACAAGATCGACCTGCTGCAAGTGCATAACCTGCGCGACACCCGCACCCAGCTGGCGCTGGCGCGCGAGCTCAAGCAGCAGGGCAAGGTGCGCTACGTCGGCCTCACTCACTACCGCGACGATGCCCAGGCCCAGCTCGCCGAGGAAATGCGCGCGCTGAAGCCGGAATTCGTGCAGATCAACTACTCGCCGGTTTCGCGCGGCGCCGAGCGCACGATCTTTCCGCTCGCGCGCGAATTGGGCATCGCGGTGATCGTCAACCGCGCGTTCGAGGACGGGCGCCTGTTCGCGCAGGTGCGCGACAAACCGGTGCCGGCGTGGGCGGCCGAGGTCGGCGCCGACTCCTGGGCGCAGCTGTTCCTGAAATTCGTGCTCAGCGAACCGGCGGTGACGGTGGTGATACCGGCTACCTCCAAGCCCAAGAACCAGACCGACAACCTCAAGGCCGGCGTCGGCGCCCTGCTGGACGCCAAGCAGCGCGCGGCGCTGGTCGCCGCGATCGGCTGAGCCGCGCATGAGCGCCACTGCGCTGCAACGCCGTCTGGCCGGCCTGTTCGGCATCGACGAACGCGAGGCCGAGCCGGCGGCGATGGGCGTGCTGCTGTTCTTTCTGCTGTTCGCCGGCTATTTCATGCTGCGCCCGGTGCGCGAGACCATGGGCATCGCCGGCGGCGTGGACAATCTGCAATGGCTGTTCACCGGCACCTTCGTCGCCACGCTGGCGGTGATGCCGCTGTTCGGCTGGCTGGCCGCGCGCGTGCGGCGCCGGCGCGTGCTGCCCTGGACCTTCGGGTTCTTCGCCGTGAATCTGGCCGGCTTCGCGCTGGGCTTCCATTGGGCGCCGGACAACCTGTGGTTCGCGCGCGCGTTCTACATCTGGCTGTCGGTGTTCAACCTGATCGCGATCTCGGTGGCCTGGAGCGTGCTGGCCGATCTATTCCCGATCGACCAGGCCAAGCGCGTGTTCGCCCTGATGGCCTCGGGCGCGAGCTTCGGCGGACTGGTCGGCCCGCTGCTCGGCGTCGCCCTGGTGGGCCGCATCGGTCACGCCGGCTTGCTGTGGCTGTCGGCGGCGCTGTTGATCGCGGCCATCGACGTCGGCCGGCGCCTGCAGCGCTGGCGCGACGCCCATCCGCTGCCTGCGCAAGCCAGCGCCGCTGCGCGCGCGCGGCCGCTGGGCGGCAGCCCGTTCGCCGGCTTCACCGATGTGCTGCGCTCTCCGTTCCTGCTCGGCATCGCCGCCTTCGTGCTGTTGCTGGCCAGCGTCAGCACCTTCCTGTACTTCGAGCAGGCGCGTCTGGTCGAACTGACCTACCCCGACCGCGCCGACCAGACCCGCGTGTTCGGCACCATCGACGTGGTGGTACAGAGCCTGGCGATCCTGTCGCAGTTGTTCCTGACCGGCCGTCTGGCGCAGCGACTGGGCATCGGCGTGCTGCTGGTGGCGGTGCCGCTGGTGACCGTGTTCGGCTTCCTGTGGCTGGCGCTGGCGCCGACCTTCGCCGTGCTGGCGGTGGTGATGGTGGTGCGGCGCGCCGGCGAGTACGCCTTCGTGCGTCCGGGCCGCGAGATGCTGTTCACCACGGTGCCCACGCAGGCCAAGTACAAGGCCAAGAACTTCATCGACTCGGTGGTTTACCGAGGCGCCGATGCGGTCAGCGGCTGGGCCAAGGCCTTGCTCGATGCGCTGGCCCAGCATCCGGCGCTGGCCGCCCTGATCGGCGCCGCGATCGCGCTGGTGTGGGCCGGCACCGGCTACGCGCTGGCGCGGGCGCAGAGCCGCCGCGGCGCCGCCGATGCGGAGCTGCCGCAGAACGCGGCGTCTACGCCCTGACCGCGCTCACTGCGCGGCTTCCAGGGCGTCCAGGTCGCCGCCGACGATCGATTCCAGATTGCGGCTGACCTTGGCCGCGTCCCACTCCCACCAGGCGATGCGCAGCAGGCGTTCGACCTGATCCGGCCGGTAGCGCATGCGCAGCACGCGCGCCGGATTGCCGCCGACGATCGCGTACGCGGGCACGTCCGCGGTCACCACCGAACGCGCGGCGACGATGGCGCCGTCGCCGACGTTCACGCCGGGCATCAGCAGCGCCTGATAGCCGATCCAGACATCGTTGCCGATCACCGTATCGCCCTTGTACGGCAGCTCCTCCGGCAACGGCGTGGTCCGCTCCCAGCCGTTGCCGAAGATATTGAAGGGATAAGTCGAGAACCCCGACATGCGGTGATTGGCGCCGTTCATGACGAAGGTCGCGCCGCGCGCGATCGCGCAATAGCGGCCGATGACCAGGCGGTCGCCGATGAACGGAAACAGGTACAGCACATTGCGCTCGAACCCTTCCGAATCCTCGGGATCGTCGTAGTAGCTGTATTCGCCGACCTGGATCTGCGGATTGTCGACGGTGTTGCGGATGTAGCAGATCTGCGGGAAGCCGCGCATCGGATGCGGGTCGTTAGGATCGGGGCCGTGCATGCGGGCTCCTGCCTGGGCCGTGGCGCCCGAGTATGCCAGCCGCCAGGATGGGCGACGCTCAATCCATTTCGTTCGTGGCATGGATGCCGTAGGACTCGATGCGGCCCACCTGTGCGATCGCGGCCTGCACGCGCTCGCGCGCGATCAGTTCGGCTTTGCGCGCGCGCCGGTCGCGATCGCCCGGCAGCGCATCGGCCTCACGGAAGCGTTGCAACCAGTACAGCGCGTCGGCGCGTTCGCTGGCGGACGCCAGCGACGCCAACAGCGCCTGCTCGGCTTCGTCCATGCGGCCGGCTTGCAGCAGCCCTTCCAACAGCACAGTCCCGTCCTCCCGACGATGCTCGCGCAAGTAAGCCAAGGCGCGCGCGACCTGCGCGGCATCGCCACGCTGCGACTGCGCGCGCAGCTCCACCAGAGCCTGCACCATGCGGCCATAGCCATTGATGTCCGTGCCCACGGCGGCGACCGTCGCCAGCGCCTCGTCCGACCGTCCCAGGGAGGCGTAGTAGTCGCCCAGATTCAGGATCTGGCTGACGTTGACGCTGTCGCCCTCGCGCCGCTCGCTGGCGCGTCGCAATTCCTGCAGGGCCTCGTCCAGACGGCCCAGCCGGCGCAAGGCGATCGCGCGGTTGTTCATCAGCCACACGCGGTACTCGGCGTCGTCGGCATAGGGCGGACGATCGGCCGGGGCATCGGCGATGGCTTTCAGTGCGTCGTCGCACAAGGCCAGGGCCTCTTCGCTGCGGCCCAACATCAGCAGGGCGCGACTGAGCTGGGTGTGCAATTGCAGCGAGTCGGGCCGCGCCGCCAACAGCGTGCGTTGCAGCTCCACCTCGCGCAGCGCCGCGTTGTCCACGTCGAAGGCCATGGCTTGGCGATCGACCAAGCCGTCGAAACGACGATCGGCGCGCAACAGGATCAGCTCGCGCGAGGCGGATATGCGCCGGATCGCCGCGCGCGCGGCGTCGGCTTCGCCGCGATCCACGCGCATCAGCGCCAGCTCGTACCAGGCCGTGTCGGCGCCCTGCCCCTTGCGCTGCCAGTTGGCGTCGTACAGCGCCTGCAAGAGATCCAGGCGGACTTGCGCGCGCGGCTCAAGCTGATGAATCAGCGCGAAGATCGATTGATCTTGAACGTGATCCAGCAATTCCGGCCAATGTTCGATCACATGGATCATCGCGCGCGCCGAGGCTGCGTGATCGCCTTGCACGCGCTCCAGCACGGACAGGCGGTACCAGTCGTCGGCTTCGTCGGGAGATAGTGCGACCACACGGCGATACAGATCGCGCGCCTGCGGGTAGTGCTGCAATTGCCAGGCATTGGTCGCCGCAGCGGACAACGTGGTGTATCGGTCCTGCACCGACAGACGCGCGAAGCGTCGGTCGTCGATAGCGGTGGCCAGGGCGCGTTCGGCCTCCGGACGGTAGGCGCATTCGGCCAATACCAGCGCGACCAGCCGACGTTTTTTATAGGTGCGGAACCAGAACGGCCGGCCCTGCCGCTCGGCGGCGACGGCCTGCGCGCCCAGATGCTCGCACTGCGCTTGCGCGGACGCATCGCCGGCCACGCACAACCCGAAAACCAGCGCGAACGCCGCCCCCGCACGCTTGAAGCCCATGTGTCCCCTGCCGGCGCATCGCCACGACCGCCCCCGATGCGGGCAGGTTAGCCGATCCCCACGCGCGGGACGAAGCGACGGGGCGCGGCGCGACCGCGCTGCGCCCCGTCGTCGCGCTCAGTACGCGATGCTGAAACGGCGGCGGCTGTGCGCGGGCTGCTCCAACTCGTCGATCAGCGCCAGCGCGTAGTCCTCGACCGAGATCTTGGAATCGCCGGCCTCGTCCACCAGCAGCTGCTCGCCGCCGAGGCGGTAGCGGCCGGTGCGTTGGCCGGGTTCGATCAGCGCGGCCGGACTGAGGTAGGTCCAGTCCAGCGTCGGCTCCTGGCGCAGCGCTTCGAGCACGTCGCGGCCGCCCAGCGCTGAGCCCTTCCACTGCGCGGGGAACTCGGGCGTGTCGACCAGTTGCAGGCCGGGGGCGACTTCCAGGCTGCCGGCGCCGCCGACCACCAGCAGGCGCGGCACGCCGGCCTGTTTGACCGCGGCGACGATCGCCGCGCTGCCGCGGTTGAAATAGTCGCGTACGTCGTCCTGGCTGTGGCCGCTGAAGGCGCTGATCACCGCGTCGTGGCCGGCCAGCTGCTGGGCCAGGCGCTGCGTGTCGAGCACGTCGGCGGCGAACGCAGTCAGGCCCGGCGCGGCCTCCAACCGCTGCGGGCGGCCGACCAGGGCAGTCACGCGATGGCCGCGCGACAGGGCTTCGTTACGCAGCGCCGAGCCGATGAAGCCGCTGGCGCCGATCAGGGCGATGTTCATGGGATTGCTCCGGTGTGGTCAGGTGGCGCTAGTATTCCCACTACAAGATTGGCCGATAAGACCAGGATTCGGACTAGAACCATGAAGCTGGACTTCACGATAGACCGCCTCAAGCGCATGGCCCTGTACGCCCGCGTGGTCGAACTGGGCTCGATGAGCGCGGCCGCGCGCGAGCTGGACATGACGCCGTCGGCGGTCAGCCAGCAGCTGCGGCGGCTGGAGGAGGAGATCGGCGTGGTGCTGCTGCACCGCTCCACCCGCAAGCTCACCACCACCGAGGCCGGCCAGGCCTACTACGAGGACTGCGCCGGCATGCTGCACGCCGCGCGCGCCGCCGAACGCCGGCTGGGCGATCTGCGCGACGAGCCGCGCGGCGAATTGCGCGTCGCCGTGCCGGTGGGCTTCGCCCGCTATCTGGCCGAGGCGCTGGCGCCGTTGCTACGTGCGCATCCGGCGCTGTCGCTGCGCCTGTTCGCCGAAGACCGTCAGATCGACCTGATCGGCGAGCGCATCGACCTGGCCGTGCGCGTGGGCACGATGGGCGATTCCAGCCTGATCGCGCGCCGTCTGACCGAGTGGCGTTATCTGCTGGTGTGCACGCCTGCGTACGCGCAGGCGCACGGGCTGCCGCAAACGCCGGAGGAACTGAGCGAACATCCGCTGCTGATCTTGAGCGTGATCAACCAACCCGAGTACGTCGAGCTGCATCGTCCGGGCGAGCCGTCGCGGCGCGTGCGCGTGGGCGGACGCATCGTCGGCAACAGCGCCGAGGCGCTCAAGCAGATGATGCTGCAGGACCTGGGCATCATGCGCCTGCCCGGGCCCGACGCGACGCAGTTGCTCGCCGACGGCGGCGTGGTCGCGGTGCTGCCGGAATGGTCGATGTCGCCGCTGGGCGTGTACGCGGTCACCGCCCAGCGCGATTCGCAACCGGCCAAGGTGCGGCTGGCGATCGCCGCACTGCAGGCCTATCTGAGCGACTGACTCAATCCAGCCGCGCCAGCGCGCGCACCGGGAAGGTTCCGGCACCGCGCACCTTGGGCGGCACGGCGCTGAAGCTGAAGCCCTGGTCCGGCAGCGCGGCCAGATTGCGCAGATGCTCGACGATCAGAATGTCGGCGCCCAGCAAGGTGCTGTGCACCGGCCGCGCGCGGCCGCGGGTGTCGTCGATGTTCATCGAATCGATGCCGACCAACTTGACCCCGCAATCGCGCAGGTACACCGCCGCGTCCTCGGTCAGGAACGGATGCCCGACCGCGTAGCTGGGATCGGCCCAATGCGCGTCCCAACCGGTGTGCACCAGCACGGCGCGGCCGCGGATTTCCTTGTCGCGGAACCAGGACGCATCGATCGCGTTGACCTGGCGATGGTCGGCGCGGATCACGATGCCTTCCAGATCCGCGCAGGCCTCGGGCCGCAATCCGGCCAGGTCGTGGCCGTGCGCGTAGCGGTGCGAGGGACAGTCGATGTAGGTGCCGGTGTTGGCGACCATTTCGATGCGCGCGATCTGGAACTCGGTGCCCTCTTCGTAGATCGCACGCGAGGCCTCGCGGCTGAGGTAGTCGCACACGCGCGCCGCCGGCATGCCCGGATACGTGACCAGGCCGTCCTCGATGGTGTGGCTGAGGTCGACGTAGACGCGACGCCCGGGATCGGCGGCCTCGCCCTTGCGCTTGTGCGCCTCGACGATGATCGCCTTGTTGAGGATGCGCGCCTGGCCGACCATCAGCAGACGCAGGTCGCGCACGATGTAGTCGACCAGCGCGGCGTCGGCGATGTCGTCGCCGTCGATGTCGAGGCGGAAATCCTGGCCCTGGATGCCGCCGCCGTTGGTGAACTCGATCTCGAAGTCGAAGCGGACGCGGTGTTGCACGGAATCGTGGGACGTGTCGTTCATGGATGTGCGGTTCCTATGCCGATCAACGCGCGCTGCGCTGGCTGAGCGCGACGCTGCCCAGGATCATCGCGCCGGCGATGCCCATGGTCAGGGTCAGCGGTTCGTCCAACAGCAGCCAGGCCCAGGCCACGCCGAACACCGGGATCAGATAGGTCACGGTGGAAGCGCGGTTGGCGCCGATGCGCGCGATCAGGCGGTAGTACATGACGAAGGCCGCGCCGGTGCACAGCACGCCCAGCAGGGTCGCCGAGAACCAGGACTTCATCGGAATCGCATGGGTCGGCCAGCTGCTGAGCGCGAACGGCAGCACCAGCAGCGCCGAAACGCCTAGCGTGGCCGAGGCGACCGCGGCCGGCGGCAGGCCGGTCAGATGACGGCGCACCAGGTTGATGCCGATGCCGTACAGGAAGGCCGCGCCGGCGCCGGCCGCCACCGCCCAGCTGATGCTGGCACCGGCGGTCTTGCCGCTGGCCAGCACCACCACGCCGAGAAAACCGACCAGCAACGCGACGCTGCGGCGCCCGCCGATCTTTTCGCCGAAGAACAGGAAGCCGACCAGCGCGGTGAACAGCACGGTCATGGCGTTGGCGATCGCGCCGATGCCGGCCGGCGCGCGTTGCGCGGCCCAGGCGAACAGCATGAAGGGCACCGCCGAGTTGATCGCGCCGATCACCACGATCTTCGGCCACAGTTTGGCCGGGAACTGCGCGCGGGCGCGCCACAGGAACGGCAGCAGCACCAGCGAGCCCAGCGCCAATCGCACCTCGACCAGCGGTATCGCGCCGAAGTCGTGCACGGCCACGCGCATGAACAGAAACGAGGCGCCCCAGATCGCGCCCAGCACGCCCAGTTCCAGCGGCGTCAGCCAGGCCCGTGTCGCGGGCGTTTCCAAGGGAACGACGGTATCGATCGAAGGCATGACGGGGCTCGCATGGGGGCGGTGGGGGTGCTGCGGTCTTGCGCTGCGGTGCGCTGCAGGTCGATCGGGCGGGCGCTCAGGGACTCGCACGCCGGTGAAGTGACGGCGGTTCGGCCGCCCGGGTCGTCGCGACCAAGGCCGTGTCCGAGCCGGGCTGCGGCAACAGCCAAATTGCTGTCTGCGACCATTGTCCTCACCCGTATCGGCGCCACAAGCGCATACTTTGGAGGTCAGGCACAAACAGGATTTGAGGCTAACCATGGCCCTGCGTTCCGACCTGCTGCCGGCGTTGGCCGCCTTCGAAGCCGCCGCCCGCCATCAGAATTTCGCCCATGCCGCCGACGAGCTGCACCTGACCGCCAGCGCGGTCAGCCACCACGTGCGCAAGCTCGAGGCACGGCTGGAGGTCAGCCTGTTCCAGCGCCACGCGCGTGGCGTGTCGCTGACCGCCGAAGGGCGCCAGCTCGCCGACGCCGCGGGCTCGGCGATGGCCGACATGGAGGGCGTGCTGCGCAGCCTGCGGGTGGCGCGCGCCGAACACGACCGCGTGCGCGTCACCACCCTGCACTCGCTGGCCTACACCTGGCTGCTGCCGCGCCTGCCCGGCTTCGTTGCCGCGCACCCGCAGTTGCGCCTGAGCGTGGACACCGAGATCGCCCTCACCCGGTTCGACGAAGGCGGCCCCGACCTGGGCATCCGCCACGGCCCCGGTCATTGGCCGGGCCTGACCGCGCATCACCTGATGGACGATTCCCTGTTTCCGGTCGCCGCGCCGAGCCTGCCCGGCGTGTCGGAATTGCGCGAGGCCGCGCAGGTCGCGCGCCTGCCGCTGATCTCCGACCACGCGCGCCAGGGCTGGCACGACTGGTTCCGCGCCGCCGAGGTGCACGGCGTCAAGCTGGACGAGCGCTACAGTTTCAGCGACACCACCGACGCCCTGCAGGCCGCGGTGCACGGCCTGGGCGCGGCGCTGGCGCGCGAACAGATCGCGGTGCCTTACCTGCGCTCGGGCGAACTGGTGCGCCTGCCCGGCCCGTCGGTGAAGGCGCGCTGGGGCTATTACGCGGTCTATCCCTCGCACCGCCGGCTGCGCGCCTCGGCGCGGCTGTTTCTGGATTGGTTGTTGGCGGTGGAGAAGGAGTGACGCCGCTGCCCGCTGCCGGGGCCTGGGTGTAGGAGCGGCGCAAGCCGCGCGCCTGCCTTCTGTGGGAGCGGCGTGAGCCGCGATGGGACTGAGTCGCTGCGAGATCACGATCGCGGCTCACGCCGCTCCCACAGAGAGCACACCCGCCTGGTTTTCCGGTCGCAACGACGGCCCTAACCCACCGCCGTCACTTCGGCTTGCGCGCGCTTCGCAGCTTCTTCTTCGGCCCCGCCTCGCGCTTGCGCAAGGCCGCTTCGTAGGCAAGATCCAGCCACGGCCGCAGATCCTCGGCCGAATCCAGCGCCGATTCGGGCGCCGACCAATAGCTCGTTTCGACCCGCTGCCCCTGCTTGAGGAAACCGAACGGGGCGCAGCCCGCCGCTTCGAAACGCGCGCGGCTGGCGTCATCGGCCTTCAGATAGAGCACATCCTCGTCGACCAGGGCGAAGAACACCTCGTCGCGGTACAAGCCGTGCCCGCCGAACATGCGCCGCACCGTGACCGTGCCGAAGCCGGCCATCAGCTCGCGCAGGTAATTCAGATAGTCGCTGCTCACCAGTACCCGGCTCCTTCCGGCGCGGACGCCGGAAGGATACGCGCATCGGATGCGGTCGGACTGTACCGATCAGACCGCATCCGCCAGGCCGCACCGATCAGAACCGGTGCCACAGCCTCACGAAGTAAGCCGCGCCATTGAGGCCGAACTGCACGCTGTCGAACACGTGGCCGTTGTCGGTCTCGTTGGGGTCCTGGCGGGTCGGCTTGACGTCGAACACGTTGGCGCCGCCGACGGTGAGCTTGGTGTTCTCGCCGAACGCGTAGGTCACGCTGATGTCGGCCGAGGTCTTGGCGTCGTAGCGCGCGTTGGGCACGCCGCCGGCGGTGCCGGAGAAGGTGCCCAGGGTCTGCGGGCCGAAGTAGATCACCTTCAGATCGCCTTCCCAGGCGCCGCGGCTGTAGTCGAAACCGACCACGGCCTTGGACTTGGGCGCGCCCTGCTCGATGAACAGACGCTCGCGCTCGGACAGCAGCACGTCCTCGCGCCCGACCAGGGCCGGCGGCGCGTGGATGCCGGTGACCTTGGTGCGGTTGAGGTTGAGCGCGACGAAGGTGCCGAGCTTGCCGCCGCCCCACTCCGCCTCGTGATTGAAGGTCAGGTCCACGCCCTCGGTCTTGGTGTCGACCGAGTTGACGAAGAACTGCGCCTGGCCCACGCCCAGCGACTGCAGGATCGCGCCGATGGTCGGATCGGTGGTGTCGAAGCGGCCGCTGAGCACGATGCGGTCGTCGATGTTGATGCGGTAGGCGTCCAGCGTGAACGAGGTGTTCGCGGTCGGCGACCAGGTCAGGCCCAGCGTGTAGTTGCGCGAAGTTTCGTCCTGCAGCAGCGGCAGGCCGGCGGCGTTGGCGATGGTGCCGCCGTTGGGCGCGATCACCACGTCCACCGGTTCGCCGTTGATGAAGTCGGTGATGGTGGAGGAGAAGTACTTCTGCTGCAGCGACGGCGCGCGGAAGCCGGTGCTGGCCGAGGCGCGCAGCATCAGGGTATCGGTGGCACGGAAACCGGCGGCGAGCTTGCCGGTCAGGGTGTCGCCGAAGTCGCTGTAGTCCTCGTAGCGCAGCGCGAAACCGGTGGTCAGGCGGTCGGTGAAGTCCGCTTCCAGGTCCACGTAGGCGGCCCAGCTGTCGCGCTCGTGGCTGCCGGCGTCGCTGGGCTGGAAGCCCGGGAAGCCCTGGCTGCCCGCATTACCGCCCACGCCCACGCCGTCGGCGTCGATGTAGGAACCCGGCTCGCCGGCGTAGATGCTGTAGCGCTCGTCGCGGCGTTCCAGACCGAAGGCGGCGTTGAAGCCGTTGAAGACGGTGTCGAAGTAGCGGCTGACGTCGAAGTTGTAGGTGTTCTGGCGGAACGAGAACCCACCGGCATCGAAGCGGCTGGCGCTGACGCCGCGGCCGCCATTTTGCAGATCGAGGTTGGCGATGGAAGCGTTGAGGGTGTGGTTGATGTCGTAGCGCAGCTCGTTGTAGCCGTAGGTGGCCGACAGGTCGGCCTGCCATTCGCCCATGCCCCAACGCAGACCGACGGTGCCGAAGCGGTCTTCCAGGTCGCCGTCGATGAAGGGCACGAAGCCGTTGGGGTACATGGCCTCGGAGTTGCGCGAGGGGATGTCTTCCGAACCGATGCCCTCGCGCGCGAACGCGGCCGAGGACGCATCGCGGTTCTGCAGGCCGGCGGTGAAGTACAGCGTGGCGTTCTCGCTCAGCGGCTTTTCGCCGTTGAGGAACAGGGTCTGATTGCGGATCTTGGAGTCGCCGATGATGCGCGGGCTGCCCTTGGGTTCGGAGCGGTCGGAACGGCCGCGGTCCTGATACTCCACGGTGATGCCGAGCACGCCGTCGGTGCCCAGGCCGACGCCGCAGTAGCCCGAGGCCAGCCAGTTCTCGCCGTCGCCGCGCGAGTATTGGCCCCAGCCGGCCACCGCTTCGCAGCCCTTGCGCTTCTTCAGCGCGATGTTCATCACGCCGGCGATCGCGTCCGAGCCGTACTGGGCGGCGGCGCCGTCGCGCAGGATCTCGACGCTGTCGATGGCCATCAGCGGGATGGTGTTGAGGTCGGTGCCGGTGTTGCCGCGGTTACGTGCGCCGAACAGGTTGACCAGGGCGGTGGTGTGATGGCGCTTGCCGTTGACCAACACCAGCGTCTGATCCGAACCCAGCCCGCGCAGCGCGGCCGAGTCGATCAGGTCGGCGCCGTCGGCGCCGGTCTGGCGGGTGGAGTTGAACGAAGGCGCGGCGTACTGCAGCGACTGCGCCAGATCGAACTGCGCGCCCTCCTCGGTGGCCTGCGCCATCGGCAGCACGTCCACGGGCGAGATCGAGGCGGTGTCGGAGGAACGCTGGCTGCGACGCGAGCCGAGCACGGACACGGTGTCCAGGGTCTTGGCCTCGCTGGCCGGCTCGGCCGGCGCGGCGGCGTCCTGGGCCAAGGCCGGCGAGACGGCGGCCAGGCCACCGGCCAGGCAGAGCGCGTAGTGGACGGCGCGGAACAAGCGTGCACGCGGGAAACGGGTGCGGTGTTGCGTCATTGGCCTAACCCCAGGTGTCGAAACTGGCGCCTAGCCTAAGCCGACTCGCCGCCGAATGGCCAAAATCCGTAAAGAATCCGCTAAGAATTTGCAAAGCAGGTCCGGTATACGCCCCGGCCCGGCTCGCGACCGCCTCAGCCGGCCCGGCCGCGACGCCCCAGCAGACGGTCGACCCCGAGCAGCCCGGCGCCGAACGCCAGGAACAACGCCAGCACCCCACCGGCATTGCGCAGCACCGTCGGCCAGCCCAGCTGCAGCACGTCCAGGAACGGATACGGGTACTGCTGCACGGCCGCGCCGCGCAGGAAGGTCCACACCAGGTAGCAGGCCGGAAACCACAGCCAGCGCCACAGGTCGCGCCCGCCCAGGCGGCCGTGCGGCACCGCCAGCAGCCACCACGCCAGATACAGGGCCGGCGTCGCGTAGTGCAGGCCGGAGTCCACCCACCATTGCGCGCCTTGCGGCTGCCACAGGTGGCGCAGGACGACGAAGTAGACCGTGCCGGTCACCCCGATCGCCAGCGCGACCCCGCCGCGCACGCGCGCGCCCGCCAGCCAGCGCCCCAGCCGCGCACCGCCGCCCAGCGCGGCCTGCACGCAGACCGCGCTGACCAGCAGGTTGCTGAGGATGGTGAAGTAGCTCAGGTAGCGCAGCGTCGCCGCCGCGGGCCCCTCGGTGTGCAGCGTCGCCGCGATCAGCAGCCAGTACTGGCCGATCAGCGCGGCCAGCGACACCGCCGCGACCAGGGCGGCCAGCGCGCGGCTCCAGGCCGGGGCCGGCTCGGGCGCGGCGGTGGAACGGGCTTCGCTGCTGGGCATGGCGCTGCGCTCTCTCCCTGGCTCGCGGCGCAGCTTCGCACGCGCACGCGCGCCGCGCATCAGGCTCGCGAGGGATAATGCGCTTCCGTCCGCGACCGCGATGCCGATGACCCCGACCGCCAAGGCGCAAGTCCAGATCCACTTTTGCGTGTTGCTGTGGGGCTTCACCGCGATCCTGGGCAAGCTGATCTCGCTGCCGGCGCTGCCGCTGGTGTGGTGGCGCATGCTGATCGTGGTCGCCGCGCTGGCCTTGCTGCCCAAGGTCTGGCGCGGCCTGCGCGCGATGCCGGCGCGCTTGCTGTGGTCCTACGCCGGCATCGGCGTGCTGGTGGCGCTGCACTGGCTGACGTTCTACGGCGCGATCAAGCTCGCCAACGCGTCCGTCGCCGCGACCTGCATCGCGTTGGCGACGGTGTTCACCGCGCTGATCGAACCCAAGCTGGCCAAGCGCCGGTTCTCCAAGCGCGAACTCGCCTTGGGCGTGGCGGTGCTGCCAGGTGTGGCGCTGGTGGTCGGCGGCGTCCCGCACGGGATGCGCCTGGGCGTGGCGGTCGGCGCGCTGTCGGCGCTGCTGGTGGCGCTGTTCTCCTCGCTCAACAAGCGCCTGGTCGAACACGGCGATCCGCTGACCGTGACCGCGCTGGAACTCGGCGCCGGCACGCTGGCGCTGACCGCGCTGGCGCCGGTGATGCCGCTGCTGTTCCCGGCCTTCGCCGGCGAGCTGCTGGTGCTGCCCGGCGCGCGCGACGCGGCGCTGCTGGTGCTGCTGTCGCTGGTCTGCACCCTGCTGCCGTTCGCGCTGTCGCTGGTGGCGCTGCGCCACATGACCGCGTTCGCCGCGCAGCTGGCGATCAACCTGGAGCCGGTCTACGCGATCGTGCTGGCCATCGCCTTGCTGGGCGAGCAGCGCGAACTGAGCACGCTGTTCTACGTCGGCGTGGCGATCATCCTGTCGGCGGTGTTCGTGCACCCCTTGATCAGCCGCCCGCGCGGCGCGCCGCAGCCGGAGCTGTTGGGCACGTCCGAGGCCAAGCAGGTGTCGGAGTAGGCGTTCGCGATAAGGGCATCGATGCCGCGGCGTCGCCTTGCCCGGCCGATCACTCCAAGCGCGTATCCAGACCCGCCGCCGCGCGCCGGATCAGCCAGGGCTCGATCAGCTTGAGCGCGATGCGACGGGTACGCGTTTGCGGGCGTATGGGGATCCTTCCGCGTGGGAGACGTCTGCCGCAATACCGGACGGCTGCGCGAACGCGGCAGGCACCCGCGTAACCGTCAGCGACGGCATTGCGCGCCGATCCAGTCGGCCGCATCGCCGATCGGATCGGCGGACTGCACGTCGGGCACGAGTTCCTGCTCGTAGGCGCGTCCGTTGCGATCCAGTGTCGCGGAGGTGGTCAGCAACAACAGGCCGCCGTTCGGCAAACGTATCGTGGCGTTCGAGGTCGAATAGCCCGCCGTCTCCGTACCAAAGAAGCGGACATTGGCCTGACCGCGGAACATGATCGGCGTGATCTCGCCCGAGCTGGCCGAATGCTTGCCGATCACGAACGCGATGGACTTCGGCAGGCGCGGCGGCAGCTGGCTCAGCACCTGGTTGAGAAAGTGCGCACCGCCGTCGTAGTGAATGATTCCGCCTCGGTTTTCGATGACGATCTCCCCGCCCTTGGCATCGCGAAACGCACCGACCTGTCCCTCCGACAACAACGGCGCCAAGCCGATCAGCATCGGCCACATGTTGCCGCCCGTGTTCGACGAGAAATCCAGGATCAGGCCGCAATCGGACACTTGCAGCGAACGGATCAGGCTCTCGCGCACGCTGACGGCCGCGGCGCGTTGTTCCTGGGCGTTGCCGCTCCAGGCATTGATCCGCAGCACCGGGATGCCTTGCCGGGCCGGAAGCTCGACGGCGATTGCCGGAACCGCGGCGGCGGCGGCGGAACCCGCCGCGGGCGGTCGGGTTTGATTGGCCGAACGGTAGAAGGTGTGCCGGTCGCCCAGCGCACTCACCACATACGCGATCGCGGCGTCTTCGCCCTCGCTGCGCTCGACGGCCGCGGCCTGGGTCTCCACCTGCGGCCAGTCGACGCGCGAAGAGCGATACGCCCGTTCCTTGGCCGTGGCGATGACCATGCTCAGACTCTCCGCCGCCTGCGCCGTCAGTGTCGCGGCCAACAACGAGAACGCCAGCAGGATGCGCATGCGACCGGTTCCACCAGGGAGGTGGGGCCGATTCTGGCCGTCGCGTCGCGAGCCGGTCAAACCCGGCGGGACGGCCCGAAGTCGGCGCCCCCGCAGACACGAACGCCCGCGCCGACTATCCTGCGCCAGGTCCATGCTCACGCCCCAGGAACCCCGATGAACCCGAACACCCAACAGGATCTCGCCCGTCTGTTCATGCGCATCGTCCTGGGCGCGCTGATCCTGTTGCACGGCATCGCCAAGCTCAAGGGCGGCATGGGCGGCATCGTGCGCCTGGTCGAATCCCACGGCCTGCCCGGCTTCCTCGGCTACGGCGTGCTGCTGGGCGAAGTGTTGGCGCCGATCCTGCTGATCGTGGGCTGGCATGCGCGCGTCGGCGGCGCCCTGATCGCGATCAACATGCTGTTCGCGATCTTTCTGGTCCATCTGGGCCAGCTCAACAGCCTCAACGACCAGGGCGGCTGGGCGTTGGAACTGCAGGCGATGTTCCTGGTCTCGGGCGTGGCCATCGCCCTGCTCGGTCCGGGCAGCTTCAGCGCCAACGGAAAATAAAGGCGCACCTGAGCGTGCGGTTCGGACGCGCTCGCGAGGCTGCGTCCGGTGCTTGGGATAGTCTGGAGGCTACGAGCGCAGCTCCTGCCCTACGGCTGCGTTTTTTGCTTGCAAACCTCAATCAGCGCATCGGCCGAGACGCACCAGACTCGTAGACTTTCGATGTAGTCTTCCAGGTACCACACATAGGTTTCCGCTGCGTCGTTTTCGTACCGACGGGCGTTCTTGATAGCCTCCACCGCCTTTGCCGCATCGTAGGCGTTGCCGAGCAGGGGAATCTGCGCCACTGCGTGGTCGAGCAGCTTGAGCACGGCCTCGGCATTGAAACGCTTTTCATTGGGCTCGAATATCTGCTCGAACAAGGTACTCGCGAGCGACAGGGCCAGAGACCCCGGCGAAGGCTTCAATCCCTGTACTTGGAGCTCAATTTCCCGCCTGCTAAGAAAAAAGCGGTAGGTCTGTTTCTGGATTGCATAAAACGTCTTCGCCAACCGTCGCTGCGCCTCATCGGGCGCAGCAGCGATCGCTCTATTCGCTTCAGCCAGCTGCCGCTCATACCATTCCTGTTGGTCGTCATGGCCTGCATTGTCCGCATCCATACGCTCGCGGCGTGCGAGCTCGTAGCCTCCGACAGCCTCGAACAACGCTTCCGCTTTCATTGAGGCGCTTTCTGTAGCCTCCAAGGCCGACTGCTTAAGTCGACGCAAAGTGTCGGTCGTGCTGCTCGCCACCTGCTCCTGCAATTGATCCATGCGGCGCACGTAAATGGCTCCCCACCTGTCGTCCATACGCCCCCTTGTCGTCGCAGATCATCGTTATGCCAAGTGCGGGCAGCTTCAGCGCCAACAACAAGTAAGCGCGGCGCCGCTCACTCCTCGGACGCGACCACGCGGTTGCGTCCGCCGCGCTTGGCCGCGTACAGGGCCTGGTCGGCGCGCGCGAACAAGTGCTCGGCGCTTTCGCCCTCGCGCGCGGCGGCCACGCCGATGCTGGTGGTGACCGCCAGGGTCTGGGTGGTGTGCTCCACCGATTCGCGCAAGTACTCGCATTGCAGCACCGCGTCGTTCAAGCCGCGGTCGTGGATCAGCCAGACGAATTCCTCGCCGCCGTAACGCGCGACCAGACCGCTGCCGCCGCTGGCCGAACGCAGCACACGCGCGACGTCCTGCAGCACCTCGTCGCCGACCGCGTGGCCGTGGACGTCGTTGACGATCTTGAAGTGGTCGATGTCCAGCACCGCCACCGCGGTCGGGCGGCCGGCTTGCAGCGCCTGCTCCAACGCGACGGCGAACGCGCGCCGGTTGGCCAGGCCGGTCAGGACATCGGTGCGGGTCTGTTCGGTGAGGTCGGCGTTCTGCGCTTCCAGCGCCTGCTGGTAATGCTGCAGCTGCTCCTCGTACCACTGGCGCTCGTTGAGCTGGTGGCTGAGTTCGTGACTGACGCGGCGCAGCTCCATCAGGTGGGTGACCTGGCGCGACAGGGCTTCCAGCGCCTTGATCTGGAACGGCGCCAGCTCGCGCGGCTGATCGTCCAGCACGCACAAGGTGCCCACCGGATACCCGTCGGGCGTCACCAGCGGCGCGCCGGCGTAGAAACGGATATTGGGATCGCCGGTGACCAGCGGATTGCCCTGGAAGCGCGCGTCGTCGCGCGCGTCGGGCACCACCAGCACTTTCTCCGGTTCCAGGATCGCATGCGCGCAGAACGCCAGATCGCGCGGCGTTTCCTCCGCTTCCAGCCCGCGCCGGCCCTTGAACCACTGGCGCTCGGCGTCGATCAGCGACACCGTGCTCATGGGCGTGGCGCAGATCGCGCCGGCGATCGCGGTCAGGTCGTCGAACGCCGAATCCGGAGGCGTGTCCAGGATCGCGTAGCGCTGCAAGGCGGCCAGGCGCTGCGTTTCGTTGGCGGGCTTCTGCGGCTTGATCATCGTCACTCTCTTGGACAGTGGCGGCGTCGCGGCCGTGACGCGGCGACCGGCGCAGCTTCGCGCAACCGCGCGCGGCCCGCCAGCCCACGTCGCGTGCTTACAGTTTATGCACGCGGAACTTGCGCCCCTTGATCTTGCCTTCACGCAACCGTGCCAGCGCCTGCGGCGCCTGCGCGCGCGCGACGGCCACGTAGCTGCGGGTCGGGAACACGTCGATCTTGCCGACCTGGTCGGCCTTGAGGCCGGCGTCGCCGGTGAGCGCGCCCAGCACGTCGCCGGGCCGCAGCTTGTCGGTGCGGCCGGCGTCGATGCGCAAGGTCGTCATCGGCGCGGTCGGCACGTTGCTGGCGCGGCCGGCCAGCGGCGCGGCGCGTTCCCAGCGCAGCGGACGGCCCTGGCGCTCCTCGATCGGCTGCGCGCGCGCGATCTCGCGCGGGCTGCACAAGCTCAGCGCCACACCGCCGCGGCCGGCGCGACCGGTGCGGCCGATGCGGTGGATGTAGACGTCCGGATCGGTCGGCAGCTCGTAGTTCACCACCGCCGCCAGGTCCTGCACGTCCAGACCGCGCGCGGCGACGTCGCTGGCGACCAGCACGTTGCAGCTGCGGTTGGCGAAGCGCACCAGCACCTCGTCGCGGTCGCGCTGCTCCATGTCGCCGTGCAGGGCCAGCGCGGCGAAGCCGTAGTGATTGAGCGAGCCCACGACTTCCTCGGTGTCGCGGCGCATGTTGCAGAACACCACGCAGGAGTCGGGGCGGAACTCCAGCAGCAGCGCCGCCAGCAGCGGCGTCTTGCGGTCGGGCTCGACCTCGTAGAAATGCTGTTCGACCGCGGGCTGGTCGGCCGCGCCCTCGACCGTGACCTCGGCCGGCTCGCGCATCATCTTCGCCGCCAGGGTGCGGATCGCATCCGGGAACGTCGCCGAGAACAACAGGGTCTGGCGCTTGCGCGGGGTCTTGCCGACCAGCTCGCGGATCGGCTCCTCGAAGCCCATGTCGAGCATGCGGTCGGCCTCGTCCAGCACCAGCACCGACACCGCGTCCAGGCGCAGCGCTTGCTTGCGCACCAGCTCCTGCAGGCGGCCGGGCGTGCCGACCACCACGTGCGGGGCGTGCTCCAGCGAGGCCAGCTGCGGGCCCAGCGGCATGCCGCCGCACAGCACCGAGACCTTGAGGTTGGGAATCGCGAACGCGAGCTTGCGCAGCTGGCGCCCGACCTGGTCGGCCAGCTCGCGCGTGGGGCACAGCACCAAGCCCTGGGTGCGGCCGTCGGCCGGGTCCAGCTTGTGCAGCAGGCCCAGCCCGAAGGCCGCGGTCTTGCCGCTGCCGGTCGGCGCTTGCGCGATCAGGTCGCGGCCCTGCAACAGGGTCGGCAGGCCCTGGGCCTGGATGGGGGTCATGCGCTCGTAGCCGAGCGCGGCCACGCCCTGCAACAGGGCGGGCGACAGCGGGAGGGAGGCGAAATCGTCGGTCTGGCTCATGCGCCATGATCGCAGCATTGGCCCGAGCCTGCGCTCCAACCGCGCCGCGCCGTTCCCGCCGGGCTTATGCTGCCCCCGTCGGCGCCGGCCGCAGCCGCCGGCGCCACCGATCTGGGAGCGCGCATGGAGCCGCAATTCGTCCACGTCCGGATCCTACTCGGCATCGTCCTGGGCCTGGCGATCACCACCCTGCTCAAGGGCATGGCGCGCTTCGTCCAGCACCCGGGCCGCGAACGCATCTACTGGGTGCACCTGGGCTGGGCGCTGTCGATGTTCGTGTTGCTCACCCATTTCTGGTGGTGGGAGTTCCGCCTGATCCACGTCCATCCGTGGAGCTTCACCGCCTACGCGTTCCTGATCGTGTACGTGGTGGTGCTGTTCCTGCTGTGCACCCTGCTGTTTCCCGACGACATCGGCGACTACAGCGGCTGGCAGGATTATTTCCAGTCGCGCCGCGGCTGGTTCTTCGGAATCATGGCGCTGAGCTACGCGATCGACCTCATCGACACCGCGATCAAGGGCCGCGCCTATTTCGCCAGCATGGGGCCGGAGTATCCACTGCGGAACCTCGCCTACATCGCTGCGTGCCTGATCGCGATACGCACGCGCGCGGAGTGGTTCCACCGCGCGTTCGTGATCGCCGGCATCGTCTACGAGCTGTCGTGGATCTACCGGCTGTACGACTTCCTCGACTGAACCCTTCGGGTCGCGATGCCGTCCGTCGGCGTGCGCTTGACAGCGGCCCTGGCAAGAAATAAACATTTAGCGAATTAGTTAAATATTGAAATCACATCCGCGCCCCGCCACGGCGCGGAACGCCGAAGGTTCAGCCGGAGTCGCCCATGGATGTACTGCCCGACAGCCTGCGCACGCACCGCGTGCGCGCTTCCAGCGATAGCGCCCTCGCCGTGCGCTCGGTCAGCCGGGGCCGCGTGGCCTGGGAGCCGGTGCGTTCGCTGTGGTTCACCGCCATGGCGCTGGGCGCCTCGATAGGCGGCGCGCTGACCTTCAGCCTGTCGGCCCTGGTCCTGTTCGTCGCCAGCACCGCTACCGTGCTCCTGCTCGGCCATTCCCTGGGCATGCATCGCAAACTGATCCACGACAGCTACGACTGCCCGAAGTGGCTGGAGTACCTGCTGGTCTACTGCGGTGTGCAGGTCGGCCTGGCCGGCCCGCTGGGCCTGGTCCGCGCCCACGACCTGCGCGACTACGCTCAGCGCCTGCCGCATTGCCACGACTTCCTCGCCCATCGCCAACCGTTCCTGATCGACGCCTGGTGGCAGCTGCATTGCGAACTGCGATTGCAGAATCCGCCGCCGATCGCGATCGAGGCGCGCATCGCCGACGACGCCTTCTACCGTTTCCTGCAACGCACCTGGATGCTGCAGCACCTGCCTTGGGCGCTGCTGTTCTTCGCGCTCGGCGGCTGGGGCTGGGTGTGCTGGGGCGTGTGCGCGCGCGTGACCGCGGGCGTGTTCGGCCACTGGTTGATCGGCCATTTCGCCCACAACCAGGGCGACATGCACCACGAGGTGCGCGGCGCCGCGGTGCAAGGACGCAACGTGCGCTTCGCCTCGCTGCTGACCATGGGCGAGAGCTGGCACAACAACCACCACGCGTTTCCGGGCTCGGCGCGGTTGGGGCTGTATGCGGGCGAATGGGATCCGGGCTGGTGGACGCTGCGCGCGCTGGAACGCATCGGTTGGGTGAGCCGGCTGCGCTTGCCCGAGGATCTGCCGGCGCGGCCGGAGCTGCATCGCCTGCCCGAACCGGCACCGGCGCCGTGCGCGTTCTGTCAGGGGCTGCGCGCGCGGGTGCTGCCGTGAACGGCCGCGTTCCGTCGACGCCAGCGACACCTTCGCGGCGCTGGCATTGGCTGTGGCCATTGGTCGCGGGCGTGGCAACCGGACTGGCCTTGCGCACAGTTTTCAATGGCCGGCTCGACGGCCGCTACGAGGCCATGATGTTCTCGTTCATGGTGCTGGCGCCGCTGCTGGTCGGCATGGTCGCGGTTTACGTAGCCGAGCGACATGTGCGCCATGGCTGGGGGCATCACGCTGGCGTCGGCGCCCTGGCGAACATCATTTTCACCGTGGGCACACTGGCGATCGGCCAGGAAGGCCTGATCTGCGTGATCATCGCCGTACCGATGTTCGCGACCATCGGCGCCGTCGGCGGCCTGTTGATGGGCGCCATCTGCCGTTACCTGAAGCGCCCCCGCCAGACCCTGTACGGCTTCGTGCTGCTGCCGCTGGCCCTGGGCGCGATCGAAAATCCCAACCCCGAAGGCCGCGTCGAACGCGTCGAGCGCCGCATCCTCATCGCCGCGCCGCCGGCGGAAGTCTGGCGTCAGCTGATGACCGTCGACGCCATCCGCGCGGACGAAGTCGACAGCGCCTGGACCTACCGCATCGGCGTGCCCAAGCCGCTGGCCGGCGTCGTGCGCGAAACGCCGACCGGCCTGGTGCGCGAAGTGACCATGGGCAAGGGCATCCACTTCCAGCAGATGTCGACCGATTGGCAGCCGCAGCGTTACGTCAACTGGCGCTACCACTTCGATGCCGACTCGGTGCCGGCCGGCGCACTCGACGACCATGTGCGCATCGGCGGCAAATATTTCGACCTGCTGGACACCGCCTACACCCTGACCCCGCGCGCTGGCGGCACCGAGCTGTCCATGACCCTGGACTACCGCGTCAGCACCGCCTTCGACTGGTACGCCGCACCGCTGGGGCGCTGGTTGCTGGGCGGTCAAAGCGAAACCCTGCTGGCCTTCTACCGGCGCCGCGCCGAAGCCCGGCACCGCCCGGCCGCCCATCCTCCAGCGGGCTGAGGCCGCTTTCGGAGCCATTCGACCCCGGCTGTGATATTTCGCCCCCACCCCGCGAATCATGTGTTCGACTAGGGCGGAACCGGCGGCAGCGGCGATGGAACGGGCGGAATCACAGGGGGCGATCGGCATGGACAAGGCGCGGCAGCGCTTCGGCGAACTGCTGGAAGCGCATCGCAAGATCGTGTTCAAGGTCGGCAATACCTATTGCCGGCACCCCGACGATCGCGCCGACCTGGCCCAGGAGATCGCCACCCAGCTGTGGCGCGCCTACCCCAGCTACGACCCCGCGCGACCGTTCTCGACCTGGATGTACCGGATCGCGCTGAACGTGGCGATCTCCTACGTGCGTAACGAAAGCCCGCGTCAGCGCAACGCCGTGCCCCTGGACGAAGACCTGCACGAGCTCGCCGACGAAGCCGCCGGCGACCCCGAAAGCGCCCAGCGCGTGCGCGACCTGCACCGTTTCATCGGCCAGCTGGAACCGCTCAATCGCGCGCTGTTGCTGCTGTACCTGGAAGACCGCAGCTATCGCGAGATCGCCGAAGTGCTGGGCATCAGCGAAACCAACGTGGCCACCAAGATCAGCCGGCTCAAACAACGCATACGCAGCGAAATGCCGGCCTGACGCCAGCACGCTCCCCTCTCCCCCCACGCGGCACACATCACGATGAGCGCAACGACGATGGAACTCGACGATCTCAAACAAGCCTGGCAGGACCTCGACCGCAAGCTCGACCGCCAGTACAGCCTGGACCTGCTGCGCTTCCGCGAGGAACGCGGCCGCAAGATGAAGTCCGGCCTGCGCCCGTTGGTCTGGGGGCAGGCGTTGCAGATGCTGGTCGGCGTGGCGGTGCTGCTGTTTGGCGTGGACGTGTGGACCGAGCACGGCGACGTGCCGCACCTGCTCGCGTTCGGGCTGATCGTGCACGTCTACGGCATCGCCCTGATCGCCTGCGGCGGCATGGTGCAAGCCATGATCGCCGGCGTGGACTACGCGGCGCCGGTGCTGGACATTCAGAAGCAGCTGGCGCGGCTGCGCAAGTTCTATGTGCGTACCGGCATGGTCGTGGGACTGTCCTGGTGGCTGTTCTGGATGCCGTTCATGGCGGCGCTGTTCATGAGCCTGTTCGGCGCCGACATGTACCGCAACGCGCCGTCGGTGTTCGTCATCGGCTCGGCGATCGGCGTGGCCGGCCTGCTGGCGACCTGGTGGTTCCATCGCTGGTCGCGCCACCCCAGCCGGCCGCGCCTGGCCCGGGCGATGGAGGACAGCGTCACCGGGCGCAGCCTGCGCCGCGCCCAGGCCATCGCCGACGAGATCGCGCGCTTCGAGCAGGACTGAAATCGCGAACGGCCGGCGCATGGGCCGGCCGCGTCGCCACGAATTTCGATGCCAACGCGCCGCCTAGGCGGCGCCATTCCCCCAGCGGCCGGCTCAACCGGCCGCTTTTTTCGCGCGCCGCGCCTCGCGCTTGAGCGGACCGCCGACCGGGCAGATCTCGAACGCGAACTGGGTCAGGGTGTTGACCAGGTTGTCGGGCACCAGCTTGTAGACCACGAACTGGCCGCGCCGCTCGCTGGAGATCAGGCCGGCGTTGACCAGCACCGACAGATGCCGCGAAACCGCCGGCGCGCTCATGTTGAAGCGTGCGGCGATGTCGCCGGCCGGCAGCTCCTGCTCGGACAGGTAGGCCAGGATCTGCCGCCGGGGCGTCGACGCCAGCGCTTCGAAAATCTTGTCCTGTTTCATGGCGAGGCTTTCATAACGGGGCGCTCATGGCGCAGCTGGCACGGCTGCGACGGTGACGGCCCGCGGGGGCCGGGACGCGGACGGACCGCGCACGAACATCATAGCCTTCCGCGCCGTGCGGGTATGAGCGTGGGCGTAACCGCCCGCCAGCGACGGCCGCGCGCCGCACACGCGCGAGCCGCGGCGGGTTGCGGGAACCCGTCGCGGCCCGGTTTCGCGGCGTCGCGAGGCGTCGCAAGCGGACCTCAGCCGCGGCCCGGCAGCGGCGGCGGCGCACCGCGCGCGGCGGCCTCGGCGACCCGCTCTTCGTAGCGCAGGTCGTTCATCCAACCCGAGACCACGCGGCCGTAGCGGGAAATCATCATCATGTTGAAGAAGTGCATCGCGCCCAGCATCAGCACCGACACGCCGATCTTGCTGCCGATGTGGGCGATCGGGTTGTTGAGCAGGGCGTCGGCGTTCCAGCCGTCCAGGCGGATCGCGATCACGCCGATGTTGATCAGATAGAAGCCGACCACGAGCAGGTGATTGGTGGACTTGGCCAGGGTCTCGTTCTGGCCGAAGCACATCACCAGGAATACCTCGCCGTTGCGCGACAGGGTGCGCGCCACCCAGATCGTCATCGCGACGGAAATGGCCAGGTAGGCGAGCAGGCCTAGCTGGGTCAGAAGGGCTTCGTCGATCATGGTCGTCTTCCTCTATGGTTTAGTCATTTGCTTATTTAACTAAAATGCTAAATCAATGACGAACGAAGTCAAGCGCCGTTCGTCGGCGCGTGTCGAGAGGCAGGAGGTGAGAGTTGGCCCTGGGCCTTTACGGCGGGGCGGCGCTGGCCGGAGCGATCACGGCGACAACGCGGAAACAGGCGGGGCGCCGCGATCGCGACGCCCCGCCGTCGAAGCGGATCAGGCGCGGGCGCGCTTCGGGAAACCGACCATGCGCTTGAGGTCTTCGTCCCACAGCTTCAACTGCGCGCACTTCAGGCTGGACCACAGGGTCAGCTTGGGCGCCGACTGCAGCAAGGGGCTGGACTCGTAGGCCTCGCGCAGGCGGTAGTTCGGGATGCGGCTGGCGAGATGGTGGATGTGGTGGTAACCGATGTTGCCGGTGAACCAGTGCACCACGCGCGGCAGGTCGTAGAACGAGCTGCCGGCGATCGCGGCCTCATGCGAGTTCCATTCGTCCTTGCGCGTCCAGTAAGCATCCTCGAAGGTGTGCTGGACGTAGAACAGCCACACGCCGATGGCGCCGGCGATCAGCACCACCGGCAAGTGCACCATCAGCACCGTGTGCCAGCCGATCGCGAAGCCCATCGCGACGAAGGCGACGATCAGCATCAGGTTGTTGAGCAGCACGCTGGCCCATTCCTTCTTCCAGGTGAAGGGAAGATCGAACGGGAAACGGTGCTTGAGCACGAACTGGTAGACCGGGCCGATGCCCAGCAGCACCGGCGTGCTGCGGTAGAAGCGGTAGCTCATGCGGCCCAGCCAGGAGCGGGCACGGTACTCGGCGACGGTCAGGGTTTCGATGTCGCCCATTTCGCGGCGATCGAGATTGCCCGAGGTGCCGTGGTGCACGGCGTGGGTCTTCTTCCAATAGCCGTAAGGGAACAGCGTCACCAGACCCAGGCAGCGGCCGACGGTGTCGTTGGCGCGGCTGCTGGCGAAGAAGGAGCCGTGTCCGCAGTCGTGCTGGATGATGAAGATGCGCACGTACAGTCCGGCCGCCGGCAGCGACAGCAGCAGCGTCCAGCCGTAGCCCCATTGCGCGACCACGCTCCAGGCCATGAGGGTCCACAGTGCCGCGAACGGCAACAGGGTGTTGATCAACTGCCACACCGCCCGTCCCAGGTGCGGCTTGGCGAAGCGCGCGCACAATTGGCGCAGGTTGGTTACGGCAGCGTGCGATTCGTCGGCGCTCAAGCGGGTTCTCCTGGGGAAGACCCATTGTCGGCGGCGCCCGATGTCCTAGCAATGACGTTCGTTGGCGTATGGTTGTGATCGCCATTCAGATTCGCGGCGCCGGTCCCCGGACCGCTACCCTGTGCGGCATGTCCGCCTGGCACGTCTACCTCATCGAATGCCGCGACGGCAGCGTCTACACCGGCATCGCCGTGGACGTGCACCGCCGCTACGCCCAGCACGCCGCCGGCAAAGGCGCGCGCTACACCCGCTCGCACCCGCCGTTAAGGCTGCTGGCGAGCTTCGCATACCCCGACCGCTCGGCCGCCCTGCGCGCCGAATACGCGATCAAACAACTTCCGCCCGACCGCAAGCGAGCGCTAGTGGCAGGCGGTCAGACGCCACCCGGCTGAACGACTCCCGTGCCGTTGCCGTTGCCCCTGAGTTTGCTCCGGCATTCAAGTCCATAGAACCGAAGCCACAAGAACAACCGTAGACCCGAAGGGCGGCGCGCAGGACGCGCGCCGTTTTTCGATAGGACAGGGATGTCCTATCGAAAAATCCCCGCGCCAGAACCGAAGCCACACGGGAGCTCCTGGCTCAGACCCTTCTCTTTGGTTACTTTCTCTTGGGCTAGCAAGAGAAAGTGACCCGCATGCGCAGCAGGCGGAAGCCTTTGACCTTCGGTCAGAAACAGCGAAGACAACAGCGAGAGCAAATCCTCCCCAACCCTCCTTTTCCAAAGGAGGGAGCTAAAAGCGCAACGCCGGGATCTGGAGGCCATCGGAACCGAATAGGCTCGATAGCCGGGATTCGCGATCGCGGCTCACGCCGCTCCTACAGAGAGCGCCGGCAAGAGAAAGTGACCCGCATGCGCAGCAGGCGGAAGCCTTTGACCTTCGGTCAGAAGAAGCAGCGCAAGAACAAAAGCAAATCCTCCCCAACCCTCCTTTGTCAAAGGAGGGAGCTAAAAGCACAGCATCGGTTTCTGGAGGCAATCAGAACCGCAGAGACGCGACAATCGGGATTCGCGGTCGCGGCTTACGACCGAAGGAAATCCCTGTGGGACACCGCTCCTACAGGGAAACATCGGAGACGAGCGAGTTATGCATGCAGCCGACAGCTAAACCAGAAAGCAGCAACCGCTACCCGCCCCCATTCGGCACCAACACGATCTTCCCCGCCCGCTCCCCCGCCGACGCCGCCGCCACCGCCTGCTTGATCTCGTCGATCCCGTACGTCGCCTGCACCCGCGCCCGCAACTTGCCCTGCCCAATCAACCCCGCCAACTCCCCGAACAAGGCCACCCGCCGCTCCGGCGGCGCCGCGCGGAACCAACGCGCCAACCAGAACCCGCGCAGGGCCACATCGCGGAATACCAGCGACGCCGGCGACACCGCACAGGGCTCGCCGCTCATCGCACCGTAGTTGACCAGCACCCCGCCCTCGCACAGCGACTGCGCCAGGCGCTCGGTCGCCAAACCGCCGACCGCGTCCACGCCCAACCGGATCTTGGCGCCGCCGGTCGCCTCGCGCACACGCTTGCCCAGATCGTCGCCATCCACCAGCACCACGTCGGCCCCCAGCGCCAGCACATCGTCGCGCGCCGACTCGCGCCGCACCACGTTGACCGTCTTCAACCCGCGCAAGGCCGCCAACTGCACCAGATAACCGCCGACCGCGGAGTTGGCCGCGTTCTGAATCACCCACTCGCCCGGCTGCAAATCGACGAATTCCGACAGCAGCAGCCGCGCGGTCGGCGGATTGACCGTGATCATCGACAACTGCACCGGATCGGCGTCGTCCGGCAGCGGCAGCAGCGTGCGCGCGTCGGCGATCAGATGGGTGGACCAGGTGCCGCCGCTGATCGGCAACAGCACCGTGCGGCCGAGCGCGGGCGCCGATACGCCTTCGGCCAGCGCCAGCACGCGTCCCACGCCCTCGTTGCCGCCCACCGCGGGCAGCGGCGGCAGCAGGCCGTACTGACCGGTCAAGGTGAGCAGGTCGGACGGATTGATCGGCGCGGCCAGCACTTCTACCAACACCTGGCCCGGGCCGAGCGCGGGCAGCTCGCACTCCACCGTCTCGATCACGTCCTGCGGCACCGGACCGCGCGTGGCGTACCTGGCCTGCTTCATGGCTTGCTCCCGGCGATCGCCCGTTGCCGGGCCTGGACGCACACGTTACCGCGTAGGCGCGCAGGGGTGCGGCTTGCGCCCAGGCGCCGGCGCTGCGACGCTGCGCATCGTTCTCCCGCCGCCATTGCCATGTCCCCCATCGAATTCGAACTCGACCGCGACCACGTCGAACTCAACCAGCTGCTGAAACTGGTCGGCCTGGCCCACAGCGGCGGCACCGGCAAGGCCATCGTCGCCAGCGGCGCGGTCACGGTCGACGGCCAGGTCGAGCTGCGCAAGACCTGCAAGATCCACGCCGGCCAGGTGGTACGCGCGCAGGGCGTCGAGATCCGGGTGGTCGCGCCACGCTGAGCGTGCCAGGCGGCACCCTACAGGCCCAGCTTTCTGCGCAGCGACGCACGATGCGGGTATCCGCTTAAACCATTCCATGCTTCGCGACATCCGACTTCACTCGATCAAAATCGTTGAGGGGCGGGGTGATGAGGCTAGGTATTGTTGGCGTGATGAAGGGCATGGGGGCGTGCTTGACTCTGGCCACCGGTGCTGCGTGGGCTGAGGGGCCCGAGCAATCGGCTGCGCAGCTGGTCGAGTTCGAATGCGGCGCGATCAAGTCGACCTACTACGACCCGAAAGCGGGCGAGCGCTTATGCAAGGTGCTCCAGTCATCGTTACGCTCGGGAGAGCTTGCGGCTCTGCCGGAGCGCGACAGGCTGAAGCGCGTCACCGCGTTGTTGCGCGAAAAGACCGGGGATCGCCATTTCTACATCGGCTTGCTGACCGCCGAAGGCAAGCCTGCCGCGACCAGGCCGGAAGGCAAACCGGAATTCAAACCTAACTGGAACGGTGGTTTCACCCAGATCCGCGTGCTGGAAGGAAACATCGGCTATATCAAGTGGGATCGCAGCCTGGCCGACGACGGAGATTTGGAGAAGATCGTCAATGGCTTGAAATTCGTGCATGGCGTGGACGCGCTGATCTTCGACATCACCGAAAACCCCGGCGGCGATGGTAGGAGCAGCGGCTTCGTGAACCGGCACCTGTTCGAAAGCGACGACTACCAGAACCTGCTGGTGAAAAGGTGCAGGGGCGAGACGCAGTGGAAGCAGAGCGAGGTGCCGTACAACCACGCGCCCGGTGCGAAGTTCCATGACACGCCGGTATACGTGATGGTTTCGGGCAAGACGGGCTCGGCGGCGGAGTATTTCGCCCTGATCCTGCAGCAGATGAAGCGAGCGACCATTTTGGGAAAGACCACGGCCGGCGCAGGCAACCCGGTCGTCCAGGTCAAGACCGACAAATACTTCGCCTACATTCCGATCTGCCAGATCACGACCAAAGATGGTGTGTCGATCGAAGGCAAAGGCGTGGTGCCGGACGTGCCGTTGCAGTCGGACGATTGGCTCGAGGAAACGCGACGCTACATTCTGGATCGACGCAAGACCGAATGAGGCGCGCCGCGCTCAGGCGATCGGCAAGTCCTCGTCGGCGCGGCACAGCGCATCGTGCAGCTGGCGCAGCCCATCGGCCTTGGGGTCGGCCACGCCGGAGCCGAAGGTCGCCACATAGCGGCAGGACGCATAGCCCAACGCGGCGCGGGCGTACTCGGACAGCCAGACCTGGCGCTGCGGCAACTGCGCGTGTTCCGGCGACCACGCCGCCACCGGCGGCACGATCTTGCGCTTCACGCCGACCCGCCAGGGCTTGGGGCTCACGCGAGCGCGGAAGCAGTTCTGCACCGCGCACATGGTCGCGTACAGCGGATCGGCGCCGAGCGCGCGGAAGCTTTCCTGCACCTCCGGTTCGCGCGGGCCGAAACGCCGATGCAGGGCCAGCAGGCGGAAGCCCGCCGGCGTGCGGTACAGGCGCAGCAGCCATTCCGGCCGCGCGGCCACGAAGGCGTCTATGCGCAGCCGCGCGCGCGCCTCGGGCCCGCCGTTGGCCGCGTGCTGGCGCTTGCGCAGCCAGCCGAGCACGACGATCGCCACGATGAAGCCGGCGAACAGCGCGCCGATGCCGACGCCGACCGAACGTTGCCACAGACCCAATGCGATCGCGGCGACGAACACCGCGGCGACGGCGCCTCGCGACAGGCCTTCTTTGGACACCTCGTCGAAATCGACGTCGGCGAACCACACGTCCGGGGTATTGAGGCAGAGCGCGCCATAGCTGTTGCGCGTGATCACCGCATCGTCGTGGCGCTCGACGATCTCCTCGCGGATCGGCAGGCCGTGGGCGCCGCCGTAGCCGACCTTGCGCTCCTGCCGCGGCAGGTGCTCGCCGGCCACGATGCGGTCGAAGGCTTCGCGCACGCGCGCGTCGGCATGCGCCTGCGCGTCGGCCGGGCTGAGGTCGGACCAGCCGAAACGGCGCACCGTGATCTGGCCGCGGTGCTTACGTTGCTGCAGGCGCGCTTCGGCCCAATAGGCTGGAACGATCATCGGTAGTCGTTGTCCCCCGGTTCGGTCGCCGATTCTAGCCGCGGCCCGGGCGGGACGTGGGCGCGGGTGCCGGGCCGGGCCTTGGACGGCACTTGCCGTCCATACCCAGCCCGCTTCCGACGTGCCGACCCGGCCGAATCGGCGTCCGGCCCGCACTTCGCGGCCTGAATCCGACGCCGGTCACGTTATTATCCGCAACGAGTCGCCAGCGCCGACGGTCCGCCGTCGCCGCTATTCGCTTGGGGACCGACCGCCGCACGATGGCCCGCCATCGCACCGGCGGCCGGACAGGACGAACCGACTCCACCGGGTGCCGGCACCGTTGCCGGCTTTTTCGTTAGTCGTTGAAGGAATAACCGCACAATGAAGACCGCACACAGGGGAATCTCGCTCGGCGGCGTATCGCTGCTGGCTTGCGCGCTGGGCCTGGGCCTGGCGCTGACCGCCACCCCCGCATCGGCGCAGCGCAAGAGCGCGCAGGAACAGCGCGCAGAAAAGACCGCGCAGATTCCGACCTGCAGCAAGAGCCTGGGCACGATCTCGGTCATCGAACCCGAGGATTCGGTCAACTGGTGGAGCGGCCAGCAGTTGCCCGCGCCCAGCAAGCTGATCAAGGTGTTCGTGAACAAGTCGCGCTGCTTCACCCTGGTCGATCGCGGCGCCGGCATGGACATGGCCATGCGCGAACGCGAACTGGCCTCCAGCGGCCAACTGCGCAACCGCTCCAACATCGGCAAGGGCCAGATCAAGGCCGCCGACTATGTGCTGGTGCCGGACCTGATCGCGCAGAACAACGACGCCGGCGGCAACGCCATCGGCGGCCTGCTCGGCGGACTGATCGGCGGCAAGGCCGGCGCGGTCGCGGGCAACCTGAACTTCCGCAAGAAGACCGCCGACGTGGTCCTGACCCTGACCGACGTGCGCTCGTCCGAGCAGGTCGCGATGGCCGAAGGCCACGCCAAGAAGACCGACATCGGCTTCGGCGCCAGCGGCGCGCTGTTCGGCAGCAGCGGCCTGGGCGGCGCCGGCGTGTCCGGCTACGCCAACACCGAACTGGGCCAGGTCATCACCCTGGCGTATCTGCAGGCCTACACCGATCTGGTCGGCGAACTCGGCGGCGTGTCCGGCAATGCCTCGGCGTCCAACGCCCAGCAGGCCGTGACCGTGATCAAGCCCGGCCGCCTGTACACCGACGCCAGCGGCAAGGGCAAGGTGGTGCGCTCGCTGGACGTCGGCATGATGCTCTACCCCACCGGCAACAAGCAGGGCGCCATGTGGGAAGTCGAGGACGAGATGGGCAACAAGGGCTGGGTGACTTCGCTGGCGCTGGAGCTGTCGAAGTAAGCCATCGCACCGTTGCGATGCCGCATCACGAAAGGCCGCCGCAAGGCGGCCTTTCGCTTTTGCGCCGTCTCCCAACCCGTCATTCCGGCGAACGCCGGAATGACGGGAATGGATCAATTCGGCTATCGCACTCAACGCTCCGGCCAATACCACGCCGGCGCATCCAGCAATCCCTGGCCCACCAAGGTGCTGCGGCTCATCGATTTCTCCAGCCGCAGCGTATTGCAGTCCGGCACCTGCTCCAGCGCCGCGATCAGCCGCGTCGCGTGCGAGACCACCCAGACCTGGGTGCGGCGCGCCGCGTGCGCGATCAGGCGCGCCAACGCCGGCAGCAGGTCCGGATGCAAGCTGGTCTCGGGCTCGTTGAGCACCATCAGCGGCGGCGGCCGCGGCGTGTGCAGGGCCGCGATCCACAGCAGGTAGCGCAGCGTGCCGTCGGACAGCTCCGCCGCCGACAGCGGCCGCAGCAGTCCGTGCTGGCTGAACTGCAGACTGAAACGTCCGCCGTCGTTGATCACGTCGACGCGCGCGCCCGGAAACGCATCGGCCACCGCCGCGTCCAGCGCCTGCGGGTCGCCGATTTCGACGATGGTCTGCCAGGCCGCGGCCAGGTCGCGGCCGTCGTGGCTGAGCACGGGCGTGCGCGTGCCCAACTGCGGCCATCGCGCCGGCGACTCGCCGTCGGCGCGGAAGTGATCGTAGAAGCGCCAGCCGCGAATGGTCTCGCGCAGGTTCAGCACCTCCGGCGCGCCGACCGGGTCGGCGATCTGCGCGTACATGCTTTCGTAAGCGTTGAGACGGTCGGACACCACCCGCCAGCCGCGGCCGTCGCGCACCCGCACCATCGCGCCGCGGCGGTCGACCAGCAGGTTCGACGGCCGCAGGAAGGGGCCGCTCCAGATCGCTTCGCGCTTGATTTCCGGATCCAGCGCGAACGCCGACAGCGACGGCACCGGCAGCCCCAGATCGATCGCATAGCCGAAGGCCTCGCCGGCGAAGCCCAGGCGCAGCGACACCGCGCCCTGGCGCGGTCCGCCCTGCACCGGCACCTCGCCGCGCTGCATGCGCGCGGACAACTGCTCCGGCCCGGCCCACAGCGTCGATCCCAGCCCGCCCTCGCGCGCCAGCGCCGGCACCACCCCGCCCTGCGCGGTTTCGGCCATCAGGCGCAGCGCGCGATACAGATTGGACTTGCCGCTGCCGTTGGCACCGGTGACCAGGTTCAAGCGCCCCATCGGCACGACCAGTTCGTGCAGGGAACGGTAATGGGCGATCGCGAGCGTGGTCAGCATGGGCCTGGGGTACCGAGTCGGGGGGCAGCCCGCCCATTGCAAACGATGCGCATCCCACCACCTGAGACGGCCCTTGCGGCGAGGTTTCATGCGGCTTTGCACCGGCCCGGGGCATGCTCGGCGGACCGGCCGCCGCGGCGGCGCCCCCGCAGACACGGAGGATCTATGAGCTACGTCGATGGTTTCGTCCTGGCGGTACCGCGCAAGAACTTGGCCGCCTACCGTCGCATGGCGCGTAAGTCCGGTCAGGTCTGGCGCGACCACGGCGCGCTGGCCTACGTCGAATGCGTGGGCGACGACGTCAAACCCGGCAAGGTCACCTCCTTCCCGCAGGCCGTGAAGCTAAAGGCCGACGAAGTCGTGGTGTTCTCCTGGGCGGTCTACAAATCGCGCGCGCACCGCGACAAGGTGCTGGAGAAGGTCATGAAAGACCCGCGCCTGGGCGACACGATGGACCCGAAGAAGCTGCCCTTCGACGGCATGCGCATGTTCTGGGGCGGCTTCAAACCGATCGTGGAGCTGTAGGCGCCGCGCCATCGTCGGCGCGCCCTCGCCGCTTTACCCTGCCCGGCCGGACTGAAACAATCCGGCGCATCCGCTATGCCGTCGGGGAGGACGGATGCGCTCGAATTCCAGTCTGTTGCTGGCGCTGCTGCTGGCGCCCGGCCTGTCGTCCTGCGGCGAGCCCGCCGCGCCCACCGCGTCCGGCGACGACGCCGGCGCGCGCGTGGCGTTCGCCGACCCCTCCGCCACCCGCGTCAGCGTGGAACGCGGCCCGCTGCCGCCGCGCTACACCGGCGGCCTGCCGACCTCGGCCGCCGACATGAAGGGCTGGTGGGAGGACAACCGCCGCTTCCCGCCGATCATGCATGCGCTGGACGGCATCGTCAGCGGCGATGCCGGCTGGATGGCGCGGTTGCGGCGCAGCGCTGAGCAGGTGCCCGCCGCCGAGGCCGCGGCGTGGGTCGGGGCCTGGCAGGACCGCCTGGCCTACCGCACGGTGACGCCCGCCTTCTGCCAGTCCGTGCGCGCGATCGCCGCCGAGCCCGATTCCACCCTGCGGCGCGCGCTGATGCCGGTCTTCGCCAAGGACTGCGCCGAAGCCGCCGATGCCGCGGCCGTGCTGCGTGCCGACACGCCCGATGCCGCGGTGCTGGCCTATTACTCCGAGCGCGAGTCGCGCCCAGGCCCGCGCCCCGCGTTCGACCCGCGCCTGGAACGCGTCGCGCGTGCGGCGATGCTGGGCGACGACGAGGGCGATGCGCGCGCGGCCGCGTTCGTGCTGGCCGAACTGCGCCAGCCCGAAGCCACCGCCGCGCTGGAACGCCTGCATGCGCAGATCCGCGACCCGGCGCGCGCCGACGAGGTCGCGATGGCGTTCGCGCATTCCGACAGCCGTACCGGGATGACCCAGCTCAATCTGGCCTGCGCGCGCCGCACCGACGATCCGATCTGCACCTCGCTGCGCAAACCGCGCGCCGCGGTCGAGGCGGACGATTCGGACCAGACGAAGCCGGACGCCGCCAAGGTGCGCGCACGCATCGAACAACTGCAGACCATGGGCTTCAGCCGCGTCGGCGAGGTCGATCCCAGCCAGGTCGAACGTCTCGACGCGGAGGCGGTGCTGATGTCGGCCGGCTACGCGCATTGGTTCGATGTCGAGACCGGCCAGTTCCCGAACGCGCACGACAGCCTGCTGCGCGAATTGGCCGCGCTGGTACGGCCGTCGCTGAACGGCGTGGTGTTCGAGGAAGTCGCGCCCGAGGACGATGAAGGCCCGTACCAGTTGGTCGCTTACGCCGACGGCATGATCTACCGCACGCGCGCCGAGAATCAGGGCGACTGGTACGACGTCGATGCGGTGCTGCGCCTGCTCGACGCGCTGCTGCAGGCGCGCAAGTCGCAGGACCGTTTCCTGGCGCTGGAGACCGGCGACCAGACCCTGATCGTGGTCGGCGGCCCGCGCGACGCGATCGACGCGGCGCTGGCGCAGAAGCTGCTGACGCCGGGCGACCCCGCCGAAGCCGAACGCGCGGGCAAGGCGTTCGAAGCGCAGGTGCTGGAGACGCTGAAGGCGAAGGTGCCGTAGCGCGCGCGACGCGGGCGCCACCCAGGGCGAAGCGGCAAAACGAAACGGCCCGCATCCGCAGGCCGTTTCGCATTCCTCATCGCAACCGAATCGGGCGCGACCGACTCAGACCTGCACCGTCTTCCAACGCCCGCGCTTGAACAGCCACAGGGTGAACAGGCCCACCGAGGTTTCGGACACGAACACCGCCCAGAACACGCCGGTGTGCTGCCAGCCCAGGCCGATCGCCAGCGCGTACGACAGCGGAATCTGGATCAGCCAGAAGAACACCACGTTGATCTTGGTCGGGGTCATGGTGTCGCCGGCGCCGTTGAAGGCCTGCACGGTGACCATCCACCAGCCGTAGATGAAGAACGAGTACGACAGGATGCGCAGCCATTGCGCGCCGACCTCGATGACCTTGGCATCCTCGGTGAAGAAGCCGATCAGCTGGTTCGGGAAGGCGAAGAACAGCACCGACACCACCACCAGATAGGCCATGTTGTACCAGCCGATCTGCCACACCGAGGCCTCGGCGCGCTCGGGCTGCTGCGCGCCCAGGTTCTGGCCCACCAGGGTGGCGGCGGCGTTGGACATGCCCCAGGCCGGCATCATGGTGAACATCATGATGCGGATCGCGATGGTGGCGCCCGCCACCGCCTCGCTGCCGATGCTGGCCAGGATGCGCATCAGGAAGATCCACGAGGTCATCGCCACGATCATCTGTCCGACCCCGCCCAGCGAGGTGCGCACGATATGCCACAGCACCGCGCCCTGCCAGCGCAGCTGCGCGGCGGCCACGTGGATGTGCTTGCCGCCGCGGAACAGCACCCACAGCTGGAACAGCACGCCCACGCCGCGGCCGATGTTGGTGGCGATGGCCGCGCCCTCGATGCCCAGCGCCGGCACCGGCCCCAGGCCGAAGATCAGCAACGGGCACAGCAGGATGTTCAGGCCGTTGGACAGCCACAGCACGCGCATCGCGATGGCGGCGTCGCCGGCGCCGCGGAAGATCGCGTTGATCACGAACAGCAGCATGATCACCGCGTTGCCGCCCAGCATCCATTGGGTGTAGCGGTAGCCGTGCTCGATGCTCCAGGCGTCGGCGCCCATCAGCCGCAACAGATCCTGGGCGTAGACGATGCCGACGATCGCCGGCAGCACCGACACCAGCAGGGCGATGAAGATCGCCTGCGCCGCGCTCACCGCCGCCTCCTCGCGCCGGCCCTCGCCGATGCGCCGCGCGATCACCGCGGTGACCGCCATCGCCAGGCCCATCGCCACGGCGTACAGCAGGAACAGATAGCTTTCGGTCAGGCCCACCGTCGCCACCGCGGACGGACCGAGCTTGGCGACGAAGAAGATGTCGACCACCGCGAAGGTGGATTCCAGCACCAGCTCCAGCACCATCGGCACCGCCAGCAGGAACACGGCGCGGCGCAGCGGGATCTTGGTGTAGTCGGCGTTGGTGCCGCGTACGGCCTCGCGGATCTCGCTCCACAGCGAGCCGCTCGGGACATGGGGGGCGACGTCGCTGCCGGCGTCGGGGGAACTCGGGGTTTGTTGGCTCATCAGGACCTATCCGTGCGCGGGTGGATGCGGGGCACGACGGTGGCCGTCGTACCCGATTCATAGGGTCGACGAACCAGAAACGCCGAAATCGACACGCCCCGAACAATCCGGTGCTTATGGTGCGCTGGCCACCGGACGCGTCCGCGCACCCTGCCATGATTCCGTCTCAAGGCCTGGGACAGTGTTGAATCTCATTAACCGATGATCCGGCTTCAAGCGCTGCCCGCTATCGCAACCGGTGGTGAACCCCGCGACCGGGCGTGTCGATCCGGTCCGCGCCGGTTCGTCGCACCCATGAGGACTGTCCCTCTACCCAGGAGATCAGCATGACCGGCACCGTCCGTTTGCACCGCGTTTTCACCGCCCCGGCCGAGCGCGTGTACCGCGCGTTCCTAGACGCCGCGGCCCTCTCCAAATGGCTGCCGCCCGACGGCTTCACCTGCACCGTGCACGAGCTGGACGCACGCGTGGGCGGCCGCTACCGCATGAGCTTCGCCAACTTCTCCAGCGACCAGAGCCACGCCTTCGGCGGCACCTACCTGGAGCTGGTCCCCGGCGAGCGCATCGTCCACGACGACCGCTTCGACGACCCCAACCTGCCGGGCACCATGATCACCACCATCACCCTGCGCACCGTGTCCTGCGGCACCGAGCTGCAGGTGGTGCAGGAAGGCATTCCCGATGCGATCCCGCCCGAGCAGTGCTACCTGGGCTGGCAGGAATCGCTGACCCTGCTGGAGCGTCTGGTCGAACCGACCATACCGGGCTGATCGCACGGCAATCCGAAAAAACGAACGGCGGCCCGGAACACCGGGCCGCCGTCGGGCGTCGCGCGATCTCGCGGCCGCTCAGAGCATCGGCAGCTTCAGCCCCTGCTCCTTCGCGCACTGCTGGGCGATCTCGTAACCGGCGTCGGCATGGCGCATCACGCCGGTGCCGGGATCGTTCCACAGCACGCGCGCGATGCGCTTGTCCGCTTCCTCGCTGCCGTCGCAGACGATGACCACGCCGGAGTGCTGCGAATAGCTCATGCCCACGCCGCCGCCGTGGTGCAGCGAAACCCAGGTCGCGCCGCCGGCCACATTGAGCATGGCGTTGAGCAGGGGCCAGTCGCTGACCGCGTCGCTGCCGTCGCGCATGGCTTCGGTCTCGCGATTGGGCGAGGCCACCGAGCCGCTGTCGAGGTGGTCGCGGCCGATCACCACCGGCGCCTTGAGCTCCCCGTTGCGCACCATTTCGTTGAACGCCAGGCCCAGCTTGTGGCGCAGGCCCAGGCCGACCCAGCAGATGCGCGCCGGCAGGCCCTGGAAGCTGATGCGCTCCTTGGCCATGTCCAGCCAGCGGTGCAGGTGGGCGTCGTCGGCGATGATTTCCTTGACCTTGGCGTCGGTCTTGTAGATGTCCTCCGGATCGCCGCTGAGCGCGACCCAGCGGAACGGGCCGACGCCGCGGCAGAACAGCGGACGCACGTAGGCCGGCACGAAACCCGGGAAATCGAAGGCGTTTTCGCAGCCCACGTCCTGCGCCATCTGACGGATGTTGTTGCCGTAGTCGAAGGTCGGGATGCCCTGCCGCTGGAACGCCAGCATGGCCTCCACGTGCACGCGCATCGAGCGCTTGGCGGCGTCGCGCACGCCTTCGGGATCGGTCTTCTGCGCCGCCAGCCACTGCTCGACGCTCCAGCCGATCGGCAGATAGCCGTGGACCGGATCGTGGGCGCTGGTCTGGTCGGTGACCGCGTCCGGACGCACGCCGCGGCGCACCAGTTCCGGCAGCACTTCGGCGGCGTTGCCCAGCAGCGCGATCGAACGCGCCTCGCCGGCGGCCGTGTACTTGGCGATGCGCGCCAGCGCGTCGTCCAGGTCGCTGGCCTGCTCGTCTACGTAACGGGTGCGCAGGCGCATGTCGATGCTGCTCTGCTTGCATTCGATGTTCAGCGAGCAGGCGCCGGCCAACGACGCGGCCAACGGCTGCGCGCCGCCCATGCCGCCCAGGCCGGCGGTCAGGATCCATCGCCCTGTCAGGCTACCGCCGTAGTGCTGGCGGCCCATCTCGACGAAGGTTTCGTAGGTGCCCTGGACGATGCCCTGCGAGCCGATGTAGATCCAGCTGCCGGCGGTCATCTGGCCGTACATCATCAAGCCCTTCTTATCGAGCTCGTTGAAGTGTTCCCAGGTCGCCCAATGCGGGACCAGGTTGGAATTGGCCAGTAGCACGCGCGGCGCGTCGGCATGGGTGGGGAACACGCCGACCGGCTTGCCCGACTGGATCAGCAGGGTCTCGTTGTCTTCCAGTTCGCGCAGCGACTTGAGGATCGCGTCGAACGACGGCCAGTCGCGTGCGGCGCGGCCGATGCCGCCGTAGACCACCAGTTCGGCCGGGTTCTCGGCGACTTCAGGGTCCAGGTTGTTCTGGATCATGCGGTAGGCGGCTTCGCTCAGCCACGATTTGCAGGTCTTGTCGCTGCCGCGCGGGGCGCGGATGACGCGGTCGGGATCGTGGCGGCTGGCTGCGGACATGGCGGTTTCCGGCGTTCGTGGAAGGGGATGGGTTCGAACTGAAATTATCGCGCCCGGTTCCGAGGGGCCGCCAGCGCGAGCGCGCCATCGTGGGGCCTCGCGAGCGCGGTTTTCGATGGAATTGGCGCTGCCCAGGGCAAAATGTATACGCTGTACACATGAACCCGCCCGCCACCGCCGAACGCATCCTGCGCGCCGCACGCGTCTTGTTCGAACGCGAGGGCGTGGCCGCGGTCAGCATGCGTCGCGTGGCCGAGGCGGTGGGCATCACCCCGATGGCGATCTACCGCCACTTCCCCAATCGCGACGCGCTGCTCAAGCGCATCAGCGACGACAGTTTCCAGGAGATCGCCCATCACTGGAGCGCGCGCAAGGACGGCGGCGACGTGATCGCGCGCCTGCTGGCGATACAACGCATTTACCTGGACTACGCGCTCGCCCATCCGCACCTGTTCGATCATGCCTTTTCGATCCGGCGCGAGGACGCACGGCGCTATCCCGAGGACTTCCGCGCACGCCGCTCGCCGACCTTGAACGTGGCCGCCGACGTGGTGCTGGAAGCGCAACAGGCCGGGCTGTTGCGCGCGGGCGATCCCTGGGATCTCGCGATGACGCTGTGGGCGCAATCGCATGGCCTGATTTCCTTGTATCGCGCGGGTCGCTTCAGTTACGACGAGCGCGAGTTCCGCGCCTTCTACGAGGCGTCGTTGGCGCGAGTGTTGGACGGGTTGCGGGTTTGAACGTCGTCGTGGGCGGTACGCTGCGAGCCGCTTGGCGTCGCGGCGCGGAGATCACGGTCGCGGCTTGCGCCGCTCCTAATCAAGGTCTGCCGTTGCCGCAGCGCTCGCGGCTTACTGTGGGAGCGGCGTGAGCCGCGACCACGTCGACTTGAACCACAGCGACGACCAAGCCGACGGCGCACCAACGAAAACGCCCGGCCAAAGCCGGGCGTTCGGAGCTGCATCGCACTAACGACCTCAGCGTATCGACGGATCCAGCCGACGCAGCGCCTCGCCGATATCGGTCTGCCCGGTGCGCTCGATGTCGTCGCGGCTGTAGACGCGGCCGTTGCCGGCCACACAGCCCTTGCGGCCCGACTTGTCGGTCGTGGAGCGGTCGCGGATATGCGTACCGGTGTGGCGCACGCAATTGCGCTGCGAATCGGCATTAGCCTGCGCATCGGCCTGCGCCTGCGGCGTGGCGGCGGTTTCGCTACGCGCCTGCGCCGACACGTCGGCCTGTGCGGACACGGCCGTCTGCGCCGAGGCCGCGAACGCGCTGACCGCGAGCAGGCTGGCGAGCAATACACGTTTCATGGGAACACCTCGGAATGAGTAGGGAATCGACGGATCGCGATCCGCCGTCCATCCACGATACGCCTCCCCGCCGCGCCGGCACGTCGCCGCGCGGTCCGCGTTTAGGGATTCGTCAGCCTGAATTCCGGGCAACGCGTGGGCCGGGCCGCGCGGAACGCCATGGCCTCGGCCTCGGTCGCCGGCTTGGGCTCGACGCCGTCGTCGAACAGCACCCGCCAGACCCCGTCGCGGTCGCGGTGCCAGACCGAATGGAAGGCGCCGATCCTGTAGCGCTGCTTGGCGTCCGGGGCCGGATCCTCGAATAGCGAAGGCCCGCTGGACCAGGCCACGTCGGCGACGCCGCCGATGGTGACGCGGGTCGGATACCACTCCAGCCGCACGACCTTGCCCTCGATAATGCGGGTCCAAGCCTTGGCGATGGCCTCGCGACCGCGCGTAGGCAATGCGCGGCTGGCGCCGAACGCGGCGCCGGGCTGCAGATGCGAGGCGAACGCGGCCGCATCGTGATCGGCGACCGATCGCGCGAAGCTGAGTTCGCGCGCCCACACCTGGCATTCCTTAGCGGTCAGCGGTGGCGGCGGCGCGATCGGAGGCGGCGGCGGCGACTCCTGGGTCGCGGCCCAGGCCGGCGCCAGGATCGCGATGGACAGCGCCGCGGCGGCGCAGCGGGCGGCGGTACGGCGCATGGCGACTCTCCGGGCAAAGGGCGCGAACACTATCGGCACAGGCCCGGCGCGCCGCCAGCGACGGAAGTCATGGCGACGTCTGGACGTAATCCGCTGCCGCTATGATCCGGCCATGCGCTCCTATTTTTCGGCGGCCGCGACCGCCCTGCTCGCCCTCGTCCTCACCGCCTGCGCCATCCGCGCGCCCAAACCCGCCGCCCCCGCAGAACCGGCGCCGGTGCTGCTGATCTCGATCGACGGCTACCGCAACGATTACTTCGAGCGCGGCACCTCGCCCAATCTCGCGCGCATCGCGCGCGACGGCGTGCGCGCGGCGTGGATGAATCCGTCCTACCCGTCGCTGACCTTCCCCAATCACTACAGCATCGTCACCGGCCTGCGCCCGGACCACCACGGCATCGTCCACAACAGCATGTGGGAGGACGGGCTGGGCGACTTCCGCGTCGCCGACCGCAAGGCCGTCGGCGACATGCGCTGGTGGGGCGGCGAGCCGATCTGGGTCGGCGCAGAGAAGGCGGGACTGCGCAGCGCCACCTTGTTCTGGCCCGGCAGCGAGGCGCCGGTGCAGGGCCTGCGGCCGACGCGCTGGCGCTTGTTCGACGAGAAAGTCCCGGCCGACGCGCGCGTGGACGAAGTGCTGGGCTGGCTGGGCGAGCCCGCAGCGACGCGACCGCGCGTGATCACCCTGTACTTCGACGCGCTGGACAAGGCCGGCCACGAGCACGGACCGGACTCGGCCGAGGCCGCGCAGGCCATCGCCGGCATCGACGCCGCGATCGGCCGCCTGCTCGACGGCCTGGCCGCGCGCGATCAACTGGAACGTGTGAACCTGATCGTGGTGTCCGACCACGGCATGGCCACCGTGGCCCCGGGACACGCGATCGCGGTCGAGGACATGGTGTCGATGGAGGAAGCCACCGTGGTCTCGATCGGCCAGTCGATCGGCATCGCGCCCAAGCCCGGCTTCGAGGCGGCGGTCGAGAAAAAGCTGTTGGGCCGTCATGCGCAATACGACTGCTGGCGCAAGGGCGAGCTGCCGCAGCGCTGGCATTACGGCCGCCATCCGCGCGTACCGCCGATCGTGTGCCAGATGCACGAGGGTTGGGACGCGATCCAGCGCTCGTCGCTGGCCAAGCGTCCGAACGCGGACCGCGGCTCGCACGGCTACGATCCGGCGCTGCCGTCGATGCGCGCGATCTTCTTCGCGCGCGGCCCCGCGTTCCGGCGCGGCGCCCGCATCGATGCGTTCGACAACGTCGACGTGTACCCGCTACTGGCGCGTCTGGTCGGTATCGAGCCGGCGCGCAACGACGGCGACATCGCGCCGCTGCTGCCGGCGCTGCGCGACGCCGGCCCGCGGCGTTAACGGACCTCGATCTTCCAGGACACGCTGCGCACCGGCGGCACGTCCTTCTCCCAGGCGCGCCGGTAGTCCATGCGCAATTCGCCCTGGCCCGCGGCGACGGCGCGGAAACGCCAGGTCTGGGTGCCGCCGCCACCGACCGCGCCGGGATGGGACAAGGCCATCGAGGGTTCGCCGGCTTGTTCTATCGTGCCGGCCGCGGCGGCCGTGTCGACGATCCAGCCGTAACCGGTGCTGGGGTTCGCTTCCACGTTCACCACCAGCACGTCGCCGACGCTCGCCATCACCGGCGCGGCGCTGTCGGCGGCGGTCAGCACGCGTTCGGCGGAAGCGGCCGGCGCGCCCGCGCTGGTGCAGGCGGCCAGGCTCGATGCGAGCATGCAGCCCGCAAACCAATGACGAAGATTCATGACGCGGCTCCCTGCGAGGTCGGTGGCGGAGAGTATGCGCCGCGGCCGCCGCGTGCGGCGCGGCCTGGGCCACGTCCATGTCCGAATCCGGCGAGTCCGCGGCCGGCGTCGGTGCTAGCCTGGGTTCCATGCCGACCTTCCCCGCTCCCGTGGCCCAAGACAGCCTGCCGCACTGGCGGGTCTGCGAGCAGGCGCGCCTGAGCCGCGACCCGCGCTTCGACGGCCTGTTCTTCACTGCCGTCACCAGCACCCGCATCTATTGCCGCCCGGTCTGTCCCGCGCCCGCGGCCAAGCGCGAGAACGTCCTGTATTACGGCAACGCCGCGGCCGCCGAAGCGGCCGGCTTCCGCCCCTGCCTGCGCTGCCGCCCGGAGCTGTCGCCCAGCGACGGCGCCTGGCGGCGCGGCGACGCCGCGGTGGCGCGTGCGCTCAAGCTGATCGACCAGGGCCTGCTCGCCGAACACCCGTTATCGGCGCTGGCCGAGCGCGTCGGTCTGGGCGAACGCCAGCTGCGCCGCTTGTTCGTGGAGCGGCTGGGCGCGGCGCCGATCGGCGTGCACGGCACGCGCCGCTTGCTGTTCGCCAAGCAGTTGCTGACCGAGACCGCGTTGCCGATCACCGAGGTGGCGATGGCCGCCGGTTTCGGCAGCCTGCGCCGCTTCAACACCACCTTCCGCGAGGCTTACCGCATGGCGCCGCGCGACCTGCGCCGGCGCCCGAACGAAAACGCGAACGGCGGCGACCAGACCCTGACCCTGCGCCTGGGTTACCGGCCGCCGTACGACTTCGCCACCATGCTGGACTTCCTGCGCGGACGCGCCCTGCCCGGCGTGGAAAGCGTCGACGCGCACAGCTACGCACGCGTGATCGGCCCGATCGAACGCCCGGGCTGGCTGCGCGTGAGCGCCTGGCCGGGCGGCGAGCACGCGCTGAAGCTGGAACTGCACGGGCCGGCGCCGTCGCGCTTGCTGGAGATCATCAACCGCCTGCGCCGCATGTTCGATCTCGACGCCGATCCCAACGCGATCGCCGACGCGCTGTCGGTGGACCCGCGCCTGCGCCCCTTGCTGAAGCAGCGCCCCGGCCTGCGCCTGCCCAGCGGCTGGGACGGTTTCGAAATCGCGGTGCGCGCGATCCTGGGCCAACAGGTCAGCGTGGCCGCCGCGCGCACCCTGGCCGCGCGTCTGGCGCAGCGCTTCGGCCAAGCCCTGCCGCATCCGTTCGCGCCGGGGCTGGAACATCTGTTCCCGACGCCGGATGCGCTGGTCGATGCCGACCTCAGCCAGATCGGCCTCACCCGCGCGCGCGCCGACACCGTACGCACGGTCGCGCGCGCCCTGCTCGACGGCCGCGTCGACAGCGGCGTGGGCTTCGGCGCCGAACGCACGCTGGACGATTTCGCCGCGCGCTGGGTGGCCCTGCCCGGCATCGGCCCGTGGACCGCCAACTACATCGCCATGCGCGCGCTGGGCCATCCCGATGCGTTCCCGGCCGACGATCTGGTGCTGCAGAAAGCCGTGCCCACCGACGGCAGCCGCATGACCGCCAAGGCCCTGACCGCGCGCGCCGAGGCCTGGCGCCCGTGGCGCGCGTATGCGGTGATCCATCTGTGGCGCGATTCGATGGGCGCGGCCAAGCCCGCGGCCGCGGCGGCCACGACCAAGCCGCGTGTGCGCACTACCCCGCGTGTGCGCACCAGCGAGCTGCGCAGCGACGCGGAATGAACCGCAACGGATTCGCAGTCGCACGGCATCACGGCAATACCGGTCGGCAAGAACAGGAACTGCGCATGAGCCAACACATCCGACTCAAGGACGGCGCCATCACCTACCAACGCATCGACAGCCCGGTGGGCAGTCTGCTGTTGGCCAGCGGCGACGACGGCTTGCGACTGATCGAATTCGAAGCGCCCTGGCACCCGGTCGTGGTCGACCGCCACTGGCGCGAAGGCGACGACGCGGTGCTGTCGAGCACGCGTACGCAACTACAGGAATATTTCGCCGGCGCCCGACGCGAGTTCGACCTGCCGCTGGCGCCGCACGGCACCGCGTTCCAGATGCAGTGCTGGCGCACCCTGGCGTTGATTCCCTGGGGCCAGACCTGGAGCTACGGCCAGATGGCGCGGCACATGGGCCAGGCCAGCGCGATGCGCGCGGTCGGCGCCGCCAACGGCCGCAATCCGCTGCCGATCGTGCTGCCCTGCCACCGCGTGATCGGTGCCGACGGCAGCCTGACCGGCTTCGGCGGTGGCCTGCCGACCAAGCGTTTTCTGTTGGAACTGGAAGGCGCGCTGGCCCCGGCGAACGATTTGTTCGGCTGACCAAAGCAACCACCCCGCTTTTACCTCCCCCTTTGAAAAAGGGGGATTGAGGGGGATTTGCTTTTAGAGCCTCTGGAGCAAAAGCGCCCCCCCTAGCCTCCCTTTTTCAAAGGGAGAACTGCACCGCCGCGATCGCAGCGCTCAGGCGCTTTCCATCAGCTGGCGCATCGCGCTGCGATACGCCGCCGCGACCGCATCGCGATCGCGATGACGCCCATCGGCGACGACGCGGCGGCCGCCGACCCAGGTTTCGCGCACCGCCGGCCGATTGCCCGCGAACATCCAGCGGTCCAGCGCATCCTCGTCGCGCACGCCGGCGAACACCGGCGCGTCCTCGTCCAGCACCAGCGCGTCGGCGTATTCGCCGACCGCGAGCGTGCCGATCGCATGCCCGGTGGAATCCGCCGCGCTGGCGGCGACGCCGCGCATCAGCGTGTCGCCGACGCTGGGCAGCTCGGTGCTCACGGCGATGTTGCGCCGGCGCGTGATCAGGCGCTGGCCGTATTCCAGCCAGCGCAGCTCCTCGATCGGCGACACCGAGATATGCGAATCCGAACCCACGCCCCAGCGCCCGCCCGCATCCAGGTACTCGCGCAGCGGGAACAGGCCGTCGCCGAGATTGGCCTCGGTGGTGGTGCAGATCGCGACCGTCGCACCGCTGCGCGCGATCGCGCGGACTTCTTCGTCGTCCAGGTGCGTGGCGTGGACCAGGGTCCAGCGTTCGTCGACCTGGGCGTGGTCGTACAGCCAGCGCACCGGCCGCGCCTTGCGAATCGCCAGGCAATCCTCGACCTCGGCGGTCTGCTCGGCGATGTGGATGTGCACGCGGCTGTCGGCCGGCAACGCGGCCAGCGTCTGCGCCATCGCCTGCGGCGGCACCGCGCGCAGACTGTGCAGCGAGCAACCGATGCGCAGGCCGTGGCCGGCGTCGCCGCGCAGACGCTGCAACAGGTCCAGATAGTCTTCGACCTCGTGCCCGAAGCGGCGCTGGCGCTCGCTCAAGGGGCGCTCGTCGAAACCACCGGTCATGTACAGCACCGGCAGCAAGGTCATGCGGATGCCGGTGTCGCTAGCGGCCGCGATCAGCGCGCGCGACATCGCGGCCGGATCGTCGTAACGGCGGCCGCCGGGCGCGTGGTGCAGATAATGGAATTCGCAGACCGTGGTGTAGCCGGCTTCCAGCATCTCCACATACAGCTGCGAGGCCACCGCGTACAAGGTCTCCGGCGTAAAACCGGCGGCGAAGCGGTACATGGTCTCGCGCCAGGTCCAGAAGCTGTCGCGCGGATCGGTCTGGCGCTCGGCCATGCCCGCCATCGCGCGCTGGAACGCGTGCGAATGCAGGTTGGCGATGCCGGGCACCAGGCGCTGCGCGCTGCCGCTGGGTGGGGCGCCGTCGATAGCCAGGATGCGGCCGTCGCCGTCGATGCGCAGTCCGCTGTCGTGGCGCCAGCCGGCGGGGGTCCAAAGCGTGGTCGCGTCGAGGGTTTCCATGCTTCGGATTCTACAGGCCCGCTCCGCGCGCGCACCCGCGTACGCAGGCGTCTGGCGCATGCGCGCCGCATCGGCGCAGTCGCACCGGCCCGCGCGTTCGCGCACACGCCGGCCTCGCCGCGCCTCCGCTAGAATCGCGACATGAGCCACTCCACCCCCACCGCCGCGCCCGGCGACGCCCTGCAGCCGCAGGATCTGCCGCTGGACGGCCTGATCGTCGGCGTCAGTCTGGCGACGCTGGATGCGGACAACGGCTACGGCGAGATCCTCGATGCGGCGCTGGGTTGGCGCGACGGCGTGCTGCGCTATGTCGGCCCGCGCGCGGACCTGCCCGGCGACCCGGCCGCGCTGGCGGCGCAGGTGATCGTCGCCGACGGCTGGATCACCCCGGGCCTGGTCGATTGCCACACCCACCTGGTGTTCGCCGGCGATCGCGCGCGCGAGTTCGAACTGCGCCTGCAGGGCGCCAGCTACGAAGAGATCGCGCGCAACGGCGGCGGCATCGTCTCCACCGTGCGCGCCACCCGCGCCGCCGACGAGGACGAACTGCTGCGGCTGTCGCTGCCGCGCGCGCAGGCGCTGATCGCCGACGGCGCGACCACGCTGGAGATCAAATCCGGCTACGGCCTGGACCACGACAACGAGCGCAAGATGCTGCGCGTCGCGCGCCGCATCGGCGAGGTGCTGGGCGTGGGCGTGCGCACCACGTATCTGGGCGCGCACGCCTTGCCGCCGGAATACGCCGGCCGCGCCGACGACTACATCGCCGCAGTCTGCGGCTGGATGCGTCCGCTGCACGAGGAAGGCCTGATCGACGCGGTCGACGCGTTCTGCGAGGGCATCGGTTTCAGCGCGGCCCAGACCCGCCGCGTATTCGAAACCGCGCGCGCGCTGGGGCTGCCGGTCAAGCTGCATGCCGACCAGCTCAGCGACCTGGGCGGCGCCGCGCTGGCAGCCGAGTTTTCCGGCCTGTCCGCCGACCATGTCGAGTACACCTCACAGGCCAGCGTGGCGGCGATGGCCGAGCACGGCACGGTCGCGGTGCTGCTGCCGGGCGCATTCCATGTACTGCGCGAAACCCGCCTGCCGCCGCTGGACGCGTTCCGCGAACACGGCGTGGCGATGGCCGTGGCCACCGACTGCAACCCCGGCACCTCGCCGTTGCAGTCGCTGCGCCAGGCCATGCAGCTGGCCTGCACGCACTTCCGCCTGACACCGCTGGAAGCGCTGCGCGGCGCGACCGTGCACGCCGCGCGCGCGCTGGGCTGCGACGACCGCGGCGTGCTGCGCGTGGGCATGCGCGCCGACTTCGTGCGCTGGCGCATCGGCCACCCGTCGGAGCTGTGCTACTGGCTGGGCGGCGCGCTCGCGGGCGACGTCTATGCCGGCGGACGGCGCCTGGCCGGCGGTACCGCCTGAAGGATCGCATCCATTCTTCCACCGTCCGAGGTTTCCGCATGCGCTCATTGCTCGCCGCCGCCTGTACCCTGGCCCTGTTCGCAAGCGCGGCGCACGCCGACGAACCGCTGAGCGCGTCGCAGAAGCTCGCGCGCGCGGCGACCATCGTCGACACCCACATCGACGCGCCGACCGAACTGCTCAAGCATTGGAACGACCTGGGCCTGGACTCGCCCAAGGTCGAGTTCGATTACCCGCGCGCACGCCAGGGCGGCCTGGACGTGGCTTTCATGTCGATCTACACCTCGCCCGAACAGGACGCGGCCAACACCGCCTGGCAGGTCGCGAGCATGCAGATCGATGCGGTCGAGGCGCTGGTGGGACGGCATCCGGACAAGTTCGCGATCCTGCGTTCGCCCGACGACTACGCGCGCCTGATCGACGGCGGCCGCGTGCTGCTGGCGATCGGCATGGAGAACGGCGCGCCGATCGGCGACGACCTCGCGCGCCTCAAGCAATTCCATACCCGCGGCGTGCGCTACATCACCCTCGCCCACAGCCACAGCAACCGCATCGCCGACGGCTCCTACAGCCTGGAGCGGCCGTGGAAGGGCGTGAGCCCGTTCGGGCTGAAGGTGATCGCCGAAATGAACCGCCTGGGCATCATGGTCGATGTCTCGCACCTCAGCGACGACGCCACCCGCGCCGCGCTCGCGGCCAGCCGCGCCCCGGTGATCGCCAGCCATTCCGGCCTGCGCCATTTCACCCCCGACTTCGAACGCAACCTCAGCGACGAACTGGCGCTGGCGATCGCCAAGAAGGGCGGCGTGGTCCAGATCACCTTCGGCAACGGTTTCGTCGATCCGGCGACCGCGGCCGACACCACGGCCTACTTCCGCGCCCGTCCCGAATTCGACCGCGCCCAGGCCGCGGCCGCCGCGCGCGGCGAGAAGCCCAAGACCGCCGAGGACTTCGACAAGGAATGGGAGCGCACGCATCCGCCGCGCGCGGTCAAGATCGACGCGGTGCTGGATCAGATCGACTACGCGGTGAAGCTGATCGGCGTCGACCACGTCGGCATCGGCTCCGACTTCGACGGCGTCGGCGGCGCCCTGCCCGCGGGCCTGCGCAACGTCGGGGACTACCCGAACCTGATCGCGGGCCTGCAGGCGCGCGGCCACAGCGACGCGGATATCCGCAAGATCCTGGGCGAGAACCTGCTGCGGGTGTGGCGCGAGGTGGAGCAGGTGGCGGCAGCGAAGTAGCGCGGCGGGCGGCCCTCACCCCAACCCTCTCCCGCAAGCGGGAGAGGGAGCGCATACGCAAGAGCTCGATTGGCGTGGGCAGGCACAGATTCGCTAACCCTTGCCCTTGCCCTTGCCCTTGCCCTTGCCCTTGCCCTTGCCCTTGCCCTTGCCCTTGCCCTTGCCGTTGCCGTTGCCGTTGCCGTTGCCGTTGCCGTTGCCGTTGCCGTTGAGTTTGCTCCGGCATTGAAGTCCATTGATCCGAAGCCACACGACCATCCCCAGACCCGAAGGGCGGCGCGCAGGACGCGCGCCGTTTTTCGATAAGACAGGGATGTCTTATCGAAAAATCCCGGCGCAAGAACCGAAACCACACGGGAGCTCTGGGCTCAGACCCTTCTCTTTGGTTACTTTCTCTTGGGTCAGCAAGAGAAAGTGACCCGCATGCGCAGCAGGCGGAAGCCTTTGACCTTCGGTCAGAAGCAGCAGAGCAACAGCAAAAGCAAATCCTCCCCAACCCGCCCGGCCAACAGGCACAGCCTGTTGTCGTTCACCCGTGCACGAACCTGCGGTTCGTAAACGCACGGCCTCACCCTTTGTTAAAGGAGGGAGCTAAAGGCGCGACGCCGGAGCTTGAGCGCCATCGGAGCCGGATAGGCGCAATAGCCGGGATTCGCGGTCGCGGCTCACGCCGCTCCTACAGGGGCTGCCCAGGACCCCCGGTCCTCGCACCATCGCGCCTTCTCCAAAAACAAAAAACCCCGCCGAAGCGGGGTTTTTCGTACAGCGTCGCGAGCGACGCTTACTCCTTGGCGGCAGCCTTCTTGGCCACGACCTTCTTGGCGACCGGCGCCTTCGCAGCCGGCGCCTTCGCGGTCTTCTTCGCGGCCGGCGCGGCGGCGGTGCCGGCGGCCTTGGTCACGGCCTTGCGGGCGTTGCCGTAGCTGGAGTTGTAGCGCTTGCCCTTGGCGGTCTTGCGGTCGCCTTTACCCATGGTCGTGCTCCTGAATTAGCGTTAATGCGGTATGCGGTCGCGCGCCGGACGGGCGCGGTCGACGTAACGATCGGGCCCGCGCGTCGCGCGCGAGGCTGCGAAGCCTAGCACAAGCGGCTATCGGGAGCCCGGCCGGGCGCTCAGTGCGCGCAGCTGGCGTCGTGGACGTGGCCGTGATTGAGCCGCAGGTTGGCCAGATGGGCCAGTCCGACCAGGGTGCCGCCCAGGGTCATCACGATCGCGTGCGGCACCACCGAATGGTGCAGGGGCGCGTACAGCACGCCCAGCCACAGCACCAGCAGGCCCGGCGCCAACAGCGACAGCGCGCGCACGGCGTGGTGGCGGCGGTAGCCCCAGATCACGCTGAACAAGCCCAGCAGGGTCGCGAAGGCCACGAAGATCAGCTCGAAGCTGTCGTCGAACCAGACCGTCACGCCCAGCGCCGGCAGGGTCGCGATCAGCAGCGGCAGTAGCGCGCAATGGACGGCGCACAGCAGCGAGCCGGTGGCGCCGATGCGGTCGAGAAGGCTGCGCTTTTGTAGGGGAGGCATGAATCGGGTCTGTGACTTTTGGGGGTACCGCGATCTGTTTTGAAATACTATAACATTTCCAACATCCCGTCCAATGCCACTTTATCTCATGACCCACTCCTACCGCGCCCTGCTCCGCCGCCTCCCCCTAGCGCTGGCGCTCGCCGCCGCCTTGCCGTTGACCGCCCGGGCGCAGGTCGCCAGCCCCCACGACGACCACAAGCCCACCGACCTGGCCGCGGTCGAAGTCCAGGCCACGCCGCTGGCCGGCACCGCCGAGGACTTGGCGCGCCCGGTCGACGTGCTGGCCGGCGACAAGCTGGACGAGGTCAAGGCCAACTCGCTGGGCGAGACCGTGGGCAAGCTGCCCGGCGTGCAGTCGTCCTACTTCGGTCCCGGCGTCGGCCGGCCGATCGTGCGCGGCTTCGACGGCGCGCGCGTGCAGGTGCTCAGCGACGGCCTGGGTTCGGGCGACGTCTCCACCGTCAGCGTCGACCACGCGGTCAGCATCGAGCCGTTCCTGGCCGATCAGATCGAAGTGCTGAAGGGCCCGGCAACCTTGCTGTACGGCAGCGGCGCGATCGGCGGCGCGGTCAACGTGGTCGACGGCCGCATCCCCGAGCGCGCCACGCAGGAGCCGTTGCAAGGCCGCGCCGAGCTGCGCGGCAACACCGTCAACGACGAGAAGACCGGCATGTTCCGCCTCGACGGCACCTCGGCGTCGGGCAACTTCGTGTTCCATATCGACGGACTGCATCGCGAGACCGGCGATTACGACATTCCCGGCTACGCCGAGAGCGCCGCGCACATGGCCGAGGAAGGCGAAACGCCGGATCCGGCCGACAAGGGCGTGCTGCGCAACAGCTTCGTGCGCACCGACAGCGGCGCGCTCGGCCTGACCTGGGTCGGCGAGCGCGGTTTCCTCGGCGTCGGCGCCAGCCTGTTCGACACCCGCTACGGCGTGCCGGGCCACGAGCACGAGCATGAGCACGAAGGCGAGCCACCGGTCGCGGGCGAGGAAGAAGGCGGCGTCAGCATCGGCATGGACCAACGCCGCTACGAACTGCGCGGCGGCCTGGACGGGCTTGGCCCGTTCAAGTCGCTGCGGGTGAAGCTGGCGCGCACCGAATACACCCACACCGAGTACGAGGGCCAGGAAGTCGGCACGGTGTTCGACAACGACAGCACCGAGGGCCGCGTCGAACTGGTGCATCAGCCTTGGGGCGGCTGGGACGGCGCGTTCGGCCTGCAATGGGGCCAGCGCGAGTTCATCGCCGTCGGCGAGGAAGCCTTCGTGCCCGGTTCCAAGTCGCGCGACGTCGGCCTGTTCTGGCTCGGCGAGCGCAGCTTCGGTCCGGTCAAGTTCGAGGTCGGCGCGCGCCACGACCGCAACAAGATCGATGTCGACAACGCCATCGTCGAGGCCACCGGCAGCGCGCGCCCGGACCGCGATTTCAGCACCAGCAGCGTCTCGGCGGCGCTGCGCTGGAACATCAGCGACGACTTCCATCTGTCCTTCGGCCTGGACCGCGCGCAGCGCTCGCCCACCGCCGAGGAGCTGTATTCCAGCGGCCTGCATGTGGCCACCGGCAGCGTCGAACTTGGCGACACCGGCCTGGACTCGGAAACCGCCAACCGCGCCGAGCTCGGCCTGCACTGGCACAACGGACCGTTCAAGCTGAGCGCGTCGCTGTACCACGTGCGCTACAGCGACTTCATCTACCTGGCCGACACCGGCATCGACGAACACGACGGCCCGGTGCGCCTGTGGACCCAGGACGACGCGCGCTTCAGCGGCGCCGAGGCCGAGTTCGACTGGGCCTTCGCCGACAACGCCAGCGGCCTGTGGAACCTGCGCGTGTTCGGCGACGTGGTGCGCGGCAAGCTCACCGGCAGCGGCAGCCGCGAGGTCTCGTTCGCGGTGCCGCACGGCGACCACAGCCACGACTACACCGTCGACCTCCAGCGCGGCGGCGACCTGCCGCGCATCGCGCCCTCGCGCGTGGGCGGCGAAGTGCGCTGGGAACGCGACGCCCTGCGCGCCTCGCTGGGCGCGGTGCGCTATGCGCGCCAGGACCGTGTCGCCGAATTCGAAAGCGAAACCCCGGGTTACACCCTGGTCGACGCGCACCTGGCCTGGCATATCGACCGCGCCAGCGGCAATGCCTGGGAAGTGTTCCTGGACGGCAGCAACCTGCTGGACGAGGAAGCGCGCGTGCATACCTCCTTCCTCAAGGACGTGGCGCCGCTGCCGGGCCGCGGCGTGGCCTTCGGCGTGCGCATGTTCTTCTGAGTCCGTCGGCGGTTGTCGCATCCGTCGGTCGGATGCGATCGCCGCCCTGCGGCCGCCGCAGCGCCGTCCCTGTTCGGACGGCCGCTGCAGCGGCGCGGCAGTCACTGGCGCGTGACTTTCTTGGGTTTGGCCGCGGGCTTCTTCGGCGCAGCGGCCTTGCCGCCGCCGGCCACCGGCCGCTTCACCGGCTTGCCCGCCGATACCGGCTGAGCGCGCAGCGTCTGCAACTGCGCGGCCGAGGCCTCCAGCGCCTTGCCGATCTGTTCGACGATCACCGCTTCGGCGGCGCGCAGGCTTTCGGCGATACCGTCGATGGCCAGGCCGTCGTGGTCGCGCATGATCGAGGCCAGCTTCTGCTCGTCCTCCGGCAGCTTCGACGCCAACAGATTGACGAACGTGCCCAGCACCGCGCGCCGCATGTCCTGCAGCGGCAGCAGCGACAGCGGGGCCTCGCCCTCCTTGCGTTCGGTCTGCGCCTGCGCGGTATCGAGCAAGCGGGCCAGGCCCGAGCCGCGTCCGGCGGTGGCGAGCATGCCGTCGACCACGTCGGCCAGCGCGCCCTGGCCGAGACGGCCCAGCAACACTTCCTCCACCGCCCGGCCGATCTTCAGCAGCGGATCCCAGGGGCAGGGATGCGGCAGCGGCAGTCGCAGTTCGGCGATCTCGTAGTCGAAACGCACCGCCGCGGCCACCAGGAACGGCCAGCAATAACGGCGGCCGATCGGCGCCAGCCAACGCACCGTGTTGAGGTAGTAGGCGCGAATCTTCAGGTACTCCGGCGTCGGCAGGCCGCCGGCGTAGAGGCCGGTCCTGGGCAGGCCGGTGGTCGGGTCGTTGCCCGCGCCGGAACCGTTGAGGTTGATGTTGACGAAGTGGTGCCAGGTCGCGTCGCAGACGATGCGGCCGGCCGCGGCCGGGTCTCCGTCGTAGGCCGAGATCGCGCCGAAGCTGCGCGGATACACCGGCGGCTTGGTGCCGCTGGCGGTCGGCGCGCCGCTGACGATGAAGCGCCCCGCGGAGATCGACACCGCCACCACCACCGGCGCGATCCGCGGCCCGCCGCCGCTGGGCGCGGGCCACTCCTCGACACCGGCAAAGTTGCCGGCGACCGGCGCCGGCGCCAGGCAGCGGCTCTCGTGCGGATGATCGGGCAGATAGTCGACCGCGCCGGAACTGTGGCGCAGCACCGGATGCACCGCCCAGGTCGCGGCCGCGAAGGGATCGCCACCGTTGGAGAAGAACACCGGGAACATCCGCTGCGGAATCGCATCGGCCTGGTCGTTGAATTGCTTGATGCCGTCCGCGCCGTGTTCGAGCACGGTGTCGTGACGGTCCACGGTCGCCATCGGGATGCTGGACCAGTCGCGCATCGTGCGCACGCGCGGCAGGTTGGCGCCCATGCCCGCGCCGATGGTGTCGTGGTCGCCGGTGGCGAACAGGCCGCCGCCGTCGCGCATGAACTGGGCGATCTTCTGTTGCTCCGCCGGCTGCAGCGCCGTGGTGCTGAACGCGAACAGCCAGATCTGATCGTAGTTGGCCACGGTGACCGCGGTGGCGGCGGTGGCGAAGTTGTAGTTGCCGGCGATGCTCAGACTGGCGGGGCCGCTGCCCGAGCGATGCGCGGTGGTCACGGTGTGGCCGGCATTGCGCACGATCTGCACGAACTCGGACAGGCCGAAGCCGCCGGTGCCGAAGTCCAGGGAACCGTCGGCGACCATCAGCACGCGCTGCGGGCAGGGAAACTTGTAGAGGACTTCGATGAACGGGTTGCCGTTGATGAAGATGTCGCCAGGCATGTGCGTCTCCTTGTCGTGTCGACTGTCGGCGCGCTGTGCGCGTCGCCGGTATGCGGCCGGGGCGGCCGTGCTACTCCATGAATCCAGATAAACGCAGCGTCCCGACCGAATCGGACAAGCACGGCCGCTGACCGGCACGACCTGCGCGCCGCGTTTGGGGCTGCCGCCGGCGGCGCTTGCTTTGCCGCGTTCGATATGTGTATATGCACGCTAATTCGATGCATATGCACGTAACCACGCCCATGCCGCAGCCCAAGCCCCCTGCCCGCTCCGTGGCCTCCGTACAGACGGTCGCGGCCGCCAAACCTCTGTGCACCTGCTTCCGGGTGCGCAAGCTGACCCGGTTGATGAGCCAGCGCTACGACCAGGCCTTGGCGCCGGCGGCGCTCAACCTCAATCAGTACTCGATCCTGCGCCGCGTCGGCGCGACGCCGCGCAGCATCGGCGAGTTCGCGCGCGACTTGGGCATGGACCGCAGCACCCTCAGCCGCGACCTCAAGCCGCTGCTGGCCGCGGGCTGGGTCGCGACCGCGACCGGCGAGGACGCGCGCCAGCGCCGGGTCCACATCACCGCCGCCGGCAAACGCGCGATCGCGCGTGCGATACCGCTGTGGCAGGCCGCGCAGGACGGCATCGAACGCGAACTCGGCCACGGCGGCCTGCTCGCGCTGCACGAACAACTCGATCTCGCGATCGCCCAACTGCAAGGATCCCGCGCATGAGCGCCGACGCCCACTCGGTCCCGAACGTCGCCGCGCCGACGCTGCGCTACTGGCCGCTGGTGCTGGCCGCCACCGCGATGCTGATGATCACCATGGGCGTGCGCCAGTCGCTGGGCCTGTTCGTGAAGCCGATCGGCGCCAGCACCGGGCTGGGCATCGCCCAGATCAGTTTCGCGCTGGCGATCGGCCAGTTCGTGTGGGGCGCGGTGCAGCCGGTGTTCGGCGCCATCGCCGACCAGCGCGGCCCCGGCCGGGTGCTGGTGTTCGGCAGCGTGCTGCTGGTGGCGGGCATGGCGCTGACGCCGATGTTCGCGTCCGAGTGGGGCCTGTTGCTGACCCTGGGCGTGCTGGCCGCGGCCGGCGCGGGCGCCGGCAGTTTCTCGATCCTGATCGGCGCCACCGCCGCGCGCGTGCCGGCGCAGAACCGCTCGATGGCCGCGGGCGTGATCAATGCCGGCGGCTCCTTCGGCCAGTTCCTGTTCGCGCCGTTCGCGCAGGCGGTGATCAGCGCCGCCGGCTGGGCGGCGGGCATGTGGGCGCTGGCGGTGGCGGCCCTGGCGACACTGCCGCTGGCCTGGCCGCTGCGTCGGCGCGCGGCGCCGGCCGCGGCAAACACCACGGCGACGGCCGCCGCACCGGGCCTCGGCTTGCGCGAGCAGGTCGGCATCGCGCTGCGCGACCGCAGCTACTGGTGCCTGCACATCGGCTTCTTCACCTGCGGCTTCCACATCGCGTTCCTGGTCACCCATCTGCCCAGCGAGATCGCGCTGTGCGGTCTGCCCGACAGCGTGTCGGCTGTGTCGCTGGCGCTGATCGGCTTGTTCAACGTCGCCGGCAGCCTGGCCGCCGGCGCACTGGGCCAGCGCTACCGCATGAAGTACCTGCTGGCGGCCATGTACGCCAGCCGCGCGGCGATGGTCGGCATCTACCTGGTGTCGCCGCCGACGCCGACCACCTTCTTCATCTTCGCCGCCGGCCTGGGCCTGACCTGGCTGGCGACGGTGCCGCCGACCGCCGGCCTGGTCGGCAAGCTGTTCGGCCCGCGCTACCTGGGCACGCTGTTCGGCCTGACCTTGCTGTCGCACCAGATCGGCGGCTTCTTCGGCGCCTGGTTCGGCGGCCTGGCGATGGCCAAGTTCGGCGACTACAGCTGGATGTGGTACGCCGACATCGTGCTGGCGCTGCTGGCCGCCGCGGCCAACCTGCCGATCCGCGAGGCGCGCGTGCAGCGCACGGTGGCGACGGCCTAAGTCCCAAGGCAGTTCCCCCCTTCGAAAAAGGGGGTTAGGGGATTTGCTTTTGCTGTTCGTCTTCGCACGAGCACGGAGCAAATCCCCCGCGCCAGCCGAATCAATAAGACTTCGAGCAACGCAGGGCGCAGCCCCCTTTTCAAAGGGGGCGAATTTTCGGGGCTAGTGTGTGCGGCGCTTTAGCGCAGGCGCGCCGGCGCGCGTCAGGCTTTCGCCGCGATGCAATCGGCGCACAGGCCGTGCACTTCCAGGGTCTGCGCCTGCGGCGCGAAGCCCAGCGCGCGGGCGCGCGATTCCAGCAGGTCGACGATGCGCTCGTCTTCCAGTTCGGTCGCCGACTGGCAGTTGTCGCAGATCAGGAACGGCACCGCGTGCTGGGCGCCGCCGGGATGATGGCAGCCGACGAAGGCGTTGATCGAGGCCAGCTTGTGGATGAAGCCGTGCTCGAGCAGGAAATCCAGCGCGCGATACACCGTCGGCGGCGCGGCCGAATCGTGGGTGGCCTTCATGCGGTCGAGCAGATCGTAGGCCTTCATCGGCTTGCCGGCGTCGGCGATCAGGCGCAACGCATGCGCGCGGATCGGCGTCAGGCGCAGCCCGCGCTGCTCGCACGCCCGCTCGACCTCGTGCACGAAGGCGTCGCCGTCGTGGACGTGGTGCTTGGGGTCGGTGCAGGCGGTGTGGCTGCTCATGGCGGGCTCCGTGGCGCGGACGCGTCCTAGGCTGGGATCTTAATGAGGGCGGCGTCGATGCGCTGCAAGGCCTGGGCCTGGCCGGCCAGATAGACCGTATGCGAAATGTCCGGGCTGACCTGGGTGCCGGTGATGGCCACGCGCAGCGGCTGGGCGACCTTGCCCATGCCGATGCCCAGGGCCTCGGCGCTGGCATGCAGGGCCGCGGCCACGGCCTCGGCGGTCCACTCCGGCAGCGCGGCCAGGCGCGTGCGGGCCTCGTTCAGCGGCGCCTGCGCGGCGGCGTTGAGGTGCTTGGCCACCGCGGCCTCGTCGTACTCCTGCAGCGGGCGGTACCAGACCCCGGCGCGCTCGGCCATGTCCTTGAGCGTCTGCACGCGGTCGCGCAGCGCGATCACCACGTCGGCCGGCGCCGGGCCGGCGTCCAGGTCGTAGCCGTGCTGCTGCAGGTGCCACAGCAGGTGCCGGCCGACCTCGGCCGGGTCGTCGCTCTTGAGGTACTGCTGGTTGAGCCAGCCCAGCTTGGCCGCGTCCAGGCGCGAGGCCTTGGAGTTGACGTCCTCCAGCTTGAACAGCCGCGTCATTTCCTCGATCGAGAAGATCTCCTGATCGCCGTGCGACCAGCCCAGACGGACCAGGTAGTTCAGCAGCGCGTGCGGCAGGTAGCCCTCGTCGCGGTACTGCATCACGTCGGCCGCGCCGGTGCGCTTGGACAGCTTGTTGCCGTCCTCGTCCAGGATCATCGGCAGGTGCGAGAAATGCGGCACGGCCGCGCCGAGCGCCCGGTAGATGTTGATCTGGCGCGGGGTGTTGTTGACGTGGTCGTCGCCGCGCACCACGTCGGTGATGGCCATGTCCAGGTCGTCGACCACCACCGCGAAGTTGTAGGTCGGATAGCCGTCGGCGCGGAAAATCACCAGATCGTCGAGTTCGCTGTTGGCGATCTCGATGGTGCCCTTGACCTTGTCCTCGAACGCGACCGTGCCTTCCAACGGGTTCTTGAAGCGGATCACGCGGTTGGGATCGTCGCGGTAGGGCTCGTTGCGGTCGCGGTAGGCGCCGTTGTAGCGCGGCTTTTCCTTGGCGGCCATCGCCGCGTCGCGCGCGGCGGCGAGCTCCTCGCGGGTCTCGTAGGCGTAGTAGGCGGTGCCGGCGGCGACCATCTGCTCGGCGACTTCGCGGTAGCGCGCCAGGCGCTGAGTCTGGTAGATCGGGCCTTCGTCGTAGCCCAGGCCCAGCCAGTCCATCGCCTCCAGGATCGCGTCGATCGCGGCCTGGGTGCTGCGCTCCTGGTCGGTGTCCTCGATGCGCAGGATGAACTGGCCGCCCGCGCGGCGCGCTTCCAGCCAGCAGTACAGCGCGGTGCGCGCGCCGCCGATGTGCAGGTAGCCGGTGGGACTGGGGGCGAAGCGGGTGCGGCAGGTCATGCGGGACTCGGATGGATCGGGGAATCGGCCATTTTAACGGAGTGGCGTGGGCGCTGCCGGCGCCCGCTGGAACGGCCGGTTCCGGCGGCACGATCGCGCGCGCGAACCCGGCGGACCGGCGCCGGCCGCCCGCTCACCCGGTCCCCGGACCGCGGTGCCCTAAACTAGCGCCATGACCACCCTCTTCATTTCCGATCTGCACTTGGACGCCGAGCGTCCGCAGACCACCGCCCTGTTCGGCCAGTTCCTGCGCTCCGAGGCCCGCGGCGCGGACGCGCTGTACATCCTCGGCGACCTGTTCGAGGCCTGGGTCGGCGACGACGACCCGTCCGAGACCGGCGCGTTCGTGGCCGCCGAGCTGCGCGCGCTGGCCGACAGCGGCGTGCCGGTGTCGTTCATCCGCGGCAACCGCGACTTTTTGCTGGGCGAGGACTATGCGCGCCGCGCCGGCATGCGCATCCTGCCCGACCCGGCGGTGGTGGTGCTGTACGGCCAGCCCACCCTGATCCAGCACGGCGATCTGCTGTGCACCGACGATCTGGCGTATCAGCAGTTCCGCGCCCAGACCCGCGATCCGGCCTGGCAGGCGCAGTTCCTGTCGCAGCCACTGGCCGCGCGACTGGCGTTCGCACAACAGGCGCGCGCCGCCAGCAAGGCGCACCAGTCGGGCCTGCGCGACGCCGGCACCATGGAAACCATCACCGACGTGTCGCCGGCCACGGTCGACAGCGTGTTCGTGCGTTACGGCCTGACCCGCATGATCCACGGCCACACGCATCGGCCCGCCGTGCACGAGCTGGAAGCCGGCGGCATCGCGCGCCAGCGCGTGGTGCTGGGCGACTGGTACGACCAGGGCTCGGTGTTGCGGGTGAATGCGGACGGTTTGCTACTGCAAGCGCTGAGCTGATCGCCTCTGCCGGAGCCCCCCGCATGAAACGCTTCCGCACGCCGCAAGAGAAAAAGTCCCTGAGCTACGCGCACGACTGCCGCAATGTCGTCGCGGAGAGCCATTGGGGCGCGCGCGACGCGATCGCCAAGCGCAAGCAGTGGGTCAATCAGTCGTACCGCAAAGCGGTGCAGCAACGCTTGGCTCGCCTGTCCGGCGCCCTGCCGGCGGATGGCGAGCAGGTCGAATCCGCGGTGGCGGCGACGCAACGGCACGGCTGGCGCAAAACACCGGACCTGCCGCTGGGGCTGGCCTTGCTGGTGCGCAGGTCTCGGCAAACCCAGGACGGCGCATCCTGAGCCATCGCCCGGTCGAGCCGCGCAGGGCTCGACCGGGATTGGCATGCTTGCAGCGGCCCCGCAGGGCGCCGCGCGCAGCCTTAGAACTTCACTTCCGCGGTCAGGAACATCTGCCGCGGCGCACCCGATTGCAGCGTGTAGTTCAGACCGTTCGGGTCCGAGGTCACGAAGCCGTTGGTGCCGATGCTGCCGAAGTACTCTTCGTCGAACAGGTTGGTGACGTTGAACTGCAGCTTGAACGCATCCGCCCAGCTCAGCTCGCTCCACTCGTAGGACACCGCGGCGTCGGCGACCCAGAACGAGCCGACCTTGGAGTCGTTGAGGTAGGTCAGGTAGCGCTTGTCGGTGTACTTGGCGCCGATCTGGGCCGAGAAGCCGTCGCGGCTCCAGCGCAACTCGGTCGCGTACAGGCGCTTGGGCGCGTCGACCACGTCCTTGCCCTTGGCATGGATCAGGGTGGTGCCGTCGAGGTAGTCCGAGGCGTACTCGGATTTGTTCCAGGCCAGCGAGTTGTACCAGCTCAGGCCCTCGATCGGCGTCCACAGCACGGTCAGTTCGGCGCCGCGCGTCTGGACGTCGCCGACGTTGGCGAAGCTGGACGCGCAACCGACGATGCCGGCGCAGCGCGCGATCGCCAGCAGGCGGTTCTCGAAATCGACGCGGTACAGCGCCAGCGACGCCTGCAGGCTGTCGCGGCTGGTGCGCAGGCCGGCCTCGATGGTGCGCGAGGTTTCCGGCTCCAGGCCGGCCACGGCGGCGTCGAACGCGGCCTGCGAAGTCGAGTGCGGGCCGTTCACGCCGGTGCGGAACGCGGCCATGTTCTCGCTGTAGGAACCGAAGATTTCCTCGTGCTCGCTGAACTGCCAGCGCGCGCCGACCTGCGGCAGGAAGTTGTCCTCGGCCTCCAGCTTGCCGCCGGCGCGGCTGCCGATCAGGTTCTTGCCGTCGGTCTCCACGCGCGTGCCCTTGAAGCCGGCGTCGATGGCCAGGCGGCCGTCGGCGAACTCCATGTGGTCGGTGATGTAGTACTGGCGCGTGTCGGTGTCGAAGCGCTGGCGGAACACGCGCGCGTCGGGATCGCGCAGGAAGTAGATGCCGTTGGGCGGCGTGTCGCGGCGCAGGTTGTAGAAGTTGCGCTGCACACCATGCGCGTTGCGTTCCAGCCACAGGCCGGCCTGCAGGCGGTGGTTGCCGATCTGCCAGGTCAGGCTGGGGGTGATGCCGGTGCGCTCGATGTCGTACTCGGTGGTGCGCATCGCGATCGGCACGTCGGGCGATGACGCGTACGGCGTGGCCCAGTGGCCCTGGCCTTCGTTGCGATGGTAATAGGCGGTGGCGGCGAAGCTCAGGTCCGGGCTGGCCGACCAGTCGGCCGAGACGTACAGCAGGTCGTCGTCGCGCAGGCCGCGGGCGATGTAGTAGGCGTCGTCCAGGCTGTTGACGCCGCCACGGAACACGCCGCCGGCGGCGTCGATCGCGCGCTGCCAGTCGCCGGCGTAGTTGTCCCAGTCCATGCCCAGGCGACGCGCGGAATCCAGCGAGAGGTCGGCGTAGTCGGTCTCGCGACGGCGCGAGGTCGCGGCGTAGCCGGTCAGCTTCAGATCTTCGGTGGCGTAGACCAGCTTGCCGTTGAACTGGGCGTTGCGCTGCGGGCCCTCGCCCTTCCACTTGTCGGTGGTGTGGAACGCGCCGCTGAGGTAGGCGCTGAAACCGTTGTGGTCGCCGGTGTCGACGCGCGCGTAGCTGCGGCGGGTGGCGTCGCTGCCGAAGGTCTGGGCCAGGCGCACGCCGTAATCGGCGGACGGGTCGCTGCTGAAGAAGCGCAGGGTGCCGCCGAGGTTGCCGCTGGAGGCGGTGTCGATCGCGCCGCTGCCCTGCGACAGCTCGGCGCCGGACAGGTTCTCGCTGATGATCGCGCGGCTGATGTGCAGGCCGTTGTGGTTGCCGTAGCTCATGTCGCCCAGCGGCACGCCATCGAGGGTGAAGCCCAGCTGCTGCTGCGAGAAGCCGCGGATGCTGAGCTTGCTCGACCACTCGTAATTGCCCCAGGGATCGGAGCCCTGGAAATGCACGCCCGGCAGCTTGGCCATGACCTTGAGCGGGCTGGTGCCGGCGGCTTCGCGCTGCAGGTCGGCGCGGCCCAGCGACTGGACCTGACGGGTCTGGCCGGTACCCACCACCGAAACCGCGTCCAGCGTGGTGGCGTCGTCCATGGCCGCGGCGGACGCGGCGTCGGCATCGGGCTGCGCGGCGGGCGTCTCGGCGCGTGCGGCGGCGGTGTACAGGCACAGCAGAATCGAGGCGGCGAGGATCGTCGTCTTCGTCGTCATGTCGGGATTTCCATCGGAAAGGCCGCCGTGCGTTGGCACGTATCACTCCGGGCGGCATGCAGAGCGAAGCCGCGGAAGTCTGTCGATATCGTGTGAACGCGAGGTTGCAGTCTGAAGGCAGTTCGTCCGACAACGTTGCACAGCGCACGTTCCCCAGTTCGATTCGCGCGAGTTCGTGTCAGATATCGGCTGCCCGCTTTCCGTGGGAGCGGCGTGAGCCGCGATCGGCTACCGGCGTGCTACCAGCTCGCGTCGCAAGCGGATTCCATCGCGGCTCACGCCGCTCCCACAGAAAGCGGGGCGCGCGCCGAAGCGGCCCCGCCCTACCTGATTTCGGCGATTGCCGCGCCCGCCCGCGCGCGAAACCATCGCAGCATCAACCCCGCCTCCGGAGCCCGTCATGCCTAATGCCTCACGCACCGTCGTCGGCGACTGGATGCGCTACATCGATGGCAGCCGCTATCTGTCCGAACTCAGCATCCCCGGCACCCACGACAGCGTCACCGCGCTGTTTCACAGCGCCGTCGGCATGAAGGAGGGCTGGACGCGATGTCAGGACCTGGACATCGAGGTCCAATTGCAGCGCGGCATCCGCTTCCTCGATATCCGCATGCGCTACGACCGTTCCGTATCGCCGGCGGTGTTGCGCCTGTGCCATGGCAGTTCGGACATGGAGCGCGATTTCGGCTATGTGCTGGGCATCTGCCAGCGCTTCCTGACGACGCACAACTTCGAATGCATCGTAATGTCGGTCAAGAACGAGTCGGGCGAGGACGAAGCGGCCTTTGCCGAGCTGTTCGAGACCAGTATCGCCAAGCCTGCCAATCGCGAGTTCTGGCACACCGGCACGACCGTGCCCACGCTGGGCGAAGTGCGCCGCAAGATCGTGCTCCTACGCCGCTACAACGTGGGCGGATTGACCAACGGCGCGAGGGCCCCAGGCATCGACGCTACATATTGGCCGCGCAATTGCCCGTTCCGGCATCGCAACGGCGACAAGGTGGACTTCGACGTGCAGGACGAGTTCGAGGTCTACAGCCACTTCAATCGCAGCCGCAAGTTCGATGGCTACGTCAGGCAGACCCTGCTAGATGCCGTGCGCGACCCGGACCGGCGCAAGTTGTTCATCAACTTCGCCAGCGGTACCGGCTCGGTCTGGCCCGCCACCTTGGCCGAGACCACCAATCCCAAGCTCTACGATTTTTTCCGCAATGCTGCGCCGGGCCGTTACGGCATCGTGCCGATGGACTATCCGGAGCAGTACACCGGCGGCATGCACCACGACCTGATCGCGGCCATCGTCAGCACCAATCCCAGCGACAGCCTGCGCGACGACGCCAACTACGAACTACGCCCGCGTCTGGCCTTGGACAGTCGCCTCACGGTGTTGGCTGGCGGCCGCGACGTCGGCATCTCCCAAGGCCTGCTCGACCTACCCTGGTCGCTGCCGGGCATGCCGCTACTGCCCACCGAAGCCTGGCAGCGGTGGCGTTTGTACAACGCCGGCGGCGGCTATTACCGCCTGCATGCCCTGCACGACCTGGACAAGGCGCTGACGGTGGTCGGCGGCGCCAGCGCCGACGGCAGCGCCATCGCGCTGGAGCCTGTGAACGGCAGGCCGGACCAGTTGTGGAAGTTCGAGCGCCTGCCCGACGGCCTGCTCCGGATCAGTCCCAAGCACGCGCCGCAGTCGGTGTTGGACGTCTACGGCGCGCACACCCAGAACGGCAGCCCGGTCAAGCTGTTTCACTACTACGCAAGCAGCGAGAAGAACAACGCCCACGCGCAGCGCTGGGTGATGGTGCGCGTGGGCTGACACACGCGCGGGGCCGATCCCACGGGCTAGGCGGGTGGCTTGAGCGGATAGTGGGCCGGAGGCTTGGCGCCCATCAGATGTTCGACGAAGTAATCCCACATGCGCCGGGTGTAGTAAGCGTCGTTGCGGAACAGCTCGTGGTTCTGGTTCGGCAGGTAGAGCAGGTCGAAATCGCGATTGGCGCGGATCAGCGCGGCCGACAACTGTGCGGTCAGGGCCGGCGGCGCGTTCTCGTCGAGGTCGCCGTAGACCAGCAGGAGCTTGCCGCGCAGGCGCGACGCCAGCGGCGCGTTGTCCAGGTCGCGGTAGTTCAGCGCGATCGCGTCCGGCGTCGGCCGCAGCCGGGCACCGTTGCCGTAGTCGGCAGGTCCGGCGAACAGGCGCTCCATGCTGCCGAAGTGGGCGTAGAGCCCTTGGAAGTTGTGGCTGCCCGCCGAGGACACCGCGACTTTGAAGAAGTCCGGATAGCGCAGCAGCGCGCGCGCGGAGGTGTAACCGCCGTAGGAATGGCCGTAGACGCCGACGCGCTGCAGATCCAGGCCCGGATAGCGCCCGGCCAATTCCTTGATGGCGGCGACGTGATCGTCGATCTGCGGATCCGCGCCCGCGCCGAAGCTGAGGTCGTGGAAGTACCGCGACCGTCCGGGCGTACCGCGGCCATCGATGGTGAGCACCACAAAACCCAGCGCGGCCAGGCTCGAGCGCGAGATCGGATTCATCGCCACCATCGCCTCGCGCATGCCGACCGGCGCGTTGGTGACGTGCGGGCCGCCGTAGAACCCGTCGATGATCGGGTACTGCCCCGGCTTGGCGGACGCGGCCGAATAGCCCGGCGGGAAGTACACCGTCGCCCACAGATCGGTGCGTCCGTCGGCGGCCTTGAGCCTGACTCGCTGAGGCGCGCGCCAGCCGGCCGCGATGACATCGCTGGGGTCCGCGCGTTCGAGCTCCAGCGCCACCGTGCCGTCGCGGGTCGAGCGCAGCACGGTGCGCGGCGGCGACTCCAGGGTGGAGTAAGTGTCGAGCACGTAGTTGGCATCGGGCGAAAGCAAGGCGATCGCCGTGCCGCCGGAGAACGCGCCGACTCCGACCTCCACTGCGTGATCGGCATCCTCCGGCGTCAACAGCGCGATCTCGCCGCTGTCCAGTGCGACCCGATACAGGCGTCGCAGATAGGGATCGCCGGGCTCGCGTCCGCCGGCGGTGAAGTAGGCCAGGCGCCGCGCTTCGTCGACGCCGACGAGGTCGCGCACCGGCCATTCGCCCGAGGTCAGTCGGCGGATCAGCCGACCATCGCGCAGGTCGTACAGATACAGATGGCCCCAGCCGTCGCGTTCGGAGAACCACACGACCTGATCTGCGCCAGCCAGCACGCGCACCGCCGCGCGGTTGTAGAAGAAACCGTTGAGCTGCGCGCGCGTCTTGGATTGCTCTTCCAGAACTTCGCGTACACGGCCGCTGTCCAGGTCCAGCTCGACCAGACGCAAGCGGGCGGAACGCTCGTAGCGGCCGATCGCGGCATAGACGCGGCGACGGTCGGTCGACCAGCCGAAGGTGTCGGCCTCGACGAACGGGGCCCAGCCCTCGGGGGCCACGATGCGTCGCGGTTGAGCCGCGTCGCCCGCGCCGTCGACGTCGATCGCGTACCACTCCACCCGCACCTGCTCGGCATCGCCCGGCAGTCCCATGCGGATGGCGTAGGCCACCGGCCGATGGCCGCCCTCGGGCGCCATCGCCAGCATCGGATAAGACTGGACGCGGCGCTCGTCGAAGCGCGTGCCGAACAAACGCCGGCCGTCCGGCGACCACTGCAGCAGATACGGCGGCCGCTGCCAGCGCCCCTGCTGCTTGGGCACCGCGCGCAGCGACAGATCGGGCACCACGCCGTAGCCGTAGTAGGCCTCGCCGTCCCGAGTCAGGGCGCGCTCGCGGCCGCTGTCGAGTTCACGCAGCCACAGGTTGTGATCGCGCACGAACACGGCACGGCGGCCGTCGGGCGATGGCAGCCACAGCGGGTCGGGTGTGCCGAGGGCGACGCTGCGACAGCGGTGTTCGACCACGTCGCAGGACAGCTGGCGGTTCGCATCGCCTGCGAAGCGTACGCGCAATGCGCCGTCCTCGATCGCGACGGCCAGCGGCTCGGGCTCGCGCTTGGCCGCGGCCGGCAGCACCTCGCGGATCGCCTCGCGCATGCGCGCGCTGTCGAACAAGGGCGCGCGGTTGCGCGCGACCGGGTCGACCTGCATGTACTCGGTCGCGTGCTCGCCGTCGCGGCGATACCAGAAGCGGCCATCGGGCAGCCAGCGCGGCACGATCTGCGCGTTCTTGAGCCGGCCCTTGAGGTGGTAGTCCAGCACTCGCTCGGCGCGCGCGTAATCTTCGACGCTCAGCGTCGGCGTCTGCGCCCGCAGCGGTCCGATCGCGGCGCATAGCAGCACCGCGGCCCATAGCCCATTGCGCTTCATGCCATCCCCCGCCCCTGATGGAGCACCGACGATTGCACAGCCCAGGAGGCGCGACTTTGCGGAATGTGGCGACCCGACCGGACGCAGACCCGAGCCGGCTCAGCGCTGGACGAAGGTTTCCAGCATGCGCAGTTCCTCGTCGTCGAACCCCGCCGCGCTGCGCGCTTCGAAATTGAACGGACCGTAGAGCACGGCGCGCGCGTACTCGGCCAGCAGTTCGCGAAAGCGCGGGCCCGGTTCGATGCCGTCGCGTTCGCAGTACCAGCGGAACCAGTGCGAGCCTGCGGCGACGTGCGCGACTTCCTCGCGCAGGATGGTTTCCAGGATCGCGACCGTGGCGGTGTCGCCCAGCGAACGCAGCTTGAGGATCATGCCCGGGGTCACGTCCAGCCCGCGCGCTTCCAGCACGCGCGGCACCAGGGCCATGCGCGCCAGGCCGTCGTGGGCGGTCTTCTCGGCCATTTCCCACAGCCCGTTATGGGCGTCGAAATCGCCGTAGTCGTAACCCAGCTCGCGCAGGCGCGCGCGCAGCAACTCGAAATGACGCGCCTCGTCGTTGGCCACGCTCACCCAGTCGGCGTAGAAGCTCGCCGGCAGTCCGCGAAAGCGGTAGACCGCGTCCCAGGCCAGGTCGATGGCGTTGAATTCGATATGCGCGATCGCATGCACGAACGCGGCGCGCCCTTCCTGCGTGCCGAAGCCGCGCTTGGGCAGGTCGCGCGGATGCACCAGCGAGGGCCGCTCGGGGCGGCCCGGCATGCGGATCGGCTCCGCTGCCGGCGCGTCGTCGGGCGTGCTCAGTTCGCCGCGTGCGTGGGCAGCGACGGCGGCGAAGGTCGCGGCGACCTTGTCCTCGGGCGTGGCGGCGTCCAGACAGGCGCGCGCGGCGTCGAACAGGCTGGGCATGGGTCAGCCGGTAGTGAATGAGACGCGGGCAGAAGCAAATCTCCCCTGCCCCCCTTTTGCGAAGGGGGGAAAAGCCGGGGCGAAACGTTCGGGGTTCAACTCACGAGACCCGGCGGGTCTTCTTGGCGTCGTCGGAGCGCAGCTGCTGCAGACGCTCGAAATAGCCCGCCTCGATGCCGGTCACGTACTCGCCGTTGAAGCAGGACGAGTCGAAATGGTCGATGCGATGCTTCGGGCCCGACACCGCCTGTTCCAGCGCGTCCAGGTCCTGATAGATCAGCCAGTCGCAGCCCAGCAGCGTCTGCACCTCGTCGTCGGTACGGCCGTGCGCGACCAGTTCCTCGGCCGAGGGCATGTCGATGCCGTAGATGTTGGGATAGCGCACCGCGGGCGCGGCCGAGGCCAGGTAGACCTTGCGCGCGCCGGCGTCGCGCGCCATCTGCACGATCTGCTTGGAGGTGGTGCCGCGCACGATCGAATCGTCGACCAGCAGCACCACCCGGTTGCGGAACTCCAGCGGGATCGGATTGAGCTTGCGGCGCACCGACTTCGCGCGCTCGCCCTGCCCCGGCATGATGAAGGTGCGGCCGACGTAGCGGTTCTTGATGAAGCCCTCGCGGTACTTCACGCCCAGCACGTTGGAGATTTCCAGCGCGGCGTCGCGCGAGGTGTCGGGGATCGGAATCACCACGTCGATGTCGTGGTCCGGACGCAGGCGCAGGATCTTCTCGCCCAGGGTCTGGCCCATGCGCATGCGCGCCTTGTGCACCGAGACGTCGTCCATCATCGAATCCGGACGCGCGAAGTAGACGAACTCGAAAATGCACGGCGCATGCTGGCGCGGCTCGGCGCACATCTGGCTGTGCAGTTCGCCGCGCGGCGTGACCACGATGCCCTCGCCCGGGCGCACGTCGCGCACGCGCTCGAAACCCAGCAGGTCCAGTGCCACCGATTCGGACGCGATCGCGTACTCGTCCTGACCGCCGCTGCGGCGCTTGCCCAGCACCAGCGGACGGATGCCGTTGGGATCGCGGAACGCGACCAGGCCCAGGCCCAGCACGGTCGCGACCACGGCGTAGCCGCCGACGCAGCGGCGGTGCACGCCCTCGATGGCCTTGAACGCGGCCTCCGGGGTCAGCGCGCGCTGCATGTCCAGCTCGTGCGCGAACACGTTGAGCAGCACTTCCGAATCCGACTCGGTATTGACGTTGCGGCGGTCCTGCTCGAACACCTCGCGGCGCAGCGCGTCGGTGTTGATGAGGTTGCCGTTGTGCGCCAGCGCGATGCCGAACGGCGAGTTCACGTAGAACGGCTGGGCCTCGTCGGAGCCTTCGCTGCCGGCGGTGGGATAGCGGCAATGGCCGATGCCGACCCGGCCCTCGAGCAGGCCCATGGCCTTCTCGTCGAACACGTCGCTGACCAGGCCGTTGCCCTTGTGCACGCGCAGCTTGGCGCCGTCGGCGGTGGCGATGCCCGCCGCGTCCTGGCCGCGGTGCTGGAGCACGGTAAGGCCGTCGTAAAGCTGGGCCGCGACGTCGTTATGGCCGACGATGCCGAGTATGCCGCACATGATTTCGAGTCCTGCTGTCTGTTGCGTGGAGTTACATCACGAACGCTTCGTCCTGCTCGACGGGCATCGGCAGGGCGTCGTCGCGCTTCGGATCGGAACCGATCTGCGCCGGATCGCCGTGCGGCGCGTCCTGCGCGGGCGTGCCGCCCGGTAGCGGATTCTTCAGGCCTGCGCCCTTGAGCAGGGGCAGCACGCCGTCGTTGAGGATAGGCAGCACGTCCTGGCCGAAGGGCTGGCCGTTGCCGCCGCCCAGTCCGGGCATGCCTTGCATGCCCGACAGGCCTTGCATGTTCAGGTCGATCTTGGGCAGCGACGGCATCCAGGCCGGCGCGCCGCCGCTGAAATCCATGGCCCGACCGGCCCAGTCCGGCATCCAGCCGCGCACCATGTGCGCGCCCGGCAGGAACAGCGGCACCAGCGCCGCCGAGCGCCATTCGCGCCGATGCGCGAGCGGCGTGAAACCGACCAGCATCACCAGCATGCTGGCGATCAGCGCGCCGCGCGCCACGCCGACCACGAAGCCCATGGCGCGATCGACGCCGGACAGGCCGGATTCGTGGATCATGCGCTTGGCGACGTAGCCGACGATCCAGACCGTGATCAGCACGCCCAGGAAGCACAGCGCGTAGCCGCCGAACATCTCGCCCAGGCCCGGCGAACGGTCGCCGGACATCATCATCGCGGCGCTGCCGCCGAAGCCGAACGCGGCCCAGCCGGCCAGGATCCAGGCCGCCAGCGAGGCGACCACGCCGACGAAACCGCGCAACAGGCCCAACAGGGCCGATATCGCGACTACCGCCAGCAGAATCAAGTCGGCGGCGCCCATCGCGGTCTCCGATCAGGGATGCGGACGGACGAGGCCGTCGACGCCGATCTTGGCCGCCGCCTGGCTTTTCAGCTTGTCGGCGTCGGCGCGGTTGGCGACCGGACCGATGCGCACGCGGCTGAGCGTGCCCTTGTCGGTGCGGACCTGTTCGACGAAGGCGCTGAAGCCGGCCGCACGCGCGCGATCGCGCAGCTTGTTGGCCTCCTCGGCGCTGCCGAACGCGCCCAGCTGCACCGCGAAACCGGTGTTGCTGGCAGCCGGCTTGGTCGGCGCCGGCACCGCCGCGGCGGGCTTGGTCGGTTCGGCGGCGGGCTTGACAGCCGGCTTGGCCGGCTCAGTCGCGGGCTTGGCGGTCGCCACCGCGGGCTTGGCCGGCGCGACGGCGGGTTTGGCGGCCGGCTCCGGCGGCAACGCGGCCGGCTTGCTGGCGGTGCGGCTGTCGCCCAGCGGCACGGCGGCCGACACGGTCGGCTGCGCCGCGGCGACCGGCTGCGAGGCCGAGGCGCTGGCGGCGGGCGTCGCGTCGGCGTCCAGGGTCACGACCTTGGCGCTGTTGTCGTTGCGCACCTTGGTCGAGGCCAGGCGTGCGGTTTCGGCGTCGGCGCGCGAGCCGTACGGCCCGATGCGCACGCGGTAGAGGGTGCGGCCGTTGCCCGGCACCGCTTCCTGGTAGCCCGGCAGCTGCGCGCCGGCCAGGGCGGCGACGATGCGGTCAGCGTCGGCGCGGGTGGCATAGCTGCCGAAGCTCACGGCGTAGTCTCCGCCGGCCGCGGCCGCGGGCAGTGCGCCGCTGGCGGCGGCCTTGGCCGCTTCGGCGGCGGTGTCCACGGTCGGCAGGGTTTCGCCGGCGGGGCCCTGCGCGGCCGGCGACATGCCCAGCGCACCGCCGTTGGGCGCGTCGCCCGGCGTCACCAGCGGCAGTTCGCGGGTTTCGAACTGGCCGTCGGGCTGTTCGGGAAGATTGAGCGGGACGTCGGAGGCGCTGCTTTCGGGCGCCGGTCCCTTGATCAGCATGGGCAGGAAAATCACCGCCAGCGCGACCAACACCGCCGCGCCGATCAGTCGCTGTTTCAGGGCAGGTTCCATCGCTACTCGATCGCTCGCAGGGCCGGGTGCCGGCGCGAATTATAGCGCCGCTTGGCAGCCGAGCCGGTGTCGGCGGCGTGTACGGCATTCAGGTAGCCGCATCGGCCGGTCGCGCGCCGCGCCGATTTCGCGATCGGCGCGGGCGCACAGCCCGTCACGACGGGCTCGCAGCGGATTCGACGGGAACGATCGCCGCTACGCGGATTCCTGCGCGGCGGCGACATCGGTTGGCGACGGGCGGCCGCTCAGCTGACCACGCCGCCGCCGTCGCCGTCCTTCTTGCCGCGGCGGAAGAAGCTCAGGATCTTGCCGAAGAAGGCGCCGATCACCAGCACCAGCGGGATCAGCAGCTTCTTCAGGCCCAGCAGCAGCGCGCCGATCTTGCCGAACAGGCCGGCCTTGGCGGCGACACCGCCGCCGACCAGGGCCGCCAGACCGTAGGCCGCGGCCTTGTCGGTGCTGGCGTCGTAGTCGGCGTAACGCGCGCCCTGGTCGAACTCGACCGCGGGCAACAGCTGCTGCATGCCGGTGCGCACCTGCCCCATCTCGCCCATGCCGGCGACGGCGTTGAGGCTGAGATAACCGCTGCGCCCGAGCACGCGGATGTCGTAGTTGAGGGTGTGCGCTTCGTTGCCCTCGAACGCCAGTTCCTTGGCCCAGTACAGCTTCTTGGCCGCGGCGTCGTAATGCGGCGGTTCGGCCCAGCCGACCAGTTCGATGCCGCCGTAACCGGCTTCGCGGCGTTCCTTACTGCCTTCCTTGGCCTCGTCCTTGAGGTCTTGCAACATTTGCGCGTAATCGATCTTGGCCGCGTCCTCGTCGGACACATAGCCCTCATCGTCGTAGGTCACCACCACCGCCCAGCCCTGATCGCCGAGCAGGTCGCCGTCGCGCGGCACCACCATGCCCAGCACGTCGGCGTCGGGCGGGTTGCCCCACAGCTGCTCCAGCACCTTGCGCGCGTCGGCCGAGTCCAGATAGCGGAACTCCTTGCCCAGGTTCAGATGCGCCTTGGCCTTGACCACCGCGATCTGGCCGTCCTGGTAGCGCAGCGACTTGACGACTTGTTCGATGCGCTGCTCGGCGGCCTTGCGCTCGGCTTCGCTCATTTCCTGGGCATGCACGCCCGCCGAGACGGCCAGCAGGCCGACCAGCATCCACTTCCACATTCGAATTCCCCTGAGCGGGCGTCCCCACGCCCTCGCCGATAGTGTCGCCCGTGTGCGCGCGCAGCGACAAGGCGTCGCGCACCGGTTCGGCGCATGGGCGTTGCGGCAGGCGGATGCCGGGCGGTTATCGGCTCAGCAACGCCAGCGCGGCCGCTGCGGTGTGGAACGAGCCGAACACCAGGATGCGATCGCCGGGCTGCGCGCGTGCGAGCGCGGCTTGAAGCGCGGCGGCGACGTCGTCGTGGCGATCGCCCTTGGCCGCGGCGCTGCCCTGCAGGCGCAGCGCGAACGCGTGCACGTCGACGCCGCGCGGACCGCTGTCGGCCAGGCCGGCCAGGTGCCATTCGTCGATGCGTGGCGCCAGCGCGGCGACCACGCCGGCGGCATCCTTGTCGGCCAGCGCGGCGAACACCGCGCGCACCCGTCCCGCCGCCGGCGTCGCCGCCAGCCAGGCGGACAATTCGCGCGCCGCCTGCGGGTTGTGGCCGACGTCGACCAACACCTCGATGCCGTCGCGTTCGAAACGCTGCAAACGGCCGGGCACATGCGCGCGCGCGACGCCTTCGGCGATCTGGGCCTTGGTCGGCGCGCCACCCAGCGCGCGCAGCGCGGCGATCGCGACCGCGGCGTTGCGCAACTGCGCGGGCGCGGCCAGCTGCGGCATCGGCAGCTCGGCGCGATAGCCGACCTCGCGCCAGCGCCACTGCGGCGCGGCGTCGAGCTGCGCCGGCAGGGCTTCGAAGAAGAAGTCGCAGTTCGCGCGCAGCGCCGAGGCGCCGATCGCATAGGCATGGCGCAGCACGCTGGACGGCGGATCGTCGTCGCCCAGCACCAGCGGCTTCCAGCCGCGCGCGATGCCGGCCTTCTCGAAGCCGATGCTCTCGCGGTCGTCGCCCAGGTAGTCCTGGTGATCCAGGTCGACGGTGGTGATCACCGCGACGTCGGGATCGACGATATTGGTCGCGTCCAGGCGCCCGCCAAGGCCGACTTCGAGGATCGCCAGGTCCAGTTGCGCGCGCTCGAACAGCCACAGCGCGGCCAGGGTGCCGTACTCGAAATAGGTCAGCGCGATCTCGCCGTCGCGCAGGCGCGCGGCCTCGATGGCCTCGAAGGCCTCGACCAGCGCCGCGTCGTCGGCGTCGCGGCCGTCGATGCGCACGCGCTCGTTGTAGGCCAGCAGGTGCGGCGAGGTGTAGGCGCCGACACGCTTGCCGGCCGCGCGCGCGATCGCCTCGACGAAGGCCACGGTCGAGCCCTTGCCGTTGGTGCCGCCGACGGTGATCACCTTCTTGCCCGGACGCTTCAGCCCCAGGCGCGCGGCGACCGCGCGGATGCGCTCCAGGCCCATGTCGATGGACTTGGGGTGGATGCGTTCGATATGGGACAGCCAGTCGGCGAGCGTGCGTTGCATGCCGCCATTGTCGCCGATCCGCCGTGGCGCAGACAGGCTTGCGCGTCGCTACGGCAGGTCCTCGATCAGCTCGAAGCGCACCGGCCTGCGCACCCGCTGCGGCACCGCCACGCCGTCCTGATAGGCCGGGGCCAGGCGCCAGCCCTGCGCGGCCTCGACCGCGGCCTGGTCGAACTCGGCGTAGCCCGAACTGCGTTCCACGCGCACCTGCGCGACCGCGCCGCACGGGTCGACCTCCAGCATCAGCAGGGTCACGCCGGACAGGCCCTGCTCGGCCAGCGCCATCGGATAGACCGGCGGGCGTGTGGATGGCGCGAGCGCGGGGCATTCGGTGGGAGCGGCCGCGGGGTCTTCGGGCGCCGGGGCCGGCGGTGGCATCGGCGGCGAGATGGTAGGCGGGTCGGCAACCGTCGCCTTCGTTGGGGTCGGCGCCGGCGATTGCGCTGTCGCGCCAAGGGCCCAAAGCAGCAGAGTAGCGGCCAGCATCGTTCGCAACTTCATGGTATTCCTCAGTCGCGGCATGGAACGTCGGCTCAGTCGCGCCGTGGCTTCGACGGACAGGACTAGGAACGGGCGACCCTGATCGGTCGCCGACGAATCCGAACGCGAAGTGCGTCCCCCATCCATAGAACGAAGCTTGGCACGGGCCGGCCAGGACGGCGAGCGCCAGGGCGCAAGTAGGGAGCTGAAATGAACGATAGCGAAAAATACGAGGCGTTCGCAAAGACGTTTTGCGAGGCCTTGGTGGAAATGGCGTTGGAGGCGAAGCGCCTCAAGGAAGAGAGTCCAGCGAGCGATGCCGAAGCCTTCCATACCGGCTATCTGAGCGGATTCCATCGCGTCTTCACTTTGCTCGCGCAACAAGCGGAAATATTCGAGCTACCAGCAAGTGAGTTGGGACTGGATCGGATAGACGCATCCAACCTGATCTAGCACGGCTTCGAAAACCGCCGCGCACCGACGGACCCGCGGCAGCCCCGCGGGTCCAGGCCTTCGAATGGCGATGCGCGTCATTGGCGGATCGGCCGCTACCGCCGGTAGCGGCGGAAATCCGGCTGCGCCAGCAACGCGCTGTGCCCCGCCGGGCGGCGCATCGGACGGGATGCTTACAACGCCCGATGCACCGCCTCGCCGAACAGCAGGGTGTGGTGGCTGCAGTCGTTGAGCCGGACCACGTCCAGGTGATCGACGTCGGCGCCTTCCAACAGGTTCAGCGTGGTCGGCGCCTGGCGGAAGGTCCACAGCCGGGCCAGCGGAATGCCGAGCACCCGGCACAGCAGCACGCGGTTGACCGCGTCGTGGGCCACGACCAGCAGGGTGTCGTGCTCGCCCAGGCCTTCGGCTGCGCGTGCGAACGCCGGCCAGGCGCGGTCGAACACGTGCTGGATCGATTCGCCGCCCGGCATCAGCACTTCGTGCGGCGTATCGCGCCAGGCCTGCAGGCGTTCGCCGTCGCGTTCGCGGATCTCGCTGGCGAGCAGGCCTTCCCAGGTGCCGTGGGCGATTTCCATCAGCCCCGGATCGAGTTGCAGGCTGGCGGCGCGCTGCGGCCCCAGCGCGAGCTCGGCGGTGCGACGCGCGCGCACCAGCGGCGAGGCCACCGCCCGCGTGATCGTCACCTCGCGCAAGCGTTCGCCCAGCGCGGCCGCCTGCGCCTCGCCGATCGGCGACAGCGGGATGTCTTCCTGGCCCTGGTAACGGCCTTCGGCGTTCCAGGGCGTTTCGCCATGACGTGCTAGCAGAATGCGCATGGTTCAGACCTGCGCCAGCGACAGGATGCCCGGCGTCGCGCGCAGGGTCGCCAGTTGCTCGTCGGTGACCGGCTTGTCGACCGTGATCGCCGCGCGCGCCTGGCCGTCGCCGGCCGCGCCTAGCGCGAAGTTGACGATGTTGACGCCGGCCGCGCCGAGCTGGCTGCCGACCAGGCCGATCATGCCGGGGCGGTCCTCGTTGCGCAGCAGCAGCACGTGCGCCTGCGGGTCGAATTCGATTTCGACGCCGTCCAGGCGGACCACGCGCGGGCCGCGGTGCAAGGTGGCCTCGATCTCGCGGGTGCGGTGCTCGCCGATCACGCGCAGCTTGAGCAGGCGGTCGAAACCGTCGCCGTCGCCGCCCAGGGTTTCGGCCACGGTCAGGCCGCGCGCGGCGGCTTCCTGCAGCGCGTTGACCGGCGTCACGCGGCCCGAAGCGGTGCCCAGCAGGGCCGCCACCAGCAGGCGCGACAGCGGGCGCGTGTCCAGCGCCTCGGTGCGGCCGGCGTAGGTGATTTCCAGGCGCGTCGGCGCCGGCACCAGGCGCGCGGCGAGGCGGCCCAGCGAGGACATCAGCGGCATCCACGGGCCGACTTCGCGCGCGGCCTCGGCGGTCAGCGGCGGCAGGTTGACGCAGCCGGCGACCGCGCCGGTGGCGACGAAGTCGATGATCTGACGCGCCAGGATGGTGCTGACCGCCTGCTGCGCTTCGCTGGTGGACGCGCCCAGGTGCGGGGTCAGGATCAGCTTGGCGTTGGCGCGCAGCGGCGAGTCGGCCTGCAGCGGTTCGGTGGCGAAGGTGTCGAGCGCGGCGCCGGCGATGTGCCCCTCGTCCAGCAGGGTCAGCAGCGCGCTTTCGTCGACCAGGCCGCCGCGCGCGGCGTTGATCAGGTAAGCGCCCTTCTTCATCGCGCGCATGCGCGCTTCCGACAGCAGGTTGGTGGTTTCCTTGGTGCGCGGGATGTGCAGGGTGATCACGTCGGCCCAGGCCAGCAGTTCGTCCAGGGTCTTCAGCGGCACGCTGCCCTTGCCGGCCGCGGAGGCGGGCAGGAAGGGATCGAACGCGGCCACTTCCATGCCGATGCCCTGCGCCTTGCGCGCGACCGTGCCGCCGATGCGGCCCAGGCCGATCACGCCCAGTTTCTTGCCTTCCAGCTCGAAGCCGGTCAGGCCGGCCTTGGGCCACTCGCCGGCCTTCATGCCGGCGTCGGCGCGCGGGATGTGGCGGGCCAGCGCGAACAGCAGCGAGATCGCGTGCTCGGCCGCGGCCAGGGTGTTGCCGTCGGGCGCGTTCATCACCGCGATGCCGCGCGCGGTGGCGGCATCGACGTCGATGGTGTCCACGCCGGCGCCGGCACGGCCGATCACGCGCAGCTGCTTGGCCTCGCGCAGCGCCTGCGCCGGCACCGCGGTGGCCGAACGCACCAGCACGGCGTCGACGTCGGCCAGCGCCAGGGCCAGCACGTCGGGATCCTTGATCGGGGCGGGGGCGACGACCACGTCCCAGCCCGCATCGCGGAACAGGGCCAGACCGTCTTCGTGGATGCCATCGCAGGCCAGTACTTTCATCGCAAGCTCCATACGTGAGAATGGGAGCGCGGAAAGCCTATGAGCCGGCACTGCGGGAACAGGGGGCGGTTACCTGAGGGCCCTGAACGGCACGGACCTACGGATAACGCGGCCGCGGTGAGGCGGCATCTGACACGGGTCGGGAGACGGGGCCGGCTGGCATGGGAATCCGCGACTGAGGCCGCAGAGTAGCAAAGTCGGGCGCGGTTGCAAGCGCGGCACCGGCGTCACCCTGCCGATGTGCCTGGCTAATCATTTCGCGACATGCGTGCGGACCGCGGTCACAAAGTCACGAAATCTTAGTTTCCGCCTCACTCCGCGCCAACAAATTCCGCCCTACGGTCGCAACGCCGGCAACGACGCCGGCGCATTCGACGACAGGGAGTGGAAGATGCGAAAGAAGACCGCCTGGACCCTCGGCTTGCTGGCCGCGGCGACCATGGGCGCGGCGATCGCCGCGGTGGGCCCGACCGGCCCGGGCCAGTTCTATTACTACTACGACGCCAACGGCGCGGTGGTCGGCTATCAGGCCATCGACTGCTACGGCACCCACACGTCCTGGGGCAAGTTCACCAAGAATTACGCGGACGGCTATTTCCTTTGCGACCCCGATCCGCGCTGATCCCATCGCGATCCGCGCACGTCGCCTAGCGCGTGCGCCCAGCCCACCACCACAGCCATTACGGCGCCGGCCGCGCAGCATGCCGGCGGCGCCGCAGCCAAGGAGAGTTCTTCATGCGCAAGCGCATCGTCATCGGCCTGGGCCTGGCCCTGGCCGTCTACGCCACCGCCGCCCTCGCCCGCCCGCCCATCGCCGACGAAATCGGCGAGTTCTACGTCTACTTCGATGCCAGCGGCAACGTCGTCGGCGAGTCGTCGATGGACTGCGACGGCACCTACTACCAGTCCGGCGTGCTGACCTCGCGGTACAGCTCGGGGCATGCGTTCTGCCCGGGCGATTGATCGGCTATCGCATCGCGATGCAGGAGAGGCCGGGCGATGCCCGGCCTCTTCGTTTGCGGCGTCGCGGGATTCGCGATCGCGGCTCACGCCGCTCCCACAGAAAGCATCCCGCTAAACCAGCACGAAAAAACGAAGGCCGGTCATCGACCGGCCTTCGTTCTGTTGCTTGCCGTGTCGCGCCTTACTTCGGCGCGACGTTCAACTCCTGCAGCAACTGCGGCGCCGGGTAGACCTCCTGCATGATCCAGCGCATGTAGCGCTGATCGACCGCGATCATGCGGGTCATGGTCGGGTCGAACACCCAGTTGGAGCTCACCGATTCCCAGTTGCCGTCGAAGGCCAGGCCGACCAGCTTGCCGCTGCCGTCCAGCACGGGCGAGCCGGAATTGCCGCCGGTGATGTCCAGGTTGGACAGGAAGTTCACCGGCACCGTGCCCAGGCGCTTGTCGGTCAGGCCGCCGTAGCGCTTGGCGGCGATCGCGTCGAGCAGGCTCTTGGGCGCGTCGAAGGGATCGGCGCCGGTGGCCTTGGCCGCGACTTCCTCCAGCTTGGTGAACGGCACCTGCTTGCTGCCGTCAGTCTTGGTGTAGCCCATGACGTTGCCGAAGGTGATGCGCAGCGAGGAGTTGGCGTCCGGGTACACGAACTGGCCCTTGCTCTTCTTGTAGTCGGCCACCGCCTGCAGGTAGATCGGGCGCGCGACCAGGGTATCGCCGGCGCGGGTCTTGCCCTCCTCCTCCAGCTTGAGCACGGTCGGCATGATCGCCACCGCCAACTGGATCGCCGGATCCTTGCTCTTGTCGAACGCGGCGCGGTCGGCCTGCATCAGGCTCATGCGCTGTTCGGTGCTGCCCAGCTTGGTCTTGGCCAGCTTGTCCAGCGCGCGCTTGACCGCCTTGTCGTCGGAACCGCCCAGCCACTTGTCCAGCGCGGCGATGCGCTGCGCGGCCGGCAGCTTGAGGTATTCGCCCAGCCAGTAGGCCTGCAGCTGGCGATCCATCTTCGGATCGTAGCGGCGCTCCATCTGCTTCATCGCGCCCTCGAACGAAGGCAGGTCGCGCTGCTGGTAACCCTGCTCGCGCGCGGGATCGGGCTTGGCGCGCTCGATCGACAGGCGGTACAGCTGCAAGGCGGCGCCGATCGCGCCGGTGTTGCGCAACTGACTGAAGACCAGGTCGCGCTCGCGGTTGGCGCGGGCCTGATCGCCGATCTGCACCAGGGTTTCGTGCGCGGCCAGCGCGGCCTCGCCCTTGGCGCCCTGCTTGCGCAGCCAGTCGAGTACCGCGGTGTCCTCGGCGTGCTTTTTCTCGCTGGCGCCGATGCGCTGGAAGCCGTCGAGCTGGCCGTCGTAGTTCTTCATCGCGTTCTGCCAGCCGCGCACGGTGCTGGCGTACTTAACCGCGATGTCGGGGTTCTTGGCGCCCTCGGCCTGGACCATCGCGACCAGTTTCTTGTAGTGGCCGCCGACGGTGGGATAGGTCCACTGCGCGGTGTTGTCGAAGTCCTCGGCCAGCGCGTAGCGGCTGGTCGAACCGGGGTAGCCGGCGACCATGACGAAGTCGCCCGCGCCCAGCGGCGCGGTGGCCATCTTCAGCCAATGCTTGGGCTGGTAGGGCACATTGTCGGCGGCGTAGGCGGCGGGCTTGCCGTCCTTGCCGACGTAGGCGCGGTAGAACGAGAAGTCGCCGGTGTGGCGCGGCCACATCCAGTTGTCGACTTCGCCGCCGTAGTTGCCGACGCTGCCGGGCGGCGCGTAGACCAGGCGCACGTCCTTGATTTCGAGGTTGCGGAACAGGCGGTAGACGTTGCCGCCGGAGAAGCTGTAGAGGCGGCAGCGGAAGCCGGCGTCGGCCTCGCAAGCGGCGACCAGGCGCTTTTCGACGTCTTCCAATGCGCGCGTGCGCGCCAGCGCGTCGGGCGCGGCGGCAATCGCGGCTTTCACTTCGGCGGTCACGTCCTGGATCGAGTCCAGCGCATAGATGCGCGCGTTCGGGCCGGCGGAGACTTCCTGGCCCGGCGTGGCGGCGTTGAAGCCGTCGCGCATCAGGTTCTTCTCGGGCGTGGAGTTGAGCTGGATCGCGCCGTAAGCGCAATGGTGATTGGTCACCACCAGCCCCTTGGGCGAAACGAAGCTGGCGGTGCAGCCGCCCAGCGAGACCACCGCGCCCATCGGGTCGCCGGTGAGGTCGGCCAGCTGCTTGGCGTTCAACTTCAAACCGGCCTTCTTCAGCGGGCCGGCGATCTCCGGCAACTGCTGCGGCACCCACATGCCCTCGCCCGCGTGCGCGAGGCCAGCCCCGATCGCGAACGTCCCCGTCATCGCCATGGCCGCAGCCAACGCCGTGTAACGCATGCAACTCTCCTTACGGTAATCGACCGGCGAGTCTAGCCCGCCGGGGTGGAAGCCTGGGTATGACGAAAGTCCTGGCCGGGCTGTTCAGGTGGGGCTGGGGAGTGGGGATTCGGGCGCATCGGCGCATGGCGCTGAAGTCACTGGATTCCCGCCTTCGCGGGAATGACGGTTTGGCGAGGACGTCCCCTCTCCTCCCGTCGCCGCTCCGGGCGCTTATTCCGCCGGCAAACTCATCTCCTTCAGCAGATGCGGCGCCGGATACACCTTCGCCAGCAGCCAGCGCAGGTAGCGCATGTCGACGTGGATGGCGCGCTTGTAGCGCGGGTCGAACATCCAGCTGGCGCTGACCGCTTCCCAGTTGCTGTCGAAGTTCAGGCCGATCAACTTGCCGTGCGCGTCCAGCACCGGCGAGCCGGAATTTCCGCCGGTGGTGTCCAGATTGGTCAGGAAATCGACGGTCTGGGTCTTGAGTTCGGGATCGGCGGTGCTGCCGAAATCGCCCTTGGCGATCGCCTCGCGCAAGGTCTTGGGCGCGTCGAACGGCGCCGTGCCGGTGTGCTTCTCGACGATGCCCTGCACGGTGGTCAGCGGGCGGTAACGCACGCCGTCGCGCGGGTCCATGGCGCTGACCTTGCCGTAGCTCACGCGCAGGGTCGAGTTGGCGTCCGGATACACCGCGCGGCCTTGCGACTTGCGATAGCCGATCAGGGCGCGCATGTAGGCCGGACGCAGGCGCAGCAGTTCGCCTTCGCGGGTCTTGCTGTCCTGCTCCAGGCGCAGCAGCGCCGGCATCAGCGCGGCGGCGGCCTTGAGCAGGCTGTCGTTGGAAGCCTGCAGTTCGGCGGCCGGCGCGTTCATCAGGCGCAGGCGCTCGGCTTCGTCGCCCAGCTTGGTACCCGCGTACAACGTGTCGAGCCCGGCCTGCAGCCCGTCCGGGTCGCTACCCGGGAACACCGCGTCGAACTCGGCGATGCGCTCATCCTTGGGCAGGCCCTTGTACTGGATCAGCAGGTCGCGCAGCAGGCGCTTTTCGACTTCCGGGGCGTAGCGGCGCTGGACCTGCTTGAGTTGGCCGGCGATCAAGGTTTCGTCGCGCTGCTGGTAGCCCGACTCGCGCTGCGCGTCGGGCTTGGCGCGCTCGGCCGCCAGTCGCTGCAAAGTGATCGCGGCGCGCAGCAGCTGACTCTGGCTGCGGATCGCGGCCAGCAACTGGTCGCGCTCGGCGGTCTTGGCGGCCTCGTCGAGCACACGCTGGGCCGCGTCGATGTCGGCGCGGATCGCCTTGGCGTCGCGCTGCTTATCGAGCCAGGCCAGCATGGCGGCCTCGTCCTGGGCGCGCACGCGCACCGCGTCGCTGCGGCGCAGGCCGTCGAGCTCGCCCTGGGCGCGCTTGAGGGTGTTCTTGGCGCTCGCGACCTGCGCCGCGTACAGCACCTTGGCCGCCGCGTCGTTCTCGGTGGTGCGTTCGACCACACCGATCAGGCGGTCGAACAGCGCCACCCGCGACGGCAGCTGCCATTCGACCTGCTGCTTGAACTCCGAGGCCATGCGGTGGCGGAAGGTCACGCCCGGATAGCCGGCGAGCATGGCGTAATCGCCCTCGCGCAGCGCGTCGGTGCCGATCTGCAGATGGCCCGGCGGCTGGTAAGGCACGTTGTCGGGCGAATAGTCGGCCGGGTTGCCGTCCTTGCCCACGTAGGCGCGCAGCAGGGTGAAGTCGCCGCTGTGGCGCGGCCACATGAAGTTGTCGACTTCGTCGCCGTAATTGCCGATCGCGTCCGGCGGCGCGTAGACCAGGCGGATGTCGCGCAGCTCGAGCTGGCGGATCAGATAAAAGTCGGTGCCGTAATACATGTTGGCGACGCTGCAGCGGTAGCCGGGCTCGCGCTCGCACTCGGCCACCGCCGTCTTGGTGGCGGCGTCGACGGCGTCGTAGTAGGCGCGGCCGCGCTTGCCGCGCGCGCCGCCCAGGATGCGGTCGGTGATCTTGTCGAAGCCGGTGGTGACCAGCACGCGGTAATCGGGATTGGCCGGCAGTTCGGCGGCGCGGTCGGCGGCGATGTAGCCGTTGCCGATCAGGTCGCGGTCGGGCTTGGAGTTGTACTGGATCACGCCGAAGGCGACGTGGTGGTTGGTCAGCACCAGGCCGTCGGGCGAGACGAAGGCGCCGGTGGCGCCGCCGACCTTGACCACCGCGTTCATCGGCGGCTTGGCCAGCTCGGCCAGATCGCCGGGCTGGCCCTGGAAACCGGCCGCGCGCAGCTGGCCGGCGATGTCCGGCAGCTGCGAGGGCATCCACATGCCTTCGTCGGAGTGGGCGGTCGTGGCGCACAGGGCCAGGGACAGGGCTAACAGACGGGGGCGCATGGTCGGTCCGGATCGCAGGGAAGCGGCGACGATAGGCGAAGCGGACCGGACCGGGCAAACCCGGCGGGCGCCCGGCGCGGGTCCGGGGCGTATAATTTCGCTCTCTTTCCCGCGCCTATCGCGCGGCACTCGAAGGCAAGCACCCCATGACGCAAACGATGAAGGCATTGGTCAAGCGCGAGACTGGCAAGGGCATCTGGATGGAACAGGTGCCGGTGCCCGCGCCGGGTCCCAACGAGGTCCTGATCAAGCTCGAGAAGACCGCGATCTGCGGCACCGACCTGCACATCTACCTGTGGGACGAGTGGAGCCAGCGCACCATCAAGCCGGGCCTGGTGATCGGCCATGAGTTCGTCGGCCGCGTGGTCGAGCTGGGCGCCGGCGTCACCGGCTACAGCATCGGTCAGCGCGTCTCCGCCGAAGGCCACATCGTCTGCGGCCACTGCCGCAACTGCCGCGCCGGCCGCCAGCACCTGTGCCCCAACACCACCGGCATCGGCGTGAACCGCAACGGCGCCTTCGCCGAGTACATCGTGATGCCGGCCAGCAACCTGTGGCCGATCCCGGACCAGATCCCCAGCGAGCTGGCCGCGTTCTTCGACCCCTACGGCAACGCCGCGCACTGCGCGCTGGAATTCGACGTGGTCGGCGAGGACGTGCTGATCACCGGCGCCGGCCCGATCGGCATCATCGCCGCGGGCATCTGCAAGCACATCGGCGCGCGCAACGTGGTGGTCACCGACGTCAACGATTTCCGCCTCAAGCTGGCCGCCGACATGGGCGCCACGCGCGTGGTCAACGTGGCCAACCAGTCGCTGAAGGACGTGATGGCCGACCTGCACATGGAGGGCTTCGACGTGGGCCTGGAAATGAGCGGCAACCCGCGCGCGTTCAACGACATGCTCGACTGCATGTACCACGGCGGCAAGATCGCGATGCTCGGCATCATGCCCAAGGGCGCCGGCGCCGACTGGGACAAGATCATCTTCAAGGGCCTGACCCTGCACGGCATCTACGGCCGCAAGATGTACGAGACCTGGTACAAGATGACGCAGCTGGTGCTGTCAGGTTTCCCGCTGGGCAAGGTGCTCACCCACCAGCTGCCGATCGACGATTTCCAGAAGGGCTTCGACCTGATGGAAGCCGGCAAGGCGGGCAAGGTCGTCCTGAGCTGGAATTGAAGGCAGACGTGAGGGGCGATGAGTGAGTAGCGAGCGTAAGCCTCGCTTCCGCTTTCAGCTCGCCCCTCGCTGCTCTGCGCTCACTCCTTGCCCACGCCCTTACCTCAACGACGAGCCTCCCCCATGTCCCTGACCCAACGCTACGCCGACACCCTCGACGAGATCCGCGCCGCCGGGCTGTTCAAGTCCGAGCGCGTGATCACCAGCCCGCAATCGGCCGAGATCACGCTGGAAGACGGCCGCACGGTGCTGAACTTCTGCGCCAACAACTACCTGGGGCTGGCCGACCATCCGGACGTGATCCAGGCCGCCAAGGACGCGCTGGACACGCACGGCTTCGGCATGGCCTCGGTGCGCTTCATCTGCGGCACGCAGGACCTGCACAAGCAGCTGGAACAGACCATCGCCGATTTCTTCGGCACGCAGGACACCATCCTGTACGCAGCCTGCTTCGACGCCAACGGCGGTTTGTTCGAGCCGCTGCTGGACGAGCACGACGCGATCATCTCCGACGCGCTCAACCACGCCTCGATCATCGACGGCGTGCGCCTGTGCAAGGCCAAGCGCTTCCGCTACGCCAACTGCGACATGGCCGACCTGGAAAAGCAGTTGCAGGCCGCCGACGCAGCCGGCTGCAAGACCAAGCTGATCACCAGCGATGGCGTGTTCTCGATGGACGGCTTCATCGCCCCGCTCGACGAGATCGTCGCGCTGGCGCGCAAGTACAACGCGTTGGTCCACATCGACGAATGCCACGCCACCGGCTTCCTCGGCGCCAGCGGCCGCGGCTCGGCCGAGGTCAAGGGCGCGATGGACGGCATCGACATCTACACCGGCACCCTGGGCAAGGCCATGGGCGGTGCGCTGGGCGGCTTCACCACCGCGCGCAAGGAAGTGATCGAACTGCTGCGCCAGCGTTCGCGTCCCTACCTGTTCTCCAACTCGCTGCCGCCGCACGTGGTCGCGGCCGGCATCAAGGCCTTCCAGATGCTGTCGGCGGCCGGCGAGCTGCGCGAGCGCCTGGCCGAGAACACCGCCTACTTCCGCGAGCAGATGACCCAGGCCGGTTTCGACATCAAGCCGGGCGTGCATCCGATCGCGCCGGTGATGCTGTACGACGCGCCGCTGGCGCAGAAGTTCGCCGCGCGGCTGCTCGAAGAGGGCATCTACGCGATCGGCTTCTTCTTCCCGGTGGTGCCGCAGGGGCAGGCGCGCATCCGCACCCAGATGTCGGCCGCGCACACGCGCGAACACCTGGACCGCGCGATCGCCGCGTTCGTGAAGATCGGCCGCGAGTTGGGCGTGATCGCGGCCTGACACGACGCCGCACGACGTTCGAACGCGTAACGACGGGCCGCCACCGCGGCGGCCCGTCCGATCCGGCGCTTACTGCTGCGCCGCGATCATTTCCTGCTCGACCCGCAACATGCTCTGGGTCAGCATCAGCAGATCGACTTGCGCACGCGACAGATAGACCTGCGAGGTCGGCTGCTGCTGCAGCACGGTGTAGTCGATGTTCAACTGTTGCGAGTTCAGGCTGGCCAGTTCGGCCTGCATCACCGCGCGCTGCTGGGCCGGGCCGTTGGTGTACTGGCCGTTGTTGTAGCTGAGCTGGTTTTCCTGTTTCAGCTGGATCAGCGAAATCGTCAGCATCTGCGCGTTGACGTTGGCCACCGCGAACGCCTGGCGCGCTTCGGCGACGCGGCCGGCGCTGGCGTGCATCTGGCCGATCTGGTGCTGCAACTGGACCTGGGCGAAGTTCAACTTGGCCATCTGCAGGCGCTGGTTGGCGACGGCCGGATCGGCCGAGGCCAGCGGGGCCAATGCCAACATCAGCAGCATCAACAGGGTTTGCAGGGCGGACTTGGGGGTATGACGCATGAAGGCTCTCCATGAGATTGGGGGAAGCGCGCAACCGTGCGCGCGGTGAGACGCCGGCGCCGAATGTCCGGGGCCGGGTGTCGCATGAGTCGTCGATGCCGGCCAGATACGGATCGAACGATCCGGGCCGAAGGCCACCTCCTTGTGCGGATAGCGCGCCCCTCATGGACGCGGCCGGCGCGGCGGCGCGAGGACGCGACCGGTGCGGCGATGGCAGCCTAGCTCAAGCGCGAGGCGCGCGACCAGTGTCCAACGGCGCGAACGCAGGCGCGATCGCGCATGCGGCGATGCGTTGCGGACCGCCTCGCCGCGCTTTCGAAAGCGCAGCGAGGCCCGCTTCAGCCACGCGTGCAGACACGGTGCGCAGGCACACGCGTCGAAGACCCGCACCGGCGTGCGCGCCTGATCGGCGCTCTAGCGCGCTGCGCGGGCTTCGAACTCCGCGCGATCGTCAACGCTCGCGCGCGATGCGACGGCGCTGGTCTTCCTTGCGCACCGGCGCCGGCGCGCCCTTGGCCACGCGCACGCCCTTGGCCTTCATCCAGGCGTCGAACTCGTCGGCGGTCATGCGCTTGCCGTTCTGCTCCATGTTGAAGCGCCACGGCGTGTTGTCGTAACGCGTCTTGGGCTGGTACGCGGCGGCGGCACCGCCCTTGCGCGAGCGCTGGCCACGACGCGCGCTGAGCTGCGTGCACGCGCCCAAGGGCGAGGCCAGCGACGGCGACAGCGTTTCGGCGTTGTCGGATGCGTGAGCGAATGCGCCGGCGAAGGCATCGCGCGCAGCGCCGGCGGGACGCCGTGCCAAGCGTGGCGAGGACGCGGCCGGCTCCAGCAGCAATGCAACTTCGGCCTGCATGGCCGGCGTCTCGGCGCCGCCGCAGAGGGGCTCCTGCGCGCTCAGCGGCCCCGTGCACAGCAGCAGCGCGATAGCGGTCGCGATCGTACGCATAGCGGTCTCTCCCCAGGCTGATACTCGAAAGTCCGGGAGTCTAAGTGCGCGGATCGCAACTCAAAGATGCCAAAAAGTGCCGACCGGCACAATCTTGCATCCGCGCGGCCGGCGATGTCGCGAACGCGGCGCGCGCGCACGCGGCGATGTCGCCGGCGCGCACGCTTTTTTCGGGCAGTGGACGCGTCGGTTAAGCCTGCGCGGCACGGCGCTACCGCGATCGCGGCGATTTGCGCGTCAGCGTCTCAGCGCGCAAGCCGCGCGACTTCGGTTTCGCTGAGCATCCGCCATTGGCCTTTGCCCAGTTCGCCCAGCGCGAGTTCGCCGATCGCGACCCGCAGCAGGCGCAGCACGCCGATGTCGAACGCGCCCAGCAGACGGCGGATCTGACGGTTGCGGCCCTCGTCCAGCACGATCTCCAGCCAGGCGTTCTTCTCGCCGTGGCGCAGCAGGCGCGCGGACTTGGCGCGCAGGCGCTCGCCGTCCTCCAGCGCGCCCTCGACCAGCGCCGTCAGCGTGGCCGCATCGGGAATGCGGTCGATCTGCACGTGATAGGTCTTGTCCGGGCCGTGCTCGGGATCGGTGATGCGCGCCGCCCATTCGGGGTCGTTGCAGAACAGCAGCAAGCCTTCGCTGGCCTGGTCCAGGCGCCCCACCGGCGCCAGCCAGGGCAGCGGCGCGTCCTGCCAGCGGGCGCCGTCGAAGCAGCGGTAGACGGTGTCGCGGCCACGCTCGTCGCTCGCGGTGGTGACCAGGCCGCGCGGCTTGTTGAGCATCAGGTACAGGCGCGGCGCCTGGTCGATGTCGCGGCCGTCCACCGCGATGCGCTGGCGTCCTCGCGCGATCGGGAACTCGGGGTCGCGCACCACCCGGCCGTCGACGGCGACGCGGCCGGCGGCGATCCAGCGCGCGGCCTCGCTGCGCGAGCACAGTCCCTGCTTGGACAGCACGCGGGCGAGGCCATGGCGGGGAGTGGCGGTCATGAACGGGGCCGCGCGCGGGGCGCGGCCTGAGCGGAAGCGGGTTGGGGCAAAAGCGGGCCGCGCGAACGCGGGCTTACTTCTTCTTGCCCTTCTTCTCGTCCTTGGGCGCTTCGACCACCGGCGCCGGGGCCGGCGCAGGCGCGGCCGCGCCGGGTGCGCCCTTGGCCACGCGCACGCCCTTGGCCTTCATCCAGGCGCTGAACTCGTCGGCGGTCATGCGCTTGCCGCCCTGGCTCATGTCGAAGCGCCAGGGCGTGTTGTCGAACTGGGTCTTGGGCTTGTAGGCGGCCGGATCGTTGGAGGTCGGCATGCCGCCCGCGGCGGGCTTGGCGTTGGCGAGGTTGCAGCCGTCGATGCGCATGCGCAGCAGCACGCGGTCCACCGACAGGGATTCGTCCAGGGCCTGCGACAGCACGCCGGACGACGAGCCGAGTTGGTAGCTGGGCGCCACCAGTTCCGGCGCGATCGGCGCGATCACGGTCGGTTGCACCGGCAGCGCGGGCACGGTGAGCGAACCGCAGTTGCCGACTTCGGCTTGGGCGATCGTTGCGATCAACAGCAGCGGCGCTGCAGCTAGGACACGAAGCATGGCGAATCTCCTCCCGGTCTGGCCGTCGCGATGCCCCGACTGAGTCCGGACACGACCCGGGCAGTGTAGGCGCGGGGGGCGGATCGGACAACCGCGCAGCCGTGCGCGAGCGGCCGTTTCGCCGTTGCGATCACACTCCGCGCGGCCGACCCAAAAAAACGAAGCCCGGCACAGGGCCGGGCTTCGTGGTCTTGCGGGTTCCGAGGAACCGGCGGGCGTCCCTTAGTTCTGGGAGTTCAGCTCGGTGCGACGGTTGGTCTCGCTCTTGCAGCCCGGGAACGCCTGGCCCTTGTCTTCCAGCGGACGGCTCTCGCCGTAGCCGTTCGGACCGCCCAGACGCGACGTTTCCACGCCGTTGCTGGTCAGGTAGTCGTACACGGTCTGAGCGCGACGCTCGGACAGCTTCTGGTTGTAGGCGTCCTTACCGCACTGGTCGGTGTGACCGGCGACTTCGACGCGCAGCGACGGGTTGCGCTTCAGGATCTCGACGGCCTCGTTGAGGATGGCGGTCGAATCCGGACGCAGCGTGGCCTTGTCGAAGTCGAAGTTCACGCCCTTCAGGTCGATCGAGACCGGCACCGGGCAGCCGTCCGGACCGATGGTCTGGCCAGCCTGCGAACCGGGGCACTTGTCGTCGCAGTTGTTCACGCCGTCGCCGTCGTCGTCCTTGTCGGCGCAGTTCGGCGCGACTTCCGGAGCCGGCGGCGGCGGAGCGACGGTGGCTTCCGGACCCAGCGGGACGATGATGCCGACCGAAGCCAGCACGTCGCCGAACCAATCTTCGTCCGGCGCCGAGACGCTGGTGTCGTCGAAGTCGGCGCGGTACGCCAGCTCGGTGCGGATGCCGACGCGGCCCAGGTCGCCCTGGATACCCAGGCCCACCTTGGCGGCCAGGTTGCCGTCTTCACGGCGGCCCGGCGAGTTCGGCGACGGGAAGGCGTTGAACTCTTCCTCCGAACGCTGGTAGCCGATGCCCAGCAGGGCGTACGGGTTCCAGTTGCGGCCTTCGGTGATGAAGTGGCGACGGAAGTCCAGCGAAACGCCGTACTGGCTCCACGACAGGTCCTGATCGGCATCGATCTTCGGGTGCTGATAGTTCAGCTCGCCGTCGACCGACCAGGTCGGGCTGATGAACTTGCCGACGCCCAGGCCGAGGAACGGCGCATTACGGGTGCCGCGGTCGTTGTCCTGGACATTCATGCCGGCGGTGCCGGTGAGGTACCAGCGGTCGTCGAAATCCTGCGCGCTGGCCGCCTGGGCAAACGCCAAGCCCGCCAACAGTGCGGTGCTCAACAAACGGATCTTCATCTCTAACTCCTTCAGATCAGTAGGAACGGTTTGGTTCACGGCGGAGACGCGTGACAGGACTCGGTCCTGCGCGGACGGGGCCGGCAGGCGGTCTCTGGCGGGGCAGATCATACACTGTCAAGACGATTGTTAATACCACTTAACGTTATTTCTTAACAGCGGCACATAAATGCACGAAGCCCGGCACTAGGCCGGGCTTCGTGGTGTTGCGGGTTCCGAGGAACCGGCTGCGTCCTTAGTTCTGGACGTTCAGCTCGGTGCGACGGTTCTTCTCGCTCTTACAAGCCGGGAAGGCCTGACCCAGGTCTTCCAGCGGACGGCTCTCGCCGTAGCCGTTCGGACCCGACAGACGCGCGGCGTCGACGCCGTTGCTGGTCAGGTAGTCGTACGCGGCGCGGGCGCGACGCTCGGACAGGTTCTGGTTGTAAGCGTCCTTACCGCACTGGTCGGTGTGACCGGCGACTTCGACCTTCAGCTCCGGATAGCGCTTCAGGATCTCGGCGGCTTCGTTCAGGATCGTCACCGCGTCAGGACGCAGCGTGGCCTTGTCGAAGTCGAAGTTCACGCCCTTCAGGTCGATCGAGACCGGCACCGGGCAGCCGTCCGGACCGATGGTCTGGCCAGCCTGCGAACCGGGGCACTTGTCGTCGCAATTGTTCACGCCGTCGCCGTCGTCGTCCTGGTCGGCGCAGTTCGGCGCAACGACCGGAGCCGGAGCGACCGGAGCGGTGGCTTCCGGGCCCAGCGGGACGATGATGCCGACCGAAGCCAGCACGTCGCCGAACCAATCTTCGTCCGGCGCCGAGACGCTGGTGTCGTCGAAGTCGGCGCGGTACGCCAGCTCGGTGCGGATGCCGACGCGGCCCAGGTCGCCCTGGATACCCAGGCCCACCTTGGCGGCCAGGTTGCCGTCTTCACGACGGCCCGGCGAGTTCGGCGACGGGAAGGCGTTGAACTCTTCCTCCGAACGCTGGTAGCCGATGCCCAGCAGGGCGTACGGGTTCCAGTTGCGGCCTTCGGTGATGAAGTGACGACGGAAGTCCAGCGAAACGCCGTACTGGCTCCAGGACAGGTCCTGGTTGGCGTCGTTCTTCGGGTGCTGATAGTTCAGCTCGCCGTCGACCGACCAGGTCGGGCTGATGAACTTGCCGACGCCCAGGCCGAGGAACGGCGCGTTACGCGTGCCGCGATCGTTGTCCTGGACGTTCATGCCGGCCGAGCCGGTGAGGTACCAGCGGTCGTCGAAATCCTGCGCGCTGGCCGCCTGGGCCATGCTCAGGCCACCCAGCAGGGCGGCGCAGAGGAGTTTCTTATTCATTTGTTATAGCTCCTTGGTTCAGAAATATTGGAAACCGCGTCTGCGAGGTTCCTACCGTTCAGGACGGCCGCCTTCCGACGCCATCCCGCGCAGGTTAGGTTTGCCTATGTGAAAGCCATGTTAACAGGCATCTAACATTCACGACGGCTTCCGTGGTAAACGCCGACGCCGCCGCGCCCGTGAATCAGGGGCGCAACAGATCCAACAGCCGCGGGACCGGTAGAGCGTCCAATCGCGCCGGGTCCGTGGCCAGCGCGCACAGTGTATCGGCCTGCGCCGACGGCAAGCGGGCGCGGATCGCAGTCTCGAATTTGGCCATCAACAAAGGCAGTGCCTCGGCGCGGCGCAGACGGTGGCCTACAGGCACGTCGATGGAAACGCGCTCGCTGGCGCTGCCGTCGTCGTAATGCAGTTGCACCGAGTTGCCGATGTAGCGCTTGTCCGGATCGAGGTAGTCGCGGGTGTAGCGCGGATCCTCGGCCACGGTGGTCTTGTCGCGCAGCGCATCGATGCGCGGATCGGCGGCCACGGCGTCGCCGTAGTCCTCGGCGCGCAGGCGGCCGAAGATCAGCGGCACCGCGACCATGTATTGCAGGCAGTGATCGCGATCGGCGTAGTTGGCCAGCGGGCCGGTCTTGTCGATGATGCGGCGCCCCGCTTCCTGGGTATGCAGCTCGACGCGCGCGATGCGCTGCAGGCGGTCGCGCGCCTGCGGGTGCAGGCGCAGCGCGCACTCCACCGCGGTCTGGGCGTGGAACTCGGCCGGGTAGCTGATCTTGAACAGCACGTTCTCCATCACGTAGCTGCCCAGCGGGCGCTCGAACTCGAATGCGCGCCCACGCATGGCGACGTCGTAGAACCCCCAGGTCGGCGCCGACAGCGCGCTGGGGCAGCCGACCTCGCCCCTGACCGCGTTGAGCGCGTGCGTCACCGCGCGCCGGCAGGCGTCGCCGGCGGCCCAGCTCTTGCGCGGGCCGGTGTTGGGCGCGTGGCGGTAAGCGCGCAGCGCGCCGTTGTCGAGCCAGGCGTGGGAGATCGCGCTGAGGACGGCTTCGCGCGAACCGCCGAACAGCTGCGTGGCCAGCGCGGTCGAGGCCAGGCGCACCAGGATCACGTGGTCCAGGCCGACGCGGTTGAAGGCGTTGCGCAGCGCGTAGCAGCCCTGGATTTCGTGGGCCTTGATCGCGTGGCCCAACAGCGTGCGCACGTCGATGGCGCGGCCGCCGGCGGCTTCGTCGCGGCGCCCCAGGTAATCGGCCACCGCCAGCAGGGTGCCGAGGTTGTCGGAAGGATGGCCCCACTCCGCCGCCAGCCAGGTGTCGTTGAAATCCAGCCAGCGGATCTGGCTGCCGATGTTGTAGGCGGCTTGGGCCGGATCGAGTTCGTACGCGGTGAACGGCACGCGCGCGCCGCCGCGCAGCTCGGCGCCGGGCACCAGCGGGCCCAGGTGCTCGACGCAGGCCGGGTGCGCCATCGCCAGCGCGGCGCAGGCCAGCGAATCCAGCAGCATCCAGCGCGCGGTGGCGTAGGCCGCTTCGGAGTCGATGCGGTGGTCCAGCACGTAGTCGGCGATCTCGCGCATCGGCGCGTCGTAGTCGGGGCGCGCGGCGGAACGGGGGTCGGTCATCGGCGGCGGATCGCGGCATCGGGCGGTGGCGCCAGTGTGCGGCCGCCGCCGTGGGCGCCGCGCGAAACGCGGCGCGGCGTCCAGCGCCACCGGCGGAACGCTGCGGGCGGCGCGGCGCGCTGGCGTTTGCGCGCCGGCGGGATCAGGCTGCGGGCATGGACATCCCGACCCGCCTGCCCACCCTGTTCCTGTCCCACGGCTCGCCGATGCTGGCGGTCGAGGATTCCGCCGCCGGCCGCTTCCTCGACGGCCTGGGCGCGCAGCTGCCGTGGCCGAAGGCGATCGTGGTCGCGTCGGCGCATTTCATGACCGACCGGCCGATGCTGGGCGGACATCCGCAGCCGCATACCGTGCACGACTTCGGCGGTTTCCCGGCGCCGTTGTATGAGCTGCGCTATCCGGCGCCGGGCCAGCCCGCGCTGGCCGAAGCGATCCGCGCGCGCCTGCACGATGCCGGGTTGAATCCCAAGGTGCGCGAGGCGCACGGGCTGGATCACGGCGTGTGGGTGCCGCTGCGGCGCATGTATCCGCAGGCCGGGATTCCGGTGGTGCCGCTGTCGGTGATGCCGCACGGCGACGCCGCACAGCACTACGCCGTGGGCCGCGCGCTGGCGCCGCTGCGCGAGGAAGGCGTGCTGGTGATCGGTTCGGGCGGCTTCGTGCACAACCTGGGCGATCTGAACTGGCAGCAGCGCGACGCGCCGCTGGCGCCGTGGGCGCGCGAGTTCGGCGAGTGGATGCACGCGCGCCTGGACGCGCACGATCACGACGCGCTGATGGACTGGCAGGCGCAGGCGCCGCATGCGCGGCATGCGCATCCGACCGTCGAGCATCTGATGCCGCTGTTCGTGGCGTTGGGCGCGGCCGGAGAGCAGGCCTCGGTGCGCAGCCTGCACCGCTCGCACGAAATGGGATCGCTGGCGCTGGATGCGTTCGCGTTCGATTGAGCGCGCCGACGGCTTTGGGGTAGGCGCGGCGTGAGCCGCGACCGCGACAACCTCGATCGCGACGCATCCCCCACATGTGCGGTTCACGGTCGCGGCTGACGCCGCTCCTACCCCAAAGCCTGCGGCGCCAGGCTGTCTGTGGGAGCGGCGTGAGCCGCGATGCGCGCCGAACTCGCGGGTTCTTCCCCGACTGGAGCAATCGCGGCTTACGCCGCTCCCACAGGGATCCTACCGTCGCTCGCACGGGCTGGCGTCGACGCTGTCCTGCGCATCAACACCAAACACCGCCCTGTACGCGCCGGCGCACGCCACGACCGCATCACCGCCTACGGCACCGACACCTCGTACCGCTCCCACGGCGGATGCTCGCCGAAGCGCGCGGCGAGGAAGTCGGTGAACGCGCGCACACGCGGCGGGATCAGGCGGCGTTGCGGCATCACCGCGTAGATGCCGGATTCGGCAACGCTGTAATCGGGCATCACCGGGATCAGCCGTTTCGCGCGCAGGTCTTCGTTGACGTGCCAGGTCGAATGCACGGCGATGCCCAGGCCGGCGACCACGGCGTCGCGCAGCAGTTCGCCCAGGTTGCTTTCGAACCGGCCCGACACGCGCACCGCGAACTCGCGCCCCTGGCGGTCGTGCAGTCGCCACAGATCCTGCCGCCCCTGGCTGCCGACCAGCAGCAGGCACTCGTGGCGCGCGAGCTCCTCCGGCGAATTGGGCATGCCGTGGCGGCGCACGTACTCGGGCGAGGCGCAGATCACGCGCCGGTTCGGCGCGAGCTTGCGCGCGACCAGGCTGGAATCCTCGAGCGCGCCGATGCGGATCGCCAGGTCGAAGCCCGAACTCACCAGATCCAGCAGCTGATCGTTGAGATTCACGCTGACCTTGACCCGCGGGTACAGGGCCAGGAACTCCGGCAACAGCGGCGACAGGTACTGGCGCCCGAACGAGGCCGACGCGGTCAGGCGCAGGGTGCCGGCGACGTCGGTGGCGGCCTGGCGCAGGCCGCCGGTCAGCGCCTCCAGGTCCTCGACCAGCGCCCGCCCCTGCTCGGCCAGCGCGGCGCCTTCGGGGGTGGCGTGCAGCTGGCGCGTGGTCCGGTGCAGCAGGCGCACGCCCAGGTCGCGTTCCAGGCGCTTGAGGCGCTGGCTGGCCACCGCGACCGACAGGTCCAGGCTGCGCGCGGCGGCGCTGATCGAGCCCAGGTCGAGCACACGCAGGAACAGGGCGAGGTCGCCGACGCGGTCCATGGCCGTTTATCAACCAAATATTGAAACTGATTAGTCATCTTGGTGGTTTTTGCTGAAGATGCAAGCTTCCAGACTGCCGGCCTCCCCAGTGGATGCCCGACATGGAATCCCCCGCCCTCCCCGCCGCCAAGCAGCGCATGCCCCTGGCCCTGTATGCCCTCACCGCCGGCGCCTTCGGCATCGGCACCACCGAATTCGTGATCATGGGCCTGCTGATGCAGGTCGCCGCCGACCTGCAGGTGAGCATCGCCGCGGCCGGCCTGCTGATCTCCGGTTACGCGTTGGGCGTGTTCGTCGGCGCGCCGCTGCTGACCACCGCCACCCGGCGCCTGCCGCGCAAGACCGTGCTGGTCGCGCTGATGGTGATCTTCACCCTGGGCAACATCGCCTGCGCGCTGGCGCCCAACTACACCACGCTGATGATCGCGCGCGTGATCACCTCGCTGGCCCACGGCACCTTCTTCGGCGTCGGCGCGGTGGTCGCGACCGGCCTGGTGTCGGAAGACCGCAAGGCCTCGGCGATCTCGATCATGTTCGTCGGCCTGACCGTGGCCACCCTGCTGGGCGTGCCGGCCGGCGCCTGGCTGGGCCTGCACCTGGGCTGGCGCTCGACCTTCTGGGCGGTGGCCGCGATCGGCGTGATCGCGACGGTCGTGATCGCGGCGCTGGTGCCGCGCGACCGCGGCCAGGCGGAGCACGTGGCGCTGCGCGCGGAGATCAAGGCCGTGACGCATCCGCAGGTGCTGTTGGGGCTGGCGATGACCGTGCTCGGCTTCGCCGGCGTGTTCACCGTGTTCACCTACATCCAGCCGATCCTGATGCAGGTCACCGGCTTCGCCGAAAGCGCGGTATCGCCGATCCTGCTGGTGTTCGGCGTCGGCCTGATCGCCGGCAACCTCATTGGCGGCCGCCTGGCCGACCGTCGCCTGGCGCCTGCGCTGATCGGCACCCTGGTCGCGCTGGCGCTGGTGCTGGGCCTGATGACCTTCGCCCTGCACAGCAAGATGGCGGCGGTGATCTTCGTCGCCCTGCTCGGCATCGCCGCGTTCGCCACGGTGTCGCCGATCCAGCTGTGGGTGCTGCAGAAGACCGACGACGCCGGCCGCAATCTCGCCTCCAGCCTCAACATCGGCGCCTTCAATCTCGGCAACGCGCTGGGCGCGTGGCTGGGCGGCGCGGTCATCAACCTCGGCCTGGGCCTGGGCGCGGTGACCTGGGTGGCGGCGCTGGTGACGGTATCGGGCATCGCATTGGCGGTGTGGGCGGCGCGTCTGGATGCGCCGCGCAAAGCGGCCGTGGCGCCGGGCGTGGCCTGCCCGGCCGCCTGACCGACACGCAACGATTTCAACGCGCGGCAACGCGCCGTACGCAACCACTCTCCAAGGAACCCTCATGGACACCCGCTTTCTCGGCAACTCCGGCTTCAAGGTGCCGGCCCTGGGCTTCGGCGCCGGCACCTTCGGCGGCAAGGGCCCGCTGTTCAGCGCCTGGGGCAATACCGACGTCGCGCAAGCGCGGCGCCTGATCGAGATCTGCCTGGACGCCGGCGTCAACCTGTTCGACACCGCCGACGTGTATTCCGACGGCGCCTCCGAATCCATCCTCGGCGCCGCCATCCAGGGCCGCCGCGACCAGGTCATCCTGTCGACCAAGCTCAGCCTGCGCGCCGGCGAAGGCGCCAACGACGTCGGCGCCTCGCGCCACCACCTGATCCGCGGCGTAGACCGCGCCCTGCAGCGCCTGGGCACCGACTACATCGACCTGCTGCAGCTGCACCACTTCGATGCGCAGACGCCGGTCGAGCAGGTCATGTCCACGCTGGACGACCTGGTGCGCGCCGGCAAGCTGCGCTACCTGGGCGTGTCCAACTACTCCGGCTGGCAGCTGATGAAGTCGCAGGCCGTCGCCGACCGTTACGGCTACTCGCGCTTCGTCGCCAACCAGACCTACTACTCGCTGGTCGGCCGCGACTACGAATGGGAGCTGATGCCGCTGGCCCAGGACCAGGGCGTGGGCGCGGTGGTGTGGAGCCCGCTGGGCTGGGGCCGCCTGACCGGCAAGATCCGCCGCGGCCAGCCGCTGCCCGAGGGCAGCCGTCTGCACGACACCGCCGGCTTTGCGCCGCCGGTGGACGAGGCGCGTCTGTACGACATCGTCGATGCGCTGGACGAAGTCGCCGCGGAAACCGGCAAGACCGTGCCGCAGATCGCGCTGAACTGGCTGCTGCAGCGCCCGACCGTGTCGAGCGTGCTGATCGGCGCGCGCAACGAGGAACAGCTGCGGCAGAACCTGGGCGCGGTGGGCTGGAACCTCAGCGCCGAGCAGGTCGCCAAGCTCGACGCCGCCAGCCGCGTCACGCCGCCTTATCCCTATTACCCGTATTGGAACGGCATGTTCGCCGAGCGCACGCCGGCGCCGGTCTAACCCTCCCCTCTACCGAACACGAGAGCATCCCCATGAACACCGCATCCCTGTCCGATTGGACCGCCGTGGTCACCGGTTCCACCGCCGGCATCGGCTACGCCATCGCCGAGGAACTCGCGCGCGCCGGCGCGCAGGTCGTGGTCAACGGCCGCAGCCAGGCCCGCGTCGACGCCGCTCTGGACTCGCTGCGCGCGGCCGTGCCGCACGCGCAGCTGCGCGGCGTCGCCGCCGACCTCGCCAGCGCGCAGGGCGCGGCCGACTTCATCGCCGCCGTGCCGCAGACCGACATCCTGATCAACAACCTCGGCATCTTCGTGCCCACCGATTTCGCCGACATCGGCGACGACGAGTGGCAGCGCCTGTGGGACGCCAACGTGATGAGCGGCGTGCGCCTGTCGCGACACTACTTCGGCGGCATGCTGGAACGCGACCGCGGCCGCGTGGTGTTCCTGTCCAGCGAATCGGGCCTGCAGATTCCGGCCGAGATGATCCACTACGGCGTGACCAAGGCCGCGCAGATCGCGCTGGCGCGCGGCATGGCCCAGCTCACCACCGGTACCGCGGTCACGGTCAATTCGGTGCTAGCCGGCCCCACCCGCTCGGAAGGCGTGGGCGTGTTCGTCGAGCAGCTGGCCCAGCAGCAGGGCGTGAGCACGGCCGACTTCGAGAAACAGTTCTTCGACACCGCGCGCCCCACCTCGCTGCTGCGCCGCTTCGCCGAACCGGCCGAGATCGCGCGCGTGGTCGCCTTCGTCGCCAGCCCGGCGGCCTCGGTGGTCAACGGCGCAGCGATTCGCGCCGAGGGCGGCCTGGTGCTGTCCGCGTTCTGATTCCCTTCCCACTTCGCACCGTTCCGGAGCCTCCATGAAAGCCGTCGCCCTCACCCGCTACCTGCCTATCGACGATCCCGAGTCGCTGTTCGACGTCGACCTGCCCGACCCCGTCGCGCCGCAGGGCCACGACCTGCTGGTGCGGGTCGAGGCGATTTCGGTCAACCCCGTCGACACCAAGGTGCGCGCGCCCAAGCCGAACGTGGAAGCGCAGCCGCGCGTGCTCGGCTACGACGCCGCCGGCACCGTCGCCGCGGTCGGCGACGCGGTCACCCGCTTCAAGGTCGGCGACCGCGTCTACTACGCCGGCGACATCACCCGCCCGGGCAGCAATGCGCAGCTGCAACTGGTCGACGAACGCGTGACCGGCCATGCGCCGCAGTCGCTGGACGCCGCGCAGGCCGCGGCGCTGCCGCTGACTGCGATCACCGCCTGGGAGCTGCTGTTCCAGCGCATGCCCTTCGATGCCGACAAGGGCGGCGTCGGTAAGACCGTGTTGGTGATCGCCGGCGCCGGCGGCGTCGGCTCGATCGCGATCCAGCTCGCGCGCCGCGCCGGCTTCAACGTGATCGCTACCGCCTCGCGCGCCGAAACCATCGACTGGTGCCGCGCGATGGGCGCGCACGAGGTCATCGACCATCGCCAGCCGCTGCTGCCGCAGTTGCAGGCGCTGGGGCATGCGCACGTCGAAGCGGTGCTCAACCTGGCCGACACCGACCGCTACTGGGATGCGATCGGCGAACTGCTGGCGCCGCAGGGCCATGTCGGTCTGATCGTCGAGCCCAGCGGCGCGCTCAGGATAGGCGATCCCTACAAGGCCAAGTGCATCGGCATCCATTGGGAAATGATGTTCGCCCGTCCGCGCTTCCAGACCGCCGACATGGTCGAGCAAGCGCGCATCCTCGATCGCGTGGCCAAGCTCATCGACGGCGGCGAGTTGCGCGGCACCCACACCGAAACCCTGGGCCGCATCGACGCCGCCCACCTGCGCGAGGCGCACCGCCGCCTGGAATCGGGCAGCACCATCGGCAAGCTGACCCTGGCGGGCTGGTAGCGTATGAGCGCCGCGTCCTGGGGGCTGTTCTGCACGCTGGCGTTGCTGACCGCGTTCAGTCCGGGACCGGCAGTGTTGCTGGCGGTGTCCAACACCGCCGCGCACGGCGCGCGCCGCGCAATGCTGGGCTCGGTCGGCAATGCCTTGGGCGTGTTCCTGGTGTCGGCGACCGCGATGCTGGGCCTGGGCGCGCTGCTCAAGACCTCGGCCTGGTTGTTCGCCGCGCTCAAGCTGGCCGGCGCGGCCTACCTGATCTGGCTGGGCCTGCGGCAATGGCGCGCACGCGACGACCTGTTCGCGCGCGCGCCCTCGCCGGTTCGCGCAGGCGCACCGCAGCGCCTGTTCTGGCAAGGCCTGCTGGTCGCGACCACCAACCCCAAGAGCATCCTGTTCTTCACCGCACTGCTGCCGCAGTTCATGCGCACCGACGCGCCGCTGCTGCCGCAGTTCTTCGCCCTCACCCTGAGCTTCGCCGCCTGCACGGTGCTGTCGCACCTGTGCTACGTGATGTTGGCCGGCGCCTTGCGCAGTTGGCTAGCGCAACCGGCGCGCGCACGCTGGTTCAATCGCGTACTAGGTACCGGCTATGCGGCGATGGGATTCAGCCTGCTGCGCTTGCGCCCTGCAGCCGTGTGACAAAGCGCCACAACTATGGCCGCATTGGGCTAGCGACTTACCCAAATCTCCAGTGAACGCGGCGCGATATCTGTACTCGGCTGCGGCCGGTTCATCGGAGCGAACAAACCGGTGGCATCGATATCGGCCGTCAGCTGTATCGCCGCCGGCAGATCCTCAGAGTTGCCGTAGCGAACTTCGCGCCGCTTGTCCGCCTCCGGGGTTCGTTCGCCACCATCCAGCGCGCCAGGCGCATTGGGCCACTGGCTCTGTATGCGCCGTCCGAAATCCTTCATCTCGTCGCGCCGAATCGCTCCCGCAAACTGAATCCAGACTTGATAGTCGCCCCTCGCCAACGCCCCGGCCGGCGGCCTCACCGGATCCTTGAGCATCCCCGCTTTCTTCAATTCGGCAATCAAATCCTTCTTGTCTTGCGACAATTGCTTTATCTCTTCTCGTTGCGCTTCGATCTTACGATCCTTGGCGCCCTCGTTGGTGACCTTCTCTGCAGCCACTTTCTCCGCGAGCAAGGACATTTGAAGCACCAGGAAGATCGGCGTGAACACGACAAGAAAAATCGCATACAGCGCGTACGTCGCCCAATCGCCAAGATCGAGCACGAACGCTCCGCGCTTGGCGGCATCCTCTGCCACCTGTTCCAGCTTGGCCGCCGACGCCTGCGGCGCGTCCGGGCGCGCGTCGCCGGTTTCGAACTGGCATTTGCGCAGCGCCTGCAGCCCCGTACCGAACCCATGCGCGACCAGCATGTCCGCCAGCATCGGCGTAAACCTGTCTAGGTCGGTTCTGACCTTGTTGAGCCTGCCCTGCGTGTCTTCAGACAGATACGCGTCATCCACCGACTGACCTATACGAACATCGACCACCTCCATCCCGACCGAAGCGATCCGGTGATCGGTACTGTCCGCTGAGCGTCGCATCATGATGTCCGACGCACGCACGTTGCGAGACACGACACCCCAGAGCCAGGCACCTTGGTCGGTGCGGAAAGAAGCGCCCGCGTTGCTTAGGACGACTGTACTTGCGCGACTGGCACCTCTACTCCTGTCGTAGATGAGTTTTTCTGCGCCCAGATTGTCGTAAACACCACCATCGGACAGATCCGTGATGCCTTGCAGCGCCGGATCGTCCACATTGGACAGCATGCGATCGGTCAACCGCAGCGGCGGGAACAGCGGCGGGAACGCGCTCGATGCCGCGACCGCGAATGCGACGGGAATCCGACCCGCGGTGGTTCTGATCAGCTTCGCCTCTCGAGCGCCACGCGCCACCTGGCTTACCTCGAAATGCCTGGCCGAAAAACTGCACATGTCTCCCGTCCTGAAGCTGGTGGAAAGGAGATGCAACACGGGCCGGGGCCGCCCTTCGCGACCACGCAGTTCTTCCAGGCATGCCTTGGAATAGAGCGATTCGTACTCCTGTCTCAGCCAGTACGTCCGCGGGCCGCGCTTCATAAGCCTCGGCACGATGAGCAGGCATGAACTGAGCCATCGACGCAGGACACGATTGCGAATGTCGCGATAGGCCAGCGCACGAATCTGCCTTGCCATTTCCTGAAATTCGTCTTCCGAGCCGCAGTACTTCTCCCAGTTCAACACCAGATGCGCGGCCAGAATGCTGCCACCGGACACCGAGTAGATTTCGCCGACGCTTTCCAGCGCGGAGCGGCCGCCGCGGCGTGCCGCGCGCAGCGCCTGCAGCACGCCCAGATGGAACAAGGTGGCTCTCAGGCCACCGCCGGACAGGCACAGCGCCAGCGGCGCTTCATCGGCCAGCGCGGACATCGGCTCGGACATGGCATAGCTTCCCTGACAGTGCGACGCGAGCCACATTCCCTGTAGCGGCGGCTCCCCTGGCGGGAGCATACGACGAGAGGAGCGGGGCCGCACGGCGCCCTCTTTGTGGTTGGCAACTTCCGGCAGCGGCAGCGCAACGGGACCGCGCCGGCCCGACAACGACGCATGCGTCGCTCCTAATCGCTGCATCGAAGCGACGGGGCTTCTGTGGGAGCGGCGTAAGCCGCGGCTACCCCAACAGGGGAAGACCTCGCGAGTTCGCGGCGAATCGCGGCTTACGCCGCTCCCACAGAAAGCGACGTGCATTGCTTGCTTGATCGCTGGCTCAAAGAAGGAGGGCCGGCAATGCCGGCCCTCCGTCGTGTTGCCAGCTGATGCAGACTTAACCGTCTCGCGCGACCTCGTAGCCGTCGAACACCAGCGAGGCCGACGCCCGCCCCTGGGTCAGCGAACGCAGCGCGGTGGTGTAGCCCGACAGCTGCGCCAGCGGCGCGCGCGCGGAGACGTCGGCGCGCGTGCCGCGGTCGTCGATCGCCAGCACCCGCCCGGAGCGACGCTGCAGGTCGCCGACCACGTCGCCGACGTTGCCGGCGGGCGTGTCCACGACCAGCGTCATCACCGGCTCCAGTACCGTGGTGCCGCTGAGCGCCAGCGCCGCCTTCAGCGCCTCGGCCGCCGCGCGTTGGAACGCGAGTTCGGACGAATCCACCGCATGCGTCTGTCCGTCGACCAGGCTCACCGTGAGCCCGACCACCGGATAGCCGCGCGGCCCTTCCGGCAACGCGCCGCGCAAACCCTTTTCGGTCGCGTTGACGAAGTTGCGCGGCACCACGCCGCCGGTCGTGCGGTCGACGAATTCGAAGCCGCCGTCCTCGCGCGGCTCGACGTCGATCACCACGCGCGCGAACTGCCCGCTGCCGCCGTTCTGCTTGGACAGCTTGCCTTCCACGCCCGTCACCGCACGGCTTGGCGTTTCCTGGTAAGCCACGCGCGGCGAACCGGTGCGCACCTCGACCTTCCACTCCTGCCGCAGGCGTTCGACCATCACTTCCAGGTGCAGCTCGCCCATGCCCCAGATCAGGGTCTCGCCGGTGTCCTCGTCGCTGCCGACGTGGAACGACGGATCCTCCTGGGCCAGGCTGGCCAGTCCCTGGCCGAGCCGGATCAGGTCGCCGGCATTGGCCGCGCTCAGGCGCCACGACAGCACCGCCGGTTGAGCCTGGATCGCGTCCAGGACCAGGCGCCGGTCGCCCGCACTCAGGGTTTCGCCGCTGACCGCGTCCTTCCAGCCCTGCACCGCGACGATTTCGCCCGCGTACGCGGCCTCGACATCGCGACCGCGATCGGCCTGCACCACGACCAGACGCCCGACCCGCAACGCGCGTTCGCGACGCGAGGCCCAAACGGTGTCGCCGACCCGCAGCGTGCCCGAGTACAGGCGCACGAACGACAGCGCGCCGTGCTCCTTGTGCACGATCTTGAACACCAGGCCCGCCAGCGGACCGGACGCGTCCGGCGCCAATGCGACGTCGCCGTGTTCGCTGTCGGCGCGCACCCACGGCCGGTCCAGCGGCGACGGCAGGTAGTCGACGATCGCGTCCAGCAGCGTCTCCACGCCCTTGTTCTTGAACGCGGAACCGGCCAGCACCGGCGTGCCCGCGCCCTTGAGCGTGGCGCGGCGCAGCGCCGCCTTCAGCAGATCGGCGTCGATCGCGCGCGCTTCCAGGTAGGCCTGGGCGAGCGCGTCGTCGTGATCGGCGACGGCCTCGATCAGGCGCTGGCGCGAGGGCTCGTGGGCGGCGAATTCCTCGCCGCGCCAGGGGCGGCGCGCGATCGCGTCGTGCTCGTCCCACAGCACGATTTCGCGCGTCACGTAGTCGACCCAGCCGCGCAGCTCGTGTTCGCTGCCGATGCTCTCGCCCAGCGCCCAGGGTTGCGCGTCCAGCTTGTCGCGCATCTGCGCGAGCACGAGGTCCAGCGAGGCGCCGACGCGGTCCATCTTGTTGACGAACGCGATCAGCGGCACGCCGTGCCGGCGCGCCTGGCGCCACACGGTTTCCGATTGCGGCTGCACGCCGTCGACCGCGCTGAACACGGCGACCGCGCCGTCGAGCACGCGCAGCGAGCGTTCGACCTCGATGGCGAAGTCGATGTGGCCGGGCGTGTCGATGACGGTCAGGCGGTGTTCGGCCTGGCCCTGCGGCGTCCAGTGCGTCTGCACCGCCGCGGCGCCGATGGTGATGCCGCGGTCCTTTTCGATCGGACTGAAGTCGGTGGTGGCGGCGCCGTCGTGGACTTCGCCGGTGCGATGGATCGCGCCGGTCTTCCACAACAGGCGTTCGGTGAGCGTGGTTTTGCCCGCGTCGACGTGGGCGATGATGCCGAGGTTGCGCCAGCGGGAGACGGTGGTGGTGTTCATAAGGGTTTCGCTTTCTTGATTGCCAACTCGGGAGGCCGCGCGCCCCTGTTGGCGACAAGGCGCGCGGCTAGGCTTGGGTGTCTTCCGTGGTATTCACGACACGTGCTCCTTGGGTTTCCGGTACGGCGGTTGAGGGGGTGACGGCGATGAAACGCGGGCAATAAAAAAGCACCCTTGCGGGTGCTCTGTATCGGTGTGGCCGCGGCCGGTCGAATCAGTTCGACGCGGCTCCGCGTATCACAGGAGGCAGGCGCACCCGGCCCACGCTCGCGCGTAGGGCATGCAGCGATATCAGGAGCGGGAACTGCTTCATGGGCGGCGGGGCCGGTGTGTGGTGCGCATATCGTAGGGGCGGCCGCATCGGAGTCAATGGCCGCGCGGCGTTGCGGCGCGGGATGCAGCGTTGCGTGGCGGATACGACGCCGCGGCCCGGGGCAGCGGACGGGCGGTGGTTGTATCGCGGCCGGTTTCCCGGCATCGTGCGCGCTCCATACGCCAGCGTATTCCAGCATGACGGCCGCCAGCTCCCCGCCCGCACACCCCGCCGCCCCGCACCCGCTGTACCCCAAGCTGTTCGAGCCGCTGGACCTGGGTTTCTGCACCCTGCCCAACCGCGTGCTGATGGGGTCCATGCACACCGGGCTGGAGGACAAGGCCGCCGACTTCCCCAAGCTGGCGGCCTATTTCGGCGAGCGCGCGGCCGGCGGCGTCGGCCTGATCGTGACCGGCGGCTTCGCCCCCAACATCGTCGGCTGGCTCAAGCCCTTCGGCGGCAAGCTGAGCTGGCGCTGGGAGGTCGGCAAGCACCGCCAGGTGACCCGGGCCGTGCACGAACACGGCGGCCGCATCTGCCTGCAGATCCTGCACGCCGGCCGCTACGGCTATCACCCGCTGCAGGTGGCGCCGTCCAAGCTCAAGGCGCCGATCAATCCGTTCACGCCGCGCGCGCTGTCCGGCTTCGGCGTGCGCGCGCAGATCCGCGCCTTCGTCAACAGCGCCCGACTCGCGCGCGAAGCCGGCTACGACGGCGTCGAAGTGATGGGCTCGGAAGGCTATCTGCTCAACCAGTTCACCGTGCCGCGCACCAACAAGCGCGACGACGAATGGGGCGGCGACGCCGCGCGCCGGATCGCGTTCGTGACCCGCATCGTGCGCGGCATCCGCGAAGCCTGCGGCCCGGATTTCATCATCGTCTACCGGCTGTCGATGATCGACCTGGTCGACGGCGGCTCGACCTGGGAGGACGTGATCGCGCAGGCCAAGGCGGTCGAGGCCGCGGGCGCGACCCTGATCAACACCGGCATCGGCTGGCACGAGGCGCGCATTCCCACCATCGCCACCTCGGTGCCGCGCGCGGCCTTCACCGGCATCACCGCGCGGCTCAAGCCGCACGTGGGCGTGCCGCTGATCACCACCAACCGCATCAACATGCCCGACGTCGCCGAGCGCATCCTGCGTGAGGGCGAGGCCGACATGGTGTCGATGGCGCGGCCGCTGCTGGCGGATCCGGCCTGGGTGGCGAAAGCGCGCGAGCGCCGCAGCGACGAGATCAACACCTGCATCGCCTGCAACCAGGCCTGCCTGGACCACGTGTTCGAGAACAAGCACGCCAGTTGCCTGGTCAACCCGCGCGCCTGCGCCGAGACCGAACTCAACTACACCCCGACCGCGGCGCCCAAGCGCGTGGCCGTGGTCGGCGCGGGCCCGGCCGGTCTGGCCTGCGCGACGGTCGCGGCCGAACGCGGCCACCGCGTGACCCTGTTCGACGCCGCGCACGAGATCGGCGGCCAGTTCAATCTGGCCAAGCAGATCCCCGGCAAGGAAGAGTTCCACGAAACCCTGCGCTACTTCGCGCGCAAGCTCGAAACCAGCGGCGTCGAGCTGCGCCTGAACACACGCGCCGACGCCGCCGCGCTGGCCGGCTACGACGCCGTGGTGCTGGCCACCGGCATCGCCCCGCGTGCGGTCGATTTCCCCGGCGCCGACCATCCCAAGGTGCTGAGCTACCTGGATGTATTGCGCGACGGCGTGGTGCCCGGCGCCAAGGTCGCGATCATCGGCGCCGGCGGCATCGGTTTCGACGTCGCCGAGTACCTGGTGCATCCGGCCGGCCACGCCAGCTCCAGCCTCGACGCCGCACGCTGGCGCGCCGAATGGGGCGTGGACCTGGGCTATGGCGAGAACCGCGGCGGCCTGACCGAGGCGCAGCCGGAGCCGCCCGCGCGCCAGGTCTGGCTGCTGCAGCGCAGCCCGGGCAAGCCCGGCGCGCGCCTGGGCAAGACCACCGGCTGGATCCATCGCGCGACGCTGAAGGCCAAGCAGGTGCGCATGCTGGGCGGGGTCGAATACCTGGGCGTGGACGACGAAGGCCTGCGCATCCGCGTCGACGGCAGCGAGCAACTGCTGGCGGTCGATCACGTGGTGGTCTGCGCCGGCCAGGAGCCGTTCAAGCCGCTGGCCGCGCAGTTGGGCGGCACCGGCCGCCCCGTGCACGTGATCGGCGGCGCCGACGTGGCCGCCGAGCTGGACGCCAAACGCGCCATCGCCCAGGGCAGCCGGGTCGCGGCGGCGCTGTAAAGCGTTTTCAGGCCCGCTGAACAGGGGCGCGCGTCACGCTCGCGGGGCCGTCTCGCGCCCGCGAGATACCCTTCACTGGCAAGGCCTTAGCGCCTATTCAGAGTAAAAACTTGAGTTTTTTCGCGCACTTAGACATTCGGATTCAGCGAGCGTTTAGTTAGTCGCGGCTACCTTGCGCCAACTTTCACGCCGCCGCTTCAGGTGGCAACCCTCGCCGCCCGCGTCGTCCACGCGGTCCACGGCACGGGGCAAAAGCGCGCCGCAGAGCCGCTGCCCTCCCCAGTACGCCATGCCGGTCCACACCGTGTCGTCCGTCCCCGCTAGGAGGGAACGGAAGCCCCAGTGCGGTCCGGCGCAACGGAGCAAGGAGTCCCAATGAAACTCGCCTGGATCCTGTGGCTGGCCTCTGTGCTTCCGCCGCAGCCCGCCGACTCGCTGTGTTTGAGCACCACCGTCTACCTGGAAGCCCGCGACCAGTCCATCCGCGGCCAGAAGGCCGTGGCCGAAGTCGCCCTGCGTCGCCGCGACAGCGGCCTGTGGGGAGACTCCGTCTGCGAGGTGGTCACCGCCCGCAAGCAGTTCGCCCCGACCCTGGTGTCGCCGGGCACGCGTCTGAGCAACACCGAGGCCTGGGCCGAGTCGGTGCAGATCGCCCTGGAAGCCGAGCGCAACTGGGCCCTGCCGGCCGGTCAGCGCAAGGAGATCGTGCCGGGCGCCAGCCACTTCGCCGCCCACGCGATCGCCAGCCCGAGCTGGCGCAACGCCTATCAGGTCGCGACCATCGGCGATCACACCTTCTATCAGGTGCAGAAGCTCAAGCCGCGCAAGTCCTGAGCGGTCGCAACGCAAGAACGAAGCCGTGAGGAACGGGTGAATGCGCCCGTTCCTTTTTCTTTGCCGGTGCGTACGCGTGCGCACCGTTGAAGTGGCGCTTTGGCGAACCCATGCAGTGATGAGAACGCAGCGCTACGCTGCATCCGTTCATCGCTCACCAGGACCTCGCCCATGAAGCTCTACACCAAACCCGGCGCGTGCTCGACCGCCGACCACATCGCGCTGCAGTGGACCGGACAACCCTTCGACGTGCAGGTGATGACGCGCGAGGCGATGAAGGCGCCCGCGTTCCTCGCGATCAATCCGGCCGGCGCCGTGCCCGCGATCGAGGACGGCGATTTCGTGCTGACGCAGAACGCCGCGATCATGGGCTACATCGCCGACACGTATCCGGCCGCGCAACTGGCCGGCGATGGCAGTCCGCAGCAGCGCGCCACGGCGGCGCGCTGGCTGGCGTTCGTGAATTCCGATCTGCATCCCGCGTTCCTGCCGCTGTTCGCGCCGGCGCGCTTCTCGGAAGACGCCAGCGATCAACCCGCGCTCAAGGAGGCCGCGCACAAGCGCCTGCGCGCGCTGTTCGAAAGCGCCGATCGCCAGTTGGCCGGCAAACAGTGGCTGGCCGGTTTCCGCAGCTACGCCGATCCGTATCTGTACATCACCCTGCGTTGGGCCGATGGGCAGAAGATCGACCTGAGCGGCCTGGAGCATCTGGCGGCGTTCAAGCAGCGCATGGAAGCCGACGCGGGCGTGCGCGCGGCGTTGCAGGCGGAAGGGTTGGCTTAAACATCGCAGGGCGCGGTGACAACCGCACCATCGCGGCATCGGGCCCCGAGGCGAGGCGATTCGCCTTAGGCTCACCGTATCCTGCGGTCGGGGCCATGATGTCGGCGTTGCAACTTCGCTCTAAAGTCACTGGATCCCCGCTTTCGCGGGGATGACGGCAAAAGAAGCGAGTGCCGTTGCCGTTGCCGTTGCCGTTGCCGTTGCCGTTGCTGTTGAGTTTGCTCCGGCATTGAAGTCGATTGATCCGAAGCCACACGACCATCCCCAGACCCGGAGGGCGGCGCGCAGGACGCGCGCCGTTTTTCGATAGGACAGGGATGTCCTATCGAAAAATCCCCGCGCCAGAACCGAAGCCACACGGGAGCTTCTGGCTCAGACCCTTCTCTTTGGTTACTTTCTCTTGGGTCAGCAAGAGAAAGTGACCCGCATGCGCAGCAGGCGGAAGCCGTTGACCTTCGGTCAGAAGAAGCAAAACAACACCAAAAGCAAATCCCCCCAACCCGGCCGGCCAACAGGCACAGCCTGTTGTCGTTCACCCGTGCACGAACCTGCGGTTCGTAAACGCACGGCTTCACCCTTTGTTAAAGGAGGGAGCTAAGAGCAAAGGAAGGAGCTAGGAGCAAAGGAGGGAGTCGAAAGCGCGGAGCGGGCGTATGGCCTACCTACACCCTACAATTGCGCCGCCATGCGCAAGCGCCGATCAAGCTCATCCGCCAACGCCGCGTCGCGCGCCTTGGCCACAGCCGCGCGCAGGTCCGGCAGCAGTTGCGCCAATTCGGCCAGGTCGGCCGAGCGCTCGATCTTGAGTTGCAGGAAATAGCCGCGCAGGCCCAGCTGTTCGCGCACCGCGTCCGACATCAGCGCGTACAGCACGCCGTACCGGCTGGAGGTGTCGGTGCCGCCGTTGGCCGGCGTCGTGCTCGTGGTGGGCGCCGTGGCCGCAGCGGCGGACGCCGCCGCCAAGGCCGCGCGCACCGGCGCGGACGCCTGCCCACCGATGCCGATCAAGCCCATCGCGACCAACTGTTCCAGCGCGTCCTGCGGCCCGTGCAGCCCCGCTGCGACCGCGCGCAACTGGCCGACGTCGCGCTGCCCGTCGACCACCAGCAGCAGCGAGCGCAGCACGGTCGGCAGCTTGCGCGTGCGGCGCTCGATCTCGTCGCGGCCCGCCTCGGTCTTGCTCAGGATGTCCTGGTCGCGCATGGCCCCCCTCCGGCACGCATCGGCATGGCCGGCAAACGGCCGGCCGCAGTCCGACGCTACGCCTATCGGCGCGCTCGCGATGCGATGCGGTTCGCGCTTTGCCAGCACGCCGGCCGACTATGCCACGCGGCGGACGCGCCGCCGCCGCTGTTAGACCAAAGGACGAGGCCCAAAACGGAACAGGCCGCGCACGAGCGCGGCCTGTCCGGGTACTGCCGATGCGGCGCGACGGCCGCGCCGTTCAGCGCTGGTCGATCGCCACGTAGGCGCGGTCTTCCGGGCCGGTGTAGTTGGCGCTGGGGCGGATGATCTTGCCGTCCTCGCGCTGCTCGATCACGTGCGCGGCCCAACCGGTGGTGCGCGCGATCACGAACAGCGGCGTGAACATCGGCGTCGGGATGCCCATCATGTGATAGGCCGAGGCCGAGTACCAATCCAGGTTCGGGAACATCTTCTTCAGATCCCACATCAGCGTCTCGATACGCTCGCTGACGTCGAACAAGGTCTGGTTGCCGCCGTCCTTGCACAGCGCGCGCGACAGCTCCTTGATGATCGGGTTGCGCGGATCGCCGATGGTGTAGACCGGATGGCCGAAGCCGATCACGATCTCCTTGCGCTCCACGCGGGCGCGGATGTCGGCCTCGGCTTCGTCGGCGCTGTTGTAGCGCGAGATGATGTCCATCGCGACTTCGTTGGCGCCGCCGTGCTTGGGCCCGCGCAGCGCGCCGATCGCGCCGGTGATGCACGAATGCAGGTCCGAACCGGTGCCGGCGATCACGCGCGCGGTGAAGGTCGAGGCGTTGAACTCGTGCTCGGCGTAGAGGATCAGCGATTTGTCCAGCGAGTCGGCGTGCAACGCGCTGGGTTCCTCGCCGTGCAGCAGGTGCAGGAAGTGCGCGGCCACGCTGTCGTCGTCGGTCTCGCAGTCGATGCGGCGGCCGTTGCGGGTGAAGTGCCACCAGTACAGCAGCATCGAGCCGAAGCTGGCGATCAGGCGGTCGGCGATGTCGCGCGCCTCGCTGGCCGGATGGCCCTCGCGCTCGGGCAGCACCGTGCCCAGCACCGAGCAGCCGGTGCGCATCACGTCCATCGGATGGGCGTTGGCCGGCACCAGTTCCAGCGCGTCGGTGACGATCGCCGGCAGGCCGCGCAAGCGCTTGAGCTTGAGCTTGTAGGCCTTGAGCTGCGAGGCGGTCGGCAGCACGCCGTGCACCAGCAGGTGCGCGACCTCCTCGAACGTGGACTTGGTCGCCAGGTCGTGGATGTCGTAGCCGCGGTAATGCAGGTCGTTGCCGCTGCGGCCGACCGTGCACAGCGCGGTGTTGCCGGCGGCGGTGCCGCTGAGGGCGACGGACTTCTTGGCCTTGGGCAGTACTTGGGTGGCGTTGTCGCTCATCGGTGGTCCTTATTTGTCCTGCGCGAAGAGCTGGTCGAGCTTGTCTTCGTAGGCGTGATAGTTGAGGAAGTCGTACAGCTGCGCGCGGGTCTGCAGGGTGTCGACGATGTTCTTCTGCGTGCCTTCGCGGCGCACGGTCTCGTAGAAATTCAGCGCGGCCTTGTTCATGGCGCGGTAGGCGCCGCAGCAGTACAGGGCGATGTCGACGCCGGCCTCGCGCAGCTCGTCGGTGGTGAAGAACGGGGTCGATCCGAATTCGGTCAGGTTGGCCAGGATCGGCACTTTCACCGCGGCCTTGAAGCGGCGGTAGTCGTCCAGGGTGTTCATGGCCTCGGGGAAGATCATGTCGGCGCCGGCCTCGACGTAGGCCACCGCGCGCTCGATCGCCGAGTCGATGCCCTCGACCGCGGCGGCGTCGGTGCGCGCCATGATCACGAAGCTGTCGTCGGTGCGCGCGTCGACCGCGGCCTTCACCCGGTCGACCATTTCCTGCTTGCTCACCACTTCCTTGCCCGGGCGGTGGCCGCAGCGCTTCTGGCCGACCTGGTCTTCCATGTGCACGGCGGCCACGCCGACGTTGATGAAGGAACGGATGGTGCGGCCGATGTTGAAGGCGCCGCCCCAACCGGTGTCGATGTCGACCAGCAGCGGCAGGCCGGTGGCGTCGACGATGCGGCGCGCGTCGGTGAGCACGTCCTCCATGGTGCTGATGCCCAGGTCGGGCACGCCCAGCGAGTTGGCGGCGACGCCGCCGCCGGACAGGTACAGGGCCTTGTAGCCGGTGCGCTTGGCCATCAGGCCGGCGTAGGCGGTGATGGCGCCCATCACCTGCAAGGGCGATTCGGCGGAGAGTGCGGCGCGGAACTGCGCGCCGGCGGAGGTGTGGCTCATGCGGGCTCCATTGTGATCGGCCCCGGCAAACAGGGGCGATCCGGACATTTTACCCCAGCCGCCCGGGCCGGCCCTTTCCGCGTCCGGGCGGGACCGCGAGCGGCGTGCCCTGGGGGCTCAGCCTATGGTCTGGACCACGCGGCCGTCGGCGTCCTTGATCTGGGTCTTGCGCACCAGCAGGGACAGGGTGTCGAAGCTGCGCAGCGGGTACTGGCCCTCGCGCGCCTGCAGGGTCGAGATCAGCTCGCGCAGGGTCTCGGCGGTCAGGCTCAGGCGCAGGTCGTCGCCGACCGCCTCGGCGGCGTTGCGGCGCGCGCTGGCGAACTGCACCTGGGCCTCTCCGCCGATCAGCGAGAACGGCTTGTCGAACGGCAGCCGCAGCGGCAACAGGGCCAGCAGCTCGCCGACCTGGCGCGCGCCCAGCACCACCGTGGTCAGCGGCTTGCGCCAGCGCCGCGCCTGCTGCTCCCAGGACAGTTGGTCGACGAACACGAAACCGGTGGTGGAACCCTCGGCGGCGGTGCCGGCGGAGATCTCGGCCGCGATCTCCGACTCCTGCATCAGCGAAACGCGCTCCAGGTCGGTCACCCACAGCGGCATGTGCGGCTCGAACACCTGCAGCACCTTCAGCGTGGACCAGCGCTTGAGCGCGAGCTCCTCCTCGTTGGTCAGGCCGACCACCTGCAGGAACTCGACCTTGCCGTGCGGGCTGTCGATCGGCGCCAGCTCCGGATCGCGCACGAACGCCACCGAACGGATCGCGCTGTCGCTGTCGGCGGCGATCGGACCGTTGGCGTTGAGATAGTGGCCGTTGCTGAAGGCATTGCCGCTGTCGAACACGTAGCGCGCCAGGTTCTGCAAGAACGCCAGCGCCCACATCGGCGGCTCGGTGGCGTCGCTGTCGTCGCGCAGGCGGAAAGTCAGCTCGAAACCCCAGCCGCTGTGTTCGGCGTCGTCGGATTCCTTGGCGTACAGCTCGGACAGGCCGTAGGTGACGAAATGCCAATGCGGCACCGGCTCGCTGCGCTTGTAGGCGCTGATGCCGTCCAGCGGATCGGGCCCGCCCAGCGAGCGCCGCAGCAGGGTGCCGTAGTGACGCGGTTCCTGGTCGCCGTACAGCGGCGCCAGCGCGCGATCGATCGCCTCCCAACCGGGCGACGGGTCTTCGTGCTGCGCCTCGTCCTGTTCCATCGTGGGCCGCGTTCCGTGCCAGAGAGGGGTTTATGGTAGCGGAGCGCGCAGCAAGGCGGTGTCAAACGCCGGCCTGCGGCGCGCGATCCGCCCGCTTCGCTCAAGTCCGGCGATCCCCGCGCGCCTCAGGCGTCCGCGCCGCGTGCCAGTGCGCGTTGCACCTCGTCCAGCGCGCCGGGGTCGTCCAGGGTCGACAGGTCGCCGGGGTCGCGGCTTTCCGCCAGCGCCTGGATCGAGCGCCGCAGCAGCTTGCCCGAGCGCGTCTTAGGCAAGGCGGCGACCACGTACACCCGCGCCGGCCGCGCCACCGCGCCCAACTGGTCGACCACGCACTGGCGCATGCCGGCGGCAGCGCGCGCGGGATCGGCATCGGCGGCCTGCTTGAGGGTGGCGAACACCACCGGCACCTGACCCTTGAGTTCGTCGTGCACGCCGATCACCGCCGCTTCGGCCACCGCCGGGTGCGAGGCCACCGACTCCTCGATTTCGCGCGTGCCCAGGCGATGGCCGGCGACGTTGATCACGTCGTCGGTGCGGCCGAGGATGAAGGTGTAACCGTCCTCGTCGCGGATCGCCCAGTCCAACGAGCTGTACAACAGCTCTTTGAAGTGGCCAAAGTAGCTGGACAGGAAACGCGCGTCGTCGTTCCAGATCGTGCTCATGCAGCCCGGCGGCAGCGGCGGCTCGATCACCAGCACGCCCTTCTCGTTCGCGCCCACGTCGGCGCCGCTGGCTTCGTCGATCACGCGCAGGCGGTAGCCCGGCGTGGGCAGGCCGGGCGAGCCGAACTTGACCGGCCGCAGTTCCAGCCCCGGCATCAGCGCCAGCACCGGCCAGCCGGTTTCGGTCTGCCAGTAATTGTCGATGACGGGCTTGCCGATGCCATCGGTGATCCAGTGCGCGGTCGGTTCGTCCAGCGGTTCGCCGGCCAGGAACAGCCAGCGCAGCTGCGACAGGTCGTGCGCCTTCAGCCAGGCCGCGTCCTGCTTCTTGAGCACGCGGATGCCGGTGGGCGAGGAGAACATGGTGCGCACGCCGTAGCGTTCGCAGATGCGCCACCAGATGCCCGGGTCCGGATGCGTGGGCAGGCCTTCGTACAGCACCGAGGTCGCGCCGGCGATCAGCGGCCCGTAGACGTTGTAGGAATGCCCCACCGCCCAGCCCACGTCGGAGGTGGAGAACATCGTCTGGCCCGCACGCACGTCGTAGATCGCCCACATCGACAGCGCCAGCGCGACCGCGTAGCCGCCGACGTCGCGCTGCACGCCCTTGGGCTTGCCGGTGGTGCCGGAGGTGTAAAGCAAGTAGCTCGGCTCGTTGGACTCCAGCCATTGCACCTCGACGTCGGCGTCGGCGTGGAGGGCGCGCAGCGGCGCGTAGTCGAGATCGCGGCCGGCTTGCAGGTGCAAATCGGGGTCCAGTCCGCGGTTGACCACCAGCACCCGCGGCGGCGGCGATTGCGCCTGCGCGCAGGCGGCGTCGACCAGCGGCTTGTAGGCGATCACCTTGCCGCCGCGCATGCCGGCATCGGCGCAGATCAGCAGCTTGGGCGTGGCGTCGTCGATGCGCAACGCCAGGTTGTGCGCGGCGAAACCGCCGAACACCACCGAGTGCACGGCGCCGATGCGCGCGCAGGCCAGCATCGCGAACACCGCCTCGGCCATGTTGGGCATGTAGATCACCACCCGGTCGCCGCGCCCCACGTCCAGCGATTGCAGCACCGCGGCGAATACGTTCACCTCGCGATGCAGTTCGCGATAGCTGAGCTCGCGGGTCTGCCCGGTTTCGCTGGAGATCGCGACCAGGGCCAGCTGATCGCCGCGCTCGTCCAGGTGCCGGTCCAGCGCGTTGTAGCAAAGGTTGGTTTCGCCGCCGGCGAACCAGCGCCGGAACGGCGGCCGCGCGTAGTCGAGGATGCGCTCGGGCGGCGCGTGCCAATGGATCGCGCGCGCCTGCTCGGCCCAGAACGCCTCGGGCTGCTCGATGGAACGGCGGTAGAACTCCTCGTAGCTCATGCGGGCGGCCGGTGGCGGGGCTAAGAGGCAGGCTAGACCAGGAGCGGGGATGGGTGCGTTACGACCTTGGTCTAGGCGGGGGTGGCTGCCTCGCTTTGCAAAGCAAATCCCCCTCAATCCCCCTTTTTCAAAGGGGGAGGCCGATATGCGCTTGCACCGGGTCGGCTCCCTCCTTTGGAAAAGGCGGGTTGGGGAGGATTCGCTTTTCGCCCACTCCGCCCCGCCCCCTAACCCATTCCGGCTAGCCTTAAGGTGCTATTGGCCGCGCGCCCCCCCGCCGTCCACCATCGTCCCAGCGTCGGGATGCGTCCGCCCGTCCCGCCGTCATCGAGTCAGGAGCCTTCCTTGAGCGCCATCCGCCCCGCCGACCAAGCCCTCCCCCAGGCCGCGCCGATGAGCGCGGGGCAGCGTTTGAAGTCGATCTTCAGCGGCTCGATCGGCAACCTGGTCGAGTACTACGACTGGTACGTCTACACCGCCTTCTCGCTGTACTTCGCCAAGACCTTCTTCCCCGCCGGCGACGACCTGCTGCAGACGCTCAATACCGCCGCGATCTTCGCGGTCGGCTTCCTGATGCGTCCACTGGGCGGCTGGGTATTCGGACGCTACGCCGACCGCCACGGGCGCAAGGCGGCGTTGATGCTGTCGGTGCTGATGATGTGCGCCGGCTCGCTGATCATCACCTTCACCCCGGGCTACGCCACCATCGGCGTGGCCGCGCCGGTGCTGCTGGTGCTGGCGCGCCTGTTGCAGGGCCTGAGCGTGGGCGGCGAATACGGCAGCTCGGCGACCTACCTGAGCGAGATGGCCGCGCGCGAGAACCGCGGCTTCTGGTCCAGCTTCCTGTACGTGACCCTGATCATGGGCCAGCTGCTGGCCCTGCTGGTGTTGATCGTGCTGCAGCAGTTCGTGCTGGACGAGGGCCAGCTCAAGGACTGGGGCTGGCGCATTCCGTTCGGCATCGGCGCCCTGGCCGCGGTGATCGCGCTGTACCTGCGCCGCAACATGCAGGAGACCGAATCGTTCACCAAGCGCCAGGCCAACGCCGCCGCAAAGCCGCGCGAAGGCTCGCTGCGCACCCTGATGCAGCACCCGCGCGCGGTGCTGACCGTGGTCGGCCTGACCATGGGCGGCACGCTGGCCTTCTACACCTACACCACCTACATGCTGAAGTACCTCACGCTCAGCGCCGGTTTCGACAAGGAAACCGCGTCGCTGATCAACGCCGCCAGCCTGTTCGTGTACATGCTGATGCAGCCGCTGATCGGCGCGCTGTCCGACCGCATCGGCCGGCGCCCGCTGCTGATCGCCTTCGGCGTGCTGGGCACCGTGCTGACGGTGCCGGTGATGCACCTGATCCAGGACGCGCAATCGCCGCTGCAGGCGTTCTGGCTGATCATGATCCTGCTCAGCGCGGTCAGCGGCTACACCGCGATCAACGCGGTGGTGAAGGCCGAACTGTTCCCGGTCGAAGTGCGCGCACTCGGCGTGGGCCTGCCCTACGCGCTGACCGTGGCCCTGTTCGGCGGCACCGCCGAGCTGATCGCGATCCGCTTCAAGCAGATGGGCATCGAAAGCGGCTTCTTCTGGTACGTCAGCGCCTGCATCGCCTGCTCGCTGCTGGTCTACGTGCTGATGCCCGATACCCGCAAGACCTCGCACATCGACCGCGACTGACCCCACTCACGCCTCGGAACCCTCGCCCATGAAATCCTCCGGCTCGCGTTTCTATCTCTGGGTGCTCGGCGCGATCGTGCTGGGCGGCACCCTCGGCCACTTCTTTCCGGACTTCGGCGTCAAGCTCAAGCCGCTGGGCGACGGTTTCATCAATCTGATCAAGATGCTGATCGCGCCGATCATCTTCCTGACCGTGGTGCTGGGCATCGCCGGCGTGGCCGACGTCAAGAAAGTCGGCCGCGTGGGCGCCAAGGCCATCCTGTATTTCGAAGTGGTCTCGACCTTCGCCCTGGTGATCGGCCTGGTGGTGGTCAACACGCTCAAGCCCGGCGCCGGCTTCAACGCCAACGTCGCCGACCTGGACCCGAAGAAGGTCGCCGAGGCCGTCGGCTACGCGCACAAGGCCGAGCAACAAAGCACCGTCGACTTTTTGCTGCACATCATTCCCAGAACCTTCACCGACGCCTTCACCGGCGAAGGCAGCCTGCTGCAGGTGCTGCTGCTGGCGGTGCTGTTCGGCTTCGCCCTGCTGCACATGGGCAAGGCCGGCGAGAAGGTCATGGACCTGTTCGAAACGCTGTCCAAGGCCTTCTTCGGCATCATGGGCATGGTCATGAAGCTGGCCCCGATCGGCGCCGGCGCGGCGATGGCCTTCACCATCGGCAAGTTCGGCATCGATTCGCTGGGCCCCCTGCTCAAGCTGATGGGCAGCTTCTACCTGACCTGCGCGCTGTTCGTGCTGATCGTGCTGGGCCTGATCGCGCGGCTGACCGGTTTCAGCATCCTGCGCTTCATCCGCTACATCCGCGACGAACTGCTGCTGGTGCTGGGCACCTCGTCCTCGGAGTCGGCGCTGGTGCCGCTGATGCGCAAGCTGGAACGCCTGGGCTGCTCCAAGCCGGTGGTCGGCCTGGTCGTGCCCAGCGGCTATTCCTTCAACCTCGACGGCACCAACATCTACCTGACCATGGCGGCGATCTTCGTCGCCCAGGCGCTCAACGTCGAACTCACCCTGACCCAGGAACTGACCCTGCTGGCGGTGGCGATGCTGACCTCCAAGGGCGCCTCGGGCGTGACCGGCGCCGGCTTCATCACCCTGGCCGCGACCCTGACCGTGGTGCCTTCGGTGCCGGTGGCCGGATTGGCGCTGATCCTGGGCATCGACCGCTTCATGAGCGAGGCGCGCGCGCTGACCAACATCATCGGCAACGGCGTGGCCACCGTGGTGGTCGCGCGCTGGGAAAACGAGCTCGATCGCGAGCGCCTGCAGCGCGAGCTGGCCAACCCGCCCAGCGCCGCCGATCTGGACGCCGACCTGGCGCTGGAGCGCGCGCCGCGCGCCTCGGAAACCAGCGGCTGATGCCCGATCGCTGAGCCGGATCGACCGGCTCACCGACGACCCGCGCGGACCCGCTCCGCGCACGCACCGCCACCCACCGCAAGCCCGGACGCCTCCGCGTCCGTTGGCGGCGCGCGCCCGCGCGTCGCGTACCGGAGACCGACCATGCCCCGTCGCGCCTGCCTGCTCGCCCTCGCCTTGACCGCCACCGCCGCGCACGCCGGCGACGACTGGCCGACCAAGTTCAGCCTCGCCGACGGCACCGAAGTGTCGGGCACGCTCAACTACGCCTGGGACCTCAACGATTTTTCCGGCGACGACGGCTACGGCACCGCCGCGACCGCGCTGGAAGATGCGCATACGAACCGGCGCAAGGAGTTCGGCATCGTGGTCAAGAAGAAGGACGTCTACGACTTCACCGCGGTCATGGATTTCCAGTCCAAGCTCTGGCTGGACGTGGCGCTGCGCGTGGAAACGCGCGCGCTGTTCGACCGCGACTACGGCCGGATCCGCGTCGGCTACTTCAAGACGCCGGTGAGCATGGAGAGCACCGCCGCCTCGCGCGCGTCCAGCATGCTGGAAGCCTCGGCGGCGTCGCAGGCGGTCTACGAAGGCCGCCGCACCGGCGTGGAATGGTCGCTGGAGCGGCCGCGCTACGGCCTCAGTGCAGCCTACTTCTTCGGCCAGGATCTGCAGGGCGACAACCCGGGCACCACCGCGGCCGCGCGCGCGATCTGGACGCCGGTCAGGCGGGCCGACGCCGTGGTGCACCTGGCCGTGTCGGGCTCGGTCGAGAATGCGCATGGGCATCGCGACGGGCGCGGCCTCTGGTCCGGCCCCAGCGCGCGCTTCCGCGCGCGGCCGGAAGCCGGACTGACCGCGGTGCGGCTGGTCGACAGCGGCAATCTAGGCGGCGTCGACCGCATCGAGCGCGGCGGCCTGGAAGCGCTGTGGATCGCCGGCCCGCGCTCGCTGCAGGCCGAATACCTGCACGCGACCGCGCAACGCGAGGACGGCCTGGGCGACTACCGCGCCGACGGCTACTACGTCACCGGCAGCTGGGTGCTGACCGGCGAAACGCGTCCCTACGCCGCCGGCAACGTCGGCAACGTCAAACCCGCGCACCGCTACGGCGCGGTCGAAACGCTGCTGCGCTACGGCGAACTGGACCTCGACCGAGCGGACGGTGCCAGCGGCGGCCACCAGCACGATCTCACCCTGGGACTGAACTGGTACTTGAGCACCCACTTCAAGTTCCAGGCCAACTACGTGCGCGCCAGCGCGCAGCGCGGCGCGCTCAGCGCCGACCCGCGCGTGCTGGAGTTGCGCGCGCAGGTCAATTTTTGAGCGCCGCCGGGCGCCCCACGCGAAAGCCGTTAGTCTTGGCCTAGCGCTCACCGCCCGCCTACGCCGACACCGACCGTGATCCCGCGCCGCCGCCAACTGCACACCGTGCTGTGGATCGCCCTGATCCTGGCCGGCGCGCTGCTGGCCATACTGCTGGCCGGCCGCTACGCCTACCCGCGCGCGCTGCAGGCCCAGGCCGACGAGGCGCGCGCGGTGCTGATACCGCGCGCGCAGGCGCTGGAGCAGCACATCGACCGCTACCGGATCATGCCGGCGGTGCTGTCGCTGGATCCGCAGCTCAAGGCGACCTTGCTGAACCCGCAGGACCAGGTCCAACGCCAGCGCGCCAACGAGCGCCTGGTGCAGCTCAACTTCGCCAACCGCACCAGCACGCTGACCCTGATCGATCGCGACGGCATCGGCATCGCCGCCAGCAACTGGACCCTGCCCAGCAGCAACGTCGGCCATTCCTACGCCTTCCGTCCCTACTTTCAGCAGGCGATGGCGCACGGCAGCGGCGAGTTCTACGCCATCGGCGTCACCACCCAGCGGCCGGGCCACTTCATCGCGCGCGCGATCCGCGACGCCCAGGGCCGCGCGATCGGCGCGGTCGCGGTGAAAGTGGTGCTGGACGACATCCAATCCGATTGGAGCGAGCGCGGCGACCTGATCCTGCTCAGCGACGCCAACGGCATCGTGTTCCTGACCGGGCGCGCGCAGTGGCGCTATCGCGTGCTGGCGCCGCTGACGCCGGCGCAGCTGACGCAGTTGCAGCGCACCCAGCAGTACCGCGGCCAGCCCTTGCGGCCGGTCGCGATCGCGCAGCAGCGCGCGCTGGGCGCCGACGCGCGCGTGGTGCGCGTGCGCGCACCGGGCGACGGCCGCGACCTGGTCTGGCAGTCGCTGCCGCTGGCGCGCGAAGGCTGGACCCTGCACCTGCTGCGCGACACTCGCGCCAGCGTGCGCGCGGCCTGGACCGCGCGCGCGATGGCCGCCGGCGCTTGGCTGCTGCTGGTGTCGCTGGCCCTGCTGCTGTGGCAGCGCCACCGCATCGCGCGCCTGCGCCTGCGCAGCCGGCTGGAACTGGAACAGATGGTCGAACAGCACGCGCAGGCGCTGCGTACCGCGCAGGACGGCGTGGTGCAGGCCGCGCACCGCGCCAGCATCGGCGAGGACCAGAGCCTGGAGCATTTGCCGCAAGGCGTGAGCGTGGTCGATGCGCAGTTGCGCCTGGTGGCCTGGAACCGGCGCTACGCCGAACTATTCCGCTATCCGCCGGAGCTGCTGCAGGTCGGGCGCCCGATCGAGGACCTGATCCGTCACAACGCGCGCCGCGGCCTGCTAGGCGGCGATCCGGAGGACGCGATCCAGCGCCGCCTGGACCATCTGCAACGCGCCCAGCCTTATCTGCACGAGCGCGAGCGCCCCGACGGCACCGTGATCGAAATCCGTGGCAACCCCATGCCCGGCGGCGGCTTCGTCACCAGCTACGCCGACATCACCGCCTACCGTCAGGCCGCGCGCGACCTGCGCACGCTGGCCGACAGCCTGGAACGCCGCATCGAGGAGCGCACCGGCGATCTGCGCGAGGCCAAGGGCGAGGCCGAGCGCGCCAACCGCTCCAAGACCCGCTTCGTCGCCGCCGCCGTGCACGATCTGCTGCAACCGCTCAACGCCGCGCGCATGTATCTGTCCTCGCTGCGCCGGCGCGTGGACGGCGAGAGCGGCGAACTGGTCGAGCACATCGACGCCGCACTGTCGGCGCAGGACGACATCCTGGCCAGCCTGCTGGATATCGCGCGGCTGGAATCCGGCGCGCTGCAGGTGCGGCGCCAGGCCCTGCCCTTGTCGCGCCTGTTCGCGGCCATCGAAGGCCCGTTCCGCATCCTCGCGCAGGCGCGCGGACTGCGCCTGCACGTGATCGCCAGCCGCGCGGTCGTCGACAGCGACGAAGTGCTGCTGCGGCGGATCGTGCAGAACTTCGTGTCCAACGCGCTGCAATTCACGCCGCGCGGCGGCCGTATCGTGCTGGGCGCACGACGCACCGCCGACGGCGTGCGCGTGGAAGTCTGGGACAGCGGCGCCGGCATCCCCGAGCACAAGCTGGAAGCGATCTTCGAGGAGTTCCAGCGCCTGGACAGCGGCACCGAGGCGCCCGCGCGCGGCGCCGGCCTGGGCCTGGCGATCGTGCGCCGCATCGCCGCGCTATTGGAGCATCCGGTGCGCGTGCGTTCCTGGCCGGGGCGCGGCAGCGTGTTCGTCATCGACCTGCCTTACGGCGATGCGGCCGCGGTGGCGGCAGCGTCGGTGCGCACCGCGCCCGCGCCGGACTCGTCGCTGGAGGGGCGCCGGGTCTGGGTGATCGACGACGACGCGGCCTCGCGCGATGCGGCGGCGCGCTTGCTGGCCGACTGGGGCTGCGCGGTGACCGCATCGCACTCGGCCGCCGACGCGGAAACGCAGGCGCGGATCGCGCCGATGCCCGAGCTGCTGTTGCTGGACTACCGGTTGGGCGAGGACAGCGGCATCGATCTAGCGCCGCGCCTGCAGCGCGCGTGGCAGGCCGTGCCGCCGGTGATTCTGATGTCCGGCGATGCGGATCCGCAGCTGCGCGCGCGTGCGGAGGAGCTGGGGTGGAATTTTCTGCCCAAACCTCTGCGGCCGGCGGCGTTGCGGGCGGTGATGATGCGGCTGTTGGGGTAGGACTTAGAGCAAGAGCAAATCCCCCTCAACCCCCCTTTTTCGAAGGGGGAAGACAAGCGGGCATGCGGGGCTTACATGCCTGACGGGCATCTAAGAGCGGGACGAATGCACGATAACGACGCCAGCCAGCCTCCCCCTTTGAAAAAGGGGGATTGAGGGGGATTTGCTGTTAAAAAGCCCTAAGACTCCTCCCCACCCTCGCCCGCCTCCAACGCCAGCGCCTTCACCAGCACCGCCGCCTGCGTGCGCGAGTGGCAGCCGAGTTTGCGCAGCACCGCGGTGACGTGGATCTTGACCGTGTTTTCCGCCAGCGACAGCTCGTGCGCGATCTGCTTGTTGAGCAGGCCGTCGGCCATGCGCATCAGCACGCGCAGTTGCTGCGGCGTGAGCTGGGCCAGGCGCTGCGCCAGCTGCGCGTCGGCCTCGTTGCGCTCGGCCTGCTGCGGCGGAAACCACAAGCCGCCGGCGAGCACCGCGGTCACCGCTTCGCCCAGGCTTTCGGCCGGCGCCGACTTGGGCACGAAACCGGCCGCACCGAACTGCTGCGCACGCCGGATGGTGCGCGGGTGCTCGTCGGACGAGACGATCAGCACCGGCAGTTCCGGACGCTCGCCGCGCAGGTAGACCAGCGACGAAAATCCCATCGCACCGGGCATGTTCAGGTCCAGCATCGCCAGGTCGTAAGGCGTGCCGTCGGCGACCGCGGCCTCCAGCGCGCTGCGGCTGGCGACCTCGCCGATCTGCGCGTCGGGCGCGATCGCGCCCAAGGCGTGCCGCAGCGCCGCCCGGAACATCGGGTGGTCGTCGGCGATCAGCAGGCGCAGGCTGGGGTCCATCGTGGCGTCGTTCCGCGCGCCCTCTCGGCGCAGCCCGATCCTACACGCGCACCGCGTTGCGCACGGCGATGTCGGCCCCAAAAAAAACAGGGCGGCCGTAGCCGCCCTGCGATGACGCTATGGCGAAGGGATCAACCCAGCAGATGGGCGACGCCGGCGCGCTCTTCTTCCAGCTCGGCCAGGGTCTTGTCCATCGCGGCGCGGCTGAACGCGTCCACTTCCAGGCCTTCCACGCGGGTGTACTCGCCGTTGGCGGTGATCACCGGCACGCCGTACATCACGGTCTCCGGGATGCCGTAGCTGCCGTCCGACGGCACGCCCATGGTCACCCACTTGCCGTTGCTGCCCAGCACCCAGTCGCGGATGTGGTCGATGGCGGCATTGGCGGCCGAAGCCGCCGAGGACAGGCCGCGCGCCTCGATGATCGCCGCGCCGCGCTTGCCGACCTGCGGGATGAAGGTGTTGGCGTTCCACTCGGCGTCGCCGATCTTGTCCTTCAGCGACTGGCCGTTGACGGTGGCGAAGCGGTAGTCCGGGTACATGGTCGGGCTGTGGTTGCCCCACACGATCAGGTTCTCGATCTCGCCCACGGCCACGCCGGCCTTGGCGGCGAGCTGGCTGAGCGCGCGGTTGTGGTCCAGGCGCAGCATGGCGGTGAAGTTCTTGGCCGGCAGGTCCGGCGCCGACTTCATGGCGATGTAGGCGTTGGTGTTGGCCGGGTTGCCGACCACCAGCACCTTGACGTTGCGCGAGGCGACCTTGTTCAGCGCCGCGCCTTGGGCGGTGAAGATCTTGGCGTTCTCCAGCAGCAGGTCCTTGCGCTCCATGCCCGGGCCGCGCGGACGCGCGCCGACCAGCAGGGCGATGTCGGCGTCCTTGAACGCGACCTCGGCGTCGTCGGTGCCGACCATGCCGGCCAGCAGCGGGAACGCGCAGTCCTCCAGCTCCATCATCACGCCCTTCAGCGCGGCCTGGGCCTTGTCCAGCGGCAGCTCCAGCAGCTGCAGGATCACGGGCTGGTCCTTGCCCAGCATTTCGCCGGAAGCGATGCGGAACAGCAGCGAGTAGCCGATCTGGCCGGCAGCACCGGTGACGGCAACGCGGACGGGGTTCTTCATGGGGGTGATTCCTTACGCTGGTGTGAGATGCGGGCGGGCCCGCGTCAGTAGAGAGTCAGTAGATCGAGTAACCCAACGGGGTCAGTTTTTCCTTGAGCGCATCGGTCTGGTAACCGTGGATCACGGCCTGGCCGACCACGGTCACCGGTACGCCGCGCGAGCCGAGCGCGCGCGCCGCGCGCTCGCCTTCCGGGGTGTCGACGTCGAGCACGCGATAACGCACCTTCGCCTGCTCGAAGTCCTTCTGCTGCTTGCGGCAGTAGCCGCACCATTCCGCCGCCAGCATCACGATCTTGGTCTCGCCGGTGGTCTGGCGCGGATCGTCCGGATGCAGCGGCTGCGGGCCCAGGCCCAGCATGTCGGCGACGTCGCCGTCCATGGTCTTGTAGCCGACCACGCCCAACGCGAGCGCTCCGGCGATCCACAGTACGGTGACTACGCGCATGGGGTTCCTTCTCCGATCGCCGCTGACGGTTCCGCGCCGGACTCAGACGAGTTCGGCGAAGAACTCCTGGAAGCGCTGCAGGCCCGGCGCCAGCTGCGGCGTCGGACAGGTGTAGCTGATGCGCAGCGCACGCGGTTCGCCGAACGCCGAGCCCGGCACGCAGGCCACGCCCTTGGTTTCCAGCAACGCGTTGCAGAAATCCATGTCGTTGCCGATCTTCAGGCCGCTGGGCGCATGGGTCTTGCCGAACGCGACGCTGATGTCCGGGAACACGTAGAACGCGCCCTGCGGACGCGGGCAGATCACGCCCGGGATCGCGTTCATCACCGCCATGACCTGGTCGCGCTTGCCCTGGAACTCGACGCACTTCATGTTCGGCACGTCTTGCGGGCCGGTCAGCGCGGCGACCGCAGCGGCGGTGACCATTTCCGGAATGTTGGTGATGTGGTTGGAATTCATCGTCGCCAGCGCCTGCGCGACGGATTCCGGACCGGCCATGAAGCCCACGCGCCAACCGGGCATGCCGTAGGTCTTGGACAGCGAGTCCAGGAAGATCACCCGGTCGCGCAGCTCGGGGCGCGCGTGCACGAAGTTGTGATAGCCCAGGCCGTCGAACACCATGCGGTTGTAGATGTCGTCGGTGATGATCCAGGTGTCCGGATACTTCACCAGCACGTCCGCCAGCGCGTCGATCTCGTCCTTGCCGTAGACCATGCCGGTCGGGTTGGACGGATTGTTGAACAGGAACACCTTGGGCTTTTTCGCCAGTGCCGCGTCGAGCTGCGCCGGGGTGAGCTTGTAGTCCTGCTCGGCCGGGCACGGCAGCAGGTCGATCTTGGCGTTGACGATCTCGGCGATGTCGAGATAGCTGGTCCAGTACGGGGTCGGGAAGACGATGGTGTCGCCTTCGTCCAGCAGCGCCTCGGCGAGGTTGTAGATCACGTGCTTGGCGCCGATGCCGGTAGCCACGTTGACGCGGCCGTAGCCGCTCAGGCCGATCTTGCCGATGTGCTCCAGGAACGCGTCCAGCAGCGCGTCGGCGCCGCGGTTGCTGCCGTATTGGCCGCTGTCCTTGCTCAGCGCCTCGCGCACGGCGGCGTAGACGTGGTCGCCGGGCAGGAAGTTGGGGACGCCGATGGAGAAGCTGATGATGTCGCGGCCTTCGGACTTGAGCCGCTTGGCCTTTTCGGCGACTTGCATGATCGCGCTGGGCTTGGCGCGACCGATGCGCCGGGCAAGCTGGGGCATCGTGAAACCTCGTGGGATGGTGTACGACGAATGCGGGGAGGTGTGCGAGCGAAACGCGCTGCGTACGGTGTCCGAATGCGTCCGGAACCACCGGAATCGAGCCCCAAAATGGTAGCACAGCGCGGCGGCGGCGCCGGCCCGCGGAGGCCGGAAAAGCCTGTTCCGGCGCGGACTCGATTGGATACGGCGGCGCATGCCTGAGGTTCAAGGCCTCGTCCGGCGTGGCGCCGCTGCGGAAGGAAAATCGCGGCTCACGCCGCTGCCACAGAAAGCGGGCGACGCCGGAAACGAAAACGCCGCGGCACGGGCCGCGGCGTTTCGGGGTCGAGCCAGGCACCGGGGATCAGGCGGCCAGGATCTTGTTCCACTCGGCGACGCGGTCGGCCTTGGCGGCCAGCGCGGCGGCGGCGTCGCCCTCGATCTTCACCGACTTGATCTTGTCGCCCTGCTTGACCGCATCGACCACGTCCAGGCCTTCCAGGACCTTGCCGAACACGGTGTGCTTGCCGTCCAGCCACGGGCAGGGAATGTGGGTGATGAAGAACTGGCTGCCGTTGGTGCCCGGGCCGGCGTTGGCCATGGACAGCACGCCGCGCTCGTGGGTGAGGCCGTTGCGGGTCTCGTCCTCGAAACGGTAGCCGGGGCCGCCGGTGCCGGTGCCCTGCGGGCAGCCGCCCTGGATCATGAAATCGGCGATCACGCGGTGGAAGTTCAGGCCGTCGTAGAAGCCGCGCTGGGCCAGGTTGACGAAGTTGGCGACGGTCAGCGGCGCCTTGTCGGCGGCAAGCTCGATGCGGATCGGGCCGCGGTCGGTGTCGAAAGTGGCGGTCAGGCTCATAGCCGTCTCCTGGAAGTGGATGGGGGGGTGTCGGGTCCGGAAACCTGCCGCCGACATGGCGGCGGACCGGCCAATTCGCAAGCATACCCCACCCCGTTCAGCTGAATGGGCAGCTTTAGTTATTGCCAGGTATAATGGTCGGCTTCTTCCGGCCCTTTACGCTCTTCACAAAGAGCGCTCTTCGCATGTCCATCCAAAACCTCCGCAATATCGCCATCGTCGCCCACGTCGACCACGGCAAGACCACGCTCGTCGACTGCCTGCTCAAGCAGTCGGGGACCCTGTCGGAACGCACGGTTTTGGCCGAACGCGCGATGGACAGCAACGACCAGGAAAAAGAACGCGGCATCACCATCCTGGCCAAGAACACCGCCATCACCTGGCAGGGCAACCGCATCAACATCGTCGACACCCCGGGACACGCCGACTTCGGCGGCGAGGTCGAGCGCGTGCTGTCGATGGTCGATTCGGTGCTGATCCTGGTCGATGCGATGGACGGCCCGATGCCGCAGACCCGCTTCGTGACCCAGAAGGCCTTCGCGATGGGCTTTAAGCCGATCGTGGTGGTCAACAAGATCGACCGTCCGGGCGCGCGTCCGGACTGGGTGATCGACCAGGTGTTCGACCTGTTCGACAAGCTCGGCGCGACCAACGAGCAGCTCGATTTCCCGATCGTCTACGCCTCGGCCCTGCACGGCTACGCCAGCCTGGACGACAGCGCGCGCGACGGCGACATGACCCCGCTGTACGAAGCGATCATGAAGCACGTGGCACCGCCGCAGGTCGACCTGGACGGCCCGTTCCAGATGCGCATCAGCCAGCTGGACTACAGCAACTTCGTCGGCCTGATCGGCATCGGCCGCATCCAGCGCGGCAAGGTCCGCCGCAACATGCCGGTCAGCGTGGTCGACCGCGAAGGCAAGAAGCGTCAGGGCAAGGTGCTGCAGGTGCTGGGCTTCATGGGCCTGGAGCGCATCGAGGCCGAGGAAGCCGAGGCCGGCGACATCGTCGCCATCTCCGGCGTGGCCGACCTGTCGATCTCCGACACCGTTTGCGCGCTGGACGCCCCCGAGGCCCTGCCGGCGCTGACCGTCGACGAGCCGACGATCAGCATGACCTTCCAGGTGAACAACTCGCCGTTCGCCGGCCACAAGGAACTCAGCGGCGGCAAGTTCCTCACCAGCCGCCAGCTGCGCGAGCGCCTGGAGCGCGAGACGCTGCACAACGTGGCGCTGAAGGTCGAGGAAGGTTCCGACCCGGACAAGTTCCTGGTCTCCGGCCGCGGCGAACTGCACCTGTCGGTGCTGATCGAGAACATGCGCCGCGAAGGCTTCGAGCTGGCGGTGTCGCGCCCTGAAGTGATCATCAAGGAAATCGACGGCCAGCTGATGGAGCCGGTCGAGCAGCTGGTGGTCGACATCGAAGAGCAGCACCAGGGCGGCGTGATGGAGAAGCTGGGCGTGCGCAAGGGCCAGCTCAAGAACATGGAATCCGACGGCAAGGGCCGTGTGCGCCTGGACTACATGATTCCGGCGCGCGGTCTGATCGGCTTCCAGAACGAGTTCCGCACCCTGACCCAGGGCTCGGGCCTGCTGTTCCACGTGTTCGACCATTACGGTCCCAAGGAAACCGGCGCGATCGCCAAGCGCATCAACGGCGTGATGATCGCCAATGCCGCCGGCACCACGCCCGCCTACTCGCTGGGACCGCTGGAAGAGCGCGGCCGCCTGTTCGCCGCCGAGGGCGACCAGGTGTACGAAGGCCAGCTGGTCGGTATCCACTCCAAGGACAACGACCTGACCGTCAACGCGATCAAGCCCAAGCCGCTGACCAACATGCGCGCCTCGGGCAAGGACGACGCGATCAAGCTGACCCCGGCGATCAAGTACTCGCTGGAACAGGCGCTGGACTTCATCGAGGACGACGAGCTGGTCGAGGTCACCCCGAAGGAAATCCGTCTGCGCAAGAAGTTCCTCACCGAAAGCGATCGCAAGCGCGCCTCGCGCGCGGCCTGATCGCGATCCGCGGCCAGGCACGCAGGTAACGCCGGCACCGCACCGCGTGAGCGACGACGCGCATTACGATCCACGACCGCAGGCCCACCCGGGCCTGCACGTGATCGCGCTGGTCGAAGCCGCCAAGGGACTGCTGGGCCTGCTCGCCGCGAGCGGTCTGGAACTGCTGGGTCCGGCGCCGCTGCAGCGCTGGATCCACGAACTGATCGCGCGCTTCCATCTCAATCCCGAGCACGGCGGACTGGCCAAGTTCGCCGATGCGATCAGCCCGCATTCGGTGCACCTGGCCGCCGGCGCGGTGCTCGCCTACGGCGTGCTGCATCTGGTCGAGGCCTGGGGCCTGTGGCGCGCCAAGGCCTGGGCCTCGTGGCTGGGCTGCCTCGGCGCCGCCGCCTACCTGCCCTTCGATCTGTACGCGCTGTTCAAGCACCCGGGCTGGATCGCCGTGGCGGTGCTGGCGATCAACCTGATCGTGGTCTGGGTGCTGGGGCGCGATCTGTTCAAGCGTCGTCACTGAAGGGCGGCCGCGCCGCACAGGCGCTCGTGCATACTCGCCCTGGTCCGATCTGGGGGTGACGCCGATGCACGCCACACCGTTTGCACCGCGCGTTTCCGCGCTGGTCATCGCGCTGTCGCTGGCCGCTTGCGCCAGCGCGCCGCGCGGCCCCGCCGACACGGCCTCCGATAGCGCGACCACCGCTGCGGCGACGGCCGCGCCCGCACTCGACGATCCGCTGGGCATCGCCGAAGCCGACCTCGACGATCTCGGCGCGCGCCTGCGCGACGGCCGCCTCAGCAGCGTCCAGCTCACCCAGGCCTACCTGGACCGCATCGCCGCGCTGGACGACGCCGGGCCCCGGCTCAACGCGGTGATCGAACTCAACCCCGACGCCCTGCTGGAAGCCGACCGCCTGGATGCCGAACGCAAGGCCGGCGCCCCCAGCGGGCCGCTGCACGGCATCCCGGTGCTGATCAAGGACAACATCGACGCCACGCCGATGGCCAACTCGGCCGGCTCGCTGGCCCTGGCCGAGCACCGGCCCAAGGACGACGCGCCGTTGGTGGCGGCGTTGCGCAAGGCCGGCGCGGTGATCCTGGGCAAGACCAACCTCAGCGAGTGGGCCAATTTCCGCTCCAACCATTCGGTGTCCGGCTGGAGCGCGCGCGGCGGACTGACCCGCAATCCTTATGCGCTGGACCGCAGCGCCTGCGGCTCCAGCAGCGGCACGGGGTCGGCGATCGCCGCCAGCCTGGCCGCGGTCGGCGTGGGCACCGAGACCGACGGCAGCATTTTGTGCCCAGCGGCCATGAACGGCCTGGTCGGACTCAAGCCCAGTGTGGGCCTGATCAGCCGCACCGGCATCATTCCGATCTCGGCCAGTCAGGACACACCCGGCCCGATGACGCGCAGCGTCGCCGACGCCGCGCGTCTGCTGAGTGCGCTGGTCGCGGCCGACGCCGGCGACGACCCGGCCGCGCGCGCCGCCGCTTCGCATCGCCTGACGACTATTCCGCCGCGTTGAATCCCGACGCGCTCAAGGGCGCCCGTATCGGTTACCTGCACGAATCCGGCGTCGGCTATCAGCGCGAACTCAACGCCGCGCTGGAGCGCGCGATCGCGACCTTGCGCGCGGCCGGCGCGACCGTGATCGAAGTCGAGATCGCGACCGCCGGGCAATGGGACGAGGCCGAGTACGAAGTGCTGCTGTACGAGTTCAAGGACGGCCTGCAACGCTACCTGCGCGACAGCGGCGCGCCGCTGCGCAGCCTGTCAGCGCGAACTCAACGCCGCGCTGGAGCGCGCGATCGCGACCTTGCGCGCGGCCGGCGCGACCGTGATCGAAGTCGAGATCGCGACCGCCGGGCAATGGGACGAGGCCGAGTACGAAGTGCTGCTGTACGAGTTCAAGGACGGCCTGCAACGCTACCTGCGCGACAGCGGCGCGCCGCTGCGCAGCCTGGACGAGGTGATCGCCTACAACCGCGCGCACGCGCAACAGGAACTGCCCTACTTCGGCCAGGAGCATTTCGAGCGTGCCTCCCAACGCGGCCCGCTCACCGACGCGCGCTACCGCCAAGCCGCCGCCAAGGCGCGCCGCCTGGCCGGCCCGGAAGGCATCGACGCCGTGCTCAAACGCCATCGACTGGACGCGCTGGTCGCGCCCGCCACAGGGCCGGCCTTCCTCGTCGACCCGATCAACGGCGACCACTACTCCGGCTCCGGCTACGGCGCCGCCGCGGTCGCCGGCTACCCCAGCCTGACCGTACCCATGGGCGACGCCCACGGCCTGCCGCTAGGCCTGGCCTTCCTCGGTCCGAAATGGAGCGAAGCCCAGCTGTTGGGCTACGGCTATGCGTTCGAGCAACGAACGCGTGCACGGATCGCGCCGCGTTATCTGCCGAGCTTGCCGGTGCTGATGCGGCCTTAGCGCTTCGGCTTCGATGCTCAGAGGCGAACGTCGTTGCGCTTGGCTTGCAGGCTTTGCGGCCTTTGCTGCTAACCACTGCAGCTAGCTGTTGCCCTGCTCGCTGCCCCTGCTCGTTGCCCTGCTCGTTGCCCTGCTCGTTGCCCTGCTCGTTGCATCTGGCTGTTGCCTCTGCTCGTCATTCCCGCGCAGGCGGGAATCCAGGGACTTCAGAACGCAGTGCAACGCACCCGCGCGACTCCAGTGAAGCCGTCGCATCCAAACGCCGCCATTGAGCGAACTGCGCAGCGAACCCCAGACAACCCGCTAAAGTCTCTGGATTCCCGCGTTCGCGGGAATGACGAGCAAAAAACATCTGCGCCCTGGATTCCCGCCTGCGCGGGAATGACGAGCAAAAGCAGCGGCGCTGCTGAACCGTAGGGTGCGGTGGCAACCGCACCATCGCCATGTCGGCTACAAACACGGCGACGCGAACGATCCGGCTCGCCGCGCGAGCCGCTACCTACTTGACCGCGCGCGCGGACAAGCGCGGCCACTCCTGACGCAGCCCGATCAGATGCATCGCGCCCAGCGCCAGGCAGATCGCCGAACTCCAGTACCAGAACGCCGGGCTGCGATCCGGCAGTTGCGCGACGAAAGGCAAGCCGACCACGCCGCGCAGCAGATACACCGCGGTGATCGCGCACAAGGCGCTGCGCAGCAACGGCAGGCGCCGGATCGCGCCGGCACCGGACAACGCGTACAAGGCCCATACCGTGAGCACCGCCGCGATCGCCGCCGTGACCAGGGCCGGATACGGATCGCCCGCGATCGCCAGTTGCGCCATGCGCTCACCGGCGCCGAAGAACCGATACCAGGGCGCGCCGAACACGATGCAGCCCAGATGCAACACCGCCGCCACGGCGGAGCCGGCGGCGGCGGCGATCAACCAGGGATTGCAACGATCGCGCATGCGTCAACGACCCATGCGCGATCCGCGGGCCGGCCACGACATCGCCGGCCCCGACGCGATCACGCCGGCGCCGCGATCTGCGCCTGCTTGCGCACGATCAGCATCGCCACCTCCAACGCCTGTTCGTAGTTCAGGCGCGGATCGACGGTGGAGTGGTATGCGCGCTCCAGATCGCTCTCGGTGAGCTCGCGCGCACCGCCCAGGCATTCGGTCACGTCCTCGCCGGTCAGCTCCAGATGCACGCCGCCCAGACGGGTGCCGGCCGCGGCGTGCAGCTCGAAGGCCTGCTCGATCTCGCTGCGGATGTTGCGGAAGCGGCGGGTCTTGTAGCCGTTGCTGGTGCTCTCGGTGTTGCCGTGCATGGGATCGCAGACCCACAGCACACGGCGGCCGTCGCGGCGCACCGCATCCAGCAGCGGCGGCAGCTTCTCGGCGATCGTGCCGGCGCCCATGCGATGGATGAAGCTCAGGCGGCCCGGCTCGTCCTCGGGGTTCAGCAGGTCGATCGTGCGCAGCAGCTGATCCGGCGTGACCGAAGGGCCGACCTTGAGCGCGATCGGGTTGCGGATGCCGCGGAAGTACTCCGCGTGCGCGCCGTCGGCGGCGGCGGTGCGCATGCCGATCCACGGGTAATGGGTGCTGAGATTGAACCAGCCCCAATGGCGCGGCACCTGCCGGGTCAGCGATTCCTCGTAGGGCAGCAGCAGCGCTTCGTGCGAGGTGTAGAAGTCGACGCGGTTGAGGTTGTGCACCTCCGAACCCGACAGCGTCTCCATGAAGCGCACCGCGTCGCCGATCGCGTTGACCATGCGCCGGTACTCGTCGGCCAGCGGCGAGTGACCGACCCAGTTGAGGTTCCAGTACTCGGGATGGTGCAGGTCGGCGAAACCGCCGTCGATCAGGGCGCGCACGAAATTCATCGTCATCGCCGAGCGCGCGTGCGCCTTGATCATGCGGCGCGGATCGGGACGGCGCGCGGCCTCGGTGAAGGCCGGCGCGTTGACCATGTCGCCGCGGTAGCTGGGCAGAGTGACGCCGTCGATGGTCTCGCTGTCGGCCGAGCGCGGCTTGGCGTACTGGCCGGCGAAACGCCCGACCCGCACCACCGGCTTGCGCATGCCGTGCACCAGTACCAGGCTCATCTGCAGCAGCACCTTGAGCCGGTTGGAGATCACGTCCGAGGAGCACTGGTCGAAGCTCTCGGCGCAGTCGCCGCCCTGCAGCAGGAAGCGCTTGCCTTCCTGCGCCTCGGCCAGTTGCTGCTTGAGCGCGAGGATCTCCCACGAAGTCACCAGCGGCGGCAGGTTGCGCAGCTCCTGCAGGGCGTCGGCAAGTTCGGCCGCGTCCGGATAGGTCGGCAACTGCAGCGCAGTGCGCTCGCGCCAGGACGTGGGCGTCCAGTTGGCGGGCAGATTGACGGCTCGGAGGTTGCGGTCGGTGGCGCTCATTTCCTTGGATCCAGTGGTTGCGGTACGAGTTGCGAGGGACGCGCGCTAGGCGCGATGGCGATCAGACGGTGACACGCTTGCGGAACGCGGCATAGGCCGCCCAGGCGGCCAGCACGAGGAAACAGATCAGGCTCCAGGCCGGCATCGCCAGGCCCAGGAAGGTCCAGTCGACGGCGGCGCATTCGCCCGAGCCGGTCATCACCTTGCGGATCACGCCGGTGATCGGCATCGCCTCGAGCATGTAGTCCAGGCCCGGGCCGCAGGCCGGCACCTGTTCCGGCGGCAGGTGCTGCAGGCGCACGTGGTTGCCGGCGACCAGAATGCCGCCCAGCGCCGCCAGCAGCGCGAACCAGCCGTAGGTCTTGCGCCCGCGCGCGCCCTTGGGACCGTGGATGGCGCCCAGCAGGAACACCAGGCCCAACGCGAAGAACGCCACGCGCTGGAAGATGCACAGCGGGCACGGCTCCAGGCCGTCGTGCAACTGCAGGTAGAACGCATAGCCCAGCAAACCCGCGCAGGCGAGGAAGCCGAGCAGGAACTGGAGTCGGAACGAGGCTTGGAAGGGGCTGGCAGTCATGGTGATCACCTTACGTCGTGGGCAGCGCCGTGCCTAGCGGCAGCGGCGCCGGTTCGGTTATGACGACAGAAGACTCCGACAGGCGGCAAAAGTTGCCGGTGGTTGCCTGCGAAACCGTTGCCGTCGTAACCGTCGCCAGAACGCAAAAGCCCCGGCCTGGGCCGGGGCTCTTACGCGCCTCGTCGCGGGCGACGGGGCAAGGCGTTCGCGGATCGCTCCGCGCCGTCGATTACTCGGCGGCTTCGGGACGATCGACCAGCTCGACGTAAGCCATCGGCGCATTGTCGCCAGCGCGGAAACCGCACTTGAGGATGCGCAGGTAGCCGCCCGGGCGCGCCTGATAGCGCGGACCCAGGGTCGTGAACAGCGTGCCCACGGCTTCCTTGTCGCGCAGGCGCGAGAAGGCAAGGCGGCGGTTGGCGACGCCGTCGACCTTGGCCAAGGTGATCAGCGGCTCTGCGACGCGGCGCAGTTCCTTGGCCTTGGGCAGGGTGGTGCGGATGAGGCCGTGCTTGATGAGGGACGCAGCCATGTTGGTGAACATCGCATCGCGGTGAGCACTGGTGCGGCTGAACTTACGTCCGGATTTCTGGTGGCGCATGGTCGTGATTCCTAGTGAATGCTGTCGCTATTGGGATTCGCTGTCGCCATCGTGGCGTTGGAACATGGACTGCGGTTGGTCCGAGCCCGTTCGTCCTGATCGGGCATCGCCGCGGGTCTTGGACCCATCGACGTGTGTGTTGCGGTGTTGCCTTGCTTCAGCAGAAACCCGCGCACGCGTGCGCGGGTTTCCCTTGTTACTTGAGCCTGCGTATCAGCCCATCATCCCGTGCTGCGCGATACCGGCCGGCGGCCAGTTCTCGAGCTTCATGCCGAGGGACAGGCCGCGCTGAGCCAGCACTTCCTTGATCTCGGTGAGCGACTTCTTGCCCAGGTTCGGGGTCTTGAGCAGCTCGACTTCGGTCTTCTGGATCAGATCGCCGACGTAGTAGATGCTCTCGGCCTTGAGGCAGTTGGCCGAACGAACGGTGAGCTCGAGGTCGTCGATCGGACGCAGCAGGATCGGGTCGATGCCGCTGGTGGCCGGCTTCGCCGCACCGCGGTCGCGGTGGGTGAAATCGCCGAACACCGACAGCTGGTCGGTGAGGATGTCGGCGGCGGTGCGCACGGCTTCCTCGGCGTCGATCGTGCCGTTGGTTTCGATGTCCAGCACCAGCTTGTCGAGGTCGGTACGCTGTTCGACGCGCGCGGCTTCGACGGCGTAGGCGACGCGACGGACCGGCGAGAAGCTGGCATCCAGCATCAGGCGGCCGATGGTGCGGGTTTCCTCGTCCGGACGACGACGCGCGGCGGCCGGCTGATAGCCGAAACCACGCTCGATCTTCAGACGCATGTTGATCGCCGTGTCCTTGGTCAGGTGGCAGATCACGTGCTCGGTGTTCAGGATCTCGACGTTGTGGTCGGTCTTGATGTCGCCGGCGGTGACGATGCCAGGGCCCTGCTTGGCCAGCGACAGCGTGGACGCGTCGCCGGTGTGCATGCGGATGGCGACGTCCTTGAGGTTCAACAGGACTTCCAGCACGTCCTCTTCCAGACCCTCAACGGTGGTGTACTCGTGGAGCACGCCATCGATTTCGACTTCGGTGATGGCGAAACCCGGGATCGAAGACAGCAGCACGCGGCGCAGCGCATTGCCGAGGGTGTGGCCGTAGCCGCGTTCCAGCGGCTCGATCACGACCTTGGCGCGATTGCCGGCAAGGCGTTCGATCTGGGGACCGCGCGGACGCAGTACCTGGTTGGCGGTAACCGTCATGTTTCGGTGTCTCCTGCGAGGCCCCGGCGAACCGGGGCTTCAAAAGATAATTACTTCGAGTACAGCTCGACGATCAGCGCTTCGTTGATATCGGCCGGCAGATCGGCACGATCCGGCACAGCCTTGAACACACCGCTGAACTTCTTGCTGTCGACCTCGACCCAGGACGGCGAGAGGTCCATCTGCGAAGCGACGGTCAGGGATTCCTGCACGCGCAGCTGCTTCTGGGCCCGCTCGGACAACGCGATCGCGTCGCCGGCCTTGACCTGGTAGGACGGCAGGTTGACGGACTTGCCGTTGACCGTGACGCCGCGGTGCGAGACCAGCTGACGGGCGGCCGGACGGGTGACCGCGAAGCCCATGCGGTAGATCACGTTGTCGAGACGCGTCTCCAGGAGCTGCAGCAGGTTTTCGCCGGTGTTGCCCTTCTTGGTCGAAGCCTTCTTGTAGTAGTTGCGGAACTGACGTTCCAGCAGGCCGTAGATACGCTTGACCTTCTGCTTCTCGCGAAGCTGGGTGGCGTAGTCGGACAGCTTGCCCTTGCGGGCGGTGGGGCCGTGTTGGCCGGGCTTCTGCTCGAGCTTGCACTTCGAATCGAGTGCGCGAGCGGACGACTTCAAGCCGAGGTCGGCGCCTTCGCGACGAGCGAGCTTACAGGTGGGACCGATATAACGAGCCATTTTTCTTCAGCTCCTCAGACGCGACGCTTCTTCGGCGGACGGCACCCGTTGTGCGGGATCGGCGTCACGTCGATGATGTTCATGATCTTGTAACCGACGTTGTTCAGCGAACGAACGGCGGACTCACGGCCCGGACCCGGACCCTTGATGCGCACTTCCAGCGACTTGACGCCGTAGTCGAGCGCAGCACGGCCTGCCTTTTCGGCGGCGACCTGGGCGGCGAACGGGGTCGACTTGCGCGAACCGCGGAAACCCGCGCCGCCCGAAGTCGCCCACGAGAGCGCATTGCCCTGGCGGTCGGTGATCGTGATGATCGTGTTGTTGAAAGAAGCGTGGACGTGGGCGATGCCGTCGGTGACGACGCGCTTGATCTTCTTCTTGGTTTTTGCAGCTGCCGGCTTAGCCATGGTCTACCCCTTACTTCCTGATGGCCTTGCGCGGACCCTTACGGGTACGTGCATTGGTACGCGTACGCTGACCGCGCAGCGGCAGGCCGCGGCGGTGACGCAGGCCGCGGTAGCAGCCCAGGTCCATCAGACGCTTGATAGCGATACCGACCTCGCGACGCAGGTCGCCTTCGACCACGTACTTGCCGATCTCGGCGCGCAGGCGCTCGACTTCCGGCTCGGACAGGTCACGGATCTTGGTCGTCGAGGTCACGCCTGCGGCTTCGCAGACCTTCTTCGAACGAGTACGGCCGATGCCGTAAATGCTTTGCAACCCGACCCAGACATGCTTCTGGGCAGGCAAATTGACGCCCGCAATACGCGCCATAACGCGATCTCCAACTGAGTTTGGCGGCCGAGACGGATTAATCCCGGCGGAGTGAACTGGAAATTTTAACAAGGTCTCGGGTTAATAGGAAGCCCCGCGGCACCAGAGGTGCCACGGAACCACGGCATGGGGAGTGTGCCCATGCTCCGGCGACGATACTGAACTGGCTGAACAGGACGATCCCGCCCTGCTCGCCCCGCGCGCTACTCTGGCGCGCGGAATGGCCCAGTATCACCCGCGCGCGAGACCGCCGCGCGAGCCGCCCTTCAAGTTCGCCTTCTTCAACAGGCTCTCGTACTGATGGGACATCAGATGAGCCTGGATTTGAGCGATGAAATCCATCACCACCACCACCACGATCAGCAACGAAGTGCCGCCGAAGTAGAACGAGGTGCCCAGTTGGGTGCGCATGATCTCCGGGAGGAGACAGACGATCACCAGATAAGCCGCGCCGGCCGCCGTGAGGCGGGTCAGCACGCCGTCGACATAATCGGCCGTCGCCTTGCCCGGGCGGATACCCGGAATCAGCGCGCCCGACTTCTTCAGATTGTCAGCCGTTTCCTGCGAGTTGAACACCAGCGCCGTGTAGAAGAAGGCGAAGCCGATGATCAGGGCCGCGTACAGAATCATGTGCAGCGGCTCGCCGGGGTTCAACCACTGGCTCACGCGCTGCAGCCAGGTGGCCGAGCTGCTCTGGCTGAACCAGGTGGCCGCCGTCGCCGGGAACATCACGATGCTCGAGGCGAAGATGGCCGGGATCACGCCCGACATGTTGAGCTTCAGCGGCAGGAACGACGACTGGTTCATGTAGGCGTTACGGCCGCCCTGACGACGGGCGTAATTGACCGTGATCCGCCGCTGGCCGCGTTCGACGAACACCACCAGATAGGTGAACACCACCACGATGGCCACCACCGCGATCGCGGTCATGGGGTTCATGGTGCCGTCGTTGATCTGGGTGAACATCGTGATCACCGCGGCAGGCAGGCCCGCGACGATGCCGGCGAAGATGATCAACGACACGCCATTGCCGATACCGCGCTCGGTCACCTGCTCGCCGATCCACATCAGGAACATGGTGCCCGCGGTCAACGCGATCACCGCGGTCAGGATGAAGCCCGGACCCGGGTTGTAGACCACCGGAATGCCCTGGCTGGCGCCGCCGGCCTGCAAGGCCGTGGCGATGCCCCAGGCCTGGAACACGGCCAGGGGGATCGCACCCATGCGCGACCACTGGTTGATCTTGCGCCGGCCCGACTCGCCTTCCTTCTGGATGGCCTTCAGGCTGGGCACGATCTGCACCAGCAGCTGCACGATGATCGACGCCGAGATGTACGGCATCACGTTCAGCGCGAACAGGCTGAAGCGGTGAAGAGCGCCGCCCGAGAACATGTTGAACATGTCCACGATCGTGCCCTTCTGCGACTCCATGAGCTTGAGCATCGCCTCGGGATTGACGCCCGGCACCGGGATGTAGCAACCGATGCGGTAGACGATCAATGCGCCGACTACGAACAGCAGACGTTGGCGGAGCTCGGTGAACTTACCGAGACCGCCGCCGAGACCGGCCATCGCGTTGCTGCTCCGCGCCATGTATCGCTTACTCCTCGACCTTGCCGCCAGCCGCTTCGATAGCGGCCTTCGCGCCGGCCGTGGCCAGCACGCCCTTGAGCACGAACGCCTTGCTCAGTTCGCCCTTCTTGACGATCTTCGCCTGCTTGGCCGTGGTCGGAACCAGCTTGGCCGCCAGCAGCTTGGCGAAATCGATCTCGCCGGCTTCCAGCTTGTCCAGCTGGTAGGACAGCACCTCGGCGGTGTCCTTGGCGGTCTTGGAGCGGAAACCGATCTTCGGCAGACGACGCTGCATCGGGGTCTGACCGCCTTCGAAGCCGGCCTTGATCTTGCCCTTGCCCGAACGCGCGAACGAACCCTTGTGGCCGCGGCCCGCGGTCTTGCCCAGGCCCGAACCGATACCGCGACCGACGCGCTTGCGGTCTTCGCGGGCGCCGTCAGCCGGCTTGAGTGTATTGAGACGCATGATGTTCTCCTTAGCCCTCGACCTGAACCAGGTAGTGGACCGTGTTGATCAGGCCACGAACCTGCGGGCTGTCCTTCAGCGTCCGCACGTCGTTGAGCTTGTTCAGGCCCAGCGCCTTCACCGACAGGCGGTGACGCGACTGGCAGCCACGCAGACCCTTGACGAGGCGCACCGTGACGGTGCCGCCTTCGACCGGCTTGTTAGCAGCCTTAGCCATGGTTGAGATCCTCCACCTTCTTGCCGCGCTTGGCCGCGATCTTGGCCGGCGAGTGCATGCCGGTCAGGCCCTTCAGCGTGGCGCGGACCAGGTTGATCGGATTGCGCGAACCGGTGGCCTTGGCCAGCACGTTCTTGACGCCGACCGCTTCGAGCACGGCGCGCATCGCGCCGCCGGCGATCACGCCGGTACCTTCCGACGCCGGCTGCATGAACACATGCGCCGCGCCGTGGCCCGACTTGACGGCGTGCCACAGGGTGCCGTTGTTCAGATCGACGTTGTTCATCGCCTTGCGGGCGTATTCCATCGACTTCTGGATGGCGACCGGCACTTCGCGCGCCTTGCCGTAGCCGAAGCCGACCTTGCCGTTGCCGTCGCCCACCACCGTCAGCGCGGTGAAGGTGAACTGGCGACCGCCCTTGACGGTCTTGCTGACGCGGTTGACCGCGATCAGCTTCTCGATCATGCCGTCGTCGATCTCTTCGCGGTTGCGGTCGCGATCACGACCCCGCGGTGCACGCTGTTCTTCAGCCATTTCGATATCTCGTTGATTAAAGGGATTTGCGGCGTCGCCGCTTATGGTTGTGATGTACATCGGGTGCAGCGACCAGGACGGGAACCCGTCCTGGCGCCCGGCGCAGACCGCGCCGGCAGTTGTCTGCTTCAGGCGTGGGGACGGATCCCCTCGCCTTCAAGGCTTAGAACTTCAGGCCGCCTTCGCGCGCCGCATCGGCCAGAGCCTTGATGCGACCGTGGTAGCGGTAACCCGAACGGTCGAATGCGACCTTCTCGATGCCGGCGGCCTTGGCCTTGGCGGCGATCGCGTGGCCGACCTTGACGGCGGCTTCGGCGTTCTTGCCGCTCTTCAGGCCTTCCTTGACGTCGGCCTGCACGGTCGAGGCGGCAGCCAGGACCTTGGAGCCGTCGGCGGTGAAGACCTGGGCGTACAGGTGCTGGCCGGTGCGCAGCACCGACAGACGCGGCACGCCGAGCTCGCGGATGTGCGCACGGGTGGACTTGGCGCGACGCAGGCGGGAAATGTTCTTGTTCATGTTCTGATCTCCGAAAGCTGAAGGGGGGTCGGCAGGGCCCTATCAGGGCGATGCGTTCCTTAGGCCTTCTTGGCTTCCTTGCGGATGATGACTTCGCCGGCGTACTTCACGCCCTTGCCCTTGTAGGGCTCCGGCGGACGGAAACCGCGAATCTTGGCGGCGACTTCACCGACGCGCTGCTTGTCCGCGCCCTGGACCAGGATCTCGGTCTGGGTCGGGGTGGCGATGGTGATGCCTTCCGGCGCCTTGAACAGCACCGGGTGCGAGAAACCCAGCGCCAGGTTCAGGTCCTGGCCCTGCATCGAGGCGCGGTAGCCGACGCCGACCAGCTCGAGCTTGCGCTCGAAGCCTTCGGAGACGCCCTTGACCATGTTCGCGAGGATCGCGCGCAGGGTGCCCGTGAGCGGGATCAGCGCAGCGTCTTCGGTGGTGAACACGGCTTCGCCGTTTTCGATCTGCAGGTTGATGGCGGCCGGCTTGGCGATCGACAGGGTGCCCTTCGGGCCCTTGGCGCTGACCTGGTCAGCCTGCACGTTCAGTTCGACGCCCTTCGGCAGGGCGATCGGCTTCTTGGCAACTCGGGACATGGTTCGTTTACTCCCTTAGGCCACGAAGCACAGGACTTCACCGCCGACGCCCTGCTGGCGCGCCTGCGCATCGGTCATGATGCCCTTCGAGGTGGAGATGATGGCGATGCCCAGGCCGCCCAGGACCTTCGGCAGCGCTTCCTTGCCGCGGTACTGACGCAGGCCCGAACGGGAGTAGCGCTGCAGGCGCTCGATCACCGGCTTGCCTTCGTAGTACTTCAGCGAAATTTCGAGTTCGGCCTTGCCCGGGGTGGTCTGCACCACGCGCGAGTCCAGGATGTAGCCCTCGTCCTTCAGCACGGCGGCGATGGCCACCTTCACCTTGGACGACGGCATCTTCACCGTCTGCTTCCGAACAGCGGCCGCATTCTTGATGCGGACCAGCATGTCGGCGATGGGATCAGTCATGCTCATTGAATATCACCTATGAGTAGCACCGATATCCGCGGGATTGCGAATTTCAGTAATAGATACAACGGGTTACAACGCTTTCAACAGCGCCGCCGCGACCCGAGGGCCGCGGCGGTACAGCTGGGACAGCCGACTATCTTACCAGCTTGCCTTGCGAAGACCAGGCACGTCGCCGCGCATGGTGGCTTCACGCAGCTTGTTGCGGCCCAGGCCGAACTTCTGGTAGACGCCGCGCGAGCGGCCGGTCAGGGCGCAGCGGTTGCGCTGGCGGCTCGGCGAGGAGTCGCGCGGCAGCTTCTGCAGCTTGACGGCGGCTTCCAGCTTTTCCTCGTAGGAGGCGGTCTCGCTGGAAACGATCTTCTTCAGCGCATCACGCTTGCCGGCGAACTTCTTCACCAGCTTGGTCCGCTTGATGTCGCGGTTGATCATGGAGGACTTAGCCATAGTTCAATCCTGACTCAGTTGCGGAACGGGAAGCGGAAGGCTTCGAGCAGGGCCTTGGCCTCGGCATCGGTCTTCGCGGTCGTGGTGATCGCGATGTCCATGCCGCGCAGCGCGTCGACCTGGTCGAAATCGATTTCCGGGAAGATGATCTGTTCCTTGACGCCCATGTTGTAGTTGCCACGGCCGTCGAACGAACGACCCGAGACACCGCGGAAGTCGCGCACGCGCGGCAGCGAGATGTTGATCAGGCGGTCCATGAACTCGTACATCTTCGCGCGGCGCAGGGTGACCTTGGCGCCGATCGGCCAGCCGTCGCGGATCTTGAACGAAGCCACCGACACGCGGGTCTTCGTCACGATCGGCTTCTGGCCGGAGATCTTGGTCATGTCGGCAACGGCATTTTCCAGGATCTTCTTGTTGGTCGCAGCCTCGCCCACGCCCATGTTCAGCGTGATCTTGCTCAGGCGCGGCACTTCCATCGGGTTCTTGTAACCGAACTTCTCGGTCAGGGCAGGAACCACTTCTTTCTTGTAGAACTCTTCGAGCCGGGTGGTCATTTCAGCATTCCTCAGGCGTCAACCGCCTCACCGCTGGAGCGGAACACACGCAGTTTGCGTCCATCCTCCAGCACCTTGAAACCGATGCGTTCGCCCTTGCCGGTGGCCGGGTTGAACAGCATGACGTTGGAAATGTGAATCGGCGCTTCGCGCTCGATCACGCCGCCCGGCTGGTTGGCCTGCGGATTCGGTTTGGTGTGGCGCTTGACGACGTTGATGTTCGCCACGACGACCTTGTCGCCGAGCACGCGCACGACGTCGCCCTTCTTGCCCTTGTCCTTACCGGCGGTGACGATCACCTGATCGCCCTTCTTGATACGGTTCATGGTCTAGTTCCTCCGCTCAGAGCACTTCAGGCGCGAGCGAGACGATCTTCATGAACTTCTCCGAGCGCAGCTCGCGAGTCACGGGCCCGAAGATACGGGTGCCGATCGGCTCATGCTTGTTGTTGAGCAACACCGCGGCGTTGCCATCGAAGCGGATCAGCGAACCGTCCGGGCGGCGAACGCCCTTGCGGGTGCGGACCACGACGGCGTCGTAGACGTCGCCCTTCTTGACCTTGCCACGCGGAATCGCGTCCTTGACGGTGACCTTGATGATGTCGCCAATGTGCGCGTAACGGCGCTTGGAGCCGCCGAGCACCTTGATGCACATCACTTCTTTAGCACCGGAGTTGTCGGCCACGGCGAGGTAGCTTTGCATCTGGATCATGGTTCAGCCTCCTCTTATTCGGCCACGCGGCTGACGATCTCAACCACGCTCCAGTTCTTGGTCTTCGACATCGGCGCAATTTCCTTCACCCGCACGATGTCGCCTTCTTTGCAGGCGTTCTCGGCGTCGTGGGCATGGAGCTTGGTCGAGCGGCGGATGTACTTGCCGTACAGCGCGTGCTTGACCTGACGCTCGACGAGCACGGTGACGGTCTTGTCCATCTTGTTGCTGACGACCCGGCCTTCAACCGTGCGCAGCGCCTTCTCTGTGTTGTTGTCGGTCATGGCGGGTCCTTACTTCTTCTGACCCAGCAGCATGTTCACGCGAGCGATCTCGCGGCGAACACGGCGGGCCTCATGGGTCTTGGCGAGCTGGCCGGTGGCCTTCTGCATGCGGAGGGCGAAGCTCTCCTTGTGCAGATCGACCAGGTGAGCCTTGAGCTCGTCGGCCGACTTCTCGCGCAGTTGCTTGAGTTCCATTAGCGCACCGTCCGGGTAACGAAAGTGGTGGTCACCGAGAGCTTGGCGGCGGCCAGACGGAACGCTTCGCGCGCGACGTCCTCGGCAACACCCTCGATCTCGTAAATCATGCGACCGGGCTGGATCTGAGCGACCCAGTACTCGACGTTGCCCTTACCGGAGCCCATTCGGACTTCGATCGGCTTCTTGGTGATCGGCTTGTCCGGGAACACGCGGATCCACATCTTGCCGCCGCGCTTGACGTAGCGGCTGATCGAGCGGCGGGCCGCTTCGATCTGACGCGCGGTCAGCTGACCGTGCGCGGTCGCCTTGAGGCCGTATTCGCCGAAGCTGACGGCATTGCCGTTCCAGCTCAGGCCCTCATTGCGGCCCTTGTGTACCTTGCGGTACTTGGTTCGCTTGGGTTGCAACATGGCGGATTACCTCTGTTCGCGGGCAGGACGGCCCGGGCGGTCGTTACGGTCGCCGCGGTCGCCGCGGTCACCACGATCGCTGCGCGGCGAATCGTCCTGCTTTTCCTGGCCGACCTGGGTGAAATCGAAGATTTCGCCGCGGTAGACCCAGACTTTGATGCCGATGATGCCGTACGTCGTCTTGGCTTCAGCGAAGCCGTAGTCGATGTCGGCGCGCAGGGTGTGCAGAGGCACGCGGCCTTCGCGGTACCACTCCGAACGCGCGATCTCGGCGCCGTTGAGACGGCCGGCGACGTTGACCTTGATGCCCAGGGCACCCAGGCGCATCGCGTTGCCGACAGCGCGCTTCATCGCGCGGCGGAACATGATGCGGCGCTCGAGCTGCTGCGCGATCGACTCGGCGACCAGCTGCGCGTCGAGTTCCGGCTTGCGGACCTCGGTCACGTTGATGTGCGCCGGAACGCCCATCAGCGTGCTGACTTCCTTACGCAGCTTCTCGATGTCCTCGCCGCGCTTGCCGATCACCACGCCCGGACGGGCGGTGTGGATCGTGACGCGGGCGTTGTTGGCCGGACGCTCGATGAAGATCTTCGAGATACCGGCCTGCGCGAGCTTCTTGCGAAGCATCTCGCGGACCTTGAGGTCGGCAGCCAGGTACTCGGCGTACTGCTTCTTGCCGGCGAACCACTTGGAGTTCCAGTCCTTGGAGATACCAAGGCGGATACCGGTCGGATGAACTTTATGACCCATTGTCTGACTCCGCCTTACTTGCCCGCGCCCACAACCACAGTGATGTGGCTGGTGCGCTTGAGGATGCGGGTGCCGCGGCCCTTCGCACGCGCCATGAAGCGCTTCAGTGCGGGACCCTCGTCCACCATGATGGTCTTGACCTTGAGCTCGTCGACGTCGGCGCCCTGGTTGTTCTCGGCGTTGGCGATGGCGGACTCCACGACCTTGCGGATCAGTGCAGCTGCCTTCTTATCCGAGAACTTCAGCAGGTTGACGGCGCGTTCGGCGGACAGACCGCGCACCTGGTCGGCGACCAGGCGGGCTTTCTGCGGGGAGATGCGCGCGGTGCGCAGGATGGCTTTCGCTTCCATGGTCATCTCCTTACTTGCCCGACTTCTTGTCGCCGCCGTGACCCTTGAACGTACGGGTCAGGGCGAACTCGCCAAGCTTGTGGCCAACCATATTTTCGTTGACCAACACCGGGATGTGGTTCTTGCCGTTGTGCACGGCGATGGTGAAACCCACCATCTCCGGAAGCACCATCGAGCGACGCGACCAGGTCTTGATCGGCTTCTTGTTGTTGCCCGCGGTCTCCACCTTCTTCGCGAGATGGTGGTCGACGAACGGACCCTTTTTGAGTGAACGTGCCATGGCCGATTAGCTCCTGCGATCGCGAACGATGAACTGCTGCGTACGCTTGTTCTTACGCGTCTTGTAACCCTTGGTCGGCACGCCCCACGGCGTGACCGGATGCGGGTTGCCCTGGCCAGCCTTGGCCTCACCACCGCCGTGCGGATGGTCGACCGGGTTCATGGCCGCGCCGCGGACGGTCGGCTTGATACCGCGCCAGCGCTTGGCGCCGGCCTTGCCGAGCTTCTCGAGGCTGTGTTCGTCGTTGCCGACTTCGCCGATCGTGGCGCCGCATTCGACCGGCACCTTGCGCATTTCGCCGGAGCGAAGACGCAGCGTGGCGTAGCCCTGCTCGCGAGCGACCAGGTAGGCGCTGGCGCCGGCCGCGCGGGCCAGCTGGGCGCCCTTGCCCGGCTTCATCTCGACGCAGCACACGGTGGTGCCGACCGGGATGTTGCTCAGCGGAAGGGTGTTGCCGACGCGGATCGGAGCGTCGCGGCCAGCGATCACCTGATCGCCGTCCTTCAGGCCCTTGGGGGCGATGATGTAACGACGCTCGCCATCGACGTAGCACAGCAGCGCGATGTGCGCGGTGCGGTTGGGATCGTATTCGATCCGCTCGACGCGGGCGGGGATGCCGACCTTGTCGCGCTTGAAGTCGATGATGCGGTAATGCTGCTTGTGGCCACCGCCGATGTGACGGGTGGTGATGCGACCGTGGTGGTTACGGCCGCCGCTCTTGCTCTGCTTCTCGACCAACGCCGCGTGCGGCGCGCCCTTATGCAGGCCCGGCGTCACCACGCGGACCGCGCTGCGGCGGCCGGGGGAAGTGGGCTTGAAAGTCATCAATGCCATGGGTCTTTCCTCAGGGCTTGGCAATCACGTCGATCGACTGGCCAGCGGCCAGCTTCACGTACGCCTTGCGCCAGTCGCCGCGACGGCCCATGCGGAACTTGAAGGCCTTGTTCTTGCCCTTCACGTTGACCACATTCACCGCCTCGACCTTAACGTCGAACAGCTTTTCCACGGCGACCTTGATGTCGGCCTTGGTAGCGTCCGTCGCGACTTCGAAGACGTATTGGTTGGAAACTTCCTGCAGACGCGCGGTCTTCTCGGACACGCGCGGCGCACGGATGATGCTGTAGAGCTTGGCGTCGTTCATGCCAGCCACTCCTCGATCTTCTTGACCGCATCGGTCGTGAACACGATCGAGTCGGCGCCGACGAGGGCGACCGGATCGAGTCCCTGCACGTCGCGGACTTCCACGTAAGGCAGGTTGCGCGCCGAGAGGTACAGATTCTCGGAGGCTTCCTCGGTGACGAGCAGCGGACGACGGCCCATCTCAAGCGACTTGAGCTTGGCGACCATGCCCGAGGTCTTCGGCGAGTCGACGTCCAGCGTCTCCACGACGGTGATGCGGCCCTGACGGTTCAACTCCGACAGGATCGCAGCCATCGCTGCGCGGTACATCTTGCGGTTGACCTTCTGCGCGAAGCTGCGCGGCTTGGCCGCGAAGGTCACGCCGCCGCCGACGAAGATCGGAGCCGTCAGCGCGCCGTGACGCGCACCGCCGCCCTTCTGCTTCTTCGACTTCTTGGTGGTGCCGTTGACTTCCGAACGCGTCTTCTGCGCCTTGGTGCCGGCGCGGCCCGCGTTGCGGTAAGCCACAACGACCTGGTGGACCAGGTCTTCGCTGAATTCGCGATCGAAGATGGCGTCGGAAACCGACAGCTTCTTGTCGCTACCGTTGATGGCAAGTTCCATCGTTATGCTCCCTTGCTCGTCGGACGGACGATCACGTCGCCGCCCGGCGCGCCCGGCACGGCGCCCTTGATGGCGATCAGGCCGCGCTCGGCGTCGACCTTGACCACTTCCAGGCCCTGCGTGCTCTGCTGGACGGCGCCCATGTGACCGGACATCTTCTTGCCCGGGAAAACGCGACCCGGCGTCTGGCGCTGGCCGATCGAACCCGGCGAGCGGTGCGACAGCGAGTTACCGTGCGTCGCGTCGCCCATGCGGAAGTTCCAGCGCTTGATCGTGCCCTGGAAGCCCTTGCCCTTGGTGATGCCCTGGACGTCGACGATCTGGCCTTCGGAGAAGATGTCGGCCTTGATCTCGCCGCCCACTTCGAAAGCGCCGATCTGGTCGGCTTCCACGCGCAGCTCCCACAGGCCGCGACCGGCTTCGACCTTCGCCTTGGCGAGGTGACCGGCTTCCGGCTTGTTGACGAGCGCGGCGCGGCGCACGCCGACCGTCACCTGCACGGCGCTGTAGCCGTCGGTGTCGGTGGTCTTGATCTGGGTGATACGGTTCGGAGTGGCTTCGATCAGCGTCACCGGCACCGACTTACCGTCGGCGAGGAAGACGCGGCTCATGCCGGCCTTACGGCCGACGATGCCCAACGAATATTTCTTCGCGGTCATGGTGGCTTGCCTCAGGTCAGCTTGATCTGCACGTCGACGCCAGCCGCGAGTTCGAGCTTCATCAGCGCGTCCACGGTCTTGTCGTTGGGGTCGACGATGTCGAGCACGCGCTTGTGCGTGCGGGTTTCGTACTGGTCACGCGCGTCCTTATCGACGTGCGGGGAAACCAGAACGGTGTAGCGCTCGATCTTGGTCGGCAGCGGGATCGGGCCGCGCACTTGCGCGCCGGTCCGCTTAGCCGTCTCGACGATCTCGCTGGCCGAGCGGTCGATCAAACGATGATCGTACGCCTTCAGCCGAATCCGGATCTTTTGGTCCGCCATGACGGAATTCCTTGGTTAAAAGAGCGACGGGCCGGCTTCTGGGTGTGCCGAACCCCACGAAAACGCAAACACTCCAGGGCAGCACCCTCGCCCCGGAGCTTCCTTGCCTGGAAAAAACTAAGGCAGACCGGTCACCCGGTCCGCCCAGACTGAGCAGAACGCACGAAGGGCCCCGTGTGCGTTCCTTGGAAGCCCGAAGGGGCCCGGAACGTACGGAGCGCTGCCGTGCGACATATCCCTGTCTGGCGAATACGAGGTGCGTCCTGCTCCTCATTTCGCTGGTCGCGCCGCCCTGGATTTACAAGGCTGGCACGGTGGTCGCGCATTCTAACCGTATTGCCAGGGAGGACGCAAGCGCCCTGCCCGGCTGGCGGTTAATGCCCGGGCCGGCGTCCCGTAGGGGCCGGTCCGGAGGACCCGGAACCGGGGGCGAACCCTGGTTCCTGTGTTGCTTGGAGCGGTGAGACTGGATCTGCCAGAGGCCGGAGGTATGCCGGCACTCTGGATTCCCGCTTTCGCGGGAATGACCCTTTGACAAAGCCGGGCGCGCGGTGCACGCCCGGGTCAAAGGGTCACTTGATGATCTTCGCCACCACGCCGGCGCCGACCGTACGGCCGCCTTCGCGGATCGCGAAGCGCAGGCCATCGTCCATCGCCACCGGGTTGATCAGCGACACGACCATCTTGATGTTGTCGCCCGGCATCACCATCTCGACGCCGTCCGGCAGCGTCACCGCGCCGGTGATGTCGGTCGTGCGGAAGTAGAACTGCGGACGGTAGCCCTTGAAGAACGGGGTGTGACGGCCGCCCTCGTCCTTCGACAGCACGTACACCTCGGCTTCGAACTCGGTGTGCGGGGTGATCGAACCCGGCTTGGCCAGCACCTGGCCGCGCTCGACGTCGTCACGCTTGGTGCCGCGCAGCAGCAGACCGGCGTTGTCGCCCGCCTGACCCTGGTCCAGCAGCTTGCGGAACATTTCCACGCCGGTCACGGTGGTCTTCTGCGTCGGACGGATACCGACGATTTCGATTTCGTCGCCCACCTTGATGATGCCGCGCTCGATACGGCCGGTCACCACGGTGCCGCGGCCCGAGATCGAGAACACGTCTTCCACCGGCATCAGGAACGGCTTGTCGATCGCGCGCTCCGGCTCCGGAATGAACGTGTCCAGCGCGTCCACCAGCTTCAGGATCGCCGGCACGCCGATTTCCGACTGGTCGCCTTCCAGCGCCAGACGCGCCGAACCGTGGATGATCGGGGTGTCGTCGCCCGGGAACTCGTACTTGGTCAGCAGCTCGCGAACTTCCATCTCCACCAGCTCGAGCAGCTCGGCGTCGTCCACCATGTCGGCCTTGTTCAGGAACACGACGATGTACGGCACGCCGACCTGACGCGACAGCAGGATGTGCTCGCGCGTCTGCGGCATCGGGCCGTCAGCGGCCGAGCACACCAGAATCGCGCCGTCCATCTGCGCCGCACCCGTGATCATGTTCTTCACGTAGTCGGCGTGGCCCGGGCAGTCCACGTGCGCGTAGTGGCGGTTCGCCGATTCGTACTCGACGTGCGCCGTCGAAATCGTGATGCCGCGCGCCTTCTCTTCCGGCGCCGCGTCGATCGCGTCGTACGCCTTGAACTCGCCGCCGAAACGCTCAGCGCCCACCTTGGTCAGCGCTGCGGTCAGCGTGGTCTTGCCGTGGTCCACGTGGCCGATGGTGCCCACGTTCACGTGCGGCTTGGTGCGCTCGAATTTACCCTTAGCCATGATGTCTCTCTCAAGTTCTGTGATTCGTGATTCGGGATTTGGGATAGGCGATGAGGGCCGCCCAATCCCGCAATGAAGCTGTGTCCGACCGGCAGGCGGTGCGGGTTTCGGGAGCCGGTGGAATCCGACTGGCGGATTCCCGGCCCGACTCCCTGGCCTTCGCTATCAGCCGCCCTTCTTGATCACGGCTTCGGCGATGTTGTTCGGCGCCTCGGCGTAGTGATCGAATTCCATCGTGAAGGTGGCGCGGCCCTGGGTCAGCGAACGGATGGTGGTCGCGTAACCGAACATTTCGCCCAGCGGCACCATCGCGTTGATGGTCTTGCCCGACGGCGTGTCGTCCTGGCCCTGCAACAGGCCGCGACGGCGGCTCAGGTCGCCCATCACGTCGCCGACGTACTCTTCCGGCGTCACGACTTCGACCTTCATCATCGGTTCCAGCAGGACCGGATCGGCCTTGCGGAAACCTTCCTTGAACGCCATCGACGCGGCCAGCTTGAACGCCATTTCCGAGGAGTCGACGTCGTGGTACGAGCCGAACACCAGCTTGACCTTGACGCCCACCACCGGGAAGCCGGCCAGCGGACCGCTGGTGATGGTTTCGCGCAGGCCCTTCTCGATCGCCGGGATGAATTCCTTCGGAATCACGCCGCCGGTGATGTCGTTGACGAACAGGAAATCGTTCTCGACGTCCTCGTTGGCCTTGTCGGCGTCGTTCATCGGCGACAGCTCGATCACGACGTGACCGTACTGACCCTTACCGCCGGACTGCTTGGCGTGCTTGTAATCCGACTTGACGTCCGACTTGCGGATCGTCTCGCGGTAGGCCACCTGCGGCTTGCCGACGTTGGCTTCGACGTTGAACTCGCGCTTCATGCGGTCGACGAGGATGTCCAGGTGCAGCTCGCCCATGCCGGCGATGATGGTCTGGCCCGATTCTTCGTCGGTGCGCACGCGGAACGAGGGATCTTCCTGCGCCAGACGGCCCAGGGCGATACCCATCTTTTCCTGGTCCGACTTGGTCTTGGGCTCCACCGCCATCGAGATGACGGGCTCCGGGAAGACCATGCGTTCGAGGGTGATGATGTGATCCTGCGCGCACAGCGTGTCGCCGGTGGTCACGTCCTTCAGGCCCACGGCCGCGGCGATGTCGCCGGCGCGGACTTCCTTGATTTCGTCGCGCTGGTTGGCGTGCATCTGCAGGATGCGGCCGACGCGTTCCTTCTTCGACTTGACCGGGTTGTACACCTGGTCGCCCGAATTCAGCACGCCCGAATAGACGCGGAAGAAGGTCAGCGAACCCACGAACGGGTCGGTCATGATCTTGAACGCCAGCGCCGAGAACGGCTCGGTGTCGGACGCCTTGCGGGTGTCTTCCTTCTCGTCCTCGTCGATGCCGGCGACCGGCGGACGGTCGGACGGCGACGGCAGCAGGTTGATCACGCCGTCGAGCATGGCCTGCACGCCCTTGTTCTTGAACGCCGAGCCGCAGAACACCGGCACGATTTCCACGCGCAGGGTGCGCTCGCGCAGACCGGAGATGATTTCTTCCTCGGTCAGCTCGCCCTCGTTGAGGTACTTGTCCATCAGCGCTTCCGAGGCTTCCGCCGCGGCTTCGATCATGAACGCGCGCGCTTCCTCGGCCTTGGACTGCAGGTCGGCCGGGATGTCGCGGTACTCGAACTTGGTGCCCTGCGAGGCGACGTCCCAATGGATCGCCTTCATCTTCAGCAGGTCGACCACGCCCTCGAAGCCGTCTTCGGCGCCGATCGGCACCTGCATCGGCACGGCGTAGGCGCCCAGACGGGCCTTCAGCTGCTCGACGACCTTATCGAAGTTGGCGCCGGTGCGGTCCATCTTGTTGACGAACGCCATGCGCGGCACGGAGTACTTGTTGGCCTGGCGCCACACGGTCTCCGACTGCGGCTGCACGCCACCCACGGCGCACAGCACGAACACGGCGCCGTCGAGCACGCGCAGCGAACGCTCGACTTCGATCGTGAAGTCGACGTGTCCGGGGGTGTCGATGATGTTGAAGCGGTGCTCCGGCAGGGACTTGTCCATGCCCTTCCAGAACGCGGTGGTGGCCGCCGACGTAATGGTGATGCCGCGCTCCTGCTCCTGCTCCATCCAGTCCATCGTCGCGGCACCTTCGTGCACTTCGCCGATCTTGTGGCTGACGCCGGTGTAGAAAAGGATGCGCTCGGACGTGGTGGTCTTACCCGCGTCGATGTGGGCCATGATGCCGAAGTTGCGGTAACGCTCGATGGGAGTGGTGCGAGCCACGGGACCCTCTCGTAAGTTTTCGAATTCCAGATGGCCGGACGCCGCCTCGTGGGCGGCCTCCGGTTCGCTAGGCGGCCATTACGCCGCCGCGGCAGCGCGCGATGCGCTGCTGAGGCCCGGGCACTCAGGTGCCCTGGGGCGCTCGGATCACCAGCGGTAGTGAGCGAACGCCTTGTTCGCTTCCGCCATGCGGTGGGTCTCTTCGCGCTTCTTGATCGCGCCGCCGCGGTTTTCCGAGGCGTCGAGCAGTTCGGCGGCCAGCTTGCGCGGCATGGTGTTCTCGCCGCGCTTGCGCGCCGACTCGATCAGCCAGCGCATCGCCAGAGCCATGCGGCGCGACGAACGCACTTCGACCGGCACCTGGTAGGTGGCGCCGCCGACGCGACGCGACTTCACTTCGACCGCGGGCGAGACGTTGCCGAGGGCCTTTTCGACCAGCTCGAGCGCGTTCGGGTTCTTCTCCCCGATCACGTCCATGGCGCCGTAGACGATCTTCTCGGCGACGGACTTCTTGCCGCTCTGCATGACCATATTGATGAAGCGCGCGATCGTCTCGCTGCCGTGCTTGGGATCGGGCAGGACCGAACGCTGCGGGGTGGAACCTTTACGCGACATGGTGCGTACCTATTCTCGTGATTCTTGACAGACGTGCTTGCGGGCGGCGGCGCCGGAGGGCGCGCGCCTGGGCAGCTACGCGCTTAGGACTTCGGACGCTTCGCGCCGTACTTGGAACGGCTCTGGCGACGCTTGGCGACACCGGCGGCGTCGAGCGAGCCGCGAACGGTGTGGTAGCGCACGCCCGGCAGGTCCTTGACTCGGCCGCCGCGGATCAGCACCACGCTGTGCTCCTGCAGGTTGTGGCCTTCGCCGCCGATGTACGAGATGACCTCGTAACCGTTGGTCAGACGCACCTTGGCCACCTTACGCAGCGCCGAGTTCGGCTTCTTCGGGGTGGTGGTGTACACGCGGGTGCAAACGCCGCGACGCTGCGGGCAGTTCGCGAGCGCCGGCGAGGCGCTCTTGTAGGTGGTCGCCTGCCGCGGCTTGCGGACGAGCTGGTTGATCGTTGCCATCAGGAACTCTTTAGTGAGGGGCTGGTGTAGCCACTACGTTGAGAAGCGAACGGCAAGCCGAATACACCCGGCCCACCGAGACGAAAAAGTATAGCCCGCGTTCGACGTTACCGTCAACGCGAGCTATGGGAACAGCCGCCAGCCGCGGGGTTTCCGCGTGGCACAGCCGTTCTACATCCTGCGATCCCGCCCTGCCTTGGGCCGAACACGAGGCGCTCCCTGCGCCTCATTTCGTGATCTGGGACGCCCCGAAGGGCGATCCGAACTGCGAACTATATACGACTTGGCGCCGGCATGCCAGCGCCCGACCCGCCGCCGCCCTCCCCCGCGAGCGGGAGAGGGCCGGGCGCGGGCCCAGGCCTCAGGAGGCGCTGGACTCGTCGCCGGTCTCGGCCGCGACTTCGGCCTCGACGACCGCGGCCGGAGCCTCGACCGACACCGGGCCGGCCAGGGCCTCCATCTCCGAGTCGGTCAGACCCGAGGCGTTCTTGCGGCGCTGGGTGTGGTACGCCAGGCCGGTACCGGCCGGAATCAGGCGACCCACGATCACGTTTTCCTTCAGACCGCGCAGGCCGTCGCGGGTACCGCGCACGGCGGCCTCGGTCAGCACGCGGGTGGTCTCCTGGAACGACGCGGCCGAGATGAACGACTCGGTCGCCAGCGAGGCCTTGGTGATGCCCAGCAGGACCGGATCGTACTTGGCCGGGATCTCGTTACGGGCCAGCAGACGCGCGTTCTCCTCGACGAAGCGCTGACGCTCGATCTGCTCGCCATGCAGGAACTTGCTGTCGCCCTGGTCGGTGATTTCGACCTTGCGCAGCATCTGGCGAACGATGACTTCGATGTGCTTGTCGTTGATCTTCACGCCCTGCAGGCGGTAGACGTCCTGGATTTCCTTGGTCAGGTACACGGCCAGGGGCTCCACGCCGAGCAGGCGCAGGATGTCCTGCGGGCTCGGCTCGCCGTCCACCACGGTCTCGCCCTTCTCCACGTGCTCGCCTTCGAACACGATGATCTGGCGGTACTTCGGGATCAGCTCTTCGTGCTCGTTGCCGTCGGTTTCCTTGATGATCAGGCGCTGCTTGCCCTTGGTGTCCTTACCGAAGCTCACGATGCCGGAGACCTCGGCCAGCACGGCCGGATCCTTGGGCTTGCGGGCTTCGAACAGGTCGGCGACGCGCGGCAGACCACCGGTGATGTCGCGGGTCTTCGAGGCTTCCTGCGGGATCTTGGCGACCACGTCGCCCACGCCGACCGCGGCGCCGTCCTGCAGGTTGACGATCGAACGCGGCGGCAGCAGGTACTGCGCCGGCAGATCGGTGCCCGGAATCGACAGGTCCTTGCCGTTCTTGTCGACGATGCGCACGACCGGACGCAGGTCCTTGCCCTGCGAGCCGCGACGCTTCGGATCGGTGATCTCGCGCGAGGCCAGGCCGGTCAGTTCGTCGGTCTTCTCGATGACGGTCACGCCGTCGACGAAGTCGACGAAGCGGATGAAGCCCGCCACTTCCGAGACGATCGGGTGGTTATGCGGATCCCAATTCGCGACCTGCTGGCCGGCCTTGATCTCGGCACCGTCCTTGACGCTGATGGTGGCGCCGTACGGCAGCTTGTAGCGCTCGCGCTCGCGGCCGTGCGGGTCGAGGACCGACAGTTCGCCCGAACGCGACACCGCGACCAGGTGGCCGTTGGCGTGCGCGACGTGCTTGAGGTTGTTGAACTTGATCGAACCGGTGGTCTTGACCGTGACGTTGTCGATCGCCGCCGCACGCGAAGCCGCGCCGCCGATGTGGAACGTACGCATGGTCAGCTGCGTGCCGGGCTCGCCGATCGACTGCGCGGCGACGACGCCGACCGCTTCGCCGTGGTTTACCAGGTGGCCGCGGCCGAGGTCGCGACCGTAGCAGTGCGCGCAGACGCCGAAGGCGCTGGTGCAGGTGATGGTCGAACGCACCTTGATCGACTGGACGCTGGCGTCCTCGAGCTTCTGCACCCAGGCTTCGTCGAGCAGGGTGTTGCGGGTGACGATCGGATCCTCGTCGTTGCCCGGCAGGAACACGTCCTCGGCCACGACGCGGCCCAACACGCGATCGCGCAGCGGCTCGACCACGTCGCCGCCTTCGACGATCGGGGTCATCATCAGACCCTCGACGGTGCCGCAGTCGGTTTCGGTGATCACCACGTCCTGCGCCACGTCGACCAGACGGCGGGTCAGGTAACCCGAGTTCGCGGTCTTCAGCGCGGTATCGGCCAGACCCTTACGGGCGCCGTGCGTGGAGTTGAAGTACTCCTGCACGTTCAGGCCTTCGCGGAAGTTCGCCTTGATGGGCGTCTCGATGATCGAGCCGTCGGGACGGGCCATCAGGCCGCGCATGCCGGCCAGCTGACGGATCTGCGCCTGCGAACCGCGGGCGCCGGAGTCGGCCATGATGTACAGCGAGTTCATCGACTTCTGGTCGACGGCCTCGCCCTTGGCGTTGGTGATGTGATCGGTACCGATCGCGTCCATCATCGCCTTGGCCACGCGCTCGTTGGTGCGCGACCAGATATCGACGACCTTGTTGTAGCGCTCGCCGGCGGTGACCAGGCCCGACTGGTACTGCTGCTGGATTTCCAGCACTTCGCCCTCGGCCTCGGCGACGATGCCTTCCTTTTCCTTCGGGATGATCATGTCGTCGATGCCGATCGAGACGCCGGCGCGGGTCGCGTAGGCGAAGCCGGTGTACATCAGCTTGTCGGCGAACACGACCGTGTCCTTCAGGCCCAGCATGCGGTAGCAGCTGTTGATCAGGCGCGAGATGTTCTTCTTGGTCAGCTCGGTGTTGGCCAGCGCGAACGGCAGGCCGTCCGGCAGGATTTCGCGCAGCAGGGCGCGGCCGACGGTGGTGTCGACGATCGAGGTCTTGGGCGTGCGGGTGCCGTCCTCGTTGATCACGGACTCGCTGATGCGGACCTTGACCTTGGCGTGGATCTGCACGACGCGGTTGTCGTAGGCGCGCTTGACCTCGGCGACGTTGGCGAAGGCCATGCCCTCGCCCGCCTTGTTCTCCAGGGCGCGGGTCATGTAGTACAGACCCAGCACGACGTCCTGCGACGGCACGATGATCGGCTCGCCGTTGGCCGGCGACAGGATGTTGTTCGACGCCATCATCAGGGCGCGCGCTTCCAGCTGGGCCTCGAGGCTCAGCGGGACGTGCACGGCCATCTGGTCGCCGTCGAAGTCGGCGTTGAACGCGGTACAGACCAGCGGGTGCAGCTGGATGGCCTTACCTTCGATCAGCACCGGCTCGAACGCCTGGATGCCGAGGCGGTGCAGGGTCGGAGCGCGGTTCAACAGCACCGGATGCTCGCGGATCACCTCTTCGAGGATGTCCCACACCTCGGCCTCTTCGCGCTCGACCAGCTTCTTGGCGGCCTTGATCGTTGTGGCCAGGCCGCGACGCTGCAGCTTGGCGAAGATGAAGGGCTTGAACAGCTCCAGCGCCATCTTCTTCGGCAGGCCGCACTCGTGCAGGCGCAGGGTCGGACCGACCACGATGACCGAACGGCCCGAGTAGTCCACGCGCTTGCCGAGCAGGTTCTGACGGAACCGGCCCTGCTTGCCCTTGATCATGTCGGCCAGCGACTTGAGCGGGCGCTTGTTGGTGCCGGTGATGGCGCGGCCGCGACGGCCGTTGTCCATCAGGGCGTCGACCGACTCCTGCAGCATGCGCTTCTCGTTGCGCACGATGATGTCGGGCGCATTGAGTTCCAGCAGGCGGCGCAGGCGGTTGTTGCGGTTGATGACGCGGCGGTACAGGTCGTTCAGGTCGGAGGTCGCGAAGCGGCCGCCGTCCAGCGGCACCAGCGGACGCAGGTCCGGCGGCAGCACCGGCAGCACGGTCATGACCATCCACTCCGGACGGTTGCCCGACTCGAGGAAGGCTTCGACCAGCTTGATGCGCTTGGTGAGGCGCTTGAGCTTGGTTTCGCTGTTGGTCGAGGCGATCTCTTCCTTCAGCTGGATCATCTCGGCCTGCAGGTCGATGGTGCGCAGCAGGTCGTAGACCGCCTCGGCGCCCATCGCGGCCTCGAAGTCGTCGCCGTGCTCCTGGCGCGCCTGCAGGAACTGCTCTTCGGTCAGCAGGTTGCCGCGCTCCAGCGGGGTCAGGCCCGGCTCGGTGACGACGTAGGCTTCGAAGTACAGGATGCGCTCGATGTCGCGCAGGGTCATGTCCAGCATCAGGCCGATGCGCGACGGCAGCGACTTGAGGAACCAGATGTGGGCGACCGGCGAGGCCAGGTCGATGTGACCCATGCGCTCGCGACGGACCTTGGCCAGGGTGACCTCGGTGCCGCACTTCTCGCAGACCACGCCACGGTGCTTCATGCGCTTGTACTTGCCGCACAGGCACTCGTAGTCCTTGATCGGTCCGAAGATCGCGGCGCAGAACAGGCCGTCGCGCTCGGGCTTGAAGGTACGGTAGTTGATGGTTTCCGGCTTCTTCACTTCGCCGAACGACCACGAACGGATCAGGTCGGGCGAAGCCAGCGCGATCTTGATCGCGTCGAAGTCCAGCGCGGGGCGCTGCTGGTTGAAGAGGTTGAGCAAGTCTTTCATTTGAACTCTCCGGGAATCGGGATAGAGAAAGGGGAACGTCGGTTCTGGAGGTCCGGTCGGGCCAGGGTCGCCTTAGCGCCCTCGCCCGGTCCGGAGTCCGGCTGTCCTCAGTTCTCTTCCAGCTCCATGTTGATCGCGAGCGAGCGGATTTCCTTCACCAGCACGTTGAAGGACTCCGGCATGCCGGCGACCATCTCGTACTCGCCGTCGACGATGTTCTTGTACATCTGGTTGCGGCCCTGCACGTCGTCGGACTTCACCGTCAGCATTTCCTGCAGGGTGTAGGCCGCGCCGTAGGCTTCCAGCGCCCAGACTTCCATTTCGCCGAAACGCTGGCCGCCGAACTGCGCCTTGCCGCCCAGCGGCTGCTGGGTGACGAGCGAGTACGGACCGGTCGAACGCGCGTGCATCTTGTCGTCGACGAGGTGGTTCAGCTTCAGCATGTGCATGTAGCCGATGGTGACCGGACGCTCGAACGCCTCGCCGGTGCGACCGTCGTGCAGGATGGTCTGACCGCTGCTCGGCAGATCCGCCAGCTCGAGCATCTTCTTGATCTCGACCTCGGCCGCGCCGTCGAACACCGGGGTGGCCATCGGCACGCCGTCGGTCAGGTTGTGGGCCAGCGTCAGCAACTCTTCGTCGCTGAACTGCTTCAGGTCCACACGCTGGCCGTGCGCCTTCTGGTCGTGGTTGTAGATCTCGTCGAGGAACTTGCGCAGCTCGGCGATCTTCTGCTGCGCCTCCAGCATGCGCTGGATCTTCTGGCCCAGGCCCTTGGCGGCCCAGCCCAGATGCACCTCGAGGATCTGGCCGATGTTCATACGCGACGGCACGCCCAGCGGGTTCAGCACGATGTCGACGGTCTGACCGTCGGCGGCGTACGGCATGTCCTCGACCGGAACGATGGTCGAGACCACGCCCTTGTTGCCGTGACGGCCGGCCATCTTGTCGCCCGGCTGGATGCGGCGCTTAACGGCCAGGAACACCTTGACCATCTTCAGCACGCCCGGCGCGAGGTCGTCGCCCTGGGTGATCTTCGAACGCTTGTCGGTGAAGCGGCGCTCGAATTCCTTCTCGTGCGTGTCGATCTGCTTCTGGGCGCGCTCGATGGCATCGATCGCCTCGTCGTCCTTCATCCGCAGGGTGAACCACTCGGACTTCTTCAGGCCGGCGAGGAACGCCTCGGTGATGACGTCGCCCTTCTTCAGGCCGGCGCCGCCGTTGGCGACCTTGCCAACCAGCTGCGAACGCAGGCGGGCGTAGATCGCGCTCTCGAGGATGCGGAACTGGTCGTCGAAGTCCTTCTTGACGCGCTTGATCTCGGATTCCTCGATCTGGCGCGCGCGCTTGTCCTTCTCGATGCCGTCGCGGGTGAAGACCTGCACGTCGATGACGGTGCCGTCCATGCCCGGGGGCACGCGCAGCGAGCTGTCCTTAACGTCGGAGGCCTTCTCGCCGAAGATCGCGCGCAGCAGCTTCTCTTCCGGAGTCAGCTGCGACTCGCCCTTGGGCGTGACCTTGCCGACCAGGATGTCGCCGGCGCGGACTTCGGCGCCGATGTAGACCACGCCGGACTCGTCGAGGCGGTTCAGCGCCTGCTCGGAGACGTTCGGGATGTCGGCGGAGATTTCCTCCGGTCCCAGCTTGGTGTCGCGGGCGACGCAGGTCAGCTCTTCGATGTGGATCGTGGTGTAGCGATCCTCCTCGACCACGCGCTCGGAGAGCAGGATCGAGTCTTCGAAGTTGTAGCCGTTCCACGGCATGAAAGCGACCAGCATGTTCTGGCCCAGCGCGAGCTCGCCGATGTCGGTCGAGGGACCGTCGGCCAGCACGTCGCCGCGCGCGATCACGTTGCCCACCTTCACCAGCGGGGTCTGATTGATACAGGTGTTCTGGTTGGAACGCGTGTACTTGATCAGGTTGTAGATGTCGACGCCGGCGTCGGTGACGTCGGTGATCTCGTCCTCGTTGACCTTGACCACGATGCGGCCGGCGTCGATCTGCTCGATCACGCCGCCACGCAGGGCGTTCACGGTCACGCCCGAGTCGCGCGCCACGGCGCGCTCGATGCCGGTGCCAACCAGCGGCTTCTGGCTGCGCAGGGTCGGGACGGCCTGACGCTGCATGTTCGCGCCCATCAGCGCGCGGTTGGCGTCGTCGTGCTCGAGGAACGGAACCAGCGCCGCGGCGACCGACACGGTCTGCATCGGCGAGACGTCCATGTAGTGGATTTCGCTCGGCGGCTTCAGCAGCGACTCGCCCTGGTAGCGGCAGGCCACGAACTGGTCGGTCATCACGCCCTTGTCGTCCTGGGTCGCGTTGGCCTGGGCGATGACGTACTCGTTCTCTTCGATCGCCGACAGGAACTCGATGTCGTCGGTGACCTTGCCGTCCACGACCTTGCGGTACGGCGTCTCGAGGAAGCCGTACTTGTTGGTGCGCGCGAACACGGCCAGCGAGTTGATCAGGCCGATGTTCGGGCCTTCCGGCGTCTCGATGGTGCAGACGCGGCCGTAATGGGTCGGGTGCACGTCGCGCACTTCGAAGCCGGCGCGCTCGCGGGTCAGACCGCCCGGGCCGAGGGCCGACACGCGACGCTTGTGCGTGACTTCCGACAGCGGGTTGTTCTGGTCCATGAACTGCGACAGCTGCGAGGAGCCGAAGAACTCCTTGATCGCGGCGGCCACCGGCTTGGCGTTGATCAGCTCCTGCGGGGTCAGGCCTTCGGACTCGGCCATCGACAGGCGCTCCTTGACCGCGCGCTCGACGCGGACCAGGCCGACGCGGAACACGTTCTCGGCCATTTCGCCGACCGAACGCACGCGACGGTTGCCCAGGTGGTCGATGTCGTCGACGGTGCCGCGGCCGTTGCGGATCTCGGTCAGGACGCGGATCACGTCCAGGATGTCCGAGCTGTCGCCCAGCTCGCCGCGCAGGCGCGCGGACTCTTCGTCCTTACGCTCGGCGAAGTACTTGGCGTCGTACAGCACCGAGGCGCCGGTGGTTTCCTTGCGGCCGATGCGGCGGTTGAACTTCATCCGGCCGACGCCCGACAGGTCGTAGCGCTCGAAGGTGAAGAACAGGTTGTGGAACAGGTTCTGAGCGGCGTCCTTGGTCGGCGGCTCGCCCGGACGCATCATGCGGTAGATCTCGACCAGCGCTTCCAGCTGCGTCTTGGACGGATCGATGCGCAGGGTGTTGGACAGGTACGGGCCGCGGTCCAGGTCGTTGACCCAGATCGTGCCGACGCTGTCGATGCCGGCCTTGCGGAACGCGGCCAGCTGGTCGTCGCTGATCTCGTCGTTGGCCGAAGCCAGCAGTTCGCCGGTCTTGGCGTCGACGACGTCGTGCGACAGGATGCGGCCGACCAGGTACTCGTCGGGCACGGCCAGGGCGGCGACGCCGGCCTGCTCGAGCTGCTTGACGTGGCGCGCGGTGATGCGGCGGCCGGCCTCGACGATGACCTTGTCGCCGTCGGCGAGGTCGAAGTTGAGGGTTTCGCCGCGCAGACGCTCGGGGATCAGCTCGAGCTGCACGCCTTCCTTGGGATCGATGTGGAAGGTGTTGATCTCGAAGAACTGCGCGAGCATCTCTTCGTTGTTGTAGCCCAACGCGCGCAGCAGCACGGTGACCGGCAGCTTGCGGCGGCGGTCGATACGGGTGAACAGCGCGTCCTTCGGGTCGAACTCGAAGTCCAGCCAGGAGCCGCGGTAGGGAATGATGCGGGCGCTGTACAGCAGCTTGCCCGAGCTGTGGGTCTTGCCGCGGTCGTGGTCGAAGAACACGCCCGGCGAACGGTGCAGCTGCGAGACGATGACGCGCTCGGTGCCGTTGACGATGAAGGTGCCGTTGTCGGTCATGAGCGGAATCTCGCCCATGTAGACCTCCTGCTCCTTCACGTACTTGATGGCCTTGGTCGACGACTCGCGGTCGTAGATCACCAGGCGCACGGTCACGCGCAGCGGGGCGCCGTAGCTGAGGCCGCGGTTACGGCACTCGCGCTCGTCGAACGCCGGATCGCCGAGCTTGTAGCCGACGTATTCGAGCGCGGCGTTGCCGCTGTAGCTGGAGATCGGGAACACCGACTTCAGGGCGGCGTGCAGGCCGCGATCGGCGCGCTTGCTAGGCTCGGTGTGCTCCTGCAGGAATTCGCGGTAGGAGTCGACCTGGATGGCCAGCAGGAAGGGCACTTCGAGAATCGACTTGCGCTTGCCGAAGTCCTTGCGGATGCGCTTCTTTTCGGTGAACGAGTACGTCATGGTGAGCTACCGCCTCGGTTTTCTGGTGGGCTTCCGACACGCCGTTGCGGCGTTTCGGGCAGATCGCGCGTCCGCGACCGCAAACCCAGAGGGAACGAAGAACTGACAGTGGGAAGTCGCTGGTATTGCCGGCACCAGCACGCCTTCTCCCGCTACTTCCGACTGCCAACTCGGGACTTTATTTCCGGTACTTCAACAACGGCCAAAGGCCGGGGACTTTCGTCCCCAGCCTTGGGTGGTCGCCAGTGATGAATCCGGCGACGCGATGCAACTTACTTCACTTCGACGGTCGCGCCAGCGGCCTCGAGGTCCTTCTTCATCTTCTCGGACTCTTCCTTCGAAGCGGCTTCCTTCACGGTCTGCGGAGCGCCTTCGACCAGGTCCTTCGCTTCCTTCAGACCCAGGCCGGTGATGGCGCGAACGGCCTTGATGACCTCGACCTTCTTCTCGCCGGCGGCCTTCAGGATGACGTTGAACTCGGTCTGCTCTTCGACCGGGGCGGCAGCGGCGGCCGGGCCGGCAGCGGCGACGACCGGGGCAGCGGCGGAGACGCCGAACTTCTCTTCGATCGCCTTGACCAGCTCCATCACTTCGAGAAGGGTCTTCTCGGCGATGGCGTCGACGATCTGTTCGTTGGACAGGGACATGTGATTAACCTTTTAGGAAATTGATACGAATCGGTTCAGTAGATGTTCGCTGAGCGAACGGCGATTACGCCGTTTCCGCTTCGGCTTCGGCCGGTGCGGCTTCGCCACCGCCCTGCTTGTCGGCCACGGCCTTGACGGCGCGGGCGAACATGCTTGCGGGTTCGGCGAGGACGCGCGCCAGCATGGCCAGAGCCTGCTCGCGGGTCGGCAACGAGGCCAGCACTTCGACGTGGCTGCCCGGGTACAGCTGGCCGCCCATGGCGACCACCTTGGCCTGCAGCTTGTCGTTGCCCTTGGCGAATTCCTTGATCAGACGCCCGGCAGCGCCGGGTTCTTCCGTCGAGAACGCATACAGCAGCGGACCGACGAGGGCGTCTTGGGCGCACTCGTATTCGGTACCGGCCACGGCACGCGAAGCCAGGGTGTTCTTGACGACACGCAAGTACACACCGGTTTCACGAGCCTTCTTGCGCATGGCGGTCATCTGAGCGACCGTCGTGCCAGCGTACTCGGCAGCAACCAAGGAGTGAGCCTTCGCGGCGACTTCTGCCAGCTCGGCGACTACTTCTTGCTTCTGAGACAGATTGAGAGCCATAAACACTCCTCTTGTGAACTCCGCTCACGGCTCCTGCCGCTTGCGGTCCTGAGCGGCACCATCCTGGCGCCGGGAACGCCTGGGGCGTTCCGGGTGGTGGCCTTTCCTGAAAAGGTTTCAGTAGGGCGGCACCATCTGCGCGGGCCCGGCTCCGAAGAGTCCGAATCAAGCGATCCCGCTAGCACCGACGGCGACTCCTTGCCAGACCGAGCTTCCGTGCCCGTCGTCGGTACGCGCTGACCGCGCCTGCGGTCTTTGACGGCTTCGTTCGGGGGTTAGCCCTGGCGATGCCCTCAAAAGTTTGGCTAATGGCGGCTGGAGCCGCCGTTAGCCTTTGTTGCTGTCATTCCCGCGGAGGCGGGAATCCAGTGACTTATTCGTTGCTGCTGCCAGGTGGAGCCCTGGATTCCCGCTTTCGCGGGAATGACGATCTGACAAAGCCACGCGCTGCGCGCGCGGGTCAGATCGTCACTTCAGCGTCAGCGAGGTCTGGTCCACGGTCACGCCGGGGCCCATGGTCGAGCTGATCGAGACCTTCTGCAGGTACTGACCCTTGGCGGTCGCCGGCTTGGCCTTGATCAGGTCCAGCAGCAGCGCCTGCAGGTTGTCCTTCAGCGAGGCGTCTTCGAACGAAGCCTTGCCGATGGTGCAGTGGATGATGCCGGCCTTGTCGGTGCGGTAACGCACCTGGCCGCCCTTGGCGTTCTTGACCGCTTCGGCCGGGTTCGGCGACACGGTGCCGACCTTCGGGTTCGGCATCAGGCCGCGCGGGCCCAGCACCTGGCCGAGCTTACCGACCACGCGCATGGCGTCCGGCGTCGCGATGACGACGTCGTAGTTGAGGTCGCCGGCCTGCATCTTCTCGGCCAGGTCGTCCATACCGACGGCCTCGGCGCCAGCGGCCAGGGCCTCGTCGGCCTTGGCACCCGCGGGGGCGAACACCGCCACGCGCACGGACTTGCCGGTACCGGCCGGCAGCACGGTCGAACCGCGCACCTGCTGGTCGGACTTCTTCGCGTCCACGCCCAGACGGACGGCGACGTCGACGGACTCGACGAACTTGGACTTGGTCGCGGTCTTGACGATCTTGATGGCTTCGTCGAAGGCGTACGCCTTACCCGGAACCACGGCGGCCTTGATTGCTTTTTCGCGCTTGCTGATCGCCATGTCTTAGCCCTCCACCACGAGACCCATGCTGCGGGCCGAACCCGCAATCGTCTTCACCGCCGCGTCCAGGTCGGCCGCCGTCAGGTCGGCTTCCTTCGCCTTGGCGATGTCCTCGAGCTGCTTACGGGTGACCTTGCCGACCTTCTCGGTGTTCGGGCGCTTGGAGCCCGAGCTGATGCCGGCGGCCTTCTTCAGCAGCACCGATGCCGGGGTGCTCTTGGTGATGAAGGTGAAGGTACGGTCGGAGTACGCGGTGATGATCACCGGGGTCGGCAGACCCGGCTCCAGCTTGGAGGTCGCGGCGTTGAACGCCTTGCAGAACTCCATGATGTTCAGGCCGCGCTGACCGAGGGCGGGGCCCACCGGCGGCGACGGATTGGCCTGACCGGCCTTCACCTGCAGCTTGATGTAACCAACTACTTTCTTAGCCATCTTCTTCTCTCCGGGTGCAAGCGCCTGGGTCTCAGGCTCCCCATCGGACCGGGAATATCACGTGTCCCGGCTTCACGTTTTTTCAGACGCCGACAGCCGCCTTGCGGCGGCTGCGGTTTCCTGGTTCGGTGCGCGCCTAGGCTGCGCAGCCGCTAAGTATAACAGGGTTTCCGGGAGCCCGCTCGGGGGCCGCCGGCGCCCCGGTCAGGCCTTCTCGACCTGGCCGAACTCCAGCTCGACCGGGGTCGAACGGCCGAAGATCAGCACCGCCACGCGCAGGCGGCTCTTCTCGTAGTTGATTTCCTCGACCACGCCGTTGAAGTCCACGAACGGGCCGTCGATGACGCGGACCATCTCGCCCGGCTCGAACAGGACCTTGGGCTTGGGCTTCTCGACGCCTTCCTGAACGCGCTGCAGGATCATGTCCGCCTCGCGGTCCTGGATCGGCAGCGGACGGTCGGCGGTGCCGCCGATGAAGCCCATGACCTTCGGGGTTTCCTTGATCAGGTGCCAGCTCTCGCTGTCGATGCGCGGAATACCGGCCTCGTCGTGCGTGGCGATCTGGACCAGGACGTAGCCCGGGAAGAACTTGCGCTCGGAACGGCGCTTCTGGCCGGAGCGCATCTCGACCACTTCCTCGGTCGGCACCAGGACGTCGCCGAAGCGCTCCTGCATTTCGAAACGCACGATGCGATCGCGCAGCGCCTGCGCCACCGACTTCTCGAAGCCGGAGTAGGCGTGAACGACGTACCAGCGCTTATGTACTTCGGTCATTGCCTCAGTGCCCCAAAATTAGCTTGACCGCTTCGGCGATGATCAGATCGAAGCCGGCCAGGATCAGGCTGAGGATCGCGACCGCGATCATCACTACCCAGGTGGTGCGCATGGCTTCCTGACGGGTCGGCCAGACCACCTTGCGCAGTTCGAAGCGCGATTCCGACAGGAACTCGCGGGTCTGGTGGCCCTTGCCGCTGGTCATGAACACGCCCAGACCGGCAACCACGCCGGCGGCGACGATCAGACCGCGCAGCGCGCCGTTCCAGCTCGAGAACCAGTAGAACGCGAACACGCCGCCAGCGATCAGGAGCAGCGCCAGGGCGTACTTGACGAAGTCGCCAGCGGATGCAGAACCGTGTTGTTCGATCTTGCTGTTCATCCGATCCATCGCGGGGGCGCTTGCGCAGCCGCCTTCTTGGTGAAAGTCCGGCCGCGGGGCCGGGCTTGCGCGGAGGGATCCGCATTGCCTGAGTGGCACGCCAGGAGGGACTCGAACCCCCAACCTGCGGTTTTGGAGACCGCTGCTCTGCCAATTGAGCTACTGGCGTATATGAATCTCATGGACCCGAATTCAAGGCCCCGTGGGGCGATCGAACCGGCCGAGCATTGTGTTCGAAAACGCGATGCTTTGAAACAGCAAAGGCGGACCGGGTTGCCGGCCCGCCGTTTGCTTGGACTTGCGTCCAACCCGTTTCTGGGTTGGACCCCTGCTTTCGCGGGGATGACGTTGCTGTACTGGCAGTCTGGATCCCCGTTTTCGCGGGGATGACGAACTGACAGAGCCGGGCGCGCTGGGCGCGCCCGGTCAGTTCGTCACTTGATGATCTTCGCCACCACGCCGGCGCCGACCGTACGGCCGCCTTCGCGGATCGCGAAGCGCAGGCCGTCGTCCATCGCCACCGGGTTGATCAGCGACACGACCATCTTGATGTTGTCGCCCGGCATCACCATCTCGACGCCGTCCGGCAGCGTCACCGCGCCGGTGATGTCGGTCGTGCGGAAGTAGAACTGCGGACGGTAGCCCTTGAAGAACGGGGTGTGACGGCCGCCCTCGTCCTTCGACAGCACGTACACCTCGGCTTCGAACTCGGTGTGCGGGGTGATCGAACCCGGCTTGGCCAGCACCTGGCCGCGCTCGACGTCGTCACGCTTGGTGCCGCGCAGCAGCAGACCGGCGTTGTCGCCCGCCTGACCCTGGTCCAGCAGCTTGCGGAACATTTCCACGCCGGTCACGGTGGTCTTCTGCGTCGGACGGATACCGACGATTTCGATTTCGTCGCCCACCTTGATGATGCCGCGCTCGATACGGCCGGTCACCACGGTGCCGCGGCCCGAGATCGAGAACACGTCTTCCACCGGCATCAGGAACGGCTTGTCGATCGCGCGCTCCGGCTCCGGAATGAACGTGTCCAGCGCGTCCACCAGCTTCAGGATCGCCGGCACGCCGATTTCCGACTGGTCGCCTTCCAGCGCCAGACGCGCCGAACCGTGGATGATCGGGGTGTCGTCGCCCGGGAACTCGTACTTGGTCAGCAGCTCGCGAACTTCCATCTCCACCAGCTCGAGCAGCTCGGCGTCGTCCACCATGTCGGCCTTGTTCAGGAACACGACGATGTACGGCACGCCGACCTGACGCGACAGCAGGATGTGCTCGCGCGTCTGCGGCATCGGGCCGTCAGCGGCCGAGCACACCAGAATCGCGCCGTCCATCTGCGCCGCACCCGTGATCATGTTCTTCACGTAGTCGGCGTGGCCCGGGCAGTCCACGTGCGCGTAGTGGCGGTTCGCCGATTCGTACTCGACGTGCGCCGTCGAAATCGTGATGCCGCGCGCCTTCTCTTCCGGCGCCGCGTCGATCGCGTCGTACGCCTTGAACTCGCCGCCGAAACGCTCAGCGCCCACCTTGGTCAGCGCTGCGGTCAGCGTGGTCTTGCCGTGGTCCACGTGGCCGATGGTGCCCACGTTCACGTGCGGCTTGGTGCGCTCGAATTTACCCTTGGCCATGACTCGCTTCTCGCTTGGTTTCTTTAGGTGGCTTGCTGCGTAGGACGTACTGCTTGGATGGTGCTCACGAAAGGAATCGAACCTTCGACCTCCTCCTTACCAAGGAGGTGCTCTACCGACTGAGCTACGTGAGCGTGAAACTTTTCTACCGCTGTAATGGTGTCGCCTGGAGCAGAATCAATGGAGCGGGAGACGGGGATCGAACCCGCACCATCAGCTTGGAAGGCTGAGGTTCTACCATTGAACTACTCCCGCGCCGAAAACCGCTACAGCGTTGGAACTAACTGGTGGAGGGAGGTGGATTCGAACCACCGAAGGCGTAAGCCAGCAGATTTACAGTCTGCCCCCGTTGGCCGCTTGGGTATCCCTCCAAAAGAGCCCGCAATTCTGGCGCTCGAATCGGAGGAAGTCAACGTGTCCGACCACAAGTTTCGCAGATTTTTTTTCCGGGCGCTCGTTCCGGTCCTCAAACGTTGAAACGGAAGTGCAGCACGTCGCCTTCCTGGACCCGGTATTCCTTGCCTTCCAGGCGCAGGCGGCCGGCGTCGCGGGCGCCGGCTTCGCCCTTGTACTTGATGTAGTCGTCGTAGCCGATGGTCTCGGCGCGGATGAAGCCCTTCTCGAAATCGGTGTGGATCACCGCCGCGGCCTGCGGGGCGGTCGAGCCGGCCTTGACGGTCCAGGCGCGGACCTCCTTCACGCCGGCGGTGAAGTAGGTCTGCAGGCCCAGCAGGGCGTAGCCGGCGCGGATCAGGCGGTTCAGGCCCGGCTCGTCCAGGCCCAGATCGGTCAGGAAGGCGTCGCGGTCGGCGTCGTCGAGCTGGCTGAGCTCCTCCTCGATCGCGGCCGAGATCGGCACCACCTGGGCGCCCTCCCCGACCGCGCGGGCGCGCACGGCGTCCAGGTGCGGGTTGTTCTCGAACCCGTCCTCGAGCACGTTGGCCACGTACATGACCGGCTTGAGGGTCAGCAGGAACAGGTCGCGAACCTGGGCCACGTCGTCCTCGGACAGGCCCAGGGCGCGCGCGGGCTGGCCGGCATCCAGGCCGGCGCGCACGCGGGTCAGCACGTCGACGCGGGCCTTGGCCTCCTTGTCGCCGGTCTTGGCGCTGCGCTCGGCGCGCTGCAGGGCCTTTTCGACCGATTCCAGGTCGGCCAGGGCCAGCTCGGTGTCGATGGTCTCGATGTCGGCGATCGGATCGACCTTGTTGTTGACGTGGATCACGTCCGGGTGCTCGAAGCAGCGCACCACGTGGGTGATCGCGTCGACCTCGCGGATGTGGGCCAGGAACTTGTTGCCCAGGCCCTGGCCGCTGGCCGCGCCGGCGACCAGGCCGGCGATGTCGACGAACTCGACCGCGGTCGGGATCAGCTTCTGCGGCTTGACGATCTCGGCCAGCGCGTTCAGGCGCGGATCCGGCACCGGCACCGCGCCGACGTTGGGCTCGATGGTGCAGAACGGAAAGTTGGCCGCGGCGATACCGGCCTTGGTCAGGGCGTTGAAAAGGGTCGACTTGCCGACGTTCGGCAGGCCGACGATGCCGCATTTGATGCCCATGGCGGGTAATCCGTGATTCGTGATTCGGGATTCGGGACTCGCCATGGGCGTGTCCCGAATCCCCAATCGCCAATCTTCAGGCCTTGGAGGTATGCAGGCGCTTCATCGCCTCGTTGACGTCGCCGCGCACCGCCAGCGGCAGCACGTCGATGGCGTCGTCGATGGACCGCAGGATCGAAGCCTCGTCGTCCTTGCCCGGACGGCCCAGCACCCACGGGGTGACCTTGTCCTTGTGGCCGGGATGGCCGATGCCCACGCGCAGGCGGTGGAACTTGCCGTGGCCGAGCAGCTTGATGGTGTCGCGCAGGCCGTTCTGGCCGCCGTGGCCGCCGTCGAACTTGAGCCGCGCGGTGCCCGGCGCCAGGTCGAGCTCGTCGTGCGCCAACAGCGCTTCCTCGGGCTCGATCTTCCAGTAGCGCAGCGCCGCGGTGACCGACTTGCCGGACAGATTCATGAAGGTGGCCGGCTTCAGCAGCCACACCGGGCGGCCGTCGATCTCGACCTTGGAGGTCTCGCCGAACAGCTTGGATTCCAGGCCGAAGCGGCCGCCGAACTTCTCGTTCAAGGCGTCCACAAACCAGAACCCGGCGTTGTGCCGGGTCCGGGTGTATTCGGCGCCGGGGTTGCCCAGGCCGACGATCAGGCGCAGTCCCGCCATGGATCAGCACAATCCGCGAACGCGAACCGGCGCGCCGGTCAGGGCGCGCCGGCGGGCGATCACTTCTTGTCGTCGTCCTTCTTGGAGACCTTGGCGGCCGGCACTTCGGCCGGAGCCTCGGCCGGAGCCTCGACTTCTTCCTTGCCGTGCTTGGCGATCACGATGGCGACATCGTGTTCCTTGCCCAGCTTCAGCTCGGGGATCTCGACGCCCTTGGGCAGCTTGATCTCGGACAGGTGGACGATATCGCCGACGGCCAGGGCCGACAGGTCGATTTCCAGGAACTCCGGCAGGTCCTTCGGCAAGCAGCTGACTTCGACTTCGTTGAGCTCGTGGGTGACCACGACGTCGGCAGCCTTGCCGGCCGGCGACTTGTCTTCGTTGAGGAAGTGCAGCGGCACGGCCACGCGGATCGCCTGGTTGGCGTCAACGCGCTGGAAGTCCAGGTGCATGATGATCTGCTTGTACGGGTGGCGCTGCATATCGCGCAGCAGCACGCTCTCGGTCTTGCCGTCGACGTCCAGGGTCAGGATCGAGGAGTAGAACCACTCGTTCTGGCTGGCCAGCCAGACCTTCTCGTGCTCGAGCTGGACCGGCTGCGGATCGGCCTTGCCGCCGTAGATGATGGCCGGGATGCTGGCGGCACGACGCAGGCGGCGGCTCGCACCCTTCCCCTCGACGTTGCGGCCAGTGGCCTTGATGATGTGTTCGGACATGTTCGTTTACTCACGTTTACAGCGTTGAACCGCCTCGCGGCGGAAAGAACGCTCACCCGCGACCAGGTGAGCGGTGTGCGTTCGCGGCTTGCGCCGCGAGCGCGGATTTCGTCAATCCACGTACAGCGAACTCACCGACTCGCCGAAGGCGATGCGGCGGATGGTTTCGGCCAGCAGCTCGGCGACGCTGAGCTGACGGATGCGGCCGCAGGCCCGGGCCGCCTCGGTGAGCGGGATGGTGTCGGTCACCACCAGCTCGTCCAGCTGCGAACGGGTCACGTTGTCGATCGCCGCGCCCGACAGCACCGGGTGGGTGCAGTACGCCACCACCTTGGTCGCGCCCTGCGCCTTGAGCGCGGCCGCGGCCGCGCACAGGGTGCCGGCGGTGTCGACGATGTCGTCGACCAGCACGCAGGTCTTGCCGGCCACGTCGCCGATGATGTTCATCACCGTCGACACGTTGGCGCGCGGGCGGCGCTTGTCGATGATCGCCAGATCGGCGTCGTCGAGGCGCTTGGCGATCGCGCGGGCGCGGACCACGCCGCCGACGTCCGGAGACACGACGACCATGTTGTCGGTGCCGTGCGCGCGCCAGATATCGGCCAGCAGCAGCGGCGAGGCGTAGACGTTGTCGACCGGGATGTCGAAGAAGCCCTGGATCTGATCCGCATGCAGATCGACCGTGAGCACCCGGTCGGCGCCGACCGCGCCGAACATCTTGGCCGCGACCTTGGCCGTGATCGGCACGCGCGAGGAGCGCATGCGGCGATCCTGGCGGGCGTAGCCGAAGTACGGCACCACCGCGGTCACGCTGGCCACCGATGCGCGCTTGAGCGCGTCGATCAGCACCAGCAGTTCCATGAAATTCTCGGCCGTGGGCGCGTTCGTCGGCTGAATGACGAACACTTCCTGGCGGCGCACGTTCTCTTCGATCTCGACCTGCACTTCGCCGTCGGAGAACCGACCGACCAGCGCCTTGCCCAGACGGATACCCAGCTCCTTGCACACCGCCTGGGCGAGCGGGCGGTTGGCGTTGCCGCTGAATACCAGCAGGCTGCGATCGTTGTGCACTTTGTCTTCTCCGCTTCGCTCTGACCGTGGCGGGCGACGTCCATGTCCGATTCCGGAGGTCTGGGCCGGATCGGGCCTTTACAAACTAGGGGTGACGCAGGTGTTGCTGGCAGGGGCGGTAGGATTCGAACCTACGAATGCCAGGATCAAAACCTGGTGCCTTGGGCCTCTTGGCGACGCCCCTGCATAAGCTGTGTTTCGAGCGCGGCGCGCAGCGGAGACCGCGCGGCGCCGGCCGCCGTCCAGGCCCGAAGGCCGGAAGGCAGAACCGCCAGCGCCGCCTCGGCGGATTCGCGCGTGGCGAACTCGACGAAACAGCCGCTGCCGGAGCCGGTCAGACGCGGCGCGCCGACTCGCGCCAAGGCAGCGAACGCGGCCTCCACGGCCGGTTCGCGCAGGCGCAAGACCGGCTCGAACGCATTCTCGAGCGGCATACCCGAAACGAAGTCCGCCATTGTCGCGGGCGCAGCATCCCGAGTCAATTCAGTGGATTGGAACAAAGCGGCGGTCGGCGCATGCACGCCGGGGTCCACCAGCAGATACCAGGCCGGCGCCAGCACGACCGGCGCCAGCGCCTCGCCCACGCCTTCGGCCCAGGCGTTGTCGCCGCGTACGAACACCGGCACGTCGGCGCCCAGACGCAGGCCGAGTTCGGCCAGGCGGTCGACGCTCAGATCGGCGCCCCAGAGCGCGTTCAGGGCCACCAGCACGGTCGCAGCGTCGGACGATCCACCGCCGAAGCCGCCGCCGGCCGGGATGCGCTTTTCGATGACGATATCTGCACCTAGCGCGACGTTCGCTTCCTCTTGCAGCAACTTGGCCGCCCGCACCGTCAGATCCTGATCTTCCGATACGCCCGCCACCGAGCCGCCGTGGCGGACGATGCGGCCGTCCGCGCGCGGGCGCAGCCGGATCGAGTCTCCCCAATCCAGGAGACGGAACACGGTTTGCAGCAGGTGGTAGCCATCGGCGCGGCGGCCGGTGATGCGCAGGAACAGGTTCAGCTTGGCCGGGGCGGGCCAAAGGCTCCAGGGGGGCTCGGTGTCGGCGGACATGGCGGACGATGAATCGGAGCGCCGCGCGATCAATCGCGCGCGACGAAGGGTGCGGGCGGATGCGCACGCATCCATTCGGCAAGGGCGCGGTTATAGATCAGCGCATAAGCCTGTGCCTGACTCAGAAGCTGGCCGTACTCGGGACTGAAGATAACGTCACCGGTTCCCGGCAAGATGCGGGATTCGCGCACGTCGCGATCCTCGCTCGTCAATCCTGGCGGCTCGCAGCTGTAGCCGCAAATGCTGATCGCCCGCAGGTCGCCGCGAGCGACGTTGTCGCGCATATCCGCGGCCGGGTCGAACAGGTTCAACACGGCCAGTTCGCTGCGCAAAGGCTCGACCCCCCGCGGATCGACCGCCGCTATGCGCCTGAGCGACCGCTCCGTCACGAACGAGAGCGGCGGAAGCTGCCACTCGTCCACGATCAATTTCACTTTTGCCTCGCCGCGCACCGCATCCACTCGCGACGGCAACGCAAATACGTCTGTCGCCGGCCAGCGGTAATCGATGGTCCAACCGCCCTGCTCGATCCGTGCCGGACGTCCGTCGGCGCCGTAGCGCACGCTCGCCGGCCCCTGCCCCACGGCGCGCAGGCCGCGCACCCAATCGCTCAAGGCCGCGACCGGAATTTCCCAGCCGGTGGCCTCACGCAGCAGCGCTGCGGCGTCGGGGCCGCTGCGGGTGCCGCCTTCCAAGCCTTCCAGACGGGCGCCGGCAATATCGCCGCTCAGGCGCCAGCTCTGCCGGGTCACCGGGGCGCTGAGCGCGACCTCGTAGCGGTCGCCGTCCTGCTGCCATTCGATCCGCCCGGAGCCGCCGTTGCGGCCATTGCTGAGCGCGATGCGACCGCTCAGAGACCAGCCGGTCTGAGCGCGCACCTCGGCCTCGCGCGCGGACTGGCCCGCCTCGGCCACGGCGGGCGCCAGCGGCGGCGCCGCCGGACCGCGCACGCCCTGCCCAGCGCACGCGCTCAGCATTGCGGCCAGGGCCGCCACGGTCAGTGCGCGCAGCGTCATGCGCCGGTCTTTTCCAACGCGCGCTTGAGCGCACGGTTATCGGGATCGAGCTTGCGCGCCTGCTCGAAATACTTGCGCGCCTCGTCCTTCTTGCCGACCGCCCACAGCACCTCGGCCAGGTGCGAGGCGATCTCGGGATCCTTCTGCAGGGTCAGCGCGCGGCGCAGCTCGACCAGCGCCTCTTCGTTGCGGCCCAGGCGATAGAGCACCCAGCCGTAGCTGTCGATGATCGCGGCGTTGTCGGGCTCGGCGGTGCGCGCGCGCTGGATCAGTTCCAGCGCCTCCTGATAGCGCGTGGTGCGGTCGGCCAGCGTGTAACCCAGGGCGTTGAGCGCGGCCACGCTGTCGGGCTCGGCGACCAGGATGCGGCGGAAATCGGCTTCCGCGCGCGGAATGTCGTCGCGGCGCTCGTAGCTCAAAGCGCGCGCGTACAGCACTTCCGGCTCGTCCGGGAACGCGGCCAGGCCGCGCGCGAAGGCGTCGAGTTCGCCGGCTTCGTTCTTGTCCTCGGCGCGCAATGCCGCTTCCAGCAGGTAGGCGTCGCGGCGGGTGTCGTCCTCGGCCGAGGCGTCGGCCTGCAGCGCGCGCAGCGCCGCGTAGGCTTCGTCGCCGCGCTTGAGTTCGTGCAGCACGTTGGCCGCGCGCAGGCGCGCGATCCAGCGCTGCGGGCCGCCGGGCACGCCGCGGTACCAGTCCAGGGCCTCGTCGTTGCGCTCCAGGAATTCGGCGATCTGGCCCAGCAGCAGGCGCCGGCCGGGTTCGGGCTTGGCGGCGTTGCGGCGCAACTCGTCGTAGAGCTGGGTCAGGGTGGGCTTGTCCTCGGCGCGCGCGAGCAAGGAGGCGCGCAGCGCATAGGTCTGGTCGTCCTGCGGGCCGCGGCCGAGGATCGCCGAGGCCGCCGGCAGATCGCCCAGGGCGTCGTATTCCTGCGCGATCAGGCCACGCATCTGCGTGTCGGTGTCGGCCTGGCCGGCGATCGATTCCAGCACCTTGCGCGCTTCGTCGGACTTGCCGTCCTCGCGCAGCTGGCTGGCGCGCAGCAGGCTCACGCGCGGGTTGCCGGGGAAGCGCTGCACCACTTCGCCGACGATGCGCTCGGTCAGCTTGGGCTGATCCAGGCGCTGGGCGTAGAGGCCGAACGCGACCCAGGCCATCAGGTCCGTGGGCATCTGGCTGCCGTCGACCAGTTTCTCCAGCAGGCGCGCGGCCTGGGCCGGATCCTTGGAGCCGGTGGACAGCACGCCCAGCACGCGCCGCCAGCCGGTGTCGTCGGCCAGCATCAGCCGGTCCAGGTCGCGCAGCGCGGCGCGTTCGTCGCCGCCGCGCAGGGCCAGGATCGCCTGCGAGGCCAGCAACGGCGCGCCGTCGCCGCCCAACTGGCGCCACAGCGCCAGCGATTCGGCGGCCAGCTTGTCTTCCTTGGCCACGATCGCGATATCGGTGGCGCGCGCGGCCAGTTCCTTGTCCTTGGCGGCGCGGGCGGCCGCGGCGTAAGCGGTCGCGGCCTCCTTGAGCTTGCCGGCCTGCAGCGCGAACTCGCCGGTCAGCAGCGGCTCCAGGGCCGCGCTGGTGGCGGCCGAGGCGTCGGCAGGCACGGCCAGGGCCGGTTTGGCGGCCGGGGCCGCGGCGGCGGGCGCCAGCAGCACCGTCAGGACGGCGGCGGCCAGCAAACTGAACGCGCGCGACGGCGCGCGGCGGCGTGAGACACGGTGAATTGAATCCATCGAATCCATCGAATTCGTTGAAACCAACGGGGCCGGTAGAATGGCGGCCTTCAGCAGCCCGCAGCTTATCGCAAGCACCTGAACGGATGTCCCTTACCTCGCCCCGCCGACCGTGGTCGGCTCCAGTCCCAGGACGCATCGCGGCCCGATGAGCTTGTTCGTCCTAGGCATCAATCACCAGACCGCGCCGGTCAGCCTGCGTGAGCGGGTCGCGTTCTCGTCCGAGACCGTACCGGCCGCGCTGGCGGCGCTGCGCGCGCTGCCGCAGGTGAGCGAAGTGGCGCTGCTGTCGACCTGCAACCGCACCGAGCTGTACGCGGTGGCGCAGGACGACGGCCAGGCGCTGGCCGACTGGTTGGCGACCCATCCCGACGACGCCGGCGATCTGCACGCGTATCTGTACCGCCACCGCGACGCCGAGGCGGTGCGCCATCTGTTCCGCGTCGCCACCGGCCTGGACTCGCTGGTGCTGGGCGAGCCGCAGATCCTGGGCCAGGTCAAGGACGCCTGGGCCGCCGCGCGCGGCGCCGGCAGCCTGGGCACCCAGCTCGACCGGCTGTTCCAGCAGGCGTTCTCCACCGCCAAGCGCGCACGCACCGACACCCGCATCGGCGCCAATCCGGTGTCGGTGGCGTCCGCGGCGGTGCGCCTGGCGCAGGAATCCTTCGCCCGCCTGGAGGACTCGACCGTGCTGCTGATCGGCGCCGGCGAGACCATCGAACTGGCCGCGCGCCATTTGGTGCAGGCCAAGGCCAAGCGCCTGCTGATCGCCAACCGCACCCTCGGCCACGCACAGGACCTGGCCAGCCGCCACGGCGGCGTGGCCCTGCCCTTGTCCGAACTCGACCGCCACCTGGGCGAGGCCGACATCGTGCTGTCGGCCACCGCCAGCCGCGAGCCGATCCTGCGCCGGGCGCAGGTCGCCGCCGCGCTGGCCACCCGCAAGCACCGGCCGATGCTGCTGCTGGATCTGGCGGTGCCGCGCGACATCGCGCCCGACGTGGCCGAGCTCAAGGACACCTTCCTGTACAGCGTCGACGACCTGGAACGCGCGATCGAGGACAACCGGCGCAGCCGCCGCGAGGCCGCGACCGAGGCCGAGGCCATCGTCGATCTGCAGGTCGCGCGCTTCGTCGAAACCCTGGCCGCGAGCACGCGCACCGCGCCGCTCAAGCGCCTGCGCGCGCACGGCGAGGCCGCGCGCGTGGAAGTGCTGGCCAAGGCCAGGCAGCAACTCGACGCCGGACAGGATCCGGCCGACGTGTTGAACTTCCTCGCCCACACCCTGACCAACCGCCTGCTGCACGCGCCGACCATCGCCTTGCGCGAGGCCGCGCTCAGCGGCAACGCCGACCTCGCGCGCGCGGCCGACAAGCTGTTCCCCGAGCAGCCGGGAGCGGACACAGCGGATTCGGATTCGACCGACGCGCCTTAGCGACGCCAGCGCGCCGCCGTCGTTTCTTCGAATTCCGAACGCCCACTCCCGAATCCCGGCTTCTTATGACCCCCACCCTGCGCCGCAAGCTGGAAGCCCTCGCCGAACGCCGCGAGGAACTCGAGCGCCTGCTCGCCGACCCATCGGTGATCGGCGATGCCGACCGCTTCCGCAAGTGCTCGCGCGAATTCGCCCAGTTGGAGCCGGTGGCCACCGCGCTGGCGCAGGAAGCGCGCGCCAAGGCCGACCTGGCCGCGGCCGAGGCGATGCGCGCCGACCCGGAACTGCGCGAGCTGGCCGAGGAGGAAATCGCCGCCGCGCGCGAACGCCTGCTGGCGCTGGACGCGGAACTGCTGGCGCACCTGATCCCCAAGGATCCGCGCGACGAGGGCGATCTGTATCTGGAAGTGCGCGCCGGCACCGGCGGCGACGAAGCCGCGATCTTCGCCGGCGATCTGTTCCGCATGTACGCGCGCTACGCCGAACGCCAGGGCTGGAAGGTCGAGACCGAATCGGCCAACGCCGGCGAGCACGGCGGCTACAAGGAAATCATCGCCCGCGTCGAAGGCCGCGGCGCGTACTCGCGGCTGAAGTTCGAGTCCGGCACCCACCGCGTGCAGCGCGTGCCGGAAACCGAATCGCAGGGCCGCATCCACACCTCGGCGGCGACGGTGGCGATCATTCCGGTCGAGCCCGAAGGCGAGCCGATCGAGATCAATCCGGCCGACCTGCGCGTCGACACCTTCCGTTCCTCCGGCGCCGGCGGCCAGCACGTCAACAAGACCGACTCGGCGATCCGCATCACCCACGCGCCCAGCGGCATCGTGGTGGAGAGCCAGACCGAACGCAGCCAGCACGCCAACCGCGACAAGGCCATGAAGCGGCTCAAGGCGATGCTGGCCGAAGCGCAGATCGCCAAGGCCGCCGCCGCGCAGGCCGAAACCCGCAAGCTGCAGGTCGGCAGCGGCGACCGCAGCCAGCGCATCCGCACCTACAACTTCCCGCAGGGCCGCATCACCGATCACCGCGTCGAGGGCCTGACCCTGTACGACCTGCCCAACGTGATCGCCGGCGACCTGGACGCGCTGGTCGCACGGCTGATGCAGGAACATCAGGCGGACGAGCTGGCGCGGCTGACCCACGACTGATCGGGGCGTTGTTTCGCGCGGTTGCATGCGCCGCGAAACGCAAATCCCTTACGCCCCTACAAAGGGGAACCGCCCGCTTGTCTTCCGCCTTTGAGGGGGCGACCGAGGCGGATTTGCGCTTACCCGCAGGTAACCGCTACCCGCCCCCACAGCACAGCGCCATAATCGGCCACACCCTCCGCCGGCCCGCCCATGCCCGTCACCACCCGCCGCGCCCACCTCGACGATCTCGACGCCCTGGCGCCGCTGTTCGACCGCTATCGGCATTTCTATACCCAGCGCTACGACGAATCGGTCTCGCGCGCCTTCATCGCCCAGCGTCTGGAGCGCGGCGAATCGGTGGTGTTCCTGGCCGAGCTGGACGGCGCGCCGGCCGGCTTCACCCAGCTGTACCCGACCTTCTCCTCAGTGCGCGCCGCGCGCGTGTGGGTGCTCAACGATCTGTTCGTCGAAGCCGACGCGCGCCGTCGCGGCGTGGCGCAGGCGCTGCTGGACGCGGCGGCCGAGTTCGCGCGCGGCGATGGCGCCGTGCGGCTGGAACTGGAGACCAACCCCGACAACGCCACCGCGCAGGCCCTGTACGACGCCGCCGGCTGGCACCGCTACGACGGCACCTTGCGCTATCACCTGCCCCTGGGCGCGGCGTGATTCGCGGCTCAGCCTGACGGCCCGCCCTTGAACGATCCCCGCGCCGAACTGCGCCTGCGCCTGCAACGCGACCCCGGCGACGCCATCGCCTGGATCGTGCTGTCCGAACACGAACTGGATGCCGGCGATGCCACCGCCGGTGCGAGCGCGGCGCAGCGCGCGCTGAGCCTGCGTCCGGGCCACCCCGAAGCGCTGGCGCGACTGGGCCGAGCGCAGTGGATGCTGGGCCGGCGCGAGGACGCGGTGGCCAGCCTGCGCGAAGCCGCGCGCAACGCGCCGCAGCACCCCGGCATCGCCGTGTGGCTGGGCCACGCGCTGGAAGACACCGGCGAAGCCGAGGCCGCATCGCAGGCGTATGCGCAGGCGCACGCGCTGGCGCCCGACGAACCGCAGCTGGCCGCCTATCTGCTGGCCTGGCGGCGCAAGCTCTGCGATTGGCGCGGGCTGGACACGTTGTCGCGGCAGGTGCGCGACGCGGTCGCGGCCGGGCGCGCGGCGATCGAGCCGTTCGCCTTCCTCAGCGAGGACGCCGACGCCGCCGAGCAACTGCGTTGCGCGCGTCTGCGCGCGGCCGAGATCGCGCGTGCGCTGCGCCCGCTGCCATCGCCCGCGCCGCGCGCCGACGACGGTGCGCCGGTGCGCGTGGGTTTTTTGTCCAACGGTTTCGGCGCCCATCCCACCGGCCTGCTCACCGTCGCGCTGTTCGAGGCGCTGCGCGCACGTGGCGAAGTGCAGACGCAGCTGTTCGCGCTCACGCCCGACGACGGCGGCCCGATCCGGCAGCGCCTGCGCGCGGCCGCACATTGCCTGCACGACGTCTCGCAACGTCCGCACGCGCAGGTCGCGGCGGCGATCCGCGAGGCCGGCATCGAAGTGCTGTTCGACCTGCGCGGCTGGGGCGGCGGCGGCGTGCCGGAAGCGCTGGCGCTGCGGCCCGCGCCGGTGCAGGTGAACTGGCTGGCCTACCCCGGCACCTCGGGCGCGCCCTGGATCGACTACGTACTGGCCGACCGCTACGCCTTGCCGGAGTGGATGGCGCCGCACTACAGCGAAGCCGTGGCCTGGCTGCCGCGCTGCTTCCAGCCGTCCGACACCGCGCGCGCGATTCTGTCGCCGCCGTCGCGCGCCGAATGCGGCCTGCCCGAGCGCGGCACGGTCTACGCCTGCTTCAACAACAGCTACAAGCTCAACCCGCGCAGCGTGGGCCGGGCCTTGGCGGTATTGCGCGAGGTGCCGGACAGCGTGCTGTGGCTGCTGTCGGGCCCCGGCGAGGCCGACGCGCGCCTGCGCGCGCATGCGCAGAGCCAGGGCGTGGCGCCGCAGCGGCTGGTGTTCATGGCCAAGCAGCCGCATGCCGAGTACCTCGCGCGCCTGCAGCACGCCGACCTGTTCCTCGACACCGAACCCTACAACGCCCATACCACCGCCTCCGATGCGCTGTGGGCGGGCTGCCCGGTGCTGACGCGTCCCGGTGCGACTTTCGCCGCGCGCGTGGCCGGCAGCCTCAACCATCACCTGGGCCTGGATGAGCTGAACGTGGCCGACGATGCGGCTTTCATTGCGCGCGCGGTCGCGCTGGGCCGCGATCCGGCCGCCCTGGCCGCGTTGCGCGTGCGCCTGGCGCAGCGGCGCGCCGACAGCGGACTGTTCGATATGGACAGGTTCGCGCGCGATTTCGTGGCGGCGGTGGAGACGATGGCGCGACGACATCGGCGGGGCTTGCCGCCGGCGCAGTTTGCGGCTGGCGGCGGAGACGGCGGAGCAAAAGCAAATCCCCCCTAGCCCCCCTTTTTCAAAGGGGGGAACCAGAACGTTGGCGGGGAACACCGATGATGCTTTTGACCTTGCCGGTCTTCTTCCTTGCCCCCTTTCCAAAGGGGGAACAAGATCTTGGTGGGGGGAACACCGATGATGCTTTTGACCTTGCCGGTCTTCCCCCTTTGAAAAAGGGGGATTGAGGGGGATTTGCTTTTACGCGGAGCCCGTAGTCCTTCGCCCGTCGCAACACAAGCACCCGACCGAATTTGCTTTTTTAGCGCCCCCGGCCCAGGCTGCCCGCCATGACCGCAGAACGCGATTTCATCCCCTTGCGACTGTGCGTGCTGACCGTATCGGACTCGCGCACCCTGGCCGAAGACAGCTCCGGCGACTACCTAATCCAGGCCTTGACCGAGGCCGGCCACGGCCTGGTCGAGCGCAGGCTGCTGCCCGACGACCGTTACCAACTGCGCGCCGCGGTGTCGCAATGGATCGCCGATCGCGGCGTCGACGGCGTGTTGGTGACCGGCGGCACCGGATTCACCGGCCGCGACTCCACGCCTGAGGCGCTGCTGCCGCTGCTGGACAAGGAAATGCCGGGCTTCGGCGAACTGTTCCGCGCGCTCAGCTTCGAAGAAATCGGCACCTCCACCCTGCAGTCCCGCGCCTTCGCCGGCCTGGCCAACGGCACCTTCGTATTCTGCCTGCCGGGCTCGACCTCGGCCTGCCGCACCGCCTGGGACCAGATCATCCGCGCCCAGCTCGACGCGCGCACACGGCCCTGCAACCTGGCCACGCTGCGCCCCCGTTTGCTCGAACCGGCTCACAAGGAGTGATCGCCATGCCGCTAGGTACCACCTTGCGACTGCTCGCCAAGGCCCGCGGCCTGAACGCCGCCGACATCGCCACCGCGATTCCGCGCGCCGGCGTGGCCACCGTCAGCGCCTGGCTGCAGGGCGAGAAGCTGCCGGGCAAGGATCAGCTGGACGCGCTGGCGCGCACTTTCGGCGTCCCCGCAGGCGCGCTGCTGTCGGAATTGGCCAGCACCTTCGACCCGGCGCGCACCCAGGGCGAGCACGACCTGCTCGCAGCCTATCGCGCGCTCAACACCACCCAGCAAGGCGCCCTGCTGGAAGTCGCGACCGCGATGGCGGGCACCAAGCGCAGCCGTCCCGCGCGTGCGCCGGCCAAGAAGAAAGCCCGCCGATGAGCAAGCTCAAGCGCAAGGACTACGAGGCCCAGCTCGAAGCGCTGCAGCTGGAGCTGGCCGAGGTGGCGCGCTGGGTCCAGCACACCGGCCAACGCGTGGTGGTGCTGCTGGAAGGCCGCGACACCGCCGGCAAGGGCGGCGTGATCAATGCCATCGTCGAACACCTCAATCCGCGCCAATGCCACGTGGTCGCGCTGCCCAAGCCCAACGACCGCGAAAGCACGCAGTGGTACTTCCAGCGCTATGTGCCGCACCTGCCCGCGGCCGGTGAAATCGTGCTGTTCGACCGCAGCTGGTACAACCGCGCGGGCGTCGAACAGGTGATGGGTTTCGCCAAGCCGGCCCAGGTCGCCGCGTTCCTGAAGCAGGCGCCGGCGTTCGAGAAGCTGCTCACCGACGACGGCATCGTGCTGTTCAAGTATTGGCTGTGCTGCGACCAGGCCCAGCAGGAGGAGCGCTTCGCCGAGCGTCTGGCCGATCCGCTCAAGCGCTGGAAGCTGTCGCCGATCGACGTCGAGGCGCGCAAGCACTACGACGACTACACCCGCGCGCGCGAGGCCATGCTCGCGGCCACCCACAGCAAGCACGCGCCCTGGACCCTGGTCGATTTCAACGACCAGCGCAGCGGACGGCTGACCCTGATCCGCGACCTGCTGGCGCGCGCGCCGGACCGCAAGGTGCCGGACAGCGCGATCGAGTTCCCGCCGCTGAAGGGCAAGCCGAAGAAGGAACGTTACGGGGCGCTCAAGCCGATCGCGGACAAGAAGGGTTGAAGCAACGCGGCCCCTGGCCGCATCGATCGCGACTTACCTGCGCAGCACGACCCTGACTGCGCTCATTGCGAGCGCCGATACGGATGGAACAGCTGCAGCAGCCACGGCTTCTGCGCCAGCACCAGGCTCACGCCCACGCGCTCCTGCGCGCTCAGCGCCGCGTCGCGCGCCAGTAGCGCGTCGAACTCGCGCGCGACTTCGCCCAGGCGCTGCTTGAGCTGGCGGATACCGGCGATGCTGAGGCTGCCGCTGAGCAACAGCAGCACATCCTGCTCGCCGTCGAAGGGATCGGCGAAGAAATCGCCGAGCAGGTTGAGGCGGAAATAACGCTCCATCGGCCCGTCGGCGCGCCAGCGGAAGTTGCGCGCGGTCAGCGGACGACCGCGGTTGCCCGGCATCAGTTCGATGATGCCGAGCCGGTCCAGCCGCACCAGCAACCGCGTCCATTGCGCGTCGTCGAACACGAAATGGCGCTGCACGTCGGTCTGCTTCCAGCGGTTCAAGGTCAGGAACAGCGCCAGCAGCAGCGCCGGTTCGTCGACCAGGGCCTGCTCCTGCGCTTCGCTGAGCTCGGCCATGGCGGTGCGTCCGCGCGCGGCCTCGGCGCTGAGCTCGGCCAGGCCGATGTCGAGCACGTCGCAGATCTGCTCCAGCCGCTCCAGGCTCATCGCGCGCTTGGAGAACATGCGCTTGACCGCCGCCTCGCTGAGCTTGAGGCGGGCGGCGAGGTCGCGATACGTGAGGTCCTGCGCGCGCAGAAAGCGCTTGAGGGCGTCGACGAGTTCTAGGGACAGGGCCATGGGTATAAAAATACGCTACCCGGTGGCGTAGCGGGAGCCACCTCGCCGATGCCCGTTGCAATGCGTCGCGCCGCTGGCCAGCGTGCAGGCAGGCCCTGACGAGCAAGCGCGATGCCTAGGAAAGTCCCACGCCGGTGTTTCCCCCTCGTCCTGGCCGTTTCGGCCGCCGCTGGCCTGCTGGCAGGGACGCCAGCTTTTGCGGCGGTGCAATCCGACGCCGCCAGCCGCCAGTCGGAGGCCAGCCTGGCCGCCTCGGTCGAAGTGCCCGCGGCGGTGGCGATGGCGCTGTCGGAAGGCGCGAAGTTCTCCGTCACCGGCGTCGCCGCCAGCGCCCAGGGCGTGGCGGTCACGGTGTCGGCGGTCGGCGTCGGCGCTTCCTTCGTGGTCTACCTGTCGGCGGCCGCGGCCAAGGAACTGGGGTTGCGCGTCGGCCAGGCGGTGACGGTCAGCGTGGTCGCCGCCGGCTGGATCCTCAGCGCCGGCGGCCATGCGCTGTGCTTCGTGCCCAACGACGAAGCGCGCGGACTGTTGCACAGCCGGCGTATCGGCTGAGGCGGAGGGACGGCGCATGTTCAAGCTGATCTTCGCCGTCGCCGCGTTCTGCTTCATCCTCGAACGCCTCATTCCGGGTTGGCGGCTGCCGTCGGTGCGGACCTGGCCGCTGCGGGTGGTGCTGATCAACCTGGTCCAGCTGGGCGTGGTGGTGCTGGCCGGCTACACCTGGGAACGCTGGCTGTCGTCGTGGTCGCTGCTGCATTTGTCCGCGCACCTACCGGCCTGGGCCGCGGGCGCCATCGCCTATTTCGTCGCCACCTTCGTCTTCTACTGGTGGCACCGCTGGCGCCACGAGATCGACTGGCTGTGGCTGGGCTTCCACCAGATCCACCACAGCCCGCAGCGCATCGAGGTCATCACCTCGTTCTACAAGCACCCCGGCGAGATGATCGTCAATTCGATCATCGGCAGCCTGCTGGTGTATGCGCTGCTGGGCCTGTCGCCGGCGGCCGGCGCGGTTTACACCGCCTGCACCGCGCTGGGCGAATTCTTCTACCACACGTCCGTGCGCACCCCGCACTGGGTCGGCTACGTGTTCCAGCGCCCGGAGATGCACCGCGTTCATCACCAGCACGGCCGCCACAAGAACAACTACGGCGACATCGTGTGGTGGGACATGCTGTTCGGCACCTACGAGAACCCCAAGGAATTCACCGACCGCTGCGGCTTCGACGACGACAAGGAGCAGCGCCTGCTCGACATGCTGCGCTATCGCGACGTGCATCGGGACACCGCAGCGCAGCCGCAAGGACCCGAATCCCATGCGCCATGATCCCCAACCGATCCTGCGCGGCCTCGCCCTGGCCGCGTTGCTGCTCGCCGCGGTCGCGGGCGCGCCGAGCGCGCAAGCCGGTACGCGCTGCGACACCCAGACCGTATCGGCGGAGAAGGTCGCCGCCGCCGCGGCCACCGCGCTGCGCGTGGCCGCGGCCCTGGACGAGCGCGACGCGCCGGTGGCGCTGGTCGCGCGCGTGGGTACCGATCTGTCGGCGCAGGGCCTGGTCTACAGCCATGTCGGTTTCGTCGTGCGCGATCATGCCAACGGGCGCTGGACCGCGGTGCATCTGCTCAACGAATGCGGCAGCGACCGCTCCCATCTGTATGCGCAGGGCCTGGTCAATTTCTTCAGCGACGATCTGGTCAACCAGGATGCGCGCATCGTCTGGCTGCAGCCGGCGCAGGCGCAACGGCTGGCGGCGCGGCTGCGCGCGCTGCCGCAGCGCAGCCTGCACCAGCCGCATTACAGCCTGATCGCGCGCCCGGGCAGCCGGGAGTATCAGAACTCCACCGCCTGGGTGCTGGAACTGCTGGCCGCGAGCGTGCCGGACGGCGCCGCCATCGATCAGCGGCGCGCGGCCTACGACTGGGCGCGGCAGGACGGCTTCCGTCCCGACCGCATCCATATCCCCTATTCCAAGCGCGTACTGGGCGGGCTGTTCTCGGCCAACGCGGCCTTCACCGACCATCCGGTCGGCACGCGCTTGTCCGGCGATTATCCGGTGGTCACGGTGCGTTCGATCTTCGACTACCTGCAGCGGCGCGGCTACGCGAGCGGACAGCGCGAGTGGCGCAACGGGCGTCTGATGGCGACGCCGGGACCGGCGTGAATCCGCGCATCGCGTCGCGGTGGCTTGCTGTGGGAGCGCCGTGAGCCGCGATCGCCTGCCTGCGCTCGCTCTGCTACTACGCAATCGCGACTTACGTCGCTCCCACAGAAAGCAGGGACGCCCGTCGTTCGGCGCCGCAGCTCAACCGCAGACGAAGCCCTCGCCCGCTTCCGACGCATCGGCGTCCTCGCGCCGCACGTCGTCGACGCGCGCGTTCGCGGGCCCGCGCCGCAGCCAGGTTTCCAACTGCGCCAACGCCGTGGCGTCGCCGACCGCCAGCACTTCGACCCGCCCGTCGGCGAGGTTGCGCGCATAACCGCGCAGCCCCAACGCCAGCGCCTGTTCGCGTGCGCTGGCGCGGAACCACACGCCCTGCACTTTTCCGCTGACGAAGTAGCGCGCCGCGCTCACGACTTGGCCGGCTTGGCCTCGGTGGGCGCGGCCGGCCCGCCGGCCTTGGCGATCGCGCCTTCGATCATGGCCGCGGTCACCGGGCCCAGGAACTTGTCGGCGACCTTGCCGTCCGGTCCGACCAGGTAGGTCATCGGCAGACCGCGCGGCGTGTCGAACGCCTTGGGCGGGTCGTAGGTGTCGACGATCGCGATCGGATAGACCACCGGATGCGTCTTCAGGAACGTGCGCATGTCGGCCGGCTCGATTTCCTCGTAGGCCAGGCCGATCACTTCGATGTGCTCGCGCATCGCGTCCATCGCCGACAGCTCGGGCATTTCCTTCAGGCAGGGCGCGCACCAGGTGGCCCAGAAATTCACCACCACCCACTTGCCGCGATGCGCGGCCAGGTCGAACTCGCCGTTGTCCAGCGTCGCCACTTTCAGATCCGGCAGGTCCGAGGACGCCGGCGCGGCGGCGGGCTCGGCTGGTTTGGCCGCGGGCGTTGCAGGCTTGGGCGCGGGCGCTTCGACCTGGGCCTCGGGCGCCGGCGCCGGCGCCGGCCGGTTGCAGCCCGCAAGCGCGACGGTCAGCAGCGACAGCGCGAGGATCGGGGCAAGGCGGCGTGAGCTCATCGGGTTCATTCCTGGTCGGCGTGGATGGTGGAGACGCGGCGTTTCAGCAGTTCGCGCAAGGGCACGCGCAATTCGTCCATCGCCGCGACCGCGGAGCGGCCCAGCGAATCGTCGCGGCAGGGCAGCCTGGCCTCGGCGATCGGAATGCGCAACCCGCAAGCTTCGTAGAGTTCGCCCATCGACAGTTCGTCCAGGTCGCGCGACAGCAGCCACTCGCCGGTTTCGGCGCGCGCGACCACGTTGATCTGGCACAGCTGCGACAGCATCTGCTGGACCAGGGTGTCGGTGAGCATGGGTTCGAGCTGCTGGATCTCGTCGCTGTGCAGGCCGCGGCCCTCGGCGCGGGCTTCGTTGAAGCGCGCCAGCAGGCGCAGCAGGCCGTACATCTCGAAGCCCAGCGGCAGGCGCATGGACACCGGCTGGTAGCGGAAGGCGGAGATCGACGAGGCCAGCGACGCGCCCAGCAACACCGCGATCCAGCTCAGGTAGATCCACAGCAGGAAGATCGGCACCGCCGCGAACGCGCCATAAATCTTGGAGTACGAACCGAAGCTGCCCAGGTACAGGCCAATGCCCCACTTCACCAGTTCGAACAGCGTCGCCGCCAGCAGCGCGCCGGCGAAGGCGTGGCGCCAGTGGATCGTGCGGTGCGGCACCACGCGGTAAATCGCGGCGAACGCCAGCCACTCGATCGCCACCGGCGCCAGCTGCAGCATCACGCGTTCCAGCAGGCGCCCGGGCTGGGTCGCGAAGACTTCCATCGAAAAGAACTTGGCCGACACCGCCAGGCTGGCCGCGGCCATCAGCGCGCCCAGGGTCAGCACGGTCCAATAGACCAGGAAACGCCCGACCTGCGGCCGCGCCGCCTTGACCCGCCAGATGCGGTTGAAGGTCGATTCCACGCCGTTGAGGGTGATCAGCAGCGACACCACCAACGCGATCACGCCGGCGGCGGTGAGCTGGCCGATGTTGGCCGAGAACTGCTTCAGGCTGGCCTCGACCGAGCGCGCGGCCGAGGGCACGAAGTTGGAGAAGACGTAGTCGCTGAGGCGGTCGCTCCATTCGCCGAACACCGGAAACGCCGACAGCACCCCGAACACCACCATCGATAGCGGCACCAGCGCGAACACCGTGGTGTAGGACAGCGCGCCGGCGGCCTGGAACAGGTTGTCGTCGAGGAAGCGCCGGGCCAGGAAGCGGAAGAAGGTGCCGACGCGCGCGCGGTCGCGCATGCGGTCGCCCCAGCGGTTGATCGTGTTCAGCGGCTCCATCGACCGGAGGGTAACCGATGGGGCGTGCCCGCGGCATGCAGGGATCGGGAGCCCGCTGACCGCCGCCGCGCCCGTCACCGGCTCGCACACGCGGCGACTGAGCCACTATCCTTGACGGCCACAGGAGAATGCGATGCCCGAAGTTCTGGTGCTCTACTACAGCCGCGGCGGATCGGTGGCGCGGCTCGCGCGCCAGATCGCGCGCGGCATCGGCGAGGTCGACGGCGTGCAGGCGCGGCTGCGCACGGTGCCGCCGGTCGCGGCCGTGACCCAGACCGCGGCGCCGCCGGTGCCGGACGACGGCGCGCCCTATGTCGAATCGCGCGACCTGGTCGAATGCGCGGGTCTGGTGCTGGGCAGTCCGACCCGGTTCGGCAACATGGCCGCGCCGGTCAAGCACTGGCTGGACGGGCTGGGCGCGGAATGGGCCAGCGGCACCCTGGTGGGCAAGCCGGCGGCGGTGTTCACCTCCACCGCCACCCAGCACGGCGGCCAGGAATCGACCCTGCTGACGATGATGGTGCCGTTGCTGCATCACGGCTGCGTGATCCTCGGCATTCCCTACACCGAGCCCACGCTCAGCAGCACCCGCACCGGCGGCACGCCCTACGGCGCCAGCCATGTCGCGGGCAGCCAGGACGATCCGCAGCCCAGCGAGGACGAGGCCAAGCTCGCGCGCGCGCTGGGGCGTCGGGTCGCCGAACTGGTGGCCAAGGTGAGCCGGTGAGCCTGGCGCGCAAGATCCTGGCGCTGGCGCTGCTGGCCTTGGTCGCGTTGTACGCGTTCTGGTTCGGCGGCCGCGTGCCGCCGTCCTGGGGCGCGCTGGCGGTGTTCGCGCTGCCGCCGGCCTGGCTGGCGCTGGGCGTGCTGCGCGGCCAAGCGCGCGCGGGCTTCTGGTCGGCGGTGCTGGCGCTGGCCTGGTTCAGCCACGGCGTGATGGTGGCCTACTCGCGCCCGCCCGAACGCCTGCTGGCCTGGACCGAACTGGTGCTGGCGGTGGTGGTGGTGTTCGCGGCCAGCCTGCCGGGGCTGAAATCGCGCTTCGGCGGCAAGCCGGCGGCGTAGTCCGGCGCCGGCACGCTTGGTGGCTGCAGGAGCGATATTGGCTTTCTGTGGGAGCGGTCCAGCCGGCCAGCGCGGCCTATAATTGCGTCGACTCCAGCCACGCGACCCAGCTTCGATGGACCAGCTCTGCATCGTCACCACCGGCGGCACGATCGACAAGATCTACTTCGACGACAAGTCCGACTACCAGATCGGCGAGCCGCAGATCGGCGGCATCCTGCGCGAGCTGGGCGTGACCTTCCAGTTCAACGTGATTCCGATCATCCGCAAGGACTCGCTGCACATCACCCAGGACGACCGCGAGCTGATCCGCGCCGCGATCGCCGCGCAACCTGCCCGGCACGTGCTGATCACCCACGGCACCGACACCATGGTCGAGACCGCCAAGGTACTGGCGACGCTGACCGACAAGACCATCGTGCTGACCGGCGCGCTGAGCCCGGCGCGCTTCCGCGGGTCGGACGCCGAGTTCAATGTCGGCTGCGCGGTCGGCGCGGTGCAGTCGCTGCCGCCGGGCGTGTACATCGCCATGAACGGCCTGATCTGGGATCCGAACAAGGTGCGCAAGAACGTCGCGGCGAATCGTTTCGAGGCGATCTGAGGCGGGCGGCTTCGCAGCGGGCTGCATAACCGCCCCACCCCGTCATTCCGGCGAAAGCCGGAACCCAATTTGATCTTCGCTATTTTGCTCGGTCTCAGCATCGGGCGACGGCCATGCCATGGCCGTTGCGGCGAACGTCAAAATGGGTTCCGGCTTTCGCCGTAGTGACGTTGGGGAGGATGCGCGGCTTCGACCCGTCTCCCACCCGCGATGACCTGCGCGAAAGCGTCCGGCGCGCCGCGCGGGCGCGCCGGACGTCTGACTCAGAACGTGATGCTCCAGCTGTCGATGCGGCCGGTATCGGCGCTGGCGTTGTCGTTCACGCGCAGGTTCCAGGTGCCGTTGAGCGCTTCGCTGCTCAGGTTCTTGATGAAGGTGCCGGTGACGTTGTCGGCACTGCCGCCGGTGCGGTTGTGGATGTTGTAGAGCGTGCCGTCCGGCGCGACCAGATCGACCTTCAGATCGCCCTTGTACGTGTGCAGGATGTTGACGGTGATCGAGGCGTTGGTCGGTGCGTTGCCGCTGCGTCCGCTGACCGCGATCGGGCTGTTGACGGTGGCGTTGTCGTTGATCGCGAAGTCGGTGCCGTTGCTGTAGGTCTGCACGCCGGTGCCGCCGACCGTGACCGAGGCGGTCTTGGCATGGGTGGCGCCGTCGTCGTCGGTGACCGTCAGCGTGACCGTGTAGGTGCCCGCAGTGGCGTAGGTGCGGCTGGGGTTGGTCGCGGTGGAGGTGGTGCCGTCGCCGAAGTTCCAGCTGCGCGAGACGATGCTGCCGTCGCTGTCGCTGGAGCTGTCGGTGAAGCTGGCGGTCAGGCCCGAGACCGAGGACGAGAAGTTCGCCACCGGCGCGTTGTTGCCCGGGCTGGTGCCGCCGGTCTTGGCCGCTTCGCCGAGGAAGGCCAAGCCCAGCTTCGCGAACGGAACGCTATTGGTGGCCGAGTTGCCCATGTTGGCCAGCGTGTCGCCGGAGGTGTGCAGGTTCGGGAACAGACGGCCTTCGTGGTACATCGCCGACGGATAGCCGGCCGCGGTCCAGGAAGCATGATCGGAGCAGCCATAGCCGCAGGCCTCGGTGGCCAGGGTGAGTCCGCTGCTGCCCATGTAGGCGGTGAACAGATCGCGCAGGAACTGCACCATGCTGGCGTTCGAGTAGTCGGTGATGACCTTGACGTGCGGATCGGAGCTGGTGCGGTAGTTGGTCATGTCCAGCTGCAGCGCGGCGACCACGTTGACGCCCTGGCTCTGGTACGCGGTGGCGATGGCCTTGGAACCGCGCAGGCCCACTTCCTCGGCGGCGTAGCCCATGAACTTCACCGTGCGCTTGGGCTTGTAGCCGCTGGCCATGGCGATGCGCAGCACTTCGGTCAGGGTGGCGATGCCGGAGGCATCGTCGTCGGCGCCGGGCGCGTTCATGGCGTTGCCGCTGCCGGAGTTGGAGATCGAGTCCAGATGCGCGCCCAGCACCACGACCTCGTTCGGCAGCTCGGTGCCCTGGATGGTCAGGATCACCGAAGGCTGGGTCGAACAGTTGGTGCAGCCGGTGTAGAGCTCGGCGCTGACGTCGCTGCGGCCGTTGGCCAGGCCCAGCCAGGTGTTGCGGATCCATTCGGCCGAGGTGCGGCCGGTGGTGGACGCGTAATAGCGGTTCGGATACTGCGTCGACAGGTGGCTGATGGTGGAGCGGATGTTGGCCTCGCCGACCTGACCCAGCCAGGGCGTGACCGTGGCCTGGTTGTCGATGGTGTAGGCGGCGAGGAACTTGCCGGCCATGGCCTGCGCGCTGCGGTCGTTGCGCACGAACGCTTCGGCTTCGGCGCGCGTGGCGAAAGCGAAGTAGCCGCCGCAACGGCGTTCCTTCTCGTGCACGTGGCGGGTGATGTCGGTCAGCTGATGGGTCTTCACCTCCGAGATCACCAACGGCGCGCCGGTGACGCCGACGCGGGCGGTGGACTGACGCGCCAGCGTCTTGACGCCGGCGTCGAAGGTTTCGCGCGAGGTGACCACGTAGACCGGCGCGAACGGGTCGTCGCTGGCGTCTGCGGGACGCGCATGCTCGTGCTCGTGCGAGGTTTGCGCGTACGCGGGGACTGCGGTCAGCGCGAGGGCCAACGCGAGCAGCGTCGGCAGCGGGGCGTGTGTGGCGTGCATGGTGCGACTCCTGGTGGTTGCGCCCGGGGTTTGGGGTTGGGGGCGCGACGGAAGGACGGCCGGAACCGGGGGGTTGCCCCGGCCGCACGGGCGACGATGCGGCGTCGCCGCTCCGGCGCCGGCCGGAACGGCGGGCGCGCGCAAGGTCAGAAAGTGATGCTCCAACTGTCGATGCGGCCGGTGTCGGCGCTGGCGTTGTCGTTCACGCGCAGGTTCCAGGTGCCGTTGAGCGTTTCGCTGGACAGGTTGAAGGTGAAGGTGCCGGTGACGTTGTCGGCGCTGCTGCCGGTGCGGTTGTGGATGTTGTAGAGGGTGCCGTCGGGCGCGACCAGATCGACCTTCAGATCGCCCTTGTAGCTGTGCAGGATGTTGACCGTCACCGAGGCGTTGGCCGGCGCGTTGCCGCTGCGCCCGCTTACCGCGATCGGGCTGTTGACGGTGGCGTTGTCGTTGATCGTGTAGTCGGCGTCGTTGCGATAGGTCTGGGTGCCGGACGTGCCGACGGTGACCGACGCGGTCTTGGTGTTGCTGGCGCCATCGTCGTCGGTCACCGTCAGCGTGACGGTGTAGGTGCCGGCCGCGGCGTAGGTCTTGCTGGGGCTGGTCGCGGTCGAGGTGCTGCCGTCGCCGAAGTTCCAGCTGCGCGACACGATGCTGCCGTCGCTGTCGCTGGAACTGTCGCTGAAGTTCACGCTCAGGCCGCTGACGGCGGCGCTGAAGTTCGCCACCGGCGGCGCGTTGCCGCCGCTGCCGGACACGGTGAAGCGCACCGCGTTGGGCGTGCCGGGCTTGCCGGCGGCGTCGGTGGCCTGCACGTAGACGGTGTGCACGCCGGGGCTGAGGCCGGCGGTGGGCAGGCTGACCGTGACCGTTTCGGCGCTGGCGTTGTAGCTGCCGTCGCTGGCGTTCATCGCCACCGGCACCGCGCCGGCGGCCCACGGCGGCGCGTCCAGGTAGGCGCGCGCCGAGGCGATGTTCTGCACCGCTTCGCTGCCGTTGCTCTGGTTGTAGGTGGCGTCGCTGACGCTGGCGGTGATCGTCACCGGCGTGCCCGCCGGCACGGTGGCCGCCGAGGCCGCGACCGACTGCGTGTCGGGTCCGGACGGATACTGGTAGGGCGCGTACAGGTTGCGCGCGGCGTAGCGCAGCGCGCGCAGATTGTTGGGCAGGGTCGAGTTCTGGAAGGTCGAACAGCTTTCGAAGAACGCCACGCCCAGTTCGATCGTGTAGCTGGGCACGCCCAGCAGGCCGTACATGGTGTCGTCGGTGGTGCCGTCGGTGGCGTAGAGCTCGTTGGATTGCTGCGGGCGGTAGTTGTTGAAGTACGCCAAACGCCGGCCCAGCGTCTGCAGAGGCACGCTGTTGGGTGCCGGCGTGGTGGTGTCGCCCCAGGACCACAGCACCAGTTGCGAATAGCTGTGGATGTCGAAGAACAGGCCCTGATAGTCGTCGGGCGCGGCGCTGCTGGTGGCGTCGCCGCGGCGGTCGGGGAAGAGGCCACCGGTGTAGACGCCGCTGGCGTTGCGGGTGCCGGCGACCAGGCGCACCAGGTTCTGGGTTTCCGGTTCGGAGGAACTGGACGGGCCGCGGTAGGTCTCGGCGCAGGCGTTGCCGCTGGAGCCGCCGGCGGCGCTGTTCCAGTGGAACGGGAAGTTGCGGTTGAGATCCACGCCGTAGGACGAGGCGCTGCAGCTGCCGTTGAGGTTGTCGGTGTTCTTGCGCCAGGAGGCGCCGGCCTCGGCCTTCTTGCGCCCGTCGGGATTGGCCTGCAGCACCAGTTGGAAGGCGAAGTTGTCCATCAGCCAGGTCGCTTCGGCGTCCGTGCCGTAGCCGTTGACCAGCCATTCGGCGAAGCGCGTGACCAGTTCGGCCGGTGTGTATTCGCGGGCGTGGATGGAGCCGAACGCCACCATGGTCGGCTTGTTGGGCAGCGCCGCGTCGGTGGCGGTGTTGGTCAGCCGCAGCACCTTCATCTCGTAGCCGCTGGCGGCGTTGCGGCTCTTCTGCCAGCTCGGGCCGATGTTGGCGATGCGCGCCAGGTTGGGCTTGGCCGCGGCCAGGTCGTCCATGGTCGTGTAGGTTTCCTCGACCGTGCGGTAGCAGGCGTAACCGGGAATCGCGGCCGGGCCCAGCAACGGCGCCTTGGCCATCGCCGACTGCATGCGCTGCAGCTGTTCGGTCGCGGCAGCGTCGATCTCCACGCGCAAGCCGGCGCTGCGCAGCGCGGCGATGTCCTCCGGCAGCGCTTCCACACGCACGGTGCGCGCCTCGCGGTCGACGATCAGATGCTGGAAACGTGAGGCGACGCGCTGCAACTGCGCGCGGTCGCGGTAATGGGCGGTGACGAATACCGCCTCGTCCTCGGCGGCGGCCGCGCTGGCGGGCGCGGCGGCGGTGAAGGCGAGCAGCAAGGCGGCGTGAGCGAGGCGCATGGCGATCTCCTGACGTGCGGGCCCGGGCCCGCTGCGAACGTGCCGATCGATCGGCCTGCGCCGATCTATTGGATGGGGTGGATGAGGCTGGCTAAGGGATTGCGGGGCGGAACCTTCCGGGCACGCGGACTCCCGCCCCTACGCCGGTGGCGTTGGAGCGGGAGGACTTACCGGATTCGGGATCGACGCTCGCTCCCGATGGCGTTGCCCCGCCGGCCTGACCGTCAGGGCGTTGTCCACTCCGGCCGAAACCGGAGTGGACGGTGCTGCATCAGAACGTGATGCTCCAGGTGTCGAGCACGCCGGTGTCGGCGTTGGCGTTGTCGTTCACGCGCAGGCGCCAGGTACCGTTCAGCGGTTCGCTGGTGAGGTCCTTGGTGAAGGTGCCGATCACGTTGTCGGCGCTGCCGCCGGTGCGGTTGTGGATGTTGTAGAGCGTGCCGTCCGGCGCGACCAGATCGACCTTCAGATCGCCCTTGTAGCTGTGGGTGATCGTGACCGAGACCGAGGCGTTGTTGGGACCGTTGCCGCTGCGGCCGGACACCGTGATCGGACTGTTGATGGTCGTGTTGTCGTTGATCGCGAAGTCGGTGCCGTTGGTGTAGGTCTGCACGCCGGTGCCGCCGACCGTGACCGTGGCGGTCTTGGTGTTGGTGGCGCCGTCGTCGTCGGTGACCGTCAGCGTGACCGTGTAGGTACCGGCGGTGGCATACGTACGGCTGGGGTTGGTCGCGGTGGAAGTGCCGCCGTCGCCGAAGTTCCAGGCACGCGAGACGATGGTGCCGTCGCTGTCGGTGGAGCTGTCGGTGAAGGTGGCGGTCAGGCCCGAAACCGAAGACGAGAAGTTCGCGGTCGGCGCGGTGTTGCCGCCGCCGGACGAATCCAGGCCGTCGATGAACTGCACGCCGGTGCCGCCGGCATCGAGCCAGTTGCTCAAGCGGGTGGCGTTGGTGCCGCCGCCGGTCCAGGACACCGAGATGCGGCCGTAGTAGTCGGCCTTGGCGTTATCCGCCGCGCCGCACGAGGACGGACCGCCGTGCAACTGGCCGATCACGCGCTTCTCGGGGCTGAACAAGGGCGAGCCCGAGGAACCGCCCTCGGTGACGCCGATGCCCGGGATCCAACGCACGAAGATGTGCGAACCGTCGCCCGGCGAGGGCGGATTGGTGTTGGCGCCGCCGTAGCTGGTGGTGCGCGTGGCGCTGGTGCCGTGGCTGATGCGCTTCTCGGCGACGTTGGGATGGTGGATGCCGGTGGCGCCGCTGAAATCGCCGCTGCGCGCGTCCCAACCGTTCCAGAACAGGTTGTAGGCGGCGGGCGCGGCGTCGTCCAGTTCGACCAGGGTGAAGTCCGAGGCCGCGTTGGACGCGCGATGGAAGGCGCCGGTCAGGGTCTGGGCCAGCGAGCCGTTGCCGTTCTGTCCGCTCTGGGTGCTGCCCGGCGCGCGGCAGGTGGAGTTCTGGTAGTTCCAGTAGGTAACCAGCGAGGCGGCGTTGGAAGCGCTGATGCCGCAGTGGTTCGCGGTCAGGAAGTACATCTTGCGGTCGTTGGCGGCGTTGTTGAGCAGGCTGCCGGAGCAGAACAGGCTGCCGCCGGTGGAGATCGCCGCGACCGAACGGATCTGCGGACGCCAGGCGTCGCCTTCCGGGCAGACCACGTCGACATTGCAGCTGCCCGAGGTGCCCAGCGGGGTCACCATGTCGGATTGCAGCTGCTGGGCCATGCGGGTGAAACCGCGGTAGTCGTGGCCGACCTTGGCCAGGCGCAGCTTGAGCTGGCCGGCCGCGTCGCGCGGCACCACCACTTCGATCACCGCCTCGGCGCCGTTGACGATCGGCGTCCACAGCTGGCCGTGGGCTTCGTTGTCGGCGGCGGTGTACACGCGCACCGCCGACGGATCGGAGGCGGCGGCGCGGCTCAGGTTGGCCGGGTACACCAGCAGGCGGCCGCCGGCGGGCATCTTGTATTCGCTGAAACCGAAGTTCAGCGACAGCGCGCCGCGCGATTGCACGCGCAGACGCCAGACCATGTCGTTGCCGACTTCTTCCCACACGCCCGAGTTGAGCGGGGTCAGGTCCACCGACAGCGATTGCGCGAAGCGCGGCGGCAGATCGTGCGCTTCGCGCTGGCGATCCTCGGCCTGCAATGCCGGCACGTCGACCGCCTGCATCGTGCGCATATCGACGCGGTCGAGCGCGGTGAGGCTGTGGTCGAACGCCGCGGGACGCGCACCGGGCGCCGCCATGGCGGTGCCGAGCGTCGAAAGTCCCAGCAGGACCAGGGAACCGTACATTCGTTTCATGAGTCTCTCTCCATCCGTAGTAGAGGGCATGACCGGCTCGCCGCTCCTAGTCGCCGGCCGTTGCGGCCTGCGATGGCGAGCGCGGATCAATCGTTTGGCATGCGACCGACGGCGTCGGCCGCACCCGGCGAGTTGATACGTGTTGGACACAAGCGATGTGCTTGACACGGGCAATGCCGCAGCGCGCGATGGTCCGGCGATGCGCTCGAACGATGAAACAAGGCGAACCCCTATTCGCCCGTGCTGACGCTAAGCGCAGCTAGCCGGTGGAACAAGCGCGTTTCGACCCGATTCGACACCGCATACGTGATGACTGTCATGCATACGGCCAGTAATCGCTTCCAGTCATTTTTGTATAGACAAGGCTGCTGTATACGCGCGTTCGCGTACGCGAACGCATGGCGCGCGGAAAAAAAAGACCCCGGCCAAGGCCGGGGTCGGAGAGAGCATTCGCAGCGTCCGTGCCGCGAAATATCGTTATCAGAACGTGACGCTCCAGCTGTTGATGTAGCCGACGTCGCCGCCGGCGTTGTCGTTGACGCGCAACTTCCAGGTGCCGTTGAGCGCTTCGCTCGACAGGTTCAGCGTGACGGTCTTGTTGACGTTGTCGGCGCTGCCGCCGGTGCGGTTGTGGATGTTGTAGAGCGAACCGTCCGGAGCCACCAGGTCCACCTTCAGGTCGCCCTGGTAGGTGTGCACGATCGCCACCGTCACCGAGGCGTTGCTCGGCGCGTTGCCGCTACGGCCGGAGACCGTGATCGGGCTGTCGACCGTGGCGTTGTCGCTGATGGTGTAGTCGGTGGCGTTGCTGTAGGTCTGGGTGCCGCCGCCACCGCCGGTGGTGAAGCTGCCGGTCAGGCTGAGGCCCGAGAACGTCGAGTAGCCGCGCACCAGCACGTGGTAGGTGCCGGCCTGGGCCGTGGCGATGTTGCAGGTCTCGGCGTTGGTGCTGCCCTCGGACTTGCAGTCGTAGCTGGACGTGGTCGGCGCGCTGCCGAACTTCACGAACAGGTCGGCGTCGCCGCTGCCGCTGGCGGTCACGAACTTCAGCGCGCTGGCGCCGGCCGGAACCACCAGGGTGTAGCGCAGCTCGGTGCCGGCCGAGCCGGACAGGCCGGTCACCGGCGTGCCGTTGGTCAGCGTGCCGGTCGGCGGCGGCGTGGTGCCGTTGACGGCGTCGACGGCGGCCTTGGCGTTGAGGATGCCCGGGCCGATGCTCTGCGACGGGGTCGACGGGAACGCGGTGACGTTGGCCTTGATGATCGACTCGATCTCGGCCGGCGTCTTGGGCGTGGTCGCCGCGGCCTGCATCAGCGCCACCACGCCGGCGACGTGCGGGGTCGCCATCGAGGTGCCGTTGTAGGAGGCGTAGGTTTCCGAACCCGGCGTGGTCGAACCGCTGTTGAGGGTCGACAGGATGTTCGAGCCCGGCGCGGCGATGTCGATCAGCGAACCGTAGTTGGAGAAGCTCGAACGCGCGCCGGTGCTGGTGATCGACGCCACGGCGATGACGTTGTTGCAGTTCGCCGGCGAGGCGTTGGACACATTGGTGTTGTCGTTGCCGGCGGCGATGACCAGGGTGGTGCCGCGGCTGACCGCCGAGTTGATCGCGTTCTGGGTGGTGGTGCCGCAAGCGCCGGAGCCGCCCAGGCTGAGGTTGATGACCTCGGCCGGATTGGCGTTGGCCGGCACGCCGCTGACGGTACCGCCGGAGGCCCAGATGATGGCGTCGGCGATGTCGGAGTCGTAACCGCCGCAGGTGCCGAGCACGCGCACCGGCACGATCTTGGCGCCGAACGCGACGCCGGCCACGCCCTTGGCGTTGTTGGTCACCGCGGCGATGGTGCCGGCGACGTGGGTGCCGTGCCAGCTGGAACCCTGTGCGGCGTGGCTGCCGCCGCACTGGTTGGCGCTGACCCAGTCGCCCGGATCGCTGGGATCGCTGTCGCGGCCGTTGCCGTCGTTCGACACGGTGGTGTCGATGATGAAGTCGTAACCCGGCAGGATGTTGGCGCTCAGGTCGCTGTGGCTGGTGATGCCGGTGTCGAGCACGGCGACGACCGAACCGGTGCCGGTGGTGACGTCCCACGCCTGGTTGGCCTTGATGCCGTAAGTGCCCGAATAGCCCCACTGTTCGCTGTAGCGGGTGTCGTTCGGGGTCAGGAAGGCATGGTTGAGCTTATCGACCTCGACGTACTCGACGTTCGGGTCAGCGGCGATCTGGCGCATCAGGGCTTCGGCCTCGACGCGGTCGAGCGCGCGGTCGCTGCGCACGACGTCGGCGCCCAGCGCGGTACGGCGCAGCGAGCGGATGCCCAGCGCCTTGCCGGCGCCGGCGGTCGTGGCGGCGCTGCTCAGCGAGCGCTGCATCGTGGTGGCATTGGTGGTCGGTGCGCTGCCGTCGGCGAACTTGACGATGAAGCGCTGAACTTTTTCGGAAGACTGCAGGCCGGCGAGGTTGACGCGGCCGGCGGCGAACGCCGGGGCGGCGATCACGGTCGAAGCCAGTACTGCTGCCGTGGCGGCAGCCAGGGCGTGCACGCGAATGCGACGCGAGGACAGCTGAGACATCTATGGAACCCCCGAAGCTGGAATAAGCCGCTAAGCGCGGCAAAAACCGCAAGAGCCTCTCTCCGAACCGCGGCGCGAACCGCGGCCCTAACTCGAACGGTTGGTGTACGGACCTGACAAAAAACGTCCGTAAAGTGACGCTAAGCGAACACGCAAGGGGGTGACAACGGGTAAATCCACTCATCAAGCAAAGAGATTTGTGACTACTATCACAAATTACTTCGGTAACCGCTTCCACGTGAAATTGACACAAAACTGTGCCGCGCCGCAACATACAGTTGCGGTTTTGGGCGCAGGCAACGTGCGTAACACGTTGTTTTAGCTAGTCAATTTGGCGCCGAATCGGGGCGACGCCGCGGCCAGCCCATGACAATCGCCACCCGCTGCGTGCTGCGCGGCCGGGATAGGGCAAATCGCAGGATCGGCGTTGCCGCGCCCTCCCCTCGGCGCCGCGGGCCGGCCGAGGGTTCGCGACCGCGCCCTCGATTTCCGACGCCGCGCCGGCAGCGCCCCTCAGCGGATGTCGCTGCCCGTCACCGGCATGATTTTCATGATGCCGTCGATCTCGATGTACTCCACGTCGGGATCGGCGCCGAACGCGCGCATCAGCGTTTCGGCCTCGGACTTGCTCAGCGCCCGGTCGGCGCGGAACACCTCGGCGCCCACCGACAAGCGCAGCTGCTTGTTCAACTTCACCGGCGTACCGGCGCTCTTCAGACCGCTGCCGGCCGCGGTGCGGTCCAGGCGCGCCTGCACCGCCGATTCCACGGCCGGCGCGGTGCCGTCCTTGTACTTGACGATGAACTGCTGGAACGGGCCCTCGCCCGTCAACGGCGCCACCTTGGCCGGACCGGAGGCCATGCAGGCGGTCACCACCAGGGACAATAAAGCGGCGGCGGTGCCGAGCAGGAAGCGGCGTGAGGTCTTGGCCATGGTCGTAGCTCCATTGAAGGGATGTTCCGTACTAACGCGCTGACCCGCCGGACGGGGTTGCGAAACACGCTACGCGCGCGCGCCTGAACGCCACAAGACCCCGCCCTCCCGGGACGGGGTCGCGATGATAAGAGTCCGGCGCGCCCGCGGAGGGCATAGGGGTAACGAGCGCGCCGGACAGGGGAACCGCAATCAGAAGGTGATGCTCCAGCTATTGATGAAGCCGGTGTCGACCGAAGCGCGATCGGCCGCACGCAGCTTCCACGCACCGTTGAGCGTCTCGCTGCTCAGGTTGACGACGCGATTGGTGATGATCACGTTGTCGGTGCTGTTGCCCTGGCGGTTCCACAGGTTGTAGACCGTGCCGTCCGGCGCGATCAGGTCCACGATCAGATCCTGCTGGTAAGTGTGCTGGATGTTCACCGACACCTGTGCATTGCCCGGTGCGTTGCCGCTGCGGCCGGTGACGTTGATGGTGCTGGTCGCGCCGGTGGCGTTGTTGTCCGGGATGTTGACGTCGGCGGTGTTGCTATAGGTCTGCGTACCGCCGCCGCTGCTCACCGTGACCGATGCGGTCTTGGTATTCGTGGCGCCGTCGTCATCGGTGACGGTCAGGGTGACCGTATAGGTGCCGGCCGCGCTGTAGGTTTTGCTGGGATTGGCGGCGGTGGCGGTGCTGCCGTCGCCGAAGTTCCAGCTGCGCGAGGCGATGGAACCGTCGCTGTCGGTGGACGTGTCGGTGAAGCTCACCGTCAGGCCGTTGACCGACGAGGTGAAGTTGGCCGCCGGCGCGTTGTTGCCCGGCGCGCCGCCTCCCGCCGCCGCCACTGCCGCCGCTGCGTCGATGATGCCCGCGCCGCAACCGCCGGAGCAGTTGGCGGTGGAGATCGGACGCGCGGTGCTCTGCAGGATCTGCAGCATCTGCGCCGTGGTCCTGGGCGTGGCCGACGCCGACTGCACCAGCGCGGCCACGCCAGCCACGTGCGGCGCCGCCATCGAAGTGCCGGCCATGGGACCGTAGCCGTTGCTGCGCACGGTCGAAATCACGCCCTCGGTGGCGCTTGGGCCGAACGGACCGTTCTCGCCGCCCGGTGCGGTCACGTGGATGGTGGCACCGTAGTTGGAGTAGGAGGCTCGCTTGGCGGCCTTGTTGCTGGCGGCGACCCGGATCACGCCGTTGCAGCTGGCCGGGGTGAAGCCGGAGACGTTGATATTGCTGTTGCCCGCGGCCACGACCACGATGGAGCCGTTGGCCACCGCGGTGTCGATCGCCGCCTGCCAGGCCGGCGTTTCGCTGCACGGCGCGGCACCGCCCAGCGAGAGATTGATGATCTCGGCCGGATTGGCGTTGGCCGGCACACCGGCGACGGTGCCGCCGGAGGCCCAGACCACCGCATCGGCGATGTCGGAGTCGGAACCGAAGCCCTGGTTGCCGAGCGCGCGCAGCGGCACCACCTTGGCGCCGGGGGCCACGCCCGCGCCGCCGGCGCCGTTGTTGGTCACCGCGGCGATGGTGCCGGCCACATGGGTGCCGTGGACGATGTTGGATGAGTCGTTGGGATTCGCATCGCGGCCGTCGCCGTCGTCGGACTTGCCGCAACCGGCGCTGCCGCCTGCCGCTTGGCATTCGGCGGCAGGGAAGCCGGTAGTCGAACTGATGAAGTCGTAGCCCGGCAGGATGTTGGCGTTGAGGTCGGTGTGGGCGAGGATGCCGCTGTCCACCACCGCCACTACCACGCCGTCGCCGATGGCGCTGTTCCACGCGGTCGGCGCGCGGATGCCCGCCGTGCTATCGGCGTAATGCCACTGCTTGCTGAAGTCCGGATCGTTGGGCACCGCCAGCGCGCGGCGCAGGCCGTCGACCTGGACGAATTCGACATTGGGGTCGGCCGCGATCTGACGCATCAACGCCTCAGTCTCGTCGCGATTCAAGCTGCGGTCGGCAGCGACCACGCTGGCGCCCGGCAGCAGCATGCGGCGCACTTGCTTCAGGCCCACGCGCTTGCCCTTGGAGGCGGCCGGCAACACCGTGCGCTCGGCCATGCCGCTCAGCGACGAAGCCGCCGCGATGCTGCTGCGCGCGGGGGCGCTGTTGTCCTTGTACTTGACGATGAAGCGGCTGTAGCCGGCGTCGGAGCGGAGTCCGGCGACGTGGGCCTGGCCGGCGACGGCAGGTGCGGCTACCGCGCCGAGTACGAATACGGTGGCGGCGGCGAGCGCGTGCAGGCGAAGCGGGCTGTGCTGGTTCGACATCGTGACTGATCCCTGTACTTGAAGCCGCAAGAGGCGGCGAGGACGGTTCGGTGGCGGTGCATCGCGATGCCCGCGCCGGACCCCGATCCACGGCCCGAAGTCCGTGGCGGGCCTACGCTACGAAGCGGCGCAAGCTTGTGGAGCGCTGAACACGCACCGAATTGGCGGCGATTTGCGACTGACATCGAATTTTCAAACATTGAAAAATTTCTGACACAACCGTTACACATAGAAAGCGCACCGCGAACGGCAAGTGCGAAAATCACAGCTGAATACTAGGAAATACCGATTTTTCGGCCGCAACGGACCTCACTGCGAAACGAATTTTCCACTTGGGAAACCCCTGAACGAAACAAAAGAAAGCCCCGGCCGAAGCCGGGGCTGGTGGTTGCGAGACCAGAGCCCGCGCGGCATCCAGGAGCGGACGCCGCGCGAGGTCGCCCGACGATCAGAACGTGATGCTCCAGCTGTCGATGCGACCGGTATCCACCTGCGCGCGGTCGACCGCACGCAGTTTCCAGGTGCCGTTGAGCGCTTCGCTGCTCAGATTGATCGACTGATTGCTGATCGTGACGTTATCGCCGCTGTCGTTGCCGGCGCCGTTGAACACGGCATAGACCGAGCCGTCCGGCGCGATCAGGTCCACCTTGAGGTCGCCGCGGTAGGTATGGACGATGCTCACCGAGACCTTGGCGTCGGCCGGCGCGTTGCCCGTACGACCCGCCACCGCGATGCTGCTGCTCACGCCAGTGGTGTTGTTGTCCGGAATGTTGGCGTCGGTGCCGTTGCTGTAGGTCTGCGCCGTCGGGTTCGGCGGTGTGGTGCCGCCACCAGTCAACGCGTCTACCGCCTCGAACGCGCGCACCAGGCCGAAGCCGTAGTCGTTGTCGCGTCCGGCGGTGCCCAGATCCTGGGCGGTCGAGGTCAACGCATTGCGCACTTCTGCCGCGGTGGCGCTGGGCTTGGCGCTGTACAGCAGCGCGGCCACGCCGGCCACATGCGGGCTGGCCATGGAGGTGCCGCTGAGTACGGCATAGCTGTGGGTGCCGTACACCGGGGTCGGGTTGAGGGTGGCGACCTGGCCGACCTTGCCGCGCAGGGCCTGACCGGTGGCCTGGCTGACCGCGATGCCGCTGATCGTGGTGGGGCTGGGCACGCCCGTGCTGTAGGCGAACGGGTCGGCGACGTTGTTGTACAGGACTATGCCCACGGCAGCGGCGCCCTTCACGTTGTCGACTTTCTGCTGGGTGGTGTTCTCGCCGCGTTCGCACAGGACGATCTTGCCGCTCCAGCTGCCAGCGCTGACGCAACGGCCGCCATCGACGATCGCACCGCTGACGGTGACCGAAGCCGAACCGACCATGGGCAGATTGTCGTAGCTGCTGCCGCCGACGGTGAGCGGCGTGCCGCGCTTGGGATAGGTGCTGGCGATGTCCGCGCCCGGCGCGGCGATGTCGACCGCGTCGTTGAACTGCGAGAACGCGGCCTTGACCTTGTTGGCGTCGAGCGCCGCCACCGACAGCACATTGGTGTACGAAGCCGGGTAACTCTTGGTGCTGTTGCCGCTGTTGCCCGCAGCGGCCACCGAGAGCACGCCCTGGTTGTAGAGGTTGGTGAAAATGGTGTCTTCCGAGCTGCTAGGCAGGCCGCCGCCCAGGCTCATGTTGATGACTTTTGCGCCGGCATCGGCGCACTGCTGCGCGGCAGCCGCCACGGTGGAGCTGAACACCGAGCCGCAGGTGGGGCCATCGAATACCTTGATGATGTGCAGCGAAACCTTGCCCGGGCTCACGCCGACCACGCCGGCGCCATTGCTGCCCACGGCGGCGATGGTGCCGGCCACGTGGGTGCCGTGACCGCAGGTGTCCTGATTCCAGGTGCTGCCGCTCTGGCCCACACCGGTCATGGCGATGCCGGCGAAATCCTCATGGTCGGCCTTGATGCCCGAGTCGATCACGCAGACCTTGACGCCCGTGCCGTCGGCACCGGTGGCGACCGTGTCGGGCGACTGCACCAGCGGCACGCCATACGGCAGGAACTCGGCCAAGGGATAGCGCGGTACGTCCTGCTCGATGACCAGGTTCTTGTCCTTGCGCAGTTCGGCCAGCACTTCCGGCGGCAAGGTCATCACCACCGCATTGATGCGGTCGAACTCGTAGTGGGTCTTGCCGCCGGCCACGCTGGCCGCGCTCAGGCCCTTGGCCGAAGCCGCGGCGCGCAGCGCCTGCACCCGGCTGTCGATCTTGGCCTTGAGGCCGGCTTTCTGGCCCGGCTGGAAACGGATCCAGACGCGGTTCTGGCCACCGCCGGCTTGCGGCACGGTGGGCTGCACGGCCGGCGGAGCCGCGTAGGCGGCCACGGCCAGGGTGGTGGCGACGGCGAGCGTGGTGAGGCGCAAAGTGCGGGTGTTTTTCGACATTGGAACCGATCCCCTGAAACTGGTGAGTGGGCCGCGTCCGGCGGCAATGAGGTCCGGCGCTTACAGCCAGGGCGGACCGATCGCGGCGAAATCCGCGACAAGCCGACGCTACCGATGAAGCCGGACCGGCACAGCGCAATACCAGCGCTCGCAGGCCTTAATTTTCTGATCGAACTCACAATTTCGAATATTGAAAAATAATCGGCACATTGGCTGTGCAACAGGGCCATGCAGATCGTGTCCGGCGCCGAGACCTCACCCTGACGCGGCGACTCGGCCGGGTCGGTGGCCGAAGCTTCGCCGCCGCCAGGCGTGTGCCGCCACGAGCTGCCGACAGAAAAAAAGAGCCCCGGCGCGAACCGGGGCTCCATCGATGCAGTTCGGCGCAGGCGCGGGCCCGCACGCTGCGACAAGGCTTAGAACGTGATGCTCCAGCTGTCGATGCGGCCGGTATCCACCTGCGCGCGGTCGACCGCACGCAGCTTCCAGGTGCCGTTGAGCGCTTCGCTGCTCAGATTGACCGACTGATTGCTGATCGTGACGTTATCGCCGCTGTCGTTGCTGACGCCGTTGAACACGGCGTAGACCGAGCCGTCCGGCGCGATCAGGTCCACCTTGAGGTCGCCGCGGTAGGTATGGACGATGCTCAACGAGACCTTGGCATCGGCCGGCGCGTTGCCGGTACGCCCCGCCACCGCGATGCTGCTGCTCACGCCGGTGGTGTTGTTGTCCGGAATGTTGGCGTCGGTGCCGTTGGTGTAGGTCTGCACGCTGGGGTTCGGGTTCGGATTGCCACCGCCGCCCGCGGCCGCAACCGCCGCCGCCGCGTCCATCAGGCCCGGGCCGCAGCCGCCGGGGCAGTTGGCCGCCGAAATCGGACGCGCGGTATCGGCCAGGATCTGCTTGACCTGCGCCACCGTCTTGGGCGTGGACGCTGCCGCCTGGATCAAGGCCACCACACCGGCCACGTGCGGGGTCGCCATCGACGTGCCCTGCAGCCAGCCATAGCCGTTGCCGTTGATGGTCGACAGCACGCCCTGGGCCGGATGGCTGCGGGTGCAATCGCTGCCCGTGGGCTTGCGGTTCAACGGCAGGAACTCGTTGGTCGGCGAACACGTCTCGCCGCCCGGCGCGGTGATGCTGACGGCGCCGTAGGTCGAGTACCACGCACGCTTGCCGCCCTGGTCGCTGGCGGCGACGCTGACCACGTTGCCGCAACTCGCCGGGGTCGAGCCGGCGACGTCGATGTTGCTGTTGCCGGCCGCCGCAACGACGATCGAACCGTTGGCCGTCGCGGTGTTGATCGCGGTCTGATACGCCGGCGTGTCCGAGCACGGGCGGTCGCCGCCCAGCGACATGTTGATCACTTCAGCCGGGTTGGCGTTGGCGGGCACGCCGCTGATCGCGCCGCCGGACGCCCAAACGATCGCGTCGGCGATGTCGGACGTCGAGCCCGTGCCGTGCTTGGCCAGCGCGCGGACCGGCACGATCTTGGCACCGTGGGCCACGCCGGCCACACCGCTGGCGTTGTTGGTGACCGCGCCGATGGTGCCCGCCACGTGGCTGCCGTGGTAGCCGGTGGTGGCGCCGGACACGTCGGTGGGGTCCGCGTCGCGGCCGTTGCCGTCCTCGGACGCGCCGCAATCGGTAGCGCCGCTGCAGCCCAGACCCGTGGTGCTGGTGACGAAGTCGTAACCCGGCAGCACGTTGGCGTTGAGATCGGTGTGCGAGACGATGCCGCTGTCGATCACCGCCACCACCACGCCGCTGCCGCTGGTGGTATTCCACGCGGTCGGCGCGCGGATGCCCACGGCGCTGTCGGCGTAATGCCACTGCTCGCCGAAGCGGGTGTCGTTGGGCACCGCCAGCGCGCGCATGATGTAGTCGGGCTGCACCCACTCCACGTTCGGGTCGGCCGCGATCTGCTGGATCACCGCGCGCGCCTCTTCGCTATTGAGGGCGGTGTTGTTGACCACCACGTCGGCGCCCATCGCCATGCGGCGCAGGTGCCTCAGGCCCAGCTTCTTGCCCTTGGACGCAGCCGGCAACACGGTGCGGGCGCCGGCGTTGCTCAGCGACGACGCCACCGAGGCGCTGCTGGCGGTCGGCGCGCTGCCGTTCTTGTACTTGACGATGAATTGGTTGTAGGTCTCGCCGGACTTCAAACCGGAGACGACGGCTTGACCGGCGAACGCCGGTGCTGCCGCAGCAGCCAGCGCCAACGCGGTGGCGGCGGTCAGGGTGCGGACGCGCAGCGGATTGTTCGAATTGGACATCGTGTTGAATCCCCTCATTACACGTTAGTGGCCGCGAACGCGGCATCGGAAGTCCGGCGCCGCCTCGGCGAATCGCGCCGCGGGCCGAACGATCGGCCGCTCTTCCGCAGCGGCCTTGGGGGATCAACCTACGGACTCGCACAGGCGGCCAACGCGGGAATCAACGCCGCAATGGGGCAAAAAAACCCACACGCATCACAATTTCAGCAACTGAAATTCTGCTTACACATCAAAGGCATAACTACCGTGTAGAGAGCGCACACCGGCCAGGAAAAGGACGCAACGCAGCGGCGCATCGACCACCCTACTGCTTATAAATCATATATTTGCATAAGCTTATGCGGCATTCCGCCGGAGCGCCCCGCTCGCCCCTAAAGAACATCCTGCCTGTTTTCCAAATCGGCAAGCATCACGGCAACAGGCGCCGCGACTGCGGGTCCGCCCCAAAAAAGAAGCCCCGACCGAAGTCGGGGCTCGGTATCGCAAAAGGCGACGAAACAGCGGGGAGAGCGCTGCGCCGCAAGGACGATCAGAAAGCGATGCTCCAGCTGTTGATGTAGCCGGTATCGATCGAAGCGCGATCGGCCACGCGCAGCTTCCAGGCGCCGTTGAGCGGCTCGCTGCTGAGGTTGACGACGCGATTGACGATGATCACGTTGTTGCTGCTGTTGCCCTGTCGGTTCCACAGGTTGTAGACCGAACCATCCGGCGCGATCAGGTCCACGATCAGGTCCTGCTGGTAGGTGTGCTGGACATCCACCGACACCTGCGCATTGCTGGGCGCGTTGCCGCTGCGGCCGGTGACGTTGATGGTGCTGGTCGCGCCGGTGGCGTTGTTGTCGGGAATGTTGACGTCGGTGGTGTTGCTGTAAGTCTGCACCCCGCCCGTGCCCACCGTGACCGAAGCGGTCTTGGTGTGGCTGGCGCCATCGTCGTCGGTGACCGTCAGCGTGACCGTATAGGTGCCGGCGGTGGCGTAGGTGCGGCTGGGGTTGGTCGCGGTGGAGGTGGTGCCGTCGCCGAAGCTCCAGCTGCGCGAGGCGATGGTGCCGTCGCTGTCGGTGGAGGTGTCGGTGAACTGCACCGTCAGGCCGCTGGCCGAGGAGGTGAAGTTCGCCACCGGCGCGTTGTTGCCCGGGCCGGGGCCGCCGGAAAACAGGCTGTGCAGCAGCAGGTTCGGCGAACCGCGCAGGTTGCCGGTGATCTTGCCGGGGGTGGCGTTGTTGACGATGGCGGTGTGCACTTCGTCCGGCGTGGCCGAGGGGTGCGTGGCCAGGTACAGCGCCGCGACGCCCGCCACGTGCGGGGTGGCCATCGAGGTGCCGCTGTTCGGCGCCGACGCGGTGGCGCTGCTGATGCCGGCCGAGATGATGTCGGTGCCCGGTGCGAACAGGTCCACGCAGGTGCCCCAACCGGATTGCTGGCTGGAGGACCACACCGAGCGCGCGTCGTTGCGGTCGCTGGCGCCAATGGTCAGCGCGCGCGGCACGCGGCGCGGCGATCCCGAACAGGCATCGTCGTTGCTGTTGCCCGCCGCGGCCACCACCACCACGCCGGAGTTGATCAGGTTGTTGACCGAGTCGTCGATGGCCGTCGAGCCCGGGAAGCCGAAGCTCATGTTGGCCACGGCCGGCTTGATATGGTTGGCCGCGACCCAGTCGATGGCCGCAATGGCTTCCGAGGCCTGGCCATTGCCGTTGCAATCGAAGGTGCGCACCGGATGCACGATGGCCTTCTTGGCCACGCCCCAGGTGGTGCCGGCGACGGTACCGGCCACGTGGGTGCCGTGACCGTGGCAGTCGGCAGTGCTGGAATCCCCCGGCCTCACCGAGAATCCATTGCCGACGCGTCCGGTGAACTGGGTGTGGTCAGCACGCAGGCCGGTGTCCAGGACATAGGTGTGCACCCCAGCGGCGTCGGTGTCGTAGGTGTAGGTGGTGCTCAGCGGCAGGTTGCGCTGGTCGGTGCGGTCGATGCCCCAGGTCGCGTTGTTCTGGGTCGCGTAGATCGAACCCTGGCTGTCCTCTTCCACGTAAGCCACGGACGGATCGCGCAACAGCTGCGCCAGCGCGCCATCGTCGGCGTCGACCACGAAACCGCGCAGCACGTGCTGGTAACTGCGCAGCAGCTTGGCGCGGTGCTTGCTCGACAGATTGCGCGCCACGGTGGGCACGTCCGACACGCCACGCACGCTCTCGGCCGACAGGCGCGCGGTTTGGTTCTTGAGCACGACGATGTAGCGCCCTTCGACCGGGCGTTCCACCGTACGCAGTTCGGCGCTCAGACCTGGAAGCGCGACCGACAACAGCGAGGCACCGATGGCTACCGACAAAATCCGACGATTCATGCTTTCTCTCCTTGAGTGTGAAGGGATGCAGCCGCACGGCGGATAGCGGGCGGAGCGTGCGCCGGCGTCCCGCCGCACGTGGACGGCACGCCGCGCTCGCGCAGCCACCGTCTTCGGACCGACCACAGCGCGCACGCGCGGACCGCGCTCTGTCCTAGGCGCGGCGCCGCAGGCGCCTCCACTGCACTGACCGTTTGTTGCTGCCCCGCAGGGCATGGAGCGTGGCCGCTGCTCGCGGCGGATACCGTCCTGGCTTGCGCGTCGTAGTGCTTGTGAAGCTCGCAAACCGAACGGTGCATACGGCCGCCCCAGCAGCCGCAAGAGCTAACTTAGACAGCTGCGCCAGCGCTCACCACCGGCTGGAAGCGATGCCGGGCGGGTAAATCGTGAACCCGACCTGCATTTTCACAATCGGGCAAAAATGCCATGCGTAGCGCCGCCATACATACGAACGCGTGTGGTGCGAAAGCGCTTGCGCGCATGCGTGCAGCCGCCTATCGCCGAGCGCTGCGGCATCTACAACCAAGTTGCGCCAGGCACCGACACGAACGCGCATAGCCAAAAAGAAAGGCCCCGGCCGAAGCCGGGGCCCAAGTCGCGCCTGCGGCGGCGACGCATCCCGGGGAAAGGATGCGCCGGCGCTGCTGCGCGCGATCAGAAGGTGACGCTCCAGCTGTTGATGTAGCCGGTGTCGATCGAGGCGCGATCGGCCGCGCGCAGCTTCCAGGTGCCGTTGAGCGTTTCGCTGCTCAGGTTGACGACCTTGTCGGTGATGATCACGTTGTTGCTGCTGTTGCCCTGACGGTTCCACAGGTTATAGACCGTGCCGTCCGGCGCGATCAGGTCCACGATCAGGTCCTGCTGATAGGTGTGCTGGATGTTGACCGACACCTTGGCGTTGCTGGGCGCATTGCCCGAACGGCCGGAGACCGCGATGCTGCTGGTGACACCGGTGGCGTTGTTGTCCGGGATGTTGACGTCGGTGGTGCTGCTGTAGGTCTGCACCGTGCTGGGCGAGCTCACCGTGACCGAAGCGGTCTTGGTGTTCGTCGCGCCGTCGTCGTCGGTGACCGTCAACGTGACGGTGTAGGTGCCCGCCGCGCTGTAGGTCTTGCTGGGGCTGGTCGCCGTGGACGTGGTGCCGTCGCCGAAGTTCCAGCTGCGCGAGGCGATGCTGCCGTCGCTGTCGCTGGAACTGTCGGTGAAGCTCACCGTCAGGCCGCTGGCCGAGGAGCTGAAGTTCGCCACCGGCGCGTTGTTGCCCGGCGTGCCGCCGCCCGCCGCGGCCACCGCGGCCGCCGCATCGATCAGGCCGGGGCCGCAGCCGCCGGGGCAGTTGGCCGCCGCGATCGGACGCGCGGTATCGCTCAGGATCTGCTTCACCTGCGCCAGCGTCTTCGGCGTGCCCACCGCCTGGATCAGCGCGACCACGCCGGCCACGTGCGGGGTGGCCATCGAAGTGCCCTGGTTGAACTCGTAGCCGTTGCCCGAGTAGGTCGACAGCACGCCCTTGGCGGCGTGGTTCTGGGTGCACTTGCCCGCGGTGGATTCCCCCAGGGCCAGGAACTCGGTGGCCGGCGAGCAGGTTTCGCCGCCCGGTGCGGTGATGCTGACGGCGCCGTAGGTCGAATACCACGCGCGCTTGCCGCCCTGGTCGCTGGCGGCCACGCTGACCACGCCGTTGCAGCTGGCCGGGGTGGCGCCGCTGACGTCGATGTTGCTGTTGCCCGCGGCCACCACCACGATCGAGCCATTGGCGTTGGCGGTGTCGATGGCGGTCTGGTAGGCCGGCGTCGCGCTGCAGGCCTGGTCGCCGCCCAGCGACATGTTGATCACTTCGGCCGGGTTGGCGTTGGCCGGAACGCCGGCGACGGTGCCGCCCGACGCCCAGACGATGGCGTCGGCGATGTCCGAGGTCACGCCCACGCCCTGATTGCCCAGCGCACGCACCGGCACGATCTTGGCGCCGTAGGCCACGCCGGCCACGCCGGCGCTGTTGTTGGTGACCGCGCCGATGGTGCCGGCCACGTGGGTGCCGTGCTTGATGTTGGACGAGTCGGTGGCGTTGTTGTCGCGGCCGTCGCCGTCGTTGGAGCCGCCGCACTTCGCGCTCAGGCCGGAGATCAGGCACTGGAAGTCGCTGAAGGGCGCGGTCGAGCTGATGAAGTCGTAGCCCGGCAGGATGTTGGCGTCCAGGTCGGTGTGGGCCAGGATGCCGCTGTCGATCACCGCCACCACCACGCCGCTGCCGGTGCTGGTATTCCATGCGGTCGGCGCATTGATGCCCACCGCGCTGTCGGCGTAGTGCCACTGCTCGTTGAAGCGCGTGTCGTTGGGCGTGGCCAGCGCGCGCACCATGTAGTCGGGCTGCACCCACTCCACGTCGCGGTCGGCGGCCATGTCCAGCAGCAGCTGCTTGGCCTGCGCGCTGTCCAGCCCGCGGTCGGCGATGACCACGTCGGCGCCGAACAGGGTCTTACGCTTGTGGCTCAGGCGCAGGGCCTTGCCGTTGAGCTTGAACGCCGGCTGCGCGCCCAGGCGATCGAGCGAAGCCGTCATGGACGTGGCGCTGGCGCGCGGCGCGCTGCCGGTCTTGTACTTGACGATGAAGGCGTTGTAGGTCTCGCCCGAACGCAGGCCGGCGATGTGGGCCTTGCCGGCGAAGGCCGGAGCGGCAGCGGCGGTCAAGGCGACGGCGAGGGCGAGGGCGCTGAGGCGGAGGTGCTTGGACGAAGCGGACATCATGTCTGACTCCCGAGGGGTGGAACGCGTGGACCGCGGCGGCGGTAGTGCGCGAGCAGTCCGTGCTGCGCGGCACCGCTTGGCGGCGTGGCGGTCGGAGCGGCGCCGTCCCGACTTGGGGCACACCTTAGGCAGCGGACGTGGGCGGGCGCAGCGCCTGAAAACGCTTCATCCCAATGAAAAGCGCGCCCCAGGTCACATTTTCAAAAATAGACAGCGGTTGGTTTCTGTAGAAATTTATTGCTGCAAACGCACATTGGCGATGCCGTGATGCGACCGCCTGGGCACCGAGCAAGCGCCAAAACACGACACCCCGGCCGGGGCCGGGGTGGGTCGGTGCGAACAGGTTTCGGCCGGCCGCGGCGCGGCTCAGAACATGCCGGTTTCCAGGCGCGCGGCCTCCGACATCATGTGCCGGCCCCACGGCGGGTCGAACACCAGCTCGACGTCGGCCTCGGCCACGGTCGGGATCATTTCCAGCTTGCTGCGCACGTCGTCGACCAGGATGTCGCCCATGCCGCAGGCCGGCGCGGTCAGGGTCATGCGCACTTCCACCGTGCGCTGGCCGTCGTCGCGCGGCTTGACCTGGGCTTCGTAGACCAGCCCCAGGTCGACCACGTTGATCGGGATTTCCGGATCGAAACAGGTGCGCAGCTGCTTCCACACCAGTTGTTCGACCGCCTCGTCGTCGGCGCCTTCAGGCAGTTCCAGCGGCTCGGGCGGTTCCTTGCCGATGGCGTCGGCGTCCTTGCCCGAGATCCGGAACAGGTTGCCTTCGACGAACACCGTGTAGCTGCCGCCCAGGGCCTGGGTGATGTAACCGACGCTGCCGGCAGGCAGGGTCACCTGCTCGCCCTGCGGCACGAGGACGACGGCGCAATCGCGCTCGAAACGGACGGGTTCGCTGCTGCGGGAATACATGCCGGAAAGATTGGGGTGCCGCGCTCCGGCACAAGGCGCGCAGTTTAACAGGGCGCCGGCCACCGCCCCGCCCCGGGCGTGGATCGCAGCGTCGCCGCGGCGTGGCCAAAGGGTTCGGCCCGGGTCGGCGCCCCACCTCCGGCACTGCCCGCGGCGGTCCGGCCGGCTATGCTGTGCGGCTGGATTCCCCCGTCTGCCGAGCCTTCGATGAGCCTTGCCGCCCCGCCCGCCGCCGCGCCGCCCAAATCGGCGATGTCGTGGACCCTGTCGTGGTCGCTGCTGCTGCTGGGCACGCTGGGCTTCGCCGCGATCTGGCTGCTGCTGAGCCTCTACAGCGGCCGCCAGAACAGCTGGATGGCGGTGATCGGCGCGATCGACCTGGCCTGGATGCTGCGCCTGGGCGGCTGGCCGCGCGGCCTGCGCCGCGCCGCGCTGGGCGTGCTGGGCACCGCGCTGATCATCGTGCTGTACAGCTGGAGCATCGCCTCCAGCCAGATCGGCCTCTCGCTGGGCGTGGGCCTGATCGACTCGCTGGGCAAGCTCGGCGTCCACCATGCCTGGCTGCTGACCCAGCTCGCCAACGGCCCGTTCGACTGGTTGTGCCTGGCCGCCGGTCTGGTCGTCGCGGCGTTCGCCTCGCGCTAGCTTCTACGTACCTCCCCCTTTGGAAAAGAGGGATTGAGGGGGATTTGCTCTTTAGCTGTCAGGCTTGCGCGCCGCCCCGCTCAACCCGGCGCCGTCTCGCGCAAGCACTCCCCGAACAGCTTCGCCGCCTCGCCGATCTCCGCCACCGACATCGCTCCGAAGCCCATCAGCAGACCGGCGCGGTCGGGCGCGTGCAGGTAATACGGCGCGATCGAGTACAGCCCCAGCGCGCGCGTGGCCGCGTGCGCGATCAGCGCCTCGCCCTGGGCCGCGTCGCGGCCGCGCAGCCACACCAGCAAGTGCATGCCGGCGTGCGAGTCCTCGATCTCGATGTGCTCGCCGCAGTGCTTGCGCAGCCCTTCCAGCAGCGCCTCACGACGCTGCTTGAGGGTCTTGCCGGTGCGGCGCAGGTGGCGCTCGAAACTGCCGTCGGCCATGAACTGCGCCAGCGCCGCCTGCTCGATGCCCGGCGAGCCGAAATCGTCCACCCATTTGGCCGCGATGAAATCGTCGCGCAGGCTGGGCGGCACCACGATGTAGCCCAGGCGCAAAGACGGGAACAGCACCTTGGAGAAACTGCCCACGTAAACCACGCGTCCGGACTCGTCCAGCGAGCGCAACGCCGCGTGCGGCTGGGCGTCGTAACGGAACTCGCCGTCGTAGTCGTCCTCGAAGATCCAGCAGTCGTGGCGGTCGGCGTAATCCAGCAAGGCCAGACGGCGCGGCAACGACATCAGCGCGCCGGTCGGGAACTGGTGCGAGGGCGTCACGCAGATCAGCCGCGGCGGCACCGTCGGCAGGTCGTCGGTGCGCAGCCCTTCGCGGTCGATCGCGACCGGCGCCAGCGTCGCGCCATGCGTGTACAGCGCCTCGCGCGAGGCGAAGTATTGCGGCTCCTCGATCACCGCGGTATCGCCCGGGTCCAGCAGCACGCGCGCGGTCAGGCTGATCGCCTGCTGGGTGCCGGCGACGATGATCACGTCCTCGGGCGAGCAGATCACGCCGCGCCGGTGCGCGACGTACTCGCTGGCGGCCGCGCGCAGCGCCGGATTGCCGTGCGCGGTGGGATAGGTCGGCGGCGTGTACAGCGCCGAGTGCGCGAGCGCGCGCGACCAGGCCGAGGTCAGCAAAGGATTGGTGAAGGGCACGCCGTACTGGAAGCTGTAGCGCGCGCCCTCGATGCGGCGGCCGGGCATGCGCGCATGATCGTGGCAGGCGCGCAAGCGGCGCACGTAGTCGGTCTGCGGCTCGCCGGGCTCGGCCGCGCGCGGCGACGGCTTGGCCGGCGTGATCGGCGTGGCGACGTAGCTGCCCGAACCGATCCGGCCCTGCATGAAGCCCTCGGCGCGCAACTGCTCGTAGGCGGCCAGCACGGTGTTGCGCGACACGCCCAGCTGCTGCGCCAGCGCGCGCGTCGGCGGAAAGCGCACGCCCTGCGCGACCCGTCCCGACAGCACCGCGTCTTTGAGCGCGCGCACCAGTTGGGTCTGCAGCGGGCCGCGCCCGTCTAGCTCCAGATGCATCACCGCTCCGATGAGGTCCGCGCCGACGGGCGCCGGATCCGCGGGCGCAAACGCCGCGCCCGCCGTTCAATTTATCGGGCGGAGCGAGGCCGGCACAACATGACCAATGGGAGCGTCAACACAAATCGCCACATCCGCGCAGTTACCGCATCAGTCCGGCATAGCTTTTCAGTCGCGGGCCGCGCAACGCGGATCGTTAAGGATTCGTAATTTCACTGAGCCGGCCAACGCATGGCCTTTACTCAGCGGAGTTACGCAATGCCCTCGCACACCCTCAGTCACGCCATCCGACGAGCCTTGTTCGCCACCGCCGCGGTCTCCACCGCCGCGTTGCCGCTCGCGGCGCAGGCCCAGGCCGCCGAAGAAGCCCAGGCGACCACGCTCGATCGCATCGAGGTGACCGGTTCGCGCATCAAGCGCACCGACATCGAAACTTCGCAGCCGATCTTCTCGCTCAGCCGCGACGAGATCAGCTCGCAGGGCCTGACCTCGGTCGGCGACGTGATCCAGAACATCACCGCCAACGGTTCGGCGCTGAACAGCACCGTCAACAACGGCGGCGACGGCCAGACCCAGGTCAACCTGCGCAACCTGGGCGCCAACCGCACCCTGGTGCTGGTCAACGGCAAGCGCTGGGTCGGCGGCGCCGGCCTGGGCGGCGTGGTCGATCTGAACACCATCCCCACCGCCGCGGTCGAGCGCATCGAGGTCCTCAAGGACGGCGCGTCCACCATCTACGGCTCCGACGCCATCGCCGGCGTGGTCAACGTGATCCTGCGCCAGAACTACGAAGGCGCCGAGGCCAACGCCTACGTCGGCACCTACGACGACGGCGACGGCTTCCGCGAGGCCTTCGACTTCACCGTCGGCGCCGCCTCCGACCGCTGGACGGCGATGTTCGGCATCGCCTACGTCAAGGAAGAGCCGGTGCTGGCCGGCGACCGCAAGATCTCCAAGGAACCGGTCGCCGGCACCGGCAATTTCTTCGGCAGCTCGACCGTGCCCAACGGCCGCTTCGCGCTGTGCAACGGCAGCTTCGATCCGATCTTCGGCACCTGCTCGGTGGCCGAGACGCGCCCGGACGGCAGCACCGGCCAGTTCACCTACAACGACGGCCAGTCCGGCGCCAACTGGCGCAACCGCACCGGGGCCGACGTCTACAACTTCGCTCCCGACAACTACCTGCTGACGCCGCAGGAACGGCGCTCGCTGTTCGCCGCCGGCTCCGTGGACATCAGCGAGAACCTGCGCTTCCGCACCACCCTGACCTACAACAACCGCCGCTCCGAACAGCTGCTGGCGGCGATGCCGATCGTGCTGGGCAGCGGCCCGGGCGCGGGCCTGCAGCCGCGCACCGTGACCATCAGCCCGGACAGCATGTACAACCCGTTCGGCGCCACCGTCTCGCGCATCCAGCGCCGTGCGGTGGAAACCGGCGGGCGTTCGTTCCGCCAGGACATCGACACCTTCGCCGCCAACCTCGGCTTCGAAGGCACGCTGGAATTCGCCGACAAGCCCTACGACTGGGAAGCCGGCTACTTCTACGGCGAGAACAAGCAGAACACCGTCACCGACGGCCTGTTCAATCTGCTGGCGCTGCGCAACGCGCTGGGCCCGTCGATGATCGACACGGTCGCCGGCCGCGCCACCACCGGTCGGCCGATCTGCGTCAGCAATCCCGGCGATCCGACCTCGATCATCCTGGGCTGCGTACCGCTGAACCTGCTCGGCGCGGCCGGCTCGATCACGCCGGAGATGCTGGCCTATTCCAGCTTCGTCGCCCACGACTCGGTCGGCTTCAAGCAGAAGACCTACTACGCCAACATCGGCGGCGACCTGTTCGAACTGCCGGGCGGCCCGCTGGCGTTCTCGTTCGGCCTGGAGCACCGCGCCGAGAGCGGCTACTTCCAGCCCGACGCCCTGATCGCCTCGGGCAACACCACGGGCAACGCGGCCGCGCCGATCTCCGGCGGCTATTCGCTGGACGAGGCCTACCTGGAACTGGCGGTGCCGGTGCTGGCCGACCTGCCGTTCGCCAAGCTGCTGGATTTCTCCATCGCCACGCGTTACTCGGACTACAGCAACGTCGGCGACACGCTCAACAGCAAGTTCGGTTTCCGCTGGAAGCCGTTCGACGAGCTGATGATCCGCGGCAACTGGTCCGAAGGCTTCCGCGCCCCGGCCATCGTCGAACTGTTCGCCGGCGTCGCCGACGCCTTCCCGACCATCACCGACCCCTGCGACGTGTCGCGCTTCCCCAGCCTGTCGGCCGCCGCGCAGGCGCGCTGCATCGGCCAGGGCGTGCCCAACGGCGGCTACGACCAGGGCAATCCGCAGATCCGCATCAACGTCAGCGGCAACCCCAACCTGGAACCGGAAAGCAGCGAATCCACCACCTTGGGCCTGGTCTACAGCCCGAGCTGGCTGGAGGGCTTCGACGTCACCCTGGACTGGTGGAAGATCGACATCGACAACGCCCTGGTCGCGCCGACCGGCCAGTTCATTCTCGACGAATGCGTGGTCGGCAACGTGCAGCGCTTCTGCAACTACACGCGCGCGCCCGGCGGCGCGATCTCCAACCTGCTGTCGCAGCCGGTCAACATCGGCGGTCTGCGCACGGAAGGCTTCGACCTGACCGTCAACTACAAGCTGCCGGAAACCCGCTGGGGCCGTTTCAGCTTCAACTGGGATTCGACCTACGTGGCCAAGGCCGAAGTCGATTTCGACGACGATGGCGTGTTCGGCGAGCGCCTGGAGGGCGTGCCGCGCATCGGCCAGCGCATCGAGGACTGGCCGATCGACGAGGCCGCCAACGAACCGGGCGAATACATCACCGGCAGCAACGGCTGGCGCATCCGTTCCAACCTGATGATGCGCTGGGAGAAGGGCGACTTCGGCGCGACCTGGAACCTGCGCTACTTCTCGCACCAGGACGAGCGTTGCCAGGTGCTGGTCGACAACGACTTCCCCGAACTGTGCAGCGACCCCGACCGCGTGATCGCCATTCCGGTCGATCTCAACAACAACGGCGTCTGGGACGGCACCGCCGGCGGCGATTCGTTCCAGTCGGTGGCCGAGGCCGAAAACAAGATCGGCGCGACCACCTACCACGATGCCAGCGTGTACTGGAACACGCCCTGGAACGCCAAGGTCACCCTGGGCATCAACAACATCTTCGACAAGAACCCGCCGTTCTCGGCACAGGCGTTCGCCAACAGTTTCGATCCGGCCTACGAAGTGCCGGGACGCTTCTACTACCTGCGCTACACGCAGAAGTTCTGATCGACACGCGATTCGACGCAACACCGGCGGCCCCGCGAGGGGCCGCTTTTTTTTCGCGCGTTCGGCACAGCCGAACGACGGCCCGCGACGATCCGGGCGGGCGTCGGCGGAACATTGCGGGCGCCGCGCCGGCGCGACGATGTGCGCCGTCAGCGGTGCTCCATCTCTCTCTCCGAAGCAAGGTCGACGCTAGTCCGGCACGCAGGAAACCACGGCACAGCGCACCCACCGTCCGCAGGCATGCCCGGGATCTTCCCGGGCTCTTTTTCGGACCCGCCGCGGGCCCGATTGGCTCCATCGCATTCGAAACAATTGGTCCTCCAGCCCACGCGCGACGCTGGGTAGGGTGGACACAACGGCGCCGGACGCGCCATCGAATCGCGAGAGTCGCCGTGAACCTGCGCTACCACCCCCTACGCTTCGCCGAGAACCTCGACCTCAGCGCCCACGGCAGCGACGAGCTGCACCTGGTCCGCGCCTGCGCGCGCGGCGCCCAGCTGGAGCTGCCCGCGCAATGGATCTCGTTCTGCCTGCCGCTGTCGGGCCGCCTGCGCTGCGAAGGCCAGGACAGCAGTTGGGAAATCGAAGCCGGCCACGCCCAGATCTGGCGCGAAGGCCCGCTGCGCTGCAGCGCGCGCCAGGCCTGCGGCTGGCTGGCCCTGGTCGGCCCGCAGGCGGCGTGGGCGCGCTATCTGCGCGGCCCGGCCGGCGACGAGCGGGTCGGCGACGGCGGCGCCGATCTGTTTCCGTGGGAAGGCGTCGCCGGTCGCGACCTGCGCCGCCTGACCGTGCGCCTGGCGCGCCGCACGCGCGACGTCGAGGACGACATCGAACCGCTGCTGGAAGCCCTGTGCGCGGCCCTGCTCGACCAGCAGCGCGATCTGCACCAGCGCCTGCAGCGCTGCAGCGGCCGCACCCTGCGCCGCCGCCAGCAGACCCTGCTGCGTCTGTTGCGCGTGCAGCACCTGATCCGCCGCCATCCCGACGCGCGCCTGGACCTGGCGCGGCTGGCGCGCAGCGCGAGCTACTCGCCCTGCCACCTGATCCGCATCTACCGCGACGTGTTCGACGAGACCCCGACCGAGTACGCCGCGCGCCTGCGCTCCGACCGCGCCTGGCGCATGGTCCGCGAGACCCGCATGCCGGTGTGCGAGATCACCGAGGCGCTGGGCTTCGAAAGCCAGAGCGCGTTCTGCCGCGCCTTCAAGCATTCCTTCGGCCTGACCGCGACCGAAGCGCGGCGGATGGAATGCGCGCAGTCGCAGGCCGCCTGATCCGCCACGCCGTCGCCCGTTCACACACCGCCACCGCCGTAACGACGAGGACCACCGCATGCCCCGCTTCGCTCTGCCCTCCCCGCGCACCCTGTTGTGGTACGTCCTCGCCGCCGGCGTGGTCGCCGGCAGCCTGGACATCGTTTACGCGACCAGCTTCTGGGGGCTCAAGGGCGTGCCCGCGCAACGCATCGGCCAGAGCATCGCGGCCGGCCTGCTGGGCAAGGATGCGTTCGCGGGCGGCAACGGCACGGCCGCGCTGGGATTGTTCCTGCATTACCTGATCGCCACGCTCATGGCCGCGGCCTACGCCCTGGTCGCGCGCCGCTGGCAGGCGCTGATCGCGCGGCCGGTGCGCTACGGCCTGCTGTACGGCCTGTTGCTGTACGTGCTGATGACCTACGTGGTGGTGCCGCTGTCGGCGGCGCCGGGCGGCGGCGCGGCCAACACGCTGTGGATCGTCTGCAGCATCGTCGCCCACGCGGTGCTGGTCGGCCTGCCGATCGCACTGATCCTGCGCCGCGGCTTCACCGGCGGCGATCGAGTGCACGGCCATGGGGTCGCCGCCGATGCGCGCTGAAACCCATCGCATTGCCCTCACGGCCGCGCTAGCCTGCCTGGGCGCGCTCGCCTCCGTGCTGGCGATGCGCTCCAGCCACGCCGCGCCCGAGCCCGAGCCCGAGCCCGCGGCCGCCGATCCGACGACGCCGCAAGCGATCGCCTTCCCGCAGGGCTATACGCGCTGGACCCACATCAAGAGCGGCCTGATCCCGGCCGGCCACCCCGCCTTCGCCAGCTACGGCGGCCTGCACCACATCTACGCCAACCAGACCGCGCTGGCCGGCTACGGCAAGGGCGAGTTCGCCGACGGTTCGGTGCTGGCCTACGACCTGTTCGAAACCCGCCTCACCGCCGACGGCAGCATCGACCAGGGCCCGCGCCGCCATGTCGACGTGATGGTCAAGGACGCGCGCCGCTACGCCGCCACCGGCGGTTGGGGCTACGCCGAGTTCGCCGCCGGCCAGCGCAGCGACCGCCTGAGCCAGGCGCAGCGCGGCGGCTGCGCGGCCTGCCACGCGGCCCGCAAGGACCAGGGCTACGTTTTCAGCGAGCTGCAGGGCTAGGCCCGCGCCCGGCCTTCCCCACGGCGGCCAGGGAGGGCTGCCGTCTCTCGCCCCCTGTTCGGCGCCGATTCCGCGCCCGCCGTGCTGCCGCCCGATACGGACGCGCCCGATCCCGTGCGAAGTGCGAAAATCGCTGCTTCGCGGCGCCGGCCAGACCGGCCCGGCTTCGGCAGGACCGACCATGATCACCAACGACGTATTGCGCAGCATCCGCTACATGCTCGATCTCAGCGACAACAAGGTCGTGGAACTGGTGCAGCTGGCCGACCCCGGCTATGCGCTGGACAAGGCGCAGGTCCAGGCCTACCTGAAGAAGGACGAGGACGAGGGCTACGCCGAATGCAACGACGCGGTGCTCGCGCGTTTCCTCGACGGGCTGGTCTATCACTATCGCGGTCGCGACGAGAGCCTGCCGCCGCGCCCGTTCGAGAAGCGGGTCAGCAACAATCTGGTGCTGAAAAAGCTGCGCGTCGCGTTCGAGCTCAAGGACGTGGACATGCACCAGGCCTTCGCCGACGCCGGCTTTCCGGTGTCCAAGCCGGAGCTGAGCGCGCTGTTTCGCCAACCCGACCACAAGAACTACCGCGCCTGCGGCGATCAGCTGCTGCGCAACTTCCTCAAGGGCCTGACGCTGCGGATACGCGGCGGCAACTGAGCGGCGGCTGGACCCGCACGGCGAGCGCGTCCTCGCGCCGCTAGCTCAATCCCACCAATTGAACAGCGCATCGCCCAGTCGCGGCGGCTGCCAGTGCGCCAGATCGTTGGGCGCCCGCTGGGGAAAGTCTGGCGGCACGGCCATCGACAACTCGTAGGAGGACCACAGCGCGATGCCGTGGAAATCCGCCATCGCCGCCGCGATGCCCTCATGATCGAGAAACCGCGGGTAATGCAGGTGGAACCAGCCGTCTTCCGGCTCGCATCGAGGGTCCGCCGGCGCCACCACGGCCCATGCGTCGTAGTCGTCGGAATGCAGCAGATAGACCCGTTGCGTCTCGCCCCAACGCAAGGGCTCGTCCAGCATCACGCCATGAAAGTTCGGCGTGACCCCGGGCCCGATCATCTCGACGATGCGCGCGCCGATGTGCTGGGCCACCGGGTAAGCGATGCGCCGCACGTCGGCCAGCGACAAACGCTGGCCGAATGGGGTGAGCACGATCTCGCGCGCATCCGCCACGCGGCGGCCATCCGTTCGCTAGGACCGGACGGGATCAGTGCCCGCCGTCCAACGCCTTCAATTCCGACACCAGCGCGCTGGCCATCTCGGCGCCGTCGCCGAACAGCATGCGGGTGTTGTCGGCGTAGAACAGCGCGTTTTCGATGCCGGCAAAACCGGTGCCCTTGCCGCGCTTGATCACGACCGTGTTTTTGGAATTGACCACGTCCAGGATCGGCATGCCGTAGATCGGCGAGGCCGGATCGGTCTTGGCGACCGGATTGACCACGTCGTTGGCGCCGATCACCAGCGACACGTCGGTGTTCGGAAACTCGGGGTTGATGTCGTCCATGTCGACGATCATGTCGTAGGGCACGCCGGCCTCGGCCAGCAGCACATTCATGTGGCCCGGCATGCGCCCGGCGACCGGATGGATCGCGAACTTCACCTTGACCCCGCGCTCGGTCAGCTTCTGGGTCAGTTCCCAGATCTTGTGCTGCGCCTGCGCCACCGCCAGACCGTAGCCGGGCACGATCACCACGCGCTCGGCGAACGCCATCATCGCGGCCACGTCGCCGGCCTCGATCGGCTTCTGGCTGCCGCTGATTTCCTGCGCCTGACCGCCGCCGCCGAAGTTGGAGAACAGCACGCCGGTGATCGGCCGGTTCATGGCCTTGGCCATCAGGCGCGTCAGCAGCATGCCGGCCGCACCGACCATGGTGCCGGCGATGATCAAGGCCTCGTTGCCCAGCACATAGCCTTCGAACGCCACCGCCAGACCGGTCAGGGCGTTGTACAGCGAAATCACCACCGGCATGTCGGCGCCGCCGATCGGCAGCGTCATCAGCACGCCCAGCGCCAGGGCGACGACGAAGAAGGCGATGATCGCCGGCACGTTCAAGGTCAGCACCACGACCGCGCCCAGCGCCACCAGCGCCAGCGCCACCGCGGCGTTGAAGATCTGCTGGCCGGGGAACACCACGCGCCGGTCCAGGCGCCCGTCGAGCTTGGCCCAGGCGATGATCGAACCCGACAGCGACACCGCGCCGATCGCCGCGCCGATCACCGCCAGCACCACCGTCACGGTCGGTTGCTGCATGTCGACGTGGCCGGAGCGCAGCTGCGCCATCAGCGGGTCGCTGGTCAGCAGGCTGGCGAAGCGCAGCAGCTCGACCGCGCCGATCGCCGCCGCCGAACCGCCGCCCATGCCGTTGTACAGCGCGACCATCTGCGGCATGTCGGTGATCGCGACCTTCTTGCCCGAGATCCAGGCCAGGCCGGTGCCGATCGCCAGCGCCAGCACGATCAACACCAGGTTGTGCAGGTCCGGCAGCAGGAAGGTGGCCGCGGTGGCGATGACCATGCCCATGCCGGCCCAGCGGATGCCGCTGCGCGCGGTCACCGGCGAGGCCATGCGCTGCAGGCCGAGCAGGAACAAGGTGGCGGCGACGAAGTAGCTGGCCGACGCCAGCAGCACCTGCGCGCTCATGCCGCGCCTCCGGACTTGCCGTCGGGCTTCTTGCTGGCCTTGAACATCTCCAGCATGCGCTCGGTGACCACGTAGCCGCCGGCCGCGTTGCCCGCGCCCAGCAGCACCGCGACGAAGCCGATGGCTTTTTCCAGGGTGGTGTCGGCATGCCCCAGCACCACCATCGCGCCGATCAGGACGATGCCGTGGATGAAGTTGGAGCCGGACATCAGCGGTGTGTGCAGGATCACCGGCACCCGCGAGATGATCACGTGGCCGGCGATCGCCGCCAGCATGAAGATGTACAGCGCCACGAACCCGTCGCCCATCTTTGCCTTCCCCATGCGATGTCCTGGGCATCATAACGTTCCATGAACCGGGCGCCAGCGCTGTCAACCGTGACGGCGGCCGGGCGTTTGCCTCCTCAACAGGGGTTCGAACGTACCGATGACGAGGAGAGCCACATGAAAACCGCACCCTATCTGGCCGTCCTGGCCTGTCTGGTCGCCGGCCTGGGCCTGGCCGGCAACGCCATGGCCCGCGACCACGGCGACCGGGTCGAGCACCGCATGGAGCGCCACGGTGAGCGCATCGACCGCCGCCTGGACCACCGCGGCGACCGCATCGAAGCCCGCAGCGACCGTCGCGCGGACGCCCTGGCCGCGCACGGCCACGCGCGCGCCGCCGCCCGCGTCGACCGCCACGGCGAGCGCGTCGAGGCGCGCCTGGACCGTCGTGGCGACCTGGCGCAAGCGCGCTGGGAACGCCGCGGGGAGCGCTACGACCGCCGCTGGGACCGCCGGCATTAAGCCTTGACCCGTATGCTGCACATCGTGTCCGCCGAAGCCGACGATCTGGCTCTGGTCGCGTCCGTCAGCGACGCGACCGAGCGCAGCCCCGCGACGCTGGAGGAATTCCTCGCCGGCATCGGCACGCGCGCGTTCCGTTTCGCCGAACTCGGCCTGCGCCAGCGCGACGACGCGCTGGACGCGGTGCAGGACGCGATGGTGAAGATGCTGGGCTACCGCGAGCGGCCGGCCGCGGAGTGGACACCGCTGTTCTGGAGCATCCTGCGCAGCCGCATCGTCGACCTGCAGCGCCGGCGCACGTTCCGGCTGCGCTGGCTGATGCCGGCCGCGCGCGAGGACGAAACGCCGCTGGACTGGGCCGACGACGGTCCCGACCCGGCGCGCGCCCACGACGGCCGCGAGGCCTACGCAAAACTCGCCGACGCGCTGGGCACCCTGCCGCGCCGGCAGCGCGAGGCGTTCAGCCTGCGCGTACTGGAAGAACTCGACGTCGCCACGACCGCGCGGGCGATGGGCTGCAGCGAAGGCGCGGTAAAGACGCATCTGTCGCGCGCGCGCGAGGCGCTGCAGCGACAACTGGAGGACTGGCGATGAACCCCAACGACCCGCGCTACGGCGCCGACCCGGACATGAGCGAGGACGAGCGCCGCTTCGACGCCGCCGCGCGCGCGCTGCACACGCAGGCGCTGGACGCCGTCTCCCCGTCCACCCGCGCGCGCCTGCGCATCGCCCGGCACGCCGCCGGCGAACAGGCGCGCGCGCCGCGCCGTGGCCTGGGCTGGGTGCTGGCCAGCGGCTGCGCGGCGGTGTTCGCGCTGGCGATCGGCGTGCAGTTGCAGCGCGCGCCGCCGGCCGCCGCCCCGCCGTCGGCGGCGCCCACCATGGCCGCCATGCTGCCCGCGCCCGAGGCCGCCGCCTACGACAGCGGCACGGCATTGGCGTCCCTGGACGAGAATCCCGATTTCTACCTGTGGCTGGCGTCCGCCGACGACCTGCCCGCAACGGAGTAAGCCGCATGTTCCGCCTTTCGTTCCGCCCCGCCCTGGCCGCCCTGCTCGGCCTGACCCTGTTGGCCGCGGCCCCCGCGTTCGCCGGCGGTCCGCAGGCGCCCGCGGCCAACGGCCCGCCGCCGCCGGCCTGGGAGCAGCTCAGCCCGCAGCAGCGCGAACAGTTGATCGCGCCGGTGCGCGACCGTTGGAACGCCGAACCCGGCGAGCGCCAGCGCATGCTCGATCACGCCCGCCGCTGGCAGCAGATGAGCCCGGACGAACGCAAGCGCGCACGCCACGGCATGCGCCGCTGGGAGGGCATGAGCCCCGAGCAGCGCGAGGAAGCCCGCGCCCTGTTCGGCCGCATGCGCAACCTCAGCGACGCCGAGCGCCAGGCCCTGCGCGAACGCTGGCGCGCGATGACGCCGGAGCAACGCCGCGAGTGGATGCAGAACAACACACCCAAGCGCGACGACCGCGACCGCCGCGGCCCGAAGGACGCGCCGCGACCGGAGCGTTGAACGCACGCGAGCGGCCTTCGCTTCCGCCCTTTCGCCCCGCCTGTTCGCCCCCTGCAATCAGTCCCCCCTTTGAAAAGGGGGGGCTAGGGGGGATTTGCTCTTGCTCCACTGGCGCTAAAAGCAAATCCCCCTCAATCACCCTTTTCAAAGGGGGAGGCGAAAGCCCTAGCGCTTCTGCGCACGCTCACTCCGCCTCGATATCCACCCGCGGCGCATCCGGCCGCTGCCGGTCCAGCGACTCCCGATAGCGCACGCAGCCACGCAGGAAGGCCGGCCATTCCGGCACCGCGATATCCGGCGCGATGCGTTCCGGCAGCAGATCCCACAACTGCGGATGGTGCCAGCACAAGGCGTGCAGACTGCTGTCGCGGTGCGCGCGGATGCCGGCGCGCAGGCGGCGGGCTTCCTCGCGCAGTCGCTCGATGCTCATCGTGTCGAGGTCATCGTCCATCGCCAGAGCTCCGCTAGAGGACGCCGGCAGGATGCCTGGCCGCAGGTTAAGCGTGCGCAGGCAAGTGCTGAACAGCGACTCGCCGCTGCGCGCGATCAAGCGCCCCGAACGTTAACGCCGTGCGCGCGCGCCAGCGACAGGATTGGCTGCAACGCATTGTGCTGCTGCAATTGCCGAGCGGGCAGGCAATGCGCGCAGCGGCTCGAGAAAAACAGCAGCAAGAACCCGCCCTGACGCTTCACCAGGGTGATCGCCTTCCACGATTGCGTCCATTCCTCGGTGTCGCTGTGGGCGCGCAACCCGAAGTCGCCGAAGTCGTATTGGTAGGTCCGCCGCTTGTGCGCGCCGAAGCAATGCACCGCGATCGCGGAGATGACCTGTACCAACACCGGAAAGCACACCGCAGCGGCGATCACGGCCACGAATGGCGCATCGATCGGCAGGCCCCGGTACTCATGGAGCCATAGCTGCCCCAATCCAGCCAGCGGAACCGCCAGGAAAACCAGGGCGCTCCAGGGCGTCTGGAACGCCATCACCAGGCCGCAGCGGACCCGGTCCCAGAAGCTGTAGCGGAATCGAACCTCCAACGCGACCGGATCCGTCGCGGCGGAACTCATACCGCCGCGCGCTCCGGCCACACCGTCTTGGCCAGCAGCTCGTCGTTCCAGTCGAACTTGAGCTCGCCGTTGTCGACGAACAGGCTGACGAAGTTGAACACGTTGCGCGCGTACATCTCGCTGGCGTGGACCGCGCCGCTGCTGGCCAGGTTGAGCGGGCCGGCGATGGTCACGCCGTCGACGTCGACCGTTTCGCCAGGGCGGGTCAGCTCGCAGTTGCCGCCGGTCTCGGCGGCCAGGTCGACCAGCACGCTGCCGGGCTTCATGCCGGCGATCATCGCCGCGCTGACGATCTTCGGCGCCGGACGGCCGGGCACGGCCGCGGTGCAGACGATGACGTCGATGTTCTTCAGATGCTCGCCGAGGCGGCGCTGCTGCTCGGCGCGCTCCTCGTCGGTGAGCTGGCGCGCGTAGCCGCCCTCGCCCGCGGCGCTCACGCCCAGGTCGAGGAACTTGCCGCCCAGCGATTCGATCTGCTCGCGCGTTTCCGGGCGCACGTCGAAGCCCTCGACCTGCGCGCCCAGGCGCTTGGCGGTGGCGACGGCCTGCAAACCCGCGACGCCGGCGCCGACGATCAGCACCTTGGACGGGCGGATGGTGCCGGCCGCGGTGGTCAGCATCGGGAAGAAGCGCGGCGCCAGTTGCGCGGCGATGAGCACCGCCTTGTAACCGGCCATGCCGGCCTGCGAACTGAGCACGTCCATGGCCTGCGCGCGCGTGGTGCGCGGCAGGCGTTCCAGCGGAAACGCCACCAACCCGCGCGCCTGGATCGCCTCGCCGCGCGCGGCGTCGGCCTGCGGCGCGAGCGAGCCGACCAGCACCGCGCCCTCGCGCAGGCGCGCCAGCGCGGCCGCATCCGGCGGCTGCACGCACAGCACCACGTCGGCCTGCGCGAGCGCGGCGTCGGCATCGTCGGCGAGTTCGGCGCCGGCCTGCGCATAGGCCTCGTCGCCGAAGCTGGCGGCACGACCGGCGCCGCGCTGCACGCGCACGCGCGCGCCGCGCGCGACGAGCTTCTTGCAGGTTTCCGGGGTCAGCGCGACGCGCCGTTCGCCCGCCGCGGTTTCGCTCGCAACGCCTATGGTGATGCCCGCCATGCTTCGCTCCGGTCCCGGTGATGGTGTCTCGCCGCATCGTAGCGGAATGCGGCGGCGCGCGAGCAAGCGCCGCGCGGCGGACGCAAACGAAGACGCCCCGTCTGGGACGGGGCGCCGGGTTCGGTGCGCAACGGGTCTGGCGCTTAGCGGTGGCCGACCGCGCGATCCAGATGGCGGCGGACCTGGCGCATCGCTTCGTCGAACGCGTTGCGCTCGGCGCCGATGCTCAAGCGCCCTTCGCCGGCCAGGATCGCCAGTTCCTCGGCGGACGCGGCGAACACGCGCAGGCCGCGGCGGTTGACCAGCAGGTAGCGCGAGGTCAGCGGACTGACCCAGGCGATCTTGGCGGCGATCTGCTCGCCCTGCAGGTCGGTCAGGCGCAGCCAGTCGCCCGGATCCAGGCCGCGCATGCGCTCGGCCAGCACCGGATCGTGCTGGGCCACGTCCTTGCCCGGCGGCAGGTAACGACGGGTTTCCTCGATGGCTTCGTCCTCGGCCGCGGGCAGCGGCGAGGCCGGGCGCGTGCGGCGCGCCGAGTCCGGCGTCGCCAGCGCGCGCACCAGACCGGCCATGCCGTGCTGGGCGGCGCTGTCGTCCAGGCCGGAGCTGGCCAGGCACTGCACGATCAGCGGCTGCAGGGCGATCAGGCGGTCGGCCAGTTCGCGGCCGCGCTGCTCGGCGGCCAGGCGATCGGCTTCGATCAGCGCATCGCCCAGCGACAGCGCTTCGTCGCGGCGCGCTTCGCCGCCTTCGCGCAGCAGGGTCTGGACCAGGTGATGGCGCCAGGGCATGGCCAGGAAATCGGCCACGGCCTGGGTCAGCGGCGGTTCGGCCAGGCGCTCGCGCAGGGCGTGATCGGCCTGGTTGCGCGCCGCGCCGAGACGCTCGCGGCCGTAGGTGGCCTTGGCCGCGCGCTGCTCCTGCAGCTCGACCCGGCGCCGCTGCTGCGACAGTAGCGCGTCGAGTTCGGCGTGGGCCATTTCGAACACGGCCACGTCTTCGTTGTAGTCGGCGACCACGCGCTGCGAAATCTCGGTGGCGCGGTCGAGCAGTTCGCGGTCCTGCGGGGTCTCGCCGTCGTTGCCTTCGCAGGCCTCGGTGATCGCGTCGAGCAGGCGCCGCGCCGGGTGTTCGCGCTTCACGAACACTTCGTTGTCGGTCAGCGCGACCTTGACGTAAGGCAGCACCAGGCGCGCGTACAGACGGCGCGCGCGGTCCTGCAGGGCATGGTTGCGGAACAGCGAGTCGAACAGCAGCGCGACCAGATCGATCGCGTCGTCTTCTTCGGCGCTGAAGCAGGTCTGGTCGGGGTTGAGACCGAGCCGGCGCGCACCGTCGTGCAGGTGGTCGCGGATGCTCTCGCCCAGGCGGCCGGACACGGCCAGGGCGCGCGCGAACGCGTCCGGCGGTTCGGGCTGCAGCAGCGAGGCGACGCTGACCACTTCGTCGATGCGCAACTCGCGCCGCGGCGCCATCGTGCGCTGCGGAGCGTGGGCGTTGGGAACGGCGTCGGACCGCATCAGTCCTTCGCGCCAGGCATGCAATTGACTGCGCAAGTCGGCGAGCTCGCTGGCCATGGCCGCGATGTCGCTGGGCGACATCGGCGGGCGGTGGGGATCGTGGGCGGGCATGCCGCCGTTTGGCGCAGGCGCGCCGCCATATGCGCCGTAACCGCCGGCGCCCGGCGCAGGCCCCCCGAAGCCCGCGCCTTGATTGGAATCGAATTCGTTGTAACCGCGCTCGCGCGCCGGCTCGCGCTGCGGCACTTTCGGGCCCAGGCCTGCGCCCAGACCGACGCCGTAGCCGTTGCTGGACAACAAGGTGTTGACGCGGCCGTACAGGTCGCCGAGCAGGCGCGCCAGCTCGTGTTCGTACTGGCGGAACAGGCGCGCCCGCAGCGCCTCGGGCAGCTGCGCGTCGACGAAGGTCTCCACGAACGCCGTGACCAGACGCTGCGGACCGATCGGATTCGGACCCGGGGCCAGGTTCAGGGCCTCGGACACGGCCGCCAAGCGGCTCTGCACCATGTCCAGGGGGCGCGCGTAGCGGCCGCACAGGGACTCGGTCAGGCGCTCGCCGGCCAGGTCGAACTCGAGCTGGTTCTCGTCCACCAGCCGCATCGGCACTTCGCCGCCGCTGCGGATGCGCAGGGCGCGGAATTCGTCGAAACCCTTGGCCACCTGCTGGCGGAACGCCATCACATGGGTAGCCTGATGCTGCCGCAGGACCCACAATGCGGCTTGTTCCTCGTACTGATGGTTCTTGCCGTCGCCCTTGAGCGAGTCCACCTTCATGGTGTCCTCGATCGGGCCGTACAGGGTGCCGGGCAGGCCGCCCAGGTGCTCCAACGCCAGGCGCTTGATCTCCTCGAGCATGCGCAAGGGATCGGTACGCGTGGCTTGAGCGACGCCGTGCAGATGGCCGGACACTGCGTTTTCCCCTGTTCCCGTGTAGGGAAGATCGTGTGGACTAAACGTGCCGTTTTTAGGCAGTTCGCAACAGCATAGTGGCAAGATACGACAGCGAATGCACACACAAAATAGGCTTTTGTGACTGATGTCCCGAATCGATACCGACTTGCCTCCTGAATCCGAAAAAGCGTTAGCGGCTCTAGACATTCGCCGCTCGGTGCCGGCCAAACAGCTCACCGAACCGGGCCCGGACCCGCGCCAGCTGGAGCGCATGCTGCGCTCGGCGGTGCGCGTGCCGGACCACGGCAAGCGCGTGCCGTTCCGCTTTCTCAGCATCCGCGGCGACGCCCGCCACCGCCTCGGCGAGCGTCTGGCCGCACGCGGCCTGGAGCGCGACCCCGACGCCGGCGAGGCCGCGGTGGAGAAGGACCGCGGCCGCTTCTCGCACGCACCTTTAATAGTGGTGGTGGTCGCGCGCCTGGGGCCGGACGAGAAGATCCCCGAACAGGAGCGCCTGCTGACCGCCGGCAGCGTCTGCTTCGCCCTGCTGCAGGCCGCGCAGGCGCTGGGCTTCGGCGCGGTGTGGCTGACCGGCTGGCCGGCCTACGACCCGCAGGTGCTGGGCTGGCTGGGCCTGGGCGAGGACGAGCGCGTGGCCGGCTTCATCCACATCGGCACGCCCAAGCTGGAAGCGCCCGAGCGCGAGCGCCCGGACCCGCTGGCCCTGCTGAGCGAATGGACGCCGCGATGAGCGTCCAGCCGCCGCTGTACCTGGTCGACGCCAGCCTGTACGTGTTTCGCGCCTGGCACTCGATGCCCAACGAGTTCGAGGACGCGCAGGGCTGGCCGACCAACGCGGTGCACGGCTTCGCCCGCTTCCTGGTCGAGCTGATCGAACGCGAGCGCCCGCGCCACATCGCGGTCGCCTTCGACGAAGCCCTGGATTCGTGCTTCCGCAACGCCTTCTATCCGGCCTACAAGGCCAACCGCGAGCCGGCGCCGCAGGAACTCAAGCGCCAGTTCGTGCATTGCAAGGCGCTGTGCCATGCGCTGGGCCTGCCGGTGCTGGCGCACAGCGAGTACGAGGCCGACGACCTGATCGGCAGCGCCCTGGCTTTGATGCGCGCGCAGGGCTACCGCGGCGTGATCGTCTCGGCCGACAAGGACCTGTCGCAGCTGCTGGACGGCGCCGACGAGCAATGGGACTACGCGCGCGGCCAACGCTGGCGCGCCGACGGCGTGCCGGCGCGGCATGGCGTGGAAGCGCGCCAGATCGCCGACTACCTGGCGCTGTGCGGCGATGCGGTCGACAACATCCCCGGCGTGCCCGGCATCGGCGCCAAGACCGCGGCCGCCCTGCTCGCCCACTTCGGCAGCCTGGACGCGGTGCTGGCGCGGGTGGAGGAAGTGCCCTTCCTGCGACTGCGCGGCGCGGCCAGCACCGCCGCGCGCCTGCGCGAACACCGCGAACAGGCGCTGCTGTGCCGGCGCCTGACCACCATCGCGCTGGATGCGCCGCTCGACGCCGCCGCCGCCCCGTTCCTGCGCGGCCCCGGCCTGGCGCCCGAGCTGTCGGGCCTGTGCGAGTCCCTGCGTTTCGGCCCGATGACCCGGCGCCGTCTGCACGAAGCCGCCGGCCTGGACTTCGCGACGTCATCGCTTCCGTCGTAGCATCGGGGCGAACGCATGCCCGGACGCACCATGACCGATACCGCCGCCACCGACACCGCAACCGACGACGCCGTCGAGACCCTGTACGACGGCCACTGGTTGCGGATGATGCGCCGCGGCCGCTGGGAGTACGCCGAGCGCACCCACGGCAACGGCATGGCGGTGATCATCGTCGCGGTCACGCCCGAGGATAAGGTGCTGTTCGTCGAACAGTTCCGCGTGCCCTTGAACGCACGCACCATCGAAATGCCGGCCGGCCTGGTCGGCGACGACCACGACACCGACACCCTGGAAAGCGCCGCCCGCCGCGAACTGATCGAGGAGACCGGCTGGCAGGCCGACCGCGTCGAGGTGCTGCTGACCGGCCCGACCTCCTCGGGCATGAGCAGCGAGCGCATCGCCTTCGTGCGCGCGCGCCAGCTGCGCCGCGTCGGCGAAGGCGGCGGCGTCGACGGCGAGGACATCGTGGTCCACGAAGTCGCGCGCGCCGACGCGCCGGCCTGGCTGATGCGCAAGCACGCCGAAGGCTACGAGCTGGATCTGAAGCTGTGGGCGGGGCTGTGGATGATCGACCGCAATCCGGATGGGTCGGAAGCGGACTGAGCGACGCTGCTAGCCGTAACCGTCCGGGTTGGCCTGTTGCCAGCGCCAACTGTCGGCGCACATCTCGCCCAGGTCGCGGCGTGCGCGCCAGGCGAACAGATCGCGCGCCCGCGCCACTTCGGCCCAGCATTGGGCGATATCGCCGGGCCTGCGCTGGACCACCTGAAACGGAATGGGGATGCCACTGGCGCGCTCGTACTCGCGCAGGATCTCCAGCACCGACACGCCCTGCCCGGTGCCCAGGTTGACGGCGACCCAACCGGGCGCGCGCTCCAGATGCCGCAGCGCCGCCACATGGCCTTCCGCGACGTCCAGCACGTGCACGTAGTCGCGCACGCCGGTGCCGTCGGCGGTGCCGTAATCGCCGCCGAACACGCTCAGGCGCTCGCGCCGCCCCACCGCGACCTGGGCGATGTAGGGCACCAGGTTGTTGGGAATGCCACGCGGGCTCTCGCCGATCAGCGCGCTGGGATGGGCGCCGACCGGATTGAAGTAGCGCAGGCAGGCGATCGCCCACTCCGGCTCGGCGGCCTGCAAGTCGCGCAGCATATGCTCCACGAACAGCTTGCTGCGCCCGTAGGGATTGCTGGCGCCCAGCGCCGCGTCCTCGCGCAGCGGCATCGCGTTGTCGGCCGCATAGACCGTGGCTGAGGACGAGAAGATCAGCCTGCGCACCGCTTGCGCGCGCATGGCCTCCAGCAAGGCCAGGGTGCCGGCGACGTTGTTGCGGTAGTAGTCCAAGGGCAATGCCACCGACTCGCCCACGGCCTTGCTGCCGGCGAAATGCATCACCGCGCCGACGCGATGCTCGCGCAGCACGCGCGCCATCCGCGCGCCGTCGCCGATGTCGGCCTCGACGAAGTCCGGGCGCCAGCCGACGATGCGCTGCAAGCGGTCCAGCACCCGCGGCGAGCTGTTGGCCAGATTGTCGACGATCACGAAACGGCGCCCGGCCTCGGCCAGCGCGACGCAGGCGTGCGAGCCGATATAGCCCAGGCCGCCGGTCACCAACACGGTGTCGCCGCTCGAGCCGTTCGCGCCGCTCGCCATCCGACCCGACCCTCAGGTGATGTCCGCGTACCGCGGATAGTCCCAGCGGTGCTGCCAGCCGGGCTGAGGGGTACGCCAACTCGCGCCGTAAACCAGCTCCAGATAACGCTCGGCTTGCGCCGGCACCGCCAGAGTCACGCCGTACAACTCGCCGTCCCTGGCGGGAAACAGCGCTTCCCAAGGAATGACGCCGCGAGGCCCGGGAATGGAGGCCAGGTGACCGCGCTCGTTCAAGCCGACGAACACGTCGATGTCGCTGCGCATCTGCGGCCGCCGCACCTTGATGAAGGCCGGCCAGCGCCCCACCACGTCGTAACCGGCTCCGGACAGGAACGCGGACACAAGCTCGACGCCCGCACCGAACGTCGGAGCGGCCTGCATGTCCAGGCCCACCAATACGTCCAGGTCGTCGTCGTGCGGCGAAAGATCGCCGCTGCGCTCATACGACAAGACCGCGCCATACGCCAGGCACGCGTGCCCGAACTCACCGCGCAGCAGCGCGATCAGCTCTGCGGTTTGCCGCAGGTAGGCCGTCTTCTCGTCCAACGACCAGAACCGGAACGAACGCAACAGCCCATGGCTGGTGATCTCCAAGCCCGCCGGGATCACATAGGCCTCGTTGATTTCGGCCAGCACCGAACGCACCGCGGCATTGGACATGCCCATGTCGCAGGCTTCGCCCAGGCGCTTGCTCAGATCGACGGCGCCCTCATCGAGCAACTGCCTCATCAAGGCATGGAACAGGCGAACGCGGGGCTCCGGCGCGATCGCCTCGCCGGCCGCCAGGGCTTCGATCGCCGCGGCCAGGCGTGCGGCCGCATCGCGATCGATCCTCAGCTTGACCGTGCCGGCCGGCGCTGCCTCGAACGCCGCGCCAGCGGCGCCCGCAGCCGCCCGCACCTCGGAGAAGAAGGACTCGACGGAGTCCGCCGTCTCGTTCACGCGGCGCTCCGGCTGCACAGGATCCTGGCGACATGCGCGTCGTCGCTCTTGTACTTGGCGTAGCCGAAGCCCTCGACGAAGTAGCGGACCTGGAAACCGCGCGCCGCCAGCCTCGAAATCAGGCCGGAGGGTTCGATGTAACGACGGTAGTGCCCGGGCGTCTCCTTGCGCAGCTGGCTATCGCGGTGCGTGCGGAACTCGATGGCCAGCAGCGAGCGCTCGCAAACCACCTCGTCGGCCAGGTCGATGAAAGCGCGCTCGGCCTCGTCGTCGATGGCATGCAGAAAGAACCGCGCGTACACCACCTTGGGCGCGTCGCCGCTGTCGCGCACCGCGCGCGCCAGGCCGGGCGACTGGATGCCCTCGCACACGAACCTGGCCCGCTCCGACAAACCCAGTTCGTCGCGCCTGCGTTCGCAGAAGTCGATCGCCACTTGCGACGCATCCACGCCCACCACGTTCAATCCCTGCTGGGCGAAGAACAAGGTGTCGCGACCGGTGCCGCAGCCCAGGTCGACCACCATGCTGCCCGGCGCCAACTCTCCCATCAGAAAGGCGGCGAACTGCGAGGGCGCGATCGCCGACATGCCGCCGGCATGGCCGTAGTAGGAATTCCAATAGCTATCAGTTGCTGTCATAACGCCTCGCTGGTTCGGCCTGGGCCATACGATTGGGAAACGGCCGCGCTCAGCGGCGGCACGCGACTTCGAGCAACTCGTCCGCGCCGGTATCGAAGCTGCAATCGCGCAGCATCGCGGCCACCTTGTTGACGCTGTCGAAGCCGTTGCGGCCTTCGTGCAGGCCGAAGTGCAGGTAGTGATCGGCGCCGCGCTGCATCTGACCCGCGCCGATCGCACGCGCGACGTCGTCGTGCATGGCCACGTAGGCCGCCTCGTCCTCGTTCACGATGTCGCGCAACGCGCTCACCGGCACCCGGCCGGCGGCGTACTCCAGCGCTACCAGCAGCACGCGCGCCTCGGCCAATTGCGCACGCGGGACGCGCTTCGCGGCCAGGGCGTCCAACAGGCTCAGGTAGCGTTCGCGGTGCTGGTGCCGATCGGTGTGCTTAAGCACTTCGCGCGCGACCGCGTAGAACTCCGCATGGGTACTGGCGGCGTCGCGCGCGTAAGCGGCCAGGCCTTCCAGCGCATGCTCCCCGCGACCCAACGCGGCATCGAAACGAATTCCGGCCAGGCGCGCGTCGTAGAGCCGCCGCGCGGGCGCGGCGTCGCGCGGGGCGCCCACCTCCAGCGCGACCAGCGTCTGGTCGACGCCATCGGCCGGGCGCGAGGCGCCGGCGTGCAGATCCTCGGCCAAGGCCAGAGTCATGCGCAGCTGTCCCTCGGCCTGAGCCAGACGTATCAGCTTGGTCAGCGTGTCCTCGCGCGAGAGGCCCGGCGCCATCAACTGGTGGCGCAACTCGGCGTTGGGCTGCAGCGAGTACAGCCACCACTGCCGGTTATGCGCGTCCACCGCGACTTTCTTGCCCAGGGTCAGCGAAAGCAGATCGCGCGCGGCGTCGGCGTCGTCGGCCAGTGCGCTGGCATCGAAGCAGCGACGGAAGTTGCGCACCATGCTGGTGCGCGACAGCATGCTGGGCCGGCCGACCTCGTAGAAGTACAGCGGACGCGGAACGATCTCGATGCGCTTGCCGGCCTGCAGCATGCGCAGGAACAGTTCGTAGTCCTCGTGCCCCACGCCCTTGAGTTCGGTGTAGCCGCCGAGCGCGCGCAGCGTGTCGGTCCGGATCAGCGCGGTCGCGGCGCCGAGGACGTTCTCGGTGACCGCGACCGACAAGGGACCGCCGATCGGCACGTAGGCGACCTTGCGCTCGACCTGGCCCAGGCGGGCGATGATCTCCGAACGATGCGACTCGGGCATGAAGCAGTTGAAGCAGTTGACCACGTCCGCGCCGGTGGCCTGGGCCGCCTGCAACAGGGTCTCGATCAGTTGCGGAAACGCGTAGTCGTCGTCGTCGAGAAAGCAGATGTACTCGGCGTCGGTCGCCGCCAGCGCGGTGTTGCGCGCCGCGCCCAGGTAGCCGTTCTCGCGCCGGATCAGGCGCGCGCCCATGCGCGCAAGGAAGGATTCGAGCTGCTCCAGCGCCTCCAGCGTTTCCGGCGTGCGCGAGCCGTCGTCGACGACAATGAGCTCCAGATTCGGATACGACTGGCGCGCGGCGGAGATGACCGCTTCGACCAGCTTGGCCGGGCGCTCGTGATGGGTGATGGCCAAGGCCACTTTCGGCCGGGCCGACGACGGCGGCGGCGTTTCCGGCCTGGGCTCGCGATGGAACGCCAGCCAGGCGTTCTCGATCTGCGCCAACGACTGCGCCGCGCGCGGCGCGGACAAGCCCTGCTCGACGCTTTCGCGGATCTTGGCGGCCAGGGACGGCGCATCGATCTCGCACAGCCCCGGATAGTCGGGCTCCAGCAGTTCGCGGCCGCCGCCGGCGTTGGACGACACCAGCGGCAGGCCCAGCGCCACCGTCTCCAGCACCGTGTACGGACTGTTCTCGAACGGCGACGGCACCACCGCCAGCGGCGAGGCCAGCCCGCCGAAGTAGGCGGCCGCCGCGGTGCGGTCGTAGCCGCTGCGGATGCGGTAGTTGAACGACCAGGCCTTGCTGCGGTCCAACAGGTACACGCCCGAGGGCTGCGAATCCACCAGGCCCAGCTTGCCCATGAAGGTCACGGCGATGTTGCGCCTGACCAGGAACTCGTCCAAGCGGTCCAGCGCATCGCAGAACACCGCGAACCCCTTGCGGTCCTCGTGGCGGGCGAACAGCACCAGGTCGGTGACCGGGCCCGCGTCCGCATCGCGCGGCGCGCGCGCCAGCTCGGTTTCGCGCACGATCTCCGAGCAGACGTTCTTGAGCACGCGCACCCGCTGCGCCGGCGGCAAGGCATAACCGGCCTCGCGCAGCCAGTCCACCAGGTAGGCGCTGGGACTGACCACATAGTCGGCGCCCGCGATCGCGCCGCGTTCGAGGCGATCGATCTTGAGCTGGTCCTCGTGGGTGAAGAACCCCCGGTTGGCCTCGATGGTCCAGCGCGTGGGACCGTGCAACTGCACCACCAGCACGGAGTCGCGCAGGGCCAGCCCCTGGCGCTTGGCATCGACCGCGAAGCAGCCCAGCCCCTTGTAGTCGTGGAAATGGATGTAGTCGTAGCGGCCGCTCGCCTGCTCCAGGTGGCGCAGCACGGCATAGGCGCGCTTCTCGTAGGAGGCCGACCCCTCGATCCAGGCGCGCTCGTCCAGGAAGTCCAGCTTGATCGCCTTCTCGGCGAACTTCGCCTGCAGGCGTTCGGTCTCGCCCTCGGGTAAGGGCGCGACCGGGCAGTACAACACGTCGACATACGCCCCACGCGCGGCCAGCAACAGGGCCAGTTCGTAGAACGCGGCGCCGATGCCGCCGGACCCGCCGACGCCGGACAGCTCTTCGGTGACCAGGCAGATGCGCGGCCGTTGCGCCAGCAGACTTTCGGTATTCGCAGTTCCCGCGTTCATCGTTGTTCCCGCCCCTGTCGTGACCCCATAGCGCCGCGTTCGCTCTGTGCGCGCGGCGCGCAGGCTCCGGTACTCATGCCGCCTCCACCACGCCGCCGGGCGCCATACCCAGCGGCAGGCTCAACTGCCCGACGTTGCGCCCCGCCGATACCCGCAAACGCGCCGCGATGCCGCCTGCGTCGATCGCGTGCTCGTGATCGACGGTGAAGCGGAATCCGAAGCGACCGGCACGCTTGCCCATCGCGCGCAGCACGTCGTCCCTGCCGACGCGATCGAAGCGCTCCAGCACCTGGCTCAGGCCGTCCAGTTCGACGCGCAGCACCTCGACCTCGCGGCCGTGTTCGCCGATGGCCCAGCCCTCGACCTCCACCGTGCGGCCCCGGACGCTGATGCGCTCGATCAGGCCGCGGGTGTCGCCGAACAGCAGCGGATCCTGCGCGACGGCTTGCGCGCGCAGTTCCGCGCTGGCGCCCGCGACGATCTCGCGGTAGATCGCCATGCCCTGGTCGATATCGCCGAAATGGCGCATGCGCCCCTGGTCCAGCACCAGGGCCTTGTTGCACAGGCGCTTTTGCAGGTCGGTGCCGTGGCTGGCCAGGACCACGATGCGGCTGTTGTGGAAACGCCCCAGCATGCGATCGCGCGCGCGCTCGATGAAGGCGGCGTCGCCGGTGCCTATCCACTCGTCCATCAACAGGATGTCGGGCTGGACCGCGGTGGAAATGGCAAAGCCCAGGCGCGTGCGCTGGCCGGCGGACAAGGTGTGCAGGCGGTAGCTGGCGCGGTCGCGCAGGCCGGCGAATTCCAGGATGTCGCTGGCCACGGCTTCCAACTGACGCCGGCGCAAACCCATCGCCGTGCCGCGCAGCAGGATGTTCTCGGCCACCGACGCGTACTCGGAAAACCCCAGCATCGAGTTCAGCAGCGATTGCACGCTGCCGTGGCGCTCGACGCTGCCGCGGCTGGGCGGGAAGGCGCCGTTGAGCACGCGCAGCAAGGTGGTCTTGCCGGCGCCGTTGAGCCCCATCACCGCGATGCGGTCGCCCTCGTGGGCGGCGAAGTCGATCTGCGACAGCACGCGGGCGTAGCGGCGCACGCTGCCGCCCAGCGCCGATTTGAAGCCGGCGCCGTCGGCGCCGGCGCGCTGCAGGTCCAGCGGCAGGTCCAGGGAGATATCGTGAGCACGCAGGAATACGGTCATGGCGCGCTCCTCACAGCCACAGCGGAACGCGGCGCGCCGCGACCCGGTACACGCAGGCCGCGGCGATCAGGCCCAACACCGTCATGACGCCGAGGTAGGCCCAGGTCACCGGCTCTATGGCTTCGCCCAGCACCGGCGCACGCGCCGCCGCCAGCAGGTGGTGGAACGGATTGGCGCGCATCAACGCGCCCTGCACGGTGCCCTCGGGCGCGGCCTCCGGATACCAGACGATCGGCGTGATCAGGAACACCGCCATCATGGCGCTGCCCATCAGCTCGCTCAGATCGGGCAAACGCGCGCCGAGGATGCCCAGCAAGGTGCCGTAGAGGAACAGGTTGACCAGCACCAGCAGCAGGCCCAGCAGGGATGCCGGCGCGCCCGCGATCGAGAACGTCGGCGACGCCACCGCGACCACCGCCACGATCGGCAGCGACAGCAGGAAGTAGTAGAACGATCGCGCCAGCATCCGCAACACGAAGTCGGTCAGACGCAACTGGCCGTCGTAGATGTAGGACTGATAGCTGGCAAACACCGACGTCGCATCGGTGAGCACCGCCGAAATCATCCGGAACAGCAGGAAACCCACGCCCACATGCGCCAGATAGCGCTTGGGATCGATGCCCGGTTGCAGCGTCGCCATGAAGCCGCCGACGCCCCAGACGTAGACCGAGATCGGCACCAGCATCCACACCGCGCCCAAGCGCGTCTTGCGATACTTCACCAGGGTGTCGACCCAGCTGCCGTAGATCCAGTGATCGGGACGGCGCAGGCTTTGCGCGAGATGAGCGAACAGCAGGGTCATGAGGTTACCGGTTGGGGAAGCGGACGCGCGCGCGCCACCCGGCTGGCCCGGGTGCGCGGCGGGAAGGCCAGTTCGAAGTGATGGCTGTCCAGCGACAGGTTGGGGTTGTAGGCGGGGTCGTCGAACAGCAGTTCGCCCCAGCGCCGGCGCATCGCCTCGCACTCGGCCTGGAAGCGCACACGTTTCTCCGGCGTGATGTCGTGGCCGCGGCTGGCGGACTCGTGGTGGTAGAGCTCGGCGAACGGCGTCCAGACGTTGCGATAGCCCAGCGCATCGATGCGCAGGCACAGGTCGATGTCGTTGAAGGCCACCGCCAGGCTTTCGTCCATGCCGCCGACCTGGTCGAACACATTGCGCCGCACCGCCAGACAGGCGCCGGTGACCGCGCTGAGGTTGTGGACGACGCCGGCGCGGCCGAGATAGCCGTTGCTGCCGCGGTAGAGGTTGAGATGGACGTGTCCGGCGACGCCGCCCACGCCCAGGATCACGCCGGCATGCTGAATGGTGTCGGTGGGGTAATACAGCATGCAACCGACGGCGCCGACTTCCTCGCGCACGGCGTGGGACGCCAGCTCGTTCAACCAATCGGCGGCGAACACCTCGGTGTCGTTGTTCAACAGGCACAGCAGTTCGCCGGTGCCTTGGCGCACGCCGTGGTTGACGATGGCCGAGAAGTTGAACGGCATCGGGCAGTCGACGACGCGCACGCGCTCGCGCCCGCGCAGCAGTTCCAGGTAGGCCAGGGTTTCGGCTTCGGCGCTGCCGTTGTCGATCACCATCAGCTCGAAGTCCGGGTAATCGGTCCGTTCGAGCACGCTTTCGACGCAGGTGCGCAGCAGGTCGACGCGGTCGCGCGTGGGCACGATCACCGTCACCCGCGGCGCGGCCGCGCCCAGCGTACGCATCGCGCGGTAGTAGCCGTGGCCGGTCACCACCACTTCGGAGCGGCGCCCGATCCGCGCCAGATGCTCCTCGACCGCGCGCCGGCCCGCTTCGAGTGCGTAGGGTTTATGATCGCTGCCGCGCGCGGTCGAGCCGGCGGTGGCGCGCCAGTGGTACAGCACCTTGGGAATGTGCGCGATTTCGTCGTCGCGCAGGCCTTCGACGCAGCGCAGCGCCAGGTCGTGGTCCTGCGCGCCCTCGTAGCCCGGGCGCAGGCCGCCGACCGCGCGCACCAGGTCGGCGCGTATCACGGTGAAGTGGCAGAAGTAGTTCTGCGCCCGCAGCAGGTCCGGGTTCCACGCCGGTTTGAAATGCGGGTCGTAGCGGCGGCCCGATTCGTCGATCTTGTCCTCGTCCGAGTACAGCAGGCGCGCGCCGGGATGGGCCTCGATCGCCTGCGCGACTTCGTGCAACGCGTCCGGGCTGAGTTCGTCGTCGTGATCGAGGAAGCCCAGCCAATCGCCCTGGGCCAGATCGATCGCGTCGTTGCTGGCATGGCAGATGTGGCCATGCCGTTCCCGGAACTGCACGCAGATACGGCGGTCGCGGCGGGCGTAGTCGCGCAGCAGGCTGCGAACTTCCGACGAAGACGAAGCATCGTCGACCACGCACAGCTGCCAACGTTGATGGCTCTGCGCCAGCACGCTGTCCAGGCACCGGCGCAGCCAGCGCAGCGGCGGATCGCGCACCGGCAGCACCACCGAGATCAGCGGCGCGTCGGCGCGCCGACTCGCGCGCGGCGCAGCGGCGCGGGTGCGGCGGTCGAACAGGGCGATCCACTGCCGATAGGACTGCGCCTGCCGCCTCAGGGCCTGCTGGTAGCGCTGCTTCAAGGCGTCCGCGCCGGCACTCGCGCGCCGGTTCCAGCAGGACGTCAGGAACTCCATCGCGGCGGCGAATGCGTCGCCCCCCAGCCATTCGCGACGGCCGCGCCGAATGCCGATCAGCATTTCCATCACCGCGCGCGGTCGCGAAATCCGCCGCAGGCGGAAACCGCTCAGGCGGAACGTGGCCGCGCACTGGGTCGGATCGAAGCGCAGCGCGCTCAGCGGCCGCTGGATCAGCACCACCGTGCGCAGCCGTTCGCCCGCCCGCGTGGGCTCCGCGAGTTCGATCCGCGTGGCCTCGCTCTGGCCCTGGCCGTAATCCGGGTACAGGCAGGGCGCGACGATGTCGCCTTCGCCGACCTCGAAGCGCAGGTCCAACAGGTGCCAGCCAGGGGACGGCAGCGTCGCGCCGGCCTGCGGATGCAGGCCGAACTGCGGGTCTTCATGTTCGGCCACGCAATTCAGCGCACGGCCGACGCGCTCCACCCGCAGCCCCTTCAGCGGCGCCAGGTCCAACCCTGCCCCGTGGCCCGGCAGACGCCGGGCGATGGCCGCAAGCAAACGACCGAAAGTCAAAACGGGCCTCTCATTGGTGCGAACCCCCTTCTCCGCGCCGGCCCGCCCAAGGCCTACCGCGGTCACTGCCAAATCCGGGCGCGACGCAACGCAATTGCACGCCCGAAGCCCTACCCCTACGCGGCGAATACTTGCACCGGAACCGGCATGAATCAACCTAATCAGGACATATATTTCTGAATAACATAATTCACGGATGGCGCTGGCACACATAACCAGTGCCTTTGTCGACGCATTTGCGACGTTACGCGCATTTGGCGACGCAGTTCTTGCGACCTAATTGGAAAATCGCGAACAGGCCGCCGACGAGGACATCGGCGTATGCGAGCGGTCGGGCCACGCCGCTGGCACCGTGAGCCGCGGCGCACCTAGCGGGGCGGAGTGCGTTGTGGCGGCCTCGTAGCGCTTGCACGGCCGCCCGACGGGCCCGCAAACGAAAACGGCCGGCGGATCGCTCCGCCGGCCGTGCCGGTTCACGTGATGGGGCGGCCCCTGGCGGGCGCGCCCGGCGGCTCAGGCCGCGGCGTAGCGATCCGTCGCGCGCACCAGGGCGTCGACGTTCTCGGCCTCGAAGGCCGAGTGGCCGGAGGCCGGGGTGATGGTCAGCTCGGCGCCGGGCCAGGCCTGCTTGAGGTCCCAGGCGTTCTGCACCGGGCAGACCACGTCGTAGCGGCCGTGAACGATGGTGCCGGGGATGCCGGCCAGGCGGTGGGCGTCGCGCAGCAGTTGGTCCTCGACCTCGAAGAAGCCGCCGTTGACGAAGTAGTGGTTTTCGATGCGCGCGAACGCGAGCGCGAACGCGGCGTCCTCATGGCCGCTGACGAAATCCTCGTCCACGTGCAGGAAGCTGGTGGCGCCTTCCCACACGCTCCAGGCGCGCGCTGCAGCCAGGCGCTGGGCCTCGTCGTCGCTGGTCAGGCGGCGGTGGTAGGCGCTGATCAGGTCGTGGCGCTCCACCGGCGGAATCGCCGACAGATAGTGCTGCCAGGCGTCCGGGAACAGGCGCGAGGCGCCTTCCTGGTAGAACCATTCCAGTTCCCAGCGGCGCAGCATGAAGATGCCGCGCAGGACCAGTTCGGTGACCTGCTGCGGATGGGTTTCGGCGTAGGCCAGCGCCAGGGTCGAACCCCAGGAGCCGCCGAACACCTGCCAGCGCGCGATGCCCAGGCGTTCGCGCAGACGCTCGATGTCGGCGACCAGATCCCAGGTGCCGTTGTCGACCAGGTCGGCGTGCGGCGTGGAACGTCCGCTGCCGCGCTGGTCGAACAGCACGATGCGGTATTTGGCCGGGTCGTGGAAACGGCGCATTTTCGGACTGCAGCCCGCGCCCGGCCCGCCGTGCAGCAGCACCACCGGCTTGCCGTTGGGGTTGCCGCACTGCTCGTAATACAGGGTATGGCGATCGTCGACCTGGAGGGTGCCGACGTCGTAGGGTTCGAGCTCGGGATAAAGCGTGCGCATCGTGCGAATCTCGCTGACGGAATGGGTCGAGTCTACCCAGCCGCGGCGCGCGGGCGATACCGTATGCGAGCGCCGCCGTAGCGCGGCTTCAATCGGCCGGTGCGCGCCCGAGGGTGACGCGGTCGCGGCCTTCCAGGTCGCGCTCGGTGGCCACTTCGACCAGTCCGGCGTCGCGCAGCAGGCCGCGCACCGCCATGCCCTGCTCCCAGCCGTGTTCGATCAGCAGCCAGCCGCCGCGCTGCAGATGCGCGAGCGCACCGGACGCCAACGCGCGGATCGCATCCAGGCCGTCGGCACCCGAGGCCAGCGCGGTGCGCGGTTCGTGGCGCAGGTCGCCTTGTTCCAGATGGGCGTCGTCTTCGGAAATGTAGGGCGGGTTGCTGGCGATCAGGTCGCAGCGTTCGCCGTCCAGGGGCGCGTACCAGTCGCCGTTGCGGAACTCGACGTTGCCCAGCGCCAACGCGCGCGCATTGTCGGCGGCCACGCCCAGGGCTTCGTCGCTGGCGTCGGTGGCGATCACGCGCGCGGCCGGGCGTTCGCGCGCCAGCGCCAGCGCGATCGCGCCGCTGCCGGTGCCCAGATCGGCGATGCGCGCGATGCGTCCGGCGGGCAGGCGCGCCAGCGCCAGCTCCACCAGCAATTCGGTTTCAGCGCGCGGGATCAGCGTGGCCGGCGTGACGCGCAGGTCGAAGCTCCAGAAGCCGCGCTGGCCGAGCAGATAGGCCACCGGTTCGCCGTCGGCGCGGCGCGCGACCAGAGCGCGGTAGCGGCGCGCGAGTTCTTCGGCGATCAAGTCGTCGCCGTGCGCGAACAACCAGCTGCGCGGCTTGCCCAGTGCGTGGGCCAGCAACAGCTCGGCCTCGGCGCCGTCGTCCAGACGCGTCCTGGCTTCGCGCAGCAGCAGATCGATGCGGTTCATCGGCGGTGTCCTTCCCGGGCGGTTGCGAGCCGGTGCGCTCCGCGCCCGGCGAATCCAGCCGCACATGCTACGCGAGCGGGGCCGTCCGACCGCGCTGCGGCGCGCAAAAAACAACGACCGCCGGCACGGACCGGCGGTCGTCGGGCGAGACGAGCTCGCATCCGGACGGGGGCGTACGCGCCTGGGATCAGGCCGCGTGCTGCTCCAGGGTCACGGCAACAGCGTGCACTACGGCACCAATTTTCAGCGCACTTTGCACGCCTTGCGCGCTGATATCGTGCTTGCGCAGCACCTTCTCGTGCGAGTCCATGCAGGCGCCGCAGCCGTTGATCGCCGACACCGCCAGCGAGGCCAGCTCGAAGGTCATCTTGTCGATGCCCGGGTTGGCCATGACGTTCATGCGCAGGCCGGCGCGCAGCTGGCCGTACTCCTCGTTCTGGATCAGGTGGGTGGCGCGGTAGTAGATGTTGTTCATCGCCATGATCGCGGCGGCGGCCTTGGCGCCGGCGATTTCCTCGGCCGACAGCTGCTCGGCGGCGAAGGCTTCGATCGCGGCGGTCAGCGGCTGGTAGCGCGAAGCGATCGCGCAGGCCAGCGCGATGGCGCGGATGCGCTTGCCGTCCAGGCCCTGCGAACCGGCGTCGCTGAGCACGCTGTCGAGGTTGAGCTTGAGGTCCTTGGCGTAGTCGGGCAGCGCGTTGCGAAGATCGGAAAGGCTCATCGGATGACTCCTGGCTGTGCGTATCGGGGGAAGGCCGGCCCGCGGCGTCGGCGTTGGCTGGCGTGCGGCGCTGGGCCTGCGGCTGGCGGACGACGGGCGCGTTCGCGCGACGCGGCGCAGTGCGCGGCGCGGAGGCGACGGGGCCTTGCGATAAAAACAGCCGGGGCGAACCCCGGCTGTGGGCATCCCGCATGGGAGGGAGGGGAGAGCCGGGGGTGAAACCGGCCCGCATGCGGGTGGTGCCTGAAGAGATCTGCGCCGAACGCCTAGGCGGGCGGCGCAGGTGAAACCGGACGGTGGCGCCGAGGTCGGAGCCGGCCGCGACCCACGGAGATCCGCGGCCTGGCTCGCCGATCCGACTGACGGATCAGGCGACCTTCAGCGTGTTGTCGCCCGAGTTCCAGTTGCAGGGGCACAGCTCGTCGGTCTGCAGGGCGTCCAGCACGCGCAGGACTTCCTGCGGGTTGCGGCCGACCGAACCGTCGGTGACGTAGACGAAGCGGATGATGCCTTCCGGATCGACCAGGAAGGTCGCGCGCTGGGCCACGCCGTCTTCGCTGAGGATGCCCAGCGCCGAGGTCAGGTCCTTCTTGATGTCGGCCAGCATGGGGAACGGCAGGTCGCGCAGGTCCTTGTGGTCCTTGCGCCAGGCCAGGTGCACGAACTCGCTGTCGGTGGACGCGGCCAGGACCTGGCAATCGCGGTCCAGGAACTGCTGGTTCAGGTCGCCGAAGCCCTTGATCTCGGTCGGGCACACGAAGGTGAAGTCCTTCGGGTAGAAGAACACCAGCAGCCACTTGCCCTTGTAGGTGTCGTTGTCGATGTCGGCGAAGGCGCTGTCGAGGCTTTCGATGCCGACGGTCGCCTTGACCTTGAATTTCGGGAACTTTTCGCCGATGGAAAGCATGCGGAGAACTCCTTGATTAACGGATGGAAGGGGTAAGCGTAGGGGGTTGGATGCCGCGGACCGCATCCGATGAGGCTATGTTGCAGGACAGCATTTGATTACTGAAATGAATTGTTCCTATTATGGCAATAGCCTACATCAATGAACATTCTTTCCGTAGCCTGAGCCGCCCGCATGAACCTGCGTGACCTCAAATATCTGGTCGCCCTGGCCGATCACAAGCACTTCGGCCGCGCCGCCGCCGCCAGTTTCGTGAGCCAGCCCACGCTCTCGACGCAGATCAAGAAGCTCGAGGACGAACTGGGCGTGTCGCTGGTGGAGCGCGCGCCGCGACGGGTGATGCTGACGCCGGTCGGGCGCGACATCGCCGAGCGCGCGCGCAAGGTGATCGCCGACGTCGAACAGATGAGCGAGATCGCGCGCCGCAGCCAGGATCCGGAGGCCGGCACCGTGCGTCTGGGCCTGTTCCCCACCTTGGGGCCCTACCTGCTGCCGCATGTGGTGCCCGGCCTGCGCAAGCGCTTCCCGCGCCTGGAACTGCTGCTGGTCGAGGAGAAGACCGACCAGATCCTCGCCCGCCTGCGCGACGGCCGCCTCGATGCCGGCCTGCTCGCGCTGCCGGTGCACGACGATCAACTGCATATCGAGCCTTTGTTCGACGAGCCCTTCCTGCTGGCCGTGCCGCAGCAACATCCGATGGCCGCGCAGGACTCGCTGTCGCTGCACGACCTGGACGATCAGCACCTGCTGCTGCTGGAGGAAGGCCACTGCCTGCGCGACCAGGCCCTGGACGTGTGCCGGCTGGCCGGCGCCGACGAACGCGACGGCTTCCGCGCGACCAGCCTGGAAACGCTGCGGCAGATGGTCGCGGCCGGCGTCGGCATCACCCTGTTGCCGATGCTGGCGGTGCAACCGCCGGTGCCGGCCTCGCCGGATATCCAACTGCTGCGCTTTCGCGGCGAGGCGCCGCACCGGCAGATCGCGATGCTGTGGCGGCGCAGTTCGGCAATGGCGGGGTTTCTGAGCGAACTGGCCGCCGAGCTGCGCAAGCTGCCGCAGGCGCTTCTGCAGCCGCCCAAGCCGTCCAAGCCGTCCAAGCCGTCCAAGCCGGTACGCCGCGCGGGGGCGCGAAGCTAAGATCCAGGAGGCAGCGGCAACCGCATCGTCGCCATGCGGGACAGCGCGTAGTGTGCGGTTCGCCTGCGGCTCAGCGCACCGGACGTCGCTCGACCCCGCTTCAGGCGCCCACGCCGATCGGGCAGCTCACGCCGGTGCCCCCCAGGCCGCAGTAGCCGGTCGGGTTCTTGGCCAGGTACTGCTGGTGCTCGTCTTCGGCGTAATAGAACGTCGGCGCCGGAAACACGATCTCGGTGGTGATGTCGCCGTAACCGGCAGCGCGCAGCCGTTGCTGGAAGGCCTCGCGGCTGGCCAGCGCGGCGCGGTACTGGGCCTCGTCGCTGCAATAGATCGCCGAACGGTACTGGGTGCCGGTGTCGTTACCCTGGCGCATGCCCTGGGTCGGGTCGTGGCTTTCCCAGAACGTCTGCAACAAGGACTCGAACGAAACCTGCGCCGGTGCGTACACCACCAGCACCGCCTCGGTGTGGCCGGTCTGGCCGCTGCAGACTTCGCGGTAGGTGGGATTGGGCGTGTAGCCGCCGGAATAACCGACCGCGGTAGTGACCACCCCCGGCAGCGACCAGAACTTGCGCTCGGCGCCCCAGAAGCAGCCCATGCCGAACTGCACCTGCGCCAGGCCGGCGAACGCATCCGGACCGCCGCGCAGGGGACGGCCGTGCACGTAATGGGCATCGTGCAGCGGCAGGGCGTGTTCGCGCCCGGGCAGCGCGTCTTGCGGCTGCGGCAAACGCTGTTTGTAGGCGCCGATACCCAACATCTGCGACTCCTGCTCTGCCACGGGGATTCCGTAGCAATCAGATGCGGGTGGCCGGGCGGGTTTCAAGGTGGATCGCGGGGGCGCGGCCCTCACCCCACCCCCTCTGCCGTTTACGGAAGAGGGTTGGGGCGAGGGATGAGCGCGAAGCGCGAACGCGCTCGACTCATGCGCACCGCGCAGGTCAGTACCGCAACAGCGAACGCAGCGGCGCCTCGCCCTGCCAGCGCGCGCGGCCGCCCAGGCCTTCCAGCTCGATCAGCACCGACGCCCCCACCAACTGCGCGCCCAGTTGCTCCACCAAGGACCGCGCCGCGGCCAGCGTGCCGCCGGTCGCCAGCACGTCGTCGACGATCAGGGTGCGCTCGCCCGGACGCAGCGCATCGCTGCGCGCCTGCAGGCGGTCGCTGCCGTACTCGAGCTGGTAGTCCACCGACACCAGCGGCGGCGGCAGCTTGCCCGGCTTGCGCAGCGGCACGAAGCCGGCGTGCAGCTTCTGCGCCAGCGCCGCGCCGAAGATGAAGCCGCGCGACTCGATCCCGCATACCGCCTGCACCTGGCTGCCCTGCCAGGGCTCGGCCAGCGCGTCGATGCAGCGCGCGAAGCCGCCGGCGTCGGCGAGCAGCGGCGTGACGTCGCGGAACACGATGCCGGGCTTGGGGAAGTCGGCGACGTCGCGGATCAGGGCTTGGATGGAGTGCATGCGGGTCCTGCGGGTGGGGAACGATTAAAAGTCCGGCATCGGGCCGGCCGGGGCGTAGAGCGAAGATCAACAGGGGTTCCGGCGTTCGCCGGAATGACGGGATATCGGGGCGGCGCGAGAAACGGGGACGACGGGAGTCGGGATTTCCGACTGAAGACAACGCGCATCACGCACGCGCCCCATCCACGCCCAGCGTCGCGCTATCGCTCAGGCCGGCAACCAGCCGGCCGCGCCGGGATCGGGCTCGTCGTCCTGAACGGCGTCGGCTTGCGGCGCCTCGCCCAGCGACAGGCGCTCGACGATATCGCGCGCCTGCGGCCAGGCCGCCTCCGGCACGCAGACCTGAACCATGCCGAACAGCGGCAATTCGCCCACGCCGCCCAGCAGGGCTTCGCCCTTGAGAAACACCGGGATGTCCTGCGCTTCCAGTGCATGCCGCACCAGATGGGCGTCGATCAGATTGGCGGCTTCGTAGACGACCTGCATCGTCCGATCCTTCGGCCTCCGGGGCCATTCGGGTCCGCGGTCAGCATACGCCGCCCGCACGCAGCGGCGCTGGCGCGCGACGCACCCGGCCAGGCGCGGGACAGGAACGGCGCGTGCCGCGTCGGCGCCGCGATCGTCAAAATCGTCCGGCTGCGCGGCCGTTCCACCGCACGCCGCGGCGTGCGGAGCCGGCAAGGACCGCCGCCAGCGGCTAAACTGGGCGTTCTCCCCTGCCTGTAGCTGCCGCATGTCCGTTGAGCCCGCACCCGCCCACGAAGTCGCCGCCGACCCCTCCGCCGCACCGGTCAAGAACGACTTCATCCGGCAAATCGTTCGCGAGGACGTGGCCTCGGGCAAGCACGCGGCCATCCGCACCCGCTTCCCGCCCGAACCCAACGGCTATCTGCACATCGGCCACGCCAAGGCGATCTGCCTGGATTTCGGCATCGCCGGCGAGTTCGGCGGCCGCTGCAACCTGCGCTTCGACGACACCAACCCGGCCAAGGAAGACCCCGAGTACGTCGAGGCGATCCAGGAAGACGTGCGCTGGCTGGGCTTCGACTGGGCCGAGCTGCGCCACGCCTCGGACTACTTCGACGTGTTCTACCTGGCCGCGCAGAAGCTGATCCGCCAGGGCGACGCCTTCGTCTGCGACCTCAGCGCCGAGGAAGTGCGCGCCTACCGCGGCAACCTCACCGAGCCGGGCCGCAACTCGCCCTACCGCGACCGCAGCGTCGAGGAGAACCTGGACCTGTTCGCGCGCATGCGCGCCGGCGAGTTCGCCGACGGCGCGCGCACGCTGCGCGCCAAGATCGACATGGCCTCGGGCAACATCAACCTGCGCGATCCGGCCCTGTACCGGATCAAGAAGGTCGCGCACCAGAACACCGGCGACGCCTGGCCGATCTATCCGATGTACGACTTCGCCCATTCGCTCAGCGATTCTTGCGAAGGCATCACCCATTCGCTGTGCACGCTGGAATTCGAGGACCACCGCCCGCTGTACGACTGGTGCGTGGCCAAGGTCGACCTGCCGAACTCGCCCGAACTGCTGGCGCCGCTGCTGGCCAAGGGCTACCCGAACGAGGCCGCGATCCCGCGCCAGATCGAGTTCTCGCGCGCCAACCTCAACTACACCGTGATGAGCAAGCGCAAGCTCATGGTGCTGGTGCAGGAAAAGCTGGTCGACGGCTGGGACGATCCGCGCATGCCGACCCTGCAGGGCATCCGCCGCCGCGGCTACACGCCCGCGTCGCTGCGCCTGTGGGCCGAGCGTCTGGGCGTGAGCAAGCAGAATTCGGTGATCGACTACTCGGTGCTGGAAGGCTGCCTGCGCGAGGACCTCGATGCGGCCGCCGCGCGCCGCATGGCGGTGATCGATCCGCTGAAGCTGGTCATCACCAACCTGGACGACGCGCACGAGGAATCGCTGCACTTCGCCAACCACCCCAAGGACGAGCGCTTCGGCGCGCGCCAGATTCCGTTCTCCAACCAGCTGTGGATCGAGCGCGAGGACTTCGAGGAAGTGCCGCCCAAGGGCTACAAGCGCCTGATTCCGGGCGGCGAAGTGCGCCTGCGCGGCGCCGGCATCCTGCGCTGCGACGAAGTGATCAAGGACGAGGCCGGCCAGATCGTCGAACTGCGCGGCACGCTGGACCCGGAATCGCGTCCCGGCATGGCCGGCGCCGACCGCAAGATCAAGGGCACCATCCACTGGGTCAGCGCGCGCCACGCGGTGGCCGCCGAGGTGCGTCTGTACGACCGCCTGTTCGACGTCGCCGCGCCGGACGACGACAGCGACGGCAAGACCTATCAGGACCACCTCAACCCGAACTCGCGCACCACCACCACCGGCTATGTCGAGCCTTCGGCCGCGCAGGCCGCGCCCGAGACCGCGTTCCAGTTCGAGCGCGTGGGCTACTTCGTCGCCGACCGCTACGACCACAGCGCCGAGCGCCCGGTGTTCAACCGCTCCGTGACCCTGCGCGACACCTGGGCCGCGAAGGCCTGAGAGGCATGACCATGCGCCGACTCGCCGTACTGCTGTTGGGCTGCCTGCTGCTGGCGTTGCTGGCCGCCTGTACCGCTCAGACCTCCTCGCCGACGCCCGCGCCGGCCGCCGACGCGGCCACGCCGGCCGCGACTCCGGCCGCGCCGGAACCCGCGGCGCCGCCGGTCGCGCAGTTCCCGACGCCCGGCCAGCATTCCGACGCGCTGGAGCCGGTGGCGATCGCCATGGACCTGAGCTGCGCCAGCGACAACGACTGCGTGGTCAAGAACGTCGGCAACTGCTGCGGCCAGTTCAACGCCTGCGTCAACCGCGGCAGCCCCGCCGATCCGTCGGCGGTGATGGCGCAGTGCGCGAAGGAAGGCAAGATGTCGATCTGCGGCGCGCCGGTGATCGCCGGCTGCGCCTGCGTGCAGGGCCAGTGCCGCGGCGTCGCCGCGCAGCACGGAGTACCGATGTGAGCGCCGTCCTCCTGCAGACCCGGGTCGAGCTGCTGCTGCCGGACTGGATCGACGCCGCGGTCGACCGCGAGCGCCGCTACGTCAGCGACGAGGACAAGGTCGCGCTGGCGGTGGAGTTGTCGCGTCGCAATATCGATCTGGCCAGCGGCGGTCCGTTCGGCGCCGCGGTGTTCGACGGCGAAGGCCGCGTGGTCGGCGTCGGCGTGAATCGTGTGGTGCCGCAGACCTGTTCGGTCGCGCACGCCGAGATGATGGCCTTCATGACCGCGCAGGCGGCGACGGCGCGCTACCGCCTCAACGAAACCGGCGCCATGACCCTGGCGACTTCGGCCCAGCCCTGCTGCATGTGCTACGGCGCCAGCTTCTGGGCCGGCATCGACACCCTGCTGATCGGCGCGCGCTCGGAAGACGTGATGGCGCTGACCGAGTTCGACGAAGGCCCGCTGCCGGCGGACTGGATCGGCGAACTCGAACGCCGCGGCATCGCGGTGCGCCGCGACCTGCACCGCGAGGCCGCGCGCGAGGTGCTGCGGCGTTACGGCGAGAGCGGCGTGGCGTACTGATGTCGGCGCGTCCGGTTGCCGCGCTCGGTTGCGCTTGACCGAAGCGGTGGATCGGATCGCGCCTTGCTGACCCTATCCCGCGACTTCCTACCTCCGTCATTCCGGCCAAGGCCGGAACCCATTTCGCTTTCGCTCCCTCGTTGATCCAAGCAACGGCAACATGGGTTCCGGCTTTCGCCGGAATGACGGGATGGGTGGTGCCGTCGCCGGACGCACCCGTCGCGACGAACGACGGTTTGCACTGGCAGGTCAACGCGCGCCATCTCTCACGACTCTCGCTCCAACGCTCTACGCACCCTCCTCTTCACCCCGCCTGCATCAACGCATTGCTCCACCGCCCCAGCGTGAATGCCGCCGCGTCACCGCTCTAGCCGCACTGTCTGTGCTTCACTCCCCCCACTAGCCCCAGCCGACCGCCGCCATGACCGATTCCGCCCTGTTCTGCTGGTGCCGCGCCGGCTTCGAGCCCGAGCTCGCGGCCGAACTCGGCGAACGCGCGGCCAACGCCGGTCACCCCGGCTACGCGCGCACCGAGCGCGGCAGCGGCTACGTCGAGTTTCTGTGCGAGAACGCCGCCGCCCTCGCCCGCGCCCTGCCCTTGTCGCGGTTGATCTTCGCGCGCCAGAAGCTGCTGCGCGTGGCCGATCTGCGCGGGCTGGATCCGCGCGACCGCATCACCCCGATCCTGGCCGCGCTGGACGCCAGCGCCGACGCCGGCGACATCCCGGCGCTGTACGGCGAGCTGTGGGTGGAACACCCCGATTCCGACGCCGGCAAGCCGCTGGCCGGGCTGGCGCGCAGTTTCGCCAACGCGCTGCGCCCCGCGCTGCGCAAGGCCGGGCGCCTTACGCATCAGCCGGATGCGGGCCGGCCGCGCCTGCACGTGATCTTCCTCGAAGGCGACCATGCCGTGGTCGCGGTGGCCGACACCCGCGACGCCTCGCCCTGGCCCCTGGGCATTCCGCGGCTGCGCATGCATCCGGACGCGCCCAGCCGTTCTGCGCTGAAGCTGGAGGAAGCGCTGCTGACGCTGCTGGACGACGAAGAGCGCGAGCGCCTGGTGCGCGACAACATGCAGGCCGCCGACCTGGGCGCGGCACCCGGCGGCTGGACCTGGGTGCTGATGCGCAACGGCATGAAGGTGACCTCGGTCGACAACGGCCCGCTGCGCCAGGCCCTGCTCGACAGCGGCCGCGTCGATCATCTGCGCGCCGACGGCTTCCAATGGCAGCCGCGCCGCACCGTCGACTGGATGGTCTGCGACATGGTCGAACAGCCCAGCCGCGTGGCCGAACGCATGGCGACCTGGCTGCGCGAGGGCTGGTGCCGGCAAACCATCTTCAACCTCAAGCTGCCGATGAAGAAGCGCTGGGAGGAAACGCGCGTGTGCCTGGAGCTGTTCGAGCATCAGACCCATCGCCCGTTGATCGTGCGCGCGCGCCAGCTGTATCACGACCGCGAAGAGATCACGGTGTACGCGCGACCGCGCTGACGCCGCATTCATCGCCGGCGCGGCGTCGTGTTCAGCCGGCGTTGCGCTCGTTTACATCGGATTGACCGCGTCGGGTTTAGGGTCGCCTCGCCCCACACCGCACGAGGGTCACCATGACTACCCATGCCCACCAACACGGTTTTCGATTGAGTCGCATCTCGCTGCTGGCTTTGGCGCTGGCCGCCGCGGGTCTGAGCACGCAGGTGCACGCGCAGGCCAAGTCCAAGGTCGGCGCGCAGGTCAACGCCAACGCCGATGCCAAGGTCGCGGTGGAAGACGCGCGCGACGCGCGCGACGACGCCCAGGCCGCGAAGAACGCCGCGCAAGACGCCATCGCCACCCGCAACGGCGGCGCGGTGACCGAACACGGTGCCGCGACCGCTGCCGCCACCGCCTATCAAGCCAAGCAATCGGCCATCGACGCGCAGGCCGCCGCGCACCGCGCGGTGAACGCCGCACAGGACGCCCAGGCCGCGCAGACCGCGGCGCAGACCGGCGCCAATCCGGTCGGTGCCGCCGCCGAGGCCGGCCAAGCCGCGCTCGCCGCGCGCGATGCCAGCGCCGCGGCCGCCGACGCCAGCCTGCGCGCGCAGGCCGCCGCCGACGCCACCGCGCAAGCGACCACCGCGCCGCCGGCGTCGGCGCTGCCCAGCGTCGGCTACCGCATCGACTTCCCGGTGCTGGACGGCGACCGCGACGGCCGCATCAACCGCGTCGAAGCCGGCGGCCACGCCGCGCTGACCGCGGACTTCACCCTGTTGGACGTCGACGGCGACGGCTACCTGAGTCCGCGCGAGTTGGAAGGCCGGATGTAAGCGAGGCCGCGATCCGGGCGGAAGGCCGTTTCGTCCACGGCAGCCCGGCGTTTCCATCGCCCTGCAGTCCACGCGACGCCCCGCACGCCGGGGCGTCGCGCTGTGCGACGGCAGGCGCGCAGGCTCCGCGCCTGTCGTGCGGCATGGGGACTTGCGGCCGATGCGCCGCACCACGGACTGGGTATAGTCGGCTGCCCACGACCCTGCGAGTCAGCGGCATGAAGATCGGTCTACGCATCCTGGTTCCGCTGCTGGCCGCCGCCGTGGCGATCGCCTGTCCCGCCGTCGCCGCCGACCAGGACGCGAAGGGCACCAAGCCGGCCGCCGATCCGCTGTACGACACCGTCGCCGCACTCGACACCGCGGTGTTCGACGCGTTCAACACCTGCGACAAGCCCGGACAACTGCAGAAGCATGCCGGCTACTTCGATCCCGCGGTCGAGTTCTATCACGACACCGGCGGCGTCACCTGGTCGCGCCAGGACATGCTGGCCAACACCGAAAAGTACGTGTGCGGCCACTTCCGCCGCGAGCTGATCCCGGGCAGCCTCAAGGTCTACCCGATCAAGGACTTCGGCGCGATCGCGCAGGGCTCGCACCGCTTCTGCCAGTTCGCCGACGGCTCCTGCGACGGGCTGGCGGATTTCGTGATCGTATGGCGCCACAAGGACGGCGCCTGGCAGATCACGCGCGTGCTGAGCTACGGCCACCGCACCGCCCCCTGATCGGCCGCGCGACGGGCGATCCGCCCGCCGCGCGAAAGCCAAACCCGGGCGCACGCGCGGCGCGGGCGATGACGTACATTGCCGGTTCCGTCCGCCGCCCCTGAAAGCCGATGACCGATAGCCCCGCGACACCCGCCGCGCGCGCCCTGGACCGCAAGGACCTGCGCACCCTGTCGCTGGCCGCGCTGGGCGGTGCGCTGGAATTCTACGATTTCGTCATCTTCGTCTTTCTGACCGAGAGCCTGCGTCAGCTGTTTTTCCCGCCCGACATGCCGGGCTGGCTGTCGACCCTGCAGGTCTACGGCATCTTCGCCGCCGGCTATCTGGTGCGGCCGATCGGCGGCATCGTGATGGCGCATTTCGGCGACCGCTCCGGGCGCAAGCGCATGTTCACCCTCAGCGTGTTCCTGATGGCGCTACCGACGCTGGGCATCGGCCTGCTGCCGGTGTACGCGCAGATCGGCGTCGCCGCGCCGCTGTTGCTGCTGGCGCTGCGCATCGTCCAGGGCATCGCGATCGGCGGCGAGGTGCCCGGCGCCTGGACCTTCGTGTCCGAGCACGTGCCGCCCAACCGCGTGGGCTTCGCCTGCGCCAGCCTCTCGGCCGGACTCACTGCCGGCATCCTGATCGGCTCGCTGATTTCGGCCGCGGTCAACACCTGGTTCGCGCCGGCGGTGGTGCTGGACTGGGCCTGGCGCCTGCCGTTCCTGATCGGCGGCGTGTTCGGCTTCTTCGCCGTCTACCTGCGGCGCTGGCTCAGCGAGACGCCGGTGTTCACCGCGATGCGCGAGAGCCGGCAGCTGGTGCAGGAACTGCCGCTGAAGCGGGTGCTGCGCGAGCACGCGGGCAGCGTGATCGTGTCGATGCTGGTGACCTGGCTGCTGACCGCTGCGATCGTGGTGATCATCCTGATGACGCCGACCATCGTGCAGCAACGCTTCGGCATCGCGCCCACGCAGGCCTTCCTGGGCAACAGCCTGGCCGCGTTCTGCCTGACCGTGAGCGCGGTCGGCGCCGGCCTGCTGGCCGACCGCATCGGCCGCGCGCGGGCGCTGCTGGTCGGCGCGCTGGGCGTGCTGTTGAGCAGCTATGCGCTGTACTACGACCTCAATCACGGCGCGCAGCACTTCCTGTTGATGTACGCGCTGGCCGGCACCTTCGTCGGCGTGGTCGGCGTGATCCCGGCGGTGATGGTGGCGGCGTTTCCGGCGCCGGTGCGGTTCTCGGGACTGTCGTTCTCCTACAACGTCGCCTATGCGGTGTTCGGCGCGCTGACGCCGCCGTTGCTGGCCTCGCCGTGGATGCGCGGGCTGGGCGGGATGGCGCCGGCCTACTACGTAATGGCGGTGGCGACGATCGGCGTCGCGGTGGCGTTGTACCTGATGATCAAGCGGCCGACATCATCGTTGGATTGAGGCGAAGCGCTGGGCGCGTGCGGCGATGCGGGTCGCCTTTGGCTCACCGCACCCTACGGCGTCAGACGCCCGCGGCGCGGCGCCAGAACGCGTGCGTGACCGGCGGCAGTTTGCCGGCCAGGCCCAGCAGCGGGCCGCGCAGCAGGGTCGCGGCGACGGCGTTGTTCGAGAACAGGCGGTTCAGGCCGTCGAAGCCGTACGCCGCCAGCGCGTTCTCGCTGCGACGCTCGCGCTCCCAACGCTGCAGACGCGAAGCGCCGCCCGGGTCGGCGCCGCGGCGTTGCGCGCAGGCCAGCACGCCGCGCAAGGCGGCGACGTCGCGCAGGCCCAGGTTCACGCCCTGCCCGGCCAGCGGATGCACCACATGCGCGGCATCGCCGGCGATGGCGACGCGGCCGCTGACGTAACGCTGCGCGAGCTGTCGGCGCAGCGGAAACGCGACCCGTTTGGAAACCGCGCTCAGCGCACCCAGGCGTCCGCCGAAGGCATGCTCGAGCTCGCGCAAGAAGACCGCCTCGTCGACCTGCAGCAAACGCTCGGCCTCGGCCTCCGGCAGCGTCCAGACGATGGAGCTGCGGCGGCCGTCGTGACCGGCGCAGGGCAGGAACGCCAGCGGCCCGGTCGGCAGGAAACGCTGCCAGCAGGTGGACTGGTGCGGAAGCTCGTGGTCGACGTAGGCGACCAGGCCGTTCTGGCCGTAATCGTGGGTGGCGGTCTCGATGCCGGCCAGGCCGCGCAGCTGCGATTCGGCGCCGTCCGCGGCCAGCACCAGGCGCGCGCGCAGACGGCCGCCGCCGGCCAGCAGCAGTTCGGCGCTGTCGGCGTCGGCGCTCTGCTCCAGGCCCTCGACCTGCTCCGGGCAATGCAGGCGCACGCCCGCGGCCGGCAGCGCCGCCCACAAACGGTCCACCAGCAGGCCGTGCTCGACGATCCAGCCCAGCTCGCGACGGCCGAAGGCGTCGGCTTCGAAACTCAGTTCGCCGCCGCCGGCCGCATCCCACACGCGCATCGCGCGGTACGGCTGCGCGCGCGCGGCGAGCACGCCGTTCCACACGCCCAGGCCGTCCAGGAAGGCGGCGTTGTCGGGCGCGAACGCGTACACGCGCAGGTCCGGCGCATCCTCGCGCCAGCGCGGCGGCTCGCGGCTTTCGACCAGGGCGACCTCGAGCCCGTCGCGCGCGAACGCCAGCGCGGCGGCAGCGCCGACCACGCCGGCGCCGACCACGGCCACGTCCAGCGGACCGCGCCGGCTCATGCCTGCGCTCCGCGGCACAGGGCCGGCACGTCGCCGCGGTAGCCCATCGCGCCGCCGACCAGATAGGCCTGCGCCGAGGGCAGGCGGTCGGCCGCGAACAGGCCCAGGCTGCGCAGCGGGCGCAGCAACGACGACGGGTGGGCGGTGATGCGGGCCAGACCGTCGGAGAACGCGATGGTGCGTTCGCGGTCCTCGCGGCGGCGGCGCTCGTAGGCGTCCAGCAGCGGCGCCGCGCCGGCATCGACCGCGCCGTCGGCGACGCGCGCGGCTTCGATCAGTTCGGCCAGGGTCAGCGCGTCGCGCAGGCCCAGGTTGAACCCCTGCGCGCCGATCGGATGGATGGTCTGAGCGGCGTTGCCGACCAGCAACGCGCGCGGCGCGAGCCGGCGCTGGGCCAGCACGCGGATCGCCGGGTACGCGTTGCGCGCCCCGCAGGACAGCAAACGCCCGACGCGCCAACCGAAGGCGTCCTGGACCTGGGCCAGGAACCCGGCCTCGTCCAGCCCCGCCACCGCATCGGCCAGTTCGCGGCGCACGCCGTGGACCAGGCCGTAGTGGCCGTCGCCGCGCGGCAGCAGCGCGGTAGGACCGCCCTCGCCGAGTCGCTCGTAGGCGGTGCCGTCGGGCGCGCGCTCGGCGCGCAGCCGGCTCACGAACAAGGTCTGCTGGTAATCGTGCTCGTCCGCACCGATCCCCAGCGCCTCGCGCACGCCGCTGCGGGTGCCGTCGGCGGCGACCAGCAGGCGCGTGCGCAGGGTGCGCTCGCCGGTGCCGTCGGCGACGCGGATCGCGCGCGTGGCGTCGTCGCCCTCGGCAAGACCGACGAAGCGCACCGGACGGTAGCGCTGCAGGCGCGGCAGCTCGGCCAGGCGCGCTTCCAGCGCCTCGCCGAAGTCGCGCGCGGTCACCACCCGGCCGAACTCCTCGCGGCCGTAGCGCTGCGCGTCCAGCAGGCTGCGGCCGAAATCGCCGCGCCGGCTGATGTGGATGCGGCGGATCGCGCCGCTGGGCGCGCGCAGCTTCTGCAGCACGCCCAACGCGCCCAAGGCGTTGACGGCGGCCTCGGCGAAACTGAGGTTGCGTTCGTCGAACACCGCCGGCAGCGCGCCGGGCGGCGCGGCCTCGATCAGGCCGACATTCAGGCCGCTGCGGTCCAGGGCGATCGCCAGGCTGGCGCCGACCAGGCCGCCGCCGACGATCAGCACATCGTGGAGGGTCTGCGCCGGATCGCGGGGTGCGTGAGCGTCTTGGGTCATGCGTTCATGATACGGCGGCGCTCGCGACGAATCCGTCGTCGGCGCGCGCATCGGCCGATTCAGGGCCTGTCGGCGGCCTGCGATCAAGCACTTAGCGGCCGGAGGCGGCACTTTCGCCGCAGGTTCCTTAGAATGGGCGGATTGGCGCGCCAGTCCGGCGTCGGGAGCCTTAGCCATGAAGCCCACCACCCAACGCAGTCTGATCCTCGCCCTGCTGGCCCTGTTGATGGTCGCCACGCGCGTCAACCACTGGGCGCCGATCCCCGACGCCTCCTGGGCGGTGTTCTTCATCGGCGGCTTCTACCTGCGCCAGTGGACGCGCTGGGCGTTCCCGCTGCTGATGGCGCTGTCGGTGGCCGTCGATTACGCCGTGATCACCGGCCAGGGCCTGAGCTTCTGGCAGCACTACTGCGTCTCGGCCGCGTATTGGTTCCTGGTGCCGGCCTATTTCGCCATGTGGGCCGGCGGCCTGTGGGTGGCGCGCAACTACTCGCGCAGCTGGCGCACGCTGGGCCTGACCGCGATCGCGCTGGTCGCCTCGACCATGGTCTGCCAGCTGCTCAGCCAGGGCAGCTTCTACTGGCTGTCGGACTCGGTGGCGAACAAGTCCGTCGCCGGCTGGGCCGCGAACTACTTCCAGTGGCTGCTGCCTTACATGCAGACCGCCGCCACCTACGTCGGCATCGCGGTCGTGGTCCACGCGATCGTCGCTTCGGCGAGCAAGTCCACGTCGGCCGCGGCCGACCTGACCGACAAGCGCTGATCCGCGCGGCACGATGGGCAACCGTCTCTCCAAGATCTACACCCGCACCGGCGACGACGGCAGCACCGGTCTGGGCGACGGCAGCCGCATCGCCAAGGACTCGGCGCGCGTGGGCGCCTACGGCACGGTGGACGAGGCCAACTCGACCATCGGCCTGATCCTGGCCAGCGAGCTGCCCGAGACGATCCGCGACCAGTTGGTCGCGATCCAGCACCAGATGTTCGACCTCGGCGGCGAGCTGTGCATCCCCGGCCACGCCGCCATCTTCGACGCCGACATCGACCGGCTCGAACAGTGGCTGGACGCGCACAACGAAGACCTGCCGCCGCTGAAGGATTTCATCCTGCCCGGCGGCGGCGAAGCCGCGGCGCGCTGCCACATCGCGCGCACCGTGGTCCGCCGCGCCGAGCGCGAGACGGTGGCGCTGGCGCGCGTGGACACGATCCGGCCCGAGGCCGTGCGCTATCTCAACCGCCTCTCCGATCTGCTGTTCGTGCTGGCGCGCGTGCTCGCGCGCGCCAGCGGCCACGGCGAGGTGCTGTGGAACCACGAGCGCCGCAAAGGCTAGCGATGCGCGTCTACACGCATCCGGCCTGCACGCGCCACGACCCGGGTCCGGGCCATGCCGAGCGGCCGTTGCGTCTGGTCGCGGTCACCGAAGCCCTGCGCGAATCCTTCGCCACGCTGGACTGGCACGAGGCGCCCAGCGCCAGCCGCGGCCAGTTGCTGCGCGCGCACGACGACGCCCTGCTGGCGCTGGTGCTGGACACGCCGGTGGACGGTCCGATGCAGCTGGACCCCGACACCGTGCTCGCGCCCGGCTCGGCCGAAGCGGCCCTGCGCGCCGCCGGCGCCGGCGTGGCCGCGGTGGACGCGGTGCTCAAGGGCGAGGAAACGCGCGCGTTCTGCGCGGTGCGTCCGCCCGGCCACCACGCCACCGGCTCGGCCGCGATGGGCTTCTGCCTGTTCAACAACATCGCCGTCGCCGCCGCCCACGCCTGCGACAAGCACGGCCTGGAGCGCGTGGCGGTGATCGATTTCGACGTTCATCACGGCAACGGCACGCAGGCGATCTTCGACACCGATCCGCGCGTGCTGTACGTGAGCTCGCATCAGATGCCGCTGTATCCCGACACTGGCTACGCCGACGAGCGCGGCGTGGGCAACATCATCAACGCACCCTTGCCGCCGGGCGCGGGCAGCGCGACCTTCCGCAAGGTCTGGAGCGAACGCCTGCTGCCGGCGATCGACGGCTTCCGCCCGCAGCTGGTGCTGATCTCGGCCGGCTTCGACGCGCACCGGCGCGACCCGCTCGCGCAGTTGGAGCTGGACGGCGACGACTACCGCTGGATCACCGCCGAACTGGTGGCGATCGCCGACAAGCACGCACGCGGCCGCGTGGTCTCGATGCTGGAAGGCGGCTACGACCTGGCGGCGCTGCGCGAATGCGCGGTGGCTCATGTAGGCGCGCTGCTGCCGTCCGCCTCCTAAGCGCACACCGGCAGTAGGATGCGGTGACAACCGCATCGTCGCGTATGCACCGTGGCCTGCGATGGTGCGGTTCGCCTTTGGCTCACCACACCCTACCGCAGCGGCACCGCCCTCACCTTGTAGAAGGGGATTGGGGGGTTGCTTTGCCGGCACGCTCCGATTCAACGCGAAAAGCAAATCCTCCCCAACCCGCCCGGCCAGCAGGCGCAGCCTGCTGGCGTTCACCCGCGCACGAACCTGCGGTTCGTAGACGCGCGGTCTCACCCTTTTCCGAAGGAGGGAGCGCATCCGAAGCAGGTCGAACTGCTTCCCCCTTTTGAAAAGGGGGATTGAGGGGGATTTGCTTTGCCGGCATGCTCCGATGCGATGCGAAAAACAAATCCTCCCCACCCCTCCTCCACAAAGGAGGAGCAGGGCGAGGCACCCATGGCCATCACAAGGACCGTCTCATGCACCGCTCCGGATTGCTGCGCACCCCCTTAGCCCTGGCCTTCGCCCTGGCCACGCTGATCCCGATCCACGCGCTCGCCGCGCCCCCGGCCGCGGCCTCCAGCGCGACCCTGCCGTCCAAGCAGTACCGCATCCAGGACTTCATCGACACCGTCGGCGTGGCCGGCGCCTCGTTCTCGGCCGACGAATCGCGCCTGCTGTTCTCGTCCAACAAGTCCGGTATCTGGAACGCCTATTCCATGCCGGCCGGCGGCGGCGAGTGGACGCCGGTGACGCGCTCGACCACCGACAGCACCTACGCGGTGGCCTACTTCCCGCACGACGACCGCGTGCTGTTCACCCGCGACCAGGGCGGCAACGAACTCAATCACCTGTACGTGATCGACCGCGACGGCAAGGAGCGCGACCTCACCCCGGGCGACAAGCTCAAGGCCGGTTTCGAGGGTTTCAGCCACGACGGCAAGCGGTTCTACGTCAGCAGCAACGAACGCGACCCCAAGGTCTTCGACCTCTATCGCTACGACGCCGCCCACTACACGCGTGAACTGGTCTACCGCAACGACGGCGCCTACCAGCTCGGCCCGATCTCGCCCGACGGGCGCTGGATCGCGCTGGCCAAGCCCACGACCACCAACGACGCCGACCTGTTCGTGGCCGAACTCGGCAGCGGCAAGGCCACCAAGGTCTCCGAGCACAGCGGCGAGGCCCTGTTCGCCGGCCAGGATTTCAGCCCCGACTCCAAGTGGCTGTACTACACCGCCAACGACCGCGGCGAATTCGCCGAACTGCGCCGCGTTGAGGTGAACACCTGGAAGCACGAGCCGGTGCAGAAAACCGACTGGGACATCACCGACAACTACTTCTCCCATGACGGCAAGTACCGTGTGGTCGCGATCAATCAGGACGGCAGCACCGCGATCCAGTTGTTCGATCACGCCAGCGGCAAGCCGGTCGCCCTGCCCAAGCTGCCGGCCGGCGAGATCCGCAACGTCAGCATCTCGCGCTCGGAAAAGCGCATGGCGTTCTACCTCAACGGCGACCGCCAGCCCAACGACCTGTACACGCTGGACTTCGGCGGCGAGGCCAAGCAGCTCACGCGCTCGCTCAATCCCGCCATCGCCGCCGCCGACCTGGTCGATTCCAGCGTGGTGCGCTTCAACAGCTTCGACGGCCTGGCGATCCCCAACATCCTGTGGAAACCGCACCAGGCCAGCTCGCAGGCCAAGGCGCCGGCGCTGGTGTGGGTGCACGGCGGCCCGGGCGGACAGACCACGCGCGCGCACAGCGCGGTGATCCAGTACCTGGCCAACCACGGCTACGTGGTGCTGGGCATCAACAACCGCGGCAGCTCCGGCTACGGCAAGACCTTCTTCGCCGCCGACGACGGCAAGCACGGCCGCGAGCCGCTGCAGGACACGCTGTCGGCGAAGAAGTACCTGCAGTCGCTGGACTACGTCGACCCGGACCGCATCGGCATCATCGGCGGCAGCTACGGCGGCTACATGACCGTGGCCGCGCTGGCCTTCCATCCCGACGAGTTCAAGGTCGGCGTAGACATCTTCGGCGTGACCAACTGGCTGCGCACGCTGGAGAGCATCCCGCCGTACTGGGAGAGCTTCCGCCTGGCGCTGTACAAGGAGATCGGCGACCCGGCCACCCAGCGCGATTTCCTGATCGCCACCTCGCCGCTATTCCACGCCGACAAGATCAACAAGCCGCTGATGGTGCTGCAGGGCGCCAACGACCCGCGCGTGATCAAGCCCGAGTCCGACGAGATCGTCGCCGCGGTGCGCAAGAACGGCGTGCCGGTGGAGTACGTGGTGTTCGACGACGAGGGGCACGGTTTCAGCAAGAAGAAGAACCAGATCGAGGGCTACGGCAAGATCCTGAACTTCCTCGATACCTACCTGAAGGGCGACGGCGCGCCGCGTACCGGCCAGCCCTGAACGACCGGCGCGCGCAACGCGCGTGCCATCCCGCATGCGCCGCCCGGCCGCGCCACGGCCGGGCGGTGTCGCAAGCGAGCCCGGACCCGGGCGCGGCCGTTCGTCGCCGGTCCGCACGGCCCCGGCCGGATCGGCGCGAAATCGCGGCCCGCGGCGCGCGCAACATGAACGAGGCAGCCCGCGGCCGGCGTTTCGCGTTGCCCCCCTGCAAGGGATGCGGCAAGCTAACGGCCGATTTCTGTCCGCTGGATGGCCGCGTGCACAAACCCCTACGCCTGCTCCCCTTGTCGCTGTGCATCGCGATCGCGCTGCCCGCCCAGGCCGCTTCCGGCGACGACGAGGAGAACTGGGGCCTGTGCCCGATCCAGGACGTGGTGCCGGCCTTCGCCGACGCCCCCAACCCCGTCGGCACCGCCGAACAGCGCACCAGCGCCCCGACCGACATCGACGGCGGCGTGCTCGAACGCGCAGGCGACAACGAGAACCTGGTCGTCCAGGACAACGTCAAGCTCAGCCGCGGCGACCAGTTCCTGGGCACCGACAAACTCTCCTACAACGAGAACACCGGCCAGTACACCGCCGACGGCAACGTGCGCTACCAGGACAACGGCATGCGCATGACCGCGCAGCGCGCGTCCGGCGACCAGAACGCCGACACCCACCGCATCGAGGACGTGCAGTACCAGCTGACCCAACGCCGCGGCAACGGCGGCGCCGAGCGCATCGACCTGACCGGCGCCAAGGGCAAGCTGGTCGGCTCGACCTATTCGACCTGCCCGCCGAATCAGCGCGTGTGGGAACTGCGTTCGCGCCAGATCGACCTGGACACCGACGACGGCTTCGGCGTCGCCCACAACGCCACCCTGCACATCGGCAAGGTGCCGGTGCTGTACGTGCCCTGGTTCAAGTTCCCGATCGACGAGCGCCGCCAGACCGGCCTGCTGTATCCGGCCATTTCGCTATCGGGCAAGAACGGCTTCGACTACAAGCAGCCGATCTACCTCAACCTGGCGCCCAACTACGACGCCACCTTGTACCCGCGCATCATGGCCAAGCGCGGCGGCGTGCTCGGCGGCGAGTTCCGCTGGCTGTACCCGGACGGCAAGGGCGAGGTCTACGGCAACTTCATGCCCAGCGACAAGCTGCCGGGCGACCGGCCGTCGCGCTACTTCGATTACCGCAACGTGCAGATCCCCGAGAAGGATCTGCCCGACAAGAACCGCGGCCAGTTCGCGCTCAAGGCCAGCCACAGCCTGGACGCCAACTGGTACGCCGCCACCGATCTGGCCTGGGTCAGCGACAAGTACTACCTGCAGGACTTCAGCAACAGCCTGTACGGCGTGTCGGCGTACTCGATCCGCAGCTCGATGGGCCTGTACGGCCGCGGCCGGCATTGGGAAGCCGGCGTCATGGCCGACCACTACCAGCTCGCCGACTACACCCTGACCGAGCGCAGCCTGCCCTACGACCGCCTGCCGCGCGCCTATTTCCATTGGGCGCAGCCGTTCGGCAGGTGGTTCGAGGCCGGCGTCGACACCGAGGCGGTGCGCTTCCAGCACACCGACGAGAAGCTGTTCGACCGCAACGTCGCCATGCCTGGCGGCAGCCGCTTCGACGTCAAGCCCTACATCAGCATGCCGCTGGAAGGCGCGAGCTGGTTCATCCGGCCCAAGCTGGCCTGGCGCTACACCGCCTACGAACTGGAAGCGGCCAAGGCGCGCGAACTGGCGACCACCAACGCCATGGCTTACGCCCAGCAGCAAGGCATCGCCTACACGCCGAGCCTGGATGCGCAGTTCTACGACAAGTCGCCCACCCGCAGCCTGCCGATCACCTCGGTCGACGCCGGCCTGTACTTCGACCGCGACACCACCATCCGCGGCGACCGCTATCTGCACACCCTGGAGCCGCGCCTGTATTACCTGCGCGCGCCGTACCGCAACCAGGACAGCCTGCCGATCTTCGACACCAACCCCATGACCTTCAGCTGGGGCCAGCTGTTCCGCGAAAACCGCTACACCGGCGCCGACCGCCAGGCCGACGCCAACCAGCTCACCGTCGCCCTGACCACGCGCCTGATCAGCGAGGACGACGGCCGCGAACGCCTGTCGGCCAGCATCGGTCAGATCCAGTACTTCGACGACAGCCGCGTCACCGTGCCCGGCGAAAGCCCGATCGAGCAGGGCAAGTCGGCCTGGGTCGCCGACGTCAGCGTCTCGCCCACCGACCGCTGGACCATCAACGGCACCTACCAGTACAACCCCAAGTTCCGCGGCCAGGACCTGGCCAGCATCCGCGCGCGCTATCTGTTCGGCGACGCCGGCATCGTCAACCTGGGTTACCGCTACCGCCGCAACCCGGTCGACCGCAAGGATCTGCTGGAGCAGGCCGACCTGTCGTTCCTGTACCCGATCAACGAGAACTGGAGCGTGGTCGGCCGCTACTACTACTCGCTGCTGGACAAAAAGCCGCTGGAACAGATCGCCGGCCTGCAGTGGGAAAGCTGCTGCCTGGCGGTGCGCGTGGTCGCGCGCCGCTACCTGCGCGACCGCTCCGGCGACCTCAACAGTTCGCTTCAGGTCGAGTTCGAACTCAAGGGCCTAGGCTCCGCCGGACAGAACACGGAGCGGGTATTGCGCCGTGCTATCCTCGGCTACGATCGCGACGATCTCTATCTCGTGCCGCCCTCGTCCGTGACCCGCGGCCAGACCGATCCCACCCCCGACCCGACCCTATGAAGAAACTACTCGCGTGTGTCCTGGCCGCCGGCGTGCTTTCCGGCGGGGTGCTGCTGCCCATCGGCGCGGCGTCCGCCCAGGAAGTGCAGCCGATCGACCGTATCGCCGCGGTGGTGGACGAGGACGTGGTCCTGCGGACCGAACTCGACCGCGCCGTCGCCAACATCCTGGCCCAGTACGCCGGCCGCGAGAATCAGCTGCCGCCGCGCGACGTGCTCGAACGGCAGGTGCTGGAGCGCCTGATCCTGCTCAAGATCCAGGTCGCCTACGCCCAGGGCAGCGGCGTGCGCGTGACCGATCAGGAAGTCGATCAGGCCATCGCCGGCATCGCCCAGCAGAACCGCATCAGCCTGGAGCAACTGCGCCAGCAGCTGGCGCGCGACGGCGGCACCTACGCCGAGTTCCGCACCTCGATCCGCGACGAACTGCTGACCCAGCGCCTGCGCCAGCGTTTCGCCCAGACCCGCGTGTCGGTCAGCGACGCCGAGATCGACGCCGCCCTGGCCGCGCAGGCCAACTCCGGCACCCAGTACCACCTGGCCCACATCCTGGTCGGCCTGCCCGAGGGCGCCACCGCCGAGCAGATCGCCACCGCGCAGAAGAAGATCGAGGGCGTGAAGGCCCTGATCGACAAGGGCGAGATGGACTTCAACGCCGCCGCGGTGCGCTACTCCGACAGCCCCAACGCGCTGGAAGGCGGCGACCTGGGCTGGCGCAGCACCGACGAAATCCCCAATGCCTTCGCCGAGCTGATGCGCAACATGAGCCCCGGCCAGGTGACCGCCCCGATCCGCGGCCCCAGCGGCTTCCAGCTGCTCAAGCTGGTCGAGACCCGCGACGCCTCGCAGGCGGCACCGGCCATGGTCACCCAGTACAAGGCCCGCCACATCCTGGTCCGCATCAGCGACACGGTCACCGAGGCGCAGGCCAAGGCCAAGGCCGACACGCTGCGCGCGCGCCTGGCCGGCGGCGCGCCCTTCGACGAAGTCGTCAAGGAAAGCGAAGACCTGAATTCCCGTGGCAAGGGCGGCGACCTGGGGTGGTTCACCCAGGACGAGTTCGGCCCCGAGTTCGGCGGCGCGGTCGCCGGCATGCAGGACAACCAGATCTCGCAGCCGATCCGCACCCCGGCCGGCTTCCACATCGTCGAGCGCACCGGCAGCCGCCAGACCGACGTCGGCGACCGCAACCGCCGCGCCCAGGTCCAGGAGACCATCGGCCGGCGCAAGCTCGAGGACGAGTGGAACCGCTTCCTGCGCGAACGCCGCGGCGAAGCCTTCATCGACATCCGCGTCGGCAAGGCCGCCACCGCCGACGCCCCGGCCGCTCCCGCCAGCGGCGGCTGAGTGAGCCCTCCCCGGCTCGCGCTGGTCCCGGGCGAGCCGGCCGGCGTCGGGCCGGAGCTGTGCCTGCGGCTGATCCAACGGCCGCGCGATTACGCCCTGACCGCCTACGCCGACCCGCGCAGCCTGCATGCCGCGGCGCAGGCCCTGAACCTGCCCCTGAAACTGCTGCCGCCGGAGCAACCGGCACTGCGGCCGGGCGAGTTGTCGCTGGTCGAAATCGAACTGGCCCGCGTGCCCGAGTTCGGCACGCCCGACCCGGCCAATGCCGCGGCCGTGATCGGCGCCCTGCGCGAAGGCGCCCAGGCCTGCCTGCACGGCGACTGCGACGGCCTGGTCACCGGTCCGGTGCATAAAGCCGCGATCAACGAAGGCGGCATCCCCTACACCGGCACCACCGAACTGCTGGCCGACCAGGCCGGCTGCGAGGTGGTGATGATGCTGGCCAACGACGTGGTCCGGGTCGCGCTGGCCACCACCCACCTGCCGCTGCGCGCGGTCGCCGACGCGATCCGGCCCGAGGCGCTGCTGCGCACCCTGGGCATCGTCGACGCCGCCCTGCGCGCCGACTTCGGCCTGGCCGCGCCGGCCATCGCGGTGCTGGGACTGAACCCGCATGCGGGCGAGGCCGGGCACCTGGGCCGCGAGGAAATCGAGGTGATCGAGCCGGTGCTGGCGCAGCTGCGCGCGCAGGGCCTGAACCTGATCGGCCCGCTGCCCGCCGACACCGCCTTTCTGCCGGCCAAGCTGCGCGGCTTCGACGCGGTGCTGGCCATGTACCACGACCAGGGCCTGCCGGTGCTCAAGTACAGTGGTTTCGAGCGCGCGGTGAACCTGACCCTGGGCCTGCCCTACCCGCGCGTGGCCGTCGACCACGGCACCGCCCTGGACTTGGCCGGGCGCGGCCTGGCCGACCCGTCCAGCCTGATCGCCGCGGCCGAAACCTGCGCCCGCATCGCGCGCACCCGCCAGCACGGAGCACTGTCATGACCGGCACGGCCAAAGCCCACGCCAAAGGCTTCACCGCCGACGCCAAGAAGCACCTCGGCCAACACTTCCTGCACGACCGCGACATCATCGGCATGATCGTGCAGGCGGTGGACCCGCAGCCGGGCGACCGCCTGGTCGAGATCGGTCCCGGCCAGGGCGCGATCACCTTCCCGCTGCTGGACCGCCACGGCGAGCTGACCGTGATCGAGTTCGACCGCGACCTGATCTTCCCGCTCACCGAGGGCGCGCGCGCCCACGGCACGCTGGAGGTCATACACCGCGACGTGCTCACCGTCGACTTCGGCGCGCTGGCGCACAACGGCGGCCCGATCCGCCTGGTCGGCAACCTGCCCTACAACCTGTCCTCGCCGATCCTGTTCCATGCACTGGAGCACGCCGAGGCGATCGTCGACATGCACTTCATGCTGCAGAAGGAAGTGGTCGACCGCATGGCCGCCGGCCCGGGCAGCAAGGTCTACGGCCGGCTCGGCGTGATGCTGCAGGCCTATTGCCACGTCACCGCCCTGTTCGACGTGCCGCCGGCCGCGTTCCGGCCGCCGCCGAAGGTGGATTCGGCGGTGGTGCGGCTGGTGCCGCGCGCGCCGGCCGACATCGGCATCGACGACCCTGCGCGCTTCGCGCGGGTGGTGCGCGACGCCTTCGGGCAACGCCGCAAGACCCTGCGCAACGCGCTGTCGCAGGTCTGCGACGCGGCCGCGATCGAGGCCGCCGGCGTGCGTCCCGATGCACGCGCCGAGCAGATCGAAGTCGCCGATTTCGTGCGCCTGGCGAATTCGCTCAAGGATCTGGCGCCGGAAAACTGAGGCCCGCGCCGGGCCCAGGACGTGCCCCGCCGCGCGCATTCGCGTACTGGTACGCGAATGCTCATTCCCGCTTCATGCCCGCTTTGCTTACACTGCCGGCATGGAACACCGTCACGACTACGCTTTCGACATCGCCGTCGCCACCCGCTACCTCGACGATCAGTCCGAGCCGGAGCAGGACCGCTATGTCTTTGCCTACACCATCAACATCCGCAACGCCGGACGCGTGCCCGCGCGCCTGCTCTCGCGCCACTGGGTGATCACCGACGCCAACGGCAAGGTCCAGGAGGTCGAGGGCGAAGGCGTGGTCGGCGAACAGCCTTGGCTGCGTCCGGGCGAGGACTTCGAGTACACCTCCGGCGCCGTGCTGGAAACCAGCCTGGGCACCATGGAGGGCAGCTATGCGATGGTCGCCGACGACGGCACCCGCTTCGAAGCGCCGATCCCGGCCTTCACCCTGACCGTGCCGCGCACCCTGCACTGACGCACGGAACGATTCGGATATGAGCGTTTGGGCCATCGGCGACCTGCAAGGCTGCTACGACCCCACCCAGCGGTTGCTGGAGCGGATCAATTTCGACCCCGCCCGCGACACGCTGTGGTTCTGCGGCGACCTCGTCAACCGCGGCGGGCAGTCGCTGGAAACCCTGCGCCTGGTGCATTCGCTGCGCGCCAATAGCGTGGTGGTGCTGGGCAACCACGACCTGTCGCTGCTGGCCATCGGCGAGCGCCGCGAGGAAGAGCAGCGCAAGGTCAATCCCGATCTGCAACGCATCGTGCTGGCGCCGGACCGCGACGAACTGCTGGGCTGGCTGCGCAAGCAGAAGCTGGTCCACGCCGATCGCCAACTGGGCTGGATGATGGTGCACGCCGGCCTGGCGCCGAAGTGGACCACGCAGCTGGCCGAGCGTCATGCGCGCGAGATCGAGGAGCGCCTGCACAGCGAGCAGTACGGGCGCCTGCTCAAGAACATGTACGGCGACCGCCCGGCCTGGAATCCCAAACTGGCCGGCATCGACCGCCACCGCGCGATCATCAACATCTTCACCCGCCTGCGCTACTGCACGCCGCGCGGCCGCATCGCGTTCGAGGACAAGGGCAGCCCGGGCACCCAGCCGGTCGGCCTGTACCCCTGGTACGAAGTGCCGGGCCGGGTCGAGCGCGACCTCAAGATCGTCTGCGGCCACTGGTCGACGCTGGGCTTGTTCATCGGCCACGGCGTGCACGCGATCGACACCGGCGCGGTCTGGGGCGGCAAGCTCACCGCCTTGCAGCTGGACACCGACGAGCTGCGCGTGGTCCAGGTGCCGGGCCGCGACGTGCCGGCGAACCCGCCCAAACCGCGACCGCCGCGACCGGCTGCGTGAACCCCACGGCCGCGACGCTGTATCGCTGCGCGGCCGTCGCCTTGCTGGCGGCGTTCGCAGCGGCCTGCGCCGACCGCGCCGAAGCGCCGCGCAGCGAAGCCAGGCCCGCCACCGCAGCGCCCGCGCCCGCGCCAGCCCGCGCGAGCGTGCCCACCCACCCGCTGGTGCGCGCCGCGCGCGCGCAGATCGGCGTGGTGCGCTACTACGACCCCGCCTACGTGCGCCTGGACTACCCCGGCGGCGACGTCGCCGCCGACCGCGGCGTCTGCACCGACGTGGTCATCCGCGCGCTGCGCACGCAGGGATTGGACCTGCAGCAGGCGCTGCACGAGGACATGCGTGCGAACTTCGCCCGCTATCCGCGCAGCTGGGGCGCACGCGGCACCGACCGCAACATCGACCACCGCCGCGTACCCAATCTGCGGCGCTGGTTCGAACGCCAGGGCTGGCAGCAGACCGTCAGCGATCGCGCCGCCGACTACCGCCCGGGCGACCTGGTCACCTGGGATCTCGGCGGCGGCACGCCGCACATCGGCATCGTCTCCGAACGCAAATCCTGGGACGGCGACCCGCTGATCCTGCACAACATCGCGCGCGGCACCGAGGAAGGCGACCTGCTGTTCGCCTATCCGATCACCGGACATTACCGGCCGGTGCTGGAAGAAAAGCGCTAGCCGCAGGATGCGGCGGCAACCGCACCGTCGTCATCGCCGAACCGCGCGACGATGCGGTTCGCCTGCGACTCACCGCATCCTACGGACGGCTTTCTGTGGGAGCGGCGTGAGCCGCGATCGGGCTCAACGGGCTGCGAAGCACCGGCTTGCCGCGTCCGATCAGGCATCCATCCCCAACCGCGCGTAATCGACGAACTCGAACGCGTGCGCGTGGCGCTCGTCGGCGGCATGCTGCTCGCGCGCGAGCACGCGCCAGGCCTGGGCGTCGAAGCGCGGGAAATGCGCATCGGCGTCGGCGACCACGGTGTCGACATAGGTCAGGTGCAGGTGGGTCGCCGCCGGCAGGCACAGCGCGTAGATCTCGCCGCCGCCGATCACGCACAGCTCCGGTGCGGCGTCCTCGTGGGCGATGGCCAGCGCGGCCTCGACCGAGTCCACGGATTGCATCCCCGCGTACGGCACCTCGCCCGAACGCGTAAGCACCAGGTTGCGCCGTCCCGGCAGCGCGCGGCCCAGCGACTGCGCGGTCTTGCGCCCCATCAGCACCGGCTTGCCCAGGGTCAGCGCCTTGAAGCGCTTGAGATCGTCGGGCAGCCGCCAGGGCAGTTCGTTGCCGCGGCCGATGCCGCGGTCGCGGTCCAAGGCCGCGATCAGCGACAGCCGCATCATGGCCGCTTGCGCCAGACGCGGTCGAGCGAATAGTGCCCGCCGCCGGTGAACATCAGGCACACGCCGCTGGCGACCAGGGCCAGCGCCGGGAACGCGCCGGGGTACGGCAGCTTGGAGTCCACCATCCACACCGCGACCACGAAGTTGATCGCCACCACCAGCCCGGCGAAACGCGTGCACAGGCCCAGCACCAGCGCCAATCCGCCGAAGAACTGGCCGATCACCGACAGCACCGCGCAAAACAGCGGGAACGCGAAGCCGTGATGGGCCATGAAGTCGCGGAACTCCAGCATGCGCGCCCACGAGAACACGTTGTCCTGGGTCATGACCATCAGGTGCGCGCCTATCGCCACGCGCAGGACCAGCAGGCCCAGGTCGGCGCGGCGCGCGCACGCGTCCTCGACCGCCCCGTGCCATTTCGCTATCGGATTCATTCCATCACCTCGTCAGGAATCGAACGCGTCCCTGCCGTCGCCTAGCCGCTTCCAGCCGGCAGACGTCGCCGCCGACCGCGACGCCTACTTCTTGGCGTTGCAGGTCATCATCACCGGCACCAGCTTGGCCACCATGTCGGTCATCATGGTCTTGAACGCCGGCGACTGGTCCATCTTCTCGGTCATCTCGGCGATGGCCTTCTCGACTTCGACGTGCGACGCCTGGCTGTGCGCGAGATAGGACTTGCCGGCCGGTGTGTCGACGAAGGCCAGATAGGCGTTCAGATCGGCCTCGGTCAGCTGCTTGCGCATGGCGGCGACGATCTGCGCCTTCAGCTCCGGCGAGTGGAAATAATCGGTGATCGCCTTGCGGAACTCGTTCTTGGAGAAGTCGTCGATCGCCTGGCCCAGCGCCGGGCAGGCCTTGGCTTCGGGCTTGGACATCGCGCCCTCGCGAAATTTCTCCGACAGCTCGTCGATGCCGAGCTGCTCGATCTGGTGCCCGTAGGTCAGATCGTAGTAGCGCTCCAGCGCGGCCTCGTACTTCGGCGAATTCGCCGCCTGCGCGTTGCCCAGCACGGCCGCCAGCGCGAGGGCGGCGAGAGTCGAAATGGTCTTGTTAGGCACTGCGTTCCCCTAGTCGTGATTGCGATTCGTCGACGCACCCATGGCGGCTGCCCGAGTGTTCGTCCGCCTACTCCGCGGCTCGCCGCGCGCGGCATTGCCGCATCGGCTCGACCGCGTTCTGCATGGCCCGGGTAACCGCGGCGATGTAGCGGTCGTCGCGGGCGATGCGCTGCTGGAAATCGGCACCGAGCTCGCGAAACGCAGCGGCGATCGCGGCCGACTGTTCCGGTCTCGTCGGCGCGCTGCCGCCTTCGGCGGTGACGCGCAGCTGATCGGCATCGTAGACGTCGACCAGGAGGCCTTCCACGCGTCGGCGCATGTCCGGGTTGAAGAACAGTTCCATCATCACCGGCGTGGTGTCGCGGCCCAGGTCGGCGCGCAGCTGGGTGGCGACATCGTCGCAACCGGCGAACGCCTTGAGGTCGCCGCTGAACAAGCTGTCCAGATAGGCCTTCTTCATCATCTCGCTCAGCATCGGCTCGATGCGCTCGTAGACGCGCGCGGCCAGGGCGCGTTCGTCCGGCGCTTGCGCAGCGGCCGGCAGCCACAACGTGGCGGCCAGCAGCACCGCCAACGCAGTCCGGATCAGAGGTTCGCGCCGCATCGGTTGTCCTCGCCTCGCATCCCGTCGCCGTTCAATCCTGCGCTTTAGCCTTGCACTCGACGGACGCGAGCACCCCGGCCTGCACGGCCTTGGTCAACTCCGCCGTCACCCGGCTGTCCTGCATGACCTCCTGCTGGAACGAGCCCTGCAGCGCCGCCATCGCCTGGCCGAACTTTTCCGACCCGGCGTCTGCGGCCGGCGGTTCGCCGCCGGCGGCGATGACGCGCAATTGCTCGACGCTGTAGCTGTCGGCCATCGCCGCTTCGACGCGCTTGCGATTGTCGCCGCTGAAGAACAGCTCGACGATCACCGGCAAGACGCCGTCCTGCAGACTCTTGCCCATCCTGCGGCCGGCCTCCGGGCAGTCCTTGAAGCGCGGATCGTTCTCCATCGACATGCCGCTGGCCATCGCATCGGTCGCCATCGTGCGCAGCATCGGCTCCACGCGCGCGAACGCACGGGTCGCCAGCGCCGCCTTGTCCTCGGCGTGCGCGGAAGACGCCGGCAACCATAGGGCCGCGGTCAGCGTCGCCGCGAACGCGGTCTTGATCAGGGTGTCGTACCGCATCGGAACTCCATTTTCTCTATCGCGTTGATCGTTTCGTCGTCGAGCGAGAAATCGGCCCGGCGCTCGTAGCGCAGCACGGCCATGTACGCGCCCATCGGCACCATCCACATCGTCGCCACCTCGCCGCTGCCGAGGACCCAGTCCATGCGGTAGCCGCGCCGCTCGCCCATCGTCACCCAGCCGTTGGCCTTGCCCTGGGTCTGGCGCTGCATCACCGCCAGGCCCTGCATCAGCGCCTGCAGATCTTTTTCGGTGCGCAGGTCCGGCGGCGCGGTCACGCACGACTGCGACAGCATGGCCTCCTCGATCTTGCCGTTACGCTCCAGACGCAGCGCATGAGCGCTGCGCTGCCCGCCGCGCACCGCGTCCGACGCCTCGGAGTCGACCTTGATCGCGGTGGGCAGGCGCGTGCGGCCGGCGACGCCTTCCAGGCTGGCCGGCGCGGGATCGGCGGCAAGCACCGCGGCCGCGCACAGCGTCGCGGCCAGACCCAGCGTGGCGGCGATGACGATTCCTTGTCGTCCCATGCTCCCCTCCCCCAGGGTGTGATGCTGCCGTCAGACCGCGACCGGCGCCTTGATCGCCGGCAACGGATCGTAATGCTCGATCGCGATGTCGTCGTAGCGGAAACCGAAGATGTCGCGCACCTGCGGATTGAGCGTCAGCGTCGGCAGCGCGCGCGGCTCGCGCGAGAGCTGTTCGCGCGCCTGTTCGTAGTGGTTGGAATACAGATGCGCATCGCCCAGCGTATGCACGAAATCGCCCACGCCCAGCCCGCAGACCTGCGCGACCATGTGGGTCAGCAGCGCGTAGCTGGCGATGTTGAACGGCACGCCCAGGAAGATGTCGCCGCTGCGCTGGTACAGCTGGCAGCTGAGCTTTCCGTCGGCGACGTAGAACTGGAACATGGTGTGGCAGGGCATCAGCGCCATGCGCGGCAGGTCGGCGACGTTCCAGGCGCTGACGATCAGGCGGCGCGAATCGGGATTGCGCTTGATCTCGTCGATCACCCAGCGGATCTGGTCGATCTCTACCCCGTCGGCGCCGGCCCAACGCCGCCACTGCTTGCCGTACACCGGCCCCAGCTCGCCGTCGGCGTCGGCCCATTCGTCCCAGATGCTGACCTTGTTGTCCTTCAGGTAGGCGACGTTGGTGTCGCCCTGCAGGAACCACAGCAGCTCGTGCACGATCGAGCGCAGGTGCAGCTTCTTGGTGGTGACCAGGGGAAAGCCCTGGTTGAGGTCGAAACGCAGCTGCCAGCCGAACACGCTGCGCGTGCCGGTGCCGGTGCGGTCGGATTTTTCGCTGCCGTGTTCCAGCACGTGGCGCAACAGGTCGAGGTACTGACGCACGCTTAGCCCTCCTTCGCGACGGCTTGCGGTTGCAGGGTCGGCGAGCGGCGCGAGCGCCACAGCCAATACAGGCCCAGCAGGATCAGCGGCACGCTCAACAGCTGGCCCATGGTCAGCCAGCCGAAGGCGATGTAGCCGGGCTTGGCGTCGGGCACGCGCACGAACTCGACCAGGAACCGGAAGCAGCCGTACAGCAGCGCGAACAGGCCCGACACCGCGTAGCGCGGGCGCGGCTTGCTGGAGAACCACCACAGCAGCACGAACATGGTCAGCCCTTCCAGCGCGGCCTGGTACAGCTGCGAGGGATGGCGGGCGAAATGGTTGAGCGCGCCGGCCGCGTACTGGCTCTGGATCTGCTGCGCGGTCCAGTCGACGAACTCCGGCGCACGCGGAAAGATCACGCCCCAGTCGGCGCCGGTGGGCTTACCCCAGAGCTCGCCGCCGATGTAATTGCCCAGGCGGCCGAAGCCCAGCCCCGGCGGCACCAGCGGAGCGACGAAATCCATCACGTCGAAGAAGTGCAGACGGTGCTTGTGCGCCCACCACAGCGCGGCCGCCATCACGCCCAGCAGGCCGCCGTGGAAGCTCATGCCGCCTTCCCAGATCCGGAACAGCATCAGCGGATCGCTGAGCAGATCGCCGAACGCGTAGAACAGCACGTAGCCGAAGCGGCCGCCCAGGACCACGCCGAGCATGGCGTAGAACAGCAGATCGCCGTAGGCCTGCTCGCTCACGCCCGGCAGGCGCCCGGCGCGCACCCGGCGCTGCCCCAGCCACCAGGCCAGGCCGAAGCCGATCAAATACATGATCCCGTACCAGTGCACTTGCAGTGGGCCGAGATGGATGGCGATCGGATCGATCTGGTGCAGGTAGATCATGCGGCGTGGCGGCCCGGCGTATGGGGATGCCCGTATTGTGCCCGAGGGGCATGCCGCGTGCTTTGCCGCCAGCCCACCGTGGGCGGCTTGCGGCGGGACGGTGCGTTACGTGACGGGGCGGGGATCGGACGCTCCGCGGCCTCATCCGGCGCTGCGCGCCACCCTCTCCCGCTAGCGGGAGCAGGGGATGCCGCAAGGGCCGGAACCCCACCCTCCCCGCGCCTCAAAGAATCCGCGGCAAATCCGGCAGCTCGTTGACGTCCTGGTCGCCCTCGGCGCGCGGATAGTGCTCCGCCAGCAACGCCGAGATGGCCTCGATCCCATCCAGCACCGCCGCCTCGGCGTCGCCGGCGCGCAGCCGGTCCTCGACCAGCTGGCAGACCCCGCGCCACTGCTCGGCGCTGACCCGCCCGTCGAAGCCACGGTCGGCGACGATTTCGATGCGATGGTCGGCCAGCAACAGGTACAGCAGCACGCCGTTGTTGGCGCGCGTGTCCCAGACCCGCAGATGGGCGAACGCGTCCATCGCCGCCGCGCGCGCCTGACGCCCGGCCCAGACCGCGCGCGCGGGCAAGGCCGGTTCGACGGCGAAACAGATTTCGCCGCTGTGGCGCAGCTCGCTGGCGGCGATCGCCGCGGCCACCCGGCGCAGCAGCGGCTCGGGAAACAGCCGCGAGGCCGACGGAGCGAACAGGTGCTTGAGCAGGCGCATCGGCCTCGTCTCCCTTACCAACTGCCGGAGGCGCCGCCGCCTCCGCTGGAACCGCCGCCGCCCGACCAGCCGCCTCCGCCACCGCCGAAGCCACCGCCACCGCCCCAACCTCCGCCGCCGCTACCGCCCCAGCCGCCCCAGCCCGCGTCGCGGGCGAAGCGGCCGCCGCGCGGCGTGCTGATCAGACCGATCACGAAGCCGATCGCCGCGCCGATGCCGCCGACCAGCAGCAGCGAGGACAGCAGCCAGGCCACGCCGCCGGCCGCGCCGGCGCCGAGCAGCGCGCGCAGCGGGCGCGGCGCGCCGTTGAAAATGCCGCGCGCGACCTGGGCCACCACGAACGCCACGAACAGGGCGATCAGGAAGCTTTCGCCGCCGCCTCCGCCGCTGTCGCCGCGGTTGTCGGCCATGGGCGCCGGCAGCGGTTCGCCGTCGATAAGCTTGGTCAGCGCCGTACTGGCCGCGCCGATGCCGCCGGCGTAGTCGCCGCTGCGGAAGTGCGGCACCAGGTATTCCTGGATCACGCGGCTGGCGGTGGCGTCGGGGATCGCGCCTTCCAGGCCGTAGCCGACTTCGATGCGGACCCGCCGGTCTTCCTTGGCGACCACCAGCAGCACGCCGTCGTCGACGCCCTTGCGGCCGATCTTCCATTGCTCGAACGCGCGCACCGCGTACTGGGCGATGTCCTCGGGCTGGGTGGTGGGCACCACCAGCACCTGCAACTGGCTGCCCTTGCGCTGCTGCAGCGCGATCGCCTGCGCCTCCAGGCTTTGGCGGCTGGCGGCGTCGAGGGTGCCGGTGGTGTCGATCACCGGCGAGTCCAGCGCCGGGATCGGCGCCAGCGTCTGCGCCTGCGCGAGCGCGCAGACCAGCCACAGGGCCAGCGTCCAGAGCCAGCCGCGCGCGAAGGCGCGGCCGGCGCCGGCGTGGGTGCGCCTCATCGCCCGGCGTCCGCCGCCGCGCCGCTCAGCCCGCCGGTGCCGGCTGCTGCTGCGGCGCGGGTTGCTGCGGTGCCGGCTGCGCGGCCGGCTGGCCGAAATCGACCTGCGGCGCCTGCTGGATCTGCTGTTCGTTCTCGACCGAGAAATTGGGCTTGGCCTTGTAGCCGAAGATCATCGCGGTCAGGTTCTGCGGGAACGAGCGCACGTAGGTGTTGTAGTCCTGCACCGACTGGATGTAGCGCTGGCGCTCGACGGTGATGCGGTTCTCGGTGCCTTCCAGCTGCGCCTGCAGCTGCAGGAAGTTCTGGTCGGCCTTGAGCTGCGGATAGTTCTCGCTGACCACCAGCAGGCGGCCGATCGCGCTCTTGAGTTCGCCCTGGGCCTGCTGGAATTGCTCCACCGAGGCCGGATCGTCGGCGTTGACGTTGATGCTGCCGACCTTGGAGCGCGCTTGCGTGACCTGGGTCAGCACCTGCTGCTCGTGGCTGGCGTAGCCCTTCACGGTCGCAACCAGGTTGGGCACCAGATCGGCACGTCGCTTGTAGACGTTGAGCACCTGCGACCAGGACGCTTTCACCGCCTCGTCCTTCTGCTGGATGGTGTTGTAGCCGCAACCGCTGAGCAGGACCGCGGCCGACACCAGCAGCAGCGACATCATGAGCTTACGCATGGCGCAACTCCTTCGGAGGATGGCGCATTGCACCACCCGCGCCCGCGCCTTGCAATGGACGCCGCGTGACGGCGCCGCCGATGGCGGCACCGTCCGCGAACCCGTCGGTCAGTCGGCCTCGACGCGGCGCATGGCGCGCCGCTTGGCCCACAGGTTCAGGCACTCCACCAGGGCGGAGAAGCCCATCGCGCCGTAGAGGTAGCCCTTGGGAATGTGCACCTCGAAACCGTCGGCGACCAGATACGCGCCGACCAGGACGATGAAGGCCAGCGCCAGCATCTTGATGGTCGGGTTGCGGTCGATGAATTCGCCCAGCGGCTTGGACGCCAGCAGCATCACCGCCACCGCCAGCAGGATCGCCGCCACCATCACCGAGGTGTGGCTGGCCATGCCGACCGCGGCGATCACCGAGTCCAGCGAGAACACGATGTCGATCACCGCGATCTGCGCGATCACGGCCATGAACGACGCCGCCGGCTTGCTGTGCACGTCCTCGGACTCGCCCGCGCCGACGATCATGTCGCGCATTTCCATCGTGCCCTTCACCAGCAGGAAGGCGCCGCCGAGGATCAGCACCAGGTCGCGCACCGAAATGCCCTGACCGAACACCGAGAACAGGTCGCTGGTGAGACCAGCCAGCCAGGCCAGGGTCAGCAGCAGCGCGATACGCGTGATGCAGGCCACGGCGATACCGAACTTGCGCGCCTTCTCGCGCTGCGCGTACGGCAGCTTGCTGACCGCGATCGAGATGAAGACGAGGTTGTCGATGCCCAGCACGATCTCGATCGCGCTCAGGGTGACCAGGGTGATCCAGACTTGCGGATCGGTAAGCAGCTCAATCACAGCGGGGTTCCTAGGCTTAGCAAAACGGGTGGTGCGCGCGATGCGCGCGGGTCGTACCGGTGTCGGGGCGGGCGCGCTCTACAGCAGGCGCGGCACGACGATCGCGCCCCAGGTCAGCAGTACGTTCATCATCAATACGAACACCGCCGCCGAGCCCATGTCCTTGGCGCGGCCGGCGAGTTCGTGGAATTCCGGGCCGTAGCGTTCGATCACCGCTTCCACCGCCGAGTTCAGCAGCTCGATGCTCAGCACCAGCAGCATCGAGCCGATCAGCAGCACGCGCTCGACCGGGGTCTGGCCCAGCCACCAGCCCAGCGGGGCCAGCACCACGAACAGATAGACCTCAAGCCGGAACGAAGATTCATGCAGCCAGGCCGCGCGCAGGCCCTGCATGGACCACATGGCGGCTTTGAGGATGCGCTGCGGGCCGCGCGGCAAATGACCGAATTCGTCTGCCATGGCGGTCTCAGCGGGCCGTAGGACGGAGAAGGACCGGGCCGGCCAGATGCGGCGGCGGCAGGACGGACGGCGCGGCGGCGCGGCCGCGGCGGTACTGCTCGGTCATGGGCATGAGGGTCGGGCTCTCTCCGGACGGGCCGGCGGGGCGCAGCCGGCGGCCGCTACAAGCCCGGGATTTTGCCATAAGCCTTGCTCCGCCGCCCCGGAGACGGCGCTGACGGGCACGTTCCTGCCAAAGACGGCGAAACGGGGCGTTCGCGCCCGCTTAGCGCCCGGCGCGCTAGCCTCCGGGTTCGCGGCCGATGGCCCCTGCGGCTCCCGCCCGCCCGACGCGCTCCCGCGCGACGGCGCCGGCGCCCCTTCCGCAGCCCGCCCGCCGTCTCAGCCCACGAGAATCGCCCAGGTCAGCATCGCGGCCAGCGCAGCGCGCACCGGCCCCCGCCCGGGCGTCCGACGGGCTGCGCGCCCCATCCGCCCGTCCAGGAGACACCGACATGGCAGTTAAGCCCCGCCCCGACGGCTACCACAGCGTTACCCCGTACGTGATCGTCGACGACGCCGCCGGCGCGATCGACTACTACGTGCGCGCGTTCAACGCCACCGAAAGCTACCGCCTGCCGATGGGCGACAAGATCGGCCACGCCGAAATCCGCATCGGCGACTCGGCGATCATGCTGTCGGACGAGTGGCCGGATATGAACGCGCTCAGCCCCAAGAGCCGCGGCGGCGCGACCGCCGCTTTCATGATCTACGTCGACGACGCCGATGCCGCCTTCGACCAGGCGATCCGCGCCGGCGGCAGCGTCGACAAGCCCGTGCAGAACCAGTTCTGGGGCGACCGTACCGGCACCGTCGTCGATCCCTACGGCCACAAGTGGACCCTGGCCACGCACATCGAGGAAGTGTCCGAGGAGGAGATGCAGGCGCGCATGCAGGAGTGGTCGCCGTCGCAGGGCGGATGAGGCCAAAACCGCTAGGCGGCCTTCACCCCAAGCCCTCTCAGCCTTGCACACCCGTCGGGCGCCGCAGGCGGGAGAGGGGCTAAAGCAGGAAACCGGCTCCGCCATGGATTCCCTTCTCCCGCTCGCGGGAGGAGGTGGCGCGCGCGCCGGCTGAGGGCCGCCTGAGGTCGGGCCCTCGGCCCGCCCTCACTCCGCTTCGTGGATCGCCGTCCCGCGGCTGCCGTCGGGCTTGATCCAGCCGCGGAACATGCTGCCGCTGTTGAACGGCATCGCGATGTTGCCCTCGCGGTCCAGCGCGATCGCGCCGCCGTCGCCGCCGGCGGCCGGGATGATCTTATTGATGACCTCGTCCGCCGCCGCCTGCAGGCTGTCGCCGCGGTAGGTCACGCGCGCGCAGATGTCGTGGGCGGCGTTGTAGCGGATGTAGTACTCGCCCCAGCCGGTGCCCGACACGCCGCAGCGGTCGTCGGCCCAGGTGCCGGCACCGATGATCGGCGAATCGCCGACGCGGCCGTAGCGCTTGTTGGTCATGCCGCCAGTGCTGGTGGCCGCAGCGATATGGCCCGCGCGGTCCAGCGCCACCGCGCCCACGGTGCCGAAGTACTTGGGCGCATCGGTGCCGGCGTTGGCCTCGCGCTTGCTCTTGGCCGCCTCCTCGCGCTGCGCCTTCTCCAACTGCTGGCGGCGCTTGGGCGTGTCGAAGTAGCTGTTGGGCACGCGCTCGATCTCCGGCCGCGTGTCGGCGAAGGCTTCCGCGCCCGCGGCCGCCAGCATCACGTGCGGGCTGTGCTCCATCACCGTGCGCGCCAGCTTGATCGGGTTCTTGATGGTGGTGACGCCGGCCACCGCGCCCGCGCGGCGGGTGTGGCCTTCCATGATGGACGCGTCCAGCTCGTGGCCGCCGCGGGCGTTGAACACCGCGCCCTTGCCGGCGTTGAAGATCGGCGAATCCTCCAACACCACCACCGCCGCCGACACCGCGTCCAGTGCGCTGCCGCCGCCCTTGAGCACGCCATAACCGGCGTCCAGGGCGCGGTCCAGTTCGGCGCGCGCGGCCTTGCGGTCGGCTTCGCTGAGCGAATCGCGCGGCACGAAGCCGGCGCCGCCGTGGATCACCAATGCGATGGGACGCTGATCGGCGGACGGGGTCTGGGCATGAACGGTGCTGGACATGGCGGCGAGGCTCAACAAAAGAATCGGCAGGCGCATGGCGGTCTCCTTCGGTACCGCGAGGATAACGGCCGGCACGGCGCTTGGGGCGCCCCGTCGCGCCCCGATACCGCGCGATCGCGACTTACGTCGCACCCGCAGAAAGCCTGGAGGTTCCCGTCGTCCCTGTGGGAGCTGCGTAAGCTGCGACCGCGAAATCGCGACAACGATGTAGGCCACGGCTGCCTATGCTTCGCCGTGGATCGTATTGGCGTGGTCGCGGCTTGCGCCGCTGCCACCCCAAGGCGCTAGTTGCCGGGCGCTTTCTCCGCCGTCGGCTTCACCGCCACATCGCGCTCCCAATAGCCGCGCAGCTGATTGCGCTGGCGTGCGCTCAGGCCTTCGGCGCAGGCCTCGAACAGGGCCTGCGCGCCGGCGCTGTCGCCTGCCGCCCAGGTCTCGCGCGCGGCCTCCAGCAGCGCGCGTCGGCGCACGTCGAGATTGCCGAAGGCGTCGAAATACGAATCCACGCGCGCCGCGTCCTTGACGCCGTTCCAGCCGAAACGCGCGTCGCCGGCCTCGGCGGCGATGGCGCGATAACGGGCGATCGCGGTCTCGCGCGCGATCTTCCCCTGCAACAACTCCAGGCGGACGCGGAACAGCCGCGTTTGCGGCGTCGCGCCGGCGGCTTCGAGCTTTTCCAAGCTGCGGCCGACGAAGGCGTAGTCCACCGCACCGGTCGACGACTGCTGTCCCAGCAGATTGAAGCTGGCGATGGCGACGCGGTACTCGGGCCGGTCGTGCGCGGCGACCTGCTTGGCGTCGGGCCGTCCGTAACTGGATGGCTGCGCCAGACGCAGGCCCGGCTCGTCTTTCAGAATCGCCTCGATGTCGTGCTTGTGGAACTCGCCCACCACCACCGCGATCGTGCCGCCCGGATGCGCGCGCGCGGCGGCGAGAATACGGCGCGCCTGCAGGTAAGTGCGATACAGGTACATCCGTCGCGCCAGATCGTCCTTGCCGCGCTTGGCCGGCGTGGCCGCCCATTGCGTGACCTTGGCGACGTTGGCCGGATCGTCGGCGCGGAACAGATCGCGTTGCAGGGCGTCGGCGCCGAAGGTGAGGAAGCTCGGAAAGCCCTTGAGCAGGCGCAGCTCCGGCGGCACGTCCAGGCTCATGCCGAAACCCAGGCGCTGGTCCTCGACCGACGGCTCCCAGTCGATCGGGCACAGCTCGATACCTTCGCGACGCGCGTACGGCACCACCACGTCCTGCACCTCGTAGGTGAACTCGTAGTAGTCGCCGCGCGCGTAAGCCTCCGGTGCGCGTTCGATGCAGATCGCGTCGGGCGCGACGCGCTCCAGGAAGGCCGTCAGCAAGGCCGGCTGATCGCGCTCGGACACCAGCTGGGCGGCGTGATCGACGCCGAGGATCGTCACCGTCGTCGATGCGGGCGCCGCCGCGGGCGCGGTCTGCGCCGCCTGCGCGCCGAAGGCCTGCAACGACAGCAGCGCCAGGGACCACCACTTGCTCATAGCCGCTCCGATCCGAAGTGTGGAGCGCACCTTGCCACGCGGCGCCCCCGCCCACCCGTGCCGGTGGTCGGGGTCCGCGGCGGCCGTTTACTGCTGCCTCAGCGCCTCGATCGGATCCAGCAGCGAGGCCTTGCGCGCCGGGTAGTAGCCGAAGAACAGGCCGGTGGCGATCGAGAACGCCGCCGCCAGGCCGACCACCTTGGCATTCAGGGCCACCGGCAGCGAGCCCAGCTTGCCGACCAGCAGCGCGCCGACCACGCCGATGGCGATGCCGATCACGCCGCCGATCATCGCGATCACCATCGCCTCGGCCAGGAACTGCCGGCGGATGTCGCTGGGGCCGGCGCCCACCGCCATGCGCAGGCCGATTTCGCGGATGCGCTCGGTGACCGACACCAGCATGATGTTCATGATGCCGATGCCGCCGATGATCAGGCAGATCGTCGCCACCGCGCCCAGCAGCTTGGACATCAGGTTGGTGGTGGCGGTGCGCGTGGCCACGATCTCGGCGATGTTGCGCACGGTGAAATCGTCGTCTGCGCCGGGCTGGATCTTGTGGCGCTGGCGCAGCAGCGCCTCGATCTCGCCCTGCGCATAGCTCACGTCGTCGGCGCGTCCTACGCCGACCGCGATCTGCATCACCGCGCCCGGCGGCAGGCCCATCGCGCCCAGCAGGCGGCGGCGGCCGGTTTCCAACGGCACCAGCAGGATATCGTCCTGGTCCTGGCCGAAGCCGCCCTGGCCCTTGGGCTTGAGCGTGCCGACCACGGTGAACGGCACCCGGCCCAGGCGCAGGGTCTGGCCGATCGCGTCCTCGTCGCCGAACAATTCGCGGCGCACGGTTTCGCCCAGGATCACCGACTTGCCGCCGCCGCTGTAGTCGCGCGAATCGAAGCCGTTGCCGGAGGCGACGGTCCAGCCGTTGATGTCGAAGAACTCCGGCTGCACGCCCTGCCACTGCGTGGACCAGTTGTTCTCGGCGTAGACCACCTGAGTGCCGCCGCGCAGCGAACCGGCGACGTACTGCACCTCCGGTATCTCCTGCCGGATCGCGTCGATGTCGCCCTCGTTCAAGGTGAAGAAGCTGGACGCGCTCTGGCGCGCGCCGCCGGTGCCGCGCCCGGCGCCGGAGCTGATGTCCAGGCGGTTCGAGCCCAGGCCCGACACCAGCTTGTCGATCTCGGCCTGGGTGCCCTGCCCCACCGACACCATCACGATCACCGCGGCGATGCCGATGATCACGCCCAGCGAGGTCAGGGCGCTGCGCAGCCAGTTGCCGCGCAGGGCGAACACGGCGGTGCGCAGGACCTCCAAGAAGTTCATGCGTGCGCTCCGTGGGCCGAAGGATCTAGAGCGAATCCCCCCTGCTCCCCTTTTTCAAAGGGGGGGAAGCACACTGCCGAGGAATCGCGCACGTGTTCGCGTTGCGCTTTGCTTCCCCCTTTGAAAAAGGGGGATCGAGGGGGATTTGCTCTCAGCGCGACGCCGCTCATGCCGCCGCCCCTTGCTCGTGCAACTCGCCGTCGCGCATCGCGAACACGCGGTCGCAATGCGCGGCCACGTCGGGATCGTGGGTGATCAGCACCACCGTGTGATCCTCGGCCTGCAGGCGCTTGAACAACGCCAGGATCTCCTCGCCGGTCTTGGTGTCCAGCGCGCCGGTGGGTTCGTCGGCAAGCAGGATAGGCGGGCGATTGATCAGTGCGCGTGCGATCGCCACGCGCTGCTGCTGGCCGCCGGACAGCTCGCTGGGACGATGCCCCGCGCGCTCGGCCAGGCCCACCGAATCCAGCGCTTCGCGCGCGCGCTGCAGGCGCTCCTCGCGCGGCACGTTGGCATAGCCCATCGGCATGGCCACGTTCTCCAGCGCGCTCATGCGCGGCAGCAGGTTGAAGCCCTGGAACACGAAACCGATCTTCTCCAGCCGCAGCACCGCGCGCTCCTCCGCGTCCAGCGTGGCCACGTCGACGCCGTCGCACAGGTACTGGCCGCTGCTGGGCGTGTCCAGGCAGCCGATCAGGTTCATCAGCGTCGACTTGCCCGAGCCCGACGGCCCCATGATCGCGACGAATTCGCCGCGCGCGATGCGCAGGTCGACCGCATGCAGCGCGATCACCTCGGCCTCGGTGCCCGGCGAATAGACCTTGCCCAGCGCGCGCGTTTCGATCACCGCGGCGCCGGCGGTGGCGGACGCCTGACTCATTTGGCGCTGCGTCCGCTGCCGACGATCACTTCGTCGCCGGCCTGGATGTTGCCCGAGACCTCGGTCCAGTTGCCGTCGCTGGCGCCCACGCGCACCACCACCATTTCGGGCTTGCCCTTGACCAGCTTGTACAAGGGCGCGCGGCGCGCATTGAGCAGGGCCGCGACCTCGCTGTCCCACAGCGTCTGCTGTTCCGGCGTGAGGCTGCCGCGGAACTCGGCGAACTGCTGGTTGAAGCGCTCCTGCATGCGCTGGCGCATCGCGCCGGCAGCCGCGCCGCCGCCACCGCCGCCGCCGCCCGCGCGGATGATCATGCCGCCGCCACCGCCGCCGGGGCCGCGACCGCCGAACAGCGTGCTGCCGCCGCCGTTCGCGGCCGGCGCCGCCTGGCGCGCGGCCGAGCGCTGCTTCATCGCTTCCAGCGCGGCGTCGAACACCGCCTGCTGCTGCGCCGTCAACTTGAGCTGCTGCGCCACGCGCGGCAGGTCGGCGGCCATGCCGCCGCGCGCGCCGGGACCGGCGCCGCCCGGGCCACCGGGACCGCCCGGACCGGCGGCGCCCTGCGCGGCCGGATCGTCCTCGGCTGGCTTGTAGCGCAGCGCGGCGTTGCCCACGCGCAGCACGTCGTCGCGGCGGCTGACCTCGATCTCGGCATTGGCGGTCATGCCCGGCAGCAGGATCTGATCGGCGTTGTCCACCGACACCACCACCGGATAGGTGATCACGTTGCTGGTGTTGGTGGCCGACAGGCGCACCTGCTGGACCTTGCCGCGGAACTGGCGGTCGGGGAAGGAATCGACCGTGAAGCTCACGCCCTGCCCGGCCTTGACCTGGCCGATGTCGGCCTCGTCGATGGCCAGCACGATTTCCATCTTCGACAGATCCTCGGCGATCTGGAACAGCACCGGCGACTGCAGACTGGCGGCCACGGTCTGGCCCGGCTCGACCGTGCGGGTCAGGACCACGCCGTCGACGGGCGCGCGGATCACGGTGCGCTCCAGGTTCAGCCGCGAGGTCTGGGTGGAGGCGATCTGCTGGTGGATCTGCGCTTCGGCCGCGGAAACTTGGGCGCGCGCCTGATCGCGCGCGGCGCGCGCGAGGTCGGCGTCGCTGCGCGCGACCAACTGGCGTTCGACCAGTGCCGATTTGCGCTGGAAGTCGAGTTCGGCATTGCGCAAGGTGGCCTGCGCGGTGGCCAGGCTGGCGCGCGCGCTGGTGACCTGGGCCGAGCCCTGGGCGATTTGCGCCTGGTAGGTGCTGGGATCGATCTTGGCGATCACCTGGCCCTTGGTGACGCGGTCGTTGAAGTCCACCAGCACGTCGGTGACCTGGCCGGAAATCTGGCTGCCGACGTCGACCGTGGAGATCGCGGCCAGCGCGCCGGTGGCGGAGATCGCCACGCGGATGTCGCCGCGCTCGGCCTTGGCGGTGCGATAGGCCGAGGCCTCGGCCTGCGCGCTGCTGCGGTTGTAGTAGACGTAACCGCCGCCGGCCAGGGCCAGCAGCACCGCCGCCACGACGGCGCGGCGGATCCAGGGCGAAGACTTGCGGACGGGCGACTGCGGCTTACGGGCTGCGCTCATGAGGTTCTGGCTGGAAGGTATGGAGCCGGCAACGCGCGCGGCGGCGTTGGGTTGACAGATCGAGGGGCGGAATCGTTCCCGGCCAGGACCGCTTCATGCCGCGCTCAGCTTAGCGGCAAGGCGGGGGCGCCCGATATGCCGGTTTGCGTCTGGCCAGTCGAACTGGATGCCGGGCAGCACGCAAACGTCGCGAGCCGGCGCGGATTTCGCCATCGCGGTGGCGATCGTCCGCGAACCATCAGCCTGGACGCCACGAATTCCCAAGCAGGGCATCGAAGGGGGCGTTCCAGGGGGCGCGACCGAAGAGGCCGACGCGGCGGCGGCATGGCGCCACAGGCCGCGCCCCGGAGCGCGCGGCGCAACGCTCAGTGACTGAAGCGGATCACCGCCAACGTCCCCTGCCCCGGCACGCTGCTGAGCTGGACCGGCCAGCCGAAGCGCTCGCCCAGCCGGCGCACGATCGACAAGCCCATGCCCTTGCCCTCCACACCGGAGAAGTCGGCGCGGTAGAACGGGTCGAAGGCGCGGTTGAGGGTTTCGGCCGACATGCCGATGCCGGTGTCGCGGATCTCGATGCCGTCGCGCGTGAGGTGCACGTCGATGCGGCCCGCGTCGGTGAAGCGCACGGCGTTGCTGAGCAGGTTGCCGACCATCACGCTGAGCACGTGCGGCGGCGCCAGCAGGCGCGGCGCGCCGTCGTCGCTCACGTTGAGCTCGACGTCCTTGCCGTTGAGCATCGGGCGCACGCGCTCGACCTCGTGATCGACGATCTCGCGCACCGGGAACTCCTCGCTCTGCGGCGCGATCTCGGCCTCGCGGGCCAGGATCAGGAAGGCGTCGATCACCGCCTCCATGTCGCGTCCGGCGCGCTGCACGCGCGCCAGCGAGCGTTGCGCGCGCTGCGGGGTTTCCGGGTCGGCCAGCATCAGGTCGGTGGCCACCCGGATCACGGTCAGCGGCGTGCGCAGCTCATGGCTGGCGTCGCGGGTGAAATCGCGCTCGCGCTGGACGAACTCGCCCACGCGCTGGGCCAGGCCGCGCAGTGCGGTGGACAGTTGCCGCACCTCGCTGCCCATGTCCTGCGGCAGGCTGTCCAGCGAGTGGGCGACCGCGCGCGGATCGCGCGGATCCCAGTGCGCGACCGCCGCCGCCAGGCGGTTGACCGGCGTGACCAGCCGCTTGGTGTTGCGGTAGGTCATCCACGAGATCAGGTACATGGTGAGCAGGGACAGCAGCAGCGAGGCCAACCCGGTGAACGCGATGGCCTCGTCGATCAGTTCCGAGGAGTACAGCAGGTAGAAGGTGCCCGCCTCGCGCCGGTCCACCAGCATCACGCGTTCGTCGTGCGGCAGCTCGTTGAGGCCCTGCCGGCTGGTCCCGCGCGCGGCCTCCGGCAACGCGTCGTTGCCGGCGCCGGTGGGGATGAAATAGCCGTCCGTGGTCGAGGTGCGCGGCAGCGGATGGGCGGGATCGCGCGCGTGGCCGGCCCAGAACGCGTCGGCCTCGCGCTGCATACGCTGCTCCAGCACCAGGTTGCGCACCAGCAGGCCCGCCAGGCCGATGCCCAGCGTGATGACGATGCTGCCGATCAACGCCTGCGCGATGAAGGCAAGCTTGATCTTGCGCGGCAACCCCTGCGGCATGGAGGCAGGCTCAATCCGGCGGTTGCGAGATATCCGCGACGCGGTAGCCTGCGCTTTGCACGGTATGCAGCAGCTGCTTGCCGAACGGCTTGTCGATGGTCTTGCGCAGGTTGTACAGATGGCTGCGCAAGGTGTCCGAATCCGGCAGGCCGTTGCCCCAGATCTCGCGCTCGATCTCCTGACGGCTCACCACCCGCGGCGATTCGCGCATCAGGATGGTCAGCAGGCGCAGGCCGATCGGCGACAGCTGCAGTTCGCTGCCGCCGCGGGTCACGCGCAGGCTGGCCGGGTCCAGCACCAGATCGGCGACCTTGAGCACCTCGCCGCCGACCTGGCGGCGCTCGCGGCGGATCAGGGCGCGTAGGCGCGCTTCCAGTTCCTGGATCGCGAAGGGCTTGGTCAGGTAGTCGTCGGCGCCGGCGCTGAGGCCGGTGAGCTTCTCGTCCAGGGTGTCGCGCGCGGTCAGCATCAGCACCGGCGTCGACTTGCGCGCTTCCTCGCGCAGGCGCTTGCACACCTCGATGCCGTCCAGGCGCGGCAGCATCAGGTCCAGCACCACCACGTCGTAACTGTTCTCGGCCGCCAGACGGTAACCGTCCAGGCCGTCGGCGGCGTAGTCGACTTCGAAGCCACGCCCTTCCAGGTATTCGCCCACCATCTCGGAGATGTTGCGGTTGTCCTCAACGATCAGGACCAAGCCCCCGTCTCTAGTGCCCTGCATGCAGCTCTCCATTTCCTTCAGTTTTGTGAAGACTGCCGGGGCCGGGGTGGACGCCCCGTGAAGGCCCGGCGTTAAGCTGCCCGCCTCTCCCTGCGAACCGCCCCCATGCTCACCGACCGCCTCTACCCGATCCTGCTGTTGCTGGGCTCCAACCTGTTCATGACCTTCGCCTGGTACGGCCACCTCAAGTACAAGTCGGCGCCGTTGACCGCGGCGATCCTGATCAGCTGGGGCATCGCCTTCTTCGAATACTGCCTGATGGTCCCGGCCAACCGCATCGGCAGCGCGGTCTACTCGGCGCCGCAGCTCAAGGGCCTGCAGGAGGTCATCACCTTGCTGGTGTTCGCCGGCTTCTCGGCCTGGTACCTGGAGCAACCGCTGAAGTGGAACCATTGGGCGGGATTCGGGCTGATCGTGGTGGCGGCCTGGCTGATTTTTTTGGATTGATCGGACGGGCGGCAAAGCGGCGCGCTGAGCCTTACAAAGCTCGCCCTGTAAAGCCTCTGCCTCATTGTCAGCTCACTTCTACTCACGAATAACACCCATAGAGCACATCTAAAACGTCCACTGGCACCGTTCGCGTGCAGGTCCACGTTGTGTGAAGACATACGCCCGATCCGGTCCGATAGAGTCGGGTTATCCGCTCGCGATCGACGCCTTATCGCGCCCGCGAACGAACCACTCAGGCATCGCAAAGGATTGCCATGGCACGACGCTCTTCCTTCCACCCTCGCAACACGCGCAGCCTGTCCAACGCATCGCGGTGCGCCGCGTTCGCGGCGACGCTGTGGCTGACGGCCGGCTGCGCATCGCAAAGCGCGGCCACCGATCACCGGTCCGCCGCGGCGGCCGCCGCCGGCCCGGCGCCTGCGGCGGCCCAAGCCGACGACCTGGCCGTCCACGTTCCGGCCGGTACCGCCTTGCGCGCCAGCGCACGCGGCGATCTGGACGGGGATGGCGACGAGGATGCGCTGCTGGTGATCGAGCCGACCGGCGACAGCGCGGTCGCCACGGCGCCGCGCGCGCTGCTGCTGTTACGGCGCGATGCCGGCGGTACTTTTCGGCTGGCGGTGAACAGCCCCAAGGCCATCCTGTGCCGTAACTGCGGCGGCATGAGCGGCGATCCGTTGCAGGCCATGCGCACGGGCAAAGGCGAGTTCACTCTGCGCTTCGAAGGCGGCTCGCGCGAACTGTGGTCCAGCGAATACCGATTCGTTTATCGCGCCCAGGACGATGCCTGGCACTTGGCCGGCATCGTCTCGCGCGGCTTCGATCGTGACGACGGCAAGAACGCGCAGCGCCAACAGGGCCCGGCCGACTTCGGCGACGTGGCCTTGGGCGCTTTCGATCCCGCGCAATTCCCGGCCGACGCACTACCGTAGCCGACGGACTCCAAACAAGGACGTACTTCATGCCTACCGAGAACGAAATCGAAATGCTGCGGGCAGCGCGCGCCGCGGGCATCACCACCCGCGAGGAAATGGCCAACTTCATGGCCCAACTGGGACACGAATCCGGCGGCTTCACCCGTATGGAAGAAGGCTTCCGCTACACCCAGGGAATCCAGCAGATTCCCGTCGACTCCGCCCACCGCGAAGGCGACGCCGCCCTGGAAGCCGCACGACGTCAAGCCCTGGCGGGCCGGCCGGAGGAACTTGCGCGGCTCATGTACGGCGGCCGCATGGGCAACGACGATGCCGGCGACGGCTATCTTTATCGCGGACGCGGCTACACCCAGCTCACGGGCGAAAGCAATTATCGCGACGCGGGCCGGGCGCTGGATCTGGATCTGGTCGACAATCCCGACCTCGCGGCCGATCGCGGTAACGCCCAGCGTATCGCGCTGTGGTATTGGGAGCAGCGCGTACCGCAGGCTCAGCGCGACGACGTCTCCGGCGCCACCCTCGCCATCAACAACGGCGAGAACGGCTTGGCCGATCGCCTCAACCGCTACGACGCCTGGCATGCCCTGCTCACTCCGGAGTTCATTGCCGAACTGGATGCGGGCCGGGTCCAGGCCGGCGCCGGCGTGCTGCCCGCGGAAGGCCGACCTGCGATGGAGGATGGCGCCCTGCGCCGCCTGGAAACCGGCCCGGAGGTCGGTGAGCTGCAGGAGAACCTGCGCACGCTCGATATCCGCGACGACCGCAACCGCGCACTGGTCGTCAACGACCGCTTCGGTGGACCTACCGAACAAGCGGTGCGGCGATTTCAGGAGCAGAACGATCTGGCGGTCACCGGTCGGGCCGATCCGGCCACGTTGCAGGCTATCGAGCTAGCGATAGAGCGTCATCGTCAACAGAACGAGCCGGTGTCGCGACCTGCGCACGAGACTGGCGACGCCCGTCATACGCCCACCAGCGGCGCGCTGTCACTGGACGACCCGCGCCATCCCAATCACGGCATGTACGCCAAGCTGCTGGCTACCGTGAACGAGCGCGACGCGGAGCTGGGACGACCCTCGGATCGACTCAGCGCGCAACTCTCCGGCGGCCTGACAGTGGATGCCCGCCAACGCGGACTGGAGCACATCGGATACGCGCAGTTCAGCGCTGACGGCAGCCGCGTCTACATGGCCGACAGCCAAGACCCCTCCGCGCCCTGGGCCAGAAAAGCCGTGGGCGATGTCGGGCAAGCGCTGCAACGCACGCTGCCGGAAAGCAGCGAGCAGGTGGCCGAACTCAACCGCAGCCAGACGCGGCAAACCTCAGCTGCGGCGCAGAACCCGCATCAGGACGGCCCATCGCCGGGGCCACGCTCGGTCTGATGCGCGATGGCGGCCTGCGCAGGAGGGAGCGGGCCGTAGTCGTGAAAGCACGCGTTACGCGAATCGAAGCGGTCGTGCACTCGGCTTCTTATCTCGAACCGAATCCACTCGATCGGCCGCTCAGAACCGGATCTTGCCGGTCAGGATGTCCTTGAACATCACCCAGTCGCCGACGAAGGAATACAGCGGGTGCTTGAAGGTCGCCGGGCGGTTCTTCTCGAAGAAGAAGTGCCCGATCCAGGCGAAGCCGTAGCCGCACAGCAGCGCCGCCAGCAGCAGCCAGGGCCGGCCTTGGACGATGGCCAGGGCCAGCAGCACCAGTACGCCGCAGCTGCCGATGAAGTGCAGGCGCCGGCTGGTGCGGTTGCTGTGTTCGCTAAGGTAGAACGGGTAGAACTCGCTGAAGCTTGCGAATCGGTTGGCCATGCTCGCCTCCTCATCCTGCCGAGTATTGACTACCACCACCGGCTCACAACCCACGGCCATTGAACACGGTGCGCAGCTTGATCTTAACCAACTCGCCCAGGGCGGTGCCGATCAGGCAGTAGGCGCGGTCGCCCTCGATCCGCTGGTGCTGCAGCGGGCAATCCCGAGGCATGGCGCTGCCATCCGCGAGGATCGCCCACTTGGCGCGTTCGTTGAGATGGGACAGCACCCGCGCAAGCTCGTAAAGCTCCTCACGGCGCCTCCTGCAGCCCCGCCAGTTCGAACCGGTCCTTCGCCGCGAGGCCATATCGGTCCCCGCGCCGGTCGATGCCTACCTCGTGGCTCCGCCCACAGGCGGAGAAGCGCCAGGTTTCGGCGGGCATCGGCTCTTCGGCGTTTGCCGTGGCCGGGGCCGCTTTCGGCTCGGCTTCGATGCCGTCCAGCACCGAGCAATCCAGCCGCCCCAGTACCAGCGGCGCGGTCGTCGCGACGACGCGCTGGCTGTTCTGGGCATCGATCTGCGACTTGGACGGCGCCGGATAGACCGGCCGACCCCAGTCGTTGATCCGCGTGGGGCATTCGTACGAGGCCAGCAGCTTGTCCTCGCCGCTGGTCGAGGCGATCGCGGCGCCGATCCCGTCCGCCATCCTTTTGCCCGGCTTGCTGTCCGCATACGCGCGCAGCGCGGCCAGCTGGGCGGCCGGCATCCGCGATTGCCAGGCCGCGACGGCGCTGTCGAGCTGCTTCGATAGCGCCGGCAACAGCCGCTTGCAGTCCTCGGCGAACCCCAGCCGGAACAGATAGTCGGTGTTCGGGTCGTCGTCCGCCGATGCGGTCAGCGGCCAGGCCATCGCCGCCGTCAGTATCGCTCCCAGCAAGATCCGTGCTCGCACGTCAGCCCTCCTCGGCCTTGGCCCGATTCCAATAACCATCCTGCGCCTCCAGCGATTGGCCGGAGAGCGGGGTGCCGTCCGCCTGCGCCAGCCGTTCCATCGCGCGGAACCGGCGTTCGAACTTCAGATTCGCACGGCGCAATGCGGCGCCCACGTCGACCTTGCCGTGCCGGGCCAGGTTCGCGGCCACGAACAGCAGGTCGCCGATTTCGTCTTCCAGGCGCTCGCGCGCGGCCGCATCGTCGGGCGCGGCCGCGACGGCGTCGAACTCGGCGCGCACCTCTTCGATTTCCTCGTGCAGCTTGGCGATCACCGGCGCCACGTCGGGCCAGTCGAAGCCGACCGAGGCGGCGCGCTTCTGCAGTTTCACCGCGCGCTGCCATTCCGGCAGGCCGCGCGCGATGCCCGCGAGCGCGGAGGTATCGGCCTCGCCGGCCGCCTCGCGCTCGCGGCGCTTCTGTTCTTCCCAGGCCACGGTCTGGGCGTCGGCGTCCTCGACGCTGGCGCCGGCGAACACGTGCGGATGGCGGCGCACCATCTTGTCGCTGATCGCGGCGACCACGTCGTCGAACGCGAACGCGCCTTGCTCTTCGGCCATGCGCGCGTGGAACACGACCTGCAACAGCAGATCGCCGAGTTCGTCCTTCAGCGCCGGCAGATCGTTGCGATCGATGGCATCGGCGACCTCGTAGGCCTCCTCGACCGTGTACGGGGCGATGCTGGCGAAGGTCTGCTCGACATCCCAGGGGCAGCCGCCGACCGGGGCGCGCAGACGCGCCATGATCGCGACCAGTCCGGCGATGCCGTCCGGCAATTCGGCGCCGTCAGCCATCCAGACACTCCCGCCACGGCAACGCCGGATCGCCCACGGCGATGAAGTCGCCGTTGAGGATGCGCGCGCGCTGGTTGTAGCGGAACGGCCGGCCCTGCTGATCCAGCACCTGGCCGCCCGCGGCTTCGAGCACGCACTGGGCGGCGGCGGTGTCCCATTCGCTGGTCGGGCCGAAACGCGGATACAGGTCCATGCCGCCCTCGGCGATGCGGCAGAACTTCAGCGAGGAGCCCAACCCGATCGGCTCGACCTGCCCGTCGAACAAGTCGGACAGGCGCGTCAGGAACGCCTCGGTGCGCGCGTCGCGGTGCGAGCGGCTGGCGGCCACGCGCAGCGGCGCGGTCGCGGGGACGCGCACGCGCAGCGGCCGTTCGGACTCGCCGTCGCGACGGCAGGCGCGGCCGCCGCGCACGCCGTACCACAACGCGCCGCCGACCGGCGCCTGGACCACGCCGAACACCGGCACGCCGTCGTCGATCAGGGCCAGGTTGACGGTGAACTCGCCGTTGCGCTTGACGAACTCGCGAGTGCCGTCGAGCGGATCGACCAGCCACAGGCGGCGCCATTGGCGGCGCTGTTCGAACGAGACTTCGTGCGCGGATTCCTCCGACAGCACCGGGATGTCGGGCGTGAGCCGCGCCAGGCCGTCGACGATGCAGTGGTGCGCGGCCAGATCGGCGGCGGTCAGCGGCGAGGCGTCGGCCTTGTGCTCGACGTCGAAGTCCTGCTCGTAGATCGTCAGGATCGCGGCGGCGGCGGCGCGCGCGATCGCGATGGCGCCTTCGACCAGGGCCTCGTCGACGTAATCGGGGGCGGTGTCGGTATCGCTGATCGTCATGTCTGGGTGCGCAACCATTCGCGGGCGATGAACAGCGCCGCGATGCTGCGGCCTTCGGAAAAATCTTCGCTGAGGATCAACTCGTGCAGGCGCTCGAGCTTCCACGGCACCACTTCGAGCTCTTCCGGCTCATCGCCGGGCAGGCGCTCGGGATAGAGATCGCGCGCGACCACCAACTGGGTCTGGTGGCTCATGTAGGTCGGCGCCAGCGACAGCGAACGCAGCAGGGTCAGCGAGCGAGCGCCATAGCCGGCCTCTTCCTTGAGCTCGCGGTCGGCGGCCTCGATCGCGGTTTCGCCTTCGTCGATCCGGCCCTTGACCAGGCCCAGCTCGTAGCGGTGCACGCCGGCGGCGTACTCGCGCACCAGCAGCACGGTCTCGGCATCGATCATCGGCACCACCACGACCGCGCCGTGACCGCGCCCGAGCAGGCGCTCGTAGCGGCGGCGCTCGCCGTTGGAGAACTCCAGATCCAGTCGCTCCAGCTTGTAGGGGCCGGCCTCGTGCTCGGTGACCTCGTGGATCACGGGCAAACGCCGGCTCACCTCGCCGCTCCGGCGATGCGCGTGGGTGACGCGGAAGACGCCAGACTGCGTCCATGGATGGACGGGCCCGGAACTCCCATAATGTCCCGATGCAAGATACGAATCAGCATGCCGCGATGCTAGCAGAGGGCGGCGCTTCCGAGGCCGACGCCTGGCGCAAACGCGACCTCGCCGTGCTCTGGCACCCGTGCACCCAGATGCGCGAACACCCCGACACCCTGCCCTTGCTGCCCATCGCCAGCGGCCAGGGGCCGTGGCTGATCGGCCGCGACGGGCGCCGCTACCTGGACGCCATCTCCAGTTGGTGGACCAATCTGTTCGGCCACGCCGAGCCGCGCATCGCCCAGGCGATCGCGGCCCAGGCAGGCACGCTGGAGCACGTGATCCTGGCCGGTTGCTCGCACGCGCCGGCGGTGGAGCTGGCCGAGCAGTTGCTGCGGATCGCGCCGCGCGAACCCGGGCGGGCGCCGCTGGCCAAGGTGTTCTACGCCGACAACGGTTCGGCCGGCGTCGAGGTGGCGCTGAAGATGGCCTTCCACTGGTTCCGCAACCGCGGCGAGAACGGCCGCACCAAGTTCATCGCGCTGGACAACGGCTATCACGGCGAAACCTTGGGCGCGCTCGCGGTCGGCGATATTCCGCTGTACCGACGCGTGTATGCGCCGCTGCTGGCCGAGGCCTTGTTCGCGCCTTCGCCCGACGCCTACCTGTGCGAGCCCGGCGAAACCCCGGCGCAACGCGCGCAGCACGCGGCCGACGGGTTGCGCGCGCTGCTGGAGCGCCACGCTGGCGAGGTCTGCGCGCTGATCCTGGAGCCGCGCGTGCAGTGCGCCGGCGGCATGCGCATACACGATGCCTCCTATCTGCGCCACGTGCGCGCGCTGTGCGACGAGTTCGGCGTGTTCCTGATCGCCGACGAGATCGCGGTGGGCTTCGGCCGCACCGGCACGATGTTCGCCTCCGAGCAGGCCGGCGTCGCCCCCGACCTGCTGTGCCTGTCCAAGGGCCTGACCGGCGGCTCGCTGCCGCTGGCGGCGGTGCTGTGCACCCAGGCCATCTACGACGGCTTCCTCGACGATTCGCGCGAACGCGCGTTCCTGCACTCGCACAGCTACACCGGCAACCCGCTGGCCTGCGCCGCGGCGCTGGCCGCGCAGGGCATCTTCGCCAGCGACGGCATCCTCGAACGCAACCGCACCACCGCCGCGCGCATGGCCGAACTGGCCGCGCCGCTGGCCGCGCACGCGCAGGTCGCCGACGTGCGCCAGGCCGGCATGATCGTCGCCTTCGAGCTCACCCGTGGCGGCGACAAGCGCACGCCGTTCGAAGCCTCGGCGCGGATCGGCCTGCGCGCGTACCGCGCGGCGCTGGAACGTGGCGTGCTGTTGCGCCCGCTGGGCGACGTGCTGTACTGGATGCCGCCCTACTGCGTCGACGACGAGGCGCTGGAACTGCTCGCGCGCACCACGCGCGAAGCCATCGATCACGCGGTCGCGGAGGCCGGCGCATGAGACTGACCCGCGTGCATATCGACCAGCCGCTGCGCGCCGGCAGCGAGATCGCCTTGCCGGAAGGCCCGGCCACGCATCTGGCGCGGGTGCTGCGGCTGGGCGTTGGCGACGCCTGCGTGTTGTTCAACGGCGACGGCCACGACTATCCGGCGCGCATCGTCGCGCTGGGCAAGCGCGAACTGCGCGTGGCCATCGATGCGGCCCAGGCGGTGGATCGCGAATCGCCGCTGCGCCTGGTGCTGCTGCAGGGCATCGCGCGCGGCGAGAAGATGGACCTGATCCTGCAGAAGGCGACCGAGTTGGGCGTGGCCGAGCTGCGACCGCTGTGGTCGCAGCGTAGCGAGGTCAAGCTGGACGAGGCGCGCGCCGAGAAGCGGCTGGCGCACTGGCGCAGCGTGGTCGCTTCGGCCTGCGAGCAGAGCGGCCGCGCGCGCGTGCCGCAGGTGGCTGCGCCGGTGTCGCTGAGCGCGGCGTTGGCGGCGTTGCCGGACGGCGGGCTGCGGCTGATCCTGGACCCGGAGGGCGAGCTCGCGTTCTCGACCTTGAGCGTGCCGGCGGACGCGCCGGTCCATCTGGCCATCGGCCCGGAGGGCGGCTGGTCGCCCTTGGACCGCGAGCAGTTGCGCGCGGCCGGCTTCAACGGCCTGCGACTGGGGCCGCGCATCCTGCGCACCGAGACCGCGGGCTTGGCGGCGATCGCGGCGTTGCAGGCGCGGTTCGGGGATTTGGCTTAGGCGTGCGGTGACGATGCGGTTCGCCCTCGGCTCACTGCATCATGCCGCGCCCCCGGCGGCTAAATCTTGAAATAGATCCGCTGCGCGTCCAGCAGCCGCACCACCGCCCACCACAAGGCGACGAAGGCCAAGGCATACGCCAGCGACGGCAGGGTCGGCCCGAAGCGCGGCGTCATCCAATCTGCGAACGCATGCCGGTACAAGGGTTCCAGCCCACCGGCCGCGACCAGCGCGTACAGCAGGAACGCCGAGCCGGCATAGGCCGCGATCGCATTGACGCCGAACGCGCGGCCCAGCGCCGGCCAGCCGCGGCGGTCGATCGCGACATGGAACGCGGCCAGCACCCAGCAGGCGATGCCGCCGGTCCACAGCACGTAGGCGGGCGTCCACAGGTTCTTGTTGAACGGCTGCGCGTACGACGCGGCAAAACCCAGCGCCATGCAGGCAGCGCCGGCGATCCACAGCGCGCGCATGCGGCCCGCGCGCAGCCAGTCGCCCGCGCGCAGGCCCAGCAGCGTGGTCGCCAGTGCGCCCAGCGTGCTGAGCAAGCCCTCGGGATCGTGGCCGCGTCCGCTGCCCGCCTGCAGTTCGTAAACGTGGACGCCCAGCACCCGGCTGTCGAAACGGCTGGCGAGATTGAGGTAAGGCTCGTAGCTGCCGCCGCCGGCCAGCAGCACGGCGTAGCCAGCAATCAGCGCGATCAGCACGCCCCATTGCGCGCGCGACGGCAGCCAGAGCGCGCACAAGCCGGCCGCGCCGAAACACAGGCCGATGCGCTGCAGCACGCCCATGACGCGGTAATGGGCCAGATCGAACGCCCACCACGCGCACAGGTGCAGCAGCAGGCCCAGGCCGACGATGCGCGCGGCGCGCGCGAGCACGCCACGGGCCAGCGCGGGCCGCGCATCGCCGCGTTGCACGCGCGGATTCAGCGCCAGCGCGATCGATACGCCGACGATGAACAGGAACATCGGAAAGATCAGGTCGGTCGGCGTGCAGCCGTGCCAGTGCGCGTGCAGCAGGGGCGCGTAGACGTGGCCCCAGTCGCCGGGATTGTTGACCAGCAGCATCGCCGCGACGGTCAGGCCGCGTAGCGCGTCGACCGAGGCGTAACGCGGTGCGGCGGCGGTCGCGGTGACGCCCACGCCGCGCGCGAGGCTGGGCTCAGGCGGCCTGCGCGAGCGCGCCGCCGATCAGGGCTTCGACGGCTTCCAGGTCGGGCACGAACGCCACGTCCTCGTTGAGGACCACGCGCGCGTGCACGCCCTGCGGTATGCCTTCCTGGTTCGCGTCCAGCAGCAAACCGTCCTGCGACACCGTGACCAGGCGCGGGAAGCCCTGGGTCAGCATCGCGAAGTACGGCGCGCGCGGATCGCCGCTCAGCGCCTTCAGCACCACCACCTTGCTGCCGAGCTGGGCGTTTTCCATCGCGAACCCGGCCATTTCGGCGAACGCGATCAGCGGCAACTGCCAACCGCGCCAGCGCAGACGGCCCAGCAGCCAGTGCGGGGCGTCGGCGATCGGCTCCGGCGGCGCGTACGACAGCACCTCGGCGATGGTGGCGTTGGGCAGCAACAGGCGCGCGCCGGAAACCTGGATCAGCACGCCTCGGATGTCGCTGGCGACGGGGGTGTTCTGCTCGGACATGTCGTTGACTTCCTCAGGACCAGCGCGCGGCGAGGCGCGCGGCCAGTTCGGCCGGTTGGCCCGCATCGCCGCCGCGCGCGATCAGCGCGTTGGGCGCGGCCGCGTCGAAACAGCCGTCGGGCGCCTGACCGGCGACCAACGCGCCGGCCCGGGCATGGTTCATCGCCGCGTCGACCAGCGCCGGGTCGCTGCCGCTGAGCATCAGCACCGCGCTGTCGGCCGGCGGCAGGGCCGCGAGCACGTCGTTGCCTTCGTCGTTGAACTGGATGCCGGAATCGCCGACGTTGATGCCGACGCCTGCGGGCAGGATGTAGATGATGCCGGCGATCGCGCGCGAGCCCGGCTCGGCCAGCTTCACCAGCACCGAGGTCGCGCGCTGCATCTGCGCGACCAGCTTGTCGTAACGGCCGCCGTCCAGGCGCTGCTGCACCAGCAGCGGGCGCGGGAAATCTTCGGGCATCGCGCCCAGCAGCTGGCGCACCGCGTCCGGGCCGCCGATGCCGGCCAACACCAGCACGGCGCCGCCGACGGCCTGGGTTGGACGGTCGTCGACCAGCTCCAGCGAAGAAATGCGTTGTTCGATCGCGTCCAGGTCGCGCCGCATGTTGCCGTCGGCGTTGTCGCGCGCACGCGGCTCGGCTTGGCCGCGCAGGGCCGGCGCTTCGTCGTCGAAGCCCCACTCCGGCGCGACCGGCACGGCCTTCTCGGCCACCGGCTCCGGCGCGGCGGGCGCGGCGGTTTCGTCCTGCGGCGGCAGCGGCGGCGGCGGCACGCGCTCGGACACGAATTCGAACTGGGTCGAGTACATCACCACCGGCGCCTCGGCGGCCGGTGGCGATACCGGCGCGGGCGCGGCCGCGGCGGGCTCGGCCTCGAAATCGAAACTGGACTCGAACGGCGCCAGTTCGATCGGCGCTTCCGGGCTGGCCGGCGCGGTGGGATCGGCGTCGATGTCGAAGGTCGAGGCGAACGGCTTGTGCTCGAACGGCGTCGTGTCGTGCGCGCCCTCGATCTCGATCGGCGCGAACTCGGACACGGGTTCCGGCGCGGCTTCGAACGACGCCTCGGCGACGGGCTGCTCCGGCGGAGCCGGCGGCAGCTCGGCGACGTGATCGTGGGGCACGAACGACAGCCCGCCGCTGGGAATCTCGGCGGCGACCGGATCGAAGCCCGCGTAGCTTTCCTCGCGCACCGGCGGCACGTAGGGCCGGTCGGCCTCGGGCGCGAACAGCGCCTGGTCCGGCTCCGGCTCGCGGCCCGGCGGAAGCACGTCGTTGTGATGATGCAGCTTGGCGCTGAGGTGGCGCACCCAGCGCGCCGCGTCCCAGCCTTCGCGGGCGGCGGCGAGCTCGGCTTCCTCGAACAGCACTTCGATCGAGGGATCGACCAGCACGCTTTCGAAACGGTCCAACGCGTCCTCGGTGACCTGATCCAGCGCCACCACCACCACGTCCGGCGCGGCCGCGCTGAGCTCGGCCGGCTGCAGTCGGGTCGGATCGGCTTCCAATACCAGTTGCGCGCCAGCGTCGTTCAAGGCGCCGCGCAAGCGGTCGCGGGCCGCGCCTTCGCGCGCCAGCAGTACCACGCGTCTGCTCGAATCACTCATGGTGTCGCGCGATTCCCAGCAGTTCGAACACGTTACGCATCAGTTCCGGCTCCTGGTAAGGCTTGCCCAGGTAGCGTTCCACGCCGATCTCGAACGCGCGCTGACGGTGCTTGTCGCCGGTACGCGAAGTGATCATCACGATCGGCACGCCGCGCAGGCGCGCATCGTTCTTCATCGTCGTGGCCAGCTCGTAGCCGTCCATGCGCGGCATTTCGATGTCCAGCAGCATCAAGTCGGGGACCACGTCGGTCATGCGTTCCAGCGCATCCAGGCCGTCCTTCGCGGTGAGCACCTCGAAGTTGTGGCGCTCCAGCACGCGGCCGGTGACCTTGCGCATGGTGACCGAGTCGTCGACCACCATCACCAGCGGCACGCGGCGGGTCTCGACCGGCGCCACCGGCACCGGCACGTGATCGCGCGGCAGCAGGGCGTGACGGCGCACCAGCGGCGCGACGTCGAGGATCACGACCACGCGGCCGTCGCCCATGATGGTGCCGCCGAAGATGCCCGGCACCGAGGCGACCTGCGGGCCGACCGGCTTGACCACGATTTCGCGGTTGCCGACGACCTGATCGACGGTGACCGCGGCGCGCAGATCGCCGGAGCGGATCAGCAGCAGCGGCATCTGCAACTGGCCTTCGGCCTTGGCCGGCGCGTGCCCCAGCAGCAGGCCCAGGTCGTGCACGACGTAGTCTTCGCCGCCGTAACGGTAGCTCGCGCCTTCGGCCTCCAGGCCGTCGCGGGCGATGCGGCCGACGCCGCGCACCGAGGCGATCGGCACGGCGAAGGTGGTGTCGCCGATGCGCACGAACACCGCCTGGGTGACCGCGAGCGTCTGCGGCAGGCGCAGGGTGAAGGTGACGCCCTGGCCGGGGCGCGACTGGATGTCGAGCGTGCCGCCGAGCTGGCGCACTTCGCTGGCGACCACGTCCATGCCGACGCCGCGGCCGGCCAGGCGGCTGACCTCGTCGGCGGTGGAGAAGCCCGGTTCCAGGATCAGCGCGTCGAGGTCGCTGTCGGACAGCACCGCGTCGGAGCGGACCAGGCCGCGTTCCTCGCCGCGGCGACGGATCGCGGCGCGGTTCAGACCGGCGCCGTCGTCGGCCACTTCCAGCACGACTTCGGAACCTTCGCGGCGTACCGCGATGCGAACCGTGCCTTCTTCCGGCTTGCCGGCCTTCTTGCGTTGCGCGGGCGCTTCCAGACCGTGCGCGACGGCGTTGCGGAGCATGTGCTCCAGCGGCGCGGTCATGCGCTCGAGCACGTTGCGGTCGAGTTCGCCCTGGGTGCCTTCCAGCTTCAGCTGTACCTGCTTGCCCAGTTCGCCCGAGGCCTGGCGCACGACGCGGCGCAGGCGCGGCAGCAGCGCGTCGAACGGCACCATGCGCGTGCGCATGAGGCCTTCCTGCAGATCCGAGCTGACGCGCGACTGTTGCAGCAGCAGGGTTTCGTACTGGCGCGTGAGATCGTCCAGCGTGGTCTGCAAGCTGCCCTGGTCGGCCGCGGACTCCGACAGCGCTCGCGAGAGCTGCTGCAGGTTGGAGAAGCGGTCGAGTTCCAGCGGATCGAAGGACTGGTCGCTGGCGTCGCCCTCGCGCTGGTAACGCGCGATGATCTGGGCCTCGGTTTCGATTTCCAGGCGGCGCAGCTGATCGCGCATACGCGTGTTGGTCTGCGCCATTTCCGCGATGGCGCCGCGGAACGCACCCAGCTGCTGTTCCAGGCGGGCGCGATAGATCGCGACTTCGCCGGCGTAGTTGACCAGGCGGTCGAGCAGGTCGGCGCGGATGCGCACCTGTTCCTGCGGCGCGCGCACGCCGATGTCGTCGTCGTCGGCCGCGGCGAATTCCACCATCGGCGCCGACAGCGGCTTGAGTTCGACCTTGGGCGCGCTGGCCGGGATGATGGTGCCGTCGTCGGTCAGCGTGGGCGCGGTGTAGATCTCGCCGCGCGCGCGGGCGTCGAATTCGGCGATCAGCGCCTCGGGCATGGCGATCGCGCGACGCGCGCCGACCCGGGTGATCATCGCGTGCAGGCGGTCGAAACCGCGCTCCAGCATGGGCACGCCGTCGCGTCCGAGCTCGCTGCGCTGGTCGACCACCGCCTCGAGCAGCGACTCCATGGCGTGGCCGAGTTCGCCCACGGCCATGATGCCGGCCATGCGCGCGCTGCCCTTGAGCGTGTGCAGGCTGTGCTGCAGGCCGACCAGCGGTTCGCGCTCGTTCGGCGCTTCGCGCAGACGGACCACGTGACCGTCGGCCTCGTCGAGCAGGTCGCCGGCCTCTTCGACGAAGATGTCGACCAGTTCGGGATCGAGCTCGGCCAGGTCCAGGGCTTCGTCCGGGTCCGGGTTGGCGTCGACCATGCGCGCCACGGCTTCGGGCTGCGCGTCGGGCTCTTCGGCTTCGTCGGCCGCGAGCTCGATGGCTGCGGGCTGTTCGGCTTCGGGCTGTTCGGCCTCGGCGAAGTCGGAATCGAGCTGTTCGGAGTCGAGCTGCTCGGAATCTGCAGCCTCGTCGTTCGCGGCCGGCAGCGGCGCCAGCGCGTCGGCCGGCGGCGCCAATGCGGCGGCGATCGCGGCTTCCGCGGCCGCCTGCTGCTCGCGCGCGACGCGCTCGGCTTCGGCGTACTCGGCTTCCAGACGCGCGTATTCGCGCTCTTCCTCGGCCAGGCGCTCGGCTTCGGCCTGTTCGGCGGCGAGACGTTCGGCTTCGGCGCGTTCGGCTTCGGCCTGCTCGCCGGCGAGGCGTTCGGCTTCGGCGCGTTCGGCTTCGGCGCGTTCGGCTTCGGCGCGTTCGGCTTCGGCCTGTTCGGCGGCGAGGCGTTCGGCTTCGGCGCGCTCGGCTTCGGCCTGCTCGGTGGCGAGGCGTTCGGCTTCGGCGCGTTCGGCTTCGGCCTGCTCGGCGGCGAGGCGTTCGGCTTCGGCGCGCTCGGCTTCGGCCTGTTCTGCGGCGAGACGTTCGGCTTCGGCGCGTTCGGTCTCGGCCTGCTCGGCGGCGAGACGTTCGGCTTCGGCGCGTTCGAACTCGGCTTGCTCGGCGGCGAGGCGTTCGGCTTCGGCGCGTTCGGTCTCGGCCTGCTCGGCGGCGAGACGCTCGGCTTCGGCGCGCTCGATCTCGGCCTGTTCGGCGGCGAGGCGTTCGGCTTCGGCTTGCTCGGCCGCGACACGCTCGGCTTCGGCGCGTTCGGCTTCGGCCTGCTCGGCCGCGACGCGATCGGCTTCGGCGCGCTCGGCCTCGGCCTGTTCCGCGGCCACACGCTCGGCTTCGGCCGCGGCGGCCGACGTCAGGGCGTCGTCGTTGGGAATGGCGGAGGCGATGGCGCCGGCGATCACGCCGACGAATTCGCCCGCCGCGGAGGTTTCCTGCTCCGGCGCGTCCAGATCGGCGGCGCTGTGGCCGCGCACCAGACCGGCCGGCGCTTCGACCGCATGCTCGTCGAGCTGGCCGAATTCGCTGAGGTCCAGGGCGGTGAGTTCGGCGTCCAGGCTGGCATCGGCGAACGGCGACTGCGCCGACTCCACCGTTTCCAGATGCGGCTCTTCGACCTGCAGGTGCGAGCGCGCGTCGGGCAGGCTGTCGCGCAGCGCGATCATGCGCTCGGCCAGGCCGGGGAACACCGGCACGCTCTGCGGTTCGTTCTTGAGGCTGGCCAGGGTGCGTTCGATCGCCATGGCGACCGCGCCGATGGCGGCGACGCCTTCGTCGCTGGCCGGGCTGCCCGCGGCCAGCAGGCGCTTGACGTAGACCTCGGTGGGCGCGATCACGTCGGTGATGACCGGCACTTCGGTCATCGCGAACGCGCCGTTGAGGGTGTGGATCGCGCGCTGCAGGCCGTCGTCGGCGGGCGACGGCGCGGCCTGCGCGGCGGCGAGCCAGCGCTGGATGGTGACCAGGTGGCCGGTGACCTCGGTGTCGAGGATTTCCAGCAGCACCGCGTCGACCGAGGCCGGCACGCTGTCGGCGGCGGCATCGGCCGCGGCGACGGGTTCGGCTTCGAGCGCGGCTTCCAGCGCCTCGGGCTCGGCATCGAGCACGAACGCTTCGGTCGCGTCCGCGGCCGGCGCTTCGGCGGCCACTTCGATCACCGGCTCCGCCGGCGCTTCGGCCGGGATCTCCGGCGCGGGCGCGCTGGGCGCGACCAGGTGCATCGGGCGGTAGAAGGCTTCCTCGCCGGTCGCGAGCAGGTCGGCGTGGGCCTCGATGCCGGCCAGATCGGCGGTGATCGGACCTTCGTTGCGCAGCGCCGCGTACAGCTGCGGCAGCGCGCGATGCGCGTGTCCGACCAGGTCGATCAGCTCGGGGCTGACCACGCGGCCGTGGTCGCGCACGCGGTTGAGCAGGCTTTCGATCTTCCAGCTGAACTCGCCCAGGGTCTTGGCGCCGACGAGGCGGCCGCTGCCCTTGAGGGTGTGGAAGACGCGACGGATCGGATGCAGGCGCTCCAGGTTGTCCGGCGCTTCGCGCCAGGCCGGCAGCATCTCGTCGAGGTTGCCGATTTCTTCCTTGAATTCTTCCAGGAAGATGTCGCGGATCTCGTCGTCGATGTCCTCGCTGTGGGCGAAGCCGCCGCTGTCCGCGGACTGGCGCGGCAGTTCGGCCGCGGCGGGCGCGGTCTCGGCCACGGGCGCGGCCTCGACGGGCGGCGCCACCGGCGCCGGCACCAACGCTTCGGGCGCGACGTAATCCAGGTGCGCGCGGCCGGCGACCATGGCGTCGATCTCGGCCGCTTCCGGCAGCTCGATGCGGCCGGCGGCCGGCGCTTCGCTGGCGGCCAGCGCGGGATCGGGCGCGCGCACGACTTCGGGCAGGGGCCAGTAACGCAGCGCTTCCAGGCTCTGGCGCGCGATGTCGAGGATGTCGTCGCGGTTGGGACGCTGCTCGCGCAGCGCTTCCAGGTAGTACTCCAGGCTGGCCAGGGCATCGGCCAGGGTGTCGAGTTGCTGACCGTTGGGCACGCGATGGCGGCCGATCAGCTCGACTTCGGTATAGCGCTTGACGCCGGTCAGGTAGTCGGCGGGCAGCGGCAGCTCCAGCATGCGCAGCGCGCCGGCGACTTCGTCCAGCACGCGCGGCACTTCGACCAGCTCGGCGTGATCCCAGTTGGTCTCGACGAAGGCGACGAAGGACTGGCGCGCATCGCCGAAGTTGGCGATGGCTTCGCGCACCACCACGTCCAGCACCTTGCGCGACTCGCCGGCCAGCAGGTCTTCGTCGGCCTTCTCTTCCGGCAGGCCCAGGCGCGAAACCTGGTCGTCCAGCGAGGCGTCGACGTACAGCAGCGCGCCGGCCACATCGAGCAGCGCGCCCTCGTCGGCGGGACGCTTGCCCGCGACGATTTCGATCATGGCGTCGCGCTGCTGCAGCACGACGGTGCGGGCCACGCCCAGGCCCATCATGCCCAGCGTGTCGCTGACCCGGGCCAAGGCCTCGACCTGCGGGCCCAGTTGCGCCGCGTCGGTCTGGTTGGTGCGCAGGTGCAGGTCCAGCGCGTCCTTGACCCGCAGCAGGTCTTCCTTGATCGCCGCCGACACGGTGTCCAGCAGCGCGCGGTTGCGGCCGCTGAGGCTGCCGCGCGCGTGTTCGAGTTCGGACTCGCTGGGCAGGTGCGCGGCCAGTTCGAAGGTCTGGCGCAGGTCGTCCAGCGCCGGATGGCGGCCGTCGCTGTGGGCGACGTGATACAGCAGCTGACGGGTCGGCTCGGCCGCGGGCTCGCCGCGCGGTGCGGAGAAACCGTCGTCGGCCAGCATCTGGCGCGCTTCGCGCTCGACGCCGCCGAAGGCCTGGCGCAGCGCGCGTGTGGGCGGCAGCGCGCCGTCGCGCAGCGCGCCGGCGACCGAGGAGGCCACCCACAGCATGCGCCGCACCGGCTCCAGCACCACGTCGGCCAGCAGGCCGTCGACCGCCTGGGCCAGCTTGCCGGCATCGGCCGGGGCGCCGTCTTCCGGCCACGCCGCCAGCGCATCGCGCAGCGTGGACAGGTGCGCATTGGTGTTGCCGCGCGCGGCCGAACTCGGCGGCGGCGGCGCGATATGCGCCGGCAGCGGACGGTCGAGGTCGGGCGCGAACAGCACGCTTTCGTTGAGGCCGGCTTCGCCGCGCGAGGCGCGCAGCTCGTTCAGCAGCGGCAGCAGCACGATCGGAATATCGCGGTGGCCGCCCTGCAGGCGTTCCAGATAGTCGGGCAGCAGCACCACGCCGCGCATCAGCGCCGCGCAGGCCTCGTCGCGGTCGGCGACCTGGCCCTGCTGCAGCGCCAGCGCCAGACGCTCCATTTCCTCGGCCACCATGGCCGGCGCGTACAGCTCGACCATGCGCAGGGTGCCGTGCACCTGATGCAGGTGGCTGGCGCAAAAGCGCATGCGACTGGTGTCGGTGGGATCTTCGGCGTAGGCCTCGATCTCCTGGCGCGCCTGGCGCAGGGTTTCGTCCAGCTCCGGCTTGATCCAGCCCAGCGTGGTGGTATCGATCGCTTCTCGCAGCGCGGTCATGCCGCCCCCCGCCCGTAAGCGAGGCCTCGGCGTGTTCGCCGGTCCTGGAGAAGCCTTGCGGCTGGGATCTTCATCCTGATTGCGACCTCGTCGTTCCTGGGCTTAGGCCGGCAGCTTGAAGTCGGCGACCGAGCGGCGCAGGTCGGCGGCCAACTGCGCCAGATTACCGATCGACTCGGCGGTCTGGTTGGCGCCCTGCGAGGTTTGCGAGGTGATTTGCTGAATCGTGTTCATGGTTTGAGTGATGTTCGAGGCCGCGCTGGACTGCTGCTGTGCCGCGCTGGAAATGCCTTGAATGAGGTTGGACAAGTCGGAGGACACCTTTTCGATCTCGCCCAGCGCGGTACCCGCGTCCTCGGCAAGTCGGGCGCCGGCGACCACTTCCGAGGTCGTCTGCTCCATCGAGCTCACAGCTTCGTTGGTGTCGGACTGAATTGTCTGGACCAGCGTCTCGATTCGCTTGGTCGCGTTGGACGCGCGTTCTGCGAGGCGCTGCACTTCGTCGGCCACGACCGCGAACCCGCGGCCCGCTTCACCGGCCGAGGCGGCCTGAATTGCGGCGTTCAGCGCCAGAATGTTGGTCTGTTCCGAGATGTCGTTGATCAGTTCGACGATGGAGCCGATTTCCTGCGAGCTTTCGCCCAGGCGCTTGATTCGCTTCGAGGTTTCCTGGATCTGGTCGCGGATCGAGTCCATGCCCTGAATCGTCTGCCGCACCACGCCCGCGCCCTTGGTCGCGATCTGCACCGAGCGCTGCGCCACGTCCGCCGATTCGGCCGAGTTCTTCGAGACCTGGTCGATCGAGGCCGCGATTTCGCTGATGCGGTCGGAGGCGGAGTTGATTTCCTGCGCCTGGTGTTCGGCGGCCTCGGCCAGATGCATGGCGGTGGCCTGGGTTTCCTGGGCCGAGGACGCCACCTGCACCGAGGTGTCGGTAATCGTCTGCACCAGGCTGCGCAGCTGCTCGACGGCGAAGTTGATCGAGTCGGCGATCGCGCCGGTCATGTCTTCGGTGACCGTCGCCTTTACCGTCAGGTCGCCTTCTGCCAGCGAACCCATTTCGTCCAGCAGGCGCATGATCGCCTCCTGGTTACGGTCGTTGAGTTCCTTGGTGGTCTGGTAGCGCTTCTGCTGCGCGCGGTTCAAGGAGAACAGCAAGCCGGCGATGGCCAGCAGCGCGACGATACCGGAGATGATCGAGACCAGGATGTGGCCGAGCGGATTGGTGCTGCGCACCGAGCCGAACGAGGTGAAGGCGCTGAACAGGCTTTCGCTGTCGCTGAGCAGCTTGTCCGAACCGCTGGTGATCGACTCGGCCGCGGTCTGCGCGGCGAACAGCTTGGGCGAGCTGGCCGCGATCGCGTCCAGGTCCTTCTTCATTTCGGCCCACAGCGCCTCGGCCTGGGTCAGCGCGGTCAGCGCGCCGCCGTTGCTCAGCGGCAGCACGCCGCTGGAGGTGTCGCCGCCCTTGCGCAGGCCGTTGAGCACGTTGCCGAACACCGCCGCGTCGCGGCCCAGCGCGTCGCCGGCCAGCGAGGCGCCGCTGCCGCCGGCGCGCATTTCGGTAATGCGGCGGGCCATGTTGCCGGCCAGCAGCACCTGACGCAGCGCGATGTAGACCTGCGAGGACGGCGAGCCGGAGGCCGACATCGCGCGCACCAGTTCGTCCAGGCGCGCCTGCAGCTGCGGCACGCGGCCGGAGAAGCTGTCGAAGTTCTTGGCCAGGTCCAGGACCTGCTTTTCCGAGTTCAGCACCTGGTCGGCGTTCTTGCCCAGCAGGCCCCAGGTGTTGGTGACGGTCTCGATCGGCGCCGATACCTCGAAGGTGCCGCCGTAGATGCTGTTGAGGTCCTGGATATCCTTGTCGATGACGCCCTTGGTGGCCCTGAAGGCCGCGAAGGCCTCCTTGGCGCCGCCGACCGCTTCGCGTCCCTGCACCGCCAGTCGCTGCGAGTTCACCTGCAGCTGCGAGGCCGAGGTACTCGCGCCGCCCAGTCGCGCCGCCTTCCAGGTCGCGTAACCCGTGTTCAAACCGAACACCGTCACCGAGATGCCCAGGATGATCAGCCAGGTATTGACGCCCAGGTTGCGGCCCTTGCCGGCCACGTTGTCCATCACAGTGCTCATGTTCGACCTCAGAAAGTGTTGCTTATGCGGATTTGATGGTTTGGGCGGGGGAGCGGTTCGGGTGCAGCGTTACAGCCAGGGCAATGCGTAGCGGATCGGGCCGTCGCGGTCAGGCGGCGGCCTGGCGGAACTCGGGCGTGCGGGCCAGCCGGTCCAGGCTGAAGATCCCCCACGGGTGATCGGCCAGGCGGTAGGCCCGGTCGATGAAGTTGGCGTAGCGGCCTTCGGCCATGCGCTCCAGCGCGATCTCGTCGTCGGCGACCAGTTGCTGGTCGTTGAAGCTGCGCTGGCCGTACAGCTCGTCGATCAGCACCGCGACGTCGCCGCCGGGCTGGCGCACCAGCAGCACGCGCTGGCTTTCGTGCAGCACGGTGCGGGTGCCTTCGAGGAATTGCTTGAGGTCGACCACCGGCAGCAGGTTGCCGCGCACGTTGGCCAGGCCGAGCATCCACGGCTGCGAGCCGGGCACCGCGGTGACCTGGGGCAAGGGCAGGATTTCCACCACCTCGTCGAAACCCGAGGCCAGGCGGCGATCGCCGATGCGGTAACCGACGCCGCGCCAGAGGCCCGGCGCATTGAGCTGTTCGGGCAAGCCGACCACGTGCGCCAGGCTGCGGCGCTCGTAATCGACCAGCACATCGAACGGCGACTGCGTGTTCATAGACCGTACCTGATGGCGTCAGCCGCCGAGCAACGCGTTGATGCGCGCGATCAGCTCATCCTCGCGCGGCGGCTTGACGATGTAATCCTTGGCGCCCTGGCGCATGCCCCAGGCCTTGTCGGTGTCCATGCCCTTGGTGCTCACGATGAGCACCGGGATGGCGCTGGTATCGGCGTCGCGCGACAGCGCGCGGGTCGCCTGGAAGCCGTTCATCCCCGGCAGCACCACATCCATGAGCACCAGATCGGGCTTTTCGCGCTTGCAGGCCTCGATGCCGTCCTCGGCGCTGCCGGAGGCGGTCACTTCGTGGCCGTTGCGCTGCAACAGCTGGGTCAGGACCGCCGTGTCGGTCGGCGAGTCCTCGATCAGAAGAATGCGTGCCATTGGATTGCCTTACCCCCCGGTCAGGCGTGTACGTGCTTGCGGATCGCGTCGAGGAGCTCCTCGCGCGTAAACGGTTTGGTGAGGTACTGCTCCGACCCGACGATACGACCCCTCGCCTTGTCGAACAGACCGTCCTTCGAGGACAGCATGATCACCGGCGTGCTCTTGAACAACTGGTTGTTCTTGATCAGCGCGCAGGTTTGATAGCCGTCCAATCGCGGCATCATGATATCCACGAAGATGATTTGTGGATGCTGGTCGGCGATCTTCGCCAGTGCTTCGAATCCGTCCGTGGCCGTGACCACCTCACAACCTTCGCGTTTCAACAGCGTCTCGGCGGTTCGACGGATGGTCTTGGAATCATCGATCACCATGACCTTCAAACCGTCGAGGCTGCCGTTACGAGCCTCATCGAGCATTCTTTGTATCCCCCGGAGCGAAACGCCGCGCATTCCCCGGCGCGTCGCGAAGATGCCTTTATTCCAAGCCGCGCGCATGCTGTCAAGCACGCGTTTTTCCAGCAATAAAGCTGAACGCGTGGACCGCGGCGCCGGCCGCGGCCCGAAGGCTGCAGCGGGCGCCAGGGCCCGTTCGCGTCCGGGCATGCGCACGTTTGGGTCGGTCCCGCCGGGAATCCGGCGAAGGCCGACCCGACGAGTCAGAAAGGGCCCGGCAAGGACCAATCCTGACGCTACATGATGGCAGATATCGATGACCCGCCTGCTACCATCGCGCACATTTCCAGGTACGAACCGCCCATGCCGCTCGATATCGTCGTCGTGATGGACCCGATCGGGTCGATCAAGATCGCCAAAGACTCGACCTTCGCGATGCTGCTGGAAGCGCAGCGCCGCGGCCACCGGCTGCACTACGTGCGCCCGGGCGCGCTGATTCTGCGCGACGGTACCGCGCTGGCCGAGGCCGCCCCGCTGACGGTGCGCGACGATCCCCAGGGCTGGTACGAACTGGGGCCGTGGTCACACCTGGCGCTGGGCAGCGGCCACGTGGTGCTGATGCGCAAGGATCCGCCGGTCGACGCCAACTACCTGCACGACACCCAGATCCTCAGCGTGGCCCAGAACGCCGGCGCCCTGGTCGTCAACGACCCTCAGGGCCTGCGCGACTTCAACGAGAAGCTGGCCGCCCTGCTGTTCCCGCAGTGCTGCCCGCCGACGCTGGTCAGCCGCGACCCGGCCGTGCTCAAGGATTTCGTGCAAATCCACGGCGAGGCGGTGCTCAAGCCGCTGGACGGCATGGGCGGGCGCTCGATCTTCCGCGTCCGCGCGGGCGAGCCCAACCTCAACGTGATTTTGGAGACCCTCACCGGCGGCCACGGCCTGGCGATGGCCCAGCGCTACCTGCCGGAGATCGCCGAGGGCGACAAGCGCATCCTGCTGGTCGACGGCGTGCCGGTGGACTTTTGCCTGGCGCGGATCCCGCAGGGCGACGAGTTCCGCGGCAACCTGGCCGCCGGCGGCGTCGGCGTCGGCCGCCCGCTGAGCGAGCGCGACCGCTGGATCGCGGCCCAGGTCGGCCCCGAGATGAAGCGCCGCGGCATGCTGTTCGTGGGCCTGGACGTGATCGGCGACTACCTGACCGAGGTCAACGTCACCAGCCCGACCTGCATCCGCGAGCTCGATGCCCAGTTCGGCCTCAACATCGCCGGCGGCCTGTTCGACGCCATCGAAGTCCGGGCGGCGAGCGCGGCATGAGCGCGACGGCGGCGCCCGGCCCCGGCGGCGGCCTGAACGGCGAAGGCCGCTTCAGCGCCACCATGGTGCTGTCCCTGCTGGTGCACGGCGTGTTCGTGCTCGGCGTCGGCTATGCCCTGGAGCAGGCCGCGCCGGTGATGCCGACCCTGGACGTGATCCTGACCCAGACCCAGACCGCGCTGACGCCCAAGCAGGCCGATTTCATGGCCCAGGCCAACAACCAGGGCGGCGGCGAGCACGACAAGAGCAGCCGCCCGCGCGAGAACCAGTCCGGCCCGGCGCCGCAGCCCGAACCCGGGGTGGCCGCGCGCGCCCTGCAGGCGCAGTCGCCCTCGCCGGCCCCGCCGCCGCAGGCGCGGGTGATCAGCTCCTCGCGCGGCGAGTACCAGACCACGCGCGCCGTGGCCACCACCCCGCCCAGCGAACAGCCGCTGCCGCTGGGCCAGGAAAAGATCGAGCGCGACATCCGCATGGCGCGCCTGGCCGCCGAGATCCACCTGCGCTCGGAGCGTTACGCCAAGCGCCCCAAGCGCAAATTCGTCTCCGCCAGCACCCAGGAGTACGCCTGGGCCGGCTATCTGCGCGGCTGGGTCGACCGGGTCGAGCGGGTCGGCAACCTCAACTACCCCGACGAGGCGCGCCGGCGCCGCCTGCAGGGCCAGGTCGTGATCAGCGTGGCGGTGCGCCGTAACGGCAGCGTCGAGCGCGCCGACATCGTCCAGTCCAGCGGCATCCCGCTGCTGGATGCCTCGGCGCTGCGCATCGCCCGCCTGGCCGAGCCCTACCCGCCGCTGCCGCACACCGACGAAGACCCGGACATCCTGCACGTGACCCGGACCTGGCAGTTCCTGCCGGACGGCGCCCTGGTCGACGACTGAGGGGCCGCCGCCCTACCCCGGGGCGGTCAGAGTTCCTTCCAAACCGGGCCTTCGCCGCTGCGCCAATACACGCCCAGCGCGCGCGCATACAAGGCATCGGCCGGCACCAGGCCGAAGTAGCGGCCGTCCTGGCTGTTGCCGCGGTGGTCGCCCATCACCAGCACCTGCCCGGCGGGAATGGTCGCGTCGAGCACATCGGGACCGCCGCCCGCGTCCAGGTTCAGATCGGCGCGGTGGGCGCCGAACCATTCCACGTCCGGTGCGCCCGCCGAAGCCAGCGGCCGGCCGTCGATCGACAGATGCCCATCGATCACGCTGACCCGGTCGCCGCCCACCGCGACCACGCGCTTGATCAGGCGCGTGCCGTCGGCCGGCGACTTGAACACGACCACGTCGCCGCGTTGCGGCCGGTCGCGCTCGATCAGGGTGGTGTCGGTGAACGGTATCCGCAGGCCGTAGGCCGACATGTCGACCGCGACCCGGTCGCCCGGCATCAGGGTGTGCTCCATCGAACCGCTGGGCACGACGTAGTGGTTGGCGAACGAGGTGCGCGCCACGGTCAGCAAGACCAGCATCACCAGCAGAGACTTGCCTTCGCTGCGCAGCCAGCCGCGCAGGCCGGGTGGTTTCTCGTTCTTGGCCATGACCGCCTCTCCTTGGGATGAGGCTAGTGACCCGGGGCGCTAGGACGGAGTTCCCGATTTTTCGGCCACTAGGCCACAGGTCATGCGAGGCGCGTCAACGCGAGGCGCGCAAGGCCTGCTGCTGCGCGATCGTCAACGCGACGTTATTGCGCAGGTAGGCCGGTTCGACGCGCTCCGGCGCCAAGGCCTCGCCGCGCGCATAGGCGGCGACCGCCAGGCGGGCGAGGTCGGCGGCGTGCGGCAGCGCGGCGGCGTCGATCCCGGCGAAGCGGCCTTGGAAGTGTCGTGCCAATGCGCCCTCGGCGGCGCCGAAACCGGTGCCGACGCCGAGCCAACCGTCGCGTTCGTCGGGCAGGGTGGCGGCCTCGGGCGCGAGCACGGCTTCGGCGCTCAGCGCGAACGCGTCGCCGTCGCGCAGTTCGAACGCGCCGGTGTAAATCTCGCCCATGCGCGCGTCGATGGAGGCCAGGACGCGGGCGGGCGCTGCGGCGCCGTCATCGCGACCCACGTCGATCGCGGAGGACGACGAGGTTCGTGCCTGCAGCGCCAGCGTCGCCAACGTCGACACCGCCACGATCGGGCGGTCCAGCGCCAGCGCGATGCCCTGCCCGATCGCGATCGCCAGGCGCACGCCGGTGAACGCGCCGGGGCCGCGGCCCAGCGCGATCGCGTCCAGCTGCGATTTGCGCAGGCCGGCGTCGGCCAGCAACTGCTCGGCCCAGGGCAGCGACAGCTCGGCATGGCGGCGCGGCGCCAGCTCGTGACGCTCGCGCACCTCGCCGTCGATCCATAGCGCGACCGAACAGACTTCGGTGGCGGTTTCGAAAGCGAGCAGTTTCATGCGGCGGGCCGGTATGCGTGGGTCATGCGAGAAGGTGGGCGGCCGTGCGCTTATGCCGGCGGCGTCGTGGAGGCGTCGTCGGGGCTGGGTTCCCACAGCTCGATCAGCGCGCCTTCGGGATCGACCACGTAGCCGAACTTGCCCTGCTCGCTTTCCTCGTAGCGGTCCAGTACCTGGCAGCCCTCGGCGCGCAGCGCGGCCAGGGTGCCGGCCAGATCGTCGACGCGGTAGTTGAGCATGTAGGGCTTGTCGCTGGGCTGGAAGTACTCGGTGTCGGCCTTGAACGGCGACCACACCGTGCACGCGCTTTCGCCGGTGTCGGCGCGGTTCCAATGCAGCAGCGCGCCGCCCCAGTCCTGGGCGTCGATGCCCAGATGGCGCGCGTACCACTGCGACAGCGCGGCCGGATCGCGGGCCTTGAAGAACACGCCGCCCAGGCCGTGCACGCGCGGTTTGCGGGGGGTATCGCCGTCAGTCACGGTCCAGCTCCCAATGGGCATCCGACGCCGATTCTAGCGATTCGGCCCGCGCCGAGACGGCGTCGGCGTCGGCGCCGGCAAAAAAGTCCGCCACGTCCGCTAGCTCGCGCGTGCGCGGCAGCGGCGGCAGCGAATCCAGGAACACGCGGCCGTAGCTTTTGGACAGCAGGCGCGGGTCGCACAGCACCAGCACGCCGCGGTCGGTCTCGGTGCGGATCAGGCGGCCGGCGCCCTGCTTGAGCGCGATCACCGCCTGCGGCAGCTGCTCGTCGCGGAACGGATTGCCGCCGCTGCGCCTGATCGCGTCCAAGCGCGCCTCGAACACCGGGTCGTCGGGCGCGGCGAACGGCAGCTTGTCGATCACCACCACGCTCAACGCATCGCCGGCCACGTCCACGCCTTCGCGGAAGCTGGCCGCGCCCAACAGCACGCCGTTGCCTGAGGCGCGAAAGCGTTCCAGCAACACCGGGCGCGGCGCCTCGCCCTGCACGAACAGCGGCCAGGGACCGCCGCGCAACAGCTCGGCGGCCTCGCGCAGCGCACGGTGCGAGGCGAACAGCACGAACGCGCGCCCGCCCGAAGCCTCCAGCACCGGCCGCAGCTTATCGACCAAGCTTTCGTTGTAGTGGCGCACCATCGGATCGGGCAGGCCGCGCGGCAGATAGCACAGCGCCTGGCGCGGCCAGTCGAAGGGGCTGGGCGCCAGCAAGGTCGCCGGTTCGATCAGGCCCAGCTTGTGCGCGTAGTGATCGAAACGGCCACCGACGGCGAGCGTGGCCGAAGTGAACACCCACGATGCACGCGAGCGTTCGCGATGCTCGGCCAGCGGGCCGGCCACGTCCAGCGGCGTGCGGCTGAGGCGGAAACCGCGCGCGGTGAGTTCGTACCACAGCACGCTGGCATCGGCCTGCGGCGGCGCCGGTTCGTCGCCGTCCTCGTCGCTGGCCGGCAGCGGCATGCGCACTTCGAAATCGTCGCCGTCCTCGTCGACGATGTCGTCGGCCTGGCCGTGGCGGCGCGGCTCGCCGCGCCAGCGGCTCAGGCGCGCCTCGAATTCCTTGGCGCGCGCCAGGCAGCCGTCGAAGCCCGGCGCCGCCTCGCGCAGCGGCGTCAGCGCGGTCTGCAGCTGCTGCAGCGCCGCGGCCAGCACGTCGAAGGCGTACTCCACCGCCGGCAGCTCGGCCGCGCGACGGCGCGTGGCGCGCACCGGCAACTCGTCCATCGCCGTGCGCAGCGCGCGCACCGCCTGTTCCAGATCGCGCGCCGGCCCCTGCATCACCGCCAGCGAACCGGGCGAGTTCTTGCATTCGGCCAGCGCGTCGCGCGCCAGCTCGACCAGCGGGCGCGCGCTCAGCGCCTCGCCGAAGAACTGCGCGGCCAGATCCGGCAGCTGGTGCGCCTCGTCGACCACGAACGCCTGCGCGCCGGGCAGGATCTCGCCGAAGCCCTCCTGCTTCAGCGCCAGATCGGCCAACAGCAGATGGTGGTTGACCACCACCACGTCGGCGGCCTGCGCGCGCTGACGCGCCTGGATCACGAAGCAGTCGCCGAAGAACGGGCATTCGCTGCCCAGGCAGTTCTCCGCGGTCGAGGTCACCATCGGCAGCAGCGGCGAATCCTCGGGCAGCGCCTCCAGCTCGGCCAGATCGCCCATGCGCGTGCGCCCCGACCAGGCGACGATGCGCTGGAACTGCGCCGCCAGTTCGCGGCTGCCGAAGCGCGGCTCGCCCTGCGCCTGCTTCAGACGGTAGTGGCAGAGATAGTTCGCGCGCCCCTTCAGCAGCGCGGTCTTCAGGCCCACGCCCAGGGCATCGCGCACGCGCGGCAGGTCGCGGTGGTAGAGCTGGTCCTGCAGCGCGCGGGTGCCGGTGGAGACGATGGTCTTCAGGCCCGACAGCAGCGCCGGCACCAGATAGGCGAAGGTCTTGCCGGTGCCGGTGCCGGCCTCGGCCAGCAGGGTGCCGCGCGACTCGAAGGCGTCGGCGATCGCCGACGACAGATCCTGTTGGGCCGGACGCGGCGCGAACGCGGGCAGCGCCTTGGCCAGGTCGCCGCCTTCGCTCAAGGCCGCGCGGCTGGCCACGCCGAGGCGGCCAGGCTCCATTACGCCCACCTCATCGGCTCAGTACCGCGGCGGCGCGCCGACGGTGCAGGCGTCGGCCTGCGCGCGCGCGGCGGCCACGTCGCGGCCGGCCTGGGAGATGCGCGCCAGCACGGCGTCGAACTCTTCCTTGTAGACCGGCGTGGTCTTGAGCAGGTCCAGACGCGTCTGGCGCACGGCCGCTATCGTGCTCCAGTGCCGGCGGCACAGCGGACCGACCTTGGAACCGCCGTCGTAGGCCTGCTTGGCGTAGCGTTCGGCGTCGTCGAGCTTGCGCAGCAGCAGCGCCGCTTCGGCGCGCTCCTGCAACAACGCCGGATCGCCGGCGGTGATCGCCAGCGCCTGGTCCAACGTCGCCGCCGATTCGACGTACTTGCGCTGCTTTTCCAGGGCGCTGGCGCTCTGGCGCAGATCCTCGACGCGGTTGTCGCGCAACGGCTGCACGTCCAGCTCGCGCGCGGCGACAGCGGATTTGCGGATCGCGGCGACCGCGGTTTCGGCGTCGAACACCGGTTGCGCGGGCGCCAGCGGCGCCGTGCTGCAGCCCGTGCCGACGGCGCTCGCCGCCAGCAGCGCGACCAGACTCCACCTCATGACCACGTCACTGCTCCTGCTGCGGCGCCGGCTCGGCCTGAGCCGGCTCGTCGTCGCGCTTGCCGATACCGAACCAGTCGCGCCAGCCGCCGCCGCTCTCTTCTTCCGGCTCGGCCTGCGGCATCGGGCACGGCGCGTAGTCGGGCGCGAACCCGGCGACGAAGGCGAAGCGGCGCGCGCTGGCGCAGCCCGGATCGGTGGTGTTCTGGTTGACGATGAACTGCCAGTCGATGCCCTTGTCGCCGACCTGCAACGGCGCGCTGGGCAGGCGCGAGAAGATCGCCGACCACACCCGCATCGCGCCGGTACCGCCGTACAGGCCGGTTTCCTTGTTCTGGTCGTTGCCGACCCAGATCACCGCCAGGTGGTCGCCGGTCCAGCCGGCGAACCAGCTGTCGCGGCCGTCGTTGCTGGTGCCGGTCTTGCCGGCCGGCGACAGACGGCCGAGGCCGTCGCCGATCAGCTGGCGGCCGGTGCCGCTGGTCACCGCGTGCTGCAGGGCGATGGTGATCAGGCGCGCGGCGATCGCGTCGCCTTCCTGCGCCGGCGCGGGTTCCTTGTCGTAGCGGTTGACCGCGCGGCCGTTGGCGTCGAGCACGCCGCGCACCGCGTGCAGCGGCTGGATTTCGCCGCCGGAGGCCAGGAACTGGTACAGCTGCGCCATCGCGTACGGGCTCTGGTCGACCGAGCCCAGGATCAGCGAAGGATTGGGCGTGGCCTCGATGCCGGCCAGGGTCTTGATCAGGCCGCCCAGGCGTTCGGGCGCGACCTGCATGCCCACGCGCACCGTGGCCTGGTTGTAGGACTGCGCCAGCGCATCGATCAGACGCACGGTGCCGTGGCTGCGGCCGTCGGAATTGCCGGGCGACCAGCGCTTGCCCTTGCCCAGGGTGACGGTGACCGGTGAATCGTCGACGTAGCTGGCCAGCGAGTACTTGCCCGGCTGCGCCAGCGCCAGCAGGTACACGAAGGGCTTGAGCAGCGAGCCCACCGGACGCTGCGCCTCGACCGCGCGGTTGAACCCGTGCTGGGTGAACTCGCGGCTGCCGACCACGGCCACCACTTCGCCGTTGTGCACGTCGGTCATCACCAGACCGGTGTTGAGCGGCGGACGGCGCTTGTTGTCCAGGCTCTTGAGCGTGCGCGCGACCGCGCCTTCGGCCTGCGCCTGCGCCGACGGCGCCATGCCGCTCATCACGCTCAGGCCGGCGCCGGCCAGCGCGTCGGCCGGATAGTCGCGCGCCAGCTGGCGGCGGATCAGGTCGACGTAGGCCGGGAAACGGTTGGCGGCGGTGCTGCCGGGGGTCTTGGTGATGCCCAGCGGCGTCTTCAACGCACGCTGGTATTCGGCGTCGTCGATGAGCTGGGTTTCGTGCATCTCGCCGAGCACGAAATTGCGCCGGTCCAGCGCGCGCTCTGGATTGCGGCGCGGGTCGTAGTACGACGGCCCCTTGACGATGCCGATCAGCAGCGCGATTTGCTCGGTGCTCAGATCGCGCAGGTCGCGGCCGAACCAGAACTCGGCGCCGGCGGCGACGCCGTGGATCGCCTGAGAACCGCGCTGGCCCAGGTACACCTGGTTGAAGTAGGCCTCCAGGATGGTGCGCTTGTCGTAACGCGCCTCGATCAGCAGCGCGTACAGGATTTCCTTGGCCTTGCGGGTCGGGGTCTGCTCCTGGCCGATGCCGAGCAGGCCGCTGCGCGCCAACTGCTGGGTCAGCGTACTCGCGCCCTGGCGCGTGCCGGTGGCGGTCTTGAACGCCGCGCGGATCATGCCGGAGATGTCGATGCCGAAATGGCTGTTGAAATCGCGGTCCTCGACCGCCTGCAGGCCGGTGACCAGCAGCTCGGGCACGTCCTCGATGCGGACCAGCCGGCGCTCTTCCTGCTTCTGGCCGTACAGGGTGGCGATGCGCGCCGGGTCCAGGCGCGCGAGCTTCAGCGATTTCTTGCTGGCCGCGTCGCGCAGGCTGGCCACGCGTCCGCCGGACAGCACCACCTCGATGCGGCGTCCGGCGATCGCGCCGTCGACGTCGTTGTAGCCGCGGCTGGAGATCGACCAGCGCCCGCCCTCGCGGGCGTAGGTGCCCGCGCGCGCGCCGGCGCCGTCGTCGCGGTAGGCCGAGGCGTCCAGCTCGGTCTTGAGCGTGCCCGCGTCCAGGGTTAAGCCGGGAGTCAGTTCCAGCGGACGCGCGTAGACGCGCGTGGGGATCTGCCAGCGCAACTGGCCGAAGCGCTGCCCGACCTCGTGATTGAGGTAAAGCGTATACGGGATCAGGAAACCCAGGCCCAGGCCGACCGCGGCCAGGGTCCAGGTGACCAGGCGCCGCCGCCAGGTCGGAGCGCCGCCGTCGTGCGACCGGGAGTCGTCGGAACTGTCGTCTTCGTCGTAATCGATTCGGGCCACGGCATGGGACAATGACGGGGCTGCGCCCTCGTAGCCATCGAGTCTAACGCAGCCGGCCGGCGCCGCCGCGCGGCGGGCGCGGCCACCGTATCCGTATTAGGGAATCCCTTCAGCATGGCGAGCAGTCGATGGCGATGAGTTGGACCGATCTTCGGTTTATGTTGGACCGGGGAATGGGCCTGGCTCGACGCGGTCTGATCAGCCTGCGCACTCGCGGCCTCGCCGCGTCCTGGCAACGCGTGCAGCGCCAGTTCCGGCGCCTGCCCGGGGTCGAGCGCGCCACCCTGTGGCTGCCGCCGGACCAGGCCTTCGCCCCGTTCGCCCTGCCGACCTCGGACCGCCCGCGCGCCAGCGTGGTGATCCCGGTCTACAACCAGTTCGCCCACACTCTGGCCTGCCTGCGCGCGCTCGCCGCGCGTCCGCCGCAGGCCGCGTTCGAAGTGATCGTGGTCGACGACGGCAGCTCCGACGCCACCGAGGCCTCGCTGGGCCAGGTCGCGGGCCTGCGCTACCACCGCCGCGCCCAGAACGGCGGTTTCATCGCCGCCTGCAACGACGGCGCGGCGATGGCGCGCGGCGAGTACGTGGTCTTCCTCAACAACGACACCATCCCGCAGCCGGGCTGGCTGGACGTGCTGCTGGCCACCTTCGACGAGCAGGCCGATGTCGGCCTGGTCGGCGCGCAGCTGGTGTACCCCGACGGCCGCCTGCAGGAAGCCGGCGGCATCGTGTTCGACGACGCCAGCGGCTGGAACTACGGCCGCTTCGATGCGCCCGACCATCCGCGCTATGCCTTCCTGCGCGACGCCGACTACTGTTCGGGCGCGGCGATCGCGCTGCCGACGGCGCTGTTCGCGCGCCTGGGTCGCTTCGACACCCGTTATGCGCCGGCCTACTACGAGGACACCGACCTCGCCTTCGCGGTGCGCGCGGCCGGCCTGCGCGTGATCTACCAGCCCAAGTCGCGGGTGGTGCATTGCGAGGGCATCACCGCCGGCACCGACACCGGTTCGGGGGTGAAGGCCTACCAGGTGCGCAACCGCGGCGTGTTTGCCGACAAGTGGCGCGACGTGCTCGGCGCGCAGTGGCCGGCGAACACGCCGGCCGAACGCGCCGCGTTCGCGCGCGGCCGGCGCTGCGTGCTGATCGTCGACGCGCTGGTGCCGCAACCGGATCGCGACTCGGGCTCGCTGCGCCTGGTCAATCTGATGCGCCTGCTGCTGGAGGAAGGCGCGCACGTGGTGTTCATGCCGGCCAATCGCGCCAACGACGGCCGCTACACCGAAGACCTGCAGCGCATGGGCGTGGAGGTCTGGTACGCGCCGCACGCGCAGCGCGCGCCGGCCTGGCTGCGCGAGCACGGTCCGCGCTTCGACACCGTCATGGTCTGCCGCCACTACGTGCTGCGCGAACTGCTGCCGCTGCTGCGCAAGCACGCGCCGCAGGCGCGGCTGGTGTTCGACACGGTCGATCTGCACTACCTGCGCGAGCGCCGCGGCGCCGAAGTCGCCGGCGACGCCGCGCTGGCGCGCACGGCCGAGGCCACGCGCAAGCTCGAACTGGACGTGATCGCGCGTTCGGACGCGACCTTCGTGGTCAGCGAAGTCGAACGCAGCCTGCTGGCCCAGGACGCGCCGCGGGCGCAGGTCGACATCCTGTCCAACCTGCATCGCGTCGCCGGCGCCGGCCGCAGTTTCGAGCAACGCCACGACCTGGTCTTCGTCGGCGGATTCCGCCACCCGCCGAACGTGGATGCGGTGCTGTGGTTCGCGACCGAGGTGTTTCCGCTGATCCGCGCCGAACTGCCCGAGCTGCGCTTCCACTGCATCGGCGCCGACGCGCCGCCGGAGATCGCCGCGCTGGCGGCGCAGCCGGGTATCGACATCCACGGCCATGTGCCCGACCTGGACCCGTACATGGACGGCGCGCGCATCGCGGTGGCGCCGCTGCGCTACGGCGCCGGCGTCAAGGGCAAGGTCAACCTGAGCATGGCCCACGGCCAGCCGGTGGTGGCCACGCGCTGCGCGGTCGAGGGCATGCATCTGCGCGACGGCGAGGACGCGCTGGTGGCCGACGACGCCGCCGGCTACGCGCAGGCGGTGGTGCGTTTGTATCGCGACCCCGAGCTTTGGCAGCGCCTGTCCGAGAACGGCCTGCGCAACGTCGCCACGCATTTCTCGCTGGATGCGGCGCGCGAGGTGGTGCGCCGGGTGTTGTTGCACGGGGGCTGAAGCCATTGCGGCTTGCGCCGCAATCGGCTGGCTTCGCGGCCCTCACCCCAACCCCTCTCTCGCAAGCGGGAGAGGGGCTAATGCGACGCCGCTGCTCTGGCTCTCGTGTAGCGGAGGCGATGCCGCACTCCTGCGCGATTGGAAGCACTTGCGACGCCCCCGCTTTTGGCCCCTCTCCCGCCTGCGGGGTGAGGAGCAGCGCTTGCGAGCCACCGGCTCGCGCTGCGCCGAACGCCCGACCGCTGTGCGGTCGGGCCGGGGTGTGGGTAGGGGTGAGGGAATGAGCGCGCAGCGCGAATGCAGTTCGCGCGAGACCTGCGAATCAATCGCGACCGGCACCCGCCGCGCGCACGCGATCGGCCAGGTCGTCGATGCCCGTCGCCGCCGGGTCCAGCTCGCGGGCCGCTTTCAGTGCCGCCTGCGCCGCGTGCAGCTCGCCCGCGCCCAGGCGTTCGTCGCCCACCGCCAGCCAGCGCAAGGCCAGCCGGCGGCGCGCTTCGGCCACGGCCGCGCCCTCGCCTTCCAGCGCGCGGCGCGCGTCCAGGCATTCGCCGGCGCGGCCGAGCCGGTTGCCGCGCAACTCGTCCTCGAAGCAACGCCGCGCGGCCGGCAACAACCGCGCCGCGGCCGCGCGCACTTTCGGATCCTGCGGCGCCAGCGCCTGCGCCGCGCGCAGTTTGTCGTAGGCGCTGTCGCCGGGTGGTGCCAGCAATTGCCCGCGCGCCTCGGCAGCCGCGGCTTCTTCCAGCAAGCGCCGCAGGCGCTGCTGGCGTTGCGCCGGAGGCAACTCGCCGCCGAAGCGCTTGCGCGACTGGCGCGCGCGCTCCAAATGCGCGCGCGCATCGGTCACCGCCGCGGTCGCGGGCGCGATCGCTTCGGCGTCGCGCAGGGCGACGGCGGCTTCGTCGAAGCGGAAGTCGGCGGCCAGGCGTTCGCTGCGCTGCGCGTACGCGGCGGCGACCGCGCCCAGGCCGCGCTGCGCGGCTGCGTCGTCGGGTATCGCCGCCAGCAGTTCGCGATAGCTTTCGGCGGCCTCGGGTAGGCGGCCGCGACGCAAGGCGCCATCGGCGTGGCCGCGACGCACGTCGGCGCGACGCGCCAGGTCGGTCAGCGCGTCGGGCAGCTCGGCGTGGCCGGGGTCGGCGGATTGCACGCGGCGGATGCGCGCGGCGCCGGCCAGCAGGTCGCCGCCCGCCAGGGCCCGGCGCGCTTGCTGCAACAAGTCGGCCAGGGTGTCCTCGCGGCCTTCCAAGGCTTCGATGCGCTTGGGCTGCAGCGCCAGCACGCGCTGGTAGAGCGGCAAGGCGGCGTGGTCGCCGTCGTCCAGATGCCCCGCCGCGCGCGCGCTCGCAGCCTGCGCCAGCAAGCGGTCCAGGCCGGCGTCGGCGGCTTCGCGTTCGCGCAGGCGACGTTCCAGGGCCTCGGCCTGCGCGCGCGGCACCGCCAGCTCGGCGGCCAGATTCAGGTGCGCGTGGGCCTGCGCATAACGGCGTTGGGCGATCGCCCGCTCGGCCTGCACCAACGCGGCCTGGCCTACCCGGGTCAGGCCGGCGCGGGCTTCGTCGCGGTCCGGATCCAACGCCAGCGCGGCCTCGTACAACTCGCGCGCGCCGCGTCCGTCGGGCGAGCTCAGCCGGCCCTCGCGCAGGGCCTGGGCGGCGTCGCTGCGCAGTTGCTGCAGACGCGAGTCCGGCCACAACCGGTCCGACAAGGGCTGGCGCAACCACACCAGCGCTAGCAGCACCAGCATCACCGCGCCGGCCGCGCCCCAGCCGAACCAGGGCCGCGCCGGCGGCGGCCGCGGGGCGCGATCGCGTTCGAAACGCAGCTCGCGCCAGCGCCCGAATTCGGGCTCGATCCGTGCCGGCGCGATGGCCGCTGCGCGCGCGCCGGGCGGCTCGCTGCGATCGTGCGGGGGCGGGTGGTCGGACGTCACGTTCGCAGCATAGCCCTGTCGTGGCGGCATCCGGGTGACGGCCGTGCGACGCGCCGGGCGTCCAGCCGCGGCCGCGCCTTCAGCAACGCTGCGCCTGCTCCACGCCGGGCAACGAGGACAGCTTGCCCAGCAGGGTCGACAGCTGGCCGTAGTCGGCCACGCGCAGGCGCAGACGCAGCCGCACGCGCGCGCCGCTGCGCTCGACGTCGCTGCGGATGCTGACCACGTGGGCATTGCCCTGCGCGATCAGGTTGGTGACTTCCTTCAGCAGCCATTTGCGGTCCAGCGCCAGCACCTCGATGTCGGTTTCGTAGCCGCTGCCCTTGCGCCCCCACTCCACCGGCAGCACGCGCTGCGGCTGGCCGGCGGCCAGGCGCTCGAACGCCGCGCAACCCGGCCGGTGCACGCTGACGCCGCGGCCGCGGGTGAGGTAGCCGACGATGGGTTCGCCCGGCAGCGGTTGGCAGCAACGCGCCAGCTGCACCAGCAGATTGCCCACGCCCTCGACGGTGAAATCGGTGCTCTTGCTGGGCCGGCGCCGCGGCACCGGCGCCAAGGTGGTGGTGCCGGTCGGCGGCGGCGGCGGCGCGGCCAGCGCGCGCTCGTGCTCGTGCAAGGCGCGTCCGATCTGGTGCGGCCCGACGTCGCCCAAGGCGACCTGCACGTACAGCTCGGCGTCGTTGGCGGCGTTGAAACGTTCGCGCGCCGGCGCCAGGTCGGCGTTGAGCAGGCCCAGGCGACGCAGTTCCTTATCCAGCAGCTCGCGCCCGGCCTGTTCGTTGCGCGCGCGATCGAGCTTGTGGAACCAGGCGCGCACCTTGTCGCGCGAGCGGCCGCTGGCGAGGAAGCCGTTGGCCGCGACCAGCCAGTCGCGGCGCGGCTCGCCGGTCTTGGCGGTGAGGATCTCGACGCGGTCGCCGCTGCGCAGCTTGTGGTCCAGCGGCACGATGCGGCCGTCGACCTTGGCGCCGCGGCAGCGGTGCCCGACCTCGGTGTGCACGTGATAGGCGAAGTCCAGCGGCGTGGCCCCGGTCGGCAGGTCGATCACCTCGCCCTTGGGCGTGAGCACGTAGACCCGGTCCTCGACCAGCTCGGTGTCCAGCTCGCCGGCCAGGGTGGCCTCGCCGTTGTCGCGACCGCCCTCGCCGTGGGCGTCGAGCAGCTTGCGCATCCAGGCGATCTTGCGGTCGAACGAGGCATCGGCGGCCTGGCTGCCGACCTCTTTGTACTTCCAGTGCGCGGCCACGCCCAGTTCGGCCTGGCGGTGCATGTCGTGGGTGCGAATCTGCACTTCCAGGGTCTTGCCTTCCGGCCCGACCACGGCGGTGTGCAGGGAGCGGTAATCGTTGCGCTTGGGCCGCGCGATGTAGTCGTCGAACTCGCTGGGGATCGGCGTCCACTGCGCATGCACCACGCCCAGCGCGGTGTAGCACGCCGCCAGGTCCCCGACCATGACGCGCACCGCGCGCAGGTCGTAGAGTTCGCCGATCGGCACGTCCTTGCGCTGCATCTTCTTCCAGATGCTGTAGATGTGCTTGGGCCGGCCGGCGACTTCGGTGCCCTGCAGCCCGGCCGCGGCCAAGGCGCCGCGCAGGGTGCGCTTGACCTGTTCGATATAGCGCTCGCGGTCGCCGCGCTTTTCGTCGAGCAGGCGCGCGATCTTCTGATAGGTCTGCGGTTCCAGGTAGCGGAACGCCAGATCCTCCAGCTCCCACTTGAGCTGCCAGATGCCCAGGCGGTTGGCCAGCGGGGCGTGGATGTCGCGGGTCAGCGCGGCCAGTTCGCGGCGCGCGTCCGGGGCCAGTGCATCGGCGTTGCGCATGCGCGCGAGCTGGCGCGCGAGCAGGATCGGCACCACCCGCAGGTCGCGCACGATCGCCAGCAGCAGGCGGCGCAAGCCCTCGTGGCCGGAGCGCGCGTCGTGCTCGGCGTGCAGGGTCCAGACCTGGGCCGCGGCGCGCTGGCCGTCGAGCAACGCCGCCACCGCCGGGAACTGCTTGTCCAGCGCGGTCCCAAGCGCCGCCGCCAGGCCCGGATAGGCGTGCAGCAGCGCGGCGGCGACGGTGTCGCCGTCGGCGCCCAGCAGGCCCAGGGCGTCCAGCGTGGCGGCGACCACCGGCGGCGCGTCCAGGGCGTCGCGGGCCACCGCCGGGTCGCGCGCGGCCTCCTCCAGGCGCTGCCGCAGCGGGCCGGCGATCGCTGCCGCGGAGGCGTGTGCCAGCGCGGTCTGGACCGGAGCGGGGACGGAAGGCGACGCGTTCATCGCGGATTGCGTGTCGGGATCGAAGCGGTTTGGGGGAGCGTCTACACTAGCCGCCAACCGACCCGAGGAACAGCACATGCTCCGCACCCGCCCGCTGATCGTCGCTACCCTGCTTGCGCTGGCACCGCTCGCGGCATTCGCGCAATCGCAGCCCCCGATCGAACAGCAGATGACGCCGGAGCAGTTCAAGGCCGCGGGCCTGGACAAGCTCAGTGCCGACGAACTGGGCCGCCTCAACGACTGGCTCAACCGCAAGATCGTCGACGAGAGCGCCAAGGTGGCCAAGAGCACCAAGGAAGTGATCGAGACCGAGCACCGCGGCTTCTTCAATTTCGGCGGCTCCAACGAACCGATCGCCTCGCGCATCACCGGCGAGTTCCGCGGTTTCGGCCGCGGCCGCCAGTACACGCTGGACAACGGCCAGGTCTGGCAGCAGTCCGACGACGCTTCGCTGGCCGGCGTGAAGCTCAGCAGCCCGGAGGTCAAGATCAATCCGGGCCTGATCGGCAACGTCTGGTACATGTCGGTGCAGGGCTACAACGCGCGCGCCAAGGTACAGCGGATCAAGTGAAGCAATGGCCCGTGCGCGAAGCGCACGGCTTTGCCATTGCTTCACCCCCGCGAAAGCGGGGGTCCAGTGACTTCAGCGCCATGCAGCGTGAACGCAATCACGTGCGCCAAGCGCACGGCTTTGCCATTGCGTCACCCCCGCGAAAGCGGGGGTCCAGTGACTTCCGCGCCATGCGGGCAAGGCGACGTCCGCCCATGCATGCGCGTATAACCTGATGCGCCCTCCCGCACGCCGCGCCCACGCGCTGGCCATGTCAAGAAACTGTCACGCCTCCGCAATAGTCTGAGCGCCCTACCCGTGCGGCCACCGCACGCGCCCGACACCGGGCGCGTTCGCGACGCCCAGCCCCGCTCCGTCGCCAGGCTTCCCCATGCGCCGATTCCACCGCAACGCCCTCCTGCTCGCACTGGTCCTGCTGCCCAGCCTGGCCTTCGCGCAGACCGCCTACCGCGACGTCGAACAGCGCCTGACGCCCGCGCAGCTGCGCGAAACCGGTCTGGACCATCTCAGCCCGGCGCAGCTGGCCCTGCTCAACCGCCTGCTGCGCGAGGACGCCGACCGCGAAGCCGCGGCCGCGCCGCCAGCCGCCGCACCGGCGAGCGCGGACACCGCGCCCGGCCGCGACGACGCCGGCCTGCTGGAAGGCGCCGCCGACGGCCCGATCCGCAGCCGCCTGGTCGGCACGGTGGCCGAATGGGCGCCGGGCACCGTGTTCGTACTGGAGAATGGCCAGCAATGGCGCGTGCTGAAGGGAGCGCTGAAGCTGCCCAAGCCGATGTCGGCACCCGAGATCGTGGTGGTGCCCGGCGTCAGCGGACGCTGGTTCCTGCAGGTCGACGAGGATTTGCCGAAGGCGCGGGTGCAGCGGATCAAGTGACGCACCGGGCCGCGCGCGGCTTTTCCGGCACGGCATTCCGGTGAACGCCTTGAGCGCCACGCGCTGAGGCAAGTCGCGTAGTCGCGACATGGCGCTGAAGTCGCTCTTCCCGGCCCGAGCGTATAGCGCTCGGGCGTTCGGTCGTGCGCGAACCAATGGCTCGCAAACGCACGCCCTCACCCGCGCTTTCGCTGGGATGACGAGCAAGGGCAAAGACTGCAAACGACGGCAGGTCGGTATGTCGCGCCGCTGCATGGCGTTGTCTGACGGCGTCATCGCGACATGACGCTGAAGTCGCTGGATCCCCGCCTTCGCGGGGATGACGAGCAAAGGCAACAGCAAAGAACGGCATGTCGGTATGTCGGGCCGCCGCATGGTGTTGTCTGACGGCGTCATCGCGACATGGCGCTGAAGTCGCTGGATCCCCGCCTTCGCGGGGATGACGAGCAAAAAAAAGCACAGGCGACGACGAAACGCCGCGGCGACCCGACCCGCCTTACCCGCGCAGCTGCGCCAACCGGTTGGCCAGCTTCTTCGGCGACACGCCGCCGCGCACGCCCAGTTCTTGCGCGAACAGGGACACGCGCAGTTCCTCCAAGTCCCAACGCAGCGCCTGCCAGCCCGGCGCCGAGGCCGCGCCGGCCGAATTCGCGGCCGCCAATGCATCGGCGAAGGGCTTGAGTTCCAGCATGCGCGCCTGGTCGCGCACCGGGTCGCGCAGCGCACGTTCGCCGCGCAATGCCAGCGCCTTGAGATAGCGCGGATACTCGCGCAAGGCCTCGGCCGGCACCTGGCTCAGAAAACCCGGCGGCGTCAGGCTCGCCAGTTGCGCGCGCATGTCGTCCAGATTCCCGCTGGCCCAGCCCATCAACGGCGACTCCAGCTTGGCGCGCGCCTCGGCCACCGCGACCAGGATGGTCTCGGCCTGCCGCAAACGCTCCATCGCCTCCGGGAACAGCTTTCGTGCCACCTGTTCGCGCCGCGCGTCGAACGCAGCCGCGTCGCGCACCTGCTGCAGTTCGTCGTCGTCGCCGAACAGCGATCGCAGGGCGCCGTCGACCAGGTCGTCGCGCAGCCGGTCGCCGTCGCGTTTGCTGCCGCCGTCGGCCAACTTGTCCATGCGCGGGCCGGTCGATTCGATCGCCGCGTACAGCAGGCCGGTCTTGGGCGCCACCGGCAGCTGCTTGCGCGCCTGCTTGAGTTTGTCGGCCAGCGCGATCGTCAGCAGGCGACGCACGCCGCCCGGATGCGCGCGCAAGGCGGCCTCGCGCTCGGCATGCACGCGCAGCGACACGGTGTCGCCGTCGTCGTGCAAGGCCGGGAACGCGGGCACGCCGGCGGCGCCGGGCACCGAGGCCGGGATCGGCTGCTCGGGGAACGCGGTCAGGCCCTGCTGACCCAGGCCGTCGGCGGCGCGGGCCGCGAACGCGCGCGCGGCGCGCTCGCCGAAACGCGCGCGCAGCTCGTCCAGATCGCGCGATTCCGCCAGTACTGCGGGCTCGCTCTTGCGGCCGCCCGGCTGGCGTTCGTCGATGGCGTCGAGCAGACGCAGGTTCATGCGCAGGTGCGCTTCGATCGCGCCAGGATCGAAATCCGTCGCCGCGACCTCCACCCCGGCCAGCTTGCGCAGGAAGCGTGCGAGCGCGCCGGCCAGGTCGTCGGCCTCGGGCTTGGCGTGCGCTTCCTGGAAGGCCTTGGCGAAATCCGGTGCGGGCACGAAGTTGCGCCGCAGGATCTTGGGCAGCGACTTGATCAACGCCGCCGCCTTGTCGGCGACGAAACCGGGCGCCAGCCACGACAACTGCGCTGGATCCAGCGCATTGAGCAGATGCAGCGGCACCGCGACCGTCATGCCGTCGTCGGGCGCGCCCGGCTCGAAGCGGTAGCGCACCGCCAGGCGCGCGTTGCCCAACTGCAGGTACGGCGGGAACCGCGTGGCCTCGCTTTCGCCGCCGACCATCAGGTCGGCGCCGGACCATTCCAGCGCCGCCTTTTCCGGCGCGGACAGCTTGGCGTACCACGCGTCCAGCGCCTGCGCGTTGTGCACCTGTGCCGGCAACCGGTCCAGGTACCACTGCGCCATCCAGTCCTCGTCCACCACCAGACCGGCGCGGCGCTGCTTGGCTTCCTCGTCGCGCGCCTTGGCCAGCGTGGCCAGGTTGCGCGCCAGGAACGCCGCGCGGGTGTTGATCTCGCCGGCGACCAGGGCGTCGCGGGCGAAGATCGCGCGGCTTTCTTCCGGGAACAAGGCGCCGTAATGCACCGGCCGCTTCGGCGCCAGCACCAGCCCGAACAGGCTGATCTGTTCGCTGCCGACCACGCGTCCCTGCGAACGCGCCCAGCGCGGGTCGTGATAACGGCGTGCGAGCAGATGCGGCAGCTCCTGGATCGCCCAGTCCGGCTCGATGCCGGCGTTGGTCATCGACCACACCCGCTCGGTGTCCAGCAGGGTCGCGGCCAGCACCCACGGCGGCGGCTTCTTGGCCAGCGGCGAGCCGGGGAACAGCTGAAATTTGCGCCCGCGCGGACCGTCGTAGACGCCGCGATCGCCACGCTGTCCGATCTGGCTGGGCAGGCCGGTCAGCAGCGCGCGGTGCAAGGTCGCGTAGGCCGAGGCCTCGTCGTCGGCGGCCTTGCCGCCCTGGCGATGACCGGGCGGCGCGTCGGTGCGCGCATCGCGGACGCGCGCGTCGCCGGCCGCGCGTGCCGACGGCGCGTCGCCGCGGCCGCTGGCCCAGCCGAGTTCCTCGCACAGCAGCTTGAGCTGGCGATGCAGCTCGCGCCACTCGCGCATGCGCAGGAAGCCCAGGAAATGCTTCTCGCACCAGCCGCGCAGCTTGGACTGGGTCAGCGCTTCGTGCGCGCTCTGGTAGGCGTCCCACAGCTTGAGGATGCCGATGAATTCAGAACGCGGATCGGCGAACTCGGCATGCGCCGCGTCGGCCGCACCACGCTGGTCTGACGGGCGCTCGCGTGGGTCCTGGATGCCGAGAAAAGCGGCGATCGCGATCATCTCGCGCAGGCAGCCGTGGGCCTGGGCCGCCACCAGCATGCGCGCCAGCTTCACGTCCACCGGAAGCCGCGCCATGCTGCGGCCGATCGCGGTGAGCCGGCGTTGTTCGTCCACCGCGCCCAGTTCGGTCAGCTGCTGCCAGCCGTCGGCGATGGCGCGGCCGTCGGGCGGCTCCAGGAACGGGAAGTCCTCGATGATGCGCGCCGCGCCGCCCGCATCGTCCGCGGCGCCGCGCTTCGAGGTGCGGCCGTCGACGCTGCCCAGGCCCAGCGAGAGCATGCGCAGGATGACGCCGGCCAGTGCGGCGCGGCGGATTTCCGGGTCGGTGTAGCGCGAGCGCGATTCGAAATCGGCCTCGCTGTAGAGGCGGTAGCAGGTGCCTTCGCTGATGCGGCCGCAACGGCCTTTGCGCTGGTCGGCGCTGGCCTGCGACACCGGCTCGATATGCAGGCGGTCGAGCTTGCCGCGCGGGCTGTAGCGCTTGACCCGGGCCAGGCCCGGATCGACCACGTAGCGGATGCGCGGCACCGTCAGCGAGGTCTCGGCGACGTTGGTCGCCAGCACGATGCGGCGCTTGGGGCCGGGGTTGAACACCCGGTCCTGGTCGCGCACCGACAGCCGCGCGTACAGCGGCAGCACTTCGGTCTCGCGGTACTTGCGCCGCTCCAGCGCCTGGTGGGCGTCGCGGATCTCGCGCTCGCCGGACAGGAAGATCAGCACGTCGCCGCGCGGATCCTCGCGGGTGATCTCGTCGCAGGCGGCAACGATGCCGTCGTTGACGCTGCGCTCGCCCTGGCGCACCTCGCGGCTGCGGCCATCGGCGGTCTCGCCCTCGCCCTCGCCCTCCAGCGGGCGGTAGCGCACGTTCACCGGATAGCCGCGCCCTTCCACGCTGACCACCGGCGCGTTGTCGAAATGGGCGGCGAAGCGCTCGGTGTCGATGGTGGCCGAGGTCACGATCAGTTTCAGATCGGGACGCTTCTTCAGCAGCTGCTTGAGGTAGCCGAGCAGGAAATCGATGTTGAGGCTGCGCTCGTGCGCCTCGTCGATCAGGATGGTGTCGTAGGCCGACAGCCAGCGGTCGGACTGGATCTCCGCCAGCAGGATGCCGTCGGTCATGAACTTGATCGCGGTGCGCTCGCCGACGTTCTCGTTGAAGCGCACCTGGTAGCCGACCGCGCCGCCCACGGGCGTGTTCAGTTCTTCGGCCACGCGCCGCGCCACCGCGCGCGCCGCGATCCGGCGCGGCTGGGTGCAGCCGATCATGCCGGCGGCGCCGCGCCCGGCGGCCAGGCACAGCTTGGGCAACTGGGTGGTTTTGCCCGAACCGGTCTCGCCGGCGATCACCACCACCGGGTGCTTGCGGATCAGCTCGACGATGCGCTCGGCCTCGGCGGCGATCGGCAGCGAAGGCTCCACCGGCGCGCTGGGCAAGGCCGCGGCGCGCGCCTCGCGCTGCGCCACCGACACCGCCAGGGCCTGGGTGAAGGCGTCGCGCGCGGCCGCGTCGCCGGGCTTGCCGCTCCAGCGCGACCACAGCCCGTGCAGGCGGCCACGGTCGCGGCTCAACGCGCCGTCGATGGCGCGCCGGGCCTGGCGTAACGCGGCGCTAGCATTCTGGGCGCTAGCATCGTCGGCGGGTGTTTGCCTGGAGTGTTCGTTCTTCATCGATAGATCGTCTGCATCGCAGCGCTAGGTACAAACCATTTAACATCGGCGGCGACAGCGCCTATTGTCGTCGCTACGCCGGAAAAACCCTATCCGGCCGCTTTCACCCCTTCCCATCCCACAGGAACAGGAGCCTCCCCCATGGCCAAGTCGAGCAAGCCCGACAAGACCAAAGCCGGCAAGACCAAGCCCGCCAAGCCGCTGACGCCGGCCGCATCGCCCGCACCGGGCAGCGCCGCGCCGTCCATCGATATCGGGATCTCGCCGGCCGATCGCAAGAAGATCGCCGAGGGCCTGTCGCGCTTCCTGGCCGACAGCTACACCCTGTACCTGAAGACCCACAACTTCCATTGGAACGTCACGGGCCCGATGTTCAACGCCCTGCACGTGATGTTCGAAACCCAGTACACCGAACAGTGGACCGCGCTGGACGAGATCGCCGAGCGCATCCGCGCGCTGGGCTTCAACGCGCCGGGCTCCTACGCCGAATTCGTGCGCCTGAGCTCGATCCCGGAAGAACCGGGCCTCAGCGACGCCGCCGACTGGCGCGAAATGGTCCGCCAGCTGGTGGTCGGCAACGAGGCGGTATGCCGCACCGCGCGCAAGGTACTCGACCAGGCCGACGACGTCGACGACGCACCCACCGAGGACCTGCTGACCCAGCGTCTGCAGACCCACGAGAAGTACGCCTGGATGCTGCGTTCGCTGCTGCAGTAAGGGCGGCTGAGGAGGCCGCTCCCTTCGACGGCGAGCGGCCTTTTTGCTGTCCGTGGGAGCGGTAACCTGCCCCAGAGGCGGCCGGCCGAATCTGCGCCCTACCCCGGACCGCGGGAAAGTCCTACCGCCGCCCGCGCCATCCGCTTAGCGGCCGTAACGACGGCGCTCGCTACACTAGCGCCATGTCAGACCACGCCCTAGACCTGCTGCGCCGTACCTTCGGCCATTCCGACTTCCGCGGCGAACAGGCGCAGATCGTCAACCACGTCAGCGAGGGCGGCGACGCCCTGGTGCTGATGCCCACCGGCGGCGGCAAGTCGCTGTGCTACCAGTTGCCCTCGCTGCTGCGCGACGGCTGCGGCATCGTGGTCTCGCCGTTGATCGCGTTGATGCAGGACCAGGTCGAGGCCCTGCGCCAGCTCGGCGTGCAGGCGGCCTACCTCAACTCCACCCTGGACGCGGCCGCCGCGGCCGAGGTCGAGCGCCAGTTGCTGGCCGGCGAACTCGACCTGCTCTACATCGCGCCCGAGCGCCTGCTGACCGGGCGCTGCCTGGCCCTGCTCGACCGCGCCCCGATCGCCCTGTTCGCGATCGACGAGGCGCACTGCGTCTCGCAGTGGGGTCACGATTTCCGCCCCGAGTACCGCGAACTCACCATCCTGCACGAGCGCTGGCCCGACATCCCGCGCATCGCCCTGACCGCGACCGCCGACGCCCCGACCCAGCGCGAGATCGCCGAACGCCTCAACCTGGAGGACGCGCGCCGCTTCGTCAGCTCCTTCGACCGCCCCAACCTGCGCTATCGCGTGGTCCACAAGGACAACGGCACGCGTCAGCTGCTGGATTTCCTGGCCGCCCACCGCGGCGACAGCGGCATCGTCTACGCCTTCTCTCGCCGGCGCGTGGACGCGGTGGCCGAGCAGCTGGTGCAGGCCGGCATCCACGCGCTGCCTTATCACGCCGGCATGGACGCGGCCTCGCGCGCGTCCAACCAGCGCCGCTTCCTGCAGGAGGACGGCGTGGTCATGGTCGCCACCATCGCCTTCGGCATGGGCATCGACAAACCCGACGTGCGCTTCGTCGCCCACGTCGACCTGCCCAAGTCGATCGAGGGCTACTACCAGGAGACCGGCCGCGCCGGCCGCGACGGCGAGCCCGCCGAGGCCTGGCTCTGCTACGGCCTGGGCGACGTGGTCAACCTGCGCCAGCTGATCCAGCAGGGCGAGGCCGGCGAGGAGCGCAAGCGTCTGGAGCTGCGCAAGCTCGACGCGCTGCTGGGTTACTGCGAGTCCACCCAATGCCGGCGCCAGGCGCTGCTGGGCTGGTTCGGCGAACCGCACCCGGGCGCCTGCGGCAACTGCGACAACTGCATCGACCCGCCGCAAAGCTGGGACGGCACCGAGGCCGCGCGCAAGGCGCTGTCCTGCGTCTACCGCACCGGCCAGCGCTTCGGCGCGGGCCATGTGATCGACGTGCTGCGCGGCGTGGAGACCGAAAAGGCGCTCAAGTTCGGCCACGACCGCCTCAGCACCTGGGGCATCGGCGCCGATCTGGACGTTCGTCAGTGGAGCAGCGTGTTCCGCCAACTCGTCGCCGGTGGCCTGCTCGAAGCCGACATCGAACGCCACGGCGCGCTGCGCCTCACCGCCGACAGCGGCCCGGTGCTGCGCGGCGAACGCGACCTGCGCTTCCGCACCGAGCAGCCCAAGGCCGCGCGCAGCCGCAAGCCCCGCGGCGGCGCGGCCGCGGCGCCGATGATCGACCTCGATCCGGCCTCGCTGGCGCGCTTCAACGCCCTGCGCGAGTGGCGCTCGACCACCGCCCGCGAGCAGAACGTACCGGCCTACGTGATCTTCCACGACGCCACCCTGCGCGCGATCGCCGAAGCCGCACCGGATGATCTAGACGACCTTTCGGGCATCCCCGGTATCGGCGCCAGCAAGCTGGACCGCTACGGCGAAGCGGTGCTGCAGCATCTGCTGGATCACGCTTGAGCCCAATCGTCATGTCGGCCTTGGGGTAGGAGCGGCGTAAGCCGCGACCGCGATCTACGGCAGCCGCGAAACTTCCGCCGCCGCGCGAGTTTCCGGGTCGCGGCTCACGCCGCTCCTACCCCAAACCCGCACCTCGCTTTCTGTGGGAGCGGCGTAAGCCGCGATTGCTCCCCAAGACCCGAAACCATCCCGACTTGCGTCGTCCGCACAGCAAGCCAAAGCATCCCGCCTTGGGGTAGGAGCGGCGTAAGCCGCGACCGCGACCTACGACAGCCGCGAAACTTCCGCCGCCGCGCGAATTTCAGGGTCGCGGCTCACGCCGCTCCTACCCCAAACCCGCACCTCGCTTTCTGTGGGAGCGGTGTAAGCCGCGATTGCTCCCCAAGACCCGAAACCATCCCGACTTACGTCGTCCGCACAGCAAGCCAAAGCATCCCGCCTTGGGGTAGGAGCGGCGTAAGCCGCGACCGCGACCTAAGACAGCCGCGAAACTTCCGCCGCCGAGCGAATTTCAGGGTCGCGGCTCACGCCGCTCCTACCCCAAACCCGCACCTCGCTTTCTGTGGGAGCGGCGTAAGCCGCGATTGCCTCCCAAGACCCGAAACCATCCCGACTTACGTCGTCCGCACAGCAAGCCAAAGCATCCCGCCTTAGGGTAGGAGCGGCGTAAGCCGCGACCGCGATCTACAGCAGCCGCGAAACTTCCACCGCCGCGCGAATTTCAGGGTCGCGGCTCACGCCGCTCCTACCCCAGAACATGCAGCAATTGCCTTGAGGCATACCGCCCCCCCAAAACCACCGTCGCCTCGGCGCCCCGCCGTCGCCTGCAACTCCGCCGCGCCGTATCCTTGCCCAAACCCCACGGACCGCCGCCATGCGCGAGCTTTACCCCGAGATCGAGCCCTACCGCACGCAACGCCTGCAGGTCGACGGCCTGCATGAGCTGCACGTCGAAGAATGCGGCAACCCCGACGGCCTGCCGGTGATCTTCCTGCACGGCGGTCCCGGCGCCGGCGTGTCGCCGTATCACCGCCGCTTCTTCGATCCGGCGCGCTACCGCATCGTGCTGTTCGACCAGCGCGGCGCCGGCAAGTCCACGCCGCATGCCGAGCTGCGCGACAACACCACCTGGCATCTGGTCGCCGATATCGAACGCATCCGCGAGCATTTCGGCATCGAACGCTGGGTGGTGTTCGGCGGCTCCTGGGGCTCGACCCTGGCTCTGGCCTACGCGCAGGCGCATCCCGAGCGCACGCTGGGGCTGGTGCTGCGCGGCATCTTCCTGGGCCGGCCCGGCGAACTGCGCTGGTTCAACGAACTCGACGGCGGCGCGCGCTGGATCTTCCCGGAACGCTGGACGCGCTACCTGGAACACATTCCCGAAGCCGAGCGCGACAACATGACCGAGGCCTACTGGCGCCGGCTCGACAGCGACGACGCGGCGGTGCGCCTGGCTGCGGCGCAGGCCTGGGGGTATTGGGAGGGCGGCAGCACCACCCTGATCCACGACCCCGACGAGGCCGGCAACTTCGAGGAACCGCATCTGGCCATCAGCGTCGCCCGCGCCGAAGCGCACTACTTCCGCCACGACGTGTTCCTGGAGCCCGACCAGCTGCTGCGCGACGTCGGCCGCATCCGCCACATCCCCGCGACCATCGTGCAAGGGCGCTACGACATCATCTGCCCGGTGAAAAGCGCCTACGACCTCGCCCAGGCCTGGCCCGAAGCCGACTTCCGGGTGGTGCTGGCGGGTCACAGCGCGGCCGATCCGGCCATCGTCGACGTACTGGTGTCCTCGACCGACGCACTGGCCGACCGCTTCGCGTGAGCGGCGCGGAGCGGCCACCCCGCTCCGCCGACTCGCATCTACTCCGACCCACTGCATCCGCAGCCTCTACCGGACTACATCATGCGCATCCCGTTGGCGACCCTGGTCACGCTGGACGAAGACGCACTGTCGGGGGCGCTGGTCTGGATCGACTGGCGCTCGTTCGAATCCGAAGTGGTCGAGGGATTCTCCGAGCAGCTCGACGAGGACGACGCGATCGAGATGTTGGACGAAGAGTCGCCCACCGATCTCGTCCATCGAGGCGTCGCGTATCGCATTCCGCTGACCGAAAGCGGCCGCGACCGCTACGTGATGATCGCCTCGGTCGCCGAAATCCTAAAAGACCGCTACAGCGTGTTCGTGCATAGCGACTCCTACGGCGGATCGGACACGCACGGTTTCCTGCTGCTGAGCAACGCCGATGCCGAACACGCGCGGCAACATCACGCCGACTGGCTGAGCGCGAACTTCGAGCCGCTGCCGATGGGCATCGACGGCTTCAGCGGCGAGGCCATCGCCTATCTCGGCCACGAGCTGCCCGCGCAGGCGTCGGCGGATTCGCGCACCGCGGCGCCGGCGCACAAGAAGCCGTTCTGGAAGTTCTGGTGAACGACGCCGGGTCGCGCGCCGCGAGCCTGCGCACGGCCCTGGCGCCGCATGCGGCGATCGCGTCGATTCTGGGCAAGCGCCTGACCGGCCTGTGCCATGGCGAACTGGAGATCGAAGACCCGTTGGGCAGCGACGACCTGGGCCCGCTGGAGTTGAGCTTCGACGACGGCAGCTCGCTGCAGGCGCGCCTGGTCTCGGACGGCGAGTCGGCGACATTCGCCGTCTATGCGTCGGCGCCCGCACTGCTGTACGCGCAGAACTGCCACTGGCGGCGGGTCAACCTGGGCGCGCGCCCGCGCCTGCACGATCTGCTGGGGACGCAGGTGGTGGCGATCGACGCGCTGGTGTTCGCCGCCGCCGGCACGCCCCAGCTTTCGGTGGCCGGCTACGTGTTCCGTTTCCAGCACGGCCGTTATCTGAGCTACCACAACGGCGGCGACTCAGCGCGCATCTATCTCGACGCCTTGCCGCTGCAGCCGGGACCGCCGTTCGAGTTGACTGCGGAGCCGATCGCGGCCCTGCCATGAGCCAAGGCCGCCGGCGGCGCGAGGTCTAAGCTGGAGCTGGCCCATGCAGGTAGGCGGCTCCCTGCACGCGATCGCCGCCGCATCGGCCTCGCCTTTTAAGACATCCGTGCGACATGCATCAGGCGCCTTGCCGGCACACCGCGACGCGCATTGCGCGCGTCGCGGCGCGGTCGTCACTTCTGCGCGGGCGCGAACTTCACCGTTTCGTACAACTGCGCCATGCCGGCGCTGGCGGCGCTTTCGTTCGCCGCCAGGGTCTGGGTGTAGAGCAGGCAGGTCCAGCCCTTGCCGCAGGGCTTGAGCGCGTACAGGTCGACGCGCTTGGCATAGGCCGAATCGGCGCCGAACACCGTGTGCGTGTAGCGGGCGACCCGCGCCGGGAAACGCCCGCCCAGCTGGTAGTCGGCGTGCTTGGCTTCGGTGTAGTTCTCCGAACCTTCGGTCTGCTGCTGCACCAGGAACTCCGCCGCGCCTTCCAGCGACGGCGCGATGGCGTCGGGATAAACCTGCACGGTGATGTCCAGGCCCAGGGTCTCGAAGTCCGGCTTGTCGGCCTCGATGCCCAGCGCGCGGCCGCCGCCCTCGTCCATGGCCGTGTTCTCGATCACCTTCCAGTTGCCGGGCAGCGACACGCTGATGCCGTCCTGGGAATACTTCTTGGCGTGGGCGACGTCGGGCGCGGCGATCGCGGGCGTGGCGACTTCTTTCGCGTGCAGCGGAGCGGCGATCGCGGCGGCGACGAGCAGCGCGAGGCTGAGGGTGGTGCGAAGCATGGGAATCCTTTCGATGGGGGAAGGGCGCCGCGTGGGCGCAGGCCACGATAGTGGCTCGCGCGGCCGGCGACAATCCGGGCGCAGCCGGCTCCCGAGTCGCTCGCGGCGGCGCGACGCGTCCGCAACGGTTGCGGCACGGCGACCGCGGCGAACCGGGCATGCCGATCGGCCCAGGCGTCGCCGCCCGAACCCGCGCCACAATGCGTCTCCGTCCGCCGAGCACGCCCGCGCATGACCGACATCGCTTTGCCCGTGCTCGGCTTGGCCGTGGTGGACAGCGTCAACCCTTCCGCCTTGGCGGTAGCGCTGTGGTGGATGGCGCGGCCCGGCGCCGCGCCGCGGCTGCTGGCCTACATCGCCGGCATCGCGCTGACCTACACCGCGCTGGGCATCGCGCTGATGCTGGGCCTGGGCGCGACGATGCAGCGTTACGGTGCGGCCTTCGATCATCCGATCGCCCTGGCGCTGCAGTTCGCGCTGGGCCTGGGCATGCTGGCCTATGCGATCTTCGCGCCCAAGCAATCCAAGCACGCCGACGAACAGCCGCAACCGCGCGTGGGCGGTCTGCTGGGCATGGTGCTACTGGGCATGACGGTCACCGCCATCGAGATGGTCACCGCCCTGCCCTACTTCGCCGCGATCGCGCTGATGACCTCGGCCACGATGCCCGTATGGCAGTGGCTGCCGTTGCTGTTGGTCTACAACGCGATCTTCGTCGCGCCGCCCTTGCTGCTGCTGGGCCTGTATCTGATCGCGGGCCGCCGTCTCCAGGGCCGCTTCGAACGCTGGCGCGTATCGCTGCAGCGCGGCGCGCGCGAGACGCTGCTGTGGATCGTCGGCATCGCCGGCGTGGCGCTGGCCGCGGACGCGGCCGGCCGCTGGAGCGGCCACCGCGCCGATCTGGACGCGATCCTCGCCGCGCGCTCAGGCGTCGGCGCGCGCGAAGCCGTCGCGGATGCAGCGTTCCAACGCGCGCAGCGCATCGCCGTCGGCGCCAGGCAGGCGGCGCAGGTTGACGTAGTAGTGCGGCAGGGCCGGCAGACCGTGATCGCGTAGCGTCTCCAAACCCTCGGGCACGCTGTCGGCCAGGAAGGTCGACACCGCCATGTCGGCCGCCACCGTGCCGGCCACCGATTCGAGATGGCCGAGGTGGCCGATCGGCCGCCACGGAATGCCCGCGCGTCCCAAGGCCTCGATGGTCGCCGCGCGCACGCCGCAACGCTCCTCGTGACAGACCGCGACCGGCAGCGGCCGGCTCAGCGGCGCCGCGCCACCGGGCGCGCCGACCCAGACCAGATCGTCGCTGAGCAGCAGCTCCTCGCCCTGCCCGGGCTCGCGTTCGGCCAGCAGCGCCAGGTCCACCCGTCCGCCGCGCAGCAGCTCGCGCATGCTGCCGTTGCTGTCGCTGAGCAAGCTCAACTGCACCTGCGGATGACGGCGCCGGAACTCCTGGAACACGTTGGGCGCCAGCAGCTCGGCGACGTCGTGCGCCACGCCCAGGCGGATCTCCTGCGGCGCGTCGTCGCCGCGCATCGCGCGCAGCACCTCGTCGTTGAGCGCGATCAGGCGATGCGCGTGCGCGAGCAGGCGTTGACCGGCCGCTGTCGGCTTCAGACTGTCGCCGCCGCGATCGAACAGGATCGCATCCAGCAGACCCTCCAGGCGCTTGATCTGCTGGCTCACCGCGCCCTGCGTGAGGCTGACCGCCCGCGCCGCCGCGGTCATGCTGCCGGTGTTCACCACCGCCACGAAGGCACGCAGCAGTGCGATGTCGATATCCCGGACGCCGGTCATTCGCATTCCTAATGGAGGCCAGCAATAAAATTGGCTGGTTGAGCATGCGGTGCCGGCGCTAGCCTCGCAAGACGTTCTCAGCCCCTGGAGCCCCACCATGCCCACCGATCCGCGCAGCGACGCCGCCTCCCTTTCCGCCCCCGCCGACACGATGCCGAACGCCACCACCTTCGTACTGGTGCACGGCGCCTGGGCCGGCGCCTGGGCCTGGGCGCGGGTGGCCGACGGCCTGCGCGCGCGCGGGCATCGCGTGCACGTGCCGGCGCTGAGCGGCCTGGGCGAGCGCTCGCATCTGTCCGCGCAGGCGATCGATCTGAATACCCATATCGACGACGTGGTCAACGAAATCCTTTGGAACGATCTCGACGGCATCGTGCTGGTCGGCCATTCGTATTCGGGCTTCGTGGTCACCGGCGTGGCCGAGCGCATCGCGCCACGCATCGCCTCCATCGTCTATCTGGAGGCCTTCATCCCCGAGGACGGGCAGTCTTTCCACGATCTCGCGACCTGGCTGGACCCCTCGCTACCGACGCAGCCGGTGCCGCCGTCGTCGCCCGGCGACTACCTGCGCGAGACCGACCGCGCCTGGGTGGACAGCAAGGCCACGCCTCATCCCACCGGCAGCTTCACGCAGAAGCTGCGCGTGAGCGGCGCCTACCAAGGCATCGCCAAGAAAGCCTTCGTGATGGCCACCGGCTGGGACGGTCCGTTCGCCGACGCGCTGGAAACCGCGCGCACCACGCCGGGCTGGAGCGCCTACGTGATCGACTGCGGACACGACGTGCCGGTGGAGCGACCGGACGAACTGGTGACGATCCTGGAAGATTGCGCCTGATGCGGATGCGGCCGGCGCCGACCTGCCACGAATGCCGCACTTTCCGCGATCCCCGGCATTCGCCATGTCGCGCCGCTCACGCCGCGTAGGCACGCGCCCCGCCTATGTCCTCGGGACGCGCCGCCGACGTGCGATATCGGCCAGCAGCTCGGACAGCGTCTGCACCCCGCGAACGATCTCCGCCTCCGAAACGCCGCCGAACCCCAGGATCAAACCCGGGTCGGCGGCATCGGTCGCGTAGCAGCTGGACAGCGCGATCGCGCTGATGCCGCGCGCACGCGCAAGGCGCACCACCTCCGCGTCGTCGAATCCCGCCGGCAAGCGCGCGGTGAGGTGCATGCCCGCATCGGCGTTGACGATGGTCAGCAGGCCGCGCAGGTGTTGGTCGATTTCGCGGACCAGCGCATCGCGGCGGCCCTGGTAGATCGCGCGCATGCGACGCAGATGCCGGGAAAAATGCCCTTCGCACAGGAAGTCGGTCAGCACCAGTTGATCCAGCCGCTGCGGGAACAGGTCCAGGATCAGCCGCTGCGCCACGAACTGCTCCACCAGCGCGGGCGGCGCCACCAGGTAGCCGATGCGCAGCGACGGGAACAGCACCTTGCTGAAGGTGCCCGTGTAGATGACCTGTTCGGCGCCATTCATTCCCTGCAATGCGCCCAAGGGGCGACTGGAAAAACGATAGTCGCTGTCGTAATCGTCCTCGACGATCCAGGCCTGGTGCTCTCGCGCCCAGGCCAGCCACTCCAGGCGGCGCGACACGTTCATCGAAACGCCCAGCGGATACTGGTGCGACGGCGTGACGTAGACGGCGCGCGCCGGCCGTCGCGCGGAACGCCTCGGCGGCAACTGCAGCCCCTCTCCGTCCACCGGCAAGGGTTGCAGCCTCGCGCCGGTCGCGCTCAGGGCCGCCCTCGCCCCGGGGTAGCCGGGATTTTCGAAGTAGAACCGGTCGCCGGGCTTGAGCAGCACGCGTGCGCACAAATGCAGCGCCATCTGCGAGCCGGACACGATCAGCACCTGACTGGCATCGCAGGCCACGGCGCGCGCCGTGCGCAGGTAGTCGGCCACGGCATGGCGCAGCGGCAGGTGGCCCGCGGGATCGCCGTAGCTCATCGACTCGATCGACATCGCGCGCGCGTGCCGGGTGACCAGCCGGGCCCATAGCTTGTTCGGAAAATGATCCAAAGCCGGCTGGCTGACCCGAAACGCACCCAGCTCCGCTTTCGGCTCCGGCGCCTTGCGTGCGTGGGATGCCGGTGCGCGGGCGAACTCGGGCCCGGCCGCACCCTGCTTCGGCCCGACGCGAGCGGCCAGTGCCGTCGCCTCGCGCAGGTCGTGTATCGGCGCGGCCACGAACGTCCCCGATCCCGCGCGCCCTTCCAGATAGCCCTCGTGCAGCAGTTGCTCGAACGCGGTCAGCACCGGCAGTCGCGAGATGCCCAGTTCGCGCGCGAGCGCGCGCGTCGAGGGAATTCGCTGCCCCGCGCGCAGCCGCCCTTCCAGTATCGCCGCGCGGTAGCCGTCGTAGATCTGGCGATACAGCGGACGCGCGTCGGCCTCGACGGCAACGAAGGGGACGACCGCGTCGCTGGCCGGGCGCTGGGCCAAGTGGTTATCCAAAAAGCATACCTAGTGGTAATTGTGTCATAGCCGCTTGGCCGGCACCTTGAACGCTCCCGAGCCCGGCCGCCGGCCGGCGCCGGGCCCAGGGAGACCGCCATGAAATCCGTTGCGCCCGTCCTCGCGCTGTTGCTCGCCGCCCACGCCTCGCCGGCGCCTGCCTCCGACCTGCCGGCGGATCTCGCCCAGGCCGTGCGGGACTACGACCGCGCCCAGTTCGACAACGACGTCGCCACGCTGGCGCGGCTGGTCGACGACGACTACGTACTGGTGAACTCCAACGCCACGGTCGAGGACAAGCGGCAGTTTTTGGCCGACTTCCATCTGCCGGGATTCAAGATCGAACCCTACGTAGTCGAACAACCCGTGCGGAAGGTCTGGAGCGACGGCGCCGTGATCGGCGGGCTGGTCGACCTGCACTGGACCCAGGACGGCACGCGCCAGAACCGCCGCTTGCGCGTGGCCTACGTGTGGGCGAAGCGCGACGGCCGCTGGCGCGCCACTTACGCGCAGGTCACGCGCCTGCCCTGAGCGCGGCCAGGCCGGGCCCACCACCGCCGCACGGCCGATGCGGGCACGACGCGGCGCCGGCCGACGAATCCCTTCCCGCCATGGAGTCCGCCATCATGCCGTTCGCAAACCCGTTCGAGCGACGGCTGGCCGCCGTCGCGCTGGCCCTAGGCCTGACCGCGTTCGGCCCGCCCGCCCCGGCGCAAGCCGCCCAACCCGAGTACCGGACCACCGAGGTCGCGCCGGGTTTGTACAGCTTCGGCGCCGGCATGGCCTTCAACGCCTTCATGGTCACCGACGACGGTGTGGTGGTCATGGACAGCTTCGATCGGGATTTCGCCGAGGCCTCGTTGCAGGCCATCCGCAGGATCACCGACCAACCGATTCGCTACCTGATCTATTCGCACAATCACTACGACCACATCGGCGGCGGCGCGGTGTTCAAGGCGCAGGGCGCCACGGTGCTCAGCCACGCCACCACCGCCCGGTGGCTGAGGCTGCACCCCAGCCCGGACGTGGTCATGCCCGACCGGACCTGGTCCGGAGCCCGCTCGGAGCTTAAGCTCGGCCGCAGCCGACTCAAGCTGCGGTACTTCGGCGCCAACCACGGCCAAGGCATGACCGTGTTCGAGTTCCCGCAGGAGAAGACGATCTACACCGTCGATCTGGTGGTGCCCAAGCGGGTGGCCTTCACCTATATGCCCGACTTCTCGCCCAGGCAATGGGAGCGCACGCTGGCTGAAATGGACGCGCTGGATTTCGAGCGGGTGATGTACGCCCACAACGCGCCGATGGGGCCCAGGGCCAGCGTCGCGGAGCAGTTGAAGTTCCTGCAAGACCTGCGCGCCGCGATCGAGGCGGAATTGAACAAGGGTACGCCCTTCATGCGGATCCCCGACACGGTGAAGCTGCCGCAATACGAAACCTGGGACGGCTACGAGGAATGGCTGCCCATGAATGCCTGGCGCGTGCTGCTGGAGATCGCCATGGGCGTCTGAGCCGCGCGGTCGTGCACGCATTGGCGTCGTGCCGTTACCGCTGCGAAGAAGGAGGCGTGCCGCGCGAGGCGCTGGGCGCAGCGCCGGGGGCTGGATGGTGGGCCGTGTAGGATTCGAACCTACGACCAAAAGATTAAAAGTCTTCTGCTCTACCGACTGAGCTAACGGCCCGGTGCAACGCCGGCTGCGCGCCGGAGTCGGACATTCTAACAAGCCCGCCGCGCCGAGTCAGGCCCCACATACCGGCGCCGGCCTGAGCGGTTCAGACGTAGCGCGTGGGATCGGCCACGCCGGCGGCGGCGAAGCCCTCGGCGCGCAGGCGGCAGGCATCGCAATGGCCGCAGGCGCGGCCCTCGTCGTCGGCCTGGTAGCACGAGACGGTCTGAGCGAAATCCACGCCCAGGCGCAGGCCTTCGCGCACGATGTCGGCCTTGCTCAGGTACTGCAGCGGCGCGCGCACGCGCAGGCCCGCGCCCTCGACGCCGGCCTTGGTGGCCAGGTTGGCCAGCCGCTCGAAGGCCTCGACGAACTCCGGGCGGCAGTCGGGGTAACCCGAGTAGTCGACCGCGTTGACGCCGCAGTAGATGTCGGCCGCGCCCAACACCTCGGCCCAGCCCAGCGCCACCGACAGCATGATGGTGTTGCGCGCCGGCACGTAGGTGACCGGGATGTCGTCCTTGGGCGCGTCCACGCCGACCGGGTGGTGGTCGGTATCCAGCGGCACGCTGATCGCCTCGTCGGTCAACGCCGAGCCGCCGATGCTGCGCAGGTCGACGTTGACGGTCTTGTGCGCGACCGCGCCCAGCGAGCGCGCCACGCGCGCGGCGGCGTCGAGTTCGGAGGTATGGCGCTGGCCGTAGCGCACGCTCAGCGCATGCACGGCATACCCCTGCTCGCGCGCGATGGCGATGACGACGGCGGAATCCATACCACCGGAGACGAGGACGACGGCTTTTTTCATGGCTTTGCTTTATCGGGAATCGGGAATCGGGAATCGGGAATCGGGAATCGGGAATCGGGAATCGGGTAAGGCTAAACGAAGCGGCTATTGCCTTTGCTCGTCATTCCCGCGAAGGCGGGCTCCGCTCTACTTCGGCGAAGCCGAACATCCAGTGACTTTCACGTAGTCGCATGTCGCGCCGTAGCTGGCAGAACTTCGTCGCATCATCGCTCTTCGTGAGCGACGACGAAATTGAGACGTCGTGCTGAAGTCACTGGATTCCCGCTTTCGCGGGAATGACGAGCCAAAAAGACGAGTACGAGGGCAACGACCACGGGAGCGACGAACCGGAACAAACCGCCCGCCCGGAACCTCGCCCGGAACCTCGCCCGGAACCTCCCCCAACCTCACCGCCCCGGCTCGTCGTTCCACAAAATCTTGTGCAACTGCAACTGGAACCGCACCGGCAAACGATCGGCGACGATCCAGTCGGCCAGGTCGCTGGGTTTGATCTGGCTGAAGCTGGGCGAGAACAGCACGTCGCAGACTTCGGTCAACCGGTGCTCGGCGACCACGCCCTTGGCCCAGTCGTAATCCTCGCGGCTGCAGATCACCAGCTTGACCTGGTCGCGCGCGGTCAGCAGCGGCAGGTTGCTCCACAGGTTGCGGTGCGCTTCCTTGGAGTCCGGCGTCTTGATGTCCAGCACGCGCGACACGCGCGGGTCGACCTCGGCGATGTCGATCGCGCCGGAGGTTTCCAGCGAGACCTCGTAGCCGGCATCGCAGAGACGGTTCAGCAGGCCGATGCAGCGCTTCTGCGCCAGCGGCTCGCCGCCGGTCACGCAGACGTGGCGCGCGCCGTGGCGGGCGACTTCGGCCAGGATGTCGTCCATCTGCCACCACTGCCCGCCGTGGAAGGCGTAGGCGGTGTCGCAATACTGGCAGCGCAGCGGGCAGCCGGTCAGGCGCACGAACACGGTCGGCCAGCCGATGCTGCGGGCCTCGCCTTGCAGGGACAGGAAGATTTCGGTCAGCCGCAGGCGCTCGGGCGACGCCAGGGCCGCGTCGGTCGATACGGCGTTCATGGGCATAGTTTATCGGACGCGGCCGGCCGGGGCGGGAACGGCGCTGGAACGTAGCGGCTCGTGGGCCGTGGAGCGCGGTCTTGGCGAAAACCCAGGCCGCGCTGCGGGGCGGCCTACGGCGGCGGACCGGGAACAGCGAAGATCAAAATGGGGTTCCGGCTTTCGCCGGAATGACGGGCTGGTGAGGCTCCAAGGGCCAGTGCCGCGGGCGGCGCAGGCGATCGGGCTGGCGCGGTCGCGGCTCGCACCGCTCCTAACTGAGGAGCGGTGCGGCGTCTCAGCGCAGGCGGCCGAGCTGCAGCGCGTTGAGGCGGTCGGAGGCCGCGCGCGCGGCGTCGGTGCCGGGGAAGCGCGCGACCACTTCGCCCAGGGTGCGCTCGGCGGCGTCGATCTGACGCAGGCCCTGCTGCGACAGGCCGATCTTGAGCAGCGCGCCCGGGGCCTTGTCGTGGGTCGGGTAGCGGTCGTACAGGGACTGGAACTGCACCTGCGCCAGCTGATAGTTCTGGGTCACGTAGTAGCTCTCGCCCAGCCAATACAGCGCGTTGGGCGTGTAGGTGCCGTTCGGGTAGGTCTCGATGAAGGCCTGGAACATGCGCGCCGAGTCGGCATACAGGCCGGCCTTGAGCGCGTTGAAGGCGATGTCGTAGGCGCTGCGTTCGTCGGCGCTCTGCGCGACCGAGCCGGCGTCGCCGTAGACCGCCGGCGGGCGCTCCTGGGCCGACGCGTGCGGCGCCGGAGCGGGAGCAGCGGCGACCGGAGCCGGCGGCGGTGCGGCCGCAGGCCGGGGCGCGGCGGCGGCCGGCGCGGAGGCCGGTGCCGGCGCAGCGGGGGCGCCGCCTTCGAGCTGGTTGAGGCGGCCGTCCAGGTCCAGGTACTGGTTCTTGCTGGACTGCTGCAGCTGCTGGTTCTGTTGCTGAAGTTCCTCGACCTGCGAGCGCAGCGCCTGCATTTCGGACTTCAGCTGGGTGACCTGGTTGAGCAGGTCGACGTTGGCCTGATTGTTGGCCGCGCGCTGCTCCAGCACCGCGACGCGGTCGGCCAGGCTGGCGCGTTGGGCGTGCGCGGGGGCGGCGGCCGCGAGGGCCGCCGCTCCGCAGACGATCGAGGCCGCGAGGGTCTTGGCGAACATGCGCATCGATCGTGGGTCCGATTACTTGGCGGTGTAGACGATCTCGACGCGACGGTTCTTGGCCCAGCAATCCTCGTTCGAGTCGGTGCAGACCGGGCGCTCTTCGCCGTAGGAGGTCACGGTGATCTGGCTGCCCGAACCGCCGTTGGCCTGGATCGCCGAGGACACCGCGTTGCCGCGGCGCTCGCCGAGGCCGAGGTTGTACTCGCGGCTGCCGCGCTCGTCGGCGTTGCCTTCCAGGGTCATGCGCGAGGACGGACGGTCGCGCAGGTACTTGGCGTGGCAGCCGACGATGGCCTGGAATTCCGGCTTCAGGCTGTCCTGATCCAGATCGAAGTAGACCACGCGCTGACGCAGGCAGGCGTCGGTGTCCAGATCGTTCGGGCCGTAGGCGCCGGACGCGACCGGGCCGGTGGTGTCCGTGGGCTGGGTGGTGCCGGTGCTGCCGTCGGTCGTGGTCGGCGGAACTTCCTTGACCTTCTTCGAGCAGGCGACGGCGACGGTGCAAAGCAGTGCGGCGAGCACGACCTTGCCGACGGTGGCAGGAGCGATCTTGTTCATGGGTGTTTCCTCGTCTGGTGGAACAGGGGGCAGGACTAAGGGGACAGCCGGTGCCGGGGGATGGGTGGTGTGCGGCGGGTTCGCGCCTTACTGCGGCGTGCGGAACGGACCCCAGGCCGGTTCGCGCACGTCGCCGTCGTCCAGCACCACGCGCTCGCGTACGCGGGCGTCGGCGGAGACCGAATACAGCACGCCCCGGCGGCCTTCGCGCGCAGCATAAATGATCATGGCGCCGTTCGGAGCGAAGGTCGGGGACTCGTCCAGCGAGCCCGGCGACAGCGTGCTCCAGCGCGCCGATCCCAGGCTGCTGTCCATCATGGCGATGCGGTACGTATTTCCCGCGCCCTGTGCGACCGCGATCTTCTTGCCGTCGGCCGACACGCTGGGGGTGGCGTTGTAGCTGCCCTGGAAGGTCACGCGGCTGGCGGCGCCGCCGCTGGAGGCGACCTGGTAGATCTGCGGCTTGCCGCCGCGATCGGAGGTGAAATAGATCTTGCTGCCGTCGGCGCTCCAGGTCGGCTCGGTGTCGATGCCGAAATGGTTGGTCAGCTGAGTCAGCGCCTTGCTGCCCAGGTCCATCACGTAGATCTCGGGGTTGCCGCTGCGCGACAGGGTCAGGGCCAGGCGGCGGCCGTCGGGCGAGAACGCCGGCGCGCCGTTGATGCCGCGGAACTTGGCGATCAGCTCGCGGCTGCCGGAGCTGATGTTCTGGATGTAGATCGAGGAATTGCCGCCCTCGAAGCTCACGTAAGCCAGGCGGTTGCCGTCCGGGCTCCAGGCCGGCGACAGCAGCGGCTCGGGCGAGCGCACCACCGGCTGCGGATTGAAGCCGTCGGAATCGGCGATCTTGAGCACGTAGTCGGCGCCGCGGCCGGTGCCGTTGGCGGTGACGTAGGCGATGCGCGTGTAGAACGCGCCGCGCACGCCGAGGATCTTCTGGTAGATCGCGTCGGCGATCTGGTGGGCGGCGTCGCGCACCACGTTGGCGCGCGCGGTGTAGGCGAAGCCGGCCAGGCGCTGTTGCTTGGCGACGTCGAACAGTTCGTACTCGATGCGGTAAGCGCCGGCGCCGCCGTCGACCACGCGGCCGACCACGATGTAGTCCTGGTTGATCGCGCGCCATTCCGGATAGTTGATGTCGGCGCCGCGGAACGGCTGGCTGCCCATGCGTTCCACCGGCAGGCCGCGGAACTGGCCGGAACGGTTGAGATCGTCGCGGATCACCTTGGCGATGTCGGTGGTCGGCGCGGTGCCGGCGCCCTGGTAGGGCATGGGCACCACCACGATCGGCAGCGCGGCGGCCTTGCCGCCGACGATATCGACATCCAGCCCCTGGGCGGCGGCGGAGAACGGAAGCAGCAGCGCAAGCAGCACGGCCAGCCAGGACAGGGGTCGGTTCATCGGCACTCCATACGGGTCATTCGGACGCGGACACTGTTCAGCTTGGGATTCTTAACAGTTTGGAGGTGAACGCCACCTCAAAGCTGAACGAATTCAGGCTGAAAGACCGCCCAGAGACCGGCTTTACTGGTCCTGGGCGGTGAAATTGAAGTTGAGCTGGCGGTTGAACACCTTCTCGAAGCCGGCGTAGGGCAAGGGCTGGGCCTTGAGCACGGCGGCCTCGATCGAGCGCCGGGCTTGCTCGTCGTAGGAACACGGCGACGATACCTGCACGTCGATGACGGTGCCGCCTTGCAGCTGGCGGATCACGAGACGGCATTTGGCGCCCAGGGGCACGCTCTCGGGCCGGGTCCACTTGGCCAGGATCGCCGCCTGCAGGGCGGCTTGGTAGGCGGCCATCAGGCTGGGATCGCCCTGCCCGCCGGCGCCGGCATTGGGCTGGCTGGCGTCGGCGGTCTGCTGCGAGGCGCTGCGGGCCTGGGCGTCGGCGAGCTGGCGCAGCTTCTGTTCGGCCAGGCTGGCCTCGCGCGCGGCCTGGGCGCGCTTGCGGCGGATGTCCTCGAGCTGCTTCTGGCGCTCCAGCTCCATCGCGGTCAGGCGCTGCTGGCGCTGGGCCTCGAGCTGGCGCTCCTGCGCGGTCAGGTCGACTTGCTCCTGACGCCGCTTGGCTTCCTGCAGCTTCTGCTCGTCGGTCGGGTTCGGGGTCGGGGTGTCGACCACCTGCTCCTGGCTGGTGTCGTCCGGGACCGGGATGAAGTCCTGCGGCGACTGCTGGACCGGAGTGGGCGAATCCTGCGGGCGCGGCTCGGGTTCCGGCTGCGGCAAAGGCAGGCTGTCTTCGGGCTCGGGTTCGGGCTGCGGCAGCGGTTCGGCGATCGGCTTGGGCCGGTTGCGCAGGGTGCGCTGCATGGCCGCCGACAGGTCGGACACGTCGGTCAGCTGCGAATCCATCGGCGAGCCGCCGCCGGCGGGCGCGCCGCCGAACTTCCACAGCGCGCCCAACACGAGCGCGGCGATCAACAGCCCGTGCAGCAGCAGGGACAGACCGACGGCTTGCGCGTTGTCGGCGCTGGTTTCCCTCATCGGGCCGCGCCCTTCTGCGGCTGGCTCATCAGACCGACCTTCTCGACCCCGGCGCTTTGCAGGATCTCCATCGCGTCCATGATCGGCTGGTAGTTGGAACGGCCGTCGCCGGCGATGTACACCTGCAACTTGTCCTTGGCGTTCTCGGCGACCAGCGCGCTGATGCGCGCGCGCAACATGTCGCGGGTGACCGCCTCGTTGCTGCCGGCCTTGACCGCCAGGAAGTAGTTGCCCTTTTCGTCCACCTGCACCACGACCGGGTCATTCTTGGTCTCGATCGACTTGGCGTTGGACTTGGGCAGGTCGACGTCGACGCCCAGGGTCAGCAAGGGCGCGGTGACCATGAAGATGATCAGCAGCACCAGCATCACGTCGATGTAGGGCACGACGTTGATTTCGGCCTTGAGTTTGCGCTTGCGATGGCGGCGCGCGGAGATGCCGGACATGGCCTTACCTCTCTATCTTTACGAAGCCTGCCGCGGCGGCGGCAGGCGCAGGCGCGCGGACGCGCTCGGGTGCGTGCGGTGGGCTCGCATCAGCCTTCGTCGAGGTGGGCCTGCCGTTGCAGGATCGAGGAGAACTCCTCGGAGAACGCGTCGTAGCGCACCGACAAACGCTCCACGCCGGTGGCGAAGCGGTTGTAGGCCCAGACCGCCGGGATCGCCACGAACAGGCCCATCGCGGTCGCCAGCAGCGCCTCGGAAATGCCCGGCGCGACGTCGGCGATGCCGACCTGCTTGGTGGTCGAGATCAGCGAGTGCATGGTGACCATGATGCCGAACACGGTGCCGACCAGGCCGATGTAGGGCGAGGTCGAACCGATGTTGGCCAGCAGTTCCAGGTTGTGCTCCAGGCCGTCCAGCTCGCGCGAACCGGTCGCGCGCATCGCGCGCTGGGCGCCTTCGAGCTGGGCGCGCGCGTCGACGCCGCGGCGCTGGCGGATGCGGTTGAACTCGCGGAAACCGGCCTCGAAGATCGCCTCCAGTCCGCCGACGCCGCGGCCGCGCTCGGTAGTGCCGGCGTAGAGCTTGCTCAGCTCGGCGCCGGACCAGAAGCGTTCCTCGAAATGGTCGGCTTCGTTCTTGGCGCGGCGGATCACCTTCCACTTGCGGAAGATGATGATCCAGGACGTGATCGAGGCCAGCACCAGCAGCGCCATGATGAACTGCACCGGCAGACTGGCGTCGCGCAGCAGGGCCAGCAGACTGAAGTCGCCGCCGGCCGCGGCGGCGGTGGCCGCGGCCTGCGTGGCCGCGCTGGCGGCCTGTTCCGGCAGGGCTTCCACGGTCGTGGCCAGTAGCGCGATCAACGATGACGTCATGCTTGTTTCTCCGTAGCCCGCAGCACGGGCCTGATGGTTACGTTGGTTCTTGCGGCGCCGGGGTCACCAGCGCTTGCAGCGGCTCGTACAGCGCCGCCGGAATCGGGCGCGGGCGGAAGTCGCGCGGGTCCAGCGCGGCCAATCGCACCGTCGCCGTGAACAAACGCTCCTCGCCGCGGTGGATGGCCTGCGCGAACACCAGGCTGGCGCGACGGCACTCGCGCAACTGCGCCGACACCGACAGGGCGTCGTCCAGGCGCGCGGGCTTGAGGAAGTCGATCTGCATCGCGCGGACCGCGAACACCAGCTCGAACTCCTGCCGCAACCGCTCCTGGCCGTAACCCTGCGCGCGCACCCATTCGCTGCGCGCGCGCTCCAGGAACGCCAGGTATTGCGCGTGGTAGACCACGCCACCGGCGTCGGTATCTTCCCAATAGACGCGTGTCGGCCAACTGAACGCCGGAGCAATCACTCGTTCAACCCTCGTCGAATAGCCCGCTGGCATTGGCTTTGGGCTTCAGGCCGATGTGCCGGTAGGCCTTGGGCGTGGCCATGCGGCCGCGCGCGCTGCGGACCAGATAGCCCTGCTGGATCAGGTAGGGCTCGATCACGTCCTCGAGCGTGCCGCGTTCCTCGCTGAGCGCGGCGGCCAGCGACTCGACCCCGACCGGGCCGCCGTCGAAGGACTCGACGATGGTGGTCAGCAGGCGCCGGTCGAGCTCGTCGAAGCCCTGCGGGTCGACCTTGAGCATGGCCATGGCGGCGTCGGCGGTGTCGCGGTCGATGCGGCCGCCCGCGCGCACCTGGGCGTAGTCGCGCACACGACGCAGCAGGCGGTTGGCGATGCGCGGGGTGCCGCGCGAGCGCTTGGCGATCTCGGCCGCGCCCTCGGGTTCGCAATCGATGCCCAGGATCTGCGCCGAGCGGCGCACGATCCGGGTCAGCTCCTCAGCGCTGTAGAACTCCAGGCGCTGGACGATGCCGAAGCGGTCGCGCAGCGGCGCGGTCAGCAGGCCGGCGCGGGTGGTCGCGCCGATCAGGGTGAACGGCGGCAGGTCGAGCTTGATCGAGCGCGCGGCCGGACCCTCGCCGATCATGATGTCGATCTGGTAGTCCTCCATCGCCGGGTACAGCACTTCCTCGACCACGGGCGAGAGGCGGTGGATTTCGTCGACGAACAGCACGTCGTGCGGCTGCAGGTTGGTCAGCAGCGCGGCCAGGTCGCCGGCCTTCTCGATCACCGGGCCCGAGGTCTGGCGCAGGTTCACGCCCAGCTCGTTGGCGATCACGTGACTCAGCGTGGTCTTGCCCAGGCCGGGCGGCCCGAAGATCAGGACGTGGTCCAGCGCCTCGCCGCGGCCCTTGGCGGCCTCGATGTAGATCTTGAGCTGCTCGCGGACCGGCTGCTGGCCCAGGTACTCGTCCAGGCGCTTGGGCCGGATCGAAGCCTCCAGGGCCTCGTCCTCGCGGGTGGCGCCGGGGGCGATGATGCGGTTCTCGGTCATGCGCCTATGTTCGCATGGGCGGGTGCGACCCGCCCACGGCGCAGCGCACGGATCGGCGCCGGGAGGGCCTCAGGCGTCGACGAAATGCACGTCGTAGCGCTCCGGCACCTCGTCCAGGGCGCCGGGGTCGGCTTCGCCGCGCAGGATCTTCGGCAGCAGGCGGAAGTAGTCGAAACGCTCGACCCCGGGGGTCAGCGTGATCAGCACGTCGGCCACCGCGTCGGCGGTCGCGCCGAAGGAGTGCGCGACGCCGGGCGGGATCACCACGTAACCGCCCTGGTCCACGGTCAGCGGCTCGCCGTCCACGACCATGCTCAGGCGGCCTTCGATCACGTAGAAGGCCTCGCTGGAGCGGGCGTGGTAGTGCGGCTTGGCGCCGGCCGCGCCGGCTTCCAGTCGCAGCCGGTTGGCGCCCAATGCGCCGCAACAGTCGCTGGCGTCGGCGAGCAGCCACAAGCGGCTGCCGTTGCCGTCGATGGTTTCGGCGGCTCGTTCCTGGATTACGTGGACTTGGGGGCGGGACATGGTTCGCGCTCGGGGTGATGTCCGCCGAGGCTAGGCAGCCGCCGCAGCCGCCACAACGCGTTGCGCGGAACGATCATTCCCGTCTCGCCACGCGCACCGCAGCGTTGCTGCGATGCGCTTGCGCGACCGGCGCGCGCTCGATCAGATCTCGACCTGCGCGCCCAGCTCGACCAGGCGATTGCCCGGAATGCGGAAGAAGCCCGTCGCCGGCGCCGCGTTGCGGTGCATGAAGGCGAACAGGCGGTCGCGCCAGATCGGCATGCCGCGGTGGCGGCTGGCCACCACGGTCTCGCGGCTGGCGAAATAGGTGGTGTCCATCGGGTCGAAATAGATGCCGCCGGCGTCGCAGGAGCGCATCAGCGCCAGCGGCACGTCGGGCACTTCCATGAAGCCGAAGCGGATCAGCACGCGGTAGAAATCGTCACCGATGGCCTCGATCTTCAAGCGCTTGTCGCGCGGCGCGTGCGGCACGTTCAAGGTTTCCACGGTCAGGAACACGTTGCGCTCGTGCAGCACCTTGTTGTGCTTGAGGTTGTGCAGCAGCGCGTGCGGCACCACGCCCTTGTCGGCGGTCATGAACACCGCGGTGCCGGGCACGCGCACCGGCGGCGCCAGCATCAGGCCGGGCAGGAAGCTGTCGAGCTGGATGCCTTCCTTGCGCACTTCCTCGTGCAGCAGCTCGCGGCCGCGGCGCCAGGTGCGCATCACCGTGAACACGGTCAGGCCCAACACCACCGGGAACCAGGCGCCGTCGAAGAACTTGGCGCCGTTGGCGATCACGAAGCCGACGTCGACGATGAAGAACACCACGCACAGCGGCAGCACCCAGGTGCGCCAGCGCGGCCACAGCGCGCGCGCGACCAGGGCCAGCAGCAGGGTGTCGATCAGCATGGTCGCCGACACCGAAATGCCGTAGGCGGTGGCCAGCGCGGTCGAGCTGCGGAAGGCCAGCACCACCGTGATCACCGCGATCGCCAGGATCCAGTTGATGTAGGGCACGTAGATCTGGCCGATGGTGTCGTGCGAGGTGTGCTTGATCTGCATGCGCGGGATGTAGCCCAGCTGCATGGCCTGACGCGCGACCGAATAGGCGCCGGTGATCACCGCCTGCGAGGCGATCACCGCCGCCATCGTCGCCAGCACGATCATCGGGTACAGCGCCCACGAGGGCACCGCTTCGTAGAAGGGGTTGCGCACCGCCGCCGGGTGGTCGAGCACGAACGCGCCCTGACCCAGGTAGTTCAGCATCAGGCAGGGCAGCACCATGATGTACCAGCCGTAGCGGATGGGCTTGGCGCCGAAATGGCCCATGTCGGCGTACAGCGCCTCGCCGCCGGTCACCGCCAGCACCACCACGCCCAGGATCAGCACCGAGTGGGCGCCGTGTTCCATGAAGAAGCGCGCGCCCCACATCGGGTTCAGCGCCTTCAGCACTTCCGGCGCGTCGATGATGTTGTGGATGCCGATCGCGGCCAGCGCCAGGAACCACAGCACCGTGATCGGGCCGAACACGCGGCCGACCTTTTCGGTGCCGAAGCGCTGGGCCAGGAACACCATCACCAGGATCACCACGGTGATCGGCACGATGAAGCGGTGCAGGCCGGGCGCGGCGACCTCCAGGCCCTCGACCGCGCCCAGCACCGAGATCGCCGGGGTGATCACGCTGTCGCCGAAGAACAGCGAGGCGCCGAAGATGCCCAGGATGCCGACCACGTACGCCGAGCGCCCGCCCTTGGCCAGGGTGCGCTGGGCCAGGGTCATCAGCGCCATGATGCCGCCCTCGCCCTCGTTGTCGGCGCGCATGATGATGGTCACGTACTTCAGGGTGACCACGATCATCAGCGCCCAGAACACCAGCGACAGGATGCCCAGCACGGTGTCGTGATTGCCGACCAGGCCGAAGTGCGGCGAGAACGCTTCCTTCAGGGTGTATAGCGGGCTGGTGCCGATATCGCCGAAGACCACGCCGATCGCGCCCACGACCAGTCCGGGCAGGCCCTTGTTGCCATGGCCGTGACCGTGGCCCTGGGCGTCATGGGACTTCTTGCGCGGCTGCGCATTGGCGGAAGGAACGGTGGAAGCCATGGTGCGTGTGCTCCGGGCGGGTCGGCCGCCGCTGGGCTCAGCGAAGCGCGGACTTTAGCGCTTTGCGGATGATGGCGGCGGCGTCGTCGCCGGCGGCGGTGGCTTCGCGCGCCATGCGCGCGGCCTCGGCGGGCTTGTAGCCCAGTTGCTGCAAGGCCACGGTGGCCTCGGTCTGCGGGTCGGCGGGCACGCCGCCGGTGCCCAGCGCGGTGCCGGCGCCGGCGAAGTCGGCGGCACGGTCGCGCAGCTCGACCACCATGCGCTCGGCGGTCTTCTTGCCGATCCCGGGGATGCGGGTCAGCGCGGTCACGTCGCCGGCCTGGACCAGGCGCGCGAACTCCTCCACCGGCACGCCCGACAGCACCGCCAGGGCGATCTTGGCGCCGATGCCGCTGACCTTCTGCACGTCGCGGAACAGGCGGCGTTCGGTCTCGCGCAGGAAGCCGTACAGCGAGACGCTGTCCTCCTTCTGCGCGTAGTGGGTGAACAGCGCGACCTCGCGGCCCAGTTCGGGCAGGTCGTAGAAGGTGCTCATCGGCGCTTCCAGCTCGTAGCCGACGCCGTTGACGTCGACCACCAGCCACGGCGGCGCCTTGTGCACCAGGATGCCTTTGAGACGACCGATCACGGGCACACTCCCCAGGGATGACGTAACGGCGCGCTCACGAGCCGCGCCTGCGCAGCTGCGCGGTGCTCAAACCGGTGCGCGCGCTGGTCGCACTCATATGCGCATGCGTCAGCGCCACCGCAAGGGCGTCGGCGGCGTCGGCCTGCAGCTTCATTTCCGACAGGTTCAGCAGCAGACGCACCATGTGCTGCACCTGCTGCTTGTCGGCGGCGCCGCGGCCGACCAGGGACTGCTTGATCACCCGCGGCGGGTACTCGCTGATCGGAATGCGCCGGCGCACCACGGTCGCCAGGGCGGCGCCGCGCGCGTGCCCCAGCTTCAGCGCCGAGGTCGCGGACTTGTCCATGAACACCGTTTCGATCGCGACCTGCTGCGGCTGCCAGGCGTCCAGCGCCTGCTCCAGCCCCTCGCACAGCAGGCCCAGGCGCGACGGGAAGTCCTCGGCGTCCAGCAACTTCAGCGCCTGCGCGTGCACGTAGGTGCAGCGGCCGTCGGCCGCGACGTCGATGACGCCCAGGCCGGTCCGCTGCGAACCGGGGTCGATGCCGAGGATGCGGATCACGCGGCCAGTCTACGCGTAGGCGTCGGCGCCGAGTTCGGCGTTGGAGTAGACGTTCTGGACATCATCCAGGTCTTCGAGCCAGGCCAGCATCTTGACCACCTGCTGGGCGGTTTCGCCGCTGACGGCGATGTCGTTCTCGGCGCGGTAGGTGACCTCGGCCTGCTCCGGCGCCAGGCCGGCGGCTTCCATCGCCGCCTTCACCGCGGCGAACGCGTCCGGCGCGGTCAGCACGTCGATCGAGCCGTCGTCCGGATAGACCACGACATCGTCGGCGCCGGCCTCGATCGCCGCTTCGGTGACCGCGTCCTCGTCGGAACCGCCCGGAAACCACAGCACGCCGCGCTTTTGGAACAGAAACGCGACCGAACCGTCGGTGCCCAGGTTGCCGCCGAACTTGCCGAAGGCATGACGCACGTCGGCGACGGTGCGCACACGGTTGTCGGTCAGGCAGTCGACGATCACCGCCACGCCGCCCGGGGCATAGCCCTCGTAACGGACTTCTTCGTACTCCACCCCTTCCAGGGCGCCGGTGGCCTTCTTGATCGCGCGTTCGATCACGTCCTTGGACATGTTGGCCGACAGGCCCTTGTCGATCGCGGTGCGCAGGCCGGGGTTGCCGCCCGGATCGCCGCCGCCGCGGCGCGCGGCCACGCTGATCTCGCGGATGATCTTGGTGAAGATCTTGCCGCGACGCGCGTCCTCGGCGTTCTTGCGCGCTTCGATCGACGGACCTCTACCCATGGCGTTACCGGCTCAATCTGTGAACAAGCCGGCGATTTTACTCGATAGTGCGTGCCTGCCGGGTTCGGCCGGCCGTCGCCGGGCCGGCCGGCCTCAATCGCCCAGGCGGCCGTGGCGGAAAAAGGCCGTGGCCATGCGCGCGGCCTGCGCCGAAAACAGCAGGCCGGTATGGCTGGCGGCGATCACGGCGTGGTCGCGCAGGCCGTCCAGGCGGGTCTCGGCCACCGCCACGGTGCCGTCGCTGTCGGTGCCCAGGTCGCCGAAATAACGCCCCAGGCCGTGCGGGGTGGAGCCGGCGATCACCGCCACCTGGGTCCGGCCGCACCAGGGCGGGCAGCCGTGCAGCAGCAGGTCGGCGCTGCGGCCCAGCGCGGCGGCGGTCCAGGCGTGGCGCGCCAGGCCGCCAGCGGCGGCGCTGCCGCGCAGGGGCGAGCCCAGGCAGACCACGCGCGGCACCGGCAGGTCGGGGTGGGCGGCCAGCGCGCTGAGCGTGATCAGGCCGCCCAGGCTGTGGGCCAGCACGTGGGTGGGGCCGGCGGCCAGGCGTTCGACCAGGCCGGGCACGGCTGCGTCCGGCCCGCCGATCGCGCCGGCGTAGGCGTACAGGCTGGGCTCGAAGCCGGCTTCGGCCAGGCGCGCGCTCATCCAGCGCATCGACAGCGCCGGCATCCAGATGCCGTGGATCAGCAGCAGCTTGCGGGTGTCGCTGTCGGCGGTTCGGGCGTCCATGGGCCTGCGCGGGTCTGTCCTGGGTCCGATATCGGGCCTGGCCGATCCTACGCAAGCGCGGCGGTGGGCGTCGCCAGGGGCGGCTTGAGGCAGCGACATGGCTTGCGGCCGCAATCGCGTCATCGTCTGTCGCGTTGGGGGGACGATGCGGTTCGCTGCGCTCACCGCATCCTACGGGCGGGCGTGGTCGCCGTAGCCATTCCCGCTCAGGCGCCATCGGTCGCGGTGACTTCCAGCACCGGGCGCCCTCGCCGCGATCGCCCACACTCGCGCTCCATCGCCCCGCAGGAGCGCTCCATGGCCCGCCCGCACCCCGCCGTCGCCGTCTGCCTCAGCGCGTGGCTCGCGCTGCACCCGCCCGCCGCACGCGCCGCCGAACTGCTGGCGCCGGGCGTGATCTCCACCGCCCACAACGAAACCAGCGCCAGCCTCACGCCGGACCGGCGCGAGCTGTACTTCATGCGCGGCGACCTGGTGTCCGGCGACAGCGCGATCCTGGTCGCGCAGCGCGACGGCGCGCGCTACCGCAACGTGCGCATAGCGCCGTTCTCGGGCGTGTGGAAAGACTCCGAACCGCACGTCTCGCCCGACGGCAAGCGCCTGTATTTCGTCTCCAACCGTCCCGCCGTCGCCGGCGGCGAGGGCCTGGTCGCAACGCGCGGCCGACAGAGCTTCCCCGGCGCCAACCTGTGGTACGTCGAGCGCCAGGGCGCCGGCTGGGGCGCGCCGGTGCGCATCGAAGGCGAGGTCAACCGCGTGCCGATGGTCTACAACCCCTCGGTCGCCGCCAACGGCAATCTGTATTTCTCCGCGCACCGCGAGGACTCCGGCGCCGCCTACCAGATCTACGTGGCCAAACCCGACGGCCAGGGGTACGGCGCGCCGCAGCGCATCGACCTGGGCATCGGCGTGAAGGGCAACCACATGGATCCGGCGATCGACCCGCAGGAGCGCTACCTGCTGTTCGCGGGCGACGAAGGCGACTCGGCCGGCGCCGCCGACATCTACATCGCGTTCCGCAGCGCCGACGGCGGCTGGGGCACGCCGCTGCGCCTGCCGGGCGAGGTCAACAGCGCCTACCTGGAAAACGCGCCTGCGCTGGGGCGCGATTTCGGCGAGCTGCTGGTCACCAGCATGCGCCCCGCACCCGCGCGCTTCCCCAAGCCGGCGCAGGACCTGGAGGCCTTCACCCGCCGCCTGGACGATCCGCTCAACGGTTCGCGCAACGTCTGGCGCTTCGACATCGCGCCGCTGCTGCGCGAGCACGGCATCGACGCGCCGGGCTGAGCGCGACATCGGCGCGTTGACCGCGCCGCGCTATCCGGAACGCCTCCGCTCGCGGAGGCGTTCGCGCATGTGCGGGTCTGCGGCTCGCGCCCCGCCAAGACGCAGCGTGATCGCGCTAGCGGAACCACTGTCCCATCCCTGGACCGCGCAGGATTGTGACGCCGCGCCAGGGCGCCCGCGATCGGCTGCGCCCACCATCGCCGCGCCCCCACCCTCACGGAGTCCATATGGACCTGCGACCCGCCCTGCCCGCCGCCCTCGCCGCCGCACTGACCGCGCTGCTCGCGCTCGCACCCGCGCAGGCGGGCGTGCTCACGCCCGCGCAAAGCAACGACGACCTGTCCAACCCGCACCGCGGTTTCCTGCTCTGGGGCACCACGGTCGGCGCCGACGGCGGCCTGCCCGACAACCATTACGGCGCGTCGATCTATCAGATCTACCTGCCCTGGCGCGAAGTCGAAACCGCCGACGAGCGCTACGACTGGGACGGCTTCGAACAGCTCCACCTCGCGCCCATTCTGGCCGAGGATCCCAACGCCACCTTCGTGCTGCGCCCGGTCGCCGACTACCCCGACAGCGTCGGCAACAACATCCATTACTACTACGACAGCGAGCAGCCCGAACGCGACTATCCCAAGTTCCTCGGCCAGGCCCCGCTCAACATCGCCGGCCACGCCTACACCAGTTGCGGCGGCGACGGCCCCGGCGTGGCGCCGGACTACAACAGCCCGGCGATGCGCGAGCAGCTGCAGCAGTTCGTGCGCGCGTTCGCGCGGCGCTACGACGGCGACCCGCGCATCACCGCGGTCCACGTCGGCCTGCTCGGCTTCTGGGGCGAGTGGCACACCTCCGGCTGCGCCAGCTACGAGCCCGACGCGACCACGCGCGCGCTGGTGCGCGACGCCTACGCCAGCGCCTTCGCGCAGACGCCGCTGCACACGCGCTATGCGCGCGCCAGCGACGTCGGCGGCGCGTCGTTCGGTTTCAGCGAGGACTTCTTTCCTTCCTTCACCGCGATGTGCAACGCGTATACGCCCAAGCTCAAGCGCTGCGACGACACCGGCTGGTGGAACCTGGAATGGGGTTACCGCAACGAAGTACCGGCCGCGCGCGAGAACTGGCGCCTCAATCCGATCGGCGGCGAAAGCCCCTATGCCGATCAGAAGAAACTGTGGACCGATCGCACCGCCGACATCGTCAAGCTGGTGCGCGACTATCACTTCACCTGGCTGGGCCCGGCCGGGCAGCACGAAAACACCGGCACCGCCGCGTTTCGCAACAAACTGCTGAGCATCAAGCGCGCACTGGGCTACGAGTTCACCGTGCGGCGCGTGGCCTGGGCCGACCAGGCGACGGCGGGCACGGCCATGCCGCTGAGCCTGAGCATCGAGAACACCGGGGTGGCGCCGCTGTACCAGGTCTATCAGGCCGAACTGCATTGGCTGGACGCGGGCGGCGTGGTGCGCGCGAAGTCGGTGCTGGACTATCCGCTCACCGGGCTGCTGCCGGGCGCGGCGAACAGCCAGGAACTGCAGGCGAACGTCCCGGCGACGCTGACGCCCGGACGCTACACGCTGAAGCTGGCGCTGGCCGACAGCTGGCCGGGCCGGCGCGGCATCGCACCGCAGAACGCCGGCCGCGACAGCGCGGGGCGGCTGACGCTGGGCGCGGTGGACGTGGTGGCGGCGGCGCGCTGAGGCGGGCGCGATAGAGGCTGTTTCCTGTGGGAGCGGCGTAAGCCGCGATTGGGCGCCCCTATCGCAGCGTCTTCGCGCGTGGAGAAATCGCGGCTTACGCCGCTCCCACAGAAAGCGAGGCCGTGCGCGGGCGAACGAACTTACGATGCGTTCGCCGCATCGCGGTCGCGGCTTGCGCCGCTCCTACCCCAAGGCGTGGCGATGCGCTCAAGCCTGCGCCTGGCGTCGCAGGATGAACTCGTGGTCGCGGGTATCGCCGACCACGAATTCGTAGTCGCCGACATGGACGAAGCCATGGCGCGCATAGAAGCGCTGCGCGCCGTGGTTTTCCGACCACACGCCGATCCACAGCGTGCGCGGGCCGTCGCGTTCCAGCCAGGCCATCGCGGTATCGAACAAGCGCCCGCCCCAGCCCCCGTTCTGCGCTTCGCGCAACACGTACAGGCGCTTGAGTTCGCCATCGCCGGGCGCGACCTGCGCATGCGGCAGGCCGCAGGGACCGGCGGCGGCATGACCGATCGCGGTGCCGTCGCGTTCCAGCAACCAGACCGCGTAGTCCGGATGGCCCAGGATCGTGCGCTGCTTGTCCACCGCGTAGGCGTCGGCCAGGAAGGCGCGCAGGTCGGCGTCGGGGTAGAGGTGACCGAAGGTTTCGACGAAGGTGCGCTCGGCCAGGTTGGACAGCAACGCTGCGTCGGCGATGGTCGCGCGGCGGATGGCGTAAGCCGGGGTTTCACTCATCAGTGTGCTCCGAAGGTGGCGACTTGCCCGGGTCGTGGTCAGCCCGTCATTCCAGCGAAAGCCGGAACCCATTTTGCCTTTGCTCTGGGCGTCCAGGCTCCACGGCAGGCCGCTCGACCGGACTTAGGCTGTCACTCCACCCAATCCAGAACTCGCTCGCGCCGGTGTTGGATCGCCGATTTCAACTAGCGCCATCAACAGCCAATGGGTTCCGGCTTTCGCCGGAATGACGAACCTGGGGTTCGGCGATCACCGAGGTGGCCGCCCTCGTGGTTCCGGCCAGCGCCGGAATCACGACCTAGGATGTGCGCGGCGTTCGTCGGCCCTGGGACGAACGCCGCGGACCCGGCCTTAAGCCGGATCCTTCGGCCGCACCATCACGTGCACCTCGGCCAGTTGCGCGTCCGGAATCGGCGACGGTGCGCCGGTCATCAGGCACTGGGCGCTGGTGGTCTTGGGGAACGCGATCACGTCGCGGATCGATTCGGTGCCGGCCATCAGCGCGGCGATGCGGTCGATACCGAACGCGATGCCGCCGTGCGGCGGCGCGCCGTACTTCAGCGCGTCCAGCAGGAAGCCGAACTTGGCCTGCGCCTCTTCCGCGCCGATGCCCAGCAGCTCGAACACCGCCGACTGCATCTGCGGGCGGTGGATGCGGATCGAACCGCCGCCGATCTCGTTGCCGTTGAGCACCATGTCGTAGCCGCGCGACACCGCGGTCTTGGCGTTGGCGCGCAGGTCGGCGATGTCGTCCACCGCCGGCGCGGTGAAGGGGTGATGCAGGGCGACGTAGCGCTGCGCTTCCTCGTCCCACTCGAACATCGGGAAATCGGTGACCCACAGCGGCTTCCAGCCTTCGCCGACCAGGCCCAGGTCCTTGCCCAGCTTCAGGCGCAGCGCGCCCATGAAGTCGGAGGCGGTCTTGGTGTCGGCGGCGCCGAAGAAGATCGCGTCGCCGCTCTGCGCGCCGGCGGCCTCGACGATCCGCGCCAGCGTGGCGTCGTCGAAGAACTTGGCGATCGGCGAGTTGATGCCCTCGCGGCCCTTGGACGCGTCCTCGACCTTCATCCAGGCCAGGCCCTTGGCGCCGTACTTGGCCGCGTGCGCGCCGGCCTCGTCGATCTGCTTGCGCGACCAGCCCGCGGCACCCGGCGCGCGCAGCGCGATCACGCGGCCGTCGGCGTGGTTGGCCCAATCGGTGAACACCTTGAACTCGCAGGCCTTGACCAGTTCGGCGATGTCGACGAACTCCAGGTCGATGCGCAGGTCCGGCTTGTCCGAACCGTAGCGGCGCATCGCCTCGGCGTAGGTCATGCGCGGGAACTGCGCGTCCAGCTCGACGTCGATGGATTCCTTGAACACGACGCGGATCATGTCCTCGACCGTGTCCTGCACGTCGCGCTCGGAGACCCAGGCGAACTCCATGTCGAGCTGGGTGAACTCGAGCTGGCGGTCGGCGCGCAGGGCCTCGTCGCGGAAGCAGCGCGCGATCTGGTAGTAGCGGTCGAAGCCGGCCACCATCAGGATCTGCTTGAACAGCTGCGGCGACTGCGGCAGCGCGTAGAACTCGCCCGGGTGCATGCGCGCCGGCACCAGGAAGTCGCGCGCGCCCTCGGGCGTGGCCTTGGTCAGGATCGGCGTTTCGATGTCCTGGAAGCCGCGCGCGTCCAGCCAGCGGCGCAGCGACTGCACCAGGCGGATGCGCGTGCGCATCATCTTCTGCATTTCGGGACGGCGCAGGTCCAGGTAACGATAGGTGAGGCGGGTTTCCTCGCCGGCGTTCTCGTGGGCGTGGAACGGCAGCGGCTCGGCCTTGTTCAGCACCTCGATGGTCGCGGCCAGGATTTCGACGTTGCCGCTGCGGATCTTGTCGTTGGCGGCCTGGCGCGCGCGCACCGTGCCGGTCACGCGCACGCAGCTCTCCACGCTCAGATCGCTGGCGATCTTGAACAGCTCGGCCATGTCCGAATCGACCACGATCTGGACCACGCCCTCGTGGTCGCGCACATCGGTGAACACCACGTGGCTCTGGACGCGGTTGGTGTTGACCCAGCCGCACAAGGTGACGGTCTGGCCGATCAGCGCCTCATCGACGAGGCCGCAGAAGTGGGTACGCATGGAAACTCCGGGATCGAAACGGCGGCCGGCGGCGGGGCCGGCACGGTGGGGGGCGCCGGGCGGGGCCGGCGCGTCCGGGCCTGGGCCAGGAACACGCTATCTTAACGGCTCCGGCCGGTTACTTGTCCCGCTGCGAGGACGGCGGCTGGATTTCCGGCCTACGCAATGCGCCCATTCCGTCCGTCCCACCCGTCTTACCGGCCGCGGCCCGGTCCGCCGCGCGCTTCATCGGCTTAGGGGTCCGGCCATGCTGAAACTGCTCAAACCGCTGTCGCTGGCGTTGTGTCTGGCGGCGCTGGCCGCGCCCGTCCTGGTCCAGGCCCAGGTCCAGTCGCGCGCCTACGCGCCCGAAAATCTGCGCAGCCTCAACTACAACGACCAGGTCCGCGTGATCAGCCTGGAGTACTCCGAACAGTCCAACGGCCGCCGCATTCCCGACGACCAGCTGCGCTTCTACATCGACCAGGTCAACCGCTCCAACTGGACCTTCAGCCGCATCAAGGCCGACATTTCCCAGTCCCTGGCCGGTGGCGGCGGGATCGGCCCGCAGCCCGGCGGCAGCGTGCGCTGCGAAAGCACCGACGGCCGCCCGCGCACCTGCCGCGCCGGCTGGCCCGGCTATTCGCGGCTGATCCGGCAGCTGTCCAAGACGCCCTGCACCGAGGGCAGCACCTGGCAGTCGCGCGACGGCAACATCTACGTCAGCGGCGGTTGCCGTGGCGAATTCGGCCCCGGCCTGAACCCGCCGATGCCGCCGGTGGGCCAGGCCGTGCGCTGCGAAAGCACCGACAACCGCCCGCGCACCTGCGCCGTGCCCTGGTACGGGCCGAGCCGGCTGTCGCGCCAGCTGTCCAGCTCGGCCTGCGTGCAGGGACGGACCTGGCAGTCGCAGAACGGCCAGGTCTGGGTCAGCCAGGGTTGCCGCGCCGAATTCGTTTCCGGCGCCCAGATCCAGCCGCCGCAACCGGGCGCGCGCCGCGTGACCTGCTCCAGCGTGGACAACCGCACCACCACCTGCGCCTGGCCGCCGGGCTACGGCGTGCCGCGCCTGCTGCGGCAGATCTCCAAGCAGCCCTGCACCCAAGGCAATACCTGGGGCATCAGCTCGGCCACCGCGATCTGGGTCAGCCGCGGCTGCCGCGGCGAATTCGGTAACTGAGGGGCCGCGTGCCGGGCGCCGCTACGGCGCCCGTCGCGCTTCAAGCCTAAATCGACGCAGGCCCGGCCGACGCCGGGCGCCACGATCAATCCGAGGACGCCGCCGGCTTGGCGGCCGGCTTGGGCTCGCTCTTGACGGGCTCGGCCTTGGTTTCGGCGGGCTTGGCCGCGCCGGCCGTGCTGCCGCCGTCGACTAGGTTGCGCTTCTTGTCGCCGTCCTTTTTGAAGTCGGTCTCGTACCAGCCGCCGCCGGCCAGACGGAACTGCGGCGCGGTCAGCTGACGGCCGACCGCCTCGGCGCCGCAGGACGGGCAGACGGTGGGATCGGCGTCGGACAGTTTCTGCAGGCGGTCGAAGCTGTGCCCGCAGGCGCTGCATTGGAAGGCGTAGATGGGCATTGCGACTCGGGACGTTTTCGGACGGGCGATGGCAAACATGGGGATTTTAGCCGACGAATCAACCGTTGCCGGGGTCGCCAGCGGTTGAGGCGCCTGGATCGCGGGCAGACGCGCCGTCGGCGGCGCCGGCGGCGTCAGGCAAGCGCCGGCGGTGCAGCGGTAATGGTTGGGCCGCACGTCGATGCTGACGACATCGTAGGGGCCGGTGTAGCCGGGCGGCTTCTGCTCGAACTGGTAGTGCAGCTCTTCGATCCCGTACAGACCGTCGCCGACCCGCTTGAGCGGCCGGAAGTAGCGTACCCGCGAGGGCGCGCAGGTCTGCGCCCCGGCCGCGAACGCCGTGGCGCAATCGCGGACGCTGCGCTGGCCTTCCCTGCGATCGAACACGGCGCTGGTGAGGGTCTCGTAGACCCGGCCATCCACCGCCTCCCAGCGCAGGGTCGCGCTGCGCGGACCGCTGCCGTAGCCGTCCTCGCGCTGCTCGGCATCGCCACCGACGTCGCGCTGGACTTCCAGCGTGTAGTGCGGGTTCGGGTACATGGTCGCCGCGGTCCGCGCCGAGGCCGGGGTCCAGGTGCCGACGGCCTGCGCCGCCTCGAACGGCACGCTGTCGATCGCCAGCGACCCGCTCACGCCGGTCCAGGTCTGCCCGGCGGTGGCGCCGGAGTTACCGATGGCCAGGTAGACCACGGTGTCGACGGTGTCGTCGTCGCCGTCGATGCTCCAGTAGCGCAGCGTTGCCAGCGGCGTGCGCACCAGCAGTTGATCGCCCTCGACCGTCCAGTCGAAAGCGACGCCCGCGCCGGCGGCCTGGGGCCGCATATAACGGTCGACCTTGGGGCCGTGGTCCTGGGTCGCGCCGCTGCCGCCCGGGTCGAAGCGGTGCTGGACGAAATCGCAGGTTTCCAGTCGCTGGCGGCTACTGAAGGACGCGTACGACCTGGCGCAAGGCCAGGGCAAGGCGCGCCGGGTCGGCGCGGAGGTCCAAGCGCGGGTGCGCGTGACCTGCTGCAGATCGGACGCCGACCACAGACGGATCTCGACATAGGGCGCCAGCGTCGTTCCCGGGCGGTCGACGGAGGTTCGGCTCCACTGCTCGCGCGCCACCCACAATTCGTGACGGTCGCCGTCGAACAGGCGCCGCAGTACGACGCGATCCAGGCTCAAGCGCACGCGCTCGACCGCCTCGTAGCGCTCGAACACGCGCGGCGCCAGCGGCGACAGCAGCACATCCCCCGAGGCATCCAGTTCCACGCGATAGTTCACCGGCGCTTCCTCGGTCTCGCCCGTGTACCAGCGGTAGCTGCCATCGGTATTGCGCAGCAGCAGCTGCGGCGCGTTGGCGAACACCGGGTAGCTGTCGCGCTGGATCGTCGCCATCAGCAGCATTTGAGCCGGCAGCTCGGACAAGGCCGACAGCGGCGCGTGGCCGATCGGCTGGAACATCGCCTCGTCGCTGCCCGAGCGCCCGTTGAAACTGCGGATCCATTCGCTGTAAGCGGCTTCGTTCTCCAGCAGTTGCTGGCCGTCCGCATAGCCCTCGGGCAACACCGCCGCGCCGGACGCCGCACCGGCGAGCAAGGCACGCGCCTCGAACACGTCTTCTTGGAACAGGCTGCGGCTGACGTGCTCGAACTCCCGGTCGCTGACCGCGTCGCGGCCCTGCAGCGCGGTGCGCACCAGGAAGGCCAGCGCGCTGCTCAAGGGCGACACGCGCAAGGTTTGCAACTCGGCGGCGTCGACGCGGCGGTCGCCGCCGGCGTGCGCGATCAGTTTGCCGAAGCTGCCGACCACGCTGCGATAGCGCACGCGCTGGGAGGCGACCTCGACGCTGACCATCTCGGCGCGGTCCAGGGCATCGACCGTCGCCACATAGCCGCCGCCCTGGATCTGGCCGGCGAAGCTGCGGCCGCCGACGCGGATCAGGATCGAATCCGGCGCCGCGCCGGGCGCCAGGCCGACAATCTCGCCGGCGATCGTCAGGCTCACCGGCGTCAGCTTGGGCCGCGAACCTTGCATCTCGATCGGTTCGGCCGGATCGCCCGGTGCCGCCTGCGGCTGCATCTGCGGCGCCGTGACGCGGGCCAGCGCTAGTTGGAACGCCTGGCGAACTACCGGCGCCGCGAACGCCGCAACCACCGCCAACGCGGCGATCGCCGCGACCCAACCCTTGCTACGACTCATGCCCATCCCCTGTGGTGGCGCCGGCAGTTCCGGGCGCCGCGCGCGGCAATTTAAACCATGGAGCCCGACGGGGCGATGCGCCGTGGTGTACTCGCGCCCAACTTTGCGGTGAGAGACCGATCGCTGCGCCAAACCGGTCGGCTACGCGCGCGTCACCGCTAGAATTGCCGTTCATCAGATGCCGGCCGCAAGCACGCCGACGCAACCCAGGAACCGCATGTCCCGAAATCTCTGGCTCGGCCTGGCGATCGGCCTCACCGTCGCCGCGTTGGCCGCCACCTACGTCTACGAACCCAGCATCGTGCTGAAACCGGCCGCGCCCAAAGTCACGCCGCTGGGCTGGGCCGCGCAGGTGGAGCTGCGCGCCGGCGACGGCGTGCAGGGCTTGCGCGACGGCGCCGCCGCGCAGGCGCGCTTCGCCGATCCCTACGGGCTGGCGCTGGGCCGCGACGGCAGCTTGTACGTCGCCGATGCCGGCGACAACAACCGCATCCGCATCCTCCGCGCCGACGGCAGCGTGAGCACGTTGGCCGGTTCCGACGAAGGCTTCCGCGACGGCGTCGGCGCCGCGGCGGCGTTCGACACGCCGTCCGGACTGGCCCTGGACGCGGCCGGCAATCTCTACGTCGCCGACACCGGCAACCACGCGATCCGCAAGATCACGCCGCAGGGCGCGGTCAGCACCCTGGCCGGCGACGGCCAGGCGGGCTACCTCGACGGTCCGGGTGCGACCGCCCGCTTCAACGGCCCAACCGGCATCGCGGTAGACCCGCAGGGGCGGGTCTACATCGCCGACACCTACAACGACCGCATCCGCGTGATCGGCAACGACGGCCAGGTGCGCACGCTGGCCGGCGGCGACCGTCCCGGCTACCAGGACGGTCCCGGCGCGCTCGCGCGTTTCGATACCCCGACCGGGCTGGCGCTGGACCGCCACGGCCGCGTGCTGGTCGCCGACCTGCGCAACGACGCGATCCGGCGGATCGGCCTGGACGGCGCGGTCAGCACCCTGCTCGAAGGCACGCCCGAGGGTCCGCCGGATACCTTGCGACGTCCGCTGAGCGTGGCCGTCACCCACGACGGCGTGATCTACATCGGCGAAATGGCGCGCGGCCGCGTGCTGCAGCTGGGTATGGACCGCAGCGTGCACACCATAAACGGCGCGGGCACCTGGCAGCGTTTCGCGCGGCCGTCGGCGCTGGTGCTGGCGCCCGACGACAGCCTGTACGTGGCCGATGCGCTGGGCTACCGCGTGCACCGGCTGGCGCCGCTCAAGGCCGGCGTCGCGCCGGTCGCCAGCGCGGTCGGCCCGTCGCCGATGAACCCCCTGCCGCGCAGCGAAGGCCGCTGGCCGCTGGCGCCGCAGAACGCCTGGCACGAAGTGGTCGGCACCCTGGGCGAGGTGCGCGGCGACGGCAACGGCGAGGCGCGCCATCATCTGCACGACGGCCTCGACATCGCCGGCGACGTCGGCCAGCGCGTGCTGGCGATCGCCGACGCCAAGGTCAGCAGCCCGCACGCGACCTGGGGCCTGGGGCAGTTGGGCGAAGGCATGGGCCTGGACACGCTGAGCTACATCCACATGCGCGTCGGCCGCGACGCGCGCGGCGATTCGCTGGACCCGGTCCGCTTCCAGACCGTGATGCGCGAGGACGGCGAGCTGGGCCGCGTGCGGGTGTTGCGCGGCACGCGCTTCCGCGTCGGCGACGCCTTGGGCACGATCAACGCGATGGCCCATGTGCATTTGATCGTCGGCGTCAGCGGCTACCAGCGCAACGCGATCGGCCTGGGTTTCCTTGGCTATGCCGACCATCACGCGCCGCAGATCGAACGCGTCGCGCTGCTGGACGATGCGGCGCAACCGCTGGAACAGCGCGAGCAAGGCCGCGTGCTGGTATCGCGCGCCCTGCCCGGCGTGCAGATCGTGGTCGACGCCTGGGACCAGGTCGACCGCAACCAGGCGCGGCGCCGGCTAGGCCTGTACGCGCTGGGCTACCAATGGCTGGACGCGGCGGGCACGCCGATGCCGGGCTACGAAACGCCGCGCAGCAACATCCAGTTCGACCGCATGCCGTCCGAGGACGAGGCGACCAAGGTGGTCTACGCCGACGGCAGCGGCGTCACCGTGCACGGCAACGCGATCACCCGCTTCCGCTACGTGCTGACCAATACCGCGCGCGACGGCAAGCTCGCCACGGGCCTGTGGGTACCGACCGAGCTGCCGCCGGGGGATTACACGCTGCGCATCACCGCCAAGGATTACAGCGGCAATGTGGCGGGGGCAAAGCGCGATTTGGAAGTGCGTTTGCAGTGAGGGCCTAGGCTGCGAGACCGGAGCAGCTGCCCTTGCCCCGGCTGTCGCCGCTGCGGTTGCAGTTGCAGTTGCAGTTGCAGTTGCAGTTGCAGTTGCCACGGCATTCAAATCCAAAAGCCCCGCACTCACACGACCAACCGTAGACCCGGAGGGCGGCGCGCAGGACGCGCGCCGTTTTTCGATAGGACAGGGATGTCCTATCGAAAAATCCCGGCGCAAGCTCCGCGCTCGTACGGGAGGTTTGGTCACGCTAGCCCTTCTCTTTGGTTACTTTCTCTTGAGCTAGCAAGAGAAAGTGACCCGCATGCGCAGCAGGCGGAAGCCTTTGATATTCGACCAGAAGAGACGAAAGCAAAGCCAAAGCAAATCCTCCCCAACCCTCCTTTGATAAAGGAGGGAGCTAAAGGCGAAGGACCTGACTTACGTGCCGGAAGACGCTAAAGGCACTGGATCCCCGCCTTCGCGGGGATGACGGGCAACAGCAAGGGAAAGTGACCCGCATGCGCAGCAAGCGGAAGCCGTTGACCTTCGTGACAAGCTGGCGAAAGGAGAGCAACAGCAAATCCTCCCCAACCCTCCTTATAAAAAGGAGGGAGCTAAAGGCGAAGGACCTGACTTACGTGCCGGAAGACGCTAAAGGCACTGGATCCCCGCCTTCGCGGGGATGACGGGCAACAGCAAGGGAACGTGGCCCGCATTCGCAGCGCCGGTTTCCGGGTGGTTTGCGGGTGACGCTTCGCGGCTCACGCCGCTCCCACAGACAGCTACAGCATCGCCGCCGCCTTCTGTGGGAGCGGCGTAAGCCGCGATCGAATCAGCCGATCGCGGCGAAACTCAAGCCGCGTCGTACAGCGCCAACCACTCCGCCTCGGCCTGAGCCAACTCGGCCGCCACCGCCTCGCGCTTGCGCGCCAGCTCGGCGGCGTTGTCGCCGCCGCCGGCGTACTTGGTCGGATCGGCCAAGTCCATGTCCAGCGTGCGCAGCTTGGATTCCAACTCGGCCACGCGCGCCTCGGCCTGGGCCAGCTTGTGCGGATTGACCTTGGCGCGCGGCTTGCTCGGCGGCGTTTCCGGCACCACGTTGGCGGCCGCGGCGGCGATCGCCTTGGCCGCGGCCTTGCCGTCGTTGCTGCTGTCGCGGGTGCGCAGCCACACCGCGTAAGCGTCGAGGTCGCCGTCGAACGGCTGAGCGACGCCGTCGGCGACGCGCCAGAACGTGTCGCAGACCAGGCCGATCAGATGGCGGTCGTGCGAGACCAGCACGATCGCGCCATTGAAGCTGCTCAGCGCCTCGGCCAGCGCCTCGCGCATGTCCAGGTCGAGGTGGTTGGTGGGCTCGTCGAGCAACAGCACGTTCGGGCGGCGCCAGGCGATCAAGGCCAGCGCCAGGCGCGCGCGCTCGCCGCCGGAGAAGGAATCGACCTTCTCGAAGGCGCGATCGCCGGGGAAATTCCACTTGCCCAGGAAGTCGCGCAGCTGCTGCGTGGCCACGCCCGGCGCGATGTCGGCCAGATGGTCGATCGCGGTGGTGCCCTCGCGCAGCGATTCCACCGTGTGCTGGGCGAAGTAGCCGATACGCAGGTCCGGATGGCCGCCGCGCTCGCCGCTGAGCAACTCGATCTCGCCGACCAGCGACTTCACCAGGGTCGATTTGCCGGCGCCGTTCGGGCCCAGCAGGGCGACGCGGTCGCCGGCTTCCAGGATGAAGCCGACCTGGTCGAGCACGGTGTGGTCGCCATAGCCGCAGTCGGCATGCATCAGGCGCAGCAGCGCATGCGGCAGCTTCAGCGGCTCGGGGAAATCGATGCGCAGCACGCGTTCGGCGCGCACCGCCTCGGTGCCGGCCATCTTGGCCAGGCGCTTGACCCGCGACTGCGCCTGCTTGGCCTTGGCGGCGCTGGCGCTGAAGCGGTCGATGAAGCTCTGCAGGTGCGCGCGCTCGGCCTGCGCCTTTTCGTGGGTGATCTGCTGCAGGCGCAGATGTTCGGCGCGCTGGCGCTCGAACGCGGTGTAATCGCCGGTGTAGAGCTTGGCCTTGCCGTCGTGCAGGTGCAGGGTGTGGGTGGTGACCTCGTCGAGGAACTCGCGGTCGTGCGAGATCAGCATCAGGGTGCCCGGATACTTGAGCAGCCACTGCTCCAGCCACAGCACCGCGTCGAGGTCGAGGTGGTTGGTGGGCTCGTCCAGCAGCAACAGGTCCGACGGCGTCATCAGCGCGCGCGCCAGGTTCAGGCGCACGCGCCAGCCGCCGGAGAACTCCTTGACCGCGCGCTCGTGGGTGTCCGGCGAGAAGCCCAGGCCGTGCAGCAGCTTGCCGGCGCGCGCGGTGGCGTCGTAGCCGTTGAGCTCTTCCAGCCGGTGATGGGCCTCGGCCACGGCCTCCCAGTCCTCGCGCTCGACCGCGGCGCGTTCGGCCATCAACACCGAGTACACGTTGGCGTCGCCGGACAGGACGAAGTCCAGCGCCGGGTCGTCCAGGGCCGGGGTTTCCTGGGCCACGCTGGCCATGCGCACGCGCGCGGGCATGTCCAGGTTGCCCAGGTCGGACTCCAGCTCGCCCTGGATCGCCGCGAACAGCGAGGACTTGCCGGTGCCGTTACGGCCGATCACGCCGATGCGCCAACCCGCTTGCAGGGTCAGGTCGACTTTGGACAGGAGCAGGCGTTCGCCGCGCCGGAGGGCGAAATCACGGAAAGCAATCATGCGCATAGTGTAACGGGCCGGAGGCGCGTGCCGCCCGCGGCGATCGCATCCGATCCGCGCTCCGGGCCGAGCCGGCTGTCCGCGGGCGCTGTCGCGCCGCGGTCGCAGACCGCGGCCAGACTGTTCGCCGACAGGCGGCAAGGCATGCCGGATCGGCGTTCAGGCACGAAATTTCAGGCGATTTCGGCCACGCAATGCCGCTTGGAGCCCTTCGAACCGGACTCGGCGACTTGCATCGGCGGGGGGCGGCCCACATTCTTGGAGGCCGACACGACATGGAGATCCGATGCATCACACCTCCCTGATCGCGATCCTCGTCGCCGGTTTCGTGCTGGCGTTCGTCTTCGGCGCGCTGGCGCAACGCCTGCGGTTGTCGCCGCTGGTGGGCTATTTGATCGCGGGCATCATCGCCGGGCCGTTCACGCCCGGCTTCGTCGGCGACCAGACCCTGGCGCCGCAGCTGGCCGAGATCGGCGTGATCCTGCTGATGTTCGGCGTCGGCCTGCATTTCTCGATGCGCGACCTGCTGGCGGTGAAAGCCATCGCCCTGCCCGGCGCGGTGGTGCAGATCGGCGCCGCGGCGCTGATGGGCTGGGGCCTGGCGCGATTCCTGGGCTGGTCGCACGGCGCCGGCCTGGTGTTCGGCCTGGCCCTGTCGGTGGCCAGTACGGTGGTGCTGCTGCGCGCGCTGGAGGAACGGCGCCTGGTGGAAACCGCCAAGGGCCGGATCGCGGTGGGCTGGCTGATCGTCGAGGACCTGGCGATGGTGCTGGCGCTGGTGCTGCTGCCGGCGCTGGCCGGGCTGCTCAAGGGCGAGGCCGGCGACCCCAGCGAGGTCTGGGCGGCGCTGTTCAAGACCCTGGCCAAGGTCGGCGCCTTCGTCGCGGTGATGCTGATCGTCGGCCGCCGCGTCATTCCCTGGATCCTCGAACGCGTCGCCGGCACCGGCTCGCGCGAACTGTTCACCCTGTGCGTGCTGGCGATCGCGCTGGGCGTGGCGTTCGGCTCGGCCGAGCTGTTCGGCGTGTCGTTCGCGCTGGGCGCGTTCTTCGCCGGCATGCTGCTCAACGAATCCGAGTTCAGCCACCAGGCCGCCAACGAGACCCTGCCGCTGCGCGACGCGTTCGCGGTGCTGTTCTTCGTCTCGGTGGGCATGCTGTTCAACCCGATGATCCTGGTCGAGAAGCCGCTGGAAGTGGTGGCCACCTTCGCCATCATCGTGCTGGGCAAATCGATCGCCGCCTACGCCATCGTGCGCGCGTTCGGCAAACCCAATTCCACCGCGCTGATGATCTCGGCCAGCCTGGCCCAGATCGGCGAGTTCTCCTTCATCCTCGCCGGCCTCGGCCTGCAGTTGGAAATTCTGCCGCCGGAGGGCCAGGACCTGATCCTGGCCGGCGCGCTGCTGTCGATCGTGGTCAATCCGCTGCTGTTCGCCTGGCTGGACCGCAAGCAGGCGCGCGAAGCGGCCGCGCTGCAGGAAGCCAAGACCGATCCGGTGCAGCCGACCGTGCCGGCCGACATCGCCGGCCACGTGATCCTGATCGGCTACGGCCGCGTCGGCAGCGAGCTGGCGCGCCTGCTGACCGAACGCCAGGTGCCGGTGGTGGTCATCGACGGCGAGGACAGCCTGATCGCCAAGGCGCGCGCCGCCGGCCTGCCGGCGATCCTGGGCAACGCGGTCAACGAACGCGTGCTGCGCGAGGCCGTGCCCGAGCGCGCGACCACGGTGATGCTGGCGATCCCGCAGGCGCTGGAAGCCGGCGAGATCATCGCCAAGCTGCGCGCGATCAAGCCCGATCTGAGCATCGTCGCGCGCGCCCACAGCGACAACGAAGTGCGCCACCTGATCGAGCACGGCGCCGACGGCGCGGTGATGGCCGAGCGCGAGCTCGCGCACAGCCTGGCCGAAATGGTGCTGGCCGCGCCCGTCTATCGCGGCGCACGCCACCTGCCGCCCTCCACCGCGCTCACCTGAGCGCGGCCCGAACCCCCAGCGAGCGACCATGAGCGATACCGACCGCCCCACTCCCGCCAGCGACGCCGACGGCGCGCCCGAACCGCTGCTCAACGCGGTCGAGGCCCGCATCATCGGCTGCCTGATCGAGAAGGAAGCGACCACGCCCGACGTCTATCCGCTGACCCTCAACGCGATCGTCGTGGCCTGCAACCAGAAGACCGCGCGCGAGCCGACGATGCAGCTGGAGCAAGGCGAAGTCGGCAACGTGCTGCGCCGGCTGGAACCGCGCGGCTGGGTGAAGTCGCAACACACCGGCCGCTCGGAGCGCTATGCCCATCGTGCCGGCGCCCTGCTCGATCTGACCCGGCCGCAGACCGCGCTGCTGGCGCTGCTGATGCTGCGCGGCCCGCAGACCTTGAACGAACTGCTGACGCGCAGCGAGCGCATGGCCAAGTTCGACAACGTCGGCGACGTCCAGTACGCGCTGGAGCGCCTGGCCCAGCATTCGCCGCCGCTGGTGCGGCTGCTGGGCCGTCAGAGCGGCCAGCGCGAGGACCGCTATGGCCACCTGCTCAGCGGCGAGCCGGTCTGGAACGCCGTCGCCGGCGGCGACGCCGACGACGACCACCGCGGCAGCGCCGGCTCGCCCTTGAGCGAGCGCGTCGCCGCGCTGGAAGCGCGTATCGCCGAACTCGAAGCACGGCTGGACGCGGTCGGGGCCTGAGCCGACCGCTGCGCAGCGCCGCCTCCCAAGGCTGCAAGCCACCGACGGCAGCGCCAGCGTTGCCGCTGCGGTTGCGGTTGCGGTTGCGGTTGCGGTTGCGGTTGCGGTTGCGGTTGCGGTTGCCGCGGCATTGGAATCCAAAAGCACCGCACTCACACGACCAGTCGTAGACCCGAAGGGCGGCGCGCAGGACGCGCGCCGTTTTTCGATAGGACAGGGATGTCCTATCGAAAAATCCCGGCGCAAGCTCCGCGCTCGTACGGGAGGTTTGGTCACGCTAGCCCTTCTCTTTGGTTACTTTCTCTTGGGCTAGCAAGAGAAAGTGACCCGCATGCGCAGCAGGCGGAAGCCTTTGACCTTCGGTCAGAAGAAGCAGAAACAACAGCAAGAGCAAATCCTCCCCAACCCTCCTTTGTCAAAGGAGGGAGCTAGAGAGCGCGACGCCGGAATGTGGACGTCGTCAGAACCGAACTGACGCGGTCGCCGGGATTCACGGTCGCGGCTCCCGCCGCTCCTGCAGGTAGCGATTGCGTCGCATCGCTGCTCGGTCGCGAACCCATGTCGCAATTGAAGCTCGCGACCGCAACCCAGGCCGCCCCACACAAGTCGCCCTCGCCTACGCAACCTCGCGATCGCGCAACGGCAGAAAGATGTCGGTGCGCAGCAGCGCCGCCGGCGTTTCGTCGGGATCGTCCAGGTAGTGGTGATGCAGCGGCGCATCGCGCAGGCGCTCGCCGCTGTCGGGCAGCCACTGCGCGAGCAGCGCGTCGGTGAGCGCCTCCAGGCCGTCGAAGGGGCCGACATGGCGCAGCCGCGCATAGCGGCCGCCGCCGAGGATCTCGCGGCGGAATTCGTCGCCGTCGACTTCGAACGGCGCGTCCAAGGCGATCATGCAGTCGAAGGCGCAGTCCGGCGCGGGCACATCGCGGCGATCGTCCCAAGGCACGCCGTATAAGCCGCAGAGCTGTTCCATGCGTTCGCGCTCGGCCGCCCAGCCGAACAGGCGCACGTAGCCGTGGTTCTGCTGCGGGTAGCCACCGTTTACGCGCAAGGCCAGCACCTGCACCGGGTCGACATCGACCACCTCGACCTGCAGCGGCGCGCCGCTGTCCGCGGCGCCCGGCGGGCGCGCGAGACGCTCGATCTCGCGGCGCAGGCGTTCGGGCTCGGCGCGCAGTTCGCTGGGCGTTCCGCCCAGGCCCTGGCGGAACGCGCGGCTGAACGCCTGCGGCGTCTGATAGCCGACCGCGAGCGCGGTGTCGGTGATGCTGCCGGCGGCGCCCGCGAGCAGACGCAGGCTTTGCAGCAAGCGCAGCCGGGCCACGGTCTGGCCGCTGGTTTCGCCGGTCATGGCGCGATAGATGCGATGGAAATGGTACGGCGAGAACGCGGCCGCTTCGGCCAGGCGCGAAAGCTCGGGCGGTTCCTCGCCGTGCACGATCGCGCACTCGATCAAGGCCACCGCGCGTTCGATGCGGCGCCGATAGCTTTCGCGGGTGTCGGCGCGCACGCGATCGGCGGCAGGCGCGGGACGGTCGGAGTCGTCGACGAAGGCCATGGGGCGGGTCCTGGTTCGGGCGTCGTCGCCAGCATGTCGGTCGCCCGCGCCGGCGGCGGTTCCCATCTTGCGCTCTCGCGCCGCTCAGTGGCTCAGCGCCAGACTCACCAGCACCGCCGCTTCGACCATCTCGGCCAGGGCGCCGCAGGTGTCGCCGGTCATGCCCTGCAGGCGGCGCATGCAGGCGCGACGCCACAGCGCAAAGAGCGACAGCGCGACCACGACGGCCAAGCCGCCGCGCCAACCCGCGAGCGCACAGGCGGCGGCAGCGACCAGCAAACTGGCGATCGCCGCCGCGCGAGGTACCGCGACCAGGCCGCTGCCGAGGCCGCCGCTGCGCACGTAGGGCGTGCTGAGGAACGCCAGCGTCAGCGTCGCGCGCGCCAGCGTCGGCGCCAACAGCAGGGCCCACCAGGCCGGCGCGGGCAAGCTGGCCAGCGCGGCGAATTTCAGCAGCAGCGCCAGCACCAACGCGACCACGCCGGCCGGGCCGCTGCGCGGGTCTTTCATGATGTCCAAGGTGCGTTCGCGGCGCGCTTCCGGGGTCGCGCCCATGCCGCCGATCCAGGCATCGGCGCTGTCGGCCAGCCCGTCCAGGTGCAGCGCGCCGGTCAGCAGCACCCACGCCAGCAGCAGCAATGCCGCGGCCAGCAGCGGCGGCGCCGACTGCAGCGCCCAGGCCAGCGCGCACAGCAGCGCGCCGAGCAGCGCACCGACCCAGGGATACCAGACCAGCGAACGCGACTGCGCGCGCGCGTCGCCGAACGCCGAGGCCGGCACCGGCACGCGGGTCAGGAAACCGATCGCGTGCAGCAGCGCGCGCATCAGGCCAAGGCGGCGCGGCGCATGCCGCCGCTCCAATCCATGCGGTGCAGCGAGGCATGCGCGACGTCGATGCCGGCCATGTCGCCGTAGCCGCGTCCCTCGTACAGGCAGCGCAACAAGCGGATCGCGCCGCCGTGCGTGACCACCAGTACGCGTCGTGCCGGCCAGGCCGCGGCCGCCTCGTCCAGGGCCGCGATCAGACGCGCACCGAACGCGGCGAAAGTCTCCGCGCCCGGCGGCGGATGCGCAACCGGATCCGCCCAGAACCGACCCAGCGCCTCGCCCTGCTGCTCGGCCAAGGTCTCGATCGGCACGCCCTGCCACTGTCCGAAATCGTATTCGACCAGGCGCGCGTCGAAGTGCAGCGGCAGGCCACGCGCCTGCGCCAGCTCCTGGGCGAAATCGGCGCAGCGCCGCAACGGCGACGAGATCACCGCATCCCACTCGCGGCCGGCCACCGCGGCGCGCAGTTGCGCCCAGCCGACATCGAGCAGCGCATCGTCGAGCCGGCCGCGGTAGCTGCGCTGGCCGGTGTCGCCGTGCCGCAGCAGGTCGATGACCGTCGCCGTCATGCGCGTTCCGACACGCCGGCCTGGGCGAAGGTGGCCATGCCGCCGTGCAACGCGCAGGCCAGTCGCAGCAACGGCACCGCGGCGGCGGCGCCGCTGGCCTCGCCCAGGCGCATGCCCAAGTCCAGCAGCGGCTGCGCGTCCAGCGCCTGCAGCAATACGCCGTGACCGCGTTCGTGCGAGCGGTGCGCGAACAGCAGCCACTGACGCACGCCGGGATTGATCCGCACCGCGGCCAGCGCGGCGACGGTGGCGATGTAGCCGTCGACCAACACCGGCAGACCGGCCTGGGCCGCGGCGATGCAGGCACCGGTCAGTGCGGCGATCTCGAAACCGCCCAGGCGCCGCAGTTGTTCGCGCGCGTTGCCCGCGTCGGCGTGCAGGGCCAGGGCGCGTTCGATCACCGCGACTTTGTGGGCGATGCCGGCCGCGTCCAGTCCGGTGCCGGCACCGGCCAGTTCGGTGGGCGCGCGTGCGAGCAAGGCGCAGGCCAGCGCGGTCGCGGCGGTGGTGTTGGCGATGCCCATCTCGCCGCCGATGTAGAGCTGGGCGCCGTCGGCACGCGCCAGCCGCACGCTGTCGGCGCCGGCGTCCAGCGCCGCCTGCAGTTGCGCGGCGCTCATCGCCGCTTGTGCGCAGAAATTCGCGCTGCTGGGCGCGACGATCGCGCGGCGCACGCCGCCGATGTCGCCGGGATCGTTGACCGTGCCCAGGTTGACCACGTCCAGTTGCGCGTCCAAGGCGCGCGCGAGCACGCTGATCGCGGCGCCGCCGCCGGCGAAGTTGCGCACCATTTCGCCGGTCACCGCTTGCGGAAACGCCGACACGCCCTCCTCGGCCACGCCATGATCGGCCGCGAATACGCTGATCCAGACCCGGTCGACGCTGGGCAACGCGTTGCGCTGTAACGCCGCCAATCGCACCGCGATGGTCTCCAGCGCGCCCAGCGAACCCGGCGGCTTGGTCAGTTGCGCCTGGCGCGCCAGCGCCTGCGCTTCGCACTCCGCATCGGGGGCGACGCAAGCGTCCAGGGTCCAGTCGCGCAGCGGCGGCGCGGCGGCGGCATCGTTCAAGGCAGTTCTCCTTTGAGCGCCAGCGGCAGGCCCGCGGCGACGAACAGCACGCGCTCGCAGGGCGCGGCCAGGTGTTGGTGCAGGCGGCCGGCTTCGTCGACGAAGCGCCGCGTGAGTTCGCCCAGCGGCACCACGCCCAGGCCGACCTCGTTGCTGACCAGGACGATCTCGCCGGGCAACGTCGGCAGCGTGCGCAGCAGGTCGTCGCGTTCGCGCGGCCAATCCTCGACGGCGCGTTGTTCGTCCAGCAGATTGCTCAGCCAGAGCGTGAGACAGTCGACCAGCACGCAGCGGCCGTCGCGCGCGTGTTCGCGCAGCGCGGCGGCCAATGCCAGCGGCTCCTCGATCGTGCGCCACTGCGCGGGGCGGCGCTGGCGATGGTGGGCCACGCGCGCGGCCATCTCGCCGTCGCGCGCCTGCGCGGTGGCGATGTACACCACGTCCGCCTGGCGCGCGGCCAGCCGTTCGGCCAAGGCGCTCTTGCCCGAGCGCGCGCCGCCGAGGATCAGGGTACGCATGCCGAGACTCCGGTGGCGGCCGGCAGGCCGAGCAAGGCGGCCAGGCGGCCGGTGTCCAAATGAGCCTCGACGGCATCGGCGAGGCGGTCGATACCGGACTCACGCAACGCGTGCATGTCCAGCGTCTCGGCCCGATCCAGTCCGGCCCAGCGCAGCAAGGCGGCCAAGGCGGCGGGCTCGTCGAACAGGCCGTGCAGGTAGGTCGCGAACACCTGCCCGTCCTCGGAATACGCGCCGTCGTGGCGGCCGTCGTCCAACCGCGCGGTCGCACGCGCCAAGGCTGGGCCCTGGCTGAGGCCGCAGTGGATTTCGTAGCCGCGCACCGGCGCGTCGTCCAGCCTCAGCCGGCCGGCGACGTTGCGCAGTTGTTTGTCGGGTTCCAGCGTGGTCTCCAGGTCCAGCCAACCCAGGCCCGCGCTGGAACCGGGCGCGCCCTCGATGCCGAGCGGATCGTGCACCGCGCGTCCCAGCATCTGCAGGCCGCCGCAGATGCCGATCAGCTTGCCGCCGTAGCGCAGGTGGCGCGCGATCGCCGCTTCCCAGCCGTTCGCGCGCAACCAGGCCAGGTCGGCGCGCGTGGACTTGGAGCCCGGCAGCACGATCAGATCGCAGGCCGGCGGCGTTTCGCTCGGGCCGACATACAGCAGATCGACCTGCGGATGCGCTCGCAGCGGATCGAAATCGGTGTGATTGCTGATGCGCGGCAGCGCCGGCACCGCCACGCGCAGACGCGCGCCGGTCTTGTGCTCGCGCCCACGCGGCAAAGCATCCTCGGCGTCCAGATGCAGACCTTGCAGGTAAGGCAGCACGCCCAGCACCGGCTTGCCGGTCTCGCGTTCCAGCCAGTCCAGGCCGGGTTGCAGCAAGGCGATGTCGCCGCGGAAGCGGTTGATCACGAAGCCGGCCACGCGCGCGCGTTCGCTGTCCGACAGCAGCGCCAGGGTGCCGACCAGGTGCGCGAACACCCCGCCACGGTCGATGTCGGCGATCAACACCACCGGGCAATCCACCGCTTCGGCATAGCCCATGTTGGCGACGTCGCCGGCGCGCAGGTTGATCTCGGCCGGGCTGCCGGCTCCCTCGACGATCACCGCGTCGAAGCCGGCGACCAGACGCGCGTGCGAGGCCAGCACCGCCTGCATCGCCACGCGCTTGTAGTCGTGGTAGCCGCGCGCGTCCATGTTGGCGACGGCGCGGCCGTGCAGGATCACCTGCGCGCCGGTGTCGCTGTTGGGTTTGAGCAGCACCGGATTGAAATCGGTGTGCGGCGCCAGCCCGGCCGCCTGCGCCTGCACCGCCTGGGCCCGGCCGATCTCGCCGCCGTCGGCGGTGACGGCCGAGTTCAGGGCCATGTTCTGCGGCTTGAACGGCGCGACGCGCACGCCGTGCCGACGCAGCCAGCGGCACAGCGCGGTGACCAGAGCGCTCTTGCCGGCATCGGAGGTGCAGCCCTGCACCATCAGCACGCGCGCGCTCATGCCGGGCTCCGTTCGCTGCCGATTTCGGCCAACGCCGCATCCAGGCGCGCATAGGCCGCATCGTCGCCGGGCAAGCCGAAACGCACGCTGGCCGGCGCGTCGAACAGGCGGGTGAGGATGCCGCGCCGCGCCAATGCCTTGTGCAAGGCGGGTGCATCGTCGCAGCGATGCCACTGGAAAAAGGCGCAGCCCGCGGTGGGCGTGCGTCCGTGCGCGCCGAGCAGGGCCGCCAGACGTTCGCCTTGCGCGCGCAGTCGCGTGCGCGTGCGCGCCTGCCAGTCGCGATCGGCCAGGGCCAGTCGTACCGCGTGTCGCGTCGGCCCGCTCAAGGTCCACGGCCCCAGGCGCTCGCGCAGCGTGCCCAACAAAACCGGTTCGGCGCAGACGAAACCCGCGCGCGCGCCGGCCAGGCCGAAGAACTTGCCGACCGAACGCAGCACGATCAGGCCGGGGCGCGCGGTCTCGGCGCAGAGGCTGGCGTCCGGCGTCGCGTCCATGAAAGCCTCGTCGATCAGCAGCCAGCCGCCGCGTGCGGCGAGCCGCGCGTGCAGGTCGAGCAACACGGCGTGCTCGTAACGTTCGCCGCCCGGATTGTTGGGATGAATCAGCACCACGACGTCGTAGCGCTCTGCCTGCGCCAACAAATCCGACGACGCGCGCAACTCGACCGCGTGACCGGCCTGACGCCAGGCATGCGCATGCTCGGCATAGCCGGGCGCCAACACGCCCACGCGCGAAGGCGCGCGCAAGCCAGGCAAGGCCTGGATCGCGGCCTGCGAACCGGCGACGGCGAGCAGATCGGGCGCGCCGTAATAGTCGCGCGCCGCCGCATGCAGACCGTCGTCGTCCTCGGGCAGGCGGTGCCAGGCGCGCGCGGGTATCGACGGCAGCGGCCAGGATTCGGGATTGATGCCGGTCGACAGGTCCAGCCAGTCGGCCGGCGCGATGCCGTAGCGTTGCGCCGCACGCAGCAGGCGACCGCCGTGCTCAAGCATGCGAGCGCGCTCCGGCGAATCCCAGTCGCGACGCGCGTGCGCGTTCAGTCGAATCGAACATAAATCACCACCATCGCGACCAGGGTGAATGCTGTCAGCCACAGCCACACGCCGCGCCGGACCAGCGACTGCGCACGCACGATGGCGTCGGCATCCGGCGCGGCACCCTCGCCCAGCCAAGGACGCGGCTCCCACACGCCGTGATACGGCGCCGCGCCGCCCAGGCGCACGCGCAGCGCGCCGGCGCCCGCGGCCATCACCGGGCCGGCGTTGGGGCTGTCCCATGCCGGCGCCTGTCGGCGCCAGCAGCGCAGCGCCGCGGCGGCATTGCCGAGCACGGCATAGGTCAGCGCGGTCAGCCGCGCCGGCAGATAATTGAGCACGTCGTCGATGCGCGCGGCCGCCCAGCCGTAGCGCTGGTAACGCGGCGTGCGATAGCCCCACATCGCGTCCAAGGTGTTGGCCAGCCGGTACAGCACCGCGCCCGCCGGGCCGAGCAAGGCGAACCAGAACAAGGCGCCGAACACCGCGTCGTTGCCGTTCTCCAGCACCGATTCGGTCGCGGCCGCCGCCACGCGCTCAGCGTCCAGCGCCTGAGTATCGCGGCTGACGATGCGCCCGACCGCGGCACGCGCGGCGTCCAGGTCGTGCGCGCGCAAGGCGCGGGCCACCGGCTCGGCATGCTCGCCCAGGCTGCGCAGGCCGACGCACAGATACAGGACGCCCGCCGCATAGCTCGCGGCCAGCCAGGGCGAACAGCGCCAGGCCGCCCACTGCACGGCGGCGGCGAGCAACGTGAGCGGCAGCACCGCCAGCATCCACGCCGCCACGCCGCGCGCGCGGTCGTCGCAGTGCCAACGCCGCTCGATCGCCTGCGCGTAGCGGCCGAAACCGACCAGCGGGTGCGCGCGCCGCGGCTCGCCCAGCAGGCGATCCAGAACGAACGCGGCCCACATCGCGGCGACGGCGGCGACGACGCTCATGCCTGCAGCAGGCGCAAGGCCGCCGACGGATTCGACGGGAAATAGAAGTGGACGAAGCTCGCGGTCATGCGGCGATCGCGATACACCGCCTCGCGGCTGGGTCCGCCGTTGGGATTGCGCGCCTGCGCGATCGGCTCGGCCCGGATCTCGGCGCGTGCGTAATGGAAGGTGTGCCCGCGCAATTCGCCTTCGGGCAGTTCCACCGACTGCATGCCCAGGCCGGACAGTCGAGGTTGCAACGCAGCGCTGCCGGCTAGCAGGCCCGCCATGTCCGCGCGCGTGCCGTCCTTGTCGGCCAGCGCGTCCAGCAAGTACAGCAGGCCGCCGCATTCGGCCAGCAAAGGCTTGCCGGCGTCGCGATGCGCACGCAGCGCATCGCGCAAAGGCTCGTTGCGCGACAGCGCCTGCAGGTGCAGTTCCGGATAGCCGCCGGGCAGCCACACCGCGTCGCAATCGGGTAAGGAATCGCCAGCCAAGGGCGAGAAGTAGCGCAGCTCCGCACCGGCGCGCCGCAACAGATCCAGATTGGCCGGATACAGGAAACAGAACGCGGCATCGCGCGCGATCGCGATGCGATGCCCGCGCGGCAAGTTCGCCGTCGCCGCGCGCGCGACCGGTGCGAACGCGACCGGCGCCGGCAGCGCGGCGTCGGCGTGCGTGGCCCAGGCGTCGGCCAGCGCATCCAGGCGCGCGTCCAGATCGCCGAGTTCGCCCGCCGCCACCAACCCCAGATGCCGCTCCGGCAAGGCCAGCGTCGGATCGCGCGGCAGCGCGCCCAGCCACTGCAGCGGGGCCGGCAGGCTCTCGCGCAGCAATTGCGCGTGATAGGCGCTGCCGATGCGGTTGGCCGCCACGCCGTAGACCTGCAGACCTTCGCGATAACGCGCCAGGCCCAGCGCCAGCGCGCCGAAGGTCTGCGCCATCGCGGATCCGTCGATGACCGTCAGCACCGGCACACCCAGCGTCAGCGCCAGATCGGCGCTGGAGGGCTGGCCGTCGTACAGGCCCATCACGCCTTCGATGAGGATCAGGTCGGCCTCGCCCGCGGCCTCGTACAGGCGCGCGCGTACCTCGTCCTCGCCGCACATCCACAGATCGAGCTGATAGGCCGGCGCGCCGCTGGCGCGCTCGTGCACCATCGGATCGAGAAAGTCCGGCCCGGTCTTGAACACCCGCACCCGCCGCCCCTGGCGCGCATGCCAGCGCGCCAGCGCGGCGGTCACACTGGTCTTGCCCTGGCCCGAGGCCGGCGCCGATACCAGCAGCGCCGGGCAATGGCGAAGCGCGCCGCTCACGGCCTCACAGCTCCACACCCTTCTGCGCCTTGATGCCGGCCTGGAACGCATGCTTCACCACCCGCATCTCGGTCACCGTGTCGGCGGCCTCGATCAGGCGGTCGGGCGCGCCGCGGCCGGTGATGACCACGTGCTGCAACGGCGGGCGCGCGGCCACCGCGGCCAGCACCGCGTCCAGTTCGACGTAGCGGTGCGCGAGCGCGATGTTGAGCTCGTCCAGCAAGACGAAATCGCAGGACGCATCGGCCAGCATCGCCGCGGCCTTGGCCCAGGCCGCCTGCGCGGCGGCGATGTCGCGCGCCTTGTCCTGGGTTTCCCAGGTGAAGCCCTCGCCCATCACGTGATACGCGAGCTGGTCGCCCTCGAAGCGGCGGAAGAACGCCTCCTCGCCGGTCGAGAAGCTGCCCTTGATGAACTGCACCACGCCGCAGCGGAAGCCGTGCCCCAGCGAGCGGGCGAGCATGCCGAAACCGGAAGAACTCTTGCCCTTGCCGTTGCCGGTGTTCACCACCAGCACGCCGCGCTCGATGGTGGCGCGCGCGATCTTGCGGTCCACCAGTTCCTTCTTGCGCTGCATGCGCTCGCGATGGCGCGCTTCCTGCGACGGGACCGTATCGTTCATGCGCGGGCTCCTTGCTGGGCGGCGCGGACCGCGGTCAGCGCGCGCGCCCCCGCCAGCAGCGCGAACGCGACGCCGACGTAGCCGGCCAGCGTGCCCAGGTTACGCGGATAGTACTGGGCGATGCGTGCCGCGAAGCCGGTCAGGGTCGGGTCCGGATAACGTCCGGAGAAGAAATAGAAGCCGCCGCCGGAAAACACGTAGGTCAGCAAGGCCGCGACCGCCAGCACCGCCGCCAGACGCGGCAGCGTCGCCCAGCGATCCTGGTGGATGCGCGCATAGAAATGGCCGGCCAACCACAAGCCCGCATAGGCCGGCGCCAGCGCCCAGTACGCGGGCGACAGGCACCAGTCGCCGATCGTGCCCGAAGCCAAGCTGACGATGTCCAACAACGAGGCCAACACGAACAGCAGCGGCAGCATCCACATCGGACGCAGCAGCGCGCCGGCGAGGAAGAAGATCGCCCACGACGCGCTGGGCAGGCGGTCGATGGTGGCGAAGTGCTGGCCGCGCGTGGCGATCATCAGCGCGGCCAGCGCGACGCCGACGACGATCTGCAGGCGCGGCGATTGCAGCGGCAGGGAGGGAGAGACGGTAGCGGTCATGGTCGGCGTCCTTCAGGCTTGCGCGGCGTTCGGGGCGACGCGCGTCGAGGCGACGCGCGCGATCAAGGCGTAGGCGATCAGGCCCACGGCGATGTAGCTCAGGGTGGTGCGCACGAACAGCGGGCCCCACTGCCACACGCGGGCCAGGTACTGGCTCAGATGAGGGTCTTCGTAGCGCCCGCCCAGCCAGTAGAAGGCACCGTTGGAAATCAAGAACGACACCGTCGCCGCCGCCAGGCCCACGCCCAGCGCGCCGAACCATGCGCGCGGCGTGGCCCGCAGACGCGGCGCGTACCAACGCCCGCCGTACCACAGGGCCGCGTACGCCAGCAGCAGGAAGGCGTACGACGGGGTCACGCAGTAGTGCTCGAAGAAGCTCTTGCCCTGGGCCTGGATCGCGATCCAGTCGATCGCCACCGCCATGACCAGATAGGCGACGAAACCCAGGTGCTTGCGCAGCCACAGGCCGCCGAGGAAGAACACCGCCATCGACGCATCGGGCAGATGCAGCGCGTCGCCGAAGTGATGGAAGCGGGTGGCGACCATCATCGCGGCGAGCGCGGTGAACAGGCTGTAGTAGACGGGTCGGCTGGGCGGATTCATCGGCGGCCTCGTGGACGGGTCGGTGGCGGGAACGCGGCGATCAGTTCGCCGCGCGGTAACGCAGGGTCAGCAGGTAGTTGCGGCCGGGCTGGTTGTAGTAGCTCGCGGTCTCGTAGCGCTGGTTGAACACGTTGTTGGCCGCCAGCTGCAGGCTCCAGGCATCGTTGAAGCGGAAGCCCAGGCGCAGATCGCTGGTGGCGTAGCCGTCGAGGCGGCGGGTGTTGGCCAGATCGTCGTAGCGCTGGCCGGCGATGTAGACGCTGCCGCCGAGACTGAAACGGCCGAACCGGCGATCGGCATCGACGCGTCCGCTTTCGCGCGCGCGACGCGGCAGGATCTTGTCGCGGCTGGCGCCGCGGCTGTCGTTGCGCGGATCCAGCCAGGTCGCGCTGGCGCGCAGGTCCCAGCCGGCCAAGGTGGTATCGACCGATGCCTCGACGCCCTGGATCAACGCACGATCGATGTTGCCCGGCAGACCGATCGACGCGTCGAACGCGATCAATTCGTCGACGCGGGTTTCGTAGGCGTTGAGCGACCAGCCGCCCCAGCTCTGCTCGCCGCGCAGGCCGAGTTCGAAGCTGCGCGATTCCTCCGGCTTGAGCGCGGCGTTGCCGAAACCGGGGAAGTACAGCTCGTTGAAGGTCGGGGCCTTGAACGCGGTGCCGTAACTGGCGGTCAGGCGCAGCTGTTCGCTGAGGTTCCAGCCCCACAGCGCGCTGCCGGTGGTCTGGCCGCCGAACTGGCTGTCGTCGTCGCGGCGCAGGCTGGCCTGCAGCGAATGGGCGCCGAAATCGCGCTGGTATTGGCCGAACAGCCCACGGTTGATGCGATGGTCGCGCGCGTAGACCGTGCTGCTCTCGATTTCGTCCTGCTGCCAGTCGTAGCCCAGGCTGAGCAGACCGCCGGCCAGGCCGAAATCGCCCTGCAGCGAGCCCAGCTTGCGGCGCGTGTTGAAGGTGCTGGAGTAGACGCCGTTGCGATAGGTGTCGCTGAGGTCGCTGCTGCGGCCCAGGTTGAGCGTCAGCGTCGCGCGTTCGCTGGGCGCGTAGCGCAGGCGGCCGCCTGCGACCTGCTGCACAGTGTCGGCCTGGTTGTTGGTGCTGCCGTCGTACTCGTTGCGGCCTTGCGCGCGGAACACGCGCGCCTCGGCGTCCCAAGCGTCGCTGAAGCGGTAACCGCCTTGCGCGGTCAGCGACAGGTTGCGGTAGCCGTCGCGGTCGGGCGAGTTGGTGAAGCAGCCCGCGCCGCCCGGCGAGGGCTTGCCGCGGCAGGCGTTGATGCCGTCGGTGTCTTCGCTGGCGGCGTTGATCGAGTACCAGCCGTTGCCGCTTTTACCGCCCACGCCGAGCGTGCCGCGGCGCGTCTGCCAGCTGCCGATCGAGGCGCTGGCGTGCGGCGCGAACGCGCCCTGCGGACGACGGGTGAAAATCTGGATCACGCCGCCCAGCGCCTCGGAGCCGTAGAGGCTGGAGAACGGACCGCGCACGATCTCGATGCGCTCGATCTGCTCGACCGGTATGTCCTGCAGCGAGGCGCCGCCGCTGGTGGCCGAACCGATCTTGATGCCGTCGATCAGCACCAGCACGTGGTCGGATTCGGTGCCGCGCAGGAACAAGGACGTCTGCTTGCCGGGGCCGCCGTTGTTGGCCATCGACAGGCCGGGCGTGCCGCGCAGCAGGTCGGGCAGGTTGAGCGGCTGCAGCCGTTCGATGTCCTCGCGGTCGATCACGGTGACCGAGGCCAGGGTCGCGTCCTGGGTCTGCGCGGTGCGGGTGGCGGTGACCACGACCTGGTCCAGGTCGGTGGCGGCATCGGCGGCCCACAGCGGGGCGGCGACAGACAGCAGCGCCGTCGCCAGCGCGGTGCGGCGAAGCGGGAAAACGGGGAAATTCAAAGCATGGCTCCTGGCCCGCGCCTACCCGCGCGGACAACGATGGGTCGGAGACACGCAGGGGGAGAGGACGAGGCGGCGACGCGCGGACGCAGGCAGCCCCATGACAGCGCCCACCGCGTGTCGGGTCAGCCTCAGGCCGGTCTCCGGGCTTGCAAGCGAGGGCCTCCAGCCCTCCGGTCCGCGCCTTCCCATGCCTGCGCACAGTGGCTCGCTGCGGATCGTTCGTCTTACTTACCGTTGCGGGGGCAGCTCCGGATTTGCCGTCGCGCCAAACGGAGGATTCTCCGCTCGGACGACCGGCGCACCGGATTCCCGTTTCAATCGCCGGCGGGGCCGGCAATCACCTCAAGCCCGCGCATGGTAGCAGCCCAGCGGCCGCGCACCGGCATGACGGATCGGCATGAGGGCGGTGGGCGGCGCCCGTCGGCGGCCTGCGGCTCGCGGTGCGGATGCCGCTGGCATGCGCCATGGCACACCTAATGTTCGAAACCATGACGTACGGCTATTTCTGCATGCGTCTTTGCGTTTGACCCGATTGTTATGAACGTGTTAAACCAAAATGACATCGCTACCAATCCCCCTGCCGCAAGGAGCCGCGCACCATGTCCGTCGCTTTCCGTGCCGTCCGTCGTCCGCTCGCACTCGCCCTGCTCGCCGCCCTCGCCGCTCCCGGCTACGCCCAGGACGCACCCGCCGACGCCTCGGCGCATAACCTGGACCAGGTCATCGTCACCGGCACCCGCGTCAGCGACCGCACCGTCGCCGAGTCCAGCGCGCCGATCGACATCATCACGCCCGAGGCGCTGGAGGCCACCGGCACGGTCGAACTGGCCACCGCGCTGTCGCGCGCCCTGCCCTCGCTGAATTTTCCGCGCCCGGCGATCACCGACGGCACCGACGCGGTGCGTCCGGCGCAGCTGCGCGGCCTGGCGCCGGACCAAGTGCTGGTGCTGGTCAACGGCAAACGCCGCCACACCACCGCCCTGATCAACCTCAACGGCAGCCAGGGCCGCGGCTCCTCGCCGGTGGACCTCAACGCGATTCCGATCGCCTCGATCGAACGCGTGGAAGTGCTGCGCGACGGCGCCTCGGCGCAGTACGGCTCCGACGCGATCGCCGGTGTGGTCAACGTGGTGCTCAAGGGCAGCGATCACGGCGGCAGCCTGGCCGCGCGCTACGGCCAGTACAGCGCCGGCGACGGCGAGCAGTACCAACTGTCCGGCGACGCCGGCTTCAAGCTGGGCGAGAACGGCAAGCTGCACCTGGCCGCGCAGGGCGGCCATCAGGATCAGACCAATCGCGCGCGGCCGTTCCAGGGCGTGGTCGAGCAGCGCTACGGCGATCCCGAGATCGATCAGGGCGCGGTGTCCTACAACGGCGAGTACGACGTCGCCGATTATCTGACCTTCTATTCCTTCGGCAGCTACAGCAAGCGCGACGTGCTCTCCAACGGCTATTTCCGCTTCGCCGCCGACCCGCGCAACATCCCGTCGATCTATCCGAACGGCTTCCTGCCGCAGATCCACAACATCAGCAAGGACCGCGCCGCGGTGGTCGGCCTGCGCACGGAAACCGCGGGCGGCACGCAGATCGATTTGAGCTACAACTACGGCCACAACGAGCTGAGCTTCGACATCGAGCACACGCTCAACCGCAGCCTGGGCCCGACCTCGCCGACCCAGTTCTACGCCGGCGCGCTGGAAGTCACCCAGCACGTGTTGAACCTGGACTTCGCGCGTCCGGTCGATTTCGGCTGGCAATACCCAGTGACCTTCGCCTGGGGCGCGGAATGGCGCGGCGAGGAGTTCAGCCAGCACGCCGGCGAACCGCTGTCCTACGCCAACGGCGGCGTGCCGGCCTCCAACGGCCAGATCATTCCGGGCGCGCAGGTGTTCTCCGGCTTCCGCGCCAGCGATGCCGGCGACTTCGACCGTCACAGCTATTCGCTCTATGCCGACGTCGAGGCCGACCTGACCGACAAGTTCTCCGCCGGCATCGCCGCGCGCTTCGAGAGCTACAGCGATTTCGGCGACACCACCTCGGGCAAGCTGTCGGCGCGTTACGCCTTCACCGACAAGGTCGCGCTGCGCGCCACCGCGTCCACCGGCTTCCGTGCGCCGTCGCTGCAGCAGCAGTTCTTCCAGTCGATCGCGACCAACTTCATCAGCGGCGTGCCCTACGAGATCGGCACCTTCCGCGTCGACAACCCGGCGGCGATCGCGCTGGGCTCGGAATCGCTGAAGGCCGAGGAGTCCACCAACTACAGCCTGGGCCTGGTGCTGCAACCGCGCGACGGCCTGTACATCACCGTCGACGCATACCACATCAAGGTCGACGACCGCATCCTGCTGTCGGAAAACCTGACCAGCACCGCGGTGCGCAACTACCTGCAGGCCAATGGCTATCCCGGCATCGGCGGCGGCCGCTACTTCACCAACGCCGTCGACACCAAGACCCAGGGCGTGGACCTGATCGCGACCCAGGCGTTCGCGCTGGCCTCGGGCAGCTTCGACCTGACCCTGGGCTACAACTACTCCAAGACCGAGATCGAGCGCATCGCGCCCAATCCGGCGCGGCTGGCGGCGATCGACCCGGCGGCGGTGCGCATCGGCCGCACCGAGATCGGCCGCATCACCAAGGGCGCGCCCAAGGACAAGTTCTTCCTGGCCGGCGACTGGAAGACCGGCAACTGGCGCTTCAACGCCACCGCCACGCGCTACGGCGAGTTCACCGAACTGCACGCCACCAATCCGCTGCTGGATCAGACCTTCAGCGCCAAGTGGACGCTGGACCTGGCGGCGACCTACCAGCTCGGCAGCTGGGACTTCACCGTCGGCGGCGACAACGTGCTCGACGAGTACCCGGACGAGTCCAAGCTGGTGCTGGGCACGCGCAACTACCTGCCCTACAACACCGCCTCGCCGTTCGGTTTCAATGGCGCGTTCGCGTACGTGAAGGTGGGCTACAAGTGGTGAGTTGATTCGCTTCCAGTGCGAACGACGACGGCCCGGGATTCCGGGCCGTCGTCGCCGTCGCTGCACGCGCGGCCACCGCCACTCGCCATTCGCCGCGCATTCGCGCCGCCCGGGATCGGCTATAAGGGGTGACCCAGCCGCGCCGGCCTCCGCCAGACCGGAGCCGTCCGCGGTGCCGACGTCCGCGCCCAAGGAGGGCCGCCATGCGCTTAGCCGGATCGCTGCTGCTGTCATTCGCCCTGCCCGCCGTACTCGCGCTTTCCATTTCCGACGCCCTCGCCGCCCGCCGCGAACAAGTGGTGCTGATGCAGGGCAACGTCGCCGGCAAGCAGATCGTCGAGACCGCCGCCGACGGCAGCGTCCAGGTCGAGTACCACTACACCGACCGCGGCCGCGGCGACCGCAGCAAGACCCGCTGGCGTCTCAACGCCGACGGTACCCTGGCCGACTACAGCGGCAGCGGCAACGACTACCTGCTCAATCCCTTCGAGGAGCGCTACCGCGTCGATGCCGGCCGCGCGAGTTGGAAGAATCCCAGCGAACAAGGCGAGAAGGCGCTGAGCGCGCCAGCCTTCTTCCTGCCATTGCAGGCCGCGCCGGAAATCGGCGGCACCCTCGCGCGCGCGCTGTTGCGCGCGCCGGAGCGCAAGCTGGCGATCCTGCCCGCGGGCGAGGCCCGCATCGAAACCCTGGGCGAGCACGAGGTGATCGGCAAGAACGGCCCGGTCAAGCTCACGTTGCAGCGCGTGTCCGGCCTCAACTTCACGCCGCAGTCGCTGTGGCTGCACGCCGACGGCTCCACCGCCGCGACCCTGTATGCCTCGGGCTGGTTCGCGGTGATCGACGCCGAGCTGCAGGACGCGCTGCCCAAGCTGTTGGAACTGCAGGAGCGCTCCGACGCGGCCTGGGGCGCGCAACTTGCGCAGCGCCTCACCCATCCCGCCCAGGGACCGCTGCTGATCCGCAACGCGCGCGTGTTCGACCCGCGCGATCTCAGCGCCAGCGCCGGCACCAGCGTGCTGATCGAGGGCGAGCGCATCGTGCGGGTGGCGCCGGACGCGCAACTCAAGGCGCCGGCCGGCGCCGAAATCGTCGACGCGCGCGGGCGCTTCCTGATGCCGGGCCTGTGGGACGTGCACAAGCACTACTCGTCCATCGAGGACGGCGCGCTGGACATCGCCGCCGGCGTTACCAGCGCGCGCGACGTGGCTAACAACTTCGATACCTTCCCCGAGCGCGTGAAGCGCTTCGAGGCCGGCACCGAGGTCGGCCCGCGGGTGATGATGGCCGGCTTCATCGACGGTCCCGGCCCCTACGCCGGCCCGACCAAGATGTTGGTCGATACGCCGGAGGAGGCGATCAAGGCGGTCGACTTCTACGCCGACCGCGGCTACATGCAGATCAAGACCTATTCCTCGCTCAAGCCCGAACTGTTCCCGCTGATCGCCGACCGCGCGCACGCGCGCGGGCTGCGCGTGAGCGGGCACGTGCCGGCTTTCATGTCGGCCCGGCAGTTCATCGAGGCCGGCGCCGACGAGCTGCAGCACTTCCTGTTTGTCGAACTCAACTTCATGTACCCGCGCGTGCAGGACACCCGCACCAAGGCGCGCCTGACCGAGGTCGGCGAGCACGCGCACGAGTTCCCGCCGTCCAAGCCGGAAGTGCGCGAGTTCGTCGACTTCCTCAAGCGCCACCACACCGTGCTCGATCCGACCATGGCCTTGGCCGAGGATCTGTACGGCGGCGATCCCGACGCCAAGACCCCGCCGGGCCTGCGCGGCGTCGCCGAGCGATTCCCGCCTCAGGCGCAGCGCAACCTGAGCTGGGGCGCGCTCAAGCCGCCGCACGGCAAGGAAGAGGCGTACCAGCAAGCGCTGCCGACCATGCTGCAGCTGCTCAAGGCCGTGCACGAGGCCGGCGTGACCATCCTGCCCGGCACCGACGCATTGGCCGGCTACATGCTGCACGCCGAACTGGAGGTCTACTCGCGCGCGGGCATCCCCAATGCCGAAGTGCTGCGGCTGGCGACGCTGACGCCGGCGCAGGTGATGGGCGTGGACAAGGACCGCGGCGTGATCGCGCCGGGCAAGCTCGCCGATCTGGTGCTGATCGACGGCGACCCGTTGGCCGACATGCGCGACATCCGCAAGGTCGACCTGGTGTTCAAGGGCGGCAAGCGTTTCGACCCGGCGGAGATCGAACAGGCGCTGGGCATCGTGCCGCGTAAGCAAGCGGCAGCCTCGCCGAGCGCGCTATGAGCGGGACCGAGTTCGACCTGGATTGGGCGCTGATGGACTACCTGCGCCAGGACCGCCACAACGGCAGCCGCATGGTGGCCATCGACGACATCGTGCAGGCGCTGATCGCCAAGCATGGCCGCGCCGTGACGCCCGACGAGATCGTCGCGACCGCGCGGCGCACGCGCTACATGCAACGCGCCGCCGACGGCCGCGTCACTCGCATTCCGCCTTATCACTACGGCGGTCGGCAAGACCAAGGCGTGACGCACAGCCTGCAGCTGACGGCGGACGCATACGAGCACGGCGCCACGTACGGCATCCCGGACCGTTGAGGCGGTAACACGGGTTTGCGAGCCGCCAGGTCGCAGCGCCACGCCGGCGCCGCGGCCTCGCGGCGCAACCGCAAGCTGCATCGACACAGGTGGTATGGCCGCCCGGTTCGCTGGCGTGCGTGCACCGTTCGTCGCCTGCGCGGCACCGAAGGCGCCGGCGATCACAGATGGATCGTGCGCTGCGCCCAGCGCCGCCCGATGCTGCGACGCGGCAATGGCTAGGGTCGTGCGCTCCCCCGCACCACCCAACCTGGAACCGCCACATGAACGTGCGATTTCCGCAGCGCGCCGTCGCACTCGCGTTGCTCTTGCTCAGCGCCCCGGCCGCCGCGACCGAATGGAGTTACGAACACGGCACCGAAGGCTGGAGTGCGCTGGACCCGGCCTTTTCCGCCTGCTCGGCCGGCAACCAGCAATCTCCGATCGACGTGATCCCCGGCCGGGCGACTACCGCGAACCTGTCCGCACTGAGTTTCAACTACTCCACCAACACCGCCTTCCCGATCGAACACCTGGGCCACACCGTGCAGGCCAATCTGCCGGCCGGCAACACGCTCAGCATCGGCGGCAAGGTCTATCAACTGGTGCAGTTCCACGTGCACACGCCCAGCGAAAATTTCCTCAACGGCGAGCAGTACCCGCTGGAGCTGCATCTGGTGCATCGTGCCGCCGACAATTCGTTGGCCGTGGTCGGCGTGTTCTTCGACGAGGGAGCGGTCGACAGTCAGCTGCAGAAAATCGTGTCGGTACTGCCCGATGAAGAAGGCGAGCACGGCAACGTCGCCGCCTTCAACCTGCGCGCGCTGGTGCCGTCTGGGCGAATCTATCGCTTCAAGGGTTCGCTGACCACGCCGCCGTGCAGCGAAGGCGTGTCCTGGCATGTGGTGGCCACGGCCAAGACCGCGTCGCTGCAGCAGCTGGCCGCCTTCACCGCGCTGTTCTCGGGCCCGCAGTTCCCTGGCGGCAACCGCCGTCCCGTGCAATCGCTCAACGGACGCCCGGTGAGCTATCGCGGCGACTGAGTCGCAATGCCCTCGTGGCGGGCACGGCGCCCGCCACGAGTTAGCTCGCGATCAGCCCTTGCGGAACACCAGGTGCCCGGCTTCGGCCTCGACCTGGATCGTATCGCCGCTGACGAATTCGCCGCCCAGGATCTTCTGCGCCAGCGGATTCTCCAACTGCTGCTGCACCGCGCGCTTGAGCGGGCGCGCGCCGTAGACCGGATCGAAACCGACGTTGCCGATCAGCGCCAACGCGGTGTCCGACAGGGAGAGCTTGAGGCCACGCTCGGCCAGCCGCTTCTCCAGACCGTGCATCTGGATCTTGGCGATCTCGCGGATTTGGGTCTTGTCCAACGGATGGAACACGACGATGTCGTCGAGGCGGTTGATGAACTCCGGGCGGAAGTGCGCTTGCACCACGCCCATCACCGCCGCCTTCATCTGGGTGTAGCTCTCGGCGCTGTCGTCGGCGCTCAGCTCCTGGATCATCTGCGAGCCCAGGTTGCTGGTCATCACGATCACGGTGTTGCGGAAATCCACCGTACGGCCCTGGCCGTCGGTGAGGCGGCCGTCGTCCAGCACCTGCAGCAGGATGTTGAACACGTCCGGATGCGCCTTCTCGACCTCGTCCAGCAGGATCACGCTGTAGGGACGACGGCGCACGGCCTCGGTCAGGTAGCCGCCCTCTTCGTAGCCGACGTAGCCCGGAGGCGCGCCGACCAGGCGGCTGACCGCGTGCTTCTCCATGAACTCGCTCATGTCGATGCGGACCATCGCGTCGCTGGAATCGAACAGGAACTCGGCCAGCGCCTTGCACAGCTCGGTCTTGCCGACGCCGGTCGGGCCCAGGAACAGGAACGAACCGCTGGGACGTTCGGGATCGGACAGGCCCGCGCGCGAGCGGCGCACGGCATCGGACACCACCCGGATCGCCTCGTCCTGGCCGACCACGCGCTGGTGCAGCGCCTGTTCCATCTTGAGCAGCTTCTCGCGCTCGCCTTCCAGCATCTTCGACACCGGGATGCCGGTCCAGCGCGCGACCACCTCGGCGATCTCCTCGGCGGTGACCTTGTCCTGCAACAGCTTGAAGCCCTGGGTCTCGGCCTCCTGCGCGGCCTTGAGCTGCTTCTCCAGCTCCGGCAGCGTGCCGTACTGGATTTCGCTCATGCGCGCGTAGTCCTGCTGACGCTGCGCGGCCTCCAGGTCGAGCTTGGCCTGCTCGATCTGTTCCTTGATCTTGGTCGCGCCCTGCAGGGTCGCCTTCTCGGCCTTCCAGACTTCCTCGAGGTCGTTGAAGTCGCGCTCCAGCGTGGCGATCTCGGCTTCGAGATCGGCCAGGCGCTGCTTGGACTCGGCGTCCTTCTCCTTCTTCAGCGCCTCGCGCTGGATCTTGAGCTGGATCAGGCGGCGTTCCTTGCGGTCGAGCTCCTCGGGCTTGGAGTCGATCTCCATGCGGATGCGCGAGGCGGCCTCGTCCATCAGGTCGATGGCCTTGTCGGGCAGCTGGCGGTCGGCGATGTAGCGGTGCGAGAGGGTGGCCGCGGCGACGATCGCCGGGTCGGTGATCTCGACGCCGTGGTGGACCGCGTAGCGCTCCTTGAGGCCGCGCAGGATGGCGATGGTGTCCTCGACCGAAGGCTCGCCCACGAACACTTTCTGGAAGCGGCGTTCCAGCGCGGCGTCCTTCTCGACGTACTTGCGGTACTCGTCCAGCGTGGTCGCGCCGATGCAGTGCAGCTCGCCGCGCGCGAGCGCGGGCTTGAGCATGTTGCCGGCGTCCATGGCGCCTTCGGCCTTGCCGGCGCCGACCATGGTGTGCAGCTCATCGATGAACAGGATCACCTGGCCCTCGTTCTTGGCCAGGTCGTTGAGCACCGCCTTCAGGCGCTCCTCGAACTCGCCGCGGAACTTGGCGCCGGCGATCAGCGCGCCCATGTCCAGCGACAGCACGCGCTTGCCGCGCAGGCCCTCGGGCACTTCGTTGTTGACGATGCGCTGGGCCAGGCCTTCGACGATGGCGGTCTTGCCGACGCCGGGTTCGCCGATCAGCACCGGATTGTTCTTGGTCCGGCGCTGCAGCACCTGTACGGTGCGGCGGATTTCCTCGTCGCGGCCGACCACCGGATCGAGCTTGCCCGACTCGGCACGCGCGGTCAGGTCGATGCAGTACTTCTCCAGCGCCTGGCGCTGTTCTTCCGCGTTTTCCGATTGCACGCTCTCGCCTCCGCGCAGTTTGTCGATCGCCGGTTCCAGCTTGGCTTTGTTCGCGCCGGCGGCCTTGAGCGCGCGGCCGGTTTCGCCGCCGTCGTCCAGCGCGGCCAGCAGGAACAGCTCACTGGCGATGAAGGCATCGCCGCGCTGTTGCGCGAGCTTGTCGGTGACATTGAGCAACCGCGCCAGGTCGTTGCCCAGCGAGACGTTGCCGGCCTGGCCGCTGACCTTGGGCAGTTTTTCCAGCGCCTCGCCCAGGCGTTCGCGCAGCAGCGGCACGTTGACGCCGGCCTGCGCCAGCAGGGGCCGCGTGCTGCCGCCGCTCTGATCCAGCAGGGCGCTGAGCAGGTGCACGGGTTCGATCACGCTGTGGTCGCGACCGACCGCCAGCGATTGTGCGTCCGCCAGCGCCTGCTGGAAACGCGAGGTGAGCTTGTCCATCCGCATGGAGGGTTCTCCGAAAGGTGTGGCGGCCCGGCGCGAGTGTCGCGCTAAGGCCGCGAATGACCTGTTAATGCGGGCTGGGGCGGGTGTTTCAAGAGTTGGCGAGACGCGGTGGGCGGCGGTCTTCAGGCTGTGGACGGCCGGCGGCGAAACGTCGCCACTTTGAAAAGTCGCCCCCGTTGGAAAAGGGGGCCGGCGCCGAGGATGGGCGATGCAGGTGGGTGTAGCTGCGCGGGGGATTCGCTGTTTGCGTGGGCAGAAGCAAATCCCCCCTGGCCCCCTTTTCAAAGGAGGGAATAGAAGCATCGCCCCCTTCGAAAAAGGGGGCCGGCGCCGAGGATGGGCGATGCAGGTGGGTGTAGCTGCGCGGGGGATTTGCTGTTGCGCGGGCAGAAGCAAATCCCCCCCAGCCCCCCTTTTTCAAAGGGGGGAACAGATCAACAAAGGGGGAGCGGATCAACGGCCGGCAGATCAAACCCGGCTGGTCGGCTGCAGAATTTCGACCCAATAGCCATCCGGATCCTTGATGAAGGCGATGTCCTTCATGCGGCCGTCGCTGAGGCGCTTCTGGAACGCCACGCCCAGTCGTTCGAAACGCGCACACGCGGCCTCGACGTCGGGCACCGACACGCAGATGTGGCCGAAGCCGCGCGGCTCGCTGTTGCCGTGGTGATAGGCGAACGCGGCGTCGTGCTCGGTGCCGTGGTTGTGGGTGAGTTCCAGCACGCCGCGCTGGCTCAGCAACCACTCGCCGCGCGCGGGCTCCTCGGCCGGGATCTGCGCCGGGTCGGACACCAGCACCAGGAAGTACAGGCTGAACTGCGCCTCGGCGAAATCGCGCTTGCGCACCAGGGTGTAGCCGAGCACGCGGGTGTAGAAATCCAGCGACTTGGCCGGATCCTTGACGCGCAACATGGTGTGGTTGAACACATAGTCGCGGGTGGCGGCATCGGGCCGGGCGGTCACGCCGGGCACGGCGTCGAGTTCGGTCTGCAGGGACATGGCGGGGCGGGATTCGAAAGGGGTGAAGTCAATATGAGGACGCGCGGCGCCGCGCTCAAGCCGCGGTGTCGTCCGTCCGCGGCGGACGCTGCAGCGACAGCAGCGCCATCAGCGCGGCCAGGGCCAGATACGCGCCGATGAACTGCCAGGCGATCACGCGCGGCAGGCCTTCCAGCGCCCACGGCAGGTAGATGCCGCCGCGCGGATCGACCGAATGGATGATGCCGAACAGCGACAGCGCCGCGCCCGCCAGCAGGAAGGCCGAGGCGCGCAGCAGCCGCCCGTCGACCATCGCCGCCACCGCCGAGGTCCAGATCATCGAGGTCATGATGAAGCCGTTGCCCAGGGTCACGATCACCGCCAGTTCCGGCAGGCCGTGGCCGTCCAGCGCGCTCATCAGCTGGGCGTGGTGCTCCGGCGCGATCCAGCCCGGATTGCCGGTCTTGATCGCCAGCATGTAAGCCACCGACGGCAGGAAGCCGAACACCATCGCGGTGGCGTGCTTGGACGGCGTGGCCTGGAAGGCCTGGGTGGTGATGTCCAGCGCGACATAGACGATGATCGGCGCCAGCACCGCCAGCGGCAGCCATTGCACCAGTCCCGAGACGATGCCGAGCATGCCGCCCAGGCCGACGAACAAACCGGTCAGCAGGGTATAGCCGCTGCGCGCGCCCATGTGCTTGTAGGCGGGCTGGCCGATGTAGGGCGTGGTCTGGGCGACGCCGCCGCAGAAGCCCGCGACCAGGGTCGAGAACGCTTCCGCCAACAGGATGTCGCGGGTGCGGTAGTCGTCGCCGGCGGCGCGCGCGCTCTCGCTGACGTTGATGCCGCCGACCACCATCAGCAAGCCGAACGGCAGCAGCAGCGGCAGGTAGGGCACGGTCGCCGGCAGGCCTTCGATGAAACCCAGGCTGGGCCACGGCAGCACCAGCGTAGGCGGCACCGCCTGCGGCCAATGGAAGCCCGGCGCGCCCAGGCCGAGCGCGCCCAGGCCGTAATAGAGGACGGTGCCGAACACGAAGGCCACGAACACGCCCGGCAGCTTCACCGGCAGGCGGCCCTTGGCGATCAGCACGTACAGCAGCAGGCCCAGCGTGACGAAACCGACCACCGGCGAGCGCAGGGTTTCGATCAGCGGCAGGAAGCCCATCAGCACCAGCGCCACGCCGGCGATCGAGCCGAGCAGGCCCGCGCGCGGGATCAGGCGCGTGACCGCGTCGCCGGCGAACGACAGCACGAACTTGAGCACGCCCATCACCACCAGCGAGGCCATGCCCAGCTGCCAGGTCGCGATGGCGGCGGCCTGCGGGTCCAGGCCCGACTGTTTGTAGGCGACGAAAGCCGGGCCCAACACCAGCAGGGCCATGCCGATGCTGGTCGGCGCGTCCAGGCCCAGCGGCATCGCGGTGACGTCGTTGCGTCCGCTTCTGGCCGCCAGGCGGCGCGCCATCGCGGTGTAGATCAAGTTGCCGACCAGCACGCCGAAGGCGGTACCGGGGAACATGCGCGTGTACACCACCTCGGCCGGGAAGCCGAAGATGCCGATCAGCGCCGCGGCGATGAACCCCAGGATGGACAGGTTGTCCACGACCAGGCCGAAGAAGCCGTTGAGATCGCCGGCGACGAACCAGCGGCGTGGGGAGGAAGCGGTCATCGGCGGATCCTGGGCGGGCGCGGTGAAGGGGTGCGACGTGGATGCAGCGATTGTGCGGGCAGCGGCGGCCGCGCGAACAGCGCCAGGGCTAGAACGAAACGTCCGCCCGCTGCCGCGACCACAGCACCGACTGGTGACCGCTCATGCGTTTCCAGGCGACGCGGATGGCCTCGATGTCGGCCACGCGCGCGGGCGTGTCCTCGTGCAGCACCACCAGCACCTTGGCGCGCTGGCGTTCGGGCGCGGCGGCACCGCGGAACAGCCACTGGCCGTAGCCTTCGAACACGGTCAGGCCGTCGGGAAAACGCGGCGTGACTTCGCGGTCGAGGAAGGCGCGCCACTGCGCCTCGTCGATCTGCGTCCCAGCCTGGCCCTCGGTGCCGACGCTGAAGTACAGCTCGCTGCGGATCCAGGCCTGCGCGGCTGCGGGACGCGCGGCATCGCCGTGCAGGGCCGGATCGACGGCGGCCGGCGCGGTGACGCAAGCGCTCAGCAGCAAGCACAGCGACAGCAGCAGGGCGCGATGCGGCATGGACGGGCTCCGTCGGTGATCGATGCCATGGTTGCCGCGGATGCGGGGCGGCGCAAGCTTGGACGGATGCCCGCTCCGCCCCACAGCCCGCGGACCCGCAAGCGCCCACACACAAACCCATCCCAATCAATCCAAAAACCGCGCCCGCTGCTCCGGCGTCGGCAACAGACACCGCTCGTACCGCCCGAACCAGCGATAGCGGTTGCGCGCGACCCACCGGTACAGCGGATCGCGCAGCGCACGCGGCAGCCAGCGCAGCACCGCTGCCAGGCGCCATACGCCGCCCAGGCCGGACAACACGCGCGCGATCGCGTCGGTATCGGTCCAGGCACGGCCGTTCTCGATCAGCAGGAACGACATCGGATCGTCGGGGTCCAGGCCGTTCGCCGACAACAAGGCGCGGCCGCGTTCGCCCTGCATCGCCGCGTAGCGGTAGCGCTGTTGCCGGTCGTGACGCAGCAGGAAGCGCACCCAGCCGTTGCACAGCGCGCAGACGCCGTCGAACACGATGATCGCGTCCCCGTCGGCCGCCGTGTGCGCTTCAGCCGACATCGAGCCAGCCCCAGTACTGCACCAACAGGCCGGCCAGCGGCAGCTCCGCGCGCACGTCGAAGCGGTAGCGGCCCTCGCTCTCCGACTCCATGGCGGTTACACCGTCGAACCAGCGTTGGGGCAGCGCGATGCCCAAGGCATGCACGCCATGCACCCGCCACAGCACCGCGCTCTCGTCCGCCTCCAGCACGAACGCGAACCGCAGCAGGCCCAGCCGTTCGCACAGCAATCCCTGCTGCGCCCACAGCCGCGACGGCATGGCGTGACCGTCGAAGCGGCGGACCCAGCGCTCGCCATGCGCGTCGGCGTCGATCTCGACCTCGATGGCGCCCTGCGTCTGCGGCGGCAGCCGCGCGGCCCAGGCGCACAGGCGCGACAGCCAGGAACGGCCGCGCACGACGCTGGCTTCGCCGCGATAGCGCTGCAGGCCGGCGCGGTCGTGCATGCGGCGCACGCTGGCCGGCAGGCGGTCGCAGCGCTCGCCCAGCAAGGTGCGGTACAGCGTAGGCGCGGCGCCCACAGCGCTCATCGCGACGATGCGCCGGGCTCGCGCGCGCAACGCGCGACGCAGTGGCGAAGGCCCCGTGCGCAGCGCATGCCGCTAATCCAGCCCGCTCAAGGCGGCCGGCACGACGTACTCGCGGCCGTCGTAGCGCAGGCGTTCGCGGGTTTTGCGCGGCGGGCTTTCGGAGCTGTCGCACTGGCGGTCGTCGCCGAACGCGTTGCGGCTGGCCGTGGTGGTGCTGGCCACCGACAGGCCGGCATAGCCGTTGTCGCGCTTGGCGTCGATCGCGACGGTGCGTTGCACAGCCTCGAATTCGCCCGCGCATTCGGTGTCCCACTCGCCGCGCTCCAGCGCGACCTGCAACCGGCGCAGCACCGGGCGCAGTTGGGCGCCATCGGGCACGAACAGGCTCAGTGAGGTGCTGCTGTAGGGATTGGCACGCGAGGAGCCGCTGTAGTTCACACGCAGGCCGAACGCCGTGGTGCGCTCGTCCAGGCGGTAGCGCGCGGTGTCCAGGACCAGCCCGCTGACCCGGATCGCGTCGGAATCCAGCGCATGGGCCTCGCGGTAGCGCTGCAGGATGCGGTCGCTGGCGCTATCGGCGATCAGCAGTTCCAGATCGGCCGGCTCGACGTCGCCGCCGCTGGCGGCCTCGTATTGCAGCTTGAACGCCAGCAGGGTCTTGTCCGGCGACGCCGGCCAAACCTTGCACACCACCTCGCCCAAATTGATCCAGCGCGCGCCGGGCAGGCGCAGCAGTTCGCCGTCGTCGCCGGTCTCGCTTTCGGCTTGCGGATAGGCGGCCTTGAGCAGGTCGTACACGCGCGATCGGCAGTCGGCGGCGAAGGCCGGCAGCGCGCAGGCGGCGAGCGCCAGCGTCAGGCAGGCACGCAGCACGGCAGGTGTCGAAACGCGCATCAGGCCATCCAGATCAGGGTCGCCATGCGCCCGCCGCGCTGGTCGCGGCGATGCGAATAGAAACGTTGCGGGTCGGAAATCGTGCACAGCCCGCCGCCATGCACCTGCGCGGGCGCGATCCCGGCCGCGGCCAGGCGCCGGCGCGCCAGCGCGTACAGATCGACGCGCCAATGCTGGGGCCGGGTGGCGACGAAGGCGGTGGCGGCGTGCGGGTCGTGGTCGACGAAGGCCGCGTGCACCTCGGCGCCGACTTCGTAGGCCTGCGGTCCCGCCGCCGGTCCCAGCCAGGCGCGCAGCCGCGCCGGCGGGGTGCGCATGGCCGCGACCGTGGCCTCGAGCACGCCGGCGGCCAGGCCGCGCCAACCCGCATGCGCGGCGCCGATCTCGCTGCCGTCGTCAGCCGCGAACAGCACCGGCAGGCAGTCGGCAGTGAGAATCGCCAGCACCGTGCCGGGCGTGGCGCTGACCGAGGCGTCGGCTTCGGGTTCCTGGTCGGGCGGCACGGGATCGGACGGCGGCGCGCCGTCGAAGCGCCGCACCGCGACGCCGTGCACCTGGCGCAGCCAACGCGGCGGCGACGGCAGTCCCGCGCGTTCGATCAGGGCCGCGCGGTTGTGCGCGACCGCGTCGGCGCCGTCGCCGGCGCGGTAGCCCAGGTTGAAGCGGTCGAACGGCGGCGCCGACACGCCCGGCCCCTGGCGCAGGGTGGTGAAACCGCGCACGCCGGCGGGCGCGGGCCAGTCGGCGTGCAGCCAGGCATCGTCGTCGCGCATGCGCTCAGCGCGCCTTGTCGGCGGCGGCGACGGTGTCGTCGTGCAGGGTCTGGATCAGCGCGCGCATGTCGGCCGGCACCGGCGCGCTGCAGCGCACCGGCTCGCCGCTGACCGGATGGGCGAACTCCAGCGTCTCGGCGTGCAGGGCCTGGCGGCGGAAACCGCGCAGCGCATCGACCAGTTCAGTGGTCGCGCCGCGCGGCAGCTTGAGCGGGCCGCCGTACAGCGGATCGCCGACGATCGGGTGCTTGAGGTGGGCCATGTGGACGCGGATCTGATGGGTGCGTCCGGTCTCGAGCCGGCACTCCAGCAAGGTGTGGGCGCGGAAGCGCTCGCGCAGACGGTAATGGGTGACCGCGTCGCGGCCGTCCTCGCGCACCGCCATGCGGATGCGGTCGCGCGGATGGCGGTCGATCGGCAGATTGGCGGTGCCGCCGGAGACCAGCGCGCCCACCACCACGGCCAGGTACTGGCGGTGCACTTCGCGCGAGGACAACTGCTCGACCAGCGCGGTGTGCGCCGGCAGGGTGCGCGCGACCACCATCACCCCCGAGGTGTCCTTGTCGAGCCGGTGCACGATGCCCGCGCGCGGCAGCACGTCCAGGCCCGGATCGCGGTGCAGCAGCGCGTTGACCAGGGTGCCGGCCGGATTGCCGGCGCCCGGGTGCACCACCAAGCCGGCCGGCTTGTCGATGACGAACACCTGATCGTCCTCGTACAGCACGTCCAGCGCGATGTCCTCGGGCTCGGAATGGGTCTGGACGTCGAGCACGGCGGTCAGGGTCACGGTCTCGCCGCCGCGCACCGGGTCGCGCGGGCGGACCTCGCGGCCGTCGAGGCGGGCGTCGCCGGACTTGATCCAGGCGGCCAGGCGGGAGCGCGAATAGTCCGGGAACAACTCGGCCAGGACCGCGTCGAAGCGGCGCCCGGCGGCGCTGTCGGGCACGGTGGCCTGGAGGGGGTTTACGGACTCGTTCATCGGATGGGCAGGATTCAGGGGCTGGGCGCGGGGACTGCTATTATCGGCGCTTCGTGCCTCCGGCGCCCGCGAACCTTGCCATGACCCTTCGTTTCGCCCGTTCACACCGTCTCGTCCGCCTGCTGTCCCTGCTGCTGATCGTGGTACTCGCCGGCACCGGCTGCGGCCGGCTGGGCAAGATGTTCAAGGACAAGGACGCGGACGAGGGCCAGCCGGTGGAGGCGCTGTACGACAAGGCCCACACCTCGATGACCAACGGCAACTGGGCGGCCGCCGAGACCACCTTCAAGCGCCTGGTCGCGCAGTACCCCTACGGTCCGTACACCGAGCAGGCCCTGGTCGAGACCGCCTACGCCCAGTTCAAGTCCGGCAAGCACGACGACGCGGTCAGCAGCATCGACCGCTTCATCCGTACCTACCCGACCCACCGCTACGCCTCGTACATGTACTACCTGCGTGGCCTGGTGAACTCCAGCCGCGACACGGTGTTCCTGCAGCGCGTGTGGCGCCTGGACTCCAGCCGCCGCGACCTGGCCACGCCGATGCAGGCCTACAACGACTTCGCGATCGTCGCCGACCGTTACCCGAACAGCCGCTACGCCGCCGACGCGCGCCAGCGCATGATGGCGCTGCGCGACACGTTCTCGCGCCACGAGCTCGACGTCGCCCTGTACTACCTGCGCCGCACCGCCTACGTGGCCGCGGCCGAGCGCGCCAAGTACCTGCTGGAGACCTACCCGCAGAGCAAGTACCAGAACGACGCGGTCGCGACCCTGGCCGTGGCCTACACCGGCCTGGGCAACGACACCCTGGCCGCCGACGCCAAGCGCGTGCTGCAGCAGAACGATCCCACGCATCCCTACCTGCAGGGCGGCGACTGGCCGGACTATCCGGGCAACTGGCGCAAGCTCAACCCGTTCGCGGGCGAGAAGTCGGCGCTGGACAACCAGGACCGCGACACCAAGTAAGCCTGCGTCCGCGCAGCGCCGCTCCAGACGCCGCCTTCGGGCGGCGTCTGCGTTTGTGGGGTTCGAGTACGCGACGCGTGACGATGCGAGCTCGGACGCCGGTCGTGCGAGCCGGTCGAACCATAGAGCAGGAACCCCGCGGCCCCAGGGAATTCCGGCGGCTGGCGCAGCATGCCGCTGAAGCCACTGGATCCCCGCCTACGCGGGGATGACGAATCGGGACACCGCCGATCGCCGCTTTCTTATCCGAACCGCATCGCGGCCGCGGCTTACATCCGCTGCACGCCCAGCACCACGTTGAGGCGGCGGACCTTGCGCATCACGTCGGCGAGGTGGCGGCGGTCGCCGACCTCGATGGAGAAGCGCATCACCGCGATGTTGGAGTCGCGTTCCAGGTACTCGACGCGGTCGATGTTGGACTCGGCCTCGGCGATGGCCGCGGCGACCTGGGCCAGCGCGCCGGGGCGGTTGTCCACTTCGATGCGCAGGGCGGCGCTGAAGTCGCCGCTGACCTGGCGGTCCCAGCCGATCGGCACCCAGCGGTCGGGCGACTTGCGGTAGTCGGCGACGTTGGGGCAGTCCATGCGGTGCACCACGATGCCCTTGCCGGCGGTGTGGTAGCCCATGATCTCGTCGCCGGGCAACGGCAGGCAGCAGTTGGCGAAACTGATCACGCCGCGCTCGGCGCCGGTGATCAGGATCTTGTCCTCGGTCAGGCGCGGGCGGTCGATCGCGCGGCCGCGCGGCTTGCCCGGGGTTTCGCGCGCCAGCGCCAGCGCGACCTGGTTGGGCATGCGGTTGCCCAGCGCGATGTCGGCCAACAGGGCCTCCAGGCGCGGATAGCGGCTGTCGCTGAGATAGGTTTCCAGGCGCAGCGCGGGCACGCGGTCCAGCGAGGTTTCCAGGGCCTCCAGCGCGCGATCGAGCATGCGATGGCCCAGTTGCACCGCGTCCTCGTGCTCGAGCTGCTTGAGCTGCTGGCGGATCGAGGTGCGGGCCTTGCCCGAGACCACGAACTCCAGCCATTGCGGCTTCGGCGTCGAGGACTTGGCGGTGATGATCTCCACGCGCTGGCCGCTGGCCAGCTTGGTGCGCAGCGGCACCAGCTTGCTGTCGACGCGCGCGGCCACCGCACGGTTGCCGACGTCGGTGTGCACGGCGTAGGCGAAATCCAGCGCGGTGGAATTGCGCGGCAGCGAGAGGATGTCGCCCTTGGGTGTGAACAGGTAGACCTCGTCCGGGAACAGGTCGACCTTGACGTTTTCCAGGAACTCCAGCGACGAACCGGTCGAGCGCTGCGATTCCACCAGGCTGGCGATCCAGCTGTGGGCGCGGCTCTGCGCGCTGTTCGGGCCTTCGCCGCCGTGCTTGTACGACCAGTGCGCGGCGATGCCGCGCTCGGCGATCAGGTCCATTTCCTCGGTGCGGATCTGCACTTCCACCGGCGAGCCGTAGGGGCCGAACAGCACCGTGTGCAACGACTGGTAACCGTTGGCCTTGGGGATGGCGATGAAATCGCGGAAGCGCGAGTCCAGCGGCTTGTAGGCCGCATGCACCACGCCCAGGGCGTGGTAGCAGTCGGGCACCGAACGCACCACCACGCGGAAGCCGAACACGTCCATGACCTGGGTGAAGCTCTTATGCTCGGCGCGCATCTTGGTGTAGATGCTCCAAGGCGACTTCACCCGGCTGATCAGGCGGTGCAGCAGCTTTTCCTTGGTCAGGCGCTGGGCCAGCTGGGCCTCGATCTGCACCAGCGACTCGCGCCGCACCACCGGCTGGGTGCGGATGCGCTTTTCGATCACCGCATGGCGCCAGGGGTGCAGGGCGCGGAAGCCCAGGTCCTGCAGCTCGGCCTTGATCAGGTTCATGCCCAGGCGCTGCGCGATCGGCGCGTAGATCTCCAGCGTCTCCAGCGCGATGCGCTCGCGCGCCTCGGCGCTCTGCGCGCCCAGGGTGCGCATGTTGTGCAGGCGGTCGGCGAGCTTGATCAGGATCACGCGCAGGTCGCGCGCCATCGCCAGCAGCATCTTGCGGAAGCTTTCGGCCGCCGCTTCCTGGCGATCGCGGAACTGCAGCTTGTCCAGCTTGGTGACGCCGTCGACCAGCTCGGCCACGGTCTCGCCGAACTCGGTCGCCAGGCCCTCGCGGGTCAGCGGCGTGTCCTCGATGGTGTCGTGCAGGATCGCCGCGATCAGCGTCTCCACGTCCAGGCCCTGGTCGGCCAGCACCTTGGCCACCGCGACCGGATGGGTGATGTAGGGCTCGCCGGATTTTCGGGTCTGGCCGGCGTGAGCGGCCGCGCCGATCGCCCAGGCGCGACGCAGCAGCGCGCGCTGCGCCTCGGGCAGGTAAGCGGCCGATTGCTCGAACTCGCGCACATAGTCCGGCAGGTCCGCCTCGTCGTGGACGGATACCGGATAGGACTGAAGCGCGGGCTCGGCGGGGGTCATAAAGGGGAATCTACGCGGGCGGCGGCGCGGCTTGCAACGCGGGGGCGCGGGTTTCCGCGGCCGGAAACATGAATATGGTGACGATTATCGGAATCCGTATGCGCCCGGCGGGCATCCGACAGCGGCAGGCAGGCGATTGCGAGCACGATTTTCTGCGGCCGTGAAGGATTTCACCTGCTTTCTGTAGGAGCGGCGTGAGCCGCGACCGAACCCCGAGCTGGGACCGCGCAATCGCGGCTCACGCCGCTCCCACAGAATGCTGAAGCCGATGGAGGTCGCGGCAATGCGCGGCTCCCTCCCCCGCATACGAAAACGGCCCCGCCGAGGCGGAGCCGTTCGGTGTCGCGGCGCGGCCCGCAGGCCGCGGCCGGGATCAGTCGTCGCCCTTGGACAGGTCGTCGTCGGCGACCACTTCGGCGGCGGCCCATTCCAGCGCCTCGCGCTCCTTGCGCTCGCGCTCGGACTTCTCGACCGCGTCGATGTATTCGGGGTTGATCTGGCGCGCGGCGATTTCGCGCAGCGCCAACACGGTCGGCTTGTCGTTGGCTTCGCTGTTGTCCAGCTGGGGCTCGACGCCGTTGGCCAGCTGACGGGCGCGCTTGGCGGCCAGCATGACGAGTTCGAAGCGGTTATCGACCACTTCCAGGCAATCTTCGACGGTGATGCGGGCCATGGGGCTCCTGGCGGCCGGTGCGGCCGTCTTTACAGCGGATGGGGGCCGGGAAGTTTAGCGGGGGCCGCGGAGCAGAGCAAGTTTCCGGAGCGTTCCGCCTTGAAAATCAAGCAGATAGGCGGGTTGACCGCACCAGATCAGGGCCTGCAAAGGCGTACGCAGCCTTATGGAGGGGCGTACGGGCCCCGGAGCACCGTCGTAGCCCAGTGGCGCATCGCGGCTTAGGCCGCTCCTACCCCAAGGCTGCGGGCGCCGCTTCAGCCCTCGTCGGCCAGCAGCGCGGTGATCAGGCGCGAGTGGCGCGCGACCTGCGGGTCGCGGCGCAGGCGGCTGGCGACGAAGATCGCGCACATCTCGTCGACAGCGGTGTCGAAGTGCTCGTTGACGATCACGTAGTCGAACTCGCCGTAATGCGACATCTCCTCGCGCGCAGCCGCGAGCCGCTGCTGGATCACTTCCTCGCTGTCCTGGCCGCGGGTGCGCATGCGCGATTCCAGCGCCTGCCGCGACGGCGGCAGGATGAACACGCTGACCGCGCCGGGCACCTTGTTGCGCACCTGGCGCGCGCCCTGCCAGTCGATCTCCAGCAGCACGTCGCGGCCGCTGGCCAGCTGCGGTTCCACCGATTGGCGCGCGGTGCCCTTCCAGTCGCCGTGCACGCGCGCGTGCTCGAAGAAATCGCCGGCCTCGACCATGCCCTCGAATTCCTGGGCGCTGACGAAGTGGTAGTGCTCGGCATGGCGCTCGCCCGGGCGCGGCTGGCGCGAGGTGAACGAGATCGACAGGCTGATGTTGGGATCGCGGGCCAGCACCGCGTTGACGATGCTGGATTTTCCGGCGCCCGACGGGGCTGCGACGATGTAGAGGGTTCCGCGCATGAATCGATCGGGTCCGTGGATGGTGGCGCTAGGAGTGAAAAGAGAGAGGTGAGGAGCGAGCGCTTGCTCGCCTCTCGCTGCTCCAGGCTCACTACTCGATATTCTGGATTTGCTCGCGGACCTGATCGATCAGCACCTTCAGCTCCACCGCCGCCGCCGAACTGCGCGCGTCCACGGACTTGGAACCCAGGGTGTTGGCCTCGCGGTTGAACTCCTGCAGCAGGAAATCCAGGCGGCGGCCGACCGCTTCGCGCAGCTTGAGCACGCGCCGCGCCTCGCCGACGTGGGCGTCGAGGCGGTCCAGCTCCTCGTCCACGTCCAGCTTCTGCAGCCACAGCACCAGTTCCTGCTCGACGCGGCCGGGATCGAAGCCGCCGACGCCGCTGGACTGCGCCAGGTCGGCCAGGCGGTTTTCCAGCTTGGTGCGCTGGCCGCTGCGAATGCCCGGCATCATGCCGCGCACGTCCGCGGCGATCGCGGCGATGCCGTCGACGCGTTCGGAGATCACCGCCGCCAGTTTGGCGCCCTCGCGCTCGCGCGCGGCCAGGAATTCGTCGAGCACGCCGTCCAGCAGCTCCAGCGCCGCGGCCTGCAGCGCGGCCGGGTCGGATGTCTGGGCCTGCAGCACGCCCGGGAATTGCAGCAGATCGGTCAGTTCGGTGCGCAGGCCCGGGAAACGCGTCTGCAGATCGGAGGCCAGATCGCCCAATTCGCGCAGGCGGGCCGGATTGAGCTGCAGCGCGGCGGCGCCCTCGGGCGCGCGCAGGCGCAGCACGAAATCGAGCTTGCCGCGGCTCACGCGTGCGGCGATGCGCTCGCGCAGCGCCGGTTCCAGCGCGCGCAGCTCATCGGGCAGGCGCACGCCCAGCTCCAGGAAGCGGTGGTTGACCGAGCGCAGCTCGCAGCCGAGCGTGCCCCATTCGGTGACGCGTTCGCCGCTGGCGAAGGCGGTCATGCTGCGGATCATGCGGTGGTCCAAGGCCTACAGGGAGCGAATGGTAAACTCGCCGGCCACCAAAACGGTAACCCATGGCCATGACCGGCACTTCCGCCGCCCCCACCGACGCTTTCGCGCGTCCCAGCGGGCGCACGCCCGGGCAGATGCGCGAAGTCCGCATCGAACGCGCTTACACCGCCCACGCCGAGGGCTCGGTGCTGGTCAGCTTCGGCCAGACCCGGGTGCTGTGCACCGCCAGCGTCGAAAACAAGGTGCCGCCGTTCCTGCGCGGCAAGGGCGAGGGCTGGGTCACCGCCGAGTACGGCATGCTGCCGCGCGCCACCCACACCCGCAGCGACCGCGAGGCCGCGCGCGGCAAGCAGGGCGGCCGCACCCTGGAAATCCAGCGCCTGATCGGCCGCGCCCTGCGCGCCTGCATCGACCGCAAGGCCCTGGGCGAGCGCACCATCACCCTGGACTGCGACGTGCTGCAGGCCGACGGCGGCACCCGCACCGCCGCGATCACCGGCGCCTACGTGGCCCTGGTCGATGCGGTGCGCTGGCTGCAGGCGCGGCGCGAGATCAACAAGGATCCGATCTTCGGCGCGGTCGCCGCGGTCTCGGTCGGCGTCTACCGCGGCGTGCCGGTGCTGGACCTGGACTACGCCGAGGACAGCGACTGCGACACCGACATGAACGTGGTCATGAACGACGGCGGCGGTTTCATCGAGCTGCAGGGCACGGCCGAGGGCCACGCCTTCCGCCGCGAGGAACTCGACGGCCTGCTGGCCCTGGCCGAAGCCGGCATCGCCGAGCTGGTGGCCGCGCAGCGCGACGCGCTGGCGCGATGAGCGAGGCGGCGATGCGGCGCTCGCTGGGCAGCCTGACCCTGGTGGTGCGCGACTACGACGAGGCGATCGCCTACTACACCGGCGCGCTCGGCTTCGTCCTGCTCGAAGACCTCGACCAGGGCGGCGGCAAGCGCTGGGTGCGCGTGTCGCCGTCGCCGGGCAACGAGACCGCGCTGCTGCTGGCGCAAGCGGTAGGCGACGAGCAGCAGGCCGCGATCGGCCGCCAGACCGGCGGCCGGGTCGGGTTCTTCCTGCACACCGACGATTTCGCCCGCGACCATGCCGCGATGTCGGCGCGCGGGGTGCGCTTCATGGAAGCGCCGCGCCACGAGCCCTACGGCACGGTGGCGGTGTTCGAGGATCTGTACGGCAACCGCTGGGATCTGCTGGAGCTGAAGCGATGAAACTGGTGCTGGCGAGCAGCAATCAGGGCAAGCTGGTCGAACTGCGCGAACTGCTGGCCGACACCGGTATCGAGCTGGTCGCGCAGAGCGATCTGGGTGTGGACGACGCCGAGGAAACCGCCAGCACCTTCGTCGAGAACGCCCTGCTCAAAGCCCGCCACGCCAGCGCCGTCACCGGCCTGCCGGCGCTGGCCGACGATTCGGGCATCTGCGTGGACGCGCTGGGCGGCGCGCCGGGCCTGTATTCGGCGCGCTATTCGGGCGTGCACGGCGATGCCCAGGCCAACATCGACAAGCTGCTGCTGGCGATGCAGGACGTGCCCGACGGCCGCCGCGCCGCGCACTTCTACGCGGTGATCGTGCTGCTGCGCCATCCCACCGATCCGCAGCCGATCATCGCCGAGGGCGTATGGCCGGGCCGGATCATCCGCGAACGCCGCGGCAGCAACGGCTTCGGCTACAACCCGGTCTTCCTGGATCCCGATTACGGCCTGACCGCGGCCGAGATGGACACCGACCTCAAGAACCGCCTCAGCCACCGCGGCCGCGCGCTGGCGGCGCTGCGCGAAAAGCTGCTCGAGGCGGTACGCGCGGGCGCCTGAGGCCGCGCCAACGCACGCCGCATCACCGGCCGCGGCCGCGGGCGCGGGCGCGCGTATCCTGTGGACGCCGCAGCGCCTCGCGCGGCCACCCGTCCCCCACACCCGAAGCGATCCGCATGCCGCACCCCTTCCCCCTCCGTCGCGCCGCGCTGGCCTTGACCGGCGCGCTGGCCCTGGCCGGCTGCAGCAGCTTCGACGGCCTGTCGTCGCCGCTGACCTGCAGCCGCAACGAAATCCGCGAACTGGGCGACGCCACGCCGGCGCAGCGCCGTTACGCGTTCCCGTTCCGCATCGAGTACGAGCAGGACGGCCGCCGCGCCGTGGTCGAGAACAGCCTGATCTGCGCCTACCGCGGCCGCGACTACCTGGGCGATTGCGAAAGCAGCAACCGCTGGAGCGCGTCGCTGGCGCACGGCCGCGGCCTGCAGGTGCCGCTGGGCGCGATGCGTCGCGATCGCCAGGTCGCGTTCGACCCGGGCGATTGCGAACTGCTGGTCAATCACGGCCAGGACCAGCCGGCCTATCTGGTGATCGGCCCCGATGCCGGCGAGGCCGACGATGCGGCCGTGCTGGACCCGCTGTCGATGCGTCGCGACTACGGCATCCGCATCGTCGACTACCGCATCGACCTGAGCGCGCGCCGCCCGCAGGCGGCCCGCTGACGCCATGCTGTCGCTGCCGCCCCTGTCGCTGTACGTGCACCTGCCCTGGTGCGTGCGCAAATGCCCCTACTGCGACTTCAATTCGCACGAGGGCCGCGGCCCGCTGCCGTTCGCGGACTACGTCGACGCCCTGCTGGCCGATCTCGACCACGACCTGCCGCTGGTCTGGGGCCGCACGGTGCAGACGGTGTTCTTCGGCGGCGGCACGCCCAGCCTGTTTCCGCCCGAGGCCATCGACCGGTTCCTGCAGGCGGCCAGTGCGCGTTTGCGCTTCGCGCCGGCCTGCGAGATCACCCTGGAAACCAACCCCGGCACCGCCGAGCACGGCCGCTTCGAGCTGTACCGCCAGGCCGGCGTGAACCGCTTGAGCTTCGGCATCCAGAGCTTCGACGACGGCTGCCTGCGCCGCCTGGGCCGCATCCACGACAGCTTTGATGCCGAAGCGGCGGTGAAGCTGGCCCAGGACGCCGGCTACGACAATCTCAATCTCGACCTGATGTATGCCCTGCCCGAGCAGAGCCTGGCGATGGCCGAACGCGACCTGGAGCGCGCGTTCGCGCTGCAGCCCGCGCACGTCTCGCACTACCAGCTCACCCTGGAACCCAACACCGTGTTCGCCGCGCGCCCGCCGCAGGGCATCCCCGACGACGACGGCGCCTGGGACATGCAGGAGCACTGCCAGGCCCTGCTGGCCGCGCACGGCTATGCCCAGTACGAAGTCAGCGCCTACGCGCGCCCCGGCCGGCGCTGCGCCCATAACGTGAACTACTGGCGCTACGGCGATTACCTGGGCATCGGCGCCGGCGCCCACGGCAAGATCACCCTGGGCGCCGAGCAGGCGGTGCTGCGGCGCTGGAAGATCAAGCACCCCACCCAGTACCTGGCCCGCGCCGGCCAAGCCGAGGCGATCGGCGGCGACGACCGCATCGGGCCCGAGCGGCGCCCGTTCGAGTTCATGCTCAACGCGCTGCGCCTGGTCGACGGCTTCGCCGCCGGCGATTTCGAGGCCCGCACCGGGCTGCCGTTGGACACCATCGCCGCACCCCTGCGGGCCGCCTACGGGCAAGGCTGGCTGGAGCGCGACGGCGAGCGCGTGCGCCCGACCGAGCTCGGCCGGCGCTATACCAACGACGTGGTCGCGCTGTTCCTGGAAGACTGAGCTGGAAAACTGAGCTGGAGCACCGAGCGCGCGCCCCGGCCCGCGTTTCGCGCAGCCGTCCTGCTGTCCCGCAGCATCGCGCCCCACCGCCCGCCAACGCGTGCTGGCCGCGCCGCGCCCCTGGCCGCGTTCGAATCGGTGGTCGCTCCATTCCGGCCGCTTGGCAGCGACAGGGCTGGCGGGTCTCAAGGGGGCGTGATTAGATCGCCCGATCCGGTATTGGTGAGTCCTGCATGTCCGCGACGTTCGAACCGCTAGGCAAATCGTTCCCGCGGCCCACCCTGGCGTCCGCGGCGATGCCCAAGCGCGTGCGGCGGGTGCTCGAGCACCTGTACGCCCTGGTCTCCGACGAGATGGCGCGCGCGCTGGACCTGATGCTGATCGAGTACGAGCAGCAGCTGTTCCGCCAGGCCGACCAGGCGCGCAACGCCAGCCTGCAGTCGGTGTACCTGGAAACCCTGCGCCTGGTGCGCTTGAACCGCGTCGACCTGGTGCCGCGCTATCTGGTCGGGTTGGAGACCGCGCTGACCAAGGTGCGCGAGCCGGTGGCGACGCCCGACGATCCGCAGGCCCTGCCGACCTTCCGCGACCTGCGCCTGGTCGAGGACACCGAGATCGACGAGCACACCGCCTTGCGCGCGATCGCCACCCGCCAGGAAGCCCGCGCAGGCCTGCCGCTGATGCTGCTGGGCCAGCGCTTCGGCGTGCTCGCCGGCGCGCCCGCCTACGACGCCGAGCGCCTGCCGCTGGGGCCGCACAGCCTGGGCCGGATCCTGGCCGAGGCCTGCTCGGTGCTGCAGATCGGCCAGGAAGCCAAGCTGGACCTGTACCGCGTCTACGACCAGCACGTGATGACCGGCTACGCGCAGTTGGTGGAAACTATGAACGCGCTGCTGGCGCGCGAGAACGTGCTGCCCAGCCTGTCGTTCGTGCCGATCCGCGCGCGCCCGACCGCGCAGAACGTCGAACGCGGCGAGGATCCGCGCCGCGAACGCGACGACAACGGCCGCACCCCGCGCGGCGCACGGCCCTACACCGCCTGGACCGGCCAGGCCGATGCCGCCGCGGTCGCCGCCGGCGGCGACGAGCAAGGCGACTACGCCTCGCTGCAGCAACTGCTGTCCGGGCGCCGCGACCTGCTCGGCAAACTGCGCCCCGGCGCGCAAGCGGCGGCGCGCCCGTCGCTGGCCACCCACGACCTCATCGACGCGCTGCGCACGCTGCAGGCCGCGCCCGCGCAGGCCGCGCCGGCGCAGCGCAGCGTCGCCGACCTGCGCCAGACCCTGCTGGCCCAGGCCCGCCAGCAACGCGGCGAAGCGGCGACGCTGTCGCGCGAGGACAGCGACGCCTTCGAACTGCTGGACCTGTTCTACGGCGAGATCGAGCGGGAGCTGCGCGGCGACGCCGGTACCAGCGGCCTGCTCGGGCGCCTGCAGGTGCCGTTGCTGCGGCTGGCGCTGCAGGACCGCGCCTTCTTCGTGCGCAGCCAGCATCCGGCGCGGCAGCTGTTGAACGCCGTCGCCGAAGCCGGCGCCAACTGGATCCCGAAAGAAGAATCCGACCCGCAGCTCAACGACCAGCTGCGGCGCGCGGTCGATCACGTGGTCGAGCACTACGACGGCGACGCCGGGGTGTTCGAGGCCGCCAACCAGAGCCTGCAGGACCACCTGCGCGCGATGGCGCGCAAGGCCGAGGTGGCCGAACGCCGCCACGTCGAGGCCGCGCGCGGCAAGGAAAAACTGGAAATGGCCAAGCACCAGGCCAGCGACGCCATCCAAGCCGCGGTGCACGGCCAGTCGCTGCCCAAGTTCGTGCAGGCGCTGCTGAGCCAGGCCTGGTCCGACGTGCTGACCCTGACCCTGCTGCGCCACGGCGAGGACTCGGACGAATGGCGTCGCCAGGTCGAAGCGACCCGGCAGATCGTCGCCGCCAACGTGGTCGGCGCCAGCGAGCGCGCGCCCGGCGGCCTGGACGGCGACATCGAGCATGCGCTGACGCTGGTGGGCTACCACGCCGACGAGGCCAACGCGATCTCGCGCCAGCTCACCGTCGGCGCCGCGGCCGCCAACGACGACGTCGCCTCGCGCACCGAACTGGCGATGAAGCTCAAGGCGCGCGCGCGTCTGGGCGAGGACGGCGTCACGGCCAAGCGCGACCTGCCGCCGCGCAGCGAGCAGGAACAGGCCTGCTGGGAGCACATCCGCACCCTGCCCTTCGGCACCTGGTTCGAATTCGTGACCAACCAACAGGGCGACGCGGTGCGCAGACGGCTGTCGTGGTTCAGCACCATCACCGACAACGCCCTGTTCGTGAACCAGCGCGGCCAGCGCATCGGCGAACAGTCGCTGGACAGCCTGGCGCGGATGATGGCGCACGGCCAGGCGCGCGTGGTCACTGCCGAGAAGGGCCGCCTCGTCGACCGGGCCTGGAACGCCGCGCTTAGCGTGCTGCGCGGCTTCGTCGCCGGCGGCCAGAAGAACGAGGAGGCGCAGGCATGAGCGAGGAATTCCGCCGCGTGCGCCGCCGCCGCGTCAACGACACCGTGCAGGTCGTCGACACCATGACTGACGTGGTGATCGGCCAGCTCAGCAATTTGTCCGAGACCGGAATGCTGCTGATCGCCAACACGCCGCTGGCCGACGATGCCCTGTACCAGTTGCGCTTCAGTCTGCGCGACGCGCCACACCACACCTCGCCGATCGAGGTCGGCGCGCACCTGCTGTGGCAAGACCGCACCAGCATGCCCGGCCAGACCTGGACCGGCTTCCGCTTCATCACCATGCTGGAAAGCGAGATGCTGCAGCTGCGGCAGTGGTTGGACTCGCCGGGCGGCACTTACGAATAAACGCACTCGCGTCGTCGCCATGGCGCGATAGTGCGGCTCGCTCGGTTCGCCGCATCCTACGTTCCCGTGAATCGACGAAGTAGGATGCGGTGACAACCGCATCGTCGCCATGCCCAATACCGACCACTCCACGTGGTCGCGCCGCACCTTCACTTTCGCGATCGCGGCTTACGCCGCTCCCACAGAAAGCGACCGCTCCACCTGTAGGAGCGGCACACGCCGCGTCCGCGTACTGAGCAACGACGCTAGCCGCAGATCCTCCACAGGCGCTAGCTCTAGCCGTTGCCGTTGCCGTTGCAGTTGCCGTTGCAGTTGCCGTTGCAGTTGCAGTTGCCGTTGCAGTTGCAGTTGCAGTTGCAGTTGCAGTTGCAGTTGCAGTTGCAGTTGCAGTTGAGTTTGCTCCGGCATTGAAGTCCATTGGTCCGAAGCCACACGACCATTCCCAGACCCGAAGGGCGGCGCGCAGGACGCGCGCCGTTTTTCGATAAGACAGGGATGTCTTATCGAAAAATCCCGGCGCAAGAACCGAAACCACACGGGAGCTCTGGGCTCAGACCCTTCTCTTTGGTTACTTTCTCTTGGGTCAGCAAGAGAAAGTGACCCGCATGCGCAGCAGGCGGAAGCCTTTGACCTTCGGTCGGAAGAAGCGAAGACAATAGCAAGAGCAAATCCTCCCCAACCCGCCCGGCCAACAGGCACGGCCTGTTGTCGTTCACCCGTGCACGAACCTGCGGTTCGTAAACGCACGGCCTCACCCTTTGTCAAAGGAGGGAGCTAAAAGCGCGACGCCGGAGTTTGGAGGCTATCGGAGCCGGACAGGCGCGGTAACCAGGATTCGCGGTCGCGGCTCACGCCGCTCCTACCCCAAAGCGCGGAACGCAGACTCGGCTTCAACGCCGATGGAACGGCACCGGCTCGGGCTGATGCAGCGCATAGCCCTGCGCATAGTCGACGCCCATCGCCCCCAACTCCAGCAGGATTTCGTCGCTGGTCACCCACTCGGCGATCACCTTCAGACCGCGCTGGTGGCCGATGTCGGTCACCGCCTTGACGATCGCATGGCTCATCGGATCGGTGAGCAGATCGCGGATGAAGGCGCCGTCGATCTTGATGATGTCCACCGGCAGATTCTTCAAATAGCCGAACGAGGACATGCCGGCGCCGAAGTCGTCCAGCGCGAAACGGCAGCCGACCGCGCGCAGGCGCTCGATGAAACGTGCGACCTGAGCCAGGTTGCGCACAGCCACCGTCTCGGTGATCTCGAAGCAGACCCGCTCCGGCGCCACCGCATGGCGCGTGAGCAGCTCCAGGATCAGGTCGGCCAGCGTCTCATCCTCGATGCTGGCGCCGGAGAGATTGATCGTGGCCGTGCGCAACAGCTCGCCCGACGGATGCAGACGGTTGAAGTTGGCCAGCGCGGTCTCGATCACCCAGCGGTCGATCATCGGCATCAGGCCGTAGCGCTCGGCGGCAGGAATGAAGGCGCCGGGCACCACCAGCCGCCCTTGCTCGTCGCGGAAGCGCAACAGCAGCTCCAGATGCAGCCCCGACTCGGCCTGCGGCGACAGCGGCCACACCTCCTGGTACTTGAGCAGCAGGCGGCCCTCGTCGATCGCCCAGCGCAGCCGGTTGGCCCACTCCATCTCGCTGCGCCGGCGCGCGGCGTTGTCGTCGTGCTCGGAATAGAAATGCACGCGGTTGCGGCCGCTTTCCTTGGCCATGTAGCAGGCGGTGTCGGCCTGCGACAGCAGATCCTTCAAGGTCACGTTGGGGCGGTCGAGCATCACGCCGCCGATGCTGGCGGTGATGGTGTAGGTGCGCTGCTCCCACACGAACACGTAGCCGTCGATGTGTTCGCGCAGGCGCTCGGCGACCAGCGCCGCGCCGGCCTGATCGTGGACCTCGGTAGCCAGCACGCCGAACTCGTCGCCGCCCAGACGCGCGAGCACGTCGCCGCCGCGCAGGTGCGTGCTCATCATCGTCGCCAGTTGGCTGAGCAACTGGTCGCCGGCGACGTGGCCGGAGGTGTCGTTGATCAGCTTGAACTGATCCAGATCGATGTACAGCAGCGCGCACGGCGGTCCGCCCGCGGCCACGGCCGCCAGCACGCGCTCGATGCGGCGCTCGAACTCGCGCCGGTTGTACAACTCGGTCAGGGTGTCGTGGCTGGCCTGGTAGGTCAGCAGCTCGGTCAGCTGGCGCTGCTCGGAGATGTCGGAGGCCACCATCAGCAGCCGCGAATGCCCCTCCAGCACCACGTTGGTGATCGAGACGTTGGCCCAGAAGCGATCGCCGTTGACGCTGCGCAGCATCGCCTCGGCGTTGGCGCAGTCGACCAGGTCGGCGGCGCGCAGCTTGTCGCGCAGCAGTTCGTCCTCGAACAGCTCCGGCAGCGGCACCTCGTACACGGTCTCGCCCAGGCGCGCGCGCGAGGCCTGGTTGGCGTAGGAGATGCGGCCGTCGTCGCGGCGCGCCAGCAGCACCAGCGCGGGCAACAGTTCGTTGAGCGCGCGGAAACGTTCCTCGCTCTCGCGATAGCGCCGGCTCATGCGCGAGCCCAGCTCCAGCGCGAGCCGGCGCGTGCGCGCGACCGACCATACCAGCAGCGCCAGCAGCACGCTGGCCAGCAGACCGGGCAGAAGCGCGCTCACGCGCTGCACCGACGCGGTCGCGACCGGCGTCAGCGCATGCATGCGTACGCGCCAGCGCCGCCCGCCGTAGTCGATCTCGCGTTCGAAGCGGTAACCGGTGGGCGACGTCGGTGGCGCGCCGGTGGCGAACAGCGGAATCGCGCCCTCCGTGATGTCGACCACCTCCACGTGCAGGTCTCGGCGGGCGTCTTCGCCCAGGCTGTTTTCGATCAGGCGCCCGGAGTGGAACGAGATCGCGATGGACCCGCGCATGCGCGCCCGCCTCTCGTCCTGGTTCAACGGCGGCGGGCCGGGCGAGAACACCGGCAGGCGCATGGTCACGCCGTCGCGGCGCGCGTCGGCGTCGCCCTGCTGGGCCAGCCGGAACGGCGCCGACAACACCGCTTGGTCGCTGTCGCGCGAGGCCAGCACGCCGACCAGATTGCTGGGCTGCTGATTCACGTCCAGCCCCAGCACGCGCTGATTCTCGGGCAAGGGCGCGGCCAGTTCGGTGATGTAGTGGTCGCCGTCCACCTGCGCCTCGCGGCGCGAGTAGGCCATCGCCTGCAGGCTGGGGAAACGTTCGCGCGGACGCACGTTGGCGTAGAGATTGGCGAATTCCTGCGCGGTGACGTTGTCCGAGGTCAGGAACAGGGTCTGCACCGAGCGCAGCAGCAGCTCGCAGGCCTGCAGCCGGTCGGCGATGGCGTGATAGCTGCGCTGGGCGTTGCTTTCCAGCGCGGTGGTGCGGTCGTCGACCAGGCGCCGCTGCTGCGCGCCGCCCAACCAAAGAGTCAGGGCCACGCCGAACGCCAGCGCCAACAAGCTCCAGGCCCAGGCCGGTATGCCCAGGGGCGAAATGCGTTCGGGCGCGCCCACGGGCGGCAGCTCGGCACGGGCGAAGCCGCGTGCGCTGTCCGCCGAGCCGGCCTGCGAGGACGTAGAGAGCGCGTCGAAATCCCTGGACGTCCGCAAGAGACCCTCCCTGATGTCCCACGATCCGGCGATCCTATACCGACGCCGCCTCGACCTGCTTCGACGTTGCGTTCACGCGTCGTGAGAGTGTGACGGCCTAGTACTTCGCCTCGCCGCCCCACGACCGGAGCGTTTACCTGACCCCATACGAATGCGGGCACGGTCAGCGGCCACGGATCGCGCGCCCTGCGGGTGCGATCGGCGGTTGGGGCCGGCGTTCAGAAACAGACGCGGGCCACGGCCGTTGTCGACACGTCGCTGCGGCCGGCCTCGGTACGACCGGCCCGGACCCGTCGCCGAGCCGCGGATCGCTGCGCGCGCTCAGCCGTCGAGGGGCCCGCAGGCGTCCCAGCCCTGCGGCGTGCCGGCGGTGGAGTCGCCGCTGAAGTTCTCGCGCAGCGTGCTTTGCGCCCACTCGTCGGCTTCGGCGCGCTGAGCCGGGCTGAGGCTGGCTTCGGCCAGCGCGAGTTGGCGGTCGATCTGGGCGACGCGGAAGCTCTCCGCGCCCAGGCGATAGAGCTTGAGGTAGCGGTAGTGCCGGTTCACGTCGGTGCCGACCAGTCCGGCCAGCAGGGTTTGCGCACCGGGCTCGTAGGCGCCCCGCAGCAGATCCACCACGCGCCAGTCGCCGGCGGCCAGGCCGCTCTCGATCAGGCGCGTCGCCTCGCGGCGGTAGGCGCTCAGCGCGCCTGGCTGCTTGAGCAGGCCGCGCGGATCGTACAAGGGGCCGCGGCTGAGGTAGCACGCACGCGCATCGGCGTCGCCCAGGCGCGCGGCCTGGGCCAGGTTCGCGTTCAAGGTGTCGAGTATCTCGTCGCCGACGCCCTCGCACAGCGCCCGTCCTTCGTCGACGCCGCGTTGCCGAATCGCGGCGGTGTCGAGCAAGGCCTGGTAGGTGCGCAACTGCGCCGCGCTCAGGTTCTCGGTCTTTTGTTCGGTGAGATTATGGGTGTTGCGCATCGTCGACCATTCGACCGCGCGCTGGCGGCTGCAACGGCTGAGATCGCGCAGCAGCCGCGCCGCGGCGCGGCCGTCGCCGGCGTTCGCCTGCGCCTGCAGCTGCGCGTACACCGACTTGAGCGGCGCGCCCAACGGCGGCAGCCGCGCCCCGCGATCGAAGTTCAGCGAGGCCTGGGCGACCATGGCCAGGTTGCTGCCCGGTGCTCCGCCGATCGGCTGCTCGGTCGCCGCGGCCGACATCAGCGGCGCGGCCGTGCTCGCGGCTTCCTTGCGGCCGAACAGATAGGCACCGACGATGGCCGCCAGGGCCAGAACCGCCAGAAACAGTAGTCGATAGTGGCTCATGTCGAAGCCTTGCGCGCTGGGGCCGGCATGCGCCGGATCGGGTGGCCGATTCGTGGCGAAAGCCGCGAGGATCGTGGCGAAAAAGCGCTCATGCCTGAGGCCCGGCGAAGGAACACGGGTCCCAGCCGGGCGCAGTCGACTCCGTCGAATTGCTGCTGCCGAACTGATTCTGGAAGGTTTCCTGCGCCCACCGGTCGGCATCGGCGCGCTGCTCCGGTCGGATCCGCGCGGCGGCCAGCGCCAGCTTCCGATCCATGTCGGCGGCGCGGCCGTGCTGCGCACCCAGGCGGTAAAGCTTGAGGTAGCGGTAGTACTGCACCGCATCGGGCCCTAATGCCCCTGCGAGCATGCCGTCGGCACCCGGCTCGTACGAGCGGCGCAGGATGTCCACCACCTTCCAGTCGCCGGCGGCCATGCCGGCGTCCATCAGCGGTTTGACGCCGTTGCGGTACTCCTGGATCCATTCGGGATGACGCATGAGCCCGCGTGCGTCGTAGCCGGGCCCGCTGGAGAGATAGCAGGCGCGCGCATGCTCTTCGCCCAGTTGCGCCGCCTTTTGCAAGCTCGACAGTTGCGAATCCAGCATGCCGCGCTCGAGCCCCTCGCAGAGCGAACGGGTCTTCTGGATGGCTTGCTTATGCGATTCCACCGCCTCCAACTGCACCCGATAGCGCTCCAGCGCCTGCGCGCTGGTCCCGTCGATCTTATCGGCCAGCGTCTCGTCGGCGGCCCGCGTCAGGAACCATTCCAGGTTGTCGAAGCCGGCGCAGGTACGCAGGTCCTGGTACAGGCGCGTGGCCGCCGCGACATCGCCGGCATCGGCGCGCGAGCGCAGCTCGTTGAAGATCCGCTTCAAGGGCACATCGCGTGCCGGCAGCGAGGCGGTGATCCGCACTGGATCGATCGCGACGACACTGGCTCCGGCCTGCGGCCCGCGAGCGGCGGCGATCGGCATGGCCGCCGCCGGCGCCACCGGGCTTTGGCCCCGCCCCAGGAAATAGGCGCCGGTCAGCGCGGCCAGTCCGGACAAGGCGATCAAGACGTAGCGAAATTGCATTCCCGAATCCACTCCAGAGCCGCCACAGGCGCGGGCTGCGGGACTGCAGGGCGGCCTCTCGCGAAGCCGCCCTGCTTACCGCCGAACCATTACTGGTACGGAGAACCGTCCCGCACGTAGGCGGCGGCGGCAATGGCCGTGTCGCCCTGCAGGATCGCCTGGTTCTTGCCCGCGGCGGACGGCAATCCCACCTTCAGATTAACCGCACCCGACACCAGCGAGTCCAGCAACTGCGTCAGGATCGGCAGACCCAGGGCGATGTTGCCGCAGCCCTTGGCCGCCGGCACGGCGAAGGTATTGTCGACCAGGATGTTGCCGGTGTTCTGAAGGTAGGCGTACGGATCGTTGCCCACCTGGATGAAATCCAAGCTGCCCGGGCTGCCCGAGATCGGCGCGGTCGGCGCCGGCGGCGCGGTGGTGCCGGTTTGCAGCTTGACCACGACCGGGTTCTGCGCGGAACCGATGTAGCAGGAGTTGCCGAGGAACGGATTCTGCAGACGCACGCGCAGCGCCAGCCGCACCGCGGTCGGATCGCCGCCCCAGTTCGGGTTGAGCGCCGCGCCGAAATCGGTCTGTATCTGCTGCACCGGCTCCATCGTCGCGGTCACGTCGTTGACCGAATTGACCACGCTCCAGAACGCCTGCCACAGCGGCAGCGGCCAGTTCGGCGCCGGGTTGACGATGCCGAGCAGACCGCCCGGGACCTTGCCCGGCGGCGAGTTGAGCGTCGGCGCACCGACGGCCTCGAACAGCGGCGAGGGCTGAATACCGGTGATGCCGCCCTGCAGGACGATCGCTTTGTCGATCGGCAGCGTGGTGGTGCCGATAGTGAACGAGCCCGAGCTCGTCACGCTGTGCACGCAGGCGGTCCCTTCTTCCTGAAGGGGCGGCGTTTCGTACGGGCAAAACTGGAACTTCTCGAAACCCGGAGCCGGTGCCGCCGCCGTCGCGGCGGGCGTGACGACGGCTCCGACCAACGCCGTGGCAAGGGCCGTGTATAGCAATGCCTTGGACATGATGAACTCCTGAATCTAAGGGAGAATGCTGATCTGCGCCCGGCGGACGCCCGTCCGCCGCCTGTTGGCGATCGCCGCATCGCCGGCCATCGCTGCATGCGCCGGTTCGATCGAGCCCCATCCAACCGGAGGGGCCCGATGCCGCGCCCCAGCGCCTTCGATGCCGTCCATCTAGAACGCTGCATCAGGCGCGCGGATCGCACGCCCGATGCAGCGGATGGCTAGGCGGTTGCTTCAGCGACATCCCCGCGTCGCTCGGCATCCGTGCCGAGCGACGAGGCGATTCGCGTTCGACTTACATGTAGCGAAGCGGAACGTTGGCCGTCAGCGTCGAGGTGGACCGCACGTTGGTGCACGGCGACGGCGGCGGCAGGAACTGCGCGGTGAAGGTGAAGGTGGCGTTGGTCGCCGTGTTGTTGAGGCTGTTGAGCGTGCCGGTGGCGACACCGCCCGTGCACACGCGCGCCGGCGTGTTGAAGCGGACCTGGATCGCGTTCGGGTAGGAGGTTCCGCCGATCGTCACGGCCGAACTCGCCGCGCCCGAGCCCGCGCCGGGGGACACGCCCCAGCTCAGGTTCTCCGCCGTCACGTTGCCCGTGCAGGCCGCGCCGCCGGTGAAGGTGGCGCTGGCGATCGACGCCGTGCCGCCGGACAGCTGCATGTTGAAGGTGGCGCTGGAACACGGAACCGCGATACCCGAGACCGTAGCGGTGGTGCTGCCGGTGAAGGTCACGTACGTGCCGGCGGGCGTGGTGTTCACCCAGGCGCTACCGTTCCAGTACTCCCAACCGGCGAACGCCGGCGCCGACACGAGCGTGCCCGCCGCGATCAGGGAGGCGAGAAGGGTGGCTTTGAACTTGGTCATCGTATTGCTCCACAGTCGATTATCGAAATCCCCGAACGCGAAGCGCGCGGAGGTCGTGCCACGGGGGGAAGGCAAGTGCCGTGGCGGCACCGAACCGAGGTGCACCGAACATCAGCCTGTTCGAACTCTTGCTCTCATTCGCCAGAGCGCTGAAACAGATGCGTCCTTGGTCTGTATCGACCGCCCGACGGGTGCGGGCGGTGGATGGGATGGAACCCGACGGGTCGAAACCTCAACTCAGAAGAACCCCTTTCGGATCGAGAGTCCGAAGATGCGCGGGTCCTGCAGGAACACGTTCGAGGTCAGGCCGCTGTCGTCGCTGTTGAGGAACGTGCCGGTGATCGCCTCGCCGTCCAGCGCGTTCTTGACGTACAGCTGCACGGTCAGGTTTTGCTCGGGCTTGTACCAGGTCAGCGACAGGTTGACGTTGCCCCAGTCGTGCAGGCGGTCGATCCGGTCCTGATAGACGCGGGCCCAGCTCTTGCCCTGGTAGTAGAAGTCCGCGCGCAGGGTCAGGTCGCTTTCGGCCAACGCGAAGGTGTACTGCGGGCTGAGGCTGACGGTGATCTTCGGCGCGTTCGGCAACTCGTGGCCGCCCACGTTCTTGGCGAATCCGGCGCCGCCGTTGGGCGCGTCGATTTCCGGATTGTAAAAAGCACCGCCCAGCAACCAGGCATTATCGCCGGGGCCGCCATTAAGGCCGCGATCCTGGGTGAAGCCGCCCAGGCCGGTGGGCAGATTGACGGTGCAGAAGCTGTTCAGATAGTTGGCCAAGCTGCTCTCGTCGAAGATCTGGTAGAAGTTCTCGAAGAACCGCTCCACCATCGCCTTCGGCGCGATGCAGTTCGACGCCAGCTGCATCCACGGCCGCACCACCACCCAGTCCGGATTGCCCGCCGTGCGATCCATCACGTCGATGGAATACTGGTTGGCGCCGATGCGCGTGCGCAACAGGCCGACGTTGCCGCTGAGCTGGAACTGCGAGTTCGGCCGCCACACGGCCTCGATCTCGGCGCCCCAGGTCTTGGCGTCGAAGTTCTCGTTGACCGTTTGCCGGTCGATGATCTGCGAGACCTGATAGCCCTTGTAGTCGTTGTAGAAGGCGGTGGCGTTGAGGATGAAGCGGCCGCCGCCCATCACGTTCTTCATGCCGACTTCCAGGGCGTTGACGTACTCGGCCTTGAAGCGCGGATCCTTGGGAATGAAGGACAGCACCTCCGGATTGGCGCCGATGCCCGGGGAGTTGGTGCCGCCGGCCTTGTAGCCGCGCGACAGGGAGGCGTAGACCATGGTGCTGTCGGTGAAGGACAGGTCCGGCGACCAGTCCAGCACCAGGCGCCCGGTCGGCTCGTTCCAGGTCTGCTGGATCTTGCCGGAGGCCGGATAGCCGTAGCCCACGAAGCCGCCGCCCAGCAGCGGGAAGTCCGGGTCCGTCGAGTTCGCCAGCAGCAACTGGCTCGGCACGGGCGTGGTGGTCTTGACGTCGCGCGTCCAGCGCAGGCCGGCGGTCAGCTTCCACTTGTCGTTGATCTGCCAATAGCCCTCGCCGAACACCGCCGACGAGCGGGTGGTGGCGATGTTGCGGCTACGGAAGTAGTTGTGGCCCTGGCCGTTGATGGAGCCCAACGGATTCGGGTCGATGTACACGCACGGAAAATGCCTTCCGAAGAAGTCAGTCTCCACCGAAAGTGCCGTCCCTGGCGAACAAGTGGCTGGACTCAGCACACCGCCTCTTCCGTTGAAAAAGTTCTGCGCAGCCGCGGTAAACAGGTTGCTGAAGACGTAGTAGCTTTCGTCGATCTTGAATTCCAGGTAGTTCGCGCCGACGCTGAAGTTGAACGGCCCGTCGTACGAGGACTGCAGGCGGAACTCCTGCGACCACTGCCGGCTGTCGGCATCGACCAGGTCGACCAGCAACAGGCGGTCGGAGCAGCCCAGCTGCGGATCGCAGAACACGCCGCCGGGCGTCAGCGGGTAGGCCGGAACCAGATTGCCGTCCGGGTCGAACTGCACCACCTTGTTCGAATCGGTGAAGATCGGGTTGGACTGGAAGCGCCCGTAGTCCTGGGTGGAGTAGTACTGATCGCGGGTGTACAGCGACTGCGACACCAGGTTCAGGTGATCGCCGATGCCGACATCGAAGTTGAACTGCAGGACGTCGTTGGTGGCTTCGAACTTGGGGTCGTAGCTGGTCGCGATCTCGCGCAGGTTGCGCGACTGCGTGACCCCGGAGTAGGGATCGACGCCTTGCGAGATCAGATACGCCGGATTGAACGTGTCCGCGAAGTAACCCAGGGCGCCCGCCGTGGTCTGCGCGGCCAGCACCGACGGCAGGCTGTTGCCGTTGGGCACGCCGAACGCGTCGTTGTCGTACAGCGATCCGTCCTTGCAGGCCTGGCTCAGGAAGCCGACATCGTTCGGCCGCAGGGTCACGTTGCCTATGGAGGTCGGACCCGCGTCGTTGTGGCACAGCTGCTTGCCGGTGCGCGAGCGCGAGTCCTCTTCCTGGAAGTGCTCCCACACCAGGCTGGCGTTGAAGCGGTCGCTGGGCGTGTAAGTGGCCGACAAGCGCGTGGACAGCAGATCGCGGTCGTTGATGTCCTTGCCGGTGACCGTGTTGTGGTCGTAGCCGTCGCGCTTGGTGTACTGGGTGGCCAGGCGCAGGGCGAAGGTATCGCTGAGCGGCACGTTGATCATGCCGTTGAAGCGTCGCGTGTCGTAGTTGCCGACCTCGGCCTTCACGTCCGCTTCGAAGCCGTCCGCGTTGGCCAGGTTGGGGATCATGTTGACCACGCCGGCGGTGGCGTTGCGTCCGTACAGCGTGCCCTGCGGGCCGCGCAGCACCTCGACCCGCTCGACGTCGAAATACTCCTGCTCGAACAGGCGATTGCGGATCATCGGCGTGCTGTTGAAGCTGATCGCCACGGCCGGATCGGTGGTCACCGACAAGGCCTGCGTGCCGATGCCGCGGATCTGGAAGTTGTAGCTGGCGAAATTGGTCTTGCTGAAGCTGACGTTCGGCGTCGCGGTGACCAGGTCGGCGCCGGTTTCGATCTTGCGGCTGCCCAGATCGTCGCCGCTGAAAGCGCTGATCGCGATCGGTACCTTCTGGATGTTCTCGACCTTCTTCTGCGCGGTGACGACGATGGTGTCGAGGTTGGTCGCCGCCTGCGCGCTGGCGGGGGCGGACTCGGGCGCCGTTTGCGGCTCCGCCGCGGAGGCCGCCGCCGGCTGCGTATCAGCGGTCCCCTCTGCGTTTCCCGGCGGCGCCGGGTCTGCGGGTTTTGGGTCGGCGGACGCCGGACTCCCGCCGGCGCTGCCATTGATCAGGATCGCGCCGGAGGCGCTGGTGGAGTATTGGAGGCCGGTGCCGGCGAGCAGTTCGTCCAGCGCCTGCAGCGCCGGCTTTTCGCCGCGCACCGCGCGATTGGTCTTGCCTACCGCGAGCTCGGGGGCGTAGAGCAGTTGCTGTCCGCTCTGGCGTGCGTATTCCGACAAGGCGGCGTCGAGCCGCTGCTGCGGGATATCGAACTTGGCGCTGACCGCGTCGCCGCGCGCATACGCGGTCAGGCACGGCAGCAAGGCCAGCAGCAGCACACAGGGTTTGAGTACACGTCTCGACAGTCCCTTCTGGTCACGCACTCGCATCGATTCCCCTCCGGTTGCGGGCCGCTCGCATGGCCTCGTCTCTATAGGGACGCAGCGCGTCCGAAAACCCGAACCCGTTTCGTCGATCTCGTCGCGCGAAGCGAAATCGCGGCCGAAAAACCGCGCTCAAACCCAGCAAAACGTTTTGCAGCGCAACAAGTACGCGCGTGCTTTTTGTTGCCGCGGTCGCCGCTCGCGCGTGCGCGCGAGGTCCGCGCATGGCCGATCGTCGCGGCGCATCGCTGCGCCGCGATCTGCAGAAAAAGGTGTGTGGAGCCTCAGCCGCGCTCGGGCGCGCGCGGCTTCAGCACGATGGCATCGCGCTGGCCTGGGGCGCGCTCGATCGGGAAATACGCGGTCACCGCATCGACGAAGGTATCGGTGTCGCCGGTGTTGAACGCGCCGCTGATCTTCAGCGCGGCCAGCCGCGTATCGCCGAGCACGATCTGGTCGCGCGAGTAGCGGTTGATCTCGGCCACCGCGTCGGCGAGGCTTTCGTTCTGGAACACGACCTGGCCGTGACGCCAGCTCACTTCCCGCTTCACATCGGCCGTGCGCACCTGCGGCGCGGTCGTCGCCAGCGCGACGAACTGCTGGCCCGGCTGCAGCTCGGAGGTCGGCGCGGCGGCGATCGCGGTCGGCTGCGCGCGTTCGCGGGTCACGCTGACGCGGCCTTCCAGCAAGGTCACCTCGAACAGGCGCTCGGACATGTGCACCTCGAACTCGGTGCCCAGCGCGGTCACCTGGCGTCCGTCGGCGGTGACGATGAAGGGGCGGCTGCGGTCCTTGGCCACCTTGAACAGGGCCTGCCCGCGTTCCAGCGTCACCGCGCGCGTGTTGCCCTCGTAATGCACGGAGATGCGGCTGTCGGTGTTCAGAGTGACCACCGAGCCGTCGTCCAGCGTGACCACCGAACGCTGGCCGACGCCGGTCTCGAAGGCGTTGCCGGCGATCGCGTCCTGCACGCCGCGCACCATCCGGCCCGGCGCGTCCGGGCGCAGGATCAACAGGCCGATGGCGGCCACCGCGAACAGCGACGCGGCGATCGAAACCCCGTAACTGCGCGCCGCGCACGACAGCCGGCCGCGCGAGGCGCGCGTCAGGGTCTCGCGCCGCAGCGCCAGCATTTCGGGGGCGTCGGAAAACGCCTGCGCCAGCGCGCGCGCCGATTCCACGCGACGGAACGCGGCAGCGTGGTCTTGCGAGCGTCCGCGCCAGGCTTCGAAGGCCGCGCGCAGGGTGCGCTCGCCGTCGCTGCCGGCGTCGGCGTCGTGCAGCACCTCGCTCCAGCGCGCGGCCGCCTCGTCGATATCGTCCGGCAGCGGGCCGGGCCCGACCGGGGTGGTGTTCCATTTCATACGGCGCCCCCCTTGGGCCGGACGGCCCGGATCGGGACGCGGTTGCTGTCTCGCACGGACCGGCTCATTCGAGCGTCTCCGCGTCCACGGCGCGGCCCAGCTGCGCCAGCGCCTTGGCCATGTGCTTTTCGGCGGCGCGCACCGAGATGCCCAGCATGTTCGCTATGTCCATATATTTCCGCTTCTCCATGGTGCGCAGCACGAACACGTCGCGCGTGCGCTGCGGCAGCGCGCGCAAGACGGCGACAGCCAACTTCATCGCCTCCTCTCCCAGTAAGACGCGCTCCGGGGAGATTTCCGTAGCGGGCTGGTGAATTTCTTCGTCGAAGGACTCGTGCGCGTCCTGGTCGCGGGCCTGGCGGCGCCGGCCCCAATCGCGCAGGGCGTTGGCGGCGATCTGGAAGACGTACTGTTTGACATGCTCGATCGGCCCGCCGCGCGCGCGCCGGACCAGGTGCAGGAACACCTCCTGGGTCAGATCCTCGACCTCGGCCGGGTCCTTCACCCGCTTGGAGAAGAACCCCCGCAACGGGGCGCGGTACTGCAGGGAGATGTTCTCCCATTGGCTGGCGCAATCCTCGCCGTAGTCGGCGAGCGATGCCGGTTCGCGCGTTGAAGGCGCCGGATCGGCCATCGAGTCCCTCCCCCATACGCGCTGGTATGCGCGAGCCGGCAGCATACTCCGTCGCGCACGCCGCGGTGTGCACGGCGCTTACGGCGCGGCGCAGCGGCGGTTTTCCTCGGCAAAACCGCATTAATTTTTCTCCGCCGGACATGCGGCGGCGCAGCATTTGCGTGCATGCAGGCATGCCGCACGGCACGGTTGTCTGTATCTGCGGGCGCCGCCGCCGATGGTCGTGCGGCGCCGGGCGCGCAGCGGTCGCGGCCGACGCAGGTACGCCCGCAGACGGACCGATCCGGCAAAGCCGCGCGCACGAACGCCCTGCGTGGCGGAGGAGAATCCGTCAAAATCGCCGTTCGCCCCCACGAGACCCGCGCCGATGTCCCACGATCCAGCGACCCTGTACCCCGCCCACCTCGCCGAGCTGCAGCGCCGCACGCACGAAGCCCTGGAACGCGCGGGTCTCGATCACCTGGTCGTGCCCAGCGGAAACTCGCACTATCAGATGTTCGACGACCGCGATTACCCCTACGCGGTGAACCCGCAGTTCAAGGCCTGGCTGCCGCTGACCCGCAACCCGGGCAGCTGGCTGGTGGCGACGCCGGGACGCAAGCCCAAGCTGATCTACCTGCAGCCGTTCGATTACTGGCACGTGGTCCCGCAGGCGCCGGCCGGCTACTGGGTCGACCACTACGACATCGTGGTGATCCGCAAGCCCGAGGAGGCCCTGGCCCACCTGCCGGCCGATCCCGCGCGCTGCGCGATCCTGGGCGAGCCGCAGAGCGCGCTGGGCGCGTTCGTTCCGAACAACCCGCAAGCGGCGATCGACTACCTCGAGTTCCACCGCGCCTACAAGACCGCCTACGAAATCGAGATGATGCGCGCCGCCACCCGCCGCGGCGTGCGCGCGCACCGCGCCGCCGAGGCCGCGTTCCGCGGCGGCGGCAGCGAGTTCGACATCCACCTGGCCTATTGCGCGGCCGCCGGCCAGGAAGGCGCCGAACTGCCGTACAACAACATCGTCGCCCTCAACCAGAACGGCGCGGTGCTGCACTACACCGAACTCCAGCGCGAGGCGCCGGCGCAGCTGCGCAGCTTCCTGATCGACGCCGGCGCCAGCCACCACGGCTACGCCTGCGACATCACCCGCACCTACGCCGCCGACGCCGGCAGCGAGTTCCAGGCCCTGATCGACGCGGTCGACGCCGCCCAGATCAAGATGTGCGACCAGGTGCGCGCCGGCCACGACTACAAGCGCATCCACCTCGACGCGCACCTGGCCCTGTCGGGCATCCTCAAGGACTTCGGCGTGATCAAGCTCTCGCCCGAGTCGGCGCTGGAGACCGGCGTCAGCAACGTGTTCTTCCCGCACGGCATCGGCCACGGCATCGGCCTGCAGGTGCACGACGTCGCCGGCTTCGCCGCCAGCGACCGCGGCGGCACGATTCCCAAGCCCGAAGGCCATCCCTACCTGCGCCTCACCCGCGAGCTCGCGCCCGGCATGGCGGTCACGATCGAACCCGGCGTGTACTTCATCGACCTGCTGATGGACGGCCTGCGCCAGGGCCCGCATGCCGACGCGGTGGACTGGAACCGCGTCGAGCAGTTCCGCCCCTACGGCGGCATCCGCATCGAGGACGACGTGGTCTGCACCGACGACGCGCCGATCAACCTCACCCGCGACGGCTTCGCGGCAGCGGCCTGAGCAGCGCAGCGCATGAACCGCATCCGTTGAGAACGAGCGTTTGAAGCGTGCGATCCAGCGGGTGCTGTTCGTCTGCGGCCACAACCGCCTGCGCAGCCCCACCGCCGAACAGCTGTTCGGCGCCCGCCCCGACCTGGAAGTCGCCTCGGCCGGCCTGAAAAACGACGCCGACCACGTGCTCGGCGCGGAACTGGTGGCGTGGGCCGAGCTGATCTTCGTGATGGAAAAATCGCAGCGCGCCAAACTGCAGCAACGCTTCCGCGCACAGCTCAAAGGCAAGCGCGTGGTCTGCCTGGACATACCGGACGACTACGACTACATGGACCCCGCGCTGGTGCGGCTGCTGGAAGCGCGAGTACCGCGGCATTTGTAGGGCCCACCAGCAACGCGACCGCGGCCTCCGCTAGCGTCGGCGCGCCCATCCTGCTCCTGTTCGCCGCTGTTTCCGGTCTTGCCGCCAGCCTAGCCAACATCGCCGTTGCCCTTGCCGTTGCCGTTGCCGTTGCCGTTGCCGTTGCCGTTGCCGTTGCCGTTGCCGTTGAGTTTGCTCCGGCATTGAAGTCCATTGACCCGAAGCCACACGACCATTCCCAGACCCGTAGGGCGGCGCGCAGGACGCGCGCCGTTTTTCGATAGGACATGGATGTCCTATCGAAAAATCCCGGCGCCAGAACCGAAGCCACACGGGAGCTTCTGGCTCAGGCCCTTCTCTTTGGTTACTTTCTCTTGGGCCAGCAAGAGAAAGTGACCCGCATGCGCAGCAGGCGGAAGCCTTTGACCTTCGAGCCAAAGAAGCAGAGCAACAGCAACAGCAAATCCTCCCCAACCCTCCTTTGTCAAAGGAGGGAGCTAAAAGCACAGCATCGGTTTCTGGAAGGCAATCACAACCGCAGAGGCGCGACAGTCGCGATTCGCGGTCGCGGCTCACGCCGCTCCTACAGGGAGCGCCGGCAAGAGAAAGTGACCGCATGCGCAGCAGGCGGAAGCCTTTGACCTTCGGTCAGAAGCAACAGAGCAAGAACAAAAGCAAATCCTCCCCAACCCGCCCGGCCAGCAGGCACAGCCTGCCGGCGTTCAGCCGTGCACGAACCTATGGTTCGTAAACGCACGGCTTCACCCTTTTCCAAAGGAGGGAGCTAAAAGCGCGACGCCGGAGCTTGAAGGCCATCGAAACCGGATAAGCGCAATAGCCGGGATTCGCGGTCGCGGCTCACGCCGCTCCTACAGGGAGAGCCAAAGCTATCGTTTATAAGGAACCGGACCGCGCGACTAGCGCCGCGCCATCCACTCCTCGATCTCATCCGCACTGCGCGCCAACTTATCGGTCAACACCCGATACCCCTCTTGGGTGACCAGCACATCGTCCTCCGTGCGGATACCGATCCCGCGCCACTTCGCATCCACGCTGGCGTCGTCGTGCGACACGTACAGCCCCGGCTCGATGGTGAACACCATCCCCGCCTCCAGCAGCCGCGACTCGCCCTCGATCCGGTACTCGCCCACGTCGTGCACGTCCAACCCCAACCAATGCCCCGTCTTGTGGCGGTAGTAACGGCGGTAGCTGCCGTCGGCGATGTTCTTTTCCAGCTTGCCCTTGAGCAGCCCCAGCTTGAGCAACCCTTCGGTCAACGTCTCGACCGCGGCGTTGTGCCCCGCCTCGTAAGCCACGCCCGGGCGCGCCTGCGCCAACGCCGCGGCCTGCGCCGCGCCGACCAGGTCGTGCAGCGCGCGCTGCGGCGCGGTGAAACGGCCGTTGACCGGGAAGGTGCGGGTGATGTCGGCGGCGTAGCCGCGGAACTCGGCGCCGGCGTCGATCAGGACCAGATCGCCATCGCGGGCCTGGCCGTTGTTGGCGCGGTAGTGCAGCACGCAGCCGTTGGCACCGGCACCGACGATGCTGCCGTAGGCTGGCTCGGCGTCGTGCATGCGGAACACGCGTTCGAGTTCGGCCTGCAGCTCGTACTCGCGCACGCCGGCGCGCGCCGCGCGCATCGCCGCCTCGTGCGCCAGCACGCTGATGTCGGCCGCGCGCTGCATCAGCTTGAGCTCGTCGCGGTCCTTGAACAGGCGCATTTCGTCCAGCAGATGCCCCAGCTCCAGGAACTCGTGCGGCGGCTGCGCGCCCTGGCGCACCATCGCGCGCACGCGGTTGAGCCAGCCGATCAGCTTGAGGTCGAACTCCTGGTCGCGGCCGAAGTGGTAGTAGACCCGCGAACGCCCTTCCAGCAGCCCGGGCAGGATGTCGTCGAGGTCGGCGATCGGATACGCATCGTCCAGACCGAAAGCTTCGACCGCGCCCTCGGGACCGAAGCGCGGACCGTCCCAGCCCTCGCGTTCCAGATCGCGCTCGCGGCAGAACAGCAGGGTTTCGCCGTGCTTGCGGCCCGGCACCAGCACCAGCACCGCCTCGGGTTCGGGAAAACCGGTGAGGTACCACAGGTCGGAATCCTGCCGGTACGGGTAATGCGTGTCGCGGCTGCGGATCAGTTCGTTCGCCGACGGCAGCACCAGGATGGCGTCGTCGCCGGCCATGCGCATCAGCTGCTTGCGCCGGCGCGCGTAGGCCTTGGCGGGAATCTGACTGGCCAGAGCGGTGGTCTTGCTCATCGTCGCGGCACCCGTTTCGATTCCGTCGTCAGTTCAGGCGTTGCCGATGCTGCGTGGCCAGCACGCAGTCGCCGTGCAGCAGCAGCGCGGCCACGCGCACGAACTCCTCGATCTCGACCAGCGCTTCTTCATCTTCTTCGTCGCCGTCGTCTTGCGGCTGGGCGACGGCGAGCTTGGCCAGATCGCCCAGCGCCTCGCGCCCCTCCACCGACAGCGCGTTGGCCGAGGCGCCGGCCAGGCCGAAGCCGCCGAGGAAGCCGCGGCACCAGTCGAACAGCGCGCCGCTGCGCTCGGACAGCGAGGCGTCCGCGTCGGGCAGCAGCAGAGCGAAATCGAAACTGCGGTCCGACAGCTGGGCCGCGCTGGCCAGGCGCAGTTGGTCCAGCGCGCTGTCGGCCTCGGGCGTGGCCACCGCGTCGTCGGCCAACACCTTGGCCGGCCACTCGCGCAGGGACGCGCCGCCGCCGGCGAGCCAGCCGCACAAGGCGCCGTGCAGTTCGGAGGGCGAGGCGGCCAGCGCCAACTGGCGGCTCTGGGCGTCGACGGCGGACAGTTCGGGCAGTTCGATGGCGGGCACGGGTTTGGCTGTGTGGGGGATGCGCCAGTTTAGCAACGCGGCGACGCGGCTTGTTGCGGCGGACGGCGCCTGCCTACACTGCGCGCTGCCACGCCCTGCGCCCCGGTGTCCGTGCGTCCTCATTTCCCCTTCGCTGTCCGCTGTGCCGGTTTGCTCAGCGCCTTGCTGGCGTTGGCGGCCCTGGCGTTGCCGGTCGCGGCGGAAACCCGGGACTACTATTTCACCCGCCTGGGCAGCGAAATCGGCCTGGCCCAGAACTCGGTCACCTCGCTGGCCCAGGACGCGCAGGGCTTCGTCTGGGTCGGCACCCAGGGCGGCCTGCACCGCTACGACGGCCAGCGCTTCGTGCCCTACCGCCACGACCCGCGCGACCCGGCCACCCTGCCCGACAGCTACGTCACCGCGCTGGCCCAGGAAGGCGAGCGCGCGCTGTGGGTCGGCACCTACTCCGAATACGTGTCGCGGCTGGACCTGGGCAGCGGCCGCATCCGCCGCTACCAGGCGCCGGCCGGCGGCCAGGCCCAGCGCCAGGTCATGGCCCTGCTCTACCGCGGCGGCCGGGTCTGGATCGGCACCCCCGCCGGGCTGGAACGGCTGGACCCGGCCAGCGGCCGCCGCGAGGTGCTGCTGCGCCTGCCGCCGGCCCCGCGCGAGCGCGCCTGGCAGAAGCTGGTGTCGGACGTGCGCGGCAACGTCTGGTACGGCAATCCCGCGGGACTGTATCGGGTGGGCGACGACGGCCGCGCCGAGCGCGTCGACGCGCAGCCGGTCGCCAGCCTGCTGCGCGACCACCGCGGCCAGATCTGGGTCGGCCGCGGCGACGGCCTGTACCGCCTGCACAGCGACGGCCGCGGCCTGATCCGGGCCTGGCCCGGCGACGCCGAGCGCGCCGCCGATCCCGGCCACACCGACGTGCGCGCCATAGTGGAAGCGCCCGACCGCCGGCTGTGGTTCTCGGTGTTCGGCGCCGGCCTGCGCCGTTACGACCCCGACACCGGCAGCGCCCGCAGCGTGCGCGCCGACGGCGGCATCGACGCCAGCCTGCCCGAGGACACCATCTCCAGCCTGATGATCGACCGCGGCGGCCTGCTCTGGGTCGGCGGCACCTTCCGCGGCGTGGCCCTGGCCGATCCGCGCGGCAGCCGCTTCAGCTACGTGCTGGACCTGGACAGCGGACAGCCGCGCAACGCCGCCGCCGACGACAGCATGCGTGCGCTGATCCAGGACCAGGACGGGGCGCTGTGGTTGGGCAGCGACAACGCGCGCCTGCTGCGCTACGACCTGCAGCAGGACCGCTTCGAGGACTACACCGCCCTGACCGGCGCGGGCGTGCGCACCATGGCCTTCGGCCACGCCGACCGCGGACGCCTGTGGCTGGCCACCAGCGACGGCCTGCGCCGGCTCGATCCGGTCGCGCGCACGATCGAGCGCATCGACCTGGGTCCGTACAACGGCTTCGCCCTGCGCAGCCTGCTGGTGGCGCGCGACGGCCGCCTGTGGCTGGGCAGCAGCGGCCACGGCGCGCTGCGTTACGACCCCGCCAGCGGCGAGATCGTGCAGTACGACTACCGCGAGGGCGATCTCAAGGGTCTGAGCCATCCGGTGGTGCACGCCTTGCTGCAGGACCGCGCGGGCCGGATCTGGTTCGGCACCGGCGACGGCCTGGACCTGCTGGAACCCGACAGCGGGCGCATGCGCCACTACCGCCACCGCGCCGACGACCCGTCCAGCCTGCCGGGCAATCTGGTGCGCGCGCTGCACCAGTCCGTCGACGGCACGCTCTGGGTCGGCGGCCACGCCGGCCTCAGCCGCGCGATCGAGCGCGGCGGCGAAATCCGTTTCGCCCATCCGTTGGCCGCGGCCATGAACGATCGCCCGGTGCCGGTGGTGTTCACCATCGCCGAAGCGCCCAACGGCCGCCTGTGGCTGGGCACCGACGCCGGCATCGTGCGCTTCGACATCGCCCCGGGCTGGGTACGCCGCTACGGCCTGGCCGACGGCCTGCAGGACCTGGAGTTCAACGGCGGCGCGGTCACCGAGCTGCGCGACGGGCGCCTGGTGTTCGGCGGCGTGCGCGGACTCAACCTGTTCTCGCCGGCGCGCATGGCCGACTCGCGCTACACCCCGCCGGTGCGCCTGCTCGGCGCCTGGATCGGTGCCGAGGCCACGGTCGACAACGGCGCGCTGTGGCAGCCGGCGCGCCTGGACGTGCCGGCCGCGGCCGGCATCCTGCGCCTGCGCGTGGGCGCGCTGGATTTCGCCCCGGACTCCAGCATCCGCTACCGCTACCGCATGGACGGCTTCGATCGCGACTGGATCGAGAACGGCATGCGCCGCGACATCACCTACACCCGCCTGCCCGCCGGCCGTTACACCTTCCGCGCCCAGGCCACCAACCGCGACGGCATCTGGAATTCGCGCGAACTGGTGATCCCGATCCACGTCGCCCCGCCGCTGTGGCGGCATCCGATGGTGATCCTGGCCGCGGCGCTGATCCTGATCGCGCTGCTGGCCAGCGCCGGCTGGCGCTGGCACCGCGCGCGCCAGCGCGAGCGCGGCTATTTCCAGCAGATCCGCGAACGCGAGGAACGCCTGAAACTGGCGCTGTGGGCCTCGGGCGAGCAGTTCTGGGACTACGACCTGAGCCGGCGCGAGATGCACCGCATGCGCGTCGACGAACAGCACGCGCAGACCCCGGACATCGGCGTGCAGACGCACGTGGTTGACGACCACGAGATCCACGCCGACGACCAGCAGCGCGTGCTGGAGCAGCTCAAGCGCCACCTGCGCGGCGACGTCGCCCTGTTCCTGTCCGAACACCGCATCCGCAACCCCGGCGGCGGCTGGAGCTGGATGCGTGCACGCGGCCGCGTGGTCGAACGCGACGCCAAGGGCCGCGCCCTGCGCGTGGCCGGCACCGCCCGCGACATCACCGCCAGCCGCAGCGCCGAACGCGACCGCCGCATCTCCAGCGAAGTGCTGCGCAGCATGGCCGAAGCGGTGGCGGTGATCGACCGCGATTTCCACTTCGTCTCGATCAACCCCGCCTTCACCCACATGACCGGCTACGGCGACGCCGAGGTGATCGGCCGCTCGGCCAGCCTGCTCGACAGCCGCCAGCACGATCCCGAGTTCTACCAGGAGATGCGCGCCGAACTGGAACGCAGCGGACGTTGGTCGGGCGAGATCTGGCAGTCGCGCAAGGACGGCGCCGAATTCCTGTGCTGGCTGCAAAGCAGCGCGGTGCTGGACGCGGTCGGCCAGCGCAGCCACTACGTCGCCGTGCTCACCGACATCACCGACCAGAAGCGCGCCGAACAGGAACTGCGCTACCTGGCCAACTACGACACCCTGACCAGCCTGCCCAACCGCACCCTGCTGTCGGAACGGCTGTCGCGCGCGATCGTGCGCGCGCGCCGCCAGGGCCATCGCATCGCGGTGCTGTTCCTGGACCTGGACCGCTTCAAGGACATCAACGACTCGCTGGGCCACGCCGCCGGCGACCGCATCCTGCGCGCCGCCGCCACCCGCCTGCAGGAAACCGTGGGCGCCGAACACACCGTCGCCCGTCTCGGCGGCGACGAGTTCACCGTGGTGCTGGAGAACATCGACACGCCCGAGGAAGCCGAGGCGATCGCGCGCCGCCTGCTGCGCGCGTTCGAGGCGCCGCTGGATTTCGACGAACGCCACGACGTTTCGATCTCGCCCTCGATCGGCATCAGCCTCTACCCCGATCACGCCCAGGTGCCGACCGATCTGCTCAAGCACGCCGACACCGCCATGTACCAGGCCAAGGCCGCCGGCCGCCGCACCTATATGCGCTACACCGAGGCGATGGACGTGGAGATCCGCCGCCGCGCCACCATCTCGGCGGCGCTGCGCAAGGTGCTGGACCGCGGCGAACTGCGCTTGGTCTACCAGCCGCGCCTGTCGCTGCCCGAGCAACGCATCACCGGCGTGGAGGCCTTGCTGCGCTGGCGCAGCGCCGAGTACGGCGATATCTCGCCGGCGCAGTTCATTCCGCTGGCCGAGGAAAGCGGCCTGATCCTGGACATCGGCGAATGGGCGATGCACGAAGCCTGCCGGGTGCTGCAACGTTGGCGTCAGCACGGCCTGGACCAGCTGTCGATGTCGGTCAACGTCTCGGCGCTGCAACTGCTGCGCAGCGACCTGCCGCGCACCGTCGCGCGCGCGCTGGACGAGAGCGGCATCCCGGCCTGGCGCCTGGAGCTGGAACTCACCGAGAGCGTGATCATGGCCAACGCGGTCCAGACCGCGACCACCCTGCAGGCGATCCGCGACCTCGGCGTCGGCCTGGCCGTGGACGACTTCGGCACCGGCTACTCCTCGCTGGCCTACCTCAAGCGGCTGCCGATCAACACCCTCAAGATCGACAAGGAGTTCGTCGGCGACCTGGGCCGCGATCCCGACGACGAGGCGATCACCAGCACCGTCATCACCATGGCCCATTCGCTGGGCCTGAACGTGGTCGCCGAGGGCGTGGAGTCCGAGGCGCAGATGGAATTCCTGCGCGCGCACGGCTGCGACGAGATCCAGGGCTACTGGCTGGCCCGCCCGCTGGAGGTCGACCAATGCCTGGCCTTCATCCTCGCGCGCACGCCCGGCGCGAGCCCGCCCCCCGCCCGCCCGGACTGAGACCGCCGCCCCGCTCCGGCGCAGCCGTTCATGCGCCGGCCCGTTCCACGCCGCGGCCGGCTTGACCGGCTCCCGGCTCCCTGCCTATCGTGACCGTATGGACCGCGCCGAACTGCTCGCTCAAATGCAATCGCTCGCCAACCGCGTCGACGAGTTGGCCGAACGCGCGCGCCGCCTGCACGACGAAAACCGCAGCCTGCGACAGCAACAGGAACAGCTGGCCGGCGAGCGCTCGGCCCTGCTGGCCAAGAACGAGCAGGCGCGCACCCGCGTCGAAGCGATGATCGCGCGGCTGAAGTCGCTCGAGCAGCACACTTGAGCACGAGCCCGATGAGCGCCAGCGAACCCGTCAGCATCCGCCTGCTCGACCGCGAGTACACGGTCGGCTGCGAACCGTCCGAACGCGACAGTTTGCTGGCGGCGGCCAAGCTGCTGGACAGCAAGATGCGCGAGATCCGCGGCGGCAATCGCATGGCCGCGCTGGATCGCGTCGCCGTGCTGGCCGCGCTCAACCTCGCCCACGAACTGCAGCAACTGCGCGGCGAAAGCGAAAGCCGCGACCGCGAACTGGCGCGCACCCTGGGCGACCTGCACCGCAAGCTCGACGGCCTGTTCGACGCGGCGCCGCGCTGAATCCGCGTCATCCGCCGGCCCGGCGATTCGTAACCCGGCGCAGCCTGGGGCGTGTTGTGAACGAACGATCGGTGCAGCATGCGAACACGCGGCGCGATCGGCTGCAGCGAGTGCATGCGTGCGCCGCGAAATCGCCGCCGCAAACCGACGCGATTCACACTCTCGATGAATCGCAACGCAGCATCGCCGACGAGCGGGCATGCGCACACGGACTCCCGCGCTATACTTCGCCCACGTCCTCTGCTGTGCGCGACGGCGTGCACAAACATTCGCCTTGTCCCTTAATGACGACCACGGGGGCGCGACGGAAGCCCGGAGTGCAGGTCCGCCTCGTAGCGGGAAGCCCGAAGGCAGCCAAGCGTCCCCACTTGAACCCCGGGTTCAAGGTCGTTTGGCATGCATCGTCATTGGCGGAGGACTACTTATTCCGGACGGGCGCCTCGCGGCGCCCGCTCCTTCTGGCCCGCGGCTCCGGCCGCGGTCCGTCCCTGTGATGGAAGCCCTGCCGCATGACGGCTGACCGTGCGGCGTTGCGCCGCGACCTGCGCGAACGCCGCCGCACGCTGAGCGCGGCCGAACGCATCGCCGGCGCGCAGCGTCTGGCCGCGCACCTGCTGAGCCTGCCCTTCGCGCCGCAATCCGGTTACGTCGCCGGCTACTGGGCGCTGGATGGCGAAATCGGCCTGCACGCCTGGCAGGTTCAGCTGCCCTCGGACTGCATCTACTGCCTGCCCGTGCTCGGCGACGACGGCGCCCTGCGCTTCGCGCCCTGGCGCGCGGGCGACCCGCTGGCCAGCAACCGCTACGGCATCCCCGAGCCCGACGTCGCCGCCACGTCCCTGCTGGAACCGCGCGACCTCACCCTGGCGGTCACGCCGCTGGTGGGCTTCGACCCGCGCGGGCACCGGCTGGGCATGGGCGGCGGCTGGTACGATCGCAGCTTCGCGTTCCGCCAGCGCGAGCCCGCGCCGCCCTGGCTGGTCGGCGCCGCGTTCGAGGTCCAGCGCGTCGACGCGCTCGACCGCGCCGACTGGGACGTGGCCCTCGACGCCGTGTGCAGCGACGTCGCCGTCTACGACTGCCGACATTCCCTGATCGCGTGAGCGCCCCATGACCGCACGCCGCCGCTACTGGCTGATGAAGTCCGAACCCGACACCTTTTCCATCGACGACCTGGAGCGCGTGCGCACCGAGCCCTGGAACGGCGTGCGCAACTACCAGGCGCGCAACTACATGCGCGACGGCATGAAGGTGGGCGACGGCGTGCTGTTCTACCACTCCAATACCGCCGTGCCCGGCATCGCCGGCCTGGCCACCATCGCCAGCGCGGCCTATCCGGACCCGACCCAGTTCGACGCCAAGTCCGACTACCACGATCCCAAGAGCACGCGCGAGGATCCGCGCTGGCTGCTGGTCGACGTCGCCTTCGAGCGCAAGCTCAAGCGCGTGATCACCCTGGACGAGATCAAGGCGCGCGCCGACGAGCTGGGCGAGGATTTCGCCCTGACCCGACGCGGCAATCGGCTGTCGGTGCTGCCGGTGTCGGCCGCGCAGTGGAAGCTGCTGCTGGCGATGGAGTGAGCGGTGGCCGAACGCAGCCTCTGTCCGCCGCAGCAACGGGCCGCCGCTGAAGTCGCGCCCCGGAGTGGCCAACGCCGCCCCCGATCCGTTATTCCCGCGCAGGCGGGGATCCTGGGCACCACCAAGCATGACGCTAAAGTCTCTGGCTCCCCGCGTTCGCGGGGTTGACGAGCAAAAGCAGAATGCGCCCGTCCTAAGTTTTCCGAACCGCAATTCACGAACTACGAGCCCAGCCCATGTCCGAAGCAAAACGCCTGGCCGGCGAAAAAGCCATCGACTACATCGAAGACGGCATGATCGTCGGCGTCGGCACCGGCTCCACGGTCGCCTACTTCATCGACGCGCTGGGCCGCATCAAGGAGCGCATCAAGGGCGCGGTGTCCAGCTCCGAACAGAGCACGGCCCGGCTGCAGGCGCTGGGCATCGAAGTGCTGGACCTCAACGCCACCGGCCCGCTGTCGCTGTATGTGGACGGCGCCGACGAGTGCGACCCGCACAAGCGCCTGATCAAGGGCGGCGGCGCCGCGCTCACGCGCGAGAAGATCATCGCCGAGGCCAGCGCCAAGTTCGTCTGCATCGTCGATCCGGCCAAGCGCGTCGACGTGCTGGGCCGCTTCCCGCTGCCGGTGGAGGTGGTGCCGATGGCACGCAGCCTGGTCGCGCGCGAAATCCTGGGCATGACCCGCGCCCAGCCGGTCTGGCGCGAGAACGTGGTCACCGACAACGGCAACTGGATCCTCGACATCCACGGCCTGGCGATCACCGATCCGGTGGCGCTGGAAAGCGCGATCAACCAGATCCCGGGCGTGGTCAGCGTCGGCCTGTTCGCGCGCCGCCCCGCGGACGTGGTAATCGTCGGTGGCGAGCCGCCGATCGTGCTGTAAGCAGCTGATTTTCAACAAAATCTCAGCACATGAGACGATCCGCCGATAGAATCGGCGGATCGCCGGCCAGCGGTCCTTGCGGGGCGCGTCGCGCGGCGCGAACCTTCGTTATCCCAGCGTGACCCGCCGTCGTGACCCTGCGCTGCCTGTTCGTCGACTTCAACTCCTACTTCGCCTCGGTCGAGCAATTCGACGAACCGCGCCTGCGCGGCCGGCCGGTCGGCGTGGTGCCGGTGATGGCGGCGACCACCTGCTGCATCGCCGCCAGTCGCGAGGCCAAGCTGCACGGCGTCAAGACCGGCACGCCGGTGCGCGAAGCGCTGGAGCGCTGTCCCGACATCATGATCGTGCAGGCGCGCCCGGCGCGTTATGTCGAACTGCATCACCAGCTGATCGCGGCCATCGAGGACTGCATACCGATCGACGGCAAGCCGCTGTCGATCGACGAGGTCGCGTGCCGGCTGATGGGCCGCGAGCGCCAGCGCGACCATGCGATCGCGATCGCGCACAAGATCAAGCGCACCCTCACCGAACGCGGCCTGAGCCCGGCGATCCGCTGCTCGGTCGGCATCGCGCCCAACACCTTCCTGGCCAAGACCGCTTCCGACATCGAGAAGGTCGACGGCCTGACCGTGGTCGAGTTGGCCGACCTGCCGCAGGCTCTGCACGGCTTGGAATTGCAGGATCTGTGCGGCATCGGCCCCTCGATGCTGCAGCGCCTGCATGAGGCCGGCATCGTCAGCGTCGCCCAACTCACCGCCGCGCCGCGCGAGCGCCTGCGCGCGATCTGGGGCGGCATCGAGGGCGAACGCTTCTGGGCGCAACTGCGCGGTATCGAGCCGCCGTCGCGCCAGCGCAGCGCGGTCGGCTCGGTCGGCCACTCGCACGTGCTGGACCCGCAGATGCGCAATGCCGAGGGCATGCGCTCGGTGATGTTCAAGCTGCTGGCCAAGGCGGCCATGCGCTTGCGCCAAGAGCGCTGCCAAGCCCGCGGGCTGAGCCTGCACATCCGTTTCGTCGGCCGCGAACAACGCTACGACCGCGGCCTGTCGTTCGCCGCGCTCGACGACACCCCGACCCTGCTGCAGCTGATGGCCGATGCGATCGAGCCGCTGATGCGCGCCGCCGCCAGCGGGCGCTGGAACCTGCGCCGCCATCCGCCCTTGTCGGTCGCGGTATCGCTGATCGACCTGCAGCCCTGCGCGGCCGAAACCGGCGCACTGTTCGCCGACCGCCAACGCAACCAGGCCCTGACGCGCGTGCTCGATCAGGTCAACCAGCGTTACGGCAACAACCGCCTGTACTTCGGCGCGATGCAGGAAGCCCTGGCGCAGGGTGCCGCGCCGATGCGCATTCCCTTCAGCCATATTCCCGACGAAGCCACCGAGGCCGATCTGGGCGCCGCCCCGCTGGTCGCCGATCCCAGCATGGACGAGTTGTGGCTGCAGCGGTTGCGCCAGTTCAACGTGATGGCGGAAAGCGCGCATCGCAACGAGCGCGAAAGCGCCAAGCCCAAAGACCCAGCGCCGCACTCGCCCTCGGGCGTAGGCGGTTGGGTGCGCAAGCGCCGCGGGCAACCCGAAGACGGCGAACGCGGCAGCACCGGCTCGCTGTTCTGAGATCCGGCAAGCCACCGGCCCTTCAAGCCTCTCTCCCTTGGGAGAGGGTTGGGGTGAGGGTCCGGCGCAGGCGTGCAGCTCCAACCTCACGCCAAACCCTCATCCGCCCTAAAGCCACCTTCTCGCTCAGGCAGTAGCCCTGACTCGCTGTTCCGAAACCCAACAGGCCACTAAGCCATCTTCAAGCCCCTCTCCCTTGGGAGAGGGGTTGGGGTGAGGGTCCGGCGCAGGCGCGCAACTCCAATCTCGCACCGAACCCTCATCCGGCCTACGGCCACCTACTCCCACAGGAAGAAGGAAGTACCAGCAGCCGACTTGGAACAAAGCCGGCCTCAGGCATCCACACCGACAAAGCCCCCCGTCTGCCGCTTCCACAACCGCGCATACAAGCCGTCATGCGCGATCAGTTCCTCGTGCGTGCCGGTCTCGATGATCCGTCCCTGGTCCATCACCACCAACCGGTCCATGCGCGCGATGGTCGACAGCCGGTGCGCGATCGCGATCACCGTCTTGCCGGCCATCAACGAATCCAGACTTTCCTGGATCGCCGCCTCGGCCTCCGAGTCCAGCGCCGAGGTGGCCTCATCCAGGATCAGGATCGGCGCGTTCTTCAACAACACGCGCGCGATCGCCACGCGCTGGCGCTGTCCGCCGGAGAGCTTGACGCCGCGCTCGCCAACCAGGGCCTCGTAGCCTTGCCGGCCCTCGCCGTCGACCAGACGCGGAATGAACTCGTCCGCGCGCGCCTCGTGCGCGGCCGCCTGCATCTCCGCCTCGCTCGCGTCCGGACGGCCGTAGAGCAGGTTGTCGCGGATCGAGCGATGCAGCAGCGAGGTGTCCTGGGTAACCACACCGATCTGCGAACGCAGGCTGTCCTGGGTGACGCCGGCGATGTCCTGACCGTCGATCAGGATGCGGCCGCCCTCCAGATCGTACAGACGCAGCAGGATGTTCATCAGCGTCGACTTGCCCGCACCCGAGGGCCCGACCAGGCCGATCTTCTCGCCCGGACGCACCGTCAGATCCAGATCGGCGATCAATCCGCTGTCGCGACCGTAATGGAAGTGCACGTTTTCGAACCGCACCCCGCCTTCGCTCACCTGCAACGCCTTCGCATCCGCGCGATCGACCACCGTCAGCGGCCGCGAGATCGTCTCGATGCCGTCCTGCACCGTGCCGATATCCTCGAAGATGCCGTTCACCGTCCACATGATCCAGCCCGACATGTTGTGGATGCGGATCACCAGACCCGTCGCCAACGCGATCGCGCCGACCGTGATCGCGCCTTGGTGCCACAGCCACAGCGCCAGACCGCAGGTACCGACGATCAACAGTCCGTTGAGTACGGTGATGCTCATGCCCATCAGCGTGGTCATGCGGGTCATGTCGCGCGAACGACCGGTCTGTTCCAGCATCGCCTCGGCCACGTACGCCTCTTCGCGCCGCGAGTGCGCGAACAGCTTGAGCGTGGCGATGTTGGTGTAGCCGTCGACGATGCGTCCCATTAACTTGGAACGCGCATCCGACGCCCGCCACGAGCGCTGCTTCACCCGCGGCACGAAGTAGCGCAGCAGCCCGATGTAGATCACGATCCACGCCACCAGCGGCCCCACCAGGCGCACGTCGGCTTGCGCGAACAGGTAGATCGCCGACGCCGAGTACACCACCACGTACCACAGCGCGTCGAAGGCCTGGGTGGTGGATTCGCGCAACGACGGACCGGTCTGCATGATGCGGTTGGCCACGCGTCCGGCGAAGTCGTTCTGGAAGAAGCCCAGACTCTGTCGGAGCATGTAGCGATGGGTCTGCCAGCGCACCAGGTTGGTCATGCTCGGATGCACGCTCTGGTTCAGCAGCAGGTCGTGCAGGCCGAGGAAGAACGGCCGCGCGATCAGCATCACCGCCGCCATCCACAGCAGCTCGCCGCCGTGTTGCGCGAACAACTGTCCGCTGGGCGTGGTGTTGACCAGGTCCACGACCTTGCCCAGGTAGTCGAACATCACCACCTCGACGATCGCGACGAAGAAGCCGACCACGGTCAGGACCGCGAACACCGGCCAGGCCTGGCGCAGGAAATGCCAGTAGAACGCCGCCACGGTGCGCGGAGGCATGTCCTCGGGCGCGGGGCGGAACGGGTCGATCAGGGATTCGAACCAACGAAAAATCATCATGGCGTTGAGCCTTGGTTAGCTTGAAAACTCCCGTCGCGCGGCGGTCGCCCGGTCCCGACACGGGACGTGTGAGCGACGCGCTGGAACGACGCGCGTACTGAATCGGGCGCCTGCGGCGCCGGATCAGGAATTCGGGAGTGAGGTGGCGGGCGAGCGCGCACGATCAGCGGCCATAACAGGCCCTGACAGCGGACGGTCTGCCTGGCGCGACCCGAAACTGGGCCGCGAATGCGGACTTAACGGTGTACCGCGCCGACGATGGTGAACTTCATGCTGCCTCTCCTTTCCGTCCCGGCGACCGCGATCAAGCCGCGATGCCAGGGGATTGCCCGGCTGGCGCGCCGCGCACGATTGCGCGACGGCAGACGCGAGTGTAGCGAGAGTCGCCGATGACTGCAGTCGTGGCGACGAAACGCCAGAGTCCGCATAGTGAAATTCGCCGACAATCGTCATATCGGCACCGAACCGCGCCCAGCGCAGCGGCCATGGCTCAACTGCGGGTGCCGATATCGGCGCCGACAGCCACCATTCCAGCACTCCTGCTCTCTGTGGGAGCGGCGTAAGGCGCGATAGCGGCAATGAAATGGCGGCGCGATTGGCCGTATGCCGGTCGCGGCTCACGCCGCTCTTACACGGGCAATCGGCGCAGAACGGCTTTGGGGTAGGAGCGGCGTAAGCCGCGACCGCGGCAATGGAACGGCGGTGTAACTTGCCCGATGGCGATCGCCAGCAATGGCAGCCCTTCTGCTTTCTGTGAAAGCGGCGTAAGCCGCGATGGCGGCAATGAAGTGGCGACGCGATTGGCCCGATGGCGATCGCGGCTGACGCCGCTCCCACAGAACGCCTGGGATGCGGCCGGGAGCGGGCGGATTATCTTGAAACGCGTCGGCATTAACTCACCCGCCGCGCGATTCGCCTGCGGCCGGCATTAACGTTTCGCGCGCGCAAAGAAGAAGGCCGGTCCCCTTTCGGGAACCGGCCTTCGGATAAAGCCCCTGGCGATGACCTACTCTTGCATGGCTTAGGCCACACTACCATCGGCGCATGTGCGTTTCACTTCCGAGTTCGGGATGGGATCGGGTGGTTCCACACAGCTATTATCACCAGGGAGAGGGTGGAGGGTCGCCGGTTTCGTTGGACTGAAACAGCGCACACGCTCTCGTTGGGTTGCTTCGGACGGAATGGTACCCGTCGTTGGCGAATAAGTTGGGACGTAGCGAAGTTTAGCTTCTGATGGAAGCAGAGTCGAATGTCATCCGACGAATCGTGGAGACCAAAGCAACTTGAGGTTATATGGTCAAGCCACACGGATCATTAGTACAGGTTAGCTCAATGCATTGCTGCACTTACACACCCTGCCTATCAACCACCTAGTCTTGATGGTTCCTTTAGGGGACTTAAAGTCCCGGGAGATCTCATCTTGAGGCGCGCTTCCCGCTTAGATGCTTTCAGCGGTTATCGCTTCCGAACATAGCTACCCGGCAATACCACTGGCGTGATAACCGGAACACCAGAGGTTCGTCCACTCCGGTCCTCTCGTACTAGGAGCAGCCCCTCTCAAATCTCCAACGCCCACGACAGATAGGGACCGAACTGTCTCACGACGTTCTGAACCCAGCTCGCGTACCACTTTAAATGGCGAACAGCCATACCCTTGGGACCGACTACAGCCCCAGGATGTGATGAGCCGACATCGAGGTGCCAAACACCGCCGTCGATATGAACTCTTGGGCGGTATCAGCCTGTTATCCCCGGAGTACCTTTTATCCGTTGAGCGATGGCCCTTCCATACAGAACCACCGGGTCACTAAGACCTACTTTCGTACCTGCTTGATCCGTCGATCTTGCAGTCAAGCACGCTTATGCCTTTGCACACAGTGCGCGATGTCCGACCGCGCTGAGCGTACCTTCGTGCTCCTCCGTTACACTTTGGGAGGAGACCGCCCCAGTCAAACTACCCACCATACACGGTCCCCGACCCGGATTACGGGCCTAGGTTAGAACGTCAAGCACGACAGGGTGGTATTTCAAGGATGGCTCCACCACAGCTAGCGCCATGGTTTCATAGCCTCCCACCTATCCTACACAGACGAACTCAACGTTCAGTGTAAAGCTATAGTAAAGGTTCACGGGGTCTTTCCGTCTTGCCGCGGGAACGCTGCATCTTCACAGCGATTTCAATTTCACTGAGTCTCGGGTGGAGACAGCGCCGCTGTCGTTACGCCATTCGTGCAGGTCGGAACTTACCCGACAAGGAATTTCGCTACCTTAGGACCGTTATAGTTACGGCCGCCGTTTACTGGGGCTTCGATCAAGAGCTTCGCCTTGCGGCTGACCCCATCAATTAACCTTCCAGCACCGGGCAGGCGTCACACCCTATACGTCCACTTTCGTGTTTGCAGAGTGCTGTGTTTTTGATAAACAGTCGCAGCGGCCTGGTCACTGCGACCCCTTTCAGCTATAGCTCGCACGAGCCACCAAAAGGGGTGCACCTTCTCCCGAAGTTACGGTGCCATGTTGCCTAGTTCCTTCACCCGAGTTCTCTCAAGCGCCTTAGAATTCTCATCCTGCCCACCTGTGTCGGTTTACGGTACGGTCTGCGTAAGCTGAAGCTTAGGAGCTTTTCCTGGAAGCGTGGTATCAGTCACTTCGCTCTAATGAGCTCGTCTCGCTGCTCGGTGTTAAAGGGTCCCGGATTTGCCTAAGACCCACACCTACCTGCTTTCTCCCGGACAACCAACGCCGGGTAGACCTAACCTTCTCCGTCCCTCCATCGCACTTACGCGAGGTGCTGGAATATTAACCAGCTTCCCATCGACTACGCATTTCTGCCTCGCCTTAGGGGCCGACTCACCCTGCGTCGATTAACGTTGCGCAAGGAAACCTTGGGCTTTCGGCGTGCGGGCTTTTCACCCGCATTATCGTTACTCATGTCAGCATTCGCACTTCCGATACCTCCAGCAGACTTCTCAATCCACCTTCAACGGCTTACGGAACGCTCCTCTACCGCGCATACAAAGTATGCACCCCAAGCTTCGGTTCATCGCTTAGCCCCGTTAAATCTTCCGCGCAGACCGACTCGACCAGTGAGCTATTACGCTTTCTTTAAAGGGTGGCTGCTTCTAAGCCAACCTCCTGGCTGTCTGTGCCTTTCCACATCGTTCACCACTTAGCGATGAATTTGGGACCTTAGCTGTGGGTCTGGGTTGTTTCCCTTTTCACGACGGACGTTAGCACCCGCCGTGTGTCTCCCGGATAGTACGTACTGGTATTCGGAGTTTGCCATGGTTTGGTAAGTCGCAATGACCCCCTAGCCATAACAGTGCTCTACCCCCAGTAGTATTCGTCCGAGGCGCTACCTAAATAGCTTTCGAGGAGAACCAGCTATCTCCGGGTTCGATTAGCTTTTCACTCCTAATCACACCTCATCCCCTACCTTTGCAACGGGAGTGGGTTCGGGCCTCCAGTTGATGTTACTCAACCTTCACCCTGGGCATGACTAGATCACCCGGTTTCGGGTCTACTGCCCGCGACTATGCGCCCTTATCAGACTCGGTTTCCCTTCGCCTCCCCTATACGGTTAAGCTCGCCACGAACAGTAAGTCGCTGACCCATTATACAAAAGGTACGCCGTCACCCTTGCGGGCTCCGACTGCTTGTACGCACACGGTTTCAGGGTCTATTTCACTCCCTTCACCAGGGTTCTTTTCGCCTTTCCCTCACGGTACTGGTTCACTATCGGTCGGTCAGGAGTATTTAGCCTTGGAGGATGGTCCCCCCATGTTCAGACAGGGTTTCTCGTGCCCCGCCTTACTCGATTTCATTGAATGAGGTCTTTCGCATACCGGGCTGTCACCGTCTATGGCCGAGCTTTCCAACTCGTTTTGCTAAACCTTACTCAACTTAAGGGCTGCTCCCCGTTCGCTCGTCACTACTTAGGGAATCTCGGTTGATTTCTTTTCCTCCGGTTACTTAGATATTTCAGTTCACCGGGTTCGCTTTGCATGGCTATGTATTCACCATGCAATACTCCTTGCGGAGTGGGTTTCCCCATTCGGACATCGCGGGATCAATGCTTATTGCCAGCTCCCCCACGCTTTTCGCAGGCTGTCACGTCCTTCATCGCCTCTGACCGCCAAGGCATCCACCGTGTGCGCTTATTCGCTTGACCATATAACCCCAAGTCGCCTTGGAGCCACAGGATTCAGGGGTACAAAGCCCGAATTCGAATATAACGACTCAATTAATAAAGTGCCTCTCGGCACTCGCCTTAGCCTCTACGACACGTCATGGACATTCGTCTCAAAACGCTCGCTACGTCCCAGTTTTCAAAGAACACGATGCGGGCTTCAGCGCCCGACCGCTTCAAATCTTGTTGTGTGCGCAGATCATTCAGACGTTCCGGAGACGCTTTCCACTTAGGTGGTGGGTCTGGGAGGACTCGAACCACCGGCCTCACCCTTATCAGGGGTGCGCTCTAACCACCTGAGCTACAGACCCATAAGTGTTGCGCTGGCTGGTTTTGGTGGAGCTTGTCGGGATCGAACCGACGACCCCCTGCTTGCAAAGCAGGTGCTCTCCCAGCTGAGCTAAAGCCCCATAAAACATGGGACGCTCCCGCGGTTCACCACCCTCTCGGGCAGGACCGGGAACTCTGAATGCAGGTCACTTGTGCGGACGTCTGACAGGCAAGCTTGCCCATCTTTTTACATCTCTAAAGGAGGTGATCCAGCCGCACCTTCCGATACGGCTACCTTGTTACGACTTCACCCCAGTCATCGGCCACACCGTGGCAAGCGCCCTCCCGAAGGTTAAGCTACCTGCTTCTGGTGCAACAAACTCCCATGGTGTGACGGGCGGTGTGTACAAGGCCCGGGAACGTATTCACCGCAGCAATGCTGATCTGCGATTACTAGCGATTCCGACTTCATGGAGTCGAGTTGCAGACTCCAATCCGGACTGAGATAGGGTTTCTGGGATTGGCTTGCCCTCGCGGGTTTGCAGCCCTCTGTCCCTACCATTGTAGTACGTGTGTAGCCCTGGCCGTAAGGGCCATGATGACTTGACGTCATCCCCACCTTCCTCCGGTTTGTCACCGGCGGTCTCCTTAGAGTTCCCACCATTACGTGCTGGCAACTAAGGACAAGGGTTGCGCTCGTTGCGGGACTTAACCCAACATCTCACGACACGAGCTGACGACAGCCATGCAGCACCTGTCTCACGGTTCCCGAAGGCACCAATCCATCTCTGGAAAGTTCCGTGGATGTCAAGGCCAGGTAAGGTTCTGCGCGTTGCATCGAATTAAACCACATACTCCACCGCTTGTGCGGGCCCCCGTCAATTCCTTTGAGTTTCAGTCTTGCGACCGTACTTCCCAGGCGGCGAACTTAACGCGTTAGCTTCGATACTGAGAGCCAAGTTGCTCCCAACATCCAGTTCGCATCGTTTAGGGCGTGGACTACCAGGGTATCTAATCCTGTTTGCTCCCCACGCTTTCGTGCCTCAGTGTCAGTGCTGGTCCAGGTAGTCGCCTTCGCCACAGATGTTCCTCCCGATATCTACGCATTTCACTGCTACACCGGGAATTCCACTACCCTCTACCGCACTCTAGTAAGCCAGTTTCCAATGCAGTTCCCAGGTTGAGCCCAGGGCTTTCACATCAGACTTAACAAACCACCTACGCACGCTTTACGCCCAGTAATTCCGAGTAACGCTTGCACCCTTCGTATTACCGCGGCTGCTGGCACGAAGTTAGCCGGTGCTTATTCTTCCGGTACCGTCATTCCCTCCGAGTATTAATCGAAAGGTTTTCTTTCCGGACAAAAGTGCTTTACAACCCGAAGGCCTTCTTCACACACGCGGCATGGCTGGATCAGGCTTGCGCCCATTGTCCAATATTCCCCACTGCTGCCTCCCGTAGGAGTCTGGACCGTGTCTCAGTTCCAGTGTGGCTGATCATCCTCTCAGACCAGCTACGGATCGTCGCCTTGGTGGGCCTTTACCCCGCCAACTAGCTAATCCGGCGTCGGCTCATCTATCTGCGTGAGGCCTTGCGGTCCCCCACTTTCACCCGTAGGTCGTATGCGGTATTAGCGTAAGTTTCCCTACGTTATCCCCCACAAATAGGCAGATTCCGACGCATTCCTCACCCGTCCGCCACTCGCCACCCAGAGAGCAAGCTCTCCTGTGCTGCCGTTCGACTTGCATGTGTTAGGCCTGCCGCCAGCGTTCACTCTGAGCCAGGATCAAACTCTTCACTTAAATTTTCGACCAGACCGAAGTCCAATCTAATGCTTTGAGTGCAGTCGTCGCTCCTGAGCCCGAATTACACGTTTACTCGCATTTGCATGCTTTCTTGCTTCATTTGGACTCTGTTACGAACGTCTGCTAATGGACTACACCCACCGGCCAGACGCCCGCACAAGTCACCTGCGCACACTGTCAAAGATCGTCGGAATCGGCCTCAGCGCCTGATCCCTGCCTCGTCACCAAAGTGCCCGAGGGAGCCGCACATCTTACAGCAGATTTCGCGACCGTCAACACCCTGCGAAACCTTTTTTCTACCGCTTCCCAACCTTCCGTTCAGGCCCTCAGGCCATCCCGTCGTTCGGGCCGCGCATCTTACAGCAGCCTTCGAATCCGTCAACCGATTTCGTACTGCAATTCGGCGACCTCTTCCGGCCCCCCACCGCAGCCTGCGTCGCACCGTGGCGGGGCGCGCATTGTGCACAGCTCAAGCTGAATAGGGAAGGGGGTCGGCGAGATTTTTTTTCGACTTGACCGCCGCGCCGCGCTGGCCGATGGTCGCCGCACTCCATACGCAACCAGGAACCCGCTCGATGTCCACGCTACGTCTGTTGGCCGCCTGCTGCGGCCTGCTGTTGTCCGGCTGCGCCAGCGGCACCGATACCACCTGGGTGGAGCTGGCCGGGCAGCGCTACACGGTCGAGGTCGCCGACGACGACGAGGAACGCGCGATGGGGCTGATGTTCCGCGAGGAAATGGCGCCGGACCGCGGCATGGTCTTCCTGCACGAGCGCCTGGGGCCGCAGGCGTACTGGATGAAAAACACCAAGATTCCGCTGGATATCCTGTATTTCGACAACGACCGCAAGCTGGTGTCGCAGCAGCGCGACGTGCCGCCGTGCTCGGCCGGCAACCAGTGCCCGCCCTACCCCAGCGCGGCGCCGGCGCGGTATGTGCTGGAACTCAATGCCGGCCAGGCGGCCAAGCTGAACCTGCAGGACGGCGCGGTGCTGACCTTCGGGCCGGGGCTGCCGACCAAGCCCTGACGGACAGGCCCTGGAGCCGCCGCGGCACGGGGCTTCAGAGCTCCATCATCTCGAAATCGTCCTTGGTCACGCCGCAGTCCGGACAGGTCCAGGTGTCGGGCACATCCTCCCAACGGGTGCCCGGGGCGATGCCCTCTTCCGGCAGGCCCTTGGCCTCGTCGTAGATGAAGCCGCACACGACGCACATCCAGGTGCGGAAGACGGTGGCGGCGGCGATCTCGGACATATGGGCGGATAATGGCGGGCTAGCGGGACGCGCATTGTCCCACCCCCGTCGCGCCCACGGAAGCGCCGTCATGCATTCATCCTGGCCGCGCCGCGGCGTCTACGCGATCACCCCCGACGAAACCGACGATGCGCGCCTGCTGGCGCGGGTCGACGCGGTGCTGGGCGCGGGCGCGGTCTGGCTGCAGTATCGGAACAAGGCCGCCGACGCGGCGACGCGCGAACGGCAGGCGACGGCGTTGCTGCCGCTGTGCCGGCGCTACGGCGTGCCGCTGATCGTCAACGACGACTGGCGCTTGGCCGCGCGGATCGGCGCCGACGGCGCCCACCTGGGCGAGGACGACGGCGATGTCGCGGCCGCGCGCCAGGCGCTGGGCACGGGCGCGATCCTGGGCGTGTCCTGCTACGACCAGGGCGCGCTGGCCCGCGATGCGGTCGCTGCGGGAGCCGACTACGTCGCGTTCGGCGCGTTTTTTCCGTCGCCGACCAAACCCCATGCGCGCCGCGCGAGCCTGCAGTTGCTGCGCGACGCGGCGCCGCTGGCGGTGCCGCGGGTGGCGATCGGCGGCATCACCCCGGACAATGCGCCGGCGCTGGTCGCGGCCGGCGCCGATCTGCTGGCGGTGATCAGCGGCGTGTTCGACGCGCCGGATCCGGCCGCCGCGGTGCGCGCCTATCGCGCCTGTTTCGATGTTGCCCCGACTTCCCCTCTCTAATCCGAAGACCGCAGCCCCATGAATAACGCCCGTTCGCACGCCCTGTTCGCCCGCGCCTCCGAGCTGCTGCCCGGCGGCGTCAATTCGCCGGTGCGCGCGTTCAAATCCGTCGGCGGCGAACCGTTCTTCGCGCAGCGCGCGCAGGGCGCGTACCTGTACGACGTCGACGGCAACCGCTATGTCGATTACGTCGGCTCCTGGGGCCCGATGATCGCCGGCCACGCGCATCCGCAGGTGCTGGACGCGGTGGCGCGCACGATGCGCGACGGCCTCAGTTTCGGCGTGCCCAACGCGCTGGAAGTGACGATGGCCGAGGCCATCACCCAGATCGTGCCCAACTGCGAGATGGTGCGCATGGTGAACTCCGGTACGGAGGCCACGTTGTCGGCGATCCGCGTCGCACGCGGCGCCACCGGGCGCACGCGCATCGTCAAGTTCGAGGGCTGCTATCACGGCCACGGCGACAGTTTTCTGGTCAAGGCCGGCAGCGGCGCGCTCACCTTGGGCCTGCCGAATTCGCCGGGCGTGCCGTCGGCGCTGGCCGATCTGACCCTGACCCTGCCTTACAACGATTTCGATGCGGCAACGAAGTTGTTCGACGAAGTCGGCGATCAGATCGCCGGCCTGATCATCGAGCCCATCGTCGGCAACGCCAACTGCATCCTGCCGCGCGACGGCTATCTGCAGCACCTGCGCGAGCTGTGCACGCGGCACGGCGCGCTGCTGATCTTCGACGAAGTGATGACCGGTTTCCGCGTCGCGCTGGGCGGCGCGCAGCAGCGCTACGGCATCGTTCCGGACCTCAGCACCTTCGGCAAGATCATCGGCGGCGGCATGCCGGTCGGTGCGTATGGCGGCCGGCGCGATCTGATGAGCCAGGTCGCGCCCAGCGGTCCGATCTACCAGGCCGGCACGCTCAGCGGCAATCCGGTGGCGATGGCGGCGGGTCTGGCGACGCTGGAGCTGATCCGCGAGCCCGGCTTCCACGATGCGCTGGAGCGCGGCACGCACGCGCTCTGCGACGGGCTGGAAGCGGCCGCGCGCGAGGCCGGCGTGGCCTTCCACACCACCCGTGAGCCGGGCATGTTCGGCCTGTATTTCCGCGAAGGACCGGTGGAAAGCTTCGCCGACGCGCTGGGTTCGGACACGCAGCGCTTCAATCGGTTCTTCCACGGCATGCTGGAACGCGGTGTGTATCTGGCGCCGTCGGCGTTCGAGGCGGGGTTCCTGTCCAGCGCGCACGGCGAGGCCGAGATCGCGCACACGCTGGAGGCGGCGCGCGCGAGTTTCGCGCTGCTGTAAGCCGCGCCACCACGATGCCGCGAACGCGAACGGGCCGACCATTGTCGGCCCGTTTTTCTTTGCGCAGGATCGCTTGGTGCAGGATCAGAACGAATAGCTGGCGCTGAGCCCGATATTGCGGCGGGCACCGAACCAGCAGTCGCCGCGGCCCATGCAGATGCTGAAGTAGCGCTTGTCGGTGAGGTTGTTGATGTTGAGCGCCCAGCGCCAGGCGCCGGTGTCGTAGGACAGCATGGCGTCGGCCAGGGTCACCGCCGGCGTGGTCGGTGCGGGCAGGCTGTCGAACGCGCTCATGTAGCGCAGGCCCAGGCCGGCGGCGTAGCCCTCGCGGCCGCCGATGCGGAAGCGCTGCTTGCCCCAGACCGCGGCCTGATGGCGCGGGGTGGATTCGAGCTGCCGGTCGTTTTCCAAGTAGTTGTAATGCGCGGTGAGCTCGAAGGATTCGCTCAGTTTTCCGCTCACTTCCAGCTCCAGGCCGTTGACCTTGGTCTTGCCGGCTTGGATGTTGGTGTTGGGGAAGCGCGGATCCGGCACCAGACGGTTCTTTTCGCGCAGTTCGTAAGCCGCGGCGGTGAAGCTCAAGTCGCGTCCGATCGGTTCGAACTTAAAGCCAGCCTCAATCTGTTCGCCCTGTTGCGGCTTATAGCGGGCACCCGTAATGGCATGCCTGCTGCCCAGCGGAGTGAAGGATTCGCTGTAGCTCACATACGGCGACCAGCCCGCCCAGTCGTGAAACATGATGCCCAAGCGTTTGGTCGTGGCGCTGGAGTCTTCCGCGCCTTCGCGGTCTTCAGCGACGCTGTTGCTGACCCGGTCGTGACGCAAGCCGGCCACCACGATCCAGTGCTCGCCGAACTTCATCTGGTCCTGCAGGTACAGTCCGACCTGACGCTGGCGAGTCCTCACCGGCTCGCCCAGCGCGGGCGGCGTGTACGGCGTGTACGGCGTGTACACCGGGTTGAAGATGTCCACCGGCGGCACGTCGCTGGCGAACAGCTGCGCTTCGTCCTGCTTGAAGCGCACCGCGTCCACGCCCAGCAACAGCTGGTGCTCGACCGCGCCGATCTTGAACCGGCCTTCGACGTGCTGGTCGGCGTTGAGCATGCGAACCTGGGTTTTGGCGAACCAGCCTTCGCGCGGCAGCAGACGCTGTTGCGGGTCGAGGAAGGGATCGGTCGGGTTGAGGAAGGGGTTGCCGTAGACGCTGGCGTAATCGACCTTGTTGCGCGCGGCGCGGAACGACTGGCGCAGGGTCCAGTGTTCGTCTAAGCGATGCTCGAACAGCCAGCCGGCGGTGGTGCGGTCGGTGTCGTAGTGATCGCCGGGGTTGCCGATATAGCGGTGGGCCGGCACGCGGCCGTTCGGATTCGGTGCGAGCAGGCCGCTCCAGCCGAAGAACTGCGAGGTGGAGCCGGTGCGGTCCTGCTGCCAGCGCAGCTGCAGGGTCAGCGAGGTGTCGTCGCTGGGCTGCCAGGTCAGCGAGGGCGCGAACAGGCGGCGGTCGTCGCCTACCTGGTCGACCTGGGTGTCGCTGTCGCGGTAGACGCCGACCAGGCGGTACAGCCAGGTGCCGTCCTTGCTGAGCGCGCCGGTGAAGTCGGCATTGAGCTGGCGGCGATCGTAGCTGCCGATCTGCATGCCGATTTCGCGCCGGGTCTGCGCCTGCGGGCGCTTGCTGACGAGGTTGACGATACCGGCGGTGCCGCCCTGACCGAACAGCATCGACGCCGGCCCGCGCAGCACTTCGATGCGCTCAAGCATGTAGGGGTCGGTGCGGGCGCTGCTGGTGTAGTAGTTGAAGGCGCTGCGCAGGCCGTCGAGGTATTCGTCGGGCGAGCTGCCGCGGATCAGCGTCCAGTCGCCGCGCGAATCCAGGCCGTAAGCATCCGAACGCACGCCGGCGGCGTAATTGAGCGCGTCCTGCACGTTCTGCGCGCCTTGGTCGGTCATGCGCTGCTGCGTGACCACGGTGATCGCCTGCGGCGTTTCCGAAATCGGCGTGTCGGTCTTGGTCGCGCTGCGCGCGTTGGCGGCTTTGTAGCCCTCAGGCGCCGCTCCCTGCACGACCACATGGTCCAGCGTGGTGGCCTGGTCCGCGGTGTCGCCACCGTCGGGGCTGCGCTCGGATTGGGCCAGGGCGCCGGGGGCGGTCAGCAACAGCGCGAGCGCCGCGGCCAACGGGGCCGGGCGGTAGGGGAAGTGGGGCATGAATGTTCGACCGAATTTGTAAACGATAATCATTATCGTTTAACTGAACAACGGATACCAGCCCGTGCGTGCGTGCGCGGGCGAATTGCGATGCGGTTCCGCGGCGTCAGGCCGCCGACAGGCGTCGCGCGTGAATGCGGGGGACGTAGGCGCGCGGCAGCACCGGCGCATGGCTGGGGAGCGCCCGGTGCAGGCCCGGGAACGCTAGGGCGGTCGCGTCTTCATGCACGATCGCAGCCGGCATGGCGCCGGCCACGATGGCGCGGTCGGTCACCGGCCCAGAAACGCGACCAACGCCGCGCGCAGGCGCGTCATGCCCTCGGCGACGTCGGCGTCGGCGATGTTCAACGCCGGCACGAAGCGCAGCACGTCGGGACCGGCCTGCAGCAGCAGCAGGCCGTGATCGACGCAGCGGTCGAGGATCTCGCCGGCCTTGCCGGCGTGCTCCGGGCGCAGTTGCGCGCCCAGCATCAGGCCGCGGCCGCGGACCTCGGAGAACAGCGAGAACTCCCGATCCAGCGCGGTCAGCGCTTCGCGCAGCGCGGCGGATTGACGCTCCACGTTGGCCAGCAAGGCCGGCGACGACAGCTCGCGCAGCGCCGCATTGGCGACCGCCGCGGCCAGCGGATTGCCGCCGAAGGTGGTGCCGTGGGCGCCGAACTGCATGCTCTCGCCGGCGCGCGCACCGACCAGCATGGCGCCGATCGGGAAGCCGCTGCCCAGCGCCTTGGCCAGGGTGACCACGTCGGGCACGACCTCGTAGCCGTGGCAGGCGAACAAGCGGCCGCTGCGGCCCATGCCGCACTGGATCTCGTCCAGGATCAGCAAAGCGCCGTGGCGATCGCACAGCGCGCGCAAGCCTTGCAGGAATTCCTGCGTCGCCGGCGTCACCCCGCCCTCGCCCTGCACCGGCTCGACCAGCACCGCGCAGACGGCGCCGTCGGCCATCGCCGCTGCGGCGGCGGCCAGATCGTTGAAATCGCTGTAGCGGAAACCCGGCGGCAGCGGCTCGAAACCTTCGTGGTACTTGGGCTGGGCGGTGGCGGTGACCGCGGCCAGGGTGCGGCCGTGGAAACTGCCGCGGAAGCTGAGGATGGCGCGGCGCTCGGGCTCGCGCCCCTGCGCGGTGGCCCACTTGCGCGCCAGCTTGATCGCGGCCTCGTTGGCCTCGGCGCCGGAATTGCAGAAGAACACGCGTTCGGCGAAACCCGAAGCGCTCACCAGCGCCTCGGCCAGGCGCAGCGGCGGCTCGCTCACGAACACGTTGCTGGTGTGCCAGAGCTTGCCGGCCTGCTCGGTCAGCGCCGCGATCAGCGCCGGATGGGCGTGACCCAGCGCGTTGACGGCGATACCGGCGCCGAAGTCGACGTACTCGCGGCCGTCGCGATCCCAGATGCGCGCGCCCTGACCGCGTTCGAGCACGATCCGGCGCGGCCGGTACACGGGCAGGTAGTAACGCTCGGAGAGGGCGAACAGCGAGTCGGTCGAGGCGGTCATCGGACGCAGGCAGTGGAGGAGTCGGCGTATTCTCGCCCAAGTCGGACCGCGCTGCAGGAAGGCGCGACCGGCGCGCTGCCGCGCGATCCCGCGCTGGAGGAACCGCATGCGTCTACTGCTGGACCCGCAACTCAATCCGCGTACCGAAAGCGGCTGGCGCCGCCGCTGGTTCGACATCATCTACCGCCACGACACGCCGTCGGCGCGCAATTTCGACCTGTTGCTGATCGTGGCGATCCTGGCCAGCGTGATCGTGATCATGCTCGACAGCGTCGCCTCGATCCACGCCCGCTACGCGCGCGAACTGCTGGCGCTGGAGTGGATGTTCACGGTGCTGTTCAGCGTCGAGTACGTGATGCGCCTGCTGGTGGTGCGGCGGCCGCTGCGCTACGGCCTGAGCAGTTGGGGGCTCATCGACCTGCTGTCGATCCTGCCGACCTATCTGTCGCTGGTCTTCCCCGGCAGCCAGAGCCTGCTGGTGGTGCGCATCCTGCGCATGCTGCGTTTGTTCCGCATCCTCAAGCTCACCCAGTACGTCGAGGAAGGCGGACTGCTGGCCGGCGCGCTGTGGCGCAGCCGGCGCAAGATCTTCATCTTCATCTGCGCGGTGCTGACCGTGGTGGTGATCTTCGGCGCGCTGATGTACGTGATCGAAGGGCCGGAGCATGGCTTCGACAACATCCCCACCAGCATGTACTGGGCGATCGTGACCATGGCCACCGTCGGTTTCGGCGACATCGCGCCACAGACGCCGCTGGGGCGGCTGGTCAGTTCGGTGCTGATCCTGATCGGCTACAGCGTGATCGCGGTGCCGACCGGCATCTACACCGCCGAACTGGCCAGCAGCCTGCGCGAGTCCGGCCGCGAACATCCGGGCCGCGACCGTCGCGGTTGCCCCGAATGCGGGCTGGAAGGCCACGATCCGGACGCGCTGCATTGCCGCCATTGCGGTCGCCACCTGCCGGCAGCGATGGGCTGAGCGCCGAGCAGGCGGCGTTACCTGGCGAGTGCGCGCTTCGATCGAGCGCACCTTGCGCTCAATCGAAGCAATGCGGCACGAAGCGGCTGCCGTCGCGCGTGATGGCGCCGTCGTCCTCGCGCACGCCCAGGCCAGCGGCGGTGTCGCCGACCACCCAAGCGCCGAGCACGGCGTGGCCGCCGGCGCTCTGGTACAGCGGCGCGTAGGCTTGGTAGACCGTGTCCGGCGCCGCCAGCAGCGGCGGGCTTTGGTGCAGGCTGACGCCCTCGCCTTCGCGGCCGTGACGCGGCTTGGCGACCAAGGGCCCGTCGATCGCGGCCGGGTCGTGCGAGGCCGGCAGCAGGTTGGGATGTCCCGGAAACATGCGCCACAGCAGCGGCAGCAGGGACTTGTTCGACAGCACCTGTTTCCACGCCGGCTCGATCCAGCGCGTGGGTGCCATGGGCAGGTGTTCGGCGAAGGGCTCGGCCAGCAGCCATTCCCAGGGGTAGAGCTTGAACAGCTGCGCGATCGGCCGATCGTCCAGATCGACATAGCGCTGCTCGCGCCAGCCGATCTCGGAGATGTCCAGCGCCTGGGTCTGGAAGCCGGCCTGGGCACAGGTCTCACGCAGGTACTCGACGGTCGCGCGGTCTTCCGGCGCCGCCAGGCAGCCGGCGAAATGCACGTGCGCGCCGGCCGGCAGCACCTGCGGCCAGCGTTCGATCAGGCGCTCGTGGATCAGGTTGAACTGGTCGGCGCCGGCGGCGGTGTCCTCGAACCAGTACCACTGCACGACCGATGCTTCGAACAAGGACGTGGGCGTGTCGGCGTTGTACTCCAGCAACTTGGGCTGACCGTAGCCGTCGTAGGCCAGGTCGAAGCGGCCGTACAGCGCCGGCTCGCGCGCGCGCCAGGAGCATTCGACCAGTTCGGCGGCGCGCGCGTCCAAACCCAGTTCGGCGTAGTCGCCGCGTTCGACCACCTGCGCTACCGCCTCCAGGCACAGCTGGTGCAGCTCGGTGGCGGCCGCTTCGATGCGGTCGATTTCCTCGCCGCGGAAGCGATAGCAGGCGTCGTCGACCCAGTACGCGCCGTCGAGGCTGTGGAAGTCGAAGCCCAGGCTTTCGACGCGCGCGCGCCAATCCTGTCGCGGCGCGCAGCGTTCGCGGCGCATCAGGCGCGAACCGAGCGGGTGCTGCCGGTCATGCCGAAGCCGCCGCGGTAGCCGCGTTCGGTGGTCGGCGCGCGGTACTCGGCGTCGCTGCGGTTGCCGGCCGTGGCGCCGTAGCCGCCATAGCTGCCGTAATAGACGCGGGAGTGGCGACAGCGATGGTTGGCCTGGGCGTCGCGCGGGTCCTGTGCGTTTTCGGGATACCAGGGGCCGTACCAACGCCCGTTCTCGTAGGTGCAACGGTCGCGGTAGTCGCATTCGCAGCTGTAGCGATCGGCATAGCCGCCGCGCTGCATGGGCTCGGCGGTGATATCGCGCACGATCGGATAGCCGATCAGCGTCGCGGCGCCCAGCCACAGCAAGGGCACCGTGTACGAACGCCTGCGCTTGAATTCGGGCGCGCGCGTGATCGTGGGCGTGTACTGCGGGGATTTGCGCTTCTTCGCCATCGTCAGTAGGTCATCGCCGCGGCGTTGATCAGGCCCACGCCCAGGTGCAGGGTGGCCGAGAGGACCGCGGCAGCCTGTTCGCCGCGCTCGATACGGGCGGGAAAGGCCGGCAACAACAGACGGGTCAAGCCGTGCGCCGAGGCTTGCGCGAGCATCGCAATCGCGCCCCACAGCGCGACGTCGACCAGGCTGAGGCTGTGCGCCATCGCGCTGGCCAGCGGCAGGCAGAAGCCCAGCAGCGCACCGGCCAACGCGGTGGCGGCGGCGACATTGCCGTCGCGAATCAGCTGCAACTCGCGATGCGGCGTGAATTGGAGGTAGGCGGCCAGGAACAAGGCGACGAAGCCGAGGCCGACCGCGAAATAGGCGGCGAATGCCGGCAAACCTTGTAGATACGTCATCGCAACCCCGAACCGATCCGGGCGCATCCCGGACTGCGCGCCACCTTAGCCGTGCGCCACAGACGCCACAAGCGCAAGGCACACTGTGCGCTGCGTCATGCGGTGGGCCGGGGTAGGCGCGCAGAATCGGGGACACCACCGACCGGGGAACCCCACGCTCATGAAGCTGCCGCGCCGCTCGTCGTTCGCCTGCCTGCTGTCCGCCCTGCTCGTCGCCAGCGCCGCCACCGCGGCGCCGCCGAACGCGCCGAAGATTTCGATCACCGAAACCGCGGCCTTCGATCCGACCTCGGTGCCCGCGTTCGCGGGCGACTACGCCGATATCTACGCCTATCTGGACAAGCAACAGGCGCAGAGCCTGGCGCAGCTGCAGCGCTGGGTGCGGCAGCCGTCGATCAGCGCGCAGAACCAGGGCGTGAAGGAGATGGCGGAGCTGTTGCGCGCCGATCTGCAGGGGCTGGGCTTCCGCGATACCGCGCTGGTGCCGACCTCGGGCCACCCCGGCGTCTACGGCTACTACGACGCCGGCGCCGAGCACACCTTGATCGTCTACATGATGTACGACGTGCAGCCGATCGAGCCCACGGGCTGGAAGGTCGACGCCTTCAAAGGCGAGCTGGTCGACGAGCCCGGCCTGGGCAAGGTGCTGATGGCGCGCGGCGCGACCAACCAGAAGGGGCCGCAGCGCGCGTTCCTCAATGCGCTGGAAGCGATGATCAAGGTGCGCGGCAAGCCGCCGGTGAACCTGATCGTGCTGGCCGAGGGCGAGGAGGAACTGGGCTCGCCGCATTATCCCGAGGTGGTGGCCAAGTACGAGGCGCAGCTGCGCAAGGCCGACGGCGTGTTCTTCCCGATGAACACGCAGGGCCGCGACGGCGAGGCCAGCATGTTCCTGGGCGTGAAGGGCATCCTGTACTTCGAGCTGGAAGCGCGCGGCAATCCCAAGACCGGCGGCTCGCAAAAGAGCGAGGTGCACGGTTCGATGGCGGCTACGCTGGATTCGCCGACCTGGCGCCTGGTGCAGGCGCTGTCGACGCTGACCACGCCCGACGGCGAGATCGCGGTGCCCGGCTATCGCGACGCGATCCGTCCACCCAATGCCGAGGAGCAGCGCCTGTACAACGGGCTGATCCGCGACCGCGAGCAGGACGCGGCCAAGACCTTGGACGTGTTGGGCGCCACACGCTGGAAGAACGGGCGCAGCGTGCGCGAAGCGGTGGCCTCGGAGCTGTTCGACACCACGCTCAATATCGACGGCCTGGTCGCGGGCTACACCGGCGAGGGCGTCAAGACCATCCTGCCGCACCGCGCGGTGGCCAAGGTCGATTCGCGCCTAGTGCCGAACCAGACGCCGGAGCAGGCGCTGGCGCTGATCCGCAAGCAGCTCGACGCCAAGGGCTTCGACGACATCGTGGTGCGGCAACTGTCCGGCTATCCGCCGGCGCAGACCTCGGTGGATGCGCCGCTGTCGCGCGCGGCATTGGGCACCTACCGCAAGTACGGCTTCACGCCGACCATCGCGCCGCGCCTGGCGGGCAGCGCGCCGTACTACGTATTCACTCAGACGCTGGGTTTGCCGATGATCGCCGGCGGCCTAGGCCACGGCAGCGGCGCGCATGCGCCCAACGAATACATGGTGATCGAGCCGCAGGCCGGGTCGAAGATCGCCGGCCTGACCCAGGCGGAGCGCTTCTATGTCGATCTGATGTATGCGTTGTCGGATGCGTTGAAGCCGGCGGCCAAGAAGTAAGCGCGCGTGGCGGTGCGGTGATGCGGTTCGCTGCGCTCACCGCATCCTACGCCTGGGAGAGGACGCGCCGGACGAGTCCGGCGCGTGCAGCTCAGCGGCGGTGCTGGGGGGCGCTGTCCAGATCGAGGAACAGGTCGGGCAGCAGCGCTTGGGTCGGATCGACGGCGTAGCGCGTGTAGTCCGTCACACCCGCGGCGAACAGCACGTCGTCGTCGATCAGGAAGTTGCCGTGGTAGCCCTGCGCCGGGCGCACCAGCACGGCGTGCGCCGCGTCGGCGACGATCTCCGGGGTGCGGCAGCGTTCGGCCTGCACGCCTGGAATCATGTTGATCGCGTCGGTGGCGATCACGGTGCGCGGCCACAAGGCGTTGACCGCCACGCCCTGGGGACCGAACTCCGCGGCCAGGCCCAGGGTGACGAAGCTCATGCCCATCTTGGCCAGGGTGTAGCCGGTGTGCGGCGCCCACCACTTGGGATCGAGACTGGGCGGCGGCGCCAGGGTCAGGATGTGCGGGTTGGCCGATTTCAGCAGATGCGGCAGACAGATCTGCGCGCACAGGAAGCTGCCGCGCGCGTTGACCTGCTGCATCAGGTCGAAGCGTTTCATCGGCGTGTCGAGGGCGCCGCGCAGCCAGATCGCGCTGGCATTGTTGACCAGGATGTCGATGCCGCCGAACGCGTCGACGGTGGCGGCGACCGCGGCGCGGACCTCGTCCTCCTCGCGGATATCGCATTGCAATGCGAGCGCACGGCCGCCGGCGGCCTCGATCTCGGCGGCGACGCTGTGGATGGTGCCGGGCAGCTTGGGATTGGCGACGGCGGACTTGGCCGCGACCGCGATGTTGGCGCCGTCGCGCGCGGCGCGCAGCGCGATCGCGCGGCCGATGCCGCGCGAGGCGCCGGTGATGAAGAGGGTTTTGCCGGACAGGGTGGGCATGGTGGGGGCCGGGAGTTAGGGATGGGAGGCGGTTGAAGCCTGGGGCCATCCTAATGCCGATTGCGGGTGGTGGCCTGGCTCGTGGTCGCGTATCTGCGGGATTCGGTGGTAAGGCCCGGGAGGGTACGGTGGCGACGAGGTCTGCGCGGCCACGTGTCGATGCGGCGCGTTCGCGCTGAAGTCACTGGATTCCCGCCTGCGCGGGGTGAGCGGATGCGTTTGCGAGCCATTGGCTCGCGCATTCGCGAACGCCCGAGCGCCATGCGCTCGGGCCGGAGCGATGCAGCACATTGCGCCGAACACGTCTTGGCGGCACGACGCTGAAATCACGGGATCCCCGCCTGCGCGGGGATGACGGATCGAGGGTGACGTCGGCGGCTGCAGGTTTGACGCCCGCTGCCGATTCCCGCCTAAGGCTTAGGCCCCTGCCCTTCGTTGTCTTCCCAATGCAGGATGCGCCGGGTCACGAAGCGGTAAACCGGTTTGCCGGTGGCGAACCAGGCCTCGCGCAGCCAGGAGCGTTTGCGCAGCACGCGCCGCTCCACCGGGGTCAGGGCCTGCGGGCAGTAGGTGCGTTTGTGCTTGAGCAGGTGGCGCAGATCCTCGCGCGCCAGCAGACGCAGCCAGCGCGAGCGCGGGTGGCCGCGCACCGCAAGCTGGAAGTCGATCACTGCCGGCGCGCCGTCGGCCAGGACCAGCCAGTTGGCCTCCTTGGCCAGGTCGTTGTGGGCGATGCCGCTGCGGTGCAGTTGCTGCAGCAGGCGCCGCGCGCGCTGGAAATAGGCCAGATCGCCGTGCGGCGGACGCTGGTACATGGCGGCGCCGTCGAGGTAGCTGCGGTCGAGGCGGCGTCCGTCCCAGCGCAGCAGCTGCGGCGCGGCCAGGCCGCTCACGCAACGCAGGGCCATCGCCTCGCGCCGCGCCAGCCACCAGGCCGGCAGGCGCAGCCACAGCGGTACGTGGCCCAGATCGCGGCGCACGAACAGGCCCTGGCCGTCGCGCATCAGCGCGATGCGGCCGAAGCTGTCGGCTTTCAGCGCCGCGATTTCGATGGCGTCGGTGGTCATGCGCGCAGTGTAAGGTCGGGCCCGCCGAATGGGGGCGCAGGCTCACGCGGCGCTTGAATCGGCCGCGTCCGCGACCCATTGCTAGACCCTGCCTTCTGCGTTTCCCACATCCGCGCTGCCTATAATCGACCGATGGATTCAGCCTGGCTAGAAAGCGCGACCGCATGGATCGCGGCCAATCCCACCGCCGCCGGCGCGGTGATTTTCCTGATCGCTTTCTGCGACGCGCTCATCCTGGTGGGCATCGTGGTGCCGGCGCTGCCGCTGCTGTTCGCGGTCGGCGCGCTGGTCGGCCTGGGCCATATCAGCGGCCCGTATGCGCTGGCCTGCGCGGCCGCGGGCGCGTTCGCCGGCGATGGGCTCAGCTATTGGGTCGGCCATCGCTGGGGACCGCAGCTGCGCCAGCGCTGGCCGTTCTCGCGCTATCCGCAGTGGCTGGACCGCGGCGAGCAGCTGTTCCGCCGTCATGGCAGCAAGAGCATTCTGATCGCGCGTTTCGTCGGCGCGGTGCGGCCGTTCGTGCCGGCGATCGCGGGCATGCTGCACATGCCGGCGCGCCGTTACGCGGTTCCCAGCCTGATCGCCTGCATCGCGTGGGCGGCGGCGTTCCTGGCCCCGGGCTGGGTGCTGGGCGCGTCCTACGATGCGGTGGCCGCGGTCGCCGACCGGCTGGCGCTGGTGCTGGGCGGGCTGCTGGTGGCGGTGGCGCTGGTCTGGGCCTGCGTGCTCTACACCTGGCGCTGGTTCGCCGCACACGCCAACAACCTGCTCGCGCGCGCGCTGCGCTGGACCCGCCGGCATCCGCGCATGGGCCGCTACGCCGAGGCCCTGATCGATCCGAACCGGCCCGAGTCGGCATCGCTGGCGATCCTGGCGGTGTGTCTGCTGGGCATCAGCTGGATCTGGTTCACCCTGCTGGCGACGCTGCTGGCCAGCGGCGGTCCGCTGGCGCTGGACCACAGCATCCACGAGTTGATGTGGAGCCTGCGCAATCCGCTGGCCGACCGCCTGATGGCGGGCCTGGCCAGTCTCGGCGACGCCGCGGTGCTGGCGCCTGCGGCGCTGGTGGCGCTGGGCTATCTGCTGTGGCGGCGGCGCTGGATGGCGGCCGCGCACTGGGTCGCGGCGATCGTGTTCGGGCTGGCGCTGACCTCGTTGCTGGAAGCGGCGATCGACATGCCGCGCCCGCCGACCGCGCCGGCCGGCTTCGGTTTCCCCTCGGTCGCGGTCACCATGACCACGATCGTGTTCGGTTTCTTCGCGGTGCTGATCGCGCGCGAGCTGCCCGGCCGGCAGCGGGTGTGGCCGTATCTGCTGGCGGGCGTGGTGACCACGCTGGTCGGTTTCGCGCGGTTGTACCTGGGCGCGCACTGGCCCAGCGATCTGGTCGGCGGCACCTTGTTCGGCATCGTCTGGCTGCTGATCCTGGGCATCGCCTACCGTCGCCACGTCGCGCGCTCGTTCTGGATGCGGCCGCTGTCGTGGCTGTTCTACGGCAGCTTCGCGGTCGCCGCGCTGTGGCATGCGCCGCGCTCGGCCGATGCGCTGCTGGCGAAGTTCGCCGCCGCCGCGCCGACCCGCGTGCTGTCCGCCGACCGCTGGTGGCGACGCGATTGGGCGACGCTGCCCGAGCACCGCAACGAACGCGATCTGCGACGACGCTGGCCGCTGGACCTGCAGGTCGCCGGGCCGCTGGAGCCGTTGAGCGCGGCGCTGCAGGCGCAGGGTTGGCGGGTGCAGCCGCAGGCCGACTGGATGGCGACGATCGCGCTGCTCAACGACGAGGCCGCGCCGCTGCAACAGGCGGTGCTGCCGGCCACGCTGGACGCGCAGGCCGAATCGCTGTTGCTGCTGCGCGCCGGCGCGCGCCCGGACGAGCAATACGCGCTGCGCCTGTGGCCGGCGCCGGCCAAGCTCGACGACGGCACGCCGCTGTGGCTGGGCACCAGTCAGGTGCTACGCCTCAACAAGCCGCTGGACGCGGCGGCGCTGTGGCTGCCGACCAGCGAGGACGTGCGTGCGCACGCGACCGTGCGCGCGGCGCTGGCCGGGTTCGGCGGGATCGAGTCCAGCGGCATGCATGGCACGCCGGTGCTGCGGCTGCGGACGGTGCCGCCGGGCGGCGAGGCGCCGGAAGGCGAAACGCGGCGCTGAGGCGCTGGCCGGATCGGTGCATCGCGGCGCATTGGCTGAGAAGCCGAAGGGACTTCGTGGCGGAGGGCGCCGAAGGCACTGGATTCCCGCGTTCGCGGGAATGACGACATCGAGGTGGGTGGCGATGCGGTTCGCCTGCGGCTCAACGCATCCTACGTGGGGCGGAGTGCGGGTCGGGCCGGCGCTGGTGCGCGTCGCCGGTTACGGCAGCAACGCCAGCAACCGGTCCAGGCGTTCGTGCGGGTCGTCGATCTGCAATAGCGCCTGGCGCTGCGCGTGCTGCAGCGGCAGCAGCTCGGCCAGGCGCCAGCCTACCCAGGCCGCGTCTTCCATGCGCACGCGCGGCGCCATCGCGTGCTCGCCGCCGATACGGTCGATCAGTTCCTGCAGCAGGGTCGCGAGCAGGCCGTGCTGCGGCTGCAGCGCATGGTCCGGGTCGGGCGCGCACCACTCGACGTCGGCCACCTGCAGGCCGTTGTCGCGCACGCGCACGCGGCGCGCATGGAAGCGGCGTGCGCCGCGCACGCGCAGGGTCAGCAGGCCGTCGGTGCCGGCGCCGAAATCCTCGATTACGGCCTCGGTGCCGAACGCGGCGGCACTGGCCGGGGCGCCGACTTCTTCGCCGTCGATGATCAGGCACACGCCGAAACCGCGGCCGCGCCGGCCGCAGTCGCGGACCAGATCCAGGTAGCGCGGTTCGAACACGCGCAGCGACAGCGCGGCGCCGGGCACCAGCACGGTATGCAGCGGGAACAATCCCAGCGACTCAGTGGCGGGCGGCGCGGCATCGGTGGCGATCGGCATGCCGTCAGTGTACCCGCGCGCCGCGCGGCGGCTATCGCCTTACTGCGGGTCCAGCAGCTCGATCAGGGCGCGGCGCTTCTTGCGCGACATGCGGCGCACCAGACCGGCCAGTTGCAGTTCCTCGGGATCGCCGTACTGGCCGTTGCCTTCGCGCACCGACAGGCCGTTGCCGTCGACGCTGCCGCGCCCGGTGGACAGCCACTCGAAGCTGACGTGCTGCTGGGTGGCGATGTCGATCATGCGCTGCAGTTCCGGCAGCGACAGGCCGGCCAGCCATTTGCGCGCGGTCTCGCGGCTGACGTTGTACTGCAGCGCGAGCGCGCCGATGCGCGCGCGGCCCTTGGCGAAACCGGAATAGTCCAGCGCGTGGCGCAGGCGTTGGGCGAAATCGTCGTGGCTAGAGTTCATGCGATAACGCCCTGCATCCTGCCAGGCCGAAGCGGAACCCCCGGCGCGGTCGCGGCGCAGGGGAAAGGGATGACGCAACTTATTGTTGCGCATGCCGCAGCCGGGAGTGGCACTTTTAACGTGCATAGATAGCAATTATTAGTTGCTATAGACTGTAGTGCCCAACCACGGCCTCCAGGGTGCCGGGGGGCATCAAATGAGGCACAAATACAGCATTATCAATGCGTTCTAATGACGCAAAAAATAGACCTAATCCGCGCACATGACCGGCCCGGACCCGACTCGGCGCCGTCCGGTCCGCACGTTTGAATTGGCAAAATCGGGCCGCGAACGCGGCCGGCCCGCCTCAGGCGTCGCCGTCGCGCAGTACCGCCAGGAAGCGGCGCGGGGCGCCGTCGAAGCCGCCGTTGGACATGAAGACGACGTGGTCGCCGGCGCGGACGCGCGCGCGCAGCGCGGCGATCAGGGCGTCGGCATCGGCCGCGGTCACGCCTTCGCCGCGCAGGCCGGCGACGACCTTGCCGGCGTCCCAGGCCAACTCCGGGCGGTGCAGGAACACCACCGCGTCGGCGCCGTCCAGCGACGGCGCCAGCGCCTGCGCATGCGCGCCCAGGCGCATGGAATTGCTGCGCGGCTCCATCGCCACGACGATGCGGGCATCGCCGACGCGCGCGCGCAGGCCGGCCAGGGTGGTGGCGATGGCGGTGGGGTGATGGGCGAAATCGTCGTAGACGGTGATGCCGCCGGCTTCGCCGATCACTTCCAGGCGGCGCTTGACGCTGCGGAAGGCCGCCAGCGCGGGCAGCACCGAGGCCACGTCCACGCCGACCGCATTGGCGGCGGCCAGCGCGGCCAGCGCGTTCATCACGTTGTGGCGGCCCAACAGGGGCCAGCGCACTTCGCCTATCTCGACGCCATCGCGGACGACCGCGAAGACGCTGCCGTCCTCGGCCAGCAGGCGCGCGCTCCAGGTGTAGGCGGCGCGGCCGTCGAGGCCGAAGGTGTCCACCGGCGTCCAGCAGCCCATCGCCAGGACTTCGGCCAGGCGCGCGTCCTCGCCGTTGACGATCAGGCGGCCGCGGCGCGGCACGGTGCGCACCAGGTGATGGAACTGGCGCTGGATCGCGGCCACGTCGGGGAAGATGTCGGCGTGGTCGTATTCGAGGTTGTTGAGGATCGCCACCAACGGCCGGTAGTGGACGAACTTGCTGCGCTTGTCGAAGAAGGCGGTGTCGTACTCGTCGGCCTCGACCACGAACTCGCGGCCCGCGCCCACGCGCGCGGACACGCCGAAGTCTTCGGCGACGCCGCCGATCAAAAAGCCGGGCGAACGGCCGGCGGCTTCGAGCAGCCAGGTCAGGATGGTGGTGGTGGTGGTCTTGCCGTGGGTGCCGGCGACCGCGAGGGTGTCGCGGCCCGGCAGCACGCGTTCGGACAGCCACTGCGCGCCGGAGGTGTAGCGACGGCCGTCGTCCAGCACCTGTTCGACCGCGTCGTTGCCGCGCGAGAGCGCGTTGCCGACCACGATTTCGTCGCAATCGGCGGAGATGTTGTCCGGACGGTAGCCCTGACGCAGCGCGATGCCGAGCTGTTCGAGCTGGGTCGACATCGGCGGATACACCGCCTGGTCGCTGCCTTCGACCTCGTGGCCGAGTTCGCGCGCGAGCGCGGCGACGCCGCCCATGAAGGTACCGGCAATGCCCAGGATATGTAGCTTCAAGATCAGAAATTCCCGAAAAGCGGCGGCGCGCCTGCACTCCGCGCTGAAGTGTTCTCGCGGCGACTAGATTCGCGCATCCCTGCGCTCATCAAGTCGCTCCGGCCCTACGCTTCCAGCTTCGGGCGTTCGCCAGCGCGCGAGCCAATGGCTCGCAAACGCGCTGACTCACCCTACGACCGGCGCCGGCGACAGCGCCTCGACGATGCGCGTGAAGACTTCGTCCAGCGAGCCCACGCCGTCGATCACGGTCAGGCGGCCGTGCTGGCGGTAGTACTCGATCACCGGCGCGGTCACGTCGTCGTAGACCTTCAGGCGCGTGCGCACGGCCTCGGGACTGTCGTCCTTGCGGCCCTGCTCGGCGGCGCGGCCGGCAATGCGCTCGACCAGCAGCTCGGTCGGCACCTCCAGCTGCACGGCGTAGTCCATCGGCTGGCCGATTTTCTTCAGCAGCACGTCCATCGCATCGGCCTGGGCCAGATTGCGCGGGTAACCGTCGAGGATGAAACCGCCGGCGGTGTCGGGACGCGAGAAGCGGTCCTCGAGCATGCCCAGCAGGATTTCGTCGCTGACCAGGTTGCCGGCGTCCATGACCGCCTTGGCTTCCAGGCCCAGCTTGGTGCCGGCGGCGACTTCGCCGCGCAGCAGGTCGCCGGTGGAAATGTGCGGCACCTGCAGGTGGTCCTTGAGTCGCGCTGCCTGCGTGCCCTTGCCGGAACCGGGCGCGCCCAGAAGTACCAATCGCATCTACATCGCTCCTAGAACAAGAATGTCTCGCGCGGCCGGCGCTCTCTGGGGAGCGGCCTGGGTCGCGTGCCCGGGGCGCGGCGCTACACTCGCAGCCATCGCCACCCCACCGCCGGGCGTCAATATTGCGGTCAGCTTACCGCATCCCGGCGACAATCCTGGAATGCCCATGGCCTCTGGAACCCTGCTGTACGCGCAATCCGGCGGTGTGACCGCCGTCATCAACGCCACCGCCTCCGCCGTCATCGAAACCGCCCGCGCGCGCAAGGTCAAGGTGCTGGCGGCCCGCAACGGCATCCTCGGCGCCCTGCGCGAGGAGCTGATCGACACCTCCAAGGAGTCGGCGGCCGCGATCCGGGCCCTGGCCCATACCCCGGGCGGGGCGTTCGGCTCCTGCCGGGTCAAGCTCAAATCCCTGGACGCCGACCGCGCCCGCTACGAGCGCCTGCTGGCCGTGTTCAAGGCCCACGACGTGCGCTGGTTCCTCTACAACGGCGGCAACGACTCGGCCGACACCGCGCTCAAGGTGTCGCGGCTGGCGGCCGAGTTCGGCTACCCGCTGACCTGCATCGGCGTGCCCAAGACGGTCGACAACGACCTGGCCGCGACCGACTGCTGCCCCGGCTTCGGCTCGGCGGCCAAGTACACCGCGGTGTCGGTGCGCGAGGCGGCGCTGGACGTGGCGGCGATGGCCGAGACCTCGACCAAGGTCTTCGTCTACGAGGCCATGGGCCGCCATGCCGGCTGGCTGGCCGCGGCCGCCGGCCTGGCCGGCGACGGCCGCGACGCCGCCCCGCACCTGATCCTGTTCCCCGAACGCCCCTACGACGAGGCCGACTTCTTCGCCAAGGTGAAGGCCACGGTGGAGCGTGTGGGCTATTGCGTGGTGGTCGCCAGCGAGGGCATCCAGACCGCCGACGGCCGCTTCGTCGCCGACGCCGGCGGCGGCAAGGACTCGTTCGGGCATACCCAGCTCGGCGGCGTGGCCTCGCACCTGGCCGGCCGGGTCAAGGACGTGCTGGGCTACAAGGTGCATTGGACCCTGCCCGACTACCTGCAGCGCTCGGCGCGGCACCTGGCGTCCAAGACCGACGTCGAGCAGGCGCAGGCGGTGGGCCGGGCCGCGGTCGAGTACGCGCTCAAGGGCATGAACGCGGTGATGCCGGCGATCGTGCGCAGCTCCGACGCGCCTTATCGCTGGAAGATCGCGGCGGCGCCGCTGGACAAGGTCGCCAATCACGAGAAGAAGATGCCGGCCGGTTTCATCCGCAAGGACGGCTACGGCATCACCGCCGCGGCGCGCAAATACCTGGAGCCGCTGATCCGCGGCGAGGCGCCGCCGCCGTACGGCCGCGACGGCCTGCCCAAGTACGTGACGCTGAAGAATGTGGCGGTGAAGCGCAAGCTGCCGGCCTTCGCGGGCTGAGCGAGGCCGCGATGCGGGCGCCACCGGCATTGCAGCCCTGGGTCGCGCAGGTCTGGGCCTGCGCGCGCCCGGACGCGCCGTCGGCGCATGCGCGCGAGCACTCGCTGCCCAGCGGCGCGATGCACCTGGCGATCCGCCTGGACGGACCGCCGCTGCGCATCTACGCCGACGCCGACGACCGCCAGGGCCGCGACTACGCCATGGCCACGGTCGGCGGCGTGCGCGCCGGTTACTGCATCAAGGACACCGCCCACCCGGCCGCGTCGGTGGGCGCGGTGCTGCGGCCGGGCGCGGCGCTGGCGCTGTTCGGCGTGTCGGCGGCGGAGTTGTCCGAGCGCCATTTCGATCTGAGCGACGTGTGCGGGCGGGACGAGGCCGAACGTCTGTGCGAGCGGCTCGCCGCGCGCAGCGACGACGGCTATCGCGCCGGCGTGCTGCTGGCGTTCCTGGACGCGCGACTGCGGCGCGCGCGCCGCCGGCGCGGGCTGGATCCGCAGATCCTGCATGCGCTGGAACACGTGCGGCGGGCGCCGGCCGATGCCGACATGGCGGCGCTGGCCGATGCCTGCGGCCGCAGCCAGCGCCGTTTCATCGCCGGTTTCCGCGACCTCGCCGGGCTGGCGCCGAAACGCTACGCGCGCGTGCTGCGGTTCCAGCGCCTGCTTGCGGCCTTGGCCGCGACGCCGCGTCCGGTCTGGGCGCAGTTGGCGCTGGATCAGGGCTATTTCGATCAATCGCACCTGATCCGGGAATTTCGCGAGTTCGCCGGCGTGAGCCCGCGCGAGTACCTGCGGTGCGCGCCGGCTTCGCCGAATCATTTGCCGGTGAAGCAGGCGCTGTCGCTGTAGGAGCGGCGTGAGCCGCGACCGCGACACGCACTTGCGACGCGATCGGCGACTGCGCGGTCACGGCTCACGCCGCTCCTACAGAGGGCAGCCGTGCGGTCACGGCGTGCGCGGGAGCGAACGGGTAAATTTCGTCCAATCGCCCGGCGACGCGGTCTCGCAGACTGGCGCGCACACCCACACCGGAGCACCGCGATGGCCGTACACGAACTGTTTCCCTATCTCTGCGTCGCCGATGCCCAGGCGGCGGTGGCGTTCTATATCCAGGTGTTCGAGGCCAGCGAGAAATTCCGCCTGGTCGAGCCGGGCGGGCGCATCGGCCATGTCGAGCTGGACCTGGGCGGCAGCACGCTGATGCTGTGCGAGGAATTTCCCGAGGTCGACATCCATGCCCCGCAGCCCGGGCGCGGGCACAGCCACACCCTGCATCTGCACGTGGACGACGCCGACGCGGTGGTCGCGCGCGCGGTCGCCGCCGGCGCGCAGCTGGCGATGGCGCCGCGCGATCATTTCTACGGCGAGCGCTCCGGTACGGTGATCGATCCGTTCGGCCACCGCTGGAACATCGGTCACAGCATCGAGACGCTGACGCCCGAGGAAATGCAGCGCCGCTACCCCGCCGAACCTTGCGGCTGAGCGCGCGCAACGCACGTTCGAGCGCAGGACTGCGAACGCGATAGCGGAATTTGTGCCGGATTGTCGTTGAATCGACCGGACTAATCCGGCAATCTGCGGCCGCGGGCGTCGCCGGCCGTCGGCAAGGCGCACGGAAGACCGATCACTTCAAGGAACTCCTCATGAAAGCCAAGCCGATCCAGCTGCTGCTCCCGGTGCTGCTGTTGCTGCCCTCCATCGCGTTCGCGGGCCAGTGCGACGACAACTTCAGCAAGAAGGGCAACGCGCTCTCCGGCGCCGAGTATTCGACCTCGTACAAGGTCAACGGCCTGAGCGTGCCCAGCGCGATCGGCCAGATGCGCAATCTGGCCGTCGCCGACGGCATGGACGTGCTGGACGAAAGCCCGGAAAGCGGCTCGCTGCTGCTGGAAGAGCCGGCCACCGTGGCCCACAAGGGCCTGCAGGTGTACGTGACCGCCAAGCCCGACGGCACCGTGTCGATGCTGATGAAGACGCGCCGCGGCGCGTTCGGCAACGCCGACGGCATCCGCGACGCGATGTGCAAGATGCTGACCCAGCTCAAGCCGGGCAAGGCGCCGGTGGCGCGCGCGGCGGCCAAGCCGATCGAAATCCAGGTCACCTCGCTGGCCACCGACATCGAGCGCCAGGGCCTGGAAAACAGCGCCGCCATCGACGTGCGTTTCGAGGGCAAGGTCTACAACATCAAGGGCGTCAACAAGGGCGTGGCCGGCAAGAAGGGCGCGTTCGAGCTCTTCTTCGACATGAACCCCTCGCTGGTACCGGGCCTGGTGCCGAGCAAGTCGCGCCGCGGCGAGCTGCGCATCGCCTGCCGCATGATGCCGGACCAGAACGCCTACTCGCTGGCGATGCGCAACGGCGACAAGATGTACCTCAACGCCACCTACGATCATTACGACGAAGCCAGCTACCTGGTCTGGTTCAAGAACTGCCGCGGCATCCAGTAAGCGGAGCCGGCATCGCGCGGACGGCGTGAGGCGCCGCCCGCGCGATCCTTTCGGGCACGCCTTTCCCGGCGTGCCACGCTCGTAGCCGCCTGCCTTGCCTTGCGCGCGCGGTAGGCGTGCCGAGGCCGCAGCGACGGGACGGCGTCACCGTCCTGGCGCATCGGCCGTCGACGATCCGGTGCCGGCGCTCGCCGTTTCCCGCGGCCGGCCGATACCGCCCCGCCTTCGTCCGAGCCTTGCCGCCATTGGCCAGGCGCGCCGCGGCGATCTGGCGCCGTCGTAACTGATCGCCTGCCCGCCCTGCCCAGGCGCGGCCACACCCCGTATGCGCGCGCATCCCCGACGCTTGCCGGAAACGGGCGCCTTGGCTAAGGTGCGGCCCACGCTCAGGGGGGCGTCGCTCATGCTCAAACTCGCAGCCGCGCTCGCGGCCTTGCTCGTCGTACCCGTGGTGCAGGCGCAGGACGTCCCGACGGTGGCCGCAGCCGCGGACGCGACTGTCGCTCAGCCTGCCGCCGCGGATTCGCCTGCCACGACCGACGTATCGGCCGAGCGCATCGAGGTCATCCACACCTCGGTAATGCAGCACCGCTGCTGCCGCCTGCCGGCGGGCACGCAGGTGGACCTGCAACTCGGCGAAACCCTGTCCTCGGCGCGGCACAAGCGTGGCGACCGTTTCACGCTGCGCCTGAGTCAGCCGCTCGCGATCGACGGCGCCGAACCCATTCCGGCCGGCACGCCCGCGGTCGGCGAAGTGGTGCATGGCGCGCGCTCGCGCGGCGGCGGCGCGCCCGGCGAATTGCTGATCGCCGGCCGCTACCTGGAACACAACGGCCGCCAGATTCCGCTGCGCGGCCTGTCGGTGGGACAAAGCGGCCGCGAGCGCATCAACGGCGCGATGGGCGCGGCGTTCGTGATCGGCCCGTTCGCGATGTTCGTGCGCGGCAGCGAGATCGAAATTCCGGCCGATACCGTGCTGAGCGCCAAGCTCGCCCAGGATTTGGACCTGCCGCTGCTGGGCGCTACCACGGCCGAGCCGGCCCTCTCGCCAGCCGCCGCGCCAGCCCCCCTTTCTCCGTCGCCGTCCGCCCAGGCCGGCGACGCATCGTCCACCCAGGAGTAGTCCCGAAATGAAGATGAAGTTCCGTGTTTCCGCGATCGCGCTCGGCCTGATGCTGTCGGGCGCCGCGCTGGCCCAGGACGCCGCCCCGTCGGCGCCGACCGAGGAAAGCGCCGGCGCAAAGGCGACCGGCAAGATCGGCGCGCCGCCGGAGGGCAAGGGCCAGATCGTGTTCTTCCGTCCGTCCAAGTTCGTCGGCGGCGCAATGGGCTTCAAGGTCCGCGAGGGCGAGACCGAGCTGGGCAAGCTGAGCAACGGCAAGTACTTCGTCCACGTGGCCGAGCCCGGCGCACACGAGTACCGCGTGCACGGCGAGACCAAGGACGTGCTGAACATGGAAATCGAAGCCGGCGAGACCTACTACGTGCAGGGCACGATGGGCATGGGCATCGTGGCGGGCCGTCCGAATCTGTCGCCGACCGACGCGGCGGCGTTCAACGCGCTGGCGGACAAGCTGAAGCTGGCGAAGTAAGGCGCCGTCAGGCGGGGCGATTTCGCCTCGGGATCGCCGCAGTGCAGGTCGCGATGGCGAATTTGTAGCGGATCGAGGATCAAGCGCATTCGCGCTGTGCGCTCATCCCCTCACCCTAACCCTCTCCCGTGAACGGGAGAGGGGATATGTACTACGCCCTTATCTTTCTTTAACCCCTCTCCCGCTTGCGGGGTAAGGGGCAGCGCTAGCGAGCCATCGGCTCGCGCCGCACCGAACGCCCGACCGCGCAGCGGGCAGGCCGGGGTGTGGGTTGAGGTGAGGGCGCGCGAAGCGGCGGATCGCCGTGCAGGGTGCACCTGCGACGCACCTCAGCCGCCGCAGCCCTTACCCTCCACCGCCATCACCGCCGCAAACATCGGCACCGCCGCCAGCTGCTTGGCCGCGGCCTTGGCCTTCTCGTCGGCCAGATACAAACGCGCCTGACCCTGGCCGTCGAGCTTGGGCGGCGCCACGTCGGCCGGCTTGCGCCACACGCGCACCACCGCCTGCTGCGAGGCGCAGGCGGCGTTGGGCACGCGGATCAGATCGTTGAATTTCCATCCCGCGGCCAGCGAAGGCTGGGCCTTGGCGGCGTCGACGAAGCGCGCGCGCGGCTGGCAGTTGGGGCTGGTGCGGACCACGGCGAACTTGTACGGCTGCGCGGCCTGGCCGGTGAATTGGCCCTCCAGGCGCGCGCAGGCTTCCGGAATCTGGCGCAGGGTGTGCACCGCGCCCAGGGCCTGCGGCTGCCCGGCGGGGCGCTGGATTTCCGGGGTCGGATCGGCGGCCGAGGCCGGCAGCGACAGCGCGGCGGCGAACAGGGCGACGGCGATGCGCATGAACAGGCTCCATCGATACGTGACTGGGGTCGCAGGCTGGCACGCCGGGGCTGAACCTCGGTTTCACGAGGTTTCACAGGCCCGGAGCCTGTGCGATAGTCCCTGCGTTGCCGCGCCGGAACCCGGCTCGCGACCTGAAAATCTAGGTATTCCGTTGTCCTGATGTCCACTCTGGGGAGGGGTTCATGCTGGAGCAGTACGGTTTGACCTTGGCGCTGGCTTGCGCCGTCATCGCGATCCTCTACGGGATCATTTCCGCGCGCTGGATCAGCGCACAACCCGCCGGCAACGAACGCATGCAGGAGATCGCCGGCGCGATCCAGGAAGGCGCGCGCGCCTACCTCAACCGCCAGTACACCACCATCGCCGTTGCCGGCGCGGTGCTGTTCGTGGTCATCGGCATTTTCCTGAATTGGCCCACGGCGATCGGCTTCCTGATCGGCGCGGTGCTGTCCGGCGCCGCCGGCTACATCGGCATGAACGTGTCGGTGCGCGCCAACGTGCGCACCGCCGAGGCCGCGCGCAAGGGCATCGGCCCGGCGATGGACGTCGCGTTCCGCGGCGGCGCGATCACCGGCATGCTGGTGGTCGGCCTGGGCCTGCTGGGCGTGGCCGGCTACTGGCTGGTGCTGGGCAAGATGGGCATCACCGGCGAACCGGCGCTGCACGCGCTGGTCGGCCTGGCGTTCGGCTCGTCGCTGATCTCGATCTTCGCGCGACTGGGCGGCGGCATCTTCACCAAGGGCGCCGACGTCGGCGCCGACCTGGTGGGCAAGGTCGAGGCCGGCATTCCCGAGGACGACCCGCGCAACCCGGCGGTGATCGCCGACAACGTCGGCGACAACGTCGGCGACTGCGCCGGCATGGCCGCGGACCTGTTCGAAACCTATGCGGTGACGGTGATCGCGACCATGCTGCTGGGCGGGCTGATGATGGCCCAGGCCGGCACCCACGCGGTGCTGTACCCGCTGGTGCTGGGCGGCGTGTCGATCATCGCCTCGATCATCGGCGCCTTCTTCGTCAAGGTGAAGCAAGGCGGCTCGATCATGGGCGCGCTGTACAAGGGCGTGATCGTGTCGGCGGTGCTGGCGGCGATCGCGTTCTACCCGATCACCACCCAGCTGATGGCCGACTCGTCCTACGGCGCGATGAACCTGTACTGGTGCGCGTTGATCGGCCTGGTGCTGACCGGCGTCATCGTGTGGATCACCGAGTACTACACCGGCACCCAGTTCAAGCCGGTGCAGCACGTCGCGGCGGCCTCCACCACCGGTCACGGCACCAACATCATCGCCGGCCTGGGCGTGTCGATGAAGTCGACCGCGCTGCCGGTGATCGCGGTGTGTCTGGCGATCTGGGGCGCGCACGCGCTGGGCGGCCTGTACGGCATCGCCATCGCCGCGACCTCGATGCTGTCGATGGCCGGCATGATCGTGGCGCTGGACGCTTACGGCCCGATCACCGACAACGCCGGCGGCATCGCCGAAATGGCCGAGCTGCCGCCGGAGGTGCGCAACATCACCGATCCGCTGGACGCGGTGGGCAACACCACCAAGGCGGTGACCAAGGGCTATGCGATCGGCTCGGCCGCGCTGGCCGCGCTGGTGCTGTTCGCCGACTACACCCACAACCTGCAGGCCGCGCATCCGGGCACGGTGTTCTCCTTCGACCTGTCCGACCATTACGTGATCATCGGCCTGCTGATCGGCGGCCTGATCCCGTACCTGTTCGGCGCGATGGCGATGGAAGCCGTGGGCCGTGCGGCGGGCGCGGTGGTGGAAGAGGTGCGGCGCCAGTTCCGCGACATCCCCGGCATCATGCAGGGCACGGGCAAGCCGCAGTACGACAAGGCCGTGGACATGCTGACCAAGTCCGCGATCAAGGAAATGATCGTGCCGTCGCTGCTGCCGGTCGCGGTGCCGGTGGTGATCGGCCTGCTGCTGGGTCCGAAGGCGCTGGGCGGCTTGCTGATCGGCACCATCGTCACCGGCATTTTCGTCGCGATTTCGATGACCACCGGCGGCGGCGCCTGGGACAACGCCAAGAAGTACATCGAGGACGGCCACCACGGCGGCAAGGGTTCCGAGGCGCACAAGGCCGCGGTCACCGGCGACACCGTCGGCGATCCGTACAAGGACACCGCCGGCCCGGCGATCAATCCGCTGATCAAGATCATCAACATCGTCGCGCTGCTGCTGGTGCCCTTGCTGCCCAGCGGTGCCGCTCCGGGCGATGCGGCCGGCGTGCACGGCGCGCCGGTGGCCGCGCTGTCGGCGCCGGCCACGGTCGGCCCCGCCGCCGGCATGGCCGACACGCAGCCGGACTCGCTGGCCACGCTGTATTTCGAGAGCGGTTCGGCGGCGCTGCCGGCCGAGTTCGAAACCGCGCTGTCCAACGTCTATCACCGCATGCAGCGCGACCCGGCCCTGAAGGCGCGTGTGTCCGGCTTCCACGACCGCAGCGGCGATCCGGCCGCCAACGCCGAGCTGGCCAAGCAGCGCGCGTCGGTGGTCAAGGACTGGCTGATCGCGCAGGGCCTGTCGGCCGATCGCGTGAGCATGGACAAGCCGGTGGAAACCGAAGGCGACGGCACCGCCAAGGAAGCGCGCCGGGTCGAGGTACGACTCGATTAAGCGCACGCCGCTCGCCTAACCTGGAAACGGCGGCTACGGCCGCCGTTTCCTTTTGCGCCCGCCGGACTCGCGCGCGCGGCGCGCTCAGCGATACCCGCGTTCGAACTGCGCGAACTCCTGTTCCAGGCGCCACTGCAGGCGCGCTTTCGCACTGCCCTGCAGGTAACGCGCGCAATCGGCGTCGCCCGCATCGCGTGCGCAGGCGCTCACGCGCGCAGCGCCGGCGCGGCCCTGCCACAGGCTGGCGCCGGGCAGGAAGGCGTACTCCAAACTGTCGCGCGCGAGCTGCTTGAGCTGCGCATAGCCCAGGCCCTGCTCCTGCGCCGCGCGCAGGTACTCGTGGCTCAAATCGCTGCGCAGCACGCCCTGATCGTCGGTGGACAGCACCACCGGCACGCCGTACGCCAGGTAGGTCCGCAGCGGGTGCTGCGCGCCCTGCACGCCCAGGATGGCGGCGTTGCTGCTGAGGTTGATCTCCACCGCCACGCGCTCGCGCGCCATGCGTTGCAGCAGCTCGCGCGCATCGGTTTCGTAGGCGATATCGACGCCGTGGCCGATGCGTCTGGCGCCGGCCACCGCGACCGCATCGCGCACGTGGTGACGCAGTTCGCGCGGCGGCACCAGGCCCAGGGTCAGTTCGCCGGCATGCAGCGACGAGGAAACGCGCGGATGCCGCTGCTTGAAGTAGGCGAACATGCGCATGTGCGTCGCGTAATCGCGCAGCGCCGACGGATGATGCTCCGGCCCGACGATGTTGACGCCGACCCAGCGCGGGTCGGCCTCGGCCAGGGCGTAGCCGTAGGCCATCGCGGCGAAGGCCTGCGCGGGCGGGCGATGCCGCGGCACCGGAATCTGGTAGCGCACTTCGACCGCGCACGCGGGCCGCGCCTGTGCGCCGCCGCAGGCGTTGGCGGCGGCATAGGCCGCCTCGTCGCGGTCCAGTTCGGCGCGCGCCTGCGCCACCGCCGCCGGCAACAAGGGGGCCAGCGCCGCCATCAGCGCATCCGGGTCGCTGCCGTCCAGGCCGCTGGCCTTGGCCGCGTCCAGCAAGGCCTGCGCGGCGCGCGGCATCGTCATCAACTCCAGATAGAGGACGCGGTCGTCCGCGGCCAGCTCGCGCGCGGCCGCGGTCACGCGCCCGGCATCGCCGGAGGACAGCGCGCGGAAGCCGTCGAAGCTGGCGAAGAAGCGGTCGGCGTCGGGCAGGCTGGCGTTGCGCATCGACAGCGCGTCGATGGCGCGGCTGTAGGCGGCGTAGTCGCGGCTGGCCAGATCGCGCACCGGCACGGCGGCCGGGGCCTCGCAGGGCGGGCGCACGATGCGGTGGCTGTCGGTGGCGACGCAGTAGTCCTGATCCGCCGCCCAGCGCAGGAAATCCTCGGCATACACCGAGCCGGTGGCGTGGTTATGCAGGTCGCCGCCCTTGGGCATGGCCTGCAGGAACATGCGCAGCTGCGGCGGGCTGCCGGCGATGCGGTCGAAGTACGCGGCCGTGCGCGCCTCGCCGGGGTCGCCCTTGGCCTGCGCACCCAGGCTGGCGCCCAGCAGCGCCGCCGCCACGCCCAGGCCGATCCAGCGGTTGCCTTGGTCCATCCCTGCTGCCTTTGCTTGAGCGATCCGTGGCCCCGAATGATAGGAGGCCCGACGCGTCCGCGCTGCCCGCTCGCGCGCCTCGCGCCACCGGCCGGGCCGTCCGGAGCCCGTCGCCGGGTCGCCGCCGTTCAGTCCCGGCGGGCCTCCATGCTGCATCGCAACAGCCGGCCGCGTAGAATGCCCGCTCTTTCTACCGGCCCGCCCCTCGGCGGGCCAACAGCAGTCGGAGCTACGCATGGGCCTGGACCTCGTCCCCACCGGCAAGAACCCGCCGGAAGAGATCAACGTCATCATCGAAATCCCCAAGGACGCCGAGCCGGTCAAGTACGAGGTCGACAAGGCCTCCGGTGCGATCTTCGTCGACCGCATCCTGTCCACGCCGATGCGTTACCCCTGCAACTACGGCTACGTGCCGCACACCCTGTGCGGCGACGGCGATCCGGCCGACGTGCTGGTGGTGCTGCCGCTGCCGCTGATCCCCGGCTCGGTCATCCGCTGCCGTCCGGTCGGCGTGCTGCGCATGACCGACGAAGCCGGCGGCGACGAAAAGCTGCTGGCGGTGCCGATCGACAAGGTGTTCGCCGGCTACAGCCACATCTCCGACATCGAGCAGGTCAGCCAGCACTGGCTGGACCGGATCGGCCACTTCTTCGAGCACTACAAGGATTTGGAGAAGGGCAAGTGGGTCAAGCTGGACGGCTGGGGCAAGGCCGCCGAAGCCAAGCAGATCCTGCTGGAAGCGATCGACCGCTACAACGCGACCGAAGAAAGCGACAAGCCGAAGTTCTGAGGCGGATGCTGGATCGGGTGTGACAGGGGCCGCCTTTGGGCGGCCTTTGTTTTTGGGGGCTGCACCCATGCGGCGAACAGCTGCCCTCCCCCAACCCGCACCCCGACGCGCCCGCTGCGCGGTCGGGCATTCGGTGCGGCGCGAGCCAATGGCTCGCAAACGCCGCCCCTCCTCCCGCGAGCGAGGGAGGGGCCAGAAGGACGTCGCCTGCCTTCCCTTCTCCCAGCTAAGTGAGAGGAGCTGAAAGCACGTCGCTTGCGTTCCCTTCTACCGCTCGCGGCGACCGAAGGAAGTGCAAAGCTGAGAAGGGGCCTGGAGGGCGGACGAGGACCGCGCGTGGGAGAGCTCAGAGCTGGCCGGTACGCTTGCCCCAGGGGCCCCAGCGCTCAGGCGTTATCGCCCACCGCGCGCTGCTGCTCCGCGCTGCCACCGCCGACCGGCGCGTCGCCGGCGACCGCGAACTTGGCCACGATGGTCATCATCGCGTTGAACCAGCGCAACTCGTTGCGCAGCCGGATGGTCTGGCTGGGCCCTTTGACTTCGTCGATGAAGCGCTGCAACGCGTCGCGGTAGCGCGCGCGGCCTTCCGCGCGCTCGCCGTATTCGAACCACAGCCCCTGCCAGGTACGCGCGAACCGCATCGCGGCCTGACGCACCTGTTGCAGCTGCGGATGCGGCTCGGCATCGGCGAACAGCAGGCCGAAGTGGGCGTTGAGCTCCCAGGGGTTCATCACCGCGGGCACGTTGACCGTCTCGCAGGGAAAGTGCGCGACCACGTCCGCTTGCGGCACGACGTTCTGCTGCGGCCAGCCCGCGGGCGGCACGTTGTGCGGGCGTCCGCGTCCGACCAGTTCCCAGAATTCGCCGCCGCCGACGGTGTCGACGACCAGATGGATGCGCGACTCCACCGCGTCGTTGATGACCCGGTGCTGGCGCCAGGTGTCGAAGATCCAGCATTCGCCGGCGGCCATGTTGATCGCCGCGTCGCCGCACTCGAAGCGCACCGTCGGCTGGGTCACGATCGGCACGTGCACGCGCACGCGCTCGGCCCAGTAATAGCCCTGATCGGCGTGGCGGGTGACCTCGGCATGGCCGGACAGGCGCATCAGGCGGCTGCGGCCGACGGTGGCGCCCAGGCTGGCGAAGACCTGGCTCAGATAGGGGCAGCGCAGCAGTTCCGGGGTGGGCCGCATGCGCCCGGAAAAGGCCTCGTTGGCCGGATCGCCGTCCACCGCGACCAGCGGCAGCATCGAATTGCCGGCGAAGCCCTGCGGGTGCGGGCGCCACGGCCCCTCGCCCAGGGCGGCGATCTCGGCGGCCAGCCGCGCGGCGTCGAACGCCAGCGGCAACTGGATGAACGGCACCTGCAATTTCATCGGACGGTCCGGAAGGCGACCGCCCTATCGTACACAGGACCGCGAAGCCGTCGCCACGCCCGTCGGCGCGCCGCAAGCGGGCACGCAAAAACAGGCACGCAAAAAAAAGGAGGCGGGCCATAAGCCCGCCTCCCCGTACTGCATGTCGCCTACAACCTTGGAACCGTCGATCAGAAGCGCTGACGGTACTGCAGGTAGTAGTAACGGCCCGGCAGGTCGTACTGCGGGTCGAACATGTTGTACTTCGCGGTCAGCGACAGCGGCGGATCCTTGTCGAACACGTTGTTCGCGCCGACCGAGACGGTGGCGTTCCACGGCGTGTTGTAGCGGAACTGCATGTCGTGGTACGTGGTCGCGCCCAGGTGGTTACGCGGCGCGCGACCGTCGGCGGTCACGCGGTTCGGATCCGAGCAGTAAGCCTGCGCGTTCGCACCGGTGAACGGGCAGACCTCGTCGATACCCGACTTGTAGCGCATGCCCCAGGTCGCACCGAAGTCGCCCTTGCTCCAATCCAGGTACAGGTTGGACTTGATGCGCCAGTACGGATCGTTCGGCAGGTACAGGCCCTGACGCTCCTCGGCAGCCGAATCTTCGGTCGCGGTGGCGATCCACTTGGAGGTGTACGACGTGTCCCAGGTGATCGAGAACTTGCCGTAGACCGTTTCCGGCAGACGGTAGTTCAAGGTCATGTCGTAGCCTTCGACCTCGTACTGGGCGAGGTTGAGCAGCGGCATCTCGAGCTTGTCGATGATGTTCGGGTTGCCGGCCGAGGTGCCGCCGCGCTGGTACAGACCGCAGTAAGCCGCCTGCTCGCCCGGGGTACCGGCGTAGCACTTGTCGAGGATGAACTGCGCTTCCGGACGGGTGATCGCGTTCTCGATCTTGACCTTGTACCAGTCCAGCGCGATGTCGAAGCCCTGCAGCCAGCTCGGGCTGTACACGAAGCCCAGGGTCTTGCTGGTCGAGGTTTCCGGCGACAGCTGGTCGTTGGAGGTCCAGGTGAACGCTTCCAGCGTCTGGCGCGACGAACCGTCGCCCGGCTGCACGAAGTTGGTCGGCACGCCTTCGGCGGCGCAACGGGCAGCGACCTGCGGGTTGCTGCGCAGCGGCGAGTGGCTCGAGCACGGATCGATGTAGCTCTCGAACGAGTCGGTGTTGCCGCCGTAGAGGTTGCTGATGCTCGGGGCGCGGAAGCCCTCCGACCAGTTACCGCGGATCAGCAGGTCGTCGATCGGCTTCCAGCGGAAACCGAACTTGCTGTTCAGCGTGTTGCCGAAGTTGCTGAAGTCCGAGTAACGCGTGGCGACCGAGAAGTCGAGCAGCTTGGCGAACGGCAGGTCGGACAGCACCGGCACGGCGACTTCGAGGTAGAACTCGTCCAGCGAGTACGAACCGGCCGTGGGCGAACGCGCGTTGCCCGTGCTCAGGCCGGCGGCGATGAACGCGTCCGGATCGAACTGGCCGCTCTCGCTGCGGTGCTCATAGCCCGCGGCGAAGCCCAGCGGGCCGGCCGGCAGGTCGACGATGTCGCCGCTGACGTTGAGGGTGTAGCTCTTGGACTCGACCTTGGCCGAATCGTGCGCGGTGAAGCCGGTGTACGCCAGGCCTTCCGGCGTGATCGAACCCAGGCCGCCCAGCGGATTGATCGGCACGCAGCCGGCGATGACGGAACCGCCCGGAGCGGTCACGCACACGGCCTTGCCGTCGCGCATTTCCGACGGACCGTAGGCGTTGCGCAGCGCGGCCAGGTTGAACAGGCCGTAGGTCAGGGTGTTCTCGTCCGACTTGTCGTAACGGTAGCCCGCGTCCCAATCGAACTGACGGTCGCCGACGCTGAAGTAGCCTTCCAGGCCGCCGTAGAAGTGGAAGTTCTTGACGTCCTGGTTGTACGAACGGCCGCCGGTTTCCTGGAAGCGGCGGTTGACGCCGATCAGGTCGCGCACGCCCTTGTACTCGGCCGGAGCGTACAGGCTGTCCTTGCTCAGGGTCAGGCCGGTGACCGGCATCGCCGCGAGCAGCTGCTCCGACAGGCGCTGGTTGTACAGCGTCTCGGTGCGGAAGGTCAGGTTGTCGGTGATGTTGAACGTGCCCTGCGCGAACAGCGAGGTGCGCTCCTGCGGGGTCAGCAGGTAGTTGTCCGGCGCGGTGTTGTAGCCATGCACGGACGACTGGTACGGAACCTTGTTGCCCTGCGCGTCGAGGACGTAACGCACGTCGTCGTCGGGATCGGTCGAGGTGCCCATGTCGTCGACGAACGAACCCGGGAAGCCGGTGCCGCTCTGGCCGCTGAAGAACGGCGCGCCGCCAGCGGAGATCTTGCGGGCGCCGGCCATGACGGCCTCTTCCTTGACGTAGGACGCGCCGAGCAGCAGCGAGGAGCGGTCGTTGCTGACGCCCAGGCTGAAGTCGTAAGCCTGACGGTCGCCGTCCTGCTGGCTGTACTGGCCGATGTAGGCGCCGGCTTCGGCACCTTCGAAGTTGCGACGGGTGATGATGTTGACCACGCCGGCGATGGCGTCGGAACCGTAGATGGTCGACGCGCCGTCCTTCAGCACTTCCACGCGCTCGATGATCGAGGCCGGGATGGTGTTGAGGTCGACCGAGCCGTCGAGCTGGGTGGTCCAGCGGCGGCCGTTGACGAGGACCAGGGTACGGCTGGAGCCGAGGTTACGCAGGCTGATGCCCGAGGAACCGTCGCCGCCGTTGTTGAAGGTCGAGTTCAGCGCGGCGCCGTTGCTGGAGATGCGCTGCAGCACGTCGGCGACCGAGGTCACGCCCTGCTTGTCGATCTCGGCGCGGGTCAGGGTGAAGATCGGCTGCGAAGTTTCGATGTCGGCGCGCTTGATGCGCGAGCCGGTGACCTCGATGCGATCGAGCGTCGTAGCGTCTTGGGCGGGAGCTGCATCGGCTTCTTGGGCGCTGGCAAACGCCGGCACCAGTGCGATCGCGATACCGGCCGGCAGCAAGCCCAGCCGCACCGCGGGACGCAAATTGCGATGGTTCATCTATCTCTCTCCAGGTAATCGTTATGGGCGTGTTAAAACGCCCAGCAAAATTACGTTCCGGTGGCCGCCGCTGCTTTGCGCGCGAGGCCGAGAGACTTTGCCGAGTCGGTCCGCGAGCTCATACCGACGTTGTCGTCAGCGATCGCGCGACGATGAATCGCGAGCAAAAAAAACGCGTGCGGGACGCACGCGCGCAGTCATCGCTGCCAATCGAATCGGTTGCGCGCGACGATCGATGCGATCGTCGCGGCATTTCGCCGCGAATCGGCGCGCGTGCACGCATCGGCATGCACGCGCGCCCGTGACGCATCAGGTGCCGGTGGCGAGCATCTCTTTGCGCGTGCGGCTCGCGGACTTTGCCGAATCGGCCCGCGTAGCCGCGCCGCTGGCCGCGGCGCTGCGATAACGCGTGGCCGAGACGCCGAAACGCGCACGGAACGCACGCGCGAAGCTGCAGCAGTTGTCGAAGCCGCTGGCGGCGGCGACTTCGCCGATCATCATCGTGGTGCTCTTGAGCAGATCGGCCGCGTGCTCCAGACGCATGCGCGCCGAGGCCGCCTGCGGACTCTCTTCATATAAAGAGTGGAAAGTCTTGGAGAAGTACCAGCTGGAGAAGCTGGTGAGTTCGGCCAATTCGCTGATGCGCACCACGCGGTCGCAATTGCCTTCCAGATACAGACGCGCGCGTTGCAGGCGACCGAACACCTGGCGCTTGCGGCTGCGCGAGCGGCCCGGGCAACGCGGAATGCGCGAAGCCAGATCGCGCTGGATGCCGGCCAGGTGCAACAGGATCGGACGCAGCGCGGTGACTTCGGCCGGGGCCTCGGTGTCGGCGGCGCGCACGCTGGCCTGGCGCCACAGGCGCAGGGCGACGCGGGCGTCGCGACGGGTCATGCGGCCGCGACCGGCGTACAGGCCGCAGTCGGTGAAGCGCGACATCGCCTTGAGCGCGTCGGCACTGAGGTTCAGGCCCACGCACAGGCCGTGACGGTCGGCCTGCAGGACCGGCTTGGAGTCGCGCTCGAAGGCGATCCAATCGCCACGACGCAGACGGAACTTGCCTTCCTTGGCTTCGACCCAGGACGCGCCGCGCAGCTGCACCCAGATCGAGAAGTTGGTGCCCGACAGCTGTGCGCTGCCGAGGCGGGAGACGCCGACGCAGCTACCCGCCGCTGCGTTGTCCGGGCTGTCGAGCTGCAGCAGCTGCCCGCGATCCGCCCATTGCGCTTGCTCCATTGGTCCACCTCATGTGCCGAGAATGGCCATAGCTTTTGCCGCAGCCGCAGGGCGGCTTCAGGAAAGTTGTCGGAGAGTTATGCGAAATCGCAACGAGGGCAAAACCGAAGAACTTCCGAAAGCACATTCCGCTTTCGGATCAATTACTTGAACCAACCCGGCACTTCGGTCTTCGGGGCCGGCAACAGGTCCATGTAACCGATATCGGCGCCGTCCCACTCGACCAGGGCCACGTACACGGCGTCGCCGCGCGGGCTGACAGAGAAGCCGTTGACCGCGGCGCGCCGGCTTTGGTCCAGGCACAGCGGCGGCGCCGTGGTGGCGTCTCCCAGGCCGATGCGACGCAGGCGGGCGGCACAATTCTGCAGCTGCTCCAGGTAGCGGATCTCGCCGTCGCCGGCCACCGCCCACAGGCGGTAGCGGTCGGAGATCGGTTCTTCGGCGTTCAGCTCGCGCACGCTGCCCGGCGACAGCGCCAGGTCGGCCTGCCACAGGCCGCTGCGGGTGGGCCGGGTGAACAGCACGCGCTGGCCGACCGGGTCGATCTGGGCCTGGGACACGTCGTCGATCGCGGCCAGGGCCCGCATCGGGCTGGCGCGGCGGTCGTACAGGTGCAGGCGCAGGTGGCCGTCGCCGGCCGCGGCCAGCACCAACAGGCGGTTGGGGTCGGGCAGGTACAGGGCCTGCACGGGCTCGGTCAGCGGCAGGTCCAGCTGCGAGACCCGGCCGCTGGACGGCACCACTTCGTGCACCACCGCGCGGCCGGCGCGGTCGCGGCCGCTGACCAGCACGCTGCGCGCGTCGGCCGACCAGCTGGAGACATAGCGCGTGGCCGGCTGCACACCGGCGATCATGCGCAGCGATTCCGGCCGCTGCAGGTCCGCCCACCACAGGCCGTTGCTGCCGGAGCGGTCGGACACGAACACCATCTGCCGCGAATCGGGCGCGATCGAGGGCAGCACGTCGCGCGCCGACGAGGCGAACAGCGGCTCGACCACGTGCACCAGGCCGCCGGACTGCGCGGGCAGCATCACCCGGTACAGCCCGAAGTACGGCTTGCGCTGCACGAACACCGCCGCTTCGCGGCTGCGCGCGGCGACCGGGCTCTGGGCGTCGACGATGCCGGTGTCGGTGATGCGGCCGCTGTCGAAATCGAGCCGGTACATGCGCACGTCGCCGTCGACGGCGCGCCCGAACAGCACCCCGCTGCCGTCGGGCAGCCAGTCCCAACCGCGGATGTCGGCGCGCAGCTCGGTCAGGCGCTCGGCTTCGCCGCCTTCGGCGGGCACGCGCCAGAAATCGCCCAGCGGCGCGTTGCGCACGAACGCGATCCAGCGCCCGTCGGGCGAGTAACGCGGCGCGCTGTCCAGGTCGGCGCGGCCGCGCCGGTAGTTCAAGGCGGTCCACTCGCCGCTGGCCAGGTCGAGCTGGCGCATGCCGACCACGCCCAGCGCGGTGGGCATGCTGCCGAACACCAGGCCGTGGCTGTCGGGCGTCCAGTCGAAACTGGGCGGACTGCGGTGGTCGCAGGTGCCGACCTCGCGCTCGGCGCCGCCGTTGGCCGCGATCATCATGATCCGGCAGGCGCTGCCGGGCTCCAGGCGCAGGAAGGCGATCCAGCGCCCGTCCGGCGACCACGCCGGCGCGCTGTCCTCGGCGGCGCCGCTGGGATGGCTGAGCATGCGCGGCTGGGTCTGATCGGTGGTCTGGACCATGATCGCGGTGGCGCGCGCGCGTTCGGGTATCGCGACGTAGGCCACCATCGACGCATCCGGCGACAGCGTCGGCGCCAGTTCGAAGCCCGGCATCGAGGTGATCAGTCGATACGGCCGCTCGCTGGGCAGCGGTATCGCGTTGGCCGCGCGCGCGTCCTGCGGCGGCGCCGGCGCGCGCAGCATCGACCACAGCACGATCGCGCCGACCAGCACCGCCACCGCGACGATCACGCCCAGGATCGAGCTCCAGGCGCCGCGCGCGCTGGGCGCGGCGACGGCGGGAATCGCGTCCACGGTGTCGGAGGCGTGCGCATCGGGAAACGCCGGATGTTCGGCGGTGGTGCGCGAGGGATCGACCAAGGCGGCGGCCGGCGTCGCGCGCTCGCTGCGTGCGGCGTGGCCCGCGTCGGCCTCGACGCCCAGCCACACCACCGGCGTCAGCAGGCGATAGCCGTTCTTGGCGATGGTCTCGATGTAGCGCGGATTGCCGCGCTCGTCGTCGAAGGCCTTGCGCAGCTGGGTGATGGCCTGGGTGATGACGTCGTTGGTCGGCAGCGTGTCGGGCCAGACCTCGGCCAGCAGCGCGTCGCGGCTCACTACCCGGCCCTGGTGCTCGATCAGGCTCAGCAGCACGCCCATGGCCTTGGGCGTGATGCGGCGCGCGCGGCGCGCGCCGGGCGCGAGGATCTCGCGCAGCGGCACGTCCACCAGGCAATCGCCCACGCGCACCCGCTCAGACGGCGGCTGCGGCTGTGGCGATGGCTCAGGGGGTCGTGACATGAATCCTGCAATGGTCGCGGCGTGCCGGTCGGTCGTCATGTGCCTGAAGACCTGAATGGTCAACGGCCAGACCCGGCACAACGCTGGGGCGCGAACGGGCTAACGCGCCTGAGGACACCATTCTAACGTCGCCAGGTACCTCCGCATTCATCGCGGGTGGCACACAGGCCCTCTCTCGCCGACGTCCTACAGAACGTATCGTTCCACTTTCGCGTCGCGGCCTTCACGGGGCTGAGGCGCGATTTTTTTATCCGCGCCCGCCGACTTTCCTGAAGATTCGTTCAGCGTCGCTCGTGGCGCAGGATGGTCAGGCCGATCAGGCGCGACACCACCGCGGCGATGTAGCCCACGCCGGCGAACTGCTCCAGCATCACCAGCACGCGCGCGCCGGAGCCGACCGGGATGACGTCGCCCAGCCCCACCGCCGAGAGGTTGGTGAAGCTCAGGAACAGCAGCTCGATCCAGGTCCGCGGCTCGCCCGGCCGCTCCAGGCCGACGAAACTGCCCGGATACCAGGCCTGGCAGACCAGGAAGGCGTAGGCGAAGCCCCAGGCCAGCAGCGTGAAGGTGGCGCCGGCCGCGAACAGTTCGTCGGCGGTGACCCGGTGGTCGCTCATCATGTAAGCGATCAGGCTGCCGGCGGCGTAGAAGTAGACCAATGCCTCCAGCGCCGACGACGCGATCAGCAGGGTGTCGCTGGCGAACAGCACCGACAGGATCGACAGCGCGAACGCCGGCGCGGCCAGCAGCCAGGCGATCCATTTGATCGCCGGGCTGCGATTGACCACCCACACCGCCAGCGCCAGCACCAGCACGCCGAACGCGCCGAACACCACGCGCCCGCCACCGGAGGGCTCGAACAGCGGATAAGCGAGCATGCTCAGCAGCTGCGCCGCCAGCAGGAAGGCCGACGGGTGCCGGCGCGCGTTGACGCGCCATTTCAGGGAGGCGTAGCTGCGGTCGCTCATGCGGCGGAGTGTGCAGGACTTGGCGGGGGACCGACAGGGGTTGCCGGGGGCGCGGCTGAGAGCAAGGGCAAAGGCAAATCCCCCTCAAGCCCCCTTTTCCAAAGGGGGAAGACCAGCGCATGCGGCGCGATCCTTGGGCGTCCTGCCCAGTAGAAGCCATCGCATGCCACGCGCCGGTTGCAGCCGGAGCACCTCCCCCTTTGGAAAAGGGGGATCGAGGGGGATTCGCTCTTGATCCTTGAGCCGCGACAGAAATCGCGGCTCCCTCAGCGTCCAGCGCAGGCAACGATGCGGTTCGCTGCGCTCACCGCATCCTAGGGGCGCCAGCCTCAGGCGCGCCGATAGACCTCGGCGCCCTGGGCCAGGAATTCGGCCGACTTCTCGGCCATGCCCTCGCTGAGCGCCGCGGTTTCTTCCACGCCGTGCTCCTTGGCGTAGTCGCGCACGTCCTGGGTGATCTTCATCGAGCAGAAGTGCGGGCCGCACATCGAGCAGAAGTGCGCGACCTTGTGCGCGTCCTTGGGCAGCGTTTCGTCGTGGTACTCGCGCGCGCGCTCCGGATCCAGGCCGAGGTTGAACTGGTCTTCCCAGCGGAACTCGAAACGCGCCTTGCTCATCGCGTTGTCGCGCGCCTGCGCGCCCGGATGGCCCTTGGCCAGATCGGCGGCGTGCGCGGCGATCTTGTAGGCCATCAGGCCCTCGCGCACGTCCTGCTTGTTGGGCAGGCCCAGGTGCTCCTTGGGCGTCACGTAACACAGCATTGCCGTGCCGTACCAACCGATCATCGCCGCGCCGATCGCCGAGGTGATGTGGTCGTAGCCCGGCGCGATGTCGGTGGTCAGCGGGCCGAGGGTGTAGAACGGCGCCTCGCCGCAGACCTCGAGCTGCTTGTCCATGTTTTCCTTGATCAGCTGCATCGGCACGTGGCCGGGGCCCTCGATCATGGTCTGCACGTCGTGCTTCCAGGCGATCTGGGTCAGCTCGCCCAGCGTCTCCAGCTCGCCGAACTGGGCCGCGTCGTTGGCGTCGGCGATCGAACCCGGACGCAGGCCGTCGCCCAGCGAGAAGGCCACGTCGTAGGCCTTCATGATCTCGCAGATGTCCTCGAAGTGCGTGTAGAGGAAATTCTCCTTGTGGTGCGCCAGGCACCACTTGGCCAGGATCGAGCCGCCGCGCGAGACGATGCCGGTCACGCGCTTGGCGGTCAGCGGCACGTAGCGCAGCAAGACGCCGGCGTGGATGGTGAAGTAGTCCACGCCCTGCTCGGCCTGCTCGATCAGGGTGTCGCGGAAAATGTCCCAGGTGAGTTCCTCGGCACGGCCGTCGACCTTCTCCAGCGCCTGATAGATCGGCACCGTGCCGATCGGCACCGGCGAGTTGCGGATGATCCACTCGCGGGTTTCGTGGATGTGTTTGCCGGTGGACAGGTCCATGACGGTGTCGGCGCCCCAGCGCATCGACCACACCAGCTTTTCCACTTCCTCGGCGATGCCCGAGGACACCGCCGAATTGCCGATGTTGGCGTTGACCTTGGTCAGGAAGTTTCGGCCGATGATCATCGGCTCGCTTTCCGGGTGGTTGATGTTGTTGGGGATGATCGCGCGGCCGCGCGCGACTTCGTCGCGCACGAATTCGGGCGTGATGATCTTCTGGATCGCCGCGCCGAAGCTGTGGCCGGGATGCTGATTCAGCAGGTGCGCCTCGCGGATCGCGTCCAGGCGCTGGTTCTCGCGGATCGCGATGTATTCCATTTCCGGCGTGACGATGCCGCGGCGCGCGTAATGCATCTGGGTCACGTTGGCGCCGGCGACGGCGCGGCGCGGCAGCGGCCGGTTGCCGAAGCGCACGTGCGCCAGCTTGGGGTCGTGCTCGCGCTTGCGGCCGAATTCCGACGACAGCCCGCCCAGTACTTCGGTGTCGCCGCGCTCGGCAATCCAGTTCGCGCGCAGCGGCTTCAGGCCGGCGGCGAGGTCGATGTCGGCCTCGTGGTCGGTGTAGGGGCCGGAGGTGTCGTAGACCGCGAGCGCCGCATTGTCCTCGCCGCCGAAGATGGTCGGCGTGCGCGCCAGCGCGATTTCGCGCATCGGCACCTGCAGGTCCGGGCGCGAACCCTGGACGTGGATCTTGCGCGAGCCGGGAATCGGGCGCACGACGTCGGCCGAAAGACGTTCGGCCTGCTGCAGCAGTTCGGTGGGCACTGCGTTCATGGATACGGATCCGCCATACTTTGTGAAGACATCCGCACGGGACGTGCGGGCGCATGCGAGTGACTCGCGCAAAGCGGGCGGCGCGCGGCCGCATGGCGCGGCCGGCGAAGCTTCCCTACGGCGGTCTCAACCGCATCAGGTTCGAAGGGACTGTCTCAACCGCCGGCCGGAACGCGCCGCGGTACCCCCGCTTCAGTGCGCATTAGACATGGAAAACCAGGGCGGCGCCAATGCGCGGCCCGGGCGCGCGATCCGCCGCCCGGGCAACGCCTTCAGCGCGCACCTGCGCGCCCGATCGACGCGGCCACCGCGCATTGCCGGCCGCCGCCGGGCCGGCTAGCGTGTGGCGATGACCCCGTCCCCTGCCCGCTCGCCCCTAAGCCGCGCCGCCCTGCCCCGGGCCGCGTTCGTCGCCACACTGGCCATCGCCGCAGCCGCCTGCACCGGCGGCGCCGTCAAACCGGCCGATACCGGCACCGCCAGCGCGGCCCCGCTCGCGGCCGATCCCCTGCGCGAGCTGCGCCCGCTGTGCGGCCGCGCCTACGCCGGCCGCATCGTCGCCGACACGCCCGCCAGCGCCGACGATCCCTTCGCCGGCAAGACCCTGGTCATGCACGTGCGCGACTGCGGCCTCACCGAGATCCGCGTGCCCTTCCACGTCGGCGACGACCGCTCGCGCACCTGGGTATTCAGCGCGCACGAAGGCAGGCTGCGGCTCAAGCACGATCATCGGCACGAAGACGGCAGCGCCGACGCGCTGACGATGTACGGCGGCGATCAACGCAAGGATGCGGTTGCGGTCGTAACCAAGGGCCGTTACGAATTTCCCGCCGACACCTACAGCCAGGACATGTTCCGCGCCCAAGGCCGCGTGGTGTCGGTGCCGAACGTATGGGCCGTGGAAATCGACGCACGGCGTTTCGTCTACGAGCTCGCGCGGCCCGGCCGTTTGTTCCGCGTCGAATTCGACCTCAGCCAGCCGGTCGCGCCGCCTCCGCCGCCGTGGGGCGGTTGAGCGCGATCGCGCCCGGCCGAATGCATCGACCGGGCGCGCCGCTAACTTCGACGCAGCGGGCGCCGGCGCGCCCGCTGCCGCATCACGGGTTGGTGAAGTAACCCGAGCAGTACTTGCTGCCGTTCTTGGTCAGATAGAAGCGGTTGCAGTTGGTGTCGTAACTGCTGCCGGTCGCGGTGATCAGGAAGCCGGACAGGTACACCTGGTTGAGGTGGTAGTGGCTGCCGTTGGACTTCAGCGACCAGTGCTCGTGCGGACCGGTCGACGAGCCGCCGTTGCACAGCGCCTGGCTCTGGGTATTGGCCGGATTGGCGATGCGCGTGTTGGCCGCCACGTTGGCGCCGGTGCCGTACTGGATGTTCATCAGGTGGTAGTAGGTCGTTGACCAGCCGCCGCTGTGCACCACTTCGGCGAAGCAGGACGAGTGGCGCTTGAACGAACCGGCCGCCGACGAGGACACCCAGGTGTTGCTTTGGTTGCTGCCCCAGCCGCCGCCGATCGACATGTCCAGCGACGACATCGGGTAGTTGCCCGAGCCGGTGTTGGTGTGCGCGCCGCCCACGTGCCAGCGCTGTCCACGCGGGAACGGGAACTGCAGGAAGCCGTTGGCCGGCCCTGCCAGCGCGCCCACGTCCGGACCGGCCTGCGCGGCGAAACGCGGCGACGGCGCGGCGGCCTTGCGCGTTTCGTTGAACAGTCCGGCGTAGACCTGCTGGAACTCGCCGTCGCCGCTGAGCGCGGCGTTGGCGTCGCTGGCGCCCGAGCGCAGGAACAGCGCCTGCAACGGATTGATGCGCGACAACGACACCGGTCCCTTGGCGTTCGGCCCGTCCTGCGCGTACAGCGCCTCGCGCAGCGCCACCGCGACTTCGCGGGTCTGGGCGCTGAAGTCGCGGCTCTTGGCGAGCTTGCCGAACGGACGGCTCATGCCGTCGCTGGCCGCGCGCCGGCGCGTGACCACGCCGCTTTGCTGCTCCATCAGCGCGATCAGCACCTTCGGACTGATGCCGCTGTAGCCGGCCCAGTGCGAAATGGTCTCGCCGTAACGCGACAGGTGCGGCGCGCGCTTGGCCAGGTAGGCGTCGATGTCGAAATCGAACATCTCGTCATAGCTGTAGATCAGGTCCCGTCCCGTGAGCCCCTCGGCGGGTTCCGCCGCGGTGGCCGTCGAGCTGATCGCTAGCGCCACGCAACAAGCCAGCAGCGCCATTCTTGCCTTGGACATCTCCTTCATTGCCTTGCTCCATAAAGGGTGAATGGGCGAACTGCGTGCGCCTGCCCCAGCCGTAGGGCCGCGGCGCCAAGCCGTAACGTCCGGCTAAACGTCCCGCCACTCGCTGGCATCCGTCGCCCTTGAGGAAGGACCAGCGAAAAAACTCTGGCGCGCACGGGCGGCGCTGTCGTGAGACGTAGGCCCGGTCATTTAGTTTCAAATGAGACCAATTCTCCAGTTCTGTTATTCCATTTCGACATGAGCTCGCATTCGCCTGCCCGGCGTGCGGACGCCGGTCACGCGCCGGCCGACGTTCTTCTTCACATCGCGCGGCTAAGGTGTGCGCTTCAACCGCATTTCTTCCACCTATCGGCACGGCGACACCGCATGCCACGATGCCGACATCGTCACCACGCACGCTCAGGCCGCATGAACCGACCCACGCCACGCCTGATCGCCCTGCTCGGCCTCGCGCTCGCCACCGGCGCCTGCTCGATGTGGCCGTTCCGCGACGAGGCCGCGCCCGCGCCGGCCGTGGCCGCCGACGACGCCCACGCCCTGTTCCAGCGCGTCGCCAGCCTGTGCGGCAAGGCCTACCTGGGGCGCGTGGTCGCCGACATCCCGGAAAACGCCGCCGATCCGTACTCCGGCCGGGCGCTGGTGATGCATGTGCGCGAATGCAGCCCGCGCGAGATCCGCATCCCCTTCCACGTCGGCAGCGACCGCTCGCGCACCTGGGTGCTGAGCCCGCATGGCCACGCCCTGCGCCTCAAGCACGATCACCGCAACGCCGACGGCAGCGCCGATCCGCTCAGCCGCTACGGCGGCGACAGCGCGCGCATCGAGATCGACGCCGACCACGCCGAGGCCGAGTTCCCGGCCGACGCCGAATCGCGCTCGCTGTTCCGGCGCCAGGGCCGGCCCGAGGCGGTGCAGAACGTGTGGACGATCGAGCTCGATAGCGGCCGCCGCTTCGTCTACAAGCTGGCCCGGCCCGGCCGCCTGTTTCGGGTCGAGTTCGATCTCACCCGGCCGCTGGCGACGCCGCCGCCGCCCTGGGGCGCGAGCGATCCGGCGCCGGCCGCGCCCAAGCCCAAGAAACGCGCACCGAAGGCGAAGAAGCCGCGCTGAGCGCCGCGATCGCGCAGCGACGCAAACGTGACGTACGACGCCCCGCTTGACGCACCGCACAAACCTCGGTTATTGCTGTCGCCCATGCACCCCGCCTTCGCCATCGCCCGCACCGCCGCCCAGCCGCAAGGCCGGGGCATGGCGACGCGCGCGCTGACGATTACCACCACCGGTACCACCACTACCCCAGTGGTGCGGACGGGCGTGTCCATCTGATCCAAACACGCCGCTCCGCACCCGATCCGGGTGCGGCCTGCCGGCCACCCCCGAGTCGCGACGCGGAGCCCCCAACGGAGCTCCCGCCATGTCGTCCGCGCCACCCTCGCAAGCCGTCCCACCTGTTATCCACGTGCACAAGTTCGGCGGCAGCAGCGTCGCCGACGCGGCCCGTTATCGCGCGGTGCCGCCGCTGATCGACGACGGCGCGGCCGCGCGCATGGTCGTGGTTTCGGCGATGCAGGGCGTGACCGACACCCTGGTCGAACTGGCCGCGACCGCGCGCCGCGGCGACGAGTGGGCGCCCGCGCTGTCGGCGCTGCGCCAACGCCATCTCGATGCCGCCGCCGATCTCGATCCCGATGGCCATCACGCCGTCGCCCATGCGCTGCAGCGCGAGTTCGACGCGCTGCGCGCGCAACTGGATGGACTGGCCGCGCGGCAATGGCCCGACGATCGCGCCGAGCGCATCGCCGCCGCCCTGCCCGGCCTGGGCGAGGTGCTGTCGTCCTACCTGCTGCACGCCGCACTCGACGGCGACGCGGCCGGCTGGTCGCGCCTGGATGCGCGCGAGGTGCTGGTCGTGCATCCGGGCGAGATGGGCGTGGGCGTGGATTGGGACGCCAGCCGCGCGCGCCTGGCCGATTGGCGCGCGCGCCATCCCGGCGAGCGCATCGTCATCACCGGTTTCGTCGCCCGCGACGCGCACGGCGAGGCGACCACGCTGGGCCGCAACGGCAGCGACTACTCCGCGGCGATCTTCGCCCATCTGTTCGGCGCCGACGCGCTGACCATCTGGACCGACGTCGATGGCGTGCTGTCGGCCGATCCGCGCCTGGTGCCCGACGCGGTCTGCCTGCCGGCGATGTCCTACGCCGAGGCCTGCGAGCTGGCCTACTTCGGCGCCAAAGTGCTGCATCCGCAGACGCTGGCGCCGGTGCAGCAGCGCGGCATCCCGCTGCGCATCCGCAACGCGCGCAACCCGGCCGCGCCCGGCACCCTGATCACGCCGCAGCCCTCGGCCGACGGCGCGCCGGTGAAGGGCCTCAGCCTGGTTCACGATCTGGCGGTGCTGGAGTTGATCGGCAACGGCATGGTCGGCGTGCCCGGCACCGCCGAACGCCTGTTCGGCGCGCTGCGCGGCGCCGGCGTGTCGGTGATCATGATTTCGCAAGGCTCCTCCGAACATTCGATCTGCTGCGTGGTGCGCGCCGACCAGGCCGATCGCGGACGCGCCGCGATCGTCGCCGCCTTCGCCGACGCCATGGCCGACGGCCAGGCGCAGGAAGTCGGCGTCACCACGGACGTGTGCGTGCTGGCCGCGGTCGGCGACGGCATGGTCGGCACGCCCGGCGTGGCCGCGCGCCTGCTCGGCGGGCTGGCGCAGGCGCGCGTCAACGTGCGCGCGATCGCGCAGGGCGCGGGCGAACGCAACATCTCGGTCGCGATCGGCGCGCGCGACGCCACCCGCGCGCTGCGCGCCGCGCATTCGGCGTTCTGGCTGTCGCCGCAGTGCGTGTCGGTGGGCCTGATCGGTCCCGGCAAGGTCGGCCGCGCCCTGCTCGCGCAATTGGCGCAGGCGCAACCGCAACTCAGCGCCGAACACCTGCCGGACTCCAAGCTGGAACTGCGTCTGCGCGCGATCGCCGACAGCCGGCGCATGCGCCTGTCGCCCAAGGCGATGCCGCCGCAAAGCGCGATCGAGGCCCTGGCCGACGGCGAGCCGCTCGATCTGGAACGTTTCGCCGCGCACGTGCGCGCCGAACACCTGCCGCACGCGTTGATCGTCGACTGCAGCGGCAGCGACGCGATCGCCGCCTACTACCCGCAGTGGCTGGCCGCGGGCATCCATGTGGTCACGCCCAACAAACAGGCCGGCGCCGGTCCCTTGCCGCGCTACGAGGCGATTCGCGCCGCCAGCCGCCACGGCGGCGGCAAGTTTCGCTACGAGGCCACGGTCGGCGCGGGGTTGCCGGTGATCCAGACGCTGCGCTCGCTGCTGGATACCGGCGACGAACTGACCGAAGTCGAAGGCATCCTCTCCGGCACGCTGGCCTGGCTGTTCAACCGTTACGACGGCAGCGCCGCGTTCTCCGAACTGGTGCGCGAGGCGCACCGCCTGGGCTACACCGAGCCCGATCCGCGCGACGACCTGTCCGGCACCGATGTGGCGCGCAAGCTGGTGATCCTGGCGCGCGAGGCCGGACGCGCGCTATCGCTGGAGCAGGTAGAGGTCGAAAGCCTGGTGCCCGAGGCGCTGCGCGACGTGTCCAAGGACGAGTTCATGGCGCGCCTGCAGGAACTGGACGCGCCGCTGAAGCAACGTTTCGACCAGGCGCGCGCGGCCGGCCTGGGCCTGCGCTACCTCGCGCGCCTGGACCGCGACGGCCGCGCCAGCGTCGGCGTGGTCTCGCCACCGCCCGGGCACGCGGCCCTGCATGGCGCGCTCACCGACAACCTGATCCAGTTCCGCACCCGCCGTTACGCGGATAATCCGCTGGTGGTGCAAGGGCCCGGCGCGGGGCCGGACGTCACCGCGGCCGGCGTGTTCGGCGACATCCTTTCCATCGCGCAGACCCTCGGAGCCCGCGCATGAGCGCAGCCAGCCACACCCGTCCCACACGCGTCCGCGCGTTCGCGCCCGGCAGCGTCGGCAACATCGGGGTGGGCTTCGACCTGCTCGGCCATTCCATCGAAGGCCCGCGCGACGTCGCCGTCGTGCGGCGCATCGCCGATCCACAGGTGCGCATCGCCGCGATCCGCGGCGACACCCCGGGCGCCGACAGTCTGCCGCTGGAAGCCTCGCGCAACACCGCCGGACAAGCCTTGATCGCGATGCGCGACAAGCTCGGCCTGGCGCACGGTTTCGAGCTGGAACTGGAGAAGGGCATTCCGCTGGGCTCCGGCCTGGGCGGCTCGGCCGCGTCCTGCGTGGCCGCGGTGGTCGCGGCGAATGCGCTGCTGGATACGCCGCTGGCGCGCGAGGCGCTGTACGAATTCGCGCTGGATGGGGAATCGGTGTCCAGCGGCAGCCGCCATGGCGACAACGTCGCGCCGATGCTGCTGGGCGGCGTGGTCATGGCCACGGCCGACCGCATGATTCCACTGTCCGTGCCCGACTGGCTGCATGCGGTGGTGGTGCACCCGGACCAGGTGCTGGAAACGCGGCGCGCGCGCGCCGTGCTCGCCGATCCGTATCCGCTGCACACCGTGGTCGAACAGAGCGCGCATCTGGCGCTGTTCCTGACCGGCCTGCAACGCGGCGACGCCAGCCTGCTGCGCGCGGGCCTGGTCGATCTGCTGGTGGAACCGCGTCGCGCGCCGCTGATTCCCGGCTTCGCCGCGGTCAAGGCCGCCGCGCTCGATCGCGGCGCGCTGGGCGCCAGCATTTCCGGCGCCGGGCCCAGCACCTTCGCCTGGTTCGAATCGCAAGCGCAGGCGCAGGCCGCCGCGCCGGCGATGCGCCAGGCCTTCGCCGACGCCGGCTACGACGCGCGCGCGTACGTGACGCCGGTGGCGGGGCCGCGCGCGGAGGTGTTGGATGAGTAGCGCCGAGCGGAAAGCAAATCCCCCCTGCCCGTCCGGCCAGCAAGCACAGCTTGCTGGCGTTCGATCGTGCGCGAACCTGCGGTTCGCAAGCGCACGCTCTCACCCTTTTTCAAAGGGGGGAACGGCAATGGCCGTCGTCGCTCCAAGCCTTGCCTTCGCCGACACGAGCCACGTAGTCGCCCGCTGGTCTTCCTTCGTCGAAGCCACGAACCGCGCAGTCGCCCGCTGGTCTTCCCCCTTTGAAAAAGGGGGACCGAGGGGGATTTGCTCTTCGTCCCCCATGCGCCGAGCCCGCCCATGAACTTCCTCAGCACCCGCGGCCAAACCCCCGCCACGTCCATCGATGCCGCGCTCTCCGCCGGCCTGGCGCCCGACGGCGGTCTCTACGTTCCCGAATCCTTGCCCGCACTGCCGCCGCAACCTGCGCGCGAGGATTTAGCCGACACCGCGCAGGCCGTGCTGGCGCCCTACTTCGCGCGATCGGCCTTGCGCGAACGCCTGCCCGAGCTGTGCCGCAGCGCCTATGCCTTCGCCGCGCCGCTGCGCGCGCTGTCGCAGCCCGACGACCTGCTGCTGGAGCTGTTCCACGGCCCCACCGCCGCGTTCAAGGACTACGCCGCGCGCTTCCTGGCCGGAGCCTTGTCGGCGCTGCGCGCGCCGGACGCGCCGCCGACCACCATCGTGGTCGCCACCTCCGGCGACACCGGCGCCGCGGTCGCGGCCGCGTTCCATCGCCGCGCCGGCTTCCGCGTGCTGATCCTCTACCCCGACGGCCGCGTGTCGCCGCGTCAGGCGCACGGCCTGGGCTGCTGGGGCGACAACGTGCAGGCCTGCCGCGTCGACGGCGATTTCGACGACTGCCAACGTCTGGCCAAGCAGGCGCTGTCCGACCAGGCGCTGCGCGCCGCCGTGCCCTTGAGTTCGGCCAACAGCATCAGCCTGGGCCGCCTGCTGCCGCAGGCCGCGTACTACGCCCATGCCGCCGCGCAGCACCACGCGCGCAGCGGCACCGCGCTCAACTTCATCGTCCCCACCGGCAACCTCGGCAACGCCTGCGCGGCGCTGGTCGCCCAGCGCATGGGCTTGCCGATCGGCGAGATCCGCCTGGCGACCAACGCCAACGACACCTTGCCGCGCTATCTGGACGGCGCCGACTACGCGCCGCAGCCCACCCGCGCCACGCTCGCCAACGCCATGGACGTGGGCGCGCCCAGCAACTACGAGCGCCTGCGTTACTGGTTCGACGGCGACGCGTCGCTGCGCGCCGCCGTCCACGCCCGCAGCGTCGACGACGACGCCATCACCGATACCATCCGCCGCGCGCCGCAGCGTCACGGCATCGTGCCCTGTCCGCACACCGCCACCGGCCTGCGCCTGCTCGAAGACTTGCGCGCGCAAGGCGACCGACGGCCGTGGGCGGTGGTCGCCACCGCGCATCCGGCCAAGTTCGACAGCATCGTCGAGCCACTGGTCGGCCATGCGGTGCCGCCGCCGCGGGCGCTGGCCGAGAGCCTCGCGCTGCCGGCGTCGGCATCGCCGCTGAGCGCCGACTACGCCGCGCTGCGCGAGCGCTTGCTGGCTTCCGCCGGCTAGGCCGGCGTCGCCGTGGCCGACACGGCTATAATCCCGTTAAGAAAATCATATCTATATTCGAAAATAAAGTTAAAGAATGAGACAACCCCGCTTGATTCAGCCTGATAACGGGCGCCTCGAATGCATCGAAGTGCACACAATTCGCGGCGACAGGCCGCAACGGCCGTCGCCTGGCGAATCCCGCGTTGACTTGCATGGCAGGCAGGCCGTCGCGGCGAGCCGGCAAATTCGCGGATCGGGCCGCGACCGGCACCGGCGGAGCCGCCAGCTGAATCAGGCGCGGATGGGCCCGCAGGCAGCCCTCGACAGTCCGCGGGCTTTGGCGTATCACATAAGTACGCGCAAATTCTCCAAACGGAGAAAATATAGGACATGAGTCACGAGGATCCGCTCTCGCCCGCCGACATCCGCGACCCCGCGTCGGCGGGTTTCGAGTTCGCGCCCGATACGATGGAATCGGTCACCCAGCTGATCCTGGCCGCGCAAAACGGCCAGTCCGGCGCCTGGGACCGGGTCTACTCCCTGCTCTACAAGGAACTGCACAAGGTCGCCGGCCTGCACCTGCGCCGGCGCTGGCGCGGCGGCGAACGTTCGCCGACCTCGCTGATCAACCGCACCTGGCTGCGCTTGAACCAGGACGAGGTCGCGCTCAACAACCGACAGCACCTGCTGGCCGTGCTGTCGCGCGCGATGCGTTACGCGGTGCTGGACGAGGTGCGGCGCCTGCAGACCAGCAAGCGCGCCGAGCATTTCCACCCCGACGAAATCGAACACGCGCCCGAACCCTCGCACGATCCCGAACTCGATCAACTGGTGGCCATCGACCGCGCGCTCACCGATCTGGCGACGATCGACGCGCGCCTGGGTCAGGTGGTGGAGATGCGCTACTTCGCCGGCATGAACGAAGCCGAGATCGCGCAGGTGCTGGGCGTGACCGAGCGCACCGTGCGCCGCGACTGGCGCAGGGCGCGCGCATTTCTCGCCGCCACCTTGGGAGACGACCCCAAAGCCGCCGCCAACTGAGCCGCGCGCCCAGCCCTGGCCCATGAACGATCCGACCGCACGCGCGCTGGCGCTGTTCGATGACTACATCGAGCTGTCCGCCGAACAACGCGGACGGGCGCTGGAGGCGCTGGCGCGCGACGACCCGCCCGCGCATGCCGCCCTGCTGGCGCTGCTGCAGGCCGACACCGACCGCGGCACCGTGCTGGAACGCCTGCCCGCGGAACTGCTCGCCGAACGGCAGCCGCCGCCCGATCGCTGGCCCGACGCCGACGCGCCCGATCCGCGCCTGGGCCAGCGCCTGGGTGCGTGGCGCATCGATCGCCTGATCGCGGCCGGCGGCATGGGCGCCGTCTACGAAGCCCATCGCGACGACGGCCAATACCAGCAACGCGTCGCGCTCAAGTGCGTGCGCGCCGAACTGGCCACGTCCGATCTCGTCGCCGCCTTCTTCGACGAACGCAACCATCTGGCGCGATTGGACCACCCCGGCATCGCCGGCATCGTCGACGGCGGCGTCGCCGCCGATGGACAGCCGTGGTTCGCCATGCGCTACATCGACGGCGTTGCCATCGACCGCTGGTGCGATGCGCGCAAGGCCGGCCTGGCGCAACGCGTGGACCTGCTGATCCAGGCCGCGCAGGCGCTGGCGCATGCCCACGCGCAGGGCCTGCTGCACGGCGACATCAAGCCCTCCAACCTGCTGGTCACCGCGGACGGCCGCGTGCAGTTGGTCGACTTCGGCATCTCCGCCACGTTCAACGCCCTGCAGACCGATCGCCTGTCGCGCGTCGCGCTCACGCCCGACTACGCCGCACCGGAATCGCGCGAGCCCGGCCGCGCGGGACCGACGATCGATCTGTACGCGCTGGGCGTGCTGACCTATCGCCTGCTCAGCGCGCAATGGCCGTCGCCCTTGCACACGCTGGGCGCGCTGACGCCCGCCGTCGCCGCCGGGCCGGCCGAGCCCATGGAGCGCTTGCTGCTGCAAGCGGCCGCGCCGCCGCGCGTGGCGCTCGAACGCGGCCAGGCCAGCGTGGCGGCGCTGGCGCGCGCGCTGTCCGGCGACTTGTCGGCGATCGCGCGCAAGGCCGTGGCGGCGCAGCCGCAGGATCGCTATCCCAGCGCCAGCGCGTACGCCGACGACCTGCAGCGCTGGCGCGAACACCGTCCCGTGCAGGCCCGACCGGTGGGCTGGCCGACGCGCATGCGCCTGCGGCTGCGCCGCCATCGCGGCGCCAGCGCGCTGGCCCTGGCGCTGGTGCTGGTGTTGGCGCTGGGGCTGGGCTGGTCCTGGCGCGAGCACCGCCAGGCCGCGCGCGAGGCGCAGGCGGTGCGCGCGGTGAGCGATCTGTTCGCCTCCACGCTGGGCGCGGCCACGTTGTCGGGCCTGGGCTCCACGCCGTTCTCTTCGCGAAACCTGCTGACCCGGACCGAGAGCGACTTGCGCAAGCTCGATCTGCGCCAGCATCCGCTGCTGCACGCGCAAAGCCTGGCGACGCTGGCGCGCAGCTACGCCGTGATCGGCGACTACCAGCACGCCGAACGCCTCGCCGACGAGGCGTCGGCGAGCCTGGACGGCCACAGCGACGATCAGGGCTATGTCTACGCGACGCGCTTGTCGCTACTGAACCTGCAGTCGCGCTACGCCGAAGCCGCGCAACTCGCCAGGGCCCGCCTGGCCGCATTGGCCGGGCGCGACGATGCGCTGGCGCGACAGTCCAGCGCGACGATCGGCGTGGAGCTGTCGCAGGCGCAGTGGGGCCTGGGCGACCCGCAGGCGGCCTTGCGCAGCCTGGACCAGGCGCAGGCGCAAGCGCAGGCGTTGGGCGCCGGGCACGACGAGTTGCAAGCGCAGCTGCTGATGCTGCGTGCCCGTTATCGCGCGCGCATGTTCCTGCTTCGCGATGCGCAGGCCGATCTGGAACGCGCGATCGTCCTGGCCGGGCACGGCAATCCCATCCTCGCCGACGACGCGCGCGAGCAGTGGCTGACGATCCTGGCGCGCTATCGCCGCAGTTCCGATCTGGCGCTGGCGCATACCCTGCTGCGCGACCGCCGCGCCACCCTGGGCGACCGCCACCCCAAAACCGGCCGGGCCTGGATCCTGCTCGGCTATGCCCAGCACATGATGGACAGCAACAAGGTCGACGCGCAGAAGAACATGCTGGCCGGCCAGGCCCTGATCGAGGCCGCCTACGGCCGCGACCATCCCGAGTACGCGCAGTCGCTGGTGATGATGACCTCGGTGATGGCGCGCGAATCGCGCGACAACGTGCAGGCGTTGCGCGAGGCGCTGCGCATCTGCGAAGCCAGCCTGGGCCCGCGGCACGAAACCACGCTGTACGTGCGTCGGGTGCTTGCCTCGCGCCTGCACGACCTGTCGCCCAGCATCCTGCGGCCGGACGACCATAAGGAAGCCGAGGCGCTGTTCGAGGAGAACCTGCGGATCAAGCGCCAGGCCGGCATCCCCGCGCCCTGGGAAACGCTGCTGCTGGCGCATTCGCTGCAACTGCACGGCGAGACCGGCGACCTGCCGCGCATCGAAGCCCTGCTGCGCGACAGCCGCGCGCAGGGCCAGCGCTACTTCGGGCCGCAGGACAGCTATCGCGGCATCGTCGACATCTTCTGGATCGCGCTGCGCTACCAGCAGGGGCACCGCGCGGAAGCCGACCAGGCGTTCGGCCGCGTCATCGACCGCTATCGCGACGACACCACCTACTTCGCGCAATTGTTCCGGCACGACGCCTGGCTGTATCGCGCGATGTACGCCTACGAACGCTGCGACGTCGCCCAGGCCCAGGCCTACCTCGGCCAGGCGCTGGCGTCCGAGCGAGAGCGCCTGGGCCCCACCCATTTCGCCACCCGCGACACCCTGGGCTTCCTGACCGCGTTGCGGCGCGACGGCCGGCTGTCGAACACCACCGGCGCGCAGGTGCCGAACCCGACTGTACTGGCTGAGGCCCAACGCCTGCACCTGCGCGACTGCCGCAAGCGCGCCGGCTGAGCCGGCAACGCCGGCCCGCGTCCTCGCGGCCGACCGCTAGATCTCGCACCGCGACGACGACCTGCCGCCGCCGGACCGCCGACGGGCGGCCCCTTCCGGCATGCCCAGGCTTGAACTCAATGCACAAATTTTGTGATGGAATGCCATTCCCCCGACACCGCCACGCCCTCGGCGCCCTCCGCCCCATCCCGGGCCGGGCGGCGCCGTAAGCGCGACGCCGAGCGAGCGCCTGCCCCCACCCACCTTCACCCAACTCCGGAGTAGCGCATGGCGAACTACCTGATGGCGGCAAACGGCAACGACGGTTCCTTCTGGGCCTTGAACGGCGCGCATCAGGCGCTGCGGTATCTGGGCAATTCCTATGTGCAGTCCGAGACCTCGCAGGCGCTGACCTGCATCGCGGTGGCCAATGCCAGCACCGTCTACGGCCTCAGCGCCGCCGGCGAGGTCTACCAGCTGGTCGACACGCCCAGCCAGCCCACGCCCTGGGCGCCGATCTGGCATGCCAGCACCAGCCCCGACGGCAGCGTCTGGGGCGTGGACGGCGGCGGCGGCACCTACCAGTGGACGAACGGCGAATGGCAGTACCGGCCCACCGGCGGCGCGTACGCCCTGTTCGTGGCGGTGGGCGACGGCGGCAACGTCTGGACCATCGACAACACCAGCGGCTGGTGGGGCGGCCCGGGCGCACCCTACAAATGGAACGGCAGCGCGTTCGCGCCGGTGCCCGGCGCGCCCGAAGCGCAATGGATTTCGATCGCGCCCGACGGCACGGTCTGGCTGCAGTCGCACGACAACCGCACGCTGTACCTGGACGCCGGCGGCACCTGGCGCGTCGTCGCCCACGACACGCCCGACCTGTTCGGCATCGTCGCCGGCAACGGCGGCCTGGTGTACGGCTGGGATTTCGGTTCGGCCTGGGTGCTCGGCGGCGGCGGCTGGCAGATCATCGACACCCCCGGCCCCTGCGCCTGCGTCGGCGTGGCCGCCGACGGCACCTTGCTGGTCGACGGCCAGCCGGTCAGCCGCCTGGCCGGATTCCAGGCCTGGCAGACGGTGACGTTTCCGAACCGCACCCTCGACACCATCGCCATCGACGCCCACAAGATGTTCGCGCTGGACATCCAGACGGGCCGATACCTGCAATGGGGCGGCAGCACCTGGCAGAAGATCGCGGGCAGCAATTTCGCCTCGCTGTCCGCCGGCGTGGACGGCACCTTGTGGGCCGTGGACCGTGCGCAGGGCCTGTGGAGCTACAACGGCAGTGCCTGGCTGTCGGTGCCCGGCACGATGCAGAAGGTCTCGGTGGGCTCGGCGCAGTACATCGCCGGCCTGGACGCCAGCGGCCGCCTGTTCTTCTTCAACGGCGGCGATTGGCAGGCGATCGCCTCGCCCACCACCGGGCCCATGCTGGACGTGGCCATCGGCAGCGACGCCTCGCTGTTCGCGATCGACAGCGCCCACCATCTGTGGTCGCGCATCGCGCCGGGCGACTGGAGCATCGTGGGCACCGTGGAGCTGCAGCAGATCGATGCCGCCGACCGCTACCACGTCTGCGGCGTCACCCTGAACGACGGCTCCGGCAACGCGGTGTGGTCGGGCGCCGGCGTGGCGGTGGGCGCGGACCACCACCTGCACCACTACTTCAAGGCGCCGGGTTGGGAACGGCGTCAGCTCGAACAGCGCGCGCAACGCGAACAGGCGCAGGTATCGGAGCAGCCGGCCTGACGCGAGCGGGCACGCCTTATCGCAGCGGCCGTCCGCCAGGGCGACCGCTGCGTTCGCGAACGTTCACGCCTTGGGTATCGTCGCCAGCTTGGCGCTCTTGGCCATGCGCTGCGCGCGGCGCCCGGTGCGGCCCTGCTTCAATGCGCGGCGCTTGCGCGCCAGCACGTCGCCTTCGTGTTCGAAAGTGAGATTGTCGGCGAGCTTGGGATCGAAGTAGCCGATGTAGCCGCCCGGCGCCACGCCGAACGAGGGCAGGCTGTAGTTGCGCTTGCCCTGCGGCACCGCGCCCATGAAGTTGTTGCGCGAACCCGGTTCCGACGAAGGCGTGAAGTACAGGGGCAGCACGAAATCCGCAACGCCGATGCCGTCGATAACATACGACTGCGCCTGCACCGCGTCGCACATCTCGAACCAATGGAACACGTCGCGATCGCGCCCGTCCGGGTGCGGCCCCTGCACCACCAGATTGACCTGCGGGTCGGCGATCATCTCCAAGGCTTCGTGCGACAGGCTGACCGTCCAGTCCTCCTGCAGGCCCTTGCTCAGATCCAGGTACACCACGCCGGCCGGCACGCCGCGGAAATCGCTCTCGTGCGCGCCGGCCAGGTCGGGGTTGAACTTGTCCAGCACGTACAGCACGCCATCGCCGCGCATGTCCAGCGGATCGAACTGGAAGCGCCGCTTGCCGCGGCGGGCCGTGTGCCCTTCCAGCCGCAGCGTCGCGCCGAAGCCCCAATAGGGTTCGAAGTCGCGCCCGATCTGGACGTTGATCGCCCGGATCACTTCCTGCATCCGGAGGTCGCTGATGGCGCCGTGGCTGAGATTGAATACCGACACGATCATGACCCGCCCTCCGTTGGCTCGCTACGGGGCCAACGCGGCGCGCGGGCCGGATAGGCCAACGGGCGCGCGACGGGCGCGACTCGACAACCGACGCGGCTGCGCCAGGACGTTACTCGCGCGACCGTACGAACGATCAAACGGCGCCGCCGCCGGCTTTGTTAGGGTGCCTCTGGCCGCCAACCGAGAGCACCGCATGTCGATCGTGGACAAAGCGCTGTGGGTCATCGAACGCAACTCCGACTGCGGCCTGAGCCTGTCCGGCGTGGCCGAGGCCTGCGGCGTCTCGCGCTCGCACCTGGCCAGCGCGTTCGGCGCCAGCACCGGCTGGCCGCTGATGAAGTACCTGCGCGCGCGGCGCCTGACCTGCGCGGCGCGGATGCTGGCGCAAGGCGCGCCCGACATCCTCAGCGTGGCGCTGGACGCCGGCTACGGCTCGCACGAAGCCTTCACCCGCGCGTTCCGCGAGCAGTTCCAGGTTCCGCCCGAGCGCGTGCGCGAACGCGCCAGCACCGAAGGCCTGGCGCTGGTCGCGCCGCTGGACCTGCGCGCACGCGAACGGCCGCGGCTGTCCCCGCCCTGGCTCAGCGACGCGACCGCCGTGCAGGCGGTGGGGCTGTCGCGCCGGCACGGCTACGACCAGGTCATCGGCATACCCATCCAGTGGCAGAGCTTCATGGCCGGCCCGTACCGCCATATCCCGCAGCGCAGCGACGGCATCCCGATCGGCCTGCACTATCCGGCCGACGACGACGGCGCGTTCGACTACGTCTGCGCCGCGGAGGTGACCGCGTTCGGGCGCCTGCCCGATGGCCTGGTGCGGATCGAACTGCCGCCGCGCCGCTATGCCGTATTCGAGCATCGCGCACATGTTTCCACCCTATTCGACACTTATGCTGCGATCTGGAACGAAGCCCTGCCCGGCCACGGCTGGGCGCCGGCCGCCGCGCCCATCATCGAACGTCATGCACCGACGTTCGATCCGGACACCGGCCTGGGCGGGCTGTCGTTGTGGATACCTTTGGCCGTCTGATGCCGCACCACGAGGAACCGCCATGCCATCGCGCAAGACCAGCAACGCCCGCACCGTCGCCGGCTACGAGAACTGCGCGCTCGCCTACGCCGCCGAGGTGCCGCCGCCGACGGGCTGGGCGGCCGAATCGCTGCAATGCCTGGTCGACAAGCTGCCCGCCGGCGCGCGCGTGCTGGAGATCGGTTCCGGCCCGGGCTGGGACGCCGACTTTCTGGAGGAACGCGGCCTGAGCGTGCATCGCACCGACGTCACCGCCGCCTTCGTCGATTTCCAGATCCAGCGCGGCAAAGCGGCGCAGCTGCTGGACGCGCTCACCGACGAGATCGCCGGACGCTACGACGGCATCGCGATGCTGTGCGTGCTGCAGCATTTCGAGCGCGCAGACCTGGATGCCGTGCTGCGCAAGTTCGCCGCCGCCCTCAACGACGACGGCCTGCTGCTGGCGTCGTATCCGCTGGGCGAGGACGAGTACTGGCAGAAAACCGATTCCGGCGATTACCGCGTGGTGCGCTGGTCCAGCGGCGCCATGGACGACCGCCTGCGCGCGGCCGGCTTCGCGGTGGAGTGGGACCTGGAACAGGAGTTCGACTCCGGCCCCTGGCGCGCCGTGCTCGCGCGGAGGCGCGCATGAGCCGGCGCGGCTGGTGGCTGTTCCTGGCGCTGGGCCTGATCTGGGGCATTCCCTATCTGCTGATCCGGATCGCGGTGGCCGACATACCGCCGGTGTTCGTCGCCTTCGCGCGCACCGCGATCGGCGCCTTGCTGTTGCTGCCGGTGGCGATGATGCGCGGCGAACTGCGCGCGGCGCTGCGCCACTGGCGGCCGCTGCTGCTGTTCACCCTGGTCGAGATCAGCGTGCCGTGGTGGCTGCTGGGCTACGCCGAAACGCGCATCAACAGTTCCACCGCTGGCCTGCTGATCGCCCTGGTGCCGGTGATCACCGCCGGGCTGATGGCCGCGAGCGGACGCGAGGCGCTGGACGGGCGCCGCGCCCTGGGACTGGCGGTCGGATTGGGCGGCGTGGTGGCCCTGGTCGGCCTGGACATCGACATCAGCCACGGCTGGGCCGTGGCCGCGGCGCTGACCACGGCGCTGGGTTACGCGCTGGGACCGATCGTGATCAGCCGTTCCCTGTCCGGCGTGCCGCCCTTGGGCGTGATCGCGGCTTCGCTGGCACTGGCGACGCTGCTGTACATCCCGTTCGCCGTGCCGGCCTGGCCGTCCCACGTCAGCGCGCAAGCCGCCGGTGCCGTGCTGACCTTGGGCGTGGTGTGCACGGCGCTGGCCTTCCTGCTGTTCTTCGCGCTGATCGCCGAAGTCGGCCCCACCCGCGCGACCGTGATCACCTACGTCAATCCGCTGGTCGCGCTGCTGTTGGGCGTAAGCCTGTTGAACGAGCCGCTGACGGCAGGCATGGCGGTGGGCTTCGCGCTGGTCCTGCTGGGCTCGTTCCTGGCGACGTCGCGCAAGGCTACGGCGCAAGGGCACGGGCCGGCCACGGCGGCGGCGGAAAGCGACTAGGGCAGGGCTCGGCGCATCGGCGCGCGGCGGCGCTCGCGGGCGCGGAACGGGTGCTAACCTCGCTGCGCCCTGCCCCGGCCCGGAGGCCGCACCGCGCGCTCCGCCGGGGCCACGTCCGATCCCGGAGCCCGAGTGAAGCCTACGTTGTCGCGCTGCGCGCCCATCGCCATCGCCTTGATCGCCGCCCTGCTGGCGCCCGCCGTCCATGCCGCAACGCGCGACGACGCCGTCCAATTCGACGTGCGCGAGTTCGTCTGCCCGCTCGGCGGCGCCAGGTTTTCGGCGGACGTCGGCTACCCGTCGTTGGCGCTGGTCCAATTCGTCGACGGCAGCTGGCTCGGCGACACCCAGATCGATGTGCAGATTCCGCAATGCCCGGACAACGGCCTGCCGCTGATACCAGACTACGAACGCGAAGGCCCAAAAGGCGGCCTGGCCTACCTCGACTACACGCCCGAACAGGTGGCGCGCCTGCCCGCCCTGCTGGCAAGCGACGAGTACCGCCAACTGCGCGGCCGCAGCCGGCACGAGCGCGCGCATTGGCTGGCGGCGCAACTGGGCCTGCCCGCGTGGACGCGGCTGCAGTTGCTGATGCGCGCCAGTTGGTCGGCCACCGACGCGGGCGAGCGCCGGCGCCTGGTGGCCCGCATCGCCGACGAAGGCCCGAAGCTGGTCGACGAGATTCCGACGCCGGAGGCGGACAAGCTGGCGGCGCGCGTCCGGGTGGCGAACGCCTCGCGCGAACTGGGCCGTTTCGCCGAAGCCGATGCGCGACTGGACGCGATCCTGGCCGCCGTCCCCGCCGATGCCGACCTCAAGGATCCGGAGGCCCAACAGGCGCTGCAGTCCACCGTCGCGGGCCTGCGCGAGGTCATCGCGCACGGCGACGACGATCGTTTCCCGGTCGATCTGTCGTCGCAGAAGTGGGCCGACCGCGTCTGCAACAGCGACGAGCTGCAACCGCCTTACGGGCCCAAGAGCCGGCACGCGCAGGCGGCCTGCGATCGGCGCGCGCGCGACCGACAGTCGCGTAGCGACGCCTACGAAGAAGCCGCGCGGCTGCGCGAACAACCCGAAGAACTCGATCGCCAGTGCGCGCGCGTGGCCGCGGCACAACGCAGCCCGGGATTGGCGCAAGCCTGCGAATTCGCGCAGAACGCGCGCGACGAAGAATCGGCCGAGCAATTGCTGCTGCGGCAGGCACGGCAGGTCGCCGCCGACTGCGAGGCGACCTCGGCGCAGGAGCGTGCAGGCCCCTTACGTTTCGCGTGCTACGCCTATCAGAGCGCGCTGGAATCGGCCTTGACGCGTCTGCTGGTCGAGGACGACACCGGCTACGCCGTGGTGTGTCAGGACGGCAAGATTCCGCCGGACCGCGCCGGCTACGCCGATCTGGCCTGTTCGATGGCCGAACAGCAGCGGCTGGAACGGTCCATCGAGCGGCTGCTGGCCGATCCGGTGGCGCTGGACCGCAGCTGCGCCAGCAACGATAAGAGTCTCAAGATCCATGTCAGCCTGGCCTGCTCGCGGCGCCGCAGCGATCTGGCGAAGATCGCGGCGCAGCGTCTGGCCGCGGATGCGGCGGCGTACCAGACCGCCTGCGCCAGGTTCGACGCACAGGCGACCGACGCGCTGCGCTACGACCTCAGCGATGAGGAAGCCTTGTGCGGCGATGCGCGGCGTATCCGCGAGCGGGAGGCGGATACGCAGCGCGCGACGGCGCAGGCGCAGGCCCAGCCGGAGAACGAGCCTGCGGACGATGCGCTGACGCCCTCGCCGGAACGGCTAGCCCTGTACGAACAGGATTCCGAACTGAGCAAGGTCGCGCTGGAGTACGCGCAGCGCGTGATCGCCCAGGCCAAGGCCGACGGCAGCTATCCCAAACGCAAGCGCGGCGACTTGTACTGAGCCGTCGCCGCGCGGCCAGCGGTGCGGCGACGGTTGCGGACCGCATCGCGCGCCGCGCCGTCGGCATCGGCACGGGTGGTACGCCCACCCATGCCATCAGCGGAGCTAGCGCGCCGCGATCAGCGCTCGGGCACCCATTCGAAGCCCTCGCCCTTCGCCTGCACATGGCCCAGGCCCGGGAACGGGAAATGCACCGCGTAGACGCGCAGCTTGCCGTCCGCGGCGCGCTGCAGCAGCGCGCGACGGCTGGTCTGCGCCAGCGGCGCGTCGCCGTCGTACTGCACGGTCCACTCAGGGCGCTGCACCGAGATCACGAAATGGTGCGCGGTATCGCCGATGTACAGCAGGCGCTGATCGCCCGAGGCGATTTCGTAGGCGCTGTGGCCCGGCGTGTGGCCGTCCACGGCGACCGCGGTGACCACGCCCGGAATGAGCTGCGCACCGGGTTCGAACGCGGCGACTTTGGGCGTTATCGCGGCGACCAGCGCGGCCGCGCCCTGGTCGCCCTTGAGGCTGTCCCATTCCGGCGCCGACAGGTGCACGGTCGCATTCGGGAACGCCAGCTTGCCCTCGCGCGTCAGCAGGCCGCCGACGTGGTCCTGATGCTGGTGCGAAATGAAGATGTCGGTGACCTGCGAAGGCTCCACCCCGGCCTCGCGCAGCGACGCCGGTAAGCGCCCGCCGCGCGCGAACGACGCGTCCGCCGCGCCGGTGTCGAACAGCAGCACCTTCGCGCCGCTGCGCACCAACAGCGGTTGCATGCTCAAGTGCAGCACGTCGGTCGGCTGCCCGGCCGCGCTCAGCAGCGCGTCTACGTCCTGCGCGGACTGACCGATCGCGAAGGTCTTTTCATCGTTGACCACGTCGATGTCGCCGTCCTTCAGCGCGACGGCATCGAGCGCGCCGATCTTGAAGCGATGCACCTCGGCGGCGGCAGGCGCCGGTGTCGCGGGTTCGGCGGACGCTTGCGGCGCGGCGGCCGGCGCGGTGTTCGCCGCGGATTCGGGCTTGGAACACGCCGGTAACGTCGCAGCCGCCAGCGCGGCGACGATCAACAAAGACAGATGCGTGCGTTTCATGTCGGCTCTCGTGAAAAGTGGGGGCGCGCGGCGGCGGTCGTCGCCGGGTCGCGCGGCATCGCGAGCTTACGCGCGGCGGCCGGGCGCGCCAACACGGCGCGCCCGCGCAGCGTCACCAGCTGCAGGGACCCGGTCGTCCGTTCGGGCACGTGGTGCTGGCATCGGTCTTGGCGGTGTGGCCGTAACGCAGGCCGCTGACGTCGGCGCCGGTCAGGTTGGCGCCGCGCAAGTCGGTGCCGTAGACCAGGGTGTTGATCAATTTGGCGTTGACCAGCACCGCGCGACGGTAGTCCGACATCTGGATGTCCGCGCCGCTCAGGTCCGCGCCGGTCATCTGCGCCTCGACGAAGGTGCCCATCAGTCGGTCGGCGCGCAGGTCGGCGCCTTCCAGCTTGGCGCGCGAGTAGTCGCCCACCACGTCGGCGCCCTGCAGCTTGACCTGATTCAAACTGCCGTCGGGCGCATTGAACCGATACAGCGAGGCATGCCGCAGGTCGGCGCCGTCCAACGCCACGCGCGCACCGCCCTTGCTGTCCAGGGTCGTTCCGCGCAAATCGCAGCCGCGGCATTGGTTGGTGTCGATCAGCGTCTGCTTGTTGCGCGCGATGTGCGCCGACGCGTAGTCCGCGCACGGCCCCTTGTTGCCGGCCGGGCAGGTGGTTGCGGCATCGGAGCGCGCGCACAGGCGGAAGCCCTTGCCGCCGCAGGTGGCGCCGGTGAAATCGGCATCGAGCAGATTCGCCCCGCCGAAATCGATTTGTTCGGTCACCGCGCGTTGCTGCCCCTGCAGTCCGGTGAACTTCACCCCGCCGGCGTTGGCGCCGGCGAAGCTGCCTTGTTGCACGCGCACGCCGGTGAAGTCCGCGCCACGCAGATCCGAACGCGCCCAGTCCAGGCGCACGAGCGTCGATCCGCGCCAATCGGTGTCCCGCAAGGTTGCGCCAACGAAGCGGTTTCCGGTCAGCTGGACATCCTTGAAGCGCGCGGCGCTGAGGTCGAAGCCGCTGAAGTCCGCATCCCACTGCGCCCGGCTCAGATCGACCCCACGTACCTGGGCGCCGTCCCAGCGCGCCGAGCGCGAATTGCTGCCGCTCAGATCGGCGCCGTTCAAGTCCACGCCCGTGAGCACCGCCGATTGCAGGTTCGCGCCGCGCAGTTTCGCGCCGGTAAACCGCGACCGGCTCAAGTCGTAACCGCTGAGGTCGATGCCCTCGGCCAGCTCCGCCTGGCTCAAGTCGCAGGCCGGGCACGAACGCGGATGGGTCAGTCGGTACAAAGCCTCAGGATCGGCGGCTCGCGCCGTGCCCGCCGTCGCCATCCCCAAGGCACCCACAAGCACCCACACCCATCCTTTCATGGCACACCCCCCGTGGCTGAAAGGCGGACAGTACCCCAGTCATGGCACGGCCCGGCGGCCGCCTGGCAGCCGAACCGGGCCGTCTGGACATCGCAGTCTCATCCACGGCTCACGGCCACGCGCTGCCGTGGGGCAAGCCGGACGCGGCCGGTTCTCAGCGCACAGGTGCCGTCGTGCAGGCAGCAGCGACTTGCGCAGCGCGGTTGGGAATGCCTTCGGAGCGCAGCGGACCGCGCACGCGTTGCCACGTATCGGCGTCGTGAAAGCGACAGATGAATTCCATGCCGCTCCCTATGGAATGCCTGGCCGCGTGTCGACCGACGCATGCACCGACCAATCGCGTTACGCCCCCGCTCCGGCGCTGTAGACCTCCGCCTGCACGCCCGCGATCGCAGGCCCGGAAATCCGGGCGCCGAACACGCTGCCATCCTGCTGCAGCACCTGACTCACCGCGGCGACCATCGCACTGCGCTGGGCGATGCGGCCGAAGCTGTAGCGCGGGCCGGCGATAAACATCTCGTTGGCCAGCACCAGCGCCATCGGCAGCAGCGGCTCGGCGTCGAAGGCGAACTCGCGCCAACGTCCGCGGCGGTCGCGCGCGGTGAAGGCGGCGGGCGGATCGACGCCGTCCATGCCGGAAATCAGCACTAGCCCGAACGCCTCCGGCAGCCACGCGATCAGGCGCTGGGCGAGCACGGGCTCGTCCACCAGCGCCGTGATGCGCTGCTGGATATCGTCGTCGCTGAGACCGTCCTGGCCGATAAGATCGATGGCCCGCTTGAGGACCGCTTCGGTGGGCACTGAAAGTTGCGGCATGCGGTGGGGTCGTCGTACTCGGGCCGATGCGCGCCGCGCGCCGGCCATGAACCTGTGGGCGAACGTCATTGTACGGCGCACCCAGGCGCGAGTGCCGATGATGCGCTCACGGATCGGCGACGGATGTACTCGATTGAACGCATCGGTTAAGCGCACACGGCTGGCATGGCCTGGATTGCGACGGCCCAGGCGGGCTCGCGATGCCATTTCGGCGATCCGGCGCGAAGAGCAGGACGCGACGCCCGATTTGCGGCTCGCACGCGACGATGCGGTCTAGCCGATCGCCAACACCCCCGCCGCCACGCCGACCAAGCCGCCGGACACACCGTCCACCCAGCGCCGGCGTCGATCGCTGAAGCCTTGCGCGCGTGCGCCCGTGCGCGCCAGGACCAAACTCAGCACCGTATAGACCAGGCCGCACAAGACCACGAACACGCCCGACAGCGCCATGGCTTGCAGCGCGGCCGGCCCATCGCCGTGCATGAACTGCGGCAGCACCGCGAAGTAGACCAGCATGCCCTTGGGGTTCAACACCGCGGTGAGAAAGCCGCGACGGAACGCGGCCGCGCGGACCGCGCGCAGTTCGATCGCGCCGGGTTTCAGCGCCGAGCGCAGCAAACGCAAGGCCAGATACGCCAGATAGGCCACCCCGGCCCAGCGCAAGACGGCGAAGCACCACGGCGAGGCGGCGATCAGCGCGGCCAGACCCAACGCGACCAGCGCCGAATGCACGCCATAGCCGGCGCACACGCCCAAGGTCGCGCGCAAACCGGCGGACGCGCCGCCGTTGAGCGCCTGCGAGGCGATGAACAGCATGTCCGGCCCTGGCGTGCAGATCAGCGGCAGGACGGTGGCGGCGAACAGCAGCAGGGCGGTGATGTCCATGCCCGAAAGCGTAAGCGGCCACGCGCGGCATAGGCTTGCGATTATTGCCGCGATACCTTATAAATTGGCATTAACTGCCAATCTTGATCGAATAGAGTGAAATTCATGCCAGCCAAACTCGACGAGATCGACCGCCGCATCCTGCGCGCCCTGCAGCGCGACGGCCGCCTGCAGAACAACGAGCTGGCCCAGGAAGTGGGGCTGTCGCCCTCGCCCTGCCTGCGCCGCGTGCGCCTGTTGGAAGAGGCCGGGGTGATCGAGCGCTACGTGGCCGTGGTCAGCGCCGCCCAGGTCGGCATCGGCACCACCTTGTTCACCCGGGTCTGGCTGACCGCGCAGGACGCCGACACCATCGAGCGCTTCATCGCCGCGATGAAGCGACTGCCGCAGGTGATGGAGTGCTACATCATGCTCGGCGACTGCGACGCGCTGCTGCGCGTGGTGGTGGAAGACCTGGCCGACTACCGCCGCTTCCAGACCCGTCACCTGACCCGCGACAACGGCATCCAGAACGTGAAAACCGATCTGCCCAGCGAGGTCGTCAAGCAAAGTTACGCGCTGCCGGTGTGAGCGCGCGCGCAACGCCCTCGCATCGACAGCCAGCGCGGGCCGGCGACCGGCCCGGACGCGACCGCCGTCACGGCTTATGCCGATTGGTCATGAAAGTTTTGGATGAAACGGTTGACAAGCCGCGAACCGGCATGTTTTTCTCAGACCCATGACGCAGCGCAACAACCACTCGCAGACGACTTCGCTCAAGGCCGCCACGGCCTCGAACGACGCCGCGCGCGTCGCGCTCCGCCTCGCACCCGCGATCGCCACGATTATTCTCGTCCTCGTACTTATTACCTCGCTTACCAGCGCGGGAGTCGGGTTCGTGTAGCAAAACCACACAACCCAAGGTCGAAAGAACCTGAACCCCGCGCCCGAAAGGCGCGGGGTTTTTCGTTTTCAGGGCCTTGGGTTCCTTGTCGATACGACTTTAGGAACGCACGTTCGTGAGAAGCAACGCCATCAAGCAAGGCCCGGCCCGAGCCCCCGCGCGCGCGATGCTGCGCGCGACCGGGCTGGACGACGCGGCCATCGCCAGACCGCTGGTCGCCGTGGTCCACACCTGGTCCGACGTCTCGCCGTGCAACATCACCCTGCGCGATCTGGCCCAGCACGTGCGCCGCGGCGTGATCGACAACGGCGGCACTCCGATCGAGTTCAACACCATCGCCGTCACCGACGGCATCGCCATGGGCACCGACGGCATGCGCGCCTCGCTGACCTCGCGCGAGACCATCGCCGACTCGATCGAGCTGGCGGTGTCCGGGCATTGCCTGGACGCGATGGTGCTGCTGGTGGGCTGCGACAAGACCATCCCGGCCGCGGCGATGGCGGCGGCGCGACTGGATATCCCCACCGTGATCCTCTACGGCGGCACCATCATGCCCGGCCACTGCCCGTCCAAGCGCGGCGCGGCCGACGACAAGCCGCTGACCGTGCAGGACGTGTTCGAGGCCGTGGGCGCGCATTCGGCCGGCCGCATCGACGATGCCGAACTGCACCGCATCGAATCCCATGCCTGCCCCGGTGCCGGCGCCTGCGGCGGCCAGTTCACCGCCAACACCATGGCGATGGTGCTGACCTTTCTGGGCCTGTCGCCGCTGGGCTTGAACGACATTCCGGCGATCCACGCCGACAAGGCCGAAGCCGCGCGCCAATGCGGCGAAATGGTCATGCAGCAGTTGCGTAAAGGCGGGCCGAGGCCGCGCGCGCTTCTCTCTCCCTCCGCGCTGCGCAATGCCGCGCGCGCGGTCTCGGCCACCGCTGGTTCGACCAATGCCGCGCTGCATCTGCTGGCCATCGCGCACGAGGCCGGCGTGGCCTTCGACCTGGAAGAATTCGAAGCCGCCGCGCATACGCCGGTGATCGCCGACCTGAAACCGGGCGGCCGCTACACCGCCGCCGAGATGTTCGAATTCGGCGGTGCGGCGCTGGTGGCGCGCGAACTCAAGACGGCCGGTCTGATCGAGGACATTCCCACGGTCACCGGCCGTTCCTTTTTCCAGGAACTGGCCGTGGCCTGCATGGCCGACGTGCAGGACGTCGTGCGTCCCGTCGCCGATCCGATCAAGCCGCGCGGCGGCTACTCGGTGCTGTACGGCGATCTCGCGCCGGAAGGCTGCATCCTCAAGCTGGCCGGCCACGGCCGCGAGCATTTCGAAGGCCCGGCGCGGGTGTTCGATTCCGAAGAGGACGCGTTCGCCGCCGTGCAGGCGCGCCGCATCCAGGCCGGCGACGTGGTGGTGATCCGCTTCGAAGGCCCGGCCGGCGGCCCCGGCATGCGCGAAATGCTGGCCGTCACCGCGGCCCTGGTCGGCCAGGGCCTGGGCAACGATGTCGCGCTGATCACCGACGGCCGCTTCAGCGGCGCCACCCACGGCTTCATGGTCGGCCACATCTCGCCGGAAGCCGCGCACGGCGGCCCGATCGCGCGCCTGCGCGAGGGCGATCGCGTGAGCATCGACGTGAACACGCGGCGCTTGAACGTCGACGCCGATCTGAGCGCGCGCGAACCGGCGCGCATCGCACCGCGCGTGACCACCGGCGTGCTCGCCAAGTACGCGCTGCTGGTCGGCTCGGCCTCGCAAGGCGCGGTCACCGCGCCGGGCCCGCTGCAATCGCCACCGGCACGAACCATCCCCGCTTCCCTCATCGAACACCCCAGCACCGAACCCGCCTGATCCCGCTCACTCCTTCCCTCTCACTCCTCGCTCAGAGACCACAGACATGACCGCTACGACCTTCCGCCCCAAGATCGCCATCGTCGGCTACGGCAGCCAGGGCCGCGCCCACGCGCTGAACCTGCGCGACTCCGGCTTCGACGTCACCGTCGGCCTGCGCCCGGGCGGCCCGACCGAGATCAAGGCCAAGGCCGACGGCTTCACCGTCCAATCGCCTGCCGATGCCGTTGCCGGCGCCGAACTGGTCGCCGTGCTCACGCCGGACATGGTCCAGGCCCAGCTCTACCGCGACGTGATCGAACCCAACATCGCCCAGGGCGCCTGCCTGCTGTTCGCGCACGGCTTCAACGTGCACTACGCGCAGATCGCGCCGCGCGCCGACCTCGACGTCGTACTGGTCGCGCCCAAGGGCCCGGGCGCGCTGGTGCGGCGCGAGTACGAGATCGGCCGCGGCGTGCCCAGCGTCTACGCGGTGCATCAGGACCAAAGCGGCCGCGCCGAGGAGTTCGCCCTGACCTACTGCGCCGGCATCGGCGGCGCGCGCCAGAACGCGATCAAGACCACCTTCAAGGAAGAGACCGAGACCGACCTGTTCGGCGAGCAGGCGGTGCTGTGCGGCGGCGCGACCAAGTTGGTCCAGGCCGGTTGGGAAACCCTGGTCGAGGCCGGCTATCAGCCCGAAGTCGCCTACTACGAGTGCCTGCACGAACTGAAGCTGATCGTCGACCTGTTCTACGAAGGCGGCGTGACCCGCATGCACGAGTTCATCAGCGAGACCGCGCAGTACGGCGCGCTCACGCGCGGCCCCTACGTGGTCGACGAGGACACGCGCGCGCAGATGCGCCGCGTGCTCAAGGAGATCCAGGACGGCACCTTCGCGCGCCAATGGATCGCCGAGTACGCCTCGGGCAACGCCAACTACAAAGCGCTCAAGCAGGCCGACTTGGATCACCCGATCGAGGCCGTCGGCAAGAAGCTGCGCGCCAACATGAAGTGGCTGGACACCGCGCCCAAGGCGCAGCCGGCCGCACCCGCTCCCGCCGCCACCCGTGGCGAACGACAGGAAGAGGCCGCCTAAATGAACGGTGCCCGCTGGCTGGCGCAAGCGCTGGCCGCAGAAGGCGTGGACACGCTGTTCGGTTATCCGGGCGGCACCATCATGCCTTTCTACGACGCTTTGCACGGGTCGGACCTCAAGCATGTGCTGGTCCGTCACGAGCAGGGCGCCGCTTTCGCTGCCAACGGCTACGCCCGTGCCAGCGGGCGAGTCGGCGTATGCGTGGCGACCTCCGGTCCCGGCGCCTCCAACCTGGTCACCGGCATCGCCGACGCGATGCTGGACTCGGTGCCGATGGTGGCGATCACCGGCCAGGTCGCGACCACGCTGATGGGCACCGATGCGTTCCAGGAACTGGACGTGTTCGGCATGACCCTGCCGATCGTCAAGCACAGCTTCCTGGTGCGCAGCGTCGACGAGCTGCCGCGCATGATCGGCGAGGCCTTCCGGCTGGCGCGTTCCGGCCGTCCGGGACCGGTGCTGATCGACCTGCCCAAGGACGTGCAGAACGCCGATGCCTCGCATCTGCCCGCGCACGTGCCGCTGCCGACCGATCCGCTGCCGGCCGCACCGGATGCCTCGTACCACGAGGCCGCGGCGCTGATCGCGCATGCGCAAAAACCGCTGGTGTACGGCGGCGGCGGCATCGCGCTGGGCGACGCGGTCAGCGCGTTCCGCAACTTCGTCGAAGGCAGCCAGATCCCGGCCGTGCTGACGCTGAAGGGCCTGGGTGCGCTGCCGGCCGATCATCTGTTGAACCTGGGCATGCTGGGCATGCACGGCAACCGCGCCGCCAACCTGTCGGTGCAGGAATGCGACCTGCTGATCGTGGTCGGCGCGCGTTTCGACGACCGCGCCACCGGCAAGCTGGCCGAGTTCGCGCCCAATGCACGCGTGGTCCATCTGGACCTGGATCCGGCCGAAATCGGCAAGCTGCGTCACGCCGACGCCGCGGTCAACGGCGACCTGCGCCGCTCGCTGGAGGCGCTGACGCCGGCCTGCAGCGCGCAGACCAAAGGCCGCAACGGCGGCGCGCGCCGCAGCTGGCGCGACACCTGCCTGCAGCGCAAACGCGATTGCGCGCCGCGCTACGACGCGCCCGGCGAAACCGTCTACGCGCCGGCGCTGCTCAAGCGTCTGTCGGAACTGGCGCCCAAGGCCGTGGTCAGCTGCGACGTCGGCCAGCACCAGATGTGGGTCGCCCAGCACTGGCGCTTCGACGACCCGCGCAAGCACCTGACCAGCGGCGCGCTGGGCGCGATGGGCTTCGGCCTGCCGGCGGCGATCGGCGCACAGATGCAAGACGCGGCGGCGCAAGTGATCTGCGTCAGCGGCGACGGCTCGTTCCTGATGAATGTGCAGGAACTGGCGACGGTCGCGCGCTACCGCCTGCCGGTCAAGATCGTGCTGCTCGACAACCAGGCCCTGGGCATGGTGCGGCAGTGGCAGGAGCTGTTCTTCGAGCGCCGCTATTCCGAGATCGACCTGTCCGACAACCCGGACTTCTGCGCGCTCGCCGCCGCGTTCGGCGTGGCCGCGTTCCATGTCGAACGCGCCGACGCGGTCGAGGACGCGCTGGCCGCGATGCTGGCCTGCGACGGCCCGGCGCTGCTGCACGTGGCGATCGACCAGGAAGCCAACGTCTGGCCGCTGGTGCCGCCCAACCGCAGCAACGCCGAAATGCTGGATCCCGAAGCCGACGCGATCAATTCCACGGAGGCAGCGACGGCCGCCTCTGCCACCCCCGCCACCGACAAGGAGGATGCCCATGCGATACCAGCTTGAACTGACCCTGCGCCAGGCCGAGGGCGCGCTGGCTCGCGTATTGGGCGCCGCCGAACGGCGCGGTTTCCGTCCCCTGTCGGTGGACGGCGAAGCGCAACCCGACGGCGATCGCTGGCACCTGCGCATGACGGTGGAAGGCGAACGCGCCGACACCGCCCTGCAGAGCCAGCTCGCCAAGCTCTACGACTGTCTTGCCGTCGAGGTGTCTCCATGTCTTTGAATGCGAATCCCTCGCAAAAGCCCGCACATCCCTGTGCGGACTCTTCAATGCTCTCCACCGCTGCGCCGAGCATTTTCGTTCGCGCGGAGCCTCAGCAGCCCTTGATCTGGTTCGACGGCGAATTCGTCGCCAACGACGCGCCGGAAGCGCCGCTGACCACCCACGCCATGCACTACGGCACCGCCGTGTTCGAGGGCATCCGCAGCTACGCCACCGCCGACGGCGGCGCCGCGGTGTTCCGCCTGCCCGAGCACATGGAGCGCATGCGCAAGGGCGCGGAGCTGTTCGGCATCGATTTCGATGTCGAACGCGCGAGCGCGGCGACGGTGGCGACGCTGCGCGCCAACGGCCATCGCGACGCCTACATCCGCCCGCTGACCTGGATGGGCACCGGCACCATCGGCCTGGACGTGGACCCGCTGAGCCAGCACCTGATGATCGCGACCATGGCCAAGGTCGTGCACCTGGGTGGCGCGCGCACGCGGCTGACGGTGTCGCCGTGGAAGCGCAACCCGGCCACCTCGCTGCCGGCCCTGAAGCTCAGCGGCGCCTACGTCAATTCCATCCTGGCCAAGCGCGAAGCCAAGCAGCGCGGTTTCGACGAGGCGCTGTTCACCGACGACAAGGGCTACGTGGTCGAGTGCACCGGCGCCAACGTGTTCATGGTCAAGAACGGCGCGGTCACCTCGGTCGAACACCGCGACGCGCTGCCGGGCATCACCCGCGACACCATGATCGCCTTGTCCGGCGCGCAGTCGCGCGAAGTGACCTTGCATGAGCTGCTGGACGCGGACGAGGTGTTCGTCTGCGGCACCGCCGCCGAGGCCACGCCGATCGCGGTATTGGACCGCCGCGAGTTCGGCGACAACCCGGTCACGCGCGAGCTGTCGGCGCAGTACGCGCGCGTGGTGCGCGGCGAAGACCCGCGCTATCGCGCGTGGCTGACGCCGGTCTGAGCGCATGGACGGCGACGTAGCCAGCCCGGTATCCGTCAGCGCCGCCGACCTGTTGGCGGCGCAGGCGCGCCTGCGCCGTTATCTGGACCCGACGCCGTTGCACCACGCCGAGCGTTTCGGCTGCTGGCTGAAGCTGGAGAATCTGCAGCGCACCGGTTCCTACAAGGTGCGCGGCGCGCTTAACGCCTTGCTGGCCGCGCGCGAGCGCGGCGACCACCGCACCGTGATCGCCGCCTCCGCCGGCAACCATGCCCAGGGTTTGGCCTGGGCCGCGTACCGCCTGGGCGTCAACGCGATCACGGTGATGCCGCGCTGCGCGCCGCAGACCAAGATCGCCGGCGTCGCCCATTGGGGCGCCACCGTGCGCCTGCACGGCGACAGTTACGACGAAGCCAAGGCCTTCGCGATCGAACTGGCGCAGCAACACGATTACCGTCTGCTGTCGGCCTTCGACGATCCGGACGTGATCGCCGGCCAAGGCACGGTCGCCCTGGAGCTGGCCGCGTTCGCGCCCGACGTGCTGCTGGTGCCGATCGGCGGCGGCGGCCTGGCGGCCGGCGTGGCGCTGGCGCTGAAGTCGGAATTGCTGTGCGGCAGCGCCGCCGCGCGCCGCGTGCGCGTGATCGGCGCCCAGGTCGAAGGGGTGGATTCGATGGCGCGCGCGCTGCGCGGCGACCGCCGCCTGATCGAGCCGGCGGCGACGCTGGCCGACGGCGTGCGGGTCAAGGATCCGGGCCGCCTGACGCAACGCGTGCTGAGCACGCTGCTGGACGACGTGGTGATCGTGCGCGAGGCCGAGCTGCGCGAAACCCTGGTCCGGCTGGCGCTGGAGGAACACATCATCGCCGAAGGCGCGGGCGCGCTGGCGCTGGCGGCCGGCCGACGCATCGCCGGCAAGCGCAAATGCGCGGTCGTCTCCGGCGGCAACCTGGACGCCGGCGTGCTCGCGCAACTGCTGTCGGAAGTGCGCCCGCGCGCGCCGCGACGCCCACGCCGGCGCAGCCGCGAAGCGCCCGTGCGCGACGCCGTCGGCATCGAACACCCGACCGCGCCAGGCGATGTGTACGGGTTGGCACGACTTAGACGCGGGCCGTCGCCGCAAGCGCGCACGGCCCACCCGCCTGTCGTCGGTAGCCCCGCCATCCAACCCCATTCCGCTTTGATCGAGGACATTCCCGCATGAACGCGTCGCCAGGACCGGTAGGTCCGTTTGACCACGCCCCGCAACACATCGCCATTTTCGACACCAGCCTGCGCGACGGCGAGCAGTCGCCGGGCTGCAGCATGAGCGCCAGCCAGAAGCTGCGCTTCGCCCATGCCCTGGCCGAACTCGGCGTGGACGTGATCGAAGGCGGCTTCCCCGCCAGTTCCAGCGCCGAGATCGAGGCGGTGCGCGCGATCGCGCGCGAAGTGCGCGGCTCCACCCTGGCCACGCTGGCGCGCTGCCATGTCGGCGACATCGAGGCCTGCGCGCAGGCCCTGGAAGGCGCCGGCAAGCCGCGCATCCACGTCTTCATTTCCACCAGCCCGCTGCACCGCGAACACAAGCTGGGCCTGAGCCGCGAGCAGGTGCTGGAGCGCGCGGTGATGGGCGTGGATTTGGCGCGCCGCTACGTCGACGACGTCGAGTTCTCGGCCGAGGACGCGCTGCGCACCGAGCCGGAGTTCCTGGCCGAGGTCTGCAGCGCCGCGCTGGCCGCCGGCGCGCGCACGCTCAATATTCCCGACACCGTCGGCTACACCACCCCCAGCGAGATCCGCGCGCTGTTCGAGTACCTGCGCGCGAACGTGCGCGACGCCGATCGTGCGATCTTCAGCGCCCACTGCCACAACGACCTGGGCCTGGCCGTGGCCAACAGCCTGGCCGCGATCGAAGGCGGCGCGCGCCAGGTCGAATGCACCATCAACGGCATCGGCGAGCGCGCCGGCAACTGCGCGATGGAAGAACTGGTGATGGCGCTGCGCGTGCGCGGCGGCTACTACAACGCCCAGACCCGCATCGACACGCGCCGGCTGGTGCCGACCTCGCGCCTGCTGTCGCGCATCACCGGCATGTCGGTGCAGCGCAACAAGGCCATCGTCGGCCAGAACGCGTTCGCGCACGAGTCCGGCATCCACCAGCACGGCATGCTCAAGCACCGCGGCACCTACGAAATCATGAACCCCGAGGACGTGGGCTGGTCGCAGTCGCAGATGGTGCTGGGCCGCCACAGCGGCCGCGCGGCGCTGGCCGACCGCCTGCAGAGTTTGGGCTTCGTGGTCGACGAGGCACGCCTGAACTCCGTGTTCGCCGCCTTCAAGGCGCTGGCCGAGAAGAAGCGCGAAGTCTTCGACGCCGACCTGGAGGCGCTGGTGCTGGGCGCCGACGCCCGCGCCGCGCGCGGCCATCGCCTGGTGCGCGCCCACGTCAGCACCGGCATCGCCAGCGACAGCCTGCCGACCGCGAGCGTGCAGCTGGTCGATCCCGACGGCGCCGCGATCAACGAAGCGGCGGTCGGCGACGGACCGGTGCATGCGCTGTTCGCGGCGCTGGCGCGCGCCACCGGCGTGCAGCTGCAGATCGACAGCTACCACGTGTCCAGCGTGACCACCGGCGACGACGCCCAGGGCCAGGCCAGCGTGACCACGCGCGTGGACGGCGTGGAGCTGACCGGCTCCGGCACCAGCACCGACATCCTCGAGGCCAGCGCGCTGGCATGGCTGGAGATCGCCAATCGCGTGCTGCGCACTCAGCAGCAAGCCCCACCGCGCCTGGCCGCCACCGCTTAACAGCCCCTCTCCCGCCTGCGGGAGAGGGGTTGGGGTGAGGGCACGCGCCAACGAGCCACGACGCCAGCTCCGCACAGCGCCCCACACATCCAAACCACTCCCGCAAACGAAACAGCGACCAACATCGAAGCCCTACACCCCGCCATGACCGCACCCAGAACCCTGTTCGACAAACTGTGGGACGCCCACCTGGTCACGCCCGAAACCGAGGCCGTGCCTGCGGTGCTCTACATCGATCTGCACCTGATCCACGAAGTCACCACGCCGCAGGCCTTCGCCGAACTCGACGCGCGCGGCCTGTCGCCGCGCCGCCCGGACCTGACCAAGGGCACGCTGGACCATTCCACGCCGACCCTGCCGCGCGGCGCCGACGGACGCCTGCCCTATTACACCGACGAGGCCGAGCGCCAGGTCGATACCCTGCGCCGCAACTGCGCGCGCCACGGCATCGAGCTGTTCGATTACGACAGCCCGCACCGCGGCATCGTGCACGTGATCGGACCGGAGCTGGGCCTGACCCAGCCCGGCATGACCATCGTCTGCGGCGACAGCCACACCGCCACCCACGGCGCCTTCGGCGCGCTGGCCTTCGGCATCGGCACCAGCGAGGTCGGCCATGTGCTGGCGACGCAGTGCCTGCTGCAACGCAAGCCGCGCACGCTGGCGATCAACATCGAGGGCGAACTCGCGCCCGGCGTCGGCGCCAAAGATCTGATCCTGCACGTGATCGGGCAGATCGGCGTCAACGGCGGCACCGGCCAGGTCATCGAGTACCGCGGTTCGACCGTGCGCGCGCTGTCGATGGACGAGCGCATGACGGTCTGCAACATGTCGATCGAAGCCGGCGCGCGCGCCGGCCTGATCGCGCCCGACCAGGTCACCTACGACTATCTGGCCGCGACGCCGCGCGCGCCGCAGGGCGCGGATTTCGAGCGCTCGGTCGCGCGCTGGAGCGGCTTCGTCGGCGACGAGGGCGCGCGCTTCGATCGCGAGGTGCATATCGACGCCAGCGCGATCAAGCCGACCCTGACCTGGGGCACCCACCCCGGCCAAGTGACCGCGGTCGACGCGCGGCTGCCGGTGGCCGAAGACGCCGACGCGGCCAAGGCGCTGGCGTACATGGGCCTCGACGGCGGCGCGGCGCTGGCCGGCGCGCCGGTCGACGTGGTTTTCGTCGGCAGTTGCACCAACTCGCGCCTCACCGACCTGCGCCAGGCCGCGCAGGTGCTGCAAGGCCGCCGCGTGCACCCGCGCGTGCGCATGCTGGTGGTACCGGGCTCCGAACAGGTCAAGCGCGAGGCCGAAGCCGAGGGCATCGACCGCATCGTGCGCGCCGCCGGCGCCGAATGGCGCGAACCGGGCTGCTCGATGTGCATCGCCATGAACGGCGACCTGGTCGGCCCCGGCCAGCTCGCCGTGTCCACCAGCAACCGTAACTTCGAGGGCCGCCAGGGCAAGGGCGCGCGCACCTTGCTGGCCTCGCCTCTGACGGCGGCCGCCTGCGCGATCGCCGGCGAGGTCACCGACCCGCGCGCCTACCTGCACACCGCCGCCACGGAGGCCGCCTGATGAGCGCGTTCACCCGACTGACGTCGCGCACCGTGGTCCTGCGCGAGCGCAACATCGACACCGACCAGATCATTCCCGCGCGCTTTTTGACCACCACCGAACGCCAGGGCCTGGGTCGCTACGCGTTCAACGATTGGCGCTACCTCGCCGACGGCTCGCCCAATCCCGAGTTCGCCTTCAACCGGCCCGAGAACGCCGGCGCGCAGATCCTGGTCGCGGGACGCAACTTCGGCTGCGGTTCTTCGCGCGAGCACGCGCCCTGGGCGTTGACCGACCTGGGCGTGCGCGCGGTGATCAGCACCGAGATCGCCGACATCTTCCGCAGCAACGCGCTCAAGAACGGCCTGCTGCCGATCGTGCTCGACGCCGAGATCGTCGACGAGCTGCTGGAGCGTCCCGGCATCGAGCTGAGCATCGACGTCGCCAGCCGCAGCGTGATCCTGCCCGGCGGCGCACGCGTGCAGTTCCCGCTGGACGCCTTCGCCCAGACCTGTTTGCTCGAGGGCGTGGATCAGCTGGGCTATCTGCTCAAACAACAACCCGCTATCCAACGTTATGAGGAACTGATCCATGCACGCTGAGATCGTCGTACTGCCGGGCGACGGCATCGGCCCGGAAGTCACCGCCGCCGCCGTGGAGGTGCTGCGCACCGTCGCGAGCCGCTACGGCCACCGCTTCGCGCTGCGCGAACACCTGATCGGCGGCGCCGCGATCGACGCCAGCGGCGAGCCGCTGCCCGAGGCCACCCTGGCCGCCTGTCGCGCCGCCGACGCGGTATTGCTGGGCGCGGTCGGCGGACCCAAGTGGTCGGACCCGAAGGCCACAGTGCGACCGGAGCAAGGGCTGCTGGCGCTGCGCAAAGGCCTGGGCCTGTACGCCAACCTGCGCCCGGTGAAGCCGCACGCCGCCACCCTGGGCGCCTCGCCGATCAAGCCGCACCTGCTGGCGGGCGTGGACCTGCTGGTGGTGCGCGAACTCACCGGCGGCATCTACTTCGGCCAGAAACAGCGCAGCGCCGACAGCGCCAGCGACCTGTGCGAGTACAGCGTGGCCGAGGTCGAGCGCGTGGTGCGCCGCGCCTGCACCCTGGCGCGCGGCCGGCGCGGGCAGGTGGTCAGCGTGGACAAGGCCAACGTGCTGGAAACCTCGCGACTGTGGCGCGAGGTCGCCACCCGCGTGGCGCGCGACGAGTTCCCCGACGTCACGCTGGAACACCAGCTGGTCGACTCGATGGCGATGCACCTGATCGCCAAGCCGCGCGCGTTCGACGTGATCGTGACCGAGAACATGTTCGGCGACATCCTCACCGACGAGGCCTCGATGCTGGCCGGCTCGCTGGGGCTGCTGCCTTCGGCCTCACTGGGCGAAGGCCGCGTCGGCCTGTACGAACCGATCCACGGTTCGGCCCCGGACATCGCCGGACGCGGCATCGCCAATCCGATCGGCACCATCCTCAGCGCGGCGATGCTGCTGCGCCACTCGCTGGACTTGAGCGACGAAGCTCAGTGCGTGGAGCAGGCGGTGGCGGCGGTACTGGAGCGCGGCGTGCTCAGCGCCGACCTGGCGCCGGGCGGGCGCGGCGCAAGCACGGCGGAGGTGACCGCGGCGGTGCTGGCGCAGCTGGAGCTGCCGTGCCAGATCGCGGAGTTGCGGGATTGAGCTTGGGCCTAAGACCCAAGGGAGCCGGCAAGCCCGCTCCCTTGCCCTTGCCCTTGCCCTTGCCCTTGCCCTTGCCGTTGCCGTTGCCGTTGCCCTTGCCCTTGCCCTTGCCCTTGCCGTTGCCGTTGCCGTTGCCGTTGCCGTTGCCGTTGCCGTTGCCGTTGCCGTTGCCGTTGAGTGTGCTCCGGCATTGGAATCCAAAAGCTGCGTACTCACGCAAACAATCGTAGACCCGGAGGGCGGCGCGCAGGACGCGCGCCGTTTTTCGATAGGACAAGGATGTCCTATCGAAAAATCCCGGCGCCAGATCCGAAGCCACACGGGAGCTCCTGGCTCAGACCCTTCTCTTTGGTTACTTTCTCTTGGGTCAGCAAGAGAAAGTGACCCGCATGCGCAGCAGGCGGAAGCCTTTGACCTTCGGTCAGAAGCAACAGAGCAAGAACAAAGGCAAATCCTCCCCAACCCTCCTTTTCCAAAGGAGGGAGCTAAAAGCAAGAGCAACAGAGCGTGACCCGCATGCGCAGCAGGCGGAAGCCATTGACCTTCGTCAAGAAGCGACAAAGCAAGAGCAAGAGCAAACCCTCCCCAGCCCTCCTTTAATAATGGAGGGAGTCAAAGGCGGAGAGTCAGACTGCGTGCGAAAGGACCCCAAAAGCGCTGGATCCCCGCCTTCACGGGGATGACGAACCGGAAGCGAAGAGCAAGAGCAGAGAACCAAGAACGAGAGCGACGGCATTTGCGCCTGCGGCGCCGTACTCCCTCACCCTAGCCCTCTCCCGCAAGCGGGAGAGGGGATAGCCAGAGTGGGCGCGGACCTACGCCTCCGCCTCCGGCGCCTTCACCCTAAACCAGGCCGCATACAGCGCCGGCAGGAACAACAGGGTCAGCAGGGTCGCCACCAGCAAGCCGCCCATGATCGCCACCGCCATCGGCCCGAAGAAGGCGCTGCGCGACAGCGGGATCATCGCCAGGATCGCCGCCAGCGCGGTCAGTACGATCGGGCGGAAGCGTCGCACCGTGGCCTCGACGATCGCGCGCCAGGGCTCGTGGCCGTCGGCGCGGTCCTGTTCGATCTGATCGACCAGGATCACCGAGTTGCGCATGATCATGCCCGCCAGCGCGATCGTGCCCAGCATGGCGACGAAGCCGAACGGCACGCGGAACACCAGCAGGAACAGGGTCACGCCGATCAGGCCCAGCGGCGCGGTCAGCATCACCATGAAGCTGCGCGAGAAGCTGCGCAGCTGCAGCATCAGCAGGGTGAACACCGCGAACACGAACAGCGGCATGCCGGCGATGATCGAGTTCTGCCCGCGCGCCGAGTCCTCGACGCTGCCGCCGATGTCGATCGAGTAGCCGTAAGGCAGCTGCGCGCGCAGCTCGTCCAGGGTCGGCGAGATCTGCCCCATCACCGTCGCCGGCTGGGTGCCGTCGTAGATGTCGGCGCGCACGGTGATGGTCGGCTGGCGGTCGCGGTGCCAGATGATGCCTTCCTCGAAACCGTACTCGAGCGTGGCGATCTGGGTCAGCGGTACCGCGCGGCCGTTCGAGGTTGGCACCATCAGGCTGCCCAGCATGTTCAACTGCAGGCGTTCCTCGGTGGGGCCGCGCAACAGCATCTCGATCAGCTCGTTGCCCTCGCGGTAGGTGCTGATGTGCGAGCCCGACAGCGAGCTGGACAGGAACTGCGACAGCTGCGCTGAGGTGATCCCGAGCGCGCGGGCGCGTTCCTGGTCGACCTGCAGGCGCACGACCTTGTTCGGCTCGTCCCAGTCCAGGTTCACGTTGATCACGTGCGGATTGGCGCGGATCTTTTCGCGCACCTGGTAGGCGATCGCGCGCACGCGGTCGATGTGCTCGCCGGACACGCGGAACTGCACCGGATAGCCCACCGGCGGCCCGTTCTCCAGACGCGTCACGCGCAGCTGCAGATCGGGGAAGCGCGGCACCACGTCCTTGATCACCCATTCGCGGATCGCTTCGCGCGCGGCCACGTCCTTGGGCATCAGCACGAACTGGGCGAAGTTGGCGGCCGGCAGCTGCTGGTCCAGCGGCAGGTAGAAGCGCGGCGAGCCGGTGCCGACGTAGGACACGTAGTTGGTCAGATCCTTGCGCTGCTTGAGCAGGGCTTCCAGACGCTGCGCCTGTTCGGCGGTCTGGCGCAGCGAGCTGCCCTCGGCCAGCTCCATGTCCACCATCAGCTCCGGACGCACCGAGTCGGGGAAGAACTGCTGCGGCACGAAGCGGAACATGAACACCGACAGGAAGAACGCGGCCACGGTGATGCCGATCACCAGCCAGCGCCGGCGCACGCACCAGGTCACCCAGTTGCGGAAGCGGGTGTAGAACTTGCTGGCGTAAGGGTCGTGGTCCTGGCCGTCGTGCGGCGCGGGCGCGATGAAGTCCGACAACGCAGGGTAACGCTGCGCCCAGCGCGCGCGTTGCGCATGCCAGCGCGCGGCCAGCGAACCGGGCTTGAGCGCGGCGGCGTGACCGTGGTCGGGCAGCAGCTTGTCGCCCAGGAACGGAATGAAGGCGACCGCGGCGATCCACGACACCAGCAGCGCGATCGTCACCACCTGGAACAAGGAGCGGGTGTACTCGCCGGTGCCGGAAGCGGCGGTGGCGATCGGCAGGAAGCCGGCCGCGGTGATCAGGGTGCCGGTGAGCATCGGGAACGCGGTGCTGTCCCAGGCGAACGCGGCCGCGCGAATGCGGTCGAAGCCCTGCTCCATCTTGATCGCCATCATCTCCACCGCGATGATCGCGTCGTCCACCAGCAGGCCCAGCGCCAGCACCAACGCGCCCAGCGAAATCTTGTGCAGGCCGACGCCGAAGAACTGCATCGCGGCGAAGGTCATCGCCAGCACCAACGGGATCGACAGCGCCACCACCAGGCCGGTCCGCCAGCCCAGCGAGAAGAAGCTGACCAGCAGCACGATCAGCACCGCCTCGGCCAGCACGCGCACGAACTCGCCCACCGACTCGTCCACCGCCGCCGGCTGGTCGGCGACCTTGCGCAGCTCCATGCCCGCGGGCAGGGTCTTCTGCAGGCGCGCGAACTCGTCCTCCAGGGTCTTGCCCAGCTTGAGGATGTCGCCGCCTTCCTTCATCGACACGCCGATGCCGATCGCGTCCTCGCCCATGAAGCGCATGCGCGGCGCCGGCGGATCGGAAAAGCCGCGCCGCACTTCGGCGACGTCGCCCAGGCGGAAGGTGCGGTCGCCGACGCGGATCGGGAATTCGCGGATCTGCTCGACGGTCTTGAACTGGCCGCCCACGCGCAGCGCCACGCGGGTGCTGCCGGTTTCGAAGAAGCCGGCCGGCGCCAGCGTGTTCTGCTGGTTCAGCGCCTCGCCGACCGCGTTGGCCGACACGCCCAAGGTCGCCAGCTTCACGTTCGACAGCTCGACCCAGATCTTTTCGTCCTGCACGCCGAACAGCTCGATCTTGCCGACGTCGGCCTTGTCCTGCAGCGCCAGCTGCACGCGCTCGGCATAGTCTTTAAGGACGGCGTAGTCGAAGCCCTTGCCGGTCAGCGCATAGATGTTGCCGAAGGTGTCGCCGAATTCGTCGTTGAAGAACGGCCCGACCACGTCGCTGGGCAGGGTCGCGCGGATGTCGCCGACTTTCTTGCGCACCTGGTACCACAGCGGCTGGATGTCCTTGGAGTGCATCGAGTCGCGCGCGCCGAAGATCACCTGCGATTCGCCGGCGCGCGAGTACGAGCGGATGAACTCGTACTGGCCGGTTTCCATGAGCTTCTTTTCGATGCGCTCGGTGACCTGGCGCGAGACCTCGTCGGCGGTGGCGCCGGGCCACAGGGTGCGGATCACCATCACCTTGAAGGTGAAGGCCGGATCCTCGCTGCGGCCCAGGCGCAGGTAGGAGAAGGTGCCGGCGATGGCCATCACCAGCATCGCGTAGACGATCAGGCTGCGGTGACGCAGCGCCCATTCGGAGAGATTGAAGCGCATGGCCGCCTCAGCGCTTGGCAGTAGCGGCGACGGGCGCTGCGGCGACGGGTCGGTTGTCCCGATCCACCGCCACCACCTTCTGGCCCGCGCGCAGCAGATGCCCGCCGGCGGCGACCACCCAGTCGTTCGCGTTCAGGCCACCGTTCACCGGCACCCGGTCCTCGCCGTAGGGGCCGATCCGCACCGGCACCAGCTTGAGGGTCGAGGTTTGGGCGTCGACCACGAACACCGCCGGCGCGCCCGCGTCGCGCTGCAGCGCCGACAGCGGCACGCTCAGGCCCGCGCCGCCGTTGCCGTCCTGCACGATGTAGACGCGTGCGCTCTGGCCCAGCTCCAGACTGCCGGCGGGCGCCTCGACCGCGACCCGCGCGGCGTAGGTGCGCGAGGCCGGATCGGCGGCCGGCGCGATCTCCCGCACCGTGCCCGGCCAGCGCTGGCCCGGCTGCGACCACAACTCCACCATCACCGCGCGGCCGGTCTTGAACTGCGCGATCGCACCTTCCGGAATCGCGAAGGCGATTTCGCGCACGCCGTCGGCGGCCAGGCCGAACACCTGCTGGCCGGCGCCCAGCACCTGGCCGGCTTCGGCGCTGCGGGTGGCGATCACGCCGGCACGCGGCGCGCGCAGTTGGGTGTACTGGGCTTGGTTGCGCGCCACGTCGAGGTTGGCGCGGGCGGCGTTGACCTGGCCCTGCGCCGCCTTCGCCGCCGCGTTCTGCGCGTCCAGGCTGGAGCGGCTGACCAGTTGGTCGTCGGCGAGGCGGGCGAAACGCTGCTGGTCGGCGCGCGCGCGGCCGAGTTCGGCTTCGGCCGCGGCCAACTGCGCCTGCGCGGCGCGCGACTGCGCCTGCAGATCGCCCGGGTCCAGCACCGCCAGCAAGTCGCCGGCCTGCACGTGCGCGCCGACGTCGACGCGGCGTTCGATCAGGTTGCCGCCGACGCGGAACGAGAGCGGGCTTTCCTGGCGCGCGCGCACTTCGCCGGCGAAGGCGGTCACGCCGGTGGCGCTGGCGCCGGGGTGGGTCACCAGCACCGGCCGTGGCGCTTCGGGCGCGGCGGCATCGCGGCCGCAGGCGGTCAGGGCCAGCATCAGAACGACGCCGGACAGCGCGCGTCCGGGGGTAAGAGTGCGGCTGCGCATCGCGGGTGACCTCAGGGATAATTAATGTACCTGGCGGTACTGTATAAATATCGAACCCGTTAGTCTAGTATTATCGCCATGACCGCATCACGCAAAACCGCGCCCCCGCCCGAGCCCGCCAAGACGGCCGGCCCGGGCCGCCCCAAAGACCTGGGCAAGCGCGCCGCCATCCTCGACGCCGCCTCGCGCTTGTTCACCCAGTCCGGCTTCGACGCCGTCAGCATGGATCAGATCGCGGCCGAGGCCGGGGTCTCCAAGCTGACCGTCTACAGCCATTTCGGCGACAAGGAGACCCTGTTCGCCGAGGCCGTGAAGACCTATTGCGAGCGCAACCTGCCGCCGCTGCTGTTCGAGCCCTCGCCGGCCACGCCGCTGCGCGAGCGCCTGATGACCATCGCGCGGGCGTTCTGGACCATGGTCAGCGGGCCCGAGGCGATCCAGGGCCACCGCATTCTGTGCTCGCCGCAGCTGGCCGGTTCGCCGCTGCCGGCGATGTTCTGGGAAGCCGGTCCGCGCCGCGTGCACGAAGGGTTCGCGGCCGTGCTGCGCCGGCGCATCGGCATGGGCGAGCTGGCCATCGACGACGTCGAGCGCGCCGCCGGGCAGTTCTTCGCCCTGCTCAAGGGCGAGCCGCACGCGCAGCTGGTGTTCGGCTGCGGCGACTTCGACCCGGCCCTGACCGACGCCCACCTGCAGGCCTCGGTGGACCTGTTCCTGCGCGCCTACGCCCGCGGTCCGTCCCATGGATAGAACCCAGGCCCCGCGCGCCGGCCGAATGCCTCCAGTCTTGGTGACGACACTCCTGGTTACTTCCGGCACTCAGTCCCCCGCGCCCGCAACCGCCATCCTGTATCCACCGGCTGCCGCGCCAGACCGGTAGAATTGCCGGCTGCAAAGCCCGCAATTCGACCTACGTTCCCCGCGCGAGACCCAGAACCAATGACTACGATCGATTACGCCAAAGCACGTGAACTGATGGTCGAACAACAGGTTCGGCCCTGGGACGTGCTCGACCCGCGCGTACTCGACGTGCTGGCGGCGCTGCCGCGCGAGGCCTTCGTGCCCGCCGCGCACCGCAACCTGGCCTACGCCGACCTGGCCCTGCCGCTGGGCCACGGCGAGTTCACCATGAAGCCGGTGCTGGAAGGCCGCACCCTGCATTCGCTGGAGCTGGACCCCACCGACGACGTGCTCGAGATCGGCACCGGCAGCGGCTATCTGACCGCCTGCCTGGGCCGCCTGACGCGCGAAGTGACCAGCCTGGAGATCCACGCCGACCTCGCCGACGCCGCCCGCGCGCGCCTGTCCGGGCAGTCGGTGGACAACGCCCAGGTGGTGGTCGCCGACGCCTACGCCTGGCGCAGCGAACGCCGCTACAACGCGATCTGCGTCACCGGCGCGGTCGCCGACATTCCGCCGCATTTCTACGACTGGCTGCAGCCGGGCGGACGCCTGTTCGTGGTCCACGGCCGCTCCCCGGCGATGGAAGCGGTGCTGGTGCGCAACGAAGTCAACGCTCGCCGCATCCAATCGTTGTTCGAAACCGACCTCCCCTATCTCGTCGGCGCGGCGCCCAAGCCCGTCTTCGAGTTCTGAACCGAACGTCAAGGAAGCCGCATGATCCGCCGCCCACTCGTTCTCGCCCTCGTTGTCGCCCTGCTGCCGGCCGTCGCCTCGGCCGAAGACCTGTTGCAGACCTACGAGCTGGCCCGTAACGGCGACCCGCAGTTGTCGGCCGCCGAATCCAGCCGCCTGGCCACCAAGGAAGGCGCGGTGCAGGCGCGCGCGGCATTGCTGCCGTCGCTCACGGGTGCGGCCACGCTGAGCAAGTCGCGCAACACCGCGCCCAGCTTTACCGACAACAGCGACCCGACCAATCCGGTCGAAGTGGCCGGCAACCTGACCACCGAGACGACCACGCGCAGCTACGGCGTGGACCTGCGGCAGATGGTCTACGACCGCAGCCGCTTCACCACGCTCAAGAGCCGCAACGCGCTCAGCCAGGCCGCCGACTTTCAGCTCGAATCGGCCGGCGACACCCTGATCACGCGCACCTCGGCGGCCTACTTCAACGTGCTGGTGCAGCTGGAAACGCTGGCCGCGGCCGAAGCGGCCGAGACCGCGCTGAAGAAGCAGTTCGATTACGCGTCCAAGCGCCTGGAAGTCGGCCTGGCGCCGATCACCGACGTGCACGAAGCCCGCGCCCAGTACGACAACGCCCGCGCCAACACCATCCTGGTGCGCAACGCGGTCGAAGACGCCTACCAGGCGCTGAGCGAAATCACCGGCCAGCCGATCCGCAACCTCAAGGGCCTGCCGGACGACTTCAAGCCGGCGCTGCCGGAATCGCAGGGCGTGGAAGGCTGGGTGCAGACCGCGATCGAGAACAACCCGGCCCTGCGCGCCAAGGAATTCCAGGTGCAGTCGGCCGAAGCCGACGTCGAGACCGCGCGCTCGGGCCACTGGCCGACCCTGTACCTGACCGGCGGCTACGACAAGAGCAAAAGCTGGTCCGACCGCACCTTCGGCGGCAACACCTTCGAAAGCGACAGCGAAGGCCGCGGCCCCAACCTGGGCATCACCCTGTCGGTGCCGATCTTCGCCGGCGGCGCGACCCAGTCGGGCGTGCGCCAGGCCCTGGCCCAGCGCGACGTGGCCGGCGACGAACTCGAACAGCAGAAGCGTGCCCTGGTCCGCAACGCGCGCAACGCGTATCAGACCCTGGTCGCGGGCGTGAGCGAAGTCGAAGCCCGTCGCCTGGCCCTGGTCTCGGCCCGCAGCGCCTACGAGGCCTCGCAGGTCGGCCTGGAAGTCGGCACCCGCACCGTGCTGGACGTGTTGATCAACCAGCAGAACCTGTTCACCGCGCAGCAGGCCTACGCGCAGGCCAAGTACAACTACCTGCAGAACCGCCTGCTGCTGGAACAGGCCGCCGGCACCCTCGACGTGGCCGACGTGCAGGACATCAACCGCCTGCTGACCGCCGAACCGGCCACCAAGTTCGACCCCAGCGGCGGCCAGAACTAAGCCGTAGGCGCAGCACGCAGCGACAACGAAAACCGCCGGCATGTCCGGCGGTTTTCTTTTGCGCGACCGTCGGCAAAACGGTAAGCGCATCCTACGGCGGGCGTGGCCGTCACCGCTCAGGGATCGCCGCGCGGCCGTACGCAACGACGAAATCGCGGCTCACGCCGCTCCCACAGAAAGCGGCATCCGCCATCGCAACAGATTTCTCCGTGATTGCCGTTGCCGTTGCCGTTGCCGTTGCCGTTGCCGTTGCCGTTGCCGTTGCCGTTGAGTTTGCTCCGGCATTGAAGTCCATAGAACCGAAGCCACACGACCAACCGTAGACCCGGAGGGCGGCGCGCAGGACGCGCGCCGTTTTTCGATAAGACAGGGATGTCTTATCGAAAAATCCCCGCGCCAGAACCGAAGCCACACGGGAGCTCCTGGCTCAGACCCTTCTCTTTGGTTACTTTTGACCGAAGGAAATCCTATGGACTCTTGGGTCAGCAAGAGAAAGTGACCCGCATGCGCAGCAGGCGGAAGCCTTTGACCTTCGAGCCAAAGAAGCAGAGCAACAGCAACAGCAAATCCTCCCCAACCCTCCTTTGTCAAAGGAGGGAGCTAAAAGCGCGACGCCGTAGTTTGGAGGCCATCAGAACCGGAGAAGCGCAATAGCCGGGATTCGCGGTCGCGGCTTATGACCGAAGGAAATCCCTGTGGGACGCCGCTCCTACCCAGAGCACCGACAGCAAGCGAAGACAGCGAACCGCGGTCAACCCTGCGGCGGCAACGCCGGCTGCAGCAGCGCGATCGTCTTCGCCAACGCCCCCCGCCCCAACTCGACCAAGGCACGCCCCGCCGCCACCATCTGCGCCCGCTCCGCCGGATCGGCCAGCAAACGCTCGAGCTCCACCTGCACCGCATCCGCATCCTCACCGATGCGCAAAGCCCCAGCCGCCTGCAGCCGTTCCGCGATCTCGACGAAATTGTGCAGATGCGGCCCCGTCACGATGGGCGTGCCGGTAGCCGCCGGCTCCAGCAGATTGTGCCCGCCGATCGCCTGCAGACTGCCGCCGACGAAGGCCACGTCGGCGCCGGCGTAGAAACACATCAGCTCGCCCAGCGTGTCGATCACGAACACGTCGTCGCCGTACTGCGGCCAGCGCACGCGCGAACGCGTCGATACCGTCCAGCCGACCGCGCGCGCCGATTCGGCCACCACCCGGAAACGCTCGGGATGGCGCGGCGCCCACAGCAGCAACAACTCCGGGAAACGCGCGCGCAGGCGGCGGTGGATCGAAATCACCGCCGCTTCCTCGTCCTCGTGCGTGCTGGCGGCGATCCACACCGGCCGCGTCCCGCTGTGACGACGGCATTCGGCCGCGAACTCGTCCAGCGCCTCCGGCACGGTCACGTCGAACTTGAGATTGCCGGTCTCGACGATCTGCTCCGGCCGCGCGCCCAGACGCACGAAGCGCTCGCCGTCGGCGCGCGATTGCGCCGCCACCGCATGCACCGTGCGCAGCGCGCGCGCGACCAGCGGCGCCAGCACGCGATAACCGCGCAGTGAGCGTTCCGACAGGCGCGCATTGACGATGTAGGTGGGAATGCCGCGATCGCGGCAGCCGAACAGCAGGCTGGGCCAGAGTTCGGTTTCCATGATCAGCCCCGCGCAGGGCCGATGGTGCTGGAGGAAACGCGACACCGCGCCAGGCAGGTCGTAGGGCAGGTAGACGTGCTCGACGCCGTCGCCCCAGGCCGCGCGCGCGCGGTCCGAGCCGGTCGGCGTGATCGTGGTCACCAGCAGGCGCAGGTCGGGACGGCCGCGGCGCAAGGCGTTGACCAGCGGGATCGCCGCGTTGACCTCGCCCACCGACACCGCGTGCAGCCACAGCGTGCGCTGGTGGGCCGGTCCGCGGTAGATCGCGTAACGCTCCAGCCAGCGCTGGAAGTAGGCCGGCTGGCGGAAGCCGCGCCAGATCAGGTGATAGACCGTGACCGGCGCCAACAGATACAGCGCGACCGAGTACAGGCCGCGCAACAGGCGCTCGATATAGTCCCTCTGCATGCGCCTAAGGATAACGTTCCGTACCCGCGCCACGGTCATCGACGGTGTGAAAGGTCGCGGATCGGCCACCGATCGGCCGTTTTGCGCGCACGCGACGCGGTTGGGCGACCGCGTCGCGACGCCGGGCCTCTAAACTATCGGTCATGAGCGCAACCCCGCTGCCCCCGCCCCCGCGCGGTCCCCGCCATTGGCCGATGTGGCTGGCCCTGGCCGGCATGTGCCTGGGCGCACGACTGCCATGGCCGCTGCAGCGCGCGCTGGGCCGGCTGTTCGGCGCCTTCGCCTTCGTCGTGGCCGGCGAGCGCCGGCGCGCGGCGCGGATCAATCTGGCCCTGTGCTATCCCGACAAGAGCGAGGTCGAGCGCGAACGCATGCTGCGCGAGAGTTTCCGCGACCTGGGCATCGGCCTGTTCGAGTTCGCGCGCGCCTGGTGGGGATCGGTCGCGCCGATGCGGCGCACGGTGCGCATCGAGGGCCTGGAGCTGCTGGACGAGGTGCGCGCGCAGGGGCGCGGCGTGCTGTTGATCTCCGGCCATTTCATGACCCTGGAGATGTGCGGCCGGCTGATGTGCGACCACCTACCGCTGGCCGGCATGTACCGCCGCCATCGCAGCCCGGTGTTCGAGTGGGCGGTCAAGCGCGGGCGCCTGCGCTACGCCGCGGCCATGTACACCAACGAAGAGATCCGCCCGGCGATGCGCCACCTCAAGCAGGGCGGTTTCCTGTGGTACGCGCCCGACCAGGACATGCGCGGCAAGGACACGGTGTTCGCGCCGTTCTTCGGCGTGCCGGCGGCGACCATCACCGCCACCCACCAATTCGCCCGCCTCAGCGGCTGCGCGGTGGTGCCGTTCTTCCATCGCCGCGAGGGCGGCGACTACGTGCTGCGCCTGGGTGCGCCGCTGGCGGAGTTTCCGTCCGCCGACGCCACCGCCGACAGCGCGCGCGTGAACGCGCAGATCGAGGCCATGGTGCGCGAGGCGCCCAGCCAGTACCTGTGGATCCATCGCCGCTTCAAGCGCCGTCCGCCGGGACAGGTGTCGCCCTACAAGCAAGGCCGGCGCGACAGCGATTGAACCGCGAGCGCGGCGGAACCGCAGCGTCGCGCGCTCACTCCTGCGTTTCGGGCACCGGCTGCGCCAACAGGCTGCCGGCGTACAGCGCGACCAGCAGCAAGGCGACGCCGCCCCAGAAGGTCGAATAGAACGCCAGGTGCGTGTTGAGCGGGAACAGCGTGACCGCGATCGCGAGCATGGCCGGACGCGCGCGCTCGCGCGCCTCGTCGTCGGCGAAGCGCCAGGCGCGCCAGGCCAGCGCCACGCCGGCCAGCCACATCAGCAGGCCGAAGCCGCCGGTTTCGCTGAGCACTTCCAGCACCACCTGGTGCGCGTGCAAGGCCGGGCCGTAGCCCCAGACCGCCTGCTTGCCCGGATCGGGATCGCAGCTCGGGAACGCTTCGCGGAACCCGCGCGCGCCCACGCCGTTGATCGGGTTCTCGCGTGCCATGCACAGCGCCGCGCCCCAGATGCGCGCGCGTCCGGACAGCGCGCCGTCCACGCCCTCGGCATCGGCGCTGCGGACCAGGGTGGTGCGCGCGATGCGCTCGCGCACCTGCTGCGAGACCACCGCGATGGTCGCCACCGCGATCGCGCCGAACGCGAACACGGCCAGCAGGCGCTTCCAACCCAGCAGGCGCCAGCCCGACAGCACCAGCACCAGCGCATAGGTGATCCATGAGGCGCGCGAGCCGGCCAGCACCACCACCAGCCCCACCGCCGCGGCGGCGAGCAACCAGCCGCCCATGCCGTAGCGGCGTCCGCCGGCGTACAACGCGAACGGCGACAGACTGGCCAACACCTGGCCGAGCTTGAGATTGCATGGGCCCAGCACGCCGCTGAGCCGGTCGACGCCGGCCACTTCGTCCGGCGTGCACATGCCGTGGCCGCTGATGCCGTGCTTGATCGCGTCCATCGCCGAGAACAGCGGGCTGGCGCCAGTCAACGCTTGCAGCAGCGCGTCCACGGTCCAGATCGCGACGATCACCGCCAGTCCGCCGAAGATGGTGCGGCGCCCGCGCGGATTGGCCACAGCGGACGCGGCCAGCCACAGGAACGGCAGGTAGCGCATGTCCTCCAGCGCCTTGCGCAAGGCGCGCGGCGTATCGACGGCGTCGAAGGCGGAGATCAGTTCCGGCAGCCAATAGGCGAAGAACAGCACGCTGGTCAGCGCCCAGGCCGGATTGCTCAGCAACTGCCCGCCGCTGCGGAAGCGCGAGGCGACCAGGTGCACGATCGCCGCCAGCGCGCCCAGCACCAGTACCGCTTCGGCGTAGCCCGGTGCCGGCCACAAGGCCACGTATGCCAGGATCCAGGCCGGCGCCCAGCGCCAACCATGCGTGGCGCCCACCGGTGGCGCCGGCCTGCGATCGACCCAGCGGGGGTCGGCGCCGTCAGCGCGGGCGGCGGGGGAATTCGGCATAGACGCCAAGCGTGGCCTCCTGCATCGCACGCAAGCAATAGGCCATCGTATCCGTTGCCGCCGGCGGATGCGTTAGCAATTCGCGAGCGGCCGCGTGCAGCGCGCGCGGATCGAAAGGCGCAGCCGCACCGGCCGGCTGCAGCTGCGCGAGCAGTTCGCCGACGCCGCCGTGCGCCCAGCCGAGCACGGCGCGGCCCACCGACAAGGCTTCGATCACGGTGCGGCCGAAGGCCTCGGGCTTGCGCGACAGCTGCAGCACCAGATCGGCCGCCGCATAGGCGCGCGCGATCGCGTCGGTGGGCGCGGTGAACGCGACCGCGTCGGCGATGCCCAGCGCCGCGGCTTCGCGCTCGAGCTCGTCGATGTAGGCCTCGCGCCCGGCTTCGCGCGCACCCGGCAACCACAGCCGTGCGTCGCTGCCCTCGCCGCGCAACGCGGCCAGCAGTTGCAGCGCGTCGGCATGGCCTTTCAGGCGCGTGCCGCGGCCGGGCAGCAGCAGCAGCGGGCCGGCGCCGGCGAGCGCGGGATGCAGGCCGGCAGCCCAGGCGCGCGCGTCGCGGTCGGGCGCGGGCGCGCGCGGGAATGCGGCCGGGTCGATGCCGCGCGGGATGGTGCGCAGCTTGCCGGGATCGGTGTCGGGGTAATGGCGCAGCACGTAGTCGCGCACGGTGTCGGACACGCAGATCACGCGCTCGCCGGCGGTCATGACCGCGCTGTAGCGCGAGGGCGAATTGAGCCCGTGCACGGTGGTCACGAAATGCGGCCGCGACGGCACCGGCATACCGCGCAGCGCCAGCCGCGTCAGCCAGGCCGGCAGACGCGAGCGCGCGTGCACGATATCGGCGCCGGTCTCGGCGAACACGCGCCGCAGGCCGCGCACATGGCGCAGGCTGCCCAGCGATTTGCGCCCGATGTCCAGCGCGATGTGTTCGGCGCCGCCGGCCAGCAGGCGCGGCAGCAGCCGGCCGCCGGCAGACACCACCACCGCGCGATGCCCGGCGCGCACCAGCGCGTCGGCGATCTCCAGGGTGGAGCGCTCGACGCCACCGGACTCCAGCGCCGGCAGCAATTGCACTACGGTCAGCGGGCGCACGCGGAACCTGCGGCGTGGCCGGGCTGGCTCAGTCGTCGACCAGGGTGAAATGCGCGCCGCAGTAGGGGCACTGACATTCGCGCTCGGCCTCGATCGGCAGGTACACGCGCGGATGCGAATTCCACAGCGCCATCGACGGCAGCGGGCAGCTCAGCGGCAGGTCGGCGCGCGTGACGGTGTAGCGCTGCTCGGCGTTGGCCTGAGTGGGATGGGCGTTGGCTGCGGTCATGACGGACGACGGGTGGCGACGCGGGGGCGTAGTTTAGCAGGTGGAGGCGGGACGGCCGGTGGGCGCGTGTTCGGGCTTGGCGAGAGCCGATGCGAGCGCGGCGCATACACCTCGCCCCGGACCCTCATCCGGCCCTGCGGGCACCTTCTCCCACAGGAGAAGGAAAACCGATGACCTAGCCCCTCTCCCACTGAGAGAGGCGTTGGGGTGAGGGCCCGGCGCGAGCGCGATGCCGGACCTACTGCGCCGGCAAATCGAACCACAACACGTTCGCCGCCTCATCGCCGAGTCCGACGAGGCGTAGCGCGCCGCCTTCCTCGCGATAGCCCAGCGCATCGCCGGCCTGCAGCCTGCGGCCATTGGCCTCGACCTCACCTTCGGCCACATGCAGCCAATACAACCGCGCCGGATCCAGCTCGCGCTGCAAGGCGGCACCCGCCACGGGGCGCGCACCGTGCAGCCACGCCTGCTGCCGGATCGCGATGCTGCCGTCGGCGCCGTCGGGCGACGCCAGCAGCGTCCAGCCCTCGCCACCCGCACCGGCCTCGCGCTGGGCGTAGGCGGGCTGAGCGTTGAGGCGGTCGGGCTGTATCCAGATCTGCAGGAAATGCACCGGCTCGGCGTCGGACGCGTTGTACTCGCTGTGTTCGACACCGTGGCCGGCGCTCATCCATTGCAGCTCGCCGGGGCGGATGGTGCCGCCCCCGCCGCTGCTGTCCTTGTGCGCCAGACCGCCGCTGAGCACGTAGCTCAGGATTTCCATGTTGGCATGGCGGTGCGGCGAGAAACCCGCGCCGGCGGCGACGCGGTCCTCGTTGATCACGCGCAAGGGGCCGAAGCCCATCCAGGCCGGATCGTAGTAGCCACCGAACGAAAACGTGTGGCGGCTGTCCAGCCAACCGGCCTGGACGCGGCCGCGGGCACTGGAAGGGCGTTCGACGATCATCGCTTAGGTCTTGGCCGGCGCCGCCGCTTCGGCCTTGGGCACGATCGCTTCGGTGGTGATGTGGATGGTCACCTCGTCGCTGACGTTGGGCACGTACTTGCCGACGCCGAACTCGCTGCGCTTGATGGTGGTGCTGGCGTCGAAGCCGGCGGCGGCGCGCTTGGCCATCGGCTGCTCGCCGACCTTGTTGATGGTCACGTCCAGCAGCACCGACTTGGTCACGCCGTGCACGGTCAGATCGCCGGTGACCTTGAGCTTCTTGTCGCCCGCGGCCTCGACCTTGGTGCTCTTGAAGGTGATGGTCGGGTACTTGGCGGCGTCGAAGAAATCCTCGCTGCGCAGGTGCTCGTCGAACGCGGCCACGTGCGAATTCAGCCCGGCCAGCGGGATGGTGACCTCGACCGAGGACGACGCCGGCTTGGCCGGATCGTAGGTGATGCTGCCGTCGACCTGGCCGAAGTGGGCGACCGGGTTGGAGAAACCGAAATGGCTCCAGCTGGCGACGACATCGGTGTGGTTGGGATCGATCTTGTAGGTCAGCGGAGCGGCGGTGGCGGCGCCCGCGAAGGCGAGAGCGACGGCGGCGGCGAGCAGGAAGCGCTTCATGGCGGGAAATCTCCGGGTAGGGGCCTAAGGCCGGTCTGTGCGGGGCGGTGGCGGTGGGACAGCGGAAGCGGCGCCGATCAGAGGATCTGCGCAACCTCGTCGAACGACAAGCGCGGCGAACGCGGGAACAGCTTGGACGCGTCGCCATGGCCGAGGTTGACCAGGAAATTGGACTTGATCGGGGTGCCGGCGAAGAAGGCCTCGTCGACCTTGGCGTTGTCGAAACCCGACATCGGGCCGGCGTCCAGGCCCAGCGCGCGCGCGGCCAGGATCAGGTAGGCGCCCTGCAGGCTGCCGTTGCGGAACGCGGCGGCGCTGCGGCCTTCGCGCGGGCCGTCGAACCAGGCCTTGGCGTCGGTGTGCGGGAACAGATAGGGCAGCTTCTCGTGGAAGTCCTCGTCGTGGGCCACGATCACCGTCACCGGCGCCTTCATGGTCTTCTCCAAGTTGCCCTCCGACAGCGCCGGGCGCAGCTTTTCCTTGGCTTCCGCCGACTTCACGAACACGTAGCGGCCCGGCGACATGTTGGCGCTGGTCGGCGCCCACTTCAGCAGGTCATACAAGGCGCGCAGGGTGTCGTCGCCGACCTCGCCGCCGAGTTCGTTGTGGGTGCGGGCGGTGCGGAACAGCTGGTCCAGGGCGGCGTCGGACAAAGTCGAGGACATCGGAATCTCCAGGGGAGGCCGGAGCAGGAGCGCCGCGGCGAAGTGCAGAAGTGTAGAGTCCGGGCCGTTAAGCAAAGCCGCCATCGCCGGAACGGATTGATCGCACCAGTGCAACAAAAGAAGCCATCCAGCGCTGTTATATCCATGGATGAAACCCTGGTCCTAAGCGACGGCCATGCCGGCAACGTGCGCCAGGCCCAGGCGCTGGCGGCCGCACTGGGCCGCAGCGCGCGCGAGTTCGTGCTGGACCCGCAGACGCCCTGGGCCTGGACCGCACCGCGCCGGCTGCCGGGTGCCGCGCGCGCGTTCGGCGCGGCGTTCGCGCCGCTGCTGGCCGCGCCGCCGGCGCTGGCGATCGGTTGCGGCCGCCAGGCCGCACTGGCCACCCGGCTGCTGCGTGAGCGCGGCGCGCGCGCCGTGCAGATCCTCGACCCGCGCATCGACTGCCGCCACTGGGATCTGGTGATCGCGCCCGAGCACGACGGCCTGCACGCGCCCAACAGCCTGTCCCTGCTCGGCAGCCTGCACCCGGTCGACGACCTGTGGCTGGCGGCCGCGCGCAGCGCCTTCCCGGCCTTCGGCGCGCTGCCTTCGCCGCGCACCGCCCTGCTGCTGGGCGGCCCCAGCGCGCATGCGGCCTTCGATGCCGCCGGCATCGAGGCGCTGATCGCCGGCGTCGCCGCCGGCGTCGAACGCGAAGGCGGCAGCGTGCTGGCGACCGCCTCGCGACGCACGCCCGCGCCGGTACGCGAACGCCTGCGCGCTCACCTGGCGCAGGTGCCCGGCGTGGTCTGGTCGGGCCCGGAAGACGGCGTCAACCCGTATGCCGGGCTGCTCGGCTGGGCCGATCGCGTGATCTGCAGCGCCGACTCGGTCAACCTGCTGTCGGAAGCCGCGGCGACCACGGTGCCGCTGTACATCGCCGGCGTCGACGCCTTGAGCGGGCGACCGCGACGGTTCGTCGACCGCCTGCTGGAGAGCGGCCGCGCGCGCCGCTACGGCGGCATGGACGCGTTGGACGGCTATGCGGTCACGCCGCAGCGGGAAACGGCGCGGATCGCCGATGAGGTGCGTAGGCGTTTGGGGTTGGGCGCTTAGCGACGCCGGCAAGGCGCGGGGACGAGGGATCGCGCGCGCTCCCCTCGCCGACGATGCGGTTCGCCTTCGGCTCACCGCATCCTACGGCAGCACTCGATCATCGACGGCCTACGGACCGCTACGCCGCCGCGCGCGATAACGAAATCGCGGCTTACGCCGCTCCCACAGAAAGCGGGCGGCAGCCGCCATCGCAAACGATTTCCCTGTGATTGCCGTTGCCTTTGCCTTTACCGTTGCCTTTGCCTTTGCCGTTGCCTTTGCCGTTGCCTTTGCCTTTGCCGTTGCCTTTGCCGTTGCCTTTGCCGTTGCCGTTGCCTTTGCCGTTGCCGTTGCCGTTGCCGTTGCCGTTGCCGTTGCCGTTGAGTTTGCTCCGGCATTCAAATCCATAGACCCGAAGCCACACGAGCAACCGTAGACCCGGAGGGCGGCGCGCAGGACGCGCGCCGTTTTTCGATAAGACAGGGATGTCTTATCGAAAAATCCCGGCGCCAGAACCGAAGCCACACGGGAGCTCTGGGCTCAGACCCTTCTCTTTGGCTACTTTCTCTTGGGTCAGCAAGAGAAAGTGACCCGCATGCGCAGCAGGCGGAAGCCGTTGACCTTCGGTCAGAAGAAGCAGAGCAAGAACAAAAGCAAATCCTCCCCAACCCGCCCGGCCAACAGGCACAGCCTGTTGTCGTTCACCCGTGCACGAACCTGCGGTTCGTAAACGCACGGCTTCACCCTTTGTCAAAGGAGGGAGCTAAAAGCGCAACGCCGGGATTTGGAGGCCATCGGAACCGGATAGGCTCGATAGCCGGGATTCGCGGTCGCGGCTCACGCAGCTCCTACAAAAAGCGCCCGCAAGAGGCCGTGCCCCGCACCCGCAGCAGGCGACTGCGACCAGGACGAACCGACACCCGCCTACTCGAACCGCAACCCCTGCCCCTGCACCGCCGCCCGAATCGCCGCCCGCGCCACCTCCACCTCGTCGTCCGGCGCCACCCGCCGCGCCCGCCGATCCAACGTGCAATCCAACCCCCGCGCCAACAACGTCGCATGCGCCGCGCGCAACGCCGCCGCGTCGGTCGCGGCCAGCGCACCCACCGTCTCGGCGACCCCGATCAACCCAGGCGTATCGCGCGGTGCCAGCAGCGCCGTATGCGCCTGCGCCTCGCGCAATACCAGCGCCTGCAGCAGGAACTCCAGATCCACCAACCCGCCCTCGCCCTGCTTGAGATCGAACGCCGCCGCATCGCTGCGATCGAGCTCGGCGCGCATGCGCAGCCGCATCGCGCTCACGTCCTCGCGCACCTTGTCCGGATCGCGCGCGTGCGTCAGCGTCTGCGCGCGCACCCGCTCGAAATCCTCGCGCAGCCCCGGATCGCCGGCGACGCCGCGCGCACGCACCAGCGCCTGATGCTCCCAGGTCCAGGCGCGCTCGCGCTGGTACTCGGCGAAGCTGGTCAGCGACGACACCAGCAGGCCCTTGGCGCCGTCGGGGCGCAGGCGCACGTCGACGTCGAACAGACGTCCGCCCGCGGTCACCGCGCCCAACAGCGCGACCACCTTCTGCGCCAGCCGCGCGAACCAGCGCACCGCTTCCAAGGGCCGCGCGCCGTCGGAATGCAGGCTCTCGATCGACACGCCGTCCGCGTCCGCGCGCGGCGCGTCGTACAGGAACACCAGGTCCAGGTCGGAGCCGAAGCCCAGCTCCTCGCCGCCCAGACTGCCGTAGCCCAGCACCACGAAGCGCGAGCCCGGCACGCGGCCGTGCGCGGCGGCGACCTCGCGCTCGGCCAGCGCGAGCACGCGCAGCACCACGCCGTCGGCCAGCCAGGCCAACTGGCGCGCGCTTTCCTCGGCCGACTGGCGACCGTCGCGCAGCGCCAGGGCGATGCGGAAGCTCAGCGCCTGGCGCACTTCGTTCAAGGCCTGCAGGGAGGCCTCGGTGTCGTCGCCGCCGTCGACTTCCTCGCAGGCCGAGATCAGTTCCGACCGGCCCGGCAAGGGCCCGGCGACGCGCGCGTCCAGCAGCTCGTCCAGCAGCAGCGGATGCGCGGCCAGGCGCTCGGCCAGCAAGGCGCTGCGGGTGACGGTTTCCAACAGGCGCGACAACGCGGCCGGCTGTTCGTCGAGCAGCGCCAGATAGGCGCTGCGGCGCAGGATGTTGTGCAGCAGCGCGAGCAGGCGCTTGAGCGCGAGCATCGGCTGCGAGGACACCGCCGCACCCTGCAGCAGCGCCGGCAGCACGCGGTCCAGGCGCGCGCGCGCGCCGTCGGACAGGCCGCGCACGCCGGGGCTGCGGGCCAGGTCGCGCAGCAGCGTGTCGGCCGAGGCCGCGTCCTCGAAGCCGGCGTCGGCCAGCACCTCGGCGCTGCCCGCCTCCGGCAGCGCGCGCCAGTACACGGTCAGCGCATTGGGCGCGACCACGCGCCGGCGCGGCGCCAGCAGCGCGTCGAACTCGGCGGTCACGCGCGCGCGGCGTTCGTCCAGGGCCGTGCGCAGCTCCTGCCAATCCGCATAGCCCAGGCCGTGCGCGATGCGCGCGCGGTCGCCGTCGGCCTCCGGCAGCGCATGCGTCTGCGCATCGCGCAGCATCTGCAGGCGGTTTTCCAGCCGGCGCAGGTAGCGGTAATCGTCGATCAGTGCCGCGCCCGCGGCCTCGCCGATCTGGCGCTGCGCGATCAGCTCGCGCAGCGCCGGCAACAGGCGCCGACCGCGCAGTTCGGCTTCGCGGCCGCCGCGGATCAGTTGCAGGGCCTGGGCCAGGAATTCGATCTCGCGGATGCCGCCGGGCCCGCGCTTGATGTCGTCGGCCAGTTCCTTGCGCGCGACCTCGGCGCTGATCGCCGCCTTCATCGCGCGCAGGCCGTCGAGGGCGCCGAAGTCGAGATAGCGCCGGTACACGAACGGGCGCAGCGCTTCGAGAAAGCGCTCGCCGGCGTCGATGTCGCCGGCCACCGGGCGCGCCTTCTGCCAGGCATAGCGTTCCCAGTCGCGGCCTTCGCGCTGGAAGTACTGCTCCATCGCCGCGAACGACCAGGCCAGGCGGCCGGCGTTGCCGTAAGGGCGCAGGCGCAGGTCGACGCGATGGCAAAAGCCGTCGGCGGTGACCTCGTCGAGCAGGCGCGCCAACTGCTGGCCGAGCTTGGCGAAGTAGTTCTCCGCGTCCAGCGCGCGCGCCGGATCGCGGCCGTCGTATTCGGTGCTGCCGTCGTGTTCGTAGGCATAGACCAGGTCGACGTCGGAGCTGAAGTTGAGCTCGCCGCCGCCGAGCTTGCCCAGGCCGAACACCACCAACCGCTGCTGCGCGCCGTCGCGGTCGCGGACCACGCCGTAGCGCTGCGCGAACTCGGCCTCCAGCGCCTGCAGCGCGCGCTGCAGGCAGACCTCGGCCAGTTCGGTGCTGCCGGCCAGGGTGGCGTCGACCTCGTCCAGGCCCAGCGCGTCGCGCCAAATCAGCCGGGTCGAGCCGGCCGCGCGGTAGCGGCGCAGCACGCCGCCCCAATCCGCGCGCTGCTCGGGCAGCAGCTCCGGCAGCGGCCAGGGTTGCGCGCCGTCGTCGGCGGCCAGTGCCTGCAGCAGCGCGGGCTGGCGGACCAGGGTGTCGACGGCGAAATCGCTGATCGCCGCGACGCGCGCCACCCGCGCGGCGAGTTCGGGATCGGCCAGCGCGGCGGCGGTGTCGGGCGCGGACGCGCGCAGGCGCGCGAGCGCGCGCTCGCTGGCATCGGAGAAAACGACGGCGGGTTCGGACATGCGCCGATGATCGCATGGCGGTCGCGACGCTTCGCCACGCGCGCTCTCAAAAAAAAGCGGACGCCCGCCGCACGTGTCGGTCGGGCGTCCGTCGCCGCGCCCGGTCACCTCGGTCGCGGCACCCCTGCTCGGTAACGGCTAGCGCAGCGCGTCGTCGGCGTTCACGCGCCCCTTGCCGAAGAATTCGTCGACGCCGCGTGCACCCAGGTCGGCCGCGCCGTGCCTGAGCGCGTCCTCGACCCGCGAGACCTGCAGCTCGCCGCCGTTGGCGCCGATGACCAGCGCCGCGATGCCGGCCGCGTGCGGCGAGGCCATGCTGGTGCCGCCGGCCCAGGAGAAGCCGCCGGTGCTGTCGCTGAACACCAGGTCGAACACCCAGCACGGCCGCAACAGGCCGGCCACGGTGCAGTTCTCGTTGCCCGGATACACCGAGTCGCCGCCCGGCGCGGCGAAGTCGACGGTGCGCTTGCCGTAGTTGGTGTAGCTGGTCGGAATGTCGAGGTTGGTGTTGAAGTTCAGCGCCCAGCCGATCGGCGCGGTCGCCGATATGCCGATCACGCCTTCGACGCCGCCCGGGAACGACATCAGGCGGTTGCCGTCGGCATCGGTCTCGTGGTCGAAATCGATCGCCTCATTGCCGGTGGACGCGATCACGATGGTGTTGTTCTGGCGCGCGTACAGCACCGCCTTCTGCATCGCCTTGATCAAGTCCTTGGTGTCGGCGGCGATCGGCAGGCCGCCGCTCACGCCCAGGCTCATGTTGATCACGTCGGCGCCGTTGTCGGTGGCGTAGACGATGCCCTGCAGGATGCCGGCGAAGCTACCGCTGCCGGTGAACTCCGACAGCACCTTGACCGCGAAGAACTTGGCCGAGGGCGCCACGCCGATGATGCCGACGCCGTTGTCGGCCGCGGCGATGGTGCCGGCGACGTGGGTGCCGTGGTTGAACGCCGGGAACGGCCGCGTCGCGCAGGCGCCTTCGCCGGCGACGAACGAGGTGTTGAGGTTGGCCAGCAGGTTCGGCACCAGGTCCGGATGCGCGCAGTCCACGCCCGAATCCAGCACCGCCACCACCGCGCCGGCGCCGCGATAGCCGTGCGCCCACGCGTCGGTGGCGTGGATCGCGGTGTGGCCCCACTGCAGGTCGAAGCGGGTGTCGTTGTCGCCGGTGTTCGGCGGGCTGGCGGCGTTCTCGCCCAGGCTGAGTCCGCTCACCACGGTCGGCTGCTCGAACTGCAGCACCCTGTCGCGCGCCGCCGATTCGATTTCGCTCAACTGCATCGCGCGTGCGGCGAAGCCGTCGTCGGCCTCGACGATCGCCACGCCGATCTGCGGGTAGCGCGCCTGTACCTGTCCGCCCGCGGCGGCGATCTTGGCGGCCAGCGCGGGACTGAAGTTCAGCGCTTTCGCCTGTACGACGTAAGTCGCCGCATGCGCGTTGCCCGCCACCAGCGCGGTCGCGCACAAGGCCAATGTCCAAGCTTTCATAGCCTCTACTCCTGGATAAGAGTGATTTACGTCACAGTCACCCCCGTGCGTGCGCAGCGTAGGCCGATGCGGAAGGGGTCTCAAGGCACGGATTCGCGGCCGAAAACGGCCACCGTATGTCGCGTGGGGCAGCGGCGCGGGGCGTGGCGCCGATCGCGTACAAAAGCGCGCGCAATAAAAAAGCCCGCCCCGGTCGAACCGGTTGCGGGCCTGCTCCCTCCCCCACGTCGGGATGCGGGGCGATCGTGAAGGAAACGTTATCCCCTTTGCACGCTGCACTGCAAAACGATACCCGCCAGTTCAAAAAAGCCCAGGATTCAGGCAGTTACATGAATAGGGGCCGCCGCATGCCGTAGCGGTGCCAAACCCAGCTGCGCCAGCACCGCCCGCGCCGCCGTCTCGCCGGACTCGCAACCGCCCTCCATGAAGCCCTGCGTGTCCAGCGCGCAATGCTCGCCGGCGAAGTGCAGGCCGCCCACCGATTCGCCCATCGCCCCGCGCAGGCCGGTCCAGTCGCCGGGGCGCAGGCAGGCGTAACTGCCCAGCGACCAGGGATGGCTGGGCCAGTGGAACCGCGCCTCGCGCGCGCCGGTGCGCGCCTGCGCCAGACCGGGGAAGACCCGGTCCAGCGCCGCGGTGGCGGCGTCGGCCTGCTCGCGCGGCGTGCCCCGGCCCAGGTCGAGGCCGTGCTGGCCGCCGGTGAAGTTGGTCAGCACGCCCCCCGCGCCGGCCTGCTTGCGCGTGGTGTCCCAACTGGTCTGGTAGGCCAGGTCGCTCATCGAGGCGCCGTTGCCGCCCTGCTCGCGCCAGACCCGGCGGTCGTAGCCGATCATCAACTTGGCGTTGCTGCCGTAGGCCAGCTCGTCGATCGCGCGGCGCTTGACCGGCGGCAGTTCGGCGGCGATCTCGACCTTGCGCAGCAGGGTGAACGGCAGCGCCAGCACCACCTGCTTGGCGCGCACCGTGCGCGAGGCCGCACCGCGCCGGAACGACAGCGCATAGCCGCCGGCCTCGACGCGCACCGACTCCAACACCTGCCCCTGCTCGATCGCGTCCTCGAGCTTGCCGCCCAGCCGCTGCACGATCAGGTCGTTGCCGCCGCGCACGTGGAAGCGCTCGTCGCTTTCGCCGAACACGGCGAAGGCGTCGCCGCCGGTGCCGATGAAGGTCAGCAGGTTCAGCGCCGACTGCTGCTCGATCGCCAGGCCCATCTCGGTGGTGTAGGCCACGTCGATCAGCTTGCGCAGCCAACCGCCGACCTGGTTGGCGTCCAGCCATTGCGCGATCGACAGCGCGTCCAGCGCCTGCGCGCCCTGGGCGTCGCGGTAGGTGATGTCGCCGTCGCCCAGGCGCGACAGGTCGCGCTCGATCAGGGCCGCGACCGGCACGAAGGCCTCGACCAGTTCGCGCTCGCCGATGCGGCGGCCGTCGAAGTACCAGGCGTCGGCATCGCTGTCGCCGGCGAGCAGGTCGTCCAGGGTCAGCCCCAGTTCGCCGGCCAGGGCGCGGATGCGCGCGTGGTTGCTGTCGATCAACTCGCCGCCCAGCTCGATCACCTGGCCGTCAGGGAAATGGTCGCGCAGGCTGAGCATGCGTCCGCCGACCCGGCCCTGGGCTTCGTAGACGCGCACGCGCACGCCGGCCTGGCGCAACCGCCAGGCCGCGGTGAGGCCGGCGATGCCGGCGCCGACCACGACCACTTCGTCGCCCGCGGACGTCAACGCGCGCGGCGGCGCCTGTGCGCAGCCGGCCAGCATCAGGCCGGCACCGGCGCCCTGCAGCAGGCGCCGACGGCGCAGGTCGGTGCGGCGCTCGCGCGCGTAGTCCTGCAGCTCGTCGGCCGCCTGCGGCGTGTGCAGGGACGCGCGCGCGATCCGCGCCGCGCGGCGCAACAACGAGTACAGAGGCGTGCGGGCCATGCGCGTTTCCTGATTCGGGATTGTGGACAGGCAACGCGGACCGGCGCGCCCTCAGGCCAGAACGCAACGCAGGTGGCCGCTTCGACGCGGTTCTCTCGTTGTATAGGTCTCAGCGCATGATCTATAACTTGGAAACCCCCAGCGTCCACGGAGGAGACGCCATGCCGCCGCCCCGCTCCACATCCCCCAACGCCCTTACCGCCTGGTGCGTGCTGCCGCTCAGCGGCCTCGCCCTGGCCGCCTGCGCGCACGTGTCGCCGGGCAAGAACGAACCGACATCCATCAAGGAGGAATCCATGACCACCGCCAACGCCACGCTGTCCGGCGACGAAGTCAGCCGGCGCGTGCTCAAGCTGATCGAAGGCCTCAAGTCCAGCGACCAGCTCACCCCCGAATACGTCGAGCAGCAGACCGGCCTGTCGATCCAACGCGCGGCCAGCCGCCCCGACGCCTTCGGCACCGGCGCGCAGCTCACCCCGGACTGGGCCTACAACCTGTACGTCAGCAAGACCCCGGGCGACGACAAGAACAAGCTGATCTTCGACTTCTCGCGCACCGGCGAAGGCCATGCGCCGATGACCGCCATCTGCGGCATGGACTACAAGCAGTACGCCGAGGCGCTCAAGGGCATGGGCTTCGAAGACAGCGTCAGCTACGGCGAGCACGGCCGCGTCGACCACTACCGGTTCCAGCGTCCGACGCTGTCGCTGGAGGTCTACATCGAAGGCGAATCCGACGAAACGCCGGAGAAGGTTCGCCACCACTGCGTGAAGATGATCACGGTCGAGTAAGGGAAGGATCCCGTCATGCCCATTAGCGCAGACCTGCAGAAACTCATCGACGATTTCGGCAAGAAGCCCGGCGTCAGCGCCGAAGCCGTCACCAACCTCACCGCCACGATCAACGGCTCGCCGGCCCTACTCGCGCAGCTCAACGACGTGGTCGACAAGGGCCACCTGAAGTCGTTCGCCGCGCTCACCGACCCGCATGCGGGCGGCGCCTACCGCAGCAGCGACCAGACCATGCTGCTGCCGATCAAGGGCCTGGAGAAGGCGCCCGGCGGCACCTACAACGCCGGCAACATGACCTTCGTGCTCGGCCACGAAGTGCAGCACGGCTATTTCCGCGGCGACCGCGCCACCGCCCTGTCGACCTTCGCCACCGAAGCCACGGCGATGGCCAAGAGCCCGGCGGCAGTGCACGACTACACGCCTATCGTCGGCAAGATGATCCAGACCAACCGCGACGACGAGGCCAAGGCCCACATCGCCGGCTGGAACGCCCTGGTCGGCGCCGCGCGCCAGGCCAAGCCCACGGCGACCATCGAGGACGTGTACCTGTCCTCGCCCGGCCGCGCCGGCGACTTCATGACCCGCAGCGGCACCGCGCCCAACTTCACCTACGCGATGAAGGCCGACCTGACCATCGGCGCCGACCTGTCGATGGCGCAGAGCGCCGACAACATCAAGGCGATGGGCAAGTACTACTTCGACATGCCCGGTTCGCAGGCGCGCCTGGGCCACAACGGCAACTCGGACTACGCCAACTACTACGGCGCCAGCTACGTCAGCTACATCAGCCAGCTCGAACACGCCCATGGCAAGACCGCCGACGGCAGCAAGCCGGCGGTGCATCTGAACATGACCCAGCTCAAGCTCAACGAAAGCCTGATGGAGCAGAACGGCGTCGATCTGGGCGCGAACTCGGCCGGCCGCCAGCCCTACGTCGACATCAGCACCAGCACGCCCAAGCCCGGCCACTTCGACCACACCAAGACCACGCACGCGCACGTCAACATCAACTCGCCGCTGGATGCGCTGCTGGACGATCAGCACTCGCACATCCGCGTCGATCCGCGCAGCGCCGAGCATGCCGACCACAAGCTGTTCTCCGGCATCCGCGAAAAGGTCGAGGGCGAATTCGCGCGCCACGGCCGCAGCGTGTCCGAGGGCGAGCTGGACCGCATCGCCGCCGGCATGACCGTGGAAGGCAAGCGCAACGGCATCACCAGCCCCGACCACGTCGCCTTGAGCGTGGACCCGGTGACCAAGGAAGTCGGCAAGACCGCGTTCCTGGTCCAGGGCGGGCTTAGCGATCCGGCCCATGTCCGGGTCGGCGTGCCCACCGACAAGGCGCCGTCGGCCGAAGAGTCGTTCCGCCAGCTCGACGCACTCAATCAGCAGGCCCCGGCGCAGCCGGCGCCGCTGCGGGAACAGCGCCAGGCGCAGTCGATGTAAGTCCGCGCGACCGTCCGTCGGTGCCACGGCATCGGCGGTCGGCGCGGCGGCGGCGCGACCAGCCGCACGCGTCCGCTTTCAAACCCGCCGCATGCCGCGCGCATGCGGCGTTCTGGCGCGCAAATGTGCGCTATTTCCGGCAATTCTCATTCAACGCCGCGACGCCGTCGGGGCGCACTCGCGCGTATCGGCAGGCCGGCGCCCCCGGCTGCCGGCCGCTGCGCGTCTTCACAGCCGGGCTATGCTCCTGCGGCACATCCAATCCACATCGACCGCAGGAGCTACGCCGCATGGAACGCACTCCCCTGGCCACACCGGGCCATCTCCGCGCGCCGATCGCGCGGCGCACCCTCCTCGCCGCCCTGTTGCTGGCGCTGGCACCACCGCTGGCCGCGCAGGACGCAGCCGACGAACGCGACCTCGACCAGCCCGTGCAGGCGCGCATGCTGCGCTCCGCCGACGCCGCCAAGCCGCTGCTGAGCCTGACCCCGGCCGGCGCGCGCCCGCTGGACACGCACGAGGCCACGCTCGACCTGCGCATCGCCTACACCCGCTCGCGGATCTGGAACCCGGAGAGCCAGCGCTACGACGAGGTCAACCTGCGCTCGTATCACAGCCCCGGCACCAATCCCGACGTGCCGTTCGTGGCGCCGACCATCGTTACCTCGCCCGGCGAAACCGTGCGCATCCGCCTGCACAACGACCTGCCTGAGCAGCCGGCCTGCACGCCCAAGAACATCAACATCCCGCACTGCTTCAACTCCACCAACCTGCATTCGCACGGCCTGTGGGTCAGCCCCACCGGCAACAGCGACAACGTGCTGCTGACCCTGCGCCCGGGGGTGAAGTTCGAGTACGAGTACAACCTGCCCGCCGACCACCCGGCCGGCACCTACTGGTACCACCCGCACCTGCACGGCTCGACCGCGCTGCAGGTGTCCAGCGGCATGGCCGGCGCGCTGCTGGTGCGCGGCAACCGCCTGCCCGCGGCCGGCCGCACCGGCGACCTCGACACCCTGCTGCGCGACCCCGACGGCAGCGCGATGCCCGAGCGCCTGCTGCTGTTCCAGCAGGTCGCCTACGCCTGCCGCGACAAAACCACCAACAAGATCAAGGTCAGCAAGAACGCCGCCGGTCAGACCGTGGCCTGGGTCTGCGACCCGGGCGACATCGGCGGCATCGAGGGCTACGACCAGTTCGGCTTCGAGCCCGGCGCGACCGTCGACACCTGGGTGCAGTCCGGTCGCCACACCAGCATCAACGGCGACGTGCTGCCGACCTTCACCGGCCTGGTCGCCGGCCGCATCGAGCGCTGGCGCCTGCTGCACGCGGGCGTGCGCGACACCATCAACCTGCAGCTGCGCGAACTGCGCGCCAACCACACCAGCATGGAAGGCCTGTCCGGCACCGCGCTGGACAACTGGGTGGCGCGCAACTGCACCGGCCCGGTGGTGCCGCAGTTCGAAGTCGCCGCCGACGGCCTCAGCCATGCGCGCGCGATCCAGAAGAACGAGAACGTGCTGCAGCCGGGCTACCGCAGCGACGCGCTGGTGGTGTTCCCCCAGGCCGGCCAGTACTGCGTGATCGACGCCGCCGCGCCGGCCAGCGCCAGCATCACCAACGCCGCCGAAGACCGTCAGCTGCTGGGCGTGGCCAACGTCGCCGCCGGCAGCGGCGGGCCGATCGCGCAGCTGCCGGCCTACGTGACCGACCGCCTGGTCGCGGCCGCCGAGACCCAGATGCCAGCCGACCTGCGCGCCGGCATCGTCGCCGCATTGCGCGACGGCCTGCGCCTGGATGCGTTCGTGCCGCACCCGGACATCGGCGACGGCGAACTCACCGGCCATCAGGAACTGGTGTTCGACATCGACGGCAGCCAGACGCCGAACGTGTACAAGATCGACGGCTTCCCCTACGACCCGACCAAGTCGCGCGACCTGGTGCTGGGCGACATCGAGGAATGGGAACTGCGCTCGGACCTGGGCGGCCATCCCTTCCACATCCACGTCAATCCGTTCCAGGTCTCACGCATCCTCGACCCGCAGGGCAACGACGTCAGCGTCACCGGCGAGAAGAACGATCCGCAGTACGCCAACACCAAGGGCGTGTGGAAGGACACCTTGTTCGTCAAGAAGGGTTACCGCGTGTACGTGCGCACGCGCTACCAGCGCTACATCGGCGAGTACGTCCTGCACTGCCACATCCTCGAACACGAGGACCAGGGCATGATGCAGAACGTGCGCGTGCTGGTGCCCGACGGCAAGGGCGGCGGGATCGACGGCAGCCGTCATCATTGAAGACGGGGCGTCGTAGGGCGCGGTGACCAGCGCATCGGCGCGGGAGCCGGGCGAGTCGCGACGATGCGGCTCGCCTTTGGCTCTGCGCATCCTACGGGACGCCGCTCTTCATGCGTCGCGAGCCTTAGGGTGCGGTGACAACCGCACCGGCGCGGGTATCGGCTTCGTGCGCCGCAGTAGCGCGCCGCAGCCTCAATGCTTCGCGTGCGCGCGTTCGTCCTCACGCAGGATCCGGCGCAGCTCGATGATCGCCTGCGGGGTCTCTTGCACGCTGTGGCCGGAAGCGATCGCCAACTCCGAGACCGCACCGTCCAGATGCGCGCTGGCGTACGGCACGTAGCCGTCGCTGGACTGCGCCAGCGGCACCGCCGGGTCCTTGTGGCCGACGATGGTGTGGAACGGCAGGCCCGGCTCCATCGTCACGCCCTCGGTGACGTGCATGAACCACGAAGTCGGGCTCAGATCGTCGGGCCCGGTCGGCGGCCGGCCCTTGCGGAAACCGATCTTCTGCAGCGCCTGATCGTCGACGTCGGCGCGTTGCGCCAGCTCGGCGGTCTCGCGCAGCACCTCGAACGGCAGCCCGATCAGTTTGCGCACCACCCGCAGGGCCCAGCCATCGGCCACGCCCGCGCCGCGGTGCGGCGCCGCCATGAACACCACGCGCCCGACCTGCGGCATCGGCGTGAACACGGTCAAACCGCGTACCAGCGGCTCCTGGCGCAGGCGCGCGATTTGCTCGGGCGAGAACGAGGCCAGGCTGGCATCGAGCACGCGCTCGCCGCTGTCGCTGACCAACAGGCGCGCGATCACACCGCCCATGCTGTGGCCGACCAGCACCGCCTCGTGGCTGGCGGCATCGTTGCCGTCCGGGTCGTAGTGGCGGAATGTGGACTGCAGCGCGGCGTCGATCGATTGCCGGCTCGCGAGCAGGCCCAGGTTGGTCGGATAAAACACCTGCCACACCTGGTAGTGATCGCGCAGCTCGTCGTCGCCCAGCAGTTCGTTGGCCAGATTGACCCAGGCCTCGGGACTGCTGGCCAGGCCATGCACCAGGATGATGACGCGCTTGTCCGGATCGTAAGGCTGGTTGAGATACACGCGCGGTTTGAACACCGTGCTCTGACGCGGCTTGAGCAGGCTGGCCAGGCTCAGCCGGGCCAAGTCCGAACGCGCCAGCCACACGCCGTAAGCGGCTGAGAAATTCGCCGCCAGCGGCACGGTGCGCCCGGCGATGGTTTCGCTGTCGATCCGATACGGGTTGTACGCGTCCACGCGCAGCTCACGGCTGGCCAACACCGCATCCAGGCTGTCGCCCGGGAAACGCATGGTCACGGTCACCGGCAAGTAGCGGGTGTCGCGGTAGGCGACCTGGGTCTGGTCGGGATCGCGCTGCGGGCGCGGATACACCGCGACCACGCTGGAACCGAAACCGTCGCGGCGATACACCGCGCGCAAGTTGTCGAAGCCCAGGGTGTCGGAGGCCAGCAGTTCGTCGGGCTGGCTGCTGAGCTGGCTGGCTTCGAAGCCGTGCAGGACCACCGTAGTCTCGAGCTCGCCCACCCGCACCGGCGAACTGCCGACGCCGCCCTGGGCCCGGCTGGCCTCGAAGGTGGCCTGGGCCAGCAGCTCGACCGCGCGGTTGTAGATCGCCAGCACACGCTGCTGGCGCGATTCGAACACGCGCTGCTCGGGCGTGCGCGGGGTCAGGAACAAATAGGCGTAAGACCAGCGCGCGGCATCGGCCGCGAGCTGGGTGCGCAGGGGCGCGTCGGCGGCCTGCGCCTGCTTGTCCGATTGCAGGCGCGCCAGGTGCAGTTCGGCGGCGGTGGCCAGCCAGGCCTCCACCGGCACCGCGTCGCGCAGTTGCTGCGCGCAGGGCGCCGGATCGCGGGTGCAGACATCGCTGTCCAGGCCGGCCGCGGCCAGGGTGGTGGCCGCGTCGGCGCTGAGCTTGCCGCTGCTGAGCACGTCGGCGCGACGCGCGATCGCGGCATCGCCGGCCTTGTGCTGTTTGACCGAGACCACCGCGCAGCCGCTGAGCAACAGCCAGGCCAGGGCGAGCACGATCGTCTGGGGGAACCGCCGGCTGGATCGCATCCCGCCTCCGTTGCTGGATCAGGCCGCCATTGTCCGCTCATGCGAGGGCGGCGGTAAACGCGCGTGCCGCCCATCGACGCGGACCGGCCAAGCAATCCGCCGAATCGCGCGGGGCCAACGCGGCCGGGAACCACCGCCGGGACCGCTGGTCTTCACGTAGACTCCGCAAACAGCTTGCTGCGCACACGGGAGGGGGGCCTGCCATGCACACGCCAGTAGCGTCCGGGGAATCGGAACCGCATTACCACTACATCGACTACACCCACATGGGCGCCTTCGTGGCGCGCTTCGTCGTGCAACGCCTGGTCGACGGCCGACTGATCAGCCAGACCCGCATCCTCGGCCGCATGCGGGCCCATCAGACCTACCGAATCGATCTGACCACGCTGCGTTTCCATGGCGAGGCCTTGCAGGTCGGCGATCACGTGCGCCTGCGCATCGGCGCGGTCGGCGGAGTGCGGCGCAACGGCCCCTTGGTGGCGTTCGCGCCCAGCGGCGAGGTCGCGCGCTTCGAGGTGCGCGGCACGACCTTGGCGTTTTCGGTCCGTCAACACTAGCTTGCCCACCTTCCTGCGCACGAGGTCTAAGCCATGCAACGCTTTGGACATCCCGATGATCGAGACGTGCCGAACCAGCATCTGGTCATCGTCAACAACGCCATTTTCGTCCTGCGCTTCGTCATCCAGCGTTTGGTCGACGATCGGCTGATCAGCCAGACCAACAGCCTGGGCCGCTTGTCGACGGGACGACACCGCCGCATCGACCTGACCACGCTGCGCTTCCATGGCGAGCGCCTGCAAGAAGGCGACAGCGTGCGCCTGCGCGTAGGCGCGATCGGCGGCGTGCGGCGCAACGGTCCCACCATGAGGTTCACGCCGTTCTTCGGCCAGGCGAGCTACTTCGAGGTCATCGGCATGACCACCCGGTTTACGATCGAGCACGCCAGCTCGACCCGACCCTCGTTCATGTGAGGATGCCCGCGCAGGGCGTATCGGCCGAACCGGCCTCGGTGCCTTGGTAACGCGCAAAAAAAACCCCGCCTCGCGGCGGGGTTTTTCGTTTCGCGCGAACGGCGAACGGTGGATCAGAAATCCATACCGCCCATGCCGCCCATGCCGCCGCCGCCCGGCATCGCCGGCTCGTCCTTCTTCGGCAGCTCGGCGACCATCGCCTCGGTCGTGATCATCAGACCGGCGATCGACGCCGCGTTCTGCAGCGCGGTGCGGGTGACCTTGGTCGGGTCCAGGATGCCGAACTCGAGCATGTCGCCGTACTCGCCGTTGGCGGCGTTGTAACCGAACGCGCCCGAACCTTCCTGCACCTTGTTGAGGATGACCGAGGGCTCTTCGCCGGCGTTGGTCACGATCTCGCGCAGCGGGGCTTCCATCGCGCGCAGGGCGATCTGGATGCCGTGGTTCTGGTCTTCGTTGGCGCCCTTCAGGCCGGTGATCGCGGCTTTGGCGCGCAGCAGCGCGACGCCGCCGCCCGGGACGATGCCTTCTTCCACGGCAGCGCGGGTGGCGTGCAGCGCGTCTTCGACGCGAGCCTTCTTTTCCTTCATCTCGATCTCGGTCGAAGCGCCGACCTTGATCACCGCCACGCCGCCGGCCAGCTTAGCCACGCGCTCCTGCAGCTTCTCGCGGTCGTAGTCCGAAGAGGTCTCTTCGATCTGGGCCTTGATCTGCTTGATGCGCGCTTCGATGCCCGCGGTGTCGCCGGCGCCGTCGATGATCGTGGTGTTTTCCTTGGAGACCTGCACCTTCTTGGCGCGGCCGAGATCCTTGATGGTGGCCTTCTCGAGCTGCAGGCCGACTTCCTCGGAGATCACGGTGCCGCCGGTCAGGGTGGCCATGTCTTCCAGCATCGCCTTGCGACGGTCGCCGAAGCCCGGCGCCTTGACGGCGCAGACCTTGACGATGCCGCGGATGGTGTTGACCACCAGGGTCGCCAGCGCCTCGCCTTCGACTTCCTCGGCGACGATCAGCAGCGGCTTACCGGCCTTGGCGACGCCTTCCAGCACCGGCAGCAGGTCGCGCACGTTGGAGATCTTCTTGTCGTGCAGCAGGATGAACGGATCGTCCAGCTCGGCCTGCATCGACTGCTGGTTGTTGATGAAGTACGGCGACAGGTAGCCGCGGTCGAACTGCATGCCCTCGACCACGTCCAGCTCGTTCTCCAGGCCCGAACCGTCTTCCACGGTGATCACGCCTTCCTTGCCGACCTTGTCCATCGCCTGGGCGATCAGGTCGCCGATGTCGGCGTCGGAGTTGGCCGAGATCGCGCCGACCTGGGCGATTTCCTTGCTGGTCGAGGACGGCTTGGAGATCTTCTTCAGCTCTTCGACGGCGCCGACCACGGCCTTGTCGATGCCGCGCTTGAGGTCCATCGGGTTCATGCCGGCGGCGACCGCCTTCATGCCCTCGCGGATCAGCGCCTGGGCCAGCACGGTCGCGGTGGTGGTGCCGTCGCCGGCGTTGTCGGAGGTCTTGGAAGCGACTTCCTTGACCATCTGCGCGCCCATGTTCTCGAACTTGTCGGCCAGTTCGATCTCCTTGGCGACGGACACGCCGTCCTTGGTGATCGTCGGCGCGCCGAAGCTCTTCTCGAGCACGACGTTACGGCCCTTCGGGCCGAGGGTGGCCTTCACGGCATTGGCGAGCACGTTGACGCCGCGCACCATCTTGGCGCGTGCGTCCTCACCGAAACGAATTTCTTTGGCAGCCATTTTGAAACTCCGAAATTAGGGATTGGGAATGAGGAAGAGCGGAGGGCGTACGGGGCGGAATCGCAGCGCAAGCGCTACTCGAATCGCGTGGGCCCCGTCGCGGCGCTTAGCCGACGATCGCGAAAACGTCGTCTTCCTTGAGGATCTTGTATTCGATGCCGTCCTGCTTGTAGGAGCTGCCCGAGTACTGGCCGTAGATGACCTTGTCGCCGACCTTGAGCTTCGGTGCGCGCAGGCTGCCGTTGTCCAGCGCCTTGCCTTCGCCGATGGCGACGACTTCGCCCTTGGTCGACTTTTCCTTGGCGGCGTCCGGGATGATGATGCCGCCGGCGGAAATTTCGTCGGCTTCGATCGGCTTGACCACGACGCGGTCATAGAGCGGCTTGAGATTCATGACGACCTCTGTAAGTGACTGAATGGGTGGAGAAAGAACGTGAATTTTAGCAGTCGCCCCAGCAGAGTGCCAATGCCGGGGACAAAAACGCCCGGCGGACCGGGATAGCCAGGAGATGGGGCGGGGACGGGGCTTTTCAAGCGCCCGGCGAGCGACGGCGCCAGCGCGGCCTGCGGAGCCGTCCGGGATTCGGGGCCGGGGCGCCTGACGGGGCGGCCGTCGAGCGCGCGCCCAAGGCGCGGGAGTCGGCGGGTCGTGCGGGATCCGGAGGCTGCGCCGCCGGTGCGGGTTGGCGGTCGCCGCGGCTCACGCCGCTCCTACAGGCAGCAGGCGGGGACGCGTCGCGATCGGCGTGTCGCGATGGCGTGTCGAACGGCGCGGCCGCTCACGCCTTTACGCCACGACGACGCGGCCGGCGCGACCCTGCGAACAAGCGCGAATCGCGGCGTCGGAAAGGCATGGGGAGAAACGCCGCGATCCGCGTTATGCGCGGCGACGAAAACCAGGTGCGTGCAGGTGCGCCGCGTTGCGGCGGCACTGCGTTCGGATCGCCCAAAAGAAAAGAGCGCGTCCCGTGGAACGCGCTCTTTGGTGCGGAGATGGCCGTCCTCAGCATGGCGCGATCCTGCGCCCCTTCCCCCGAACCGACCTCGTGTCGTTTGCCGACGTCCTTGTTGGCGTGAGTGGATGTTGTTCACTCCACGTCACATTTTCTAGGTCCCCGGTCGCGAAATTTGCCGACTCCTGGTGGCATCGCGAAAGGCTGAACGCCGTCGCCATTGACTTTGAACCCCCCTTCGGGCTCAACTTGCTACCGAAAGCACACAAGGTATTCTCACTATCGGTCGCCTAGTGACCGGTGGTAGCAAATGGCTATTTTGTAGGCAAAAACCCCTCAACAAGGAGCGTAAGGATGACGCCACAACAACGGATTCGGCTCGCGCGGCGCCATGCAGGCATGTCGCAAGCGGCCCTGGGCGCGGCGGTGGGCGTGCAGCGCAGCGCGGTCGGGCACTGGGAAAGCGCACAGGGCAAGTTCCCCAGCGTGGCCCATCTGCGCGAGGTCGCGCTGATCACGGGCGTGCAGTTCGAATGGCTGGCCACAGGGCGCGGCAAGATGAATTTGTCGGCGGACACCGAGATGGATTCGGTGGCCGCGGCCGAGGCCCTGCTGGTCGACGATCCCTTGGAACTGCGCTTGATCGTGGCCTTCCGCGACACCCCGACCAAGTCCAAGGCGCCGCTGGTGGAAATCGCCGAACAGCTGGCCGAGCTGCGCACCGGCCGCCCGCGCGCCACCCTCACCAAGGGCAGCCGCGTGGTGCTGTGAACGACCGCGCCTGCTGCGCTGCGGCAGGCGATGTCACAAAGGCCGACTAGACTCGCGCGACCACCTGGGGAAAGGGAGTCGCCCGATGTCGTTGTCATTACGTCGTTCCAGCATCGCCGTGCTATTGGCCGCCGCGCTGCCCACCGCCGCGCCGGCCGCCGTCTTCATCAACGAATTCCACTACGACGACGCCACCTCCAGCGGCGACGTCGGCGAGAAGATCGAGGTGGTCGCCACTGCCGGCGAAACCCTCAGCAACTACCGCATCTACCTGTACAACGGCGCCACGCCCTCGGCCGCCACCAGCTACGACAACGACCTGCTGCCGGCCGGCAGCGTGGTCGCCTGCGGCGGCAGCGTGCGCATCGCCGTGCTCAGCTATCCCACCAACGGCATCCAGAACGGCAGCAACGACGGCTTCGCCCTGGTCGACGGCAGCGGCAACGTGGTCCAGTTCCTGAGCTACGAAGGCGCGATCACCGCATCGGGCGGTCCGGCCTCGGGCATGACCAGCAGCAACCTGCCGGTGTCCGAGAGCGGCTCGACGGCGGCCGGCACCTCGCTGCGCCTGTCCGGCACCGGCAGCGCTTACGCCAACTTCGCCTGGCAGCCCTCGGCTACGCAGAGCTTCGGCGCCTGCAACGCCGGTCAGACCTTCTCCACGCCCAACCCGGCACCCACCGTCACCTCGACCACGCCGACCAGCGGCAGCAACAGCTTCCCCGCCGCCGGCGATCTGCAGGTGAGCTTCAGCGAAGCGGTGACCCTGGGCAGCGGCGCGCTCACGCTGAGCTGCGCAAGCTCGGGCACGGTCGCGCTGACCTACCCGTCCAGCGGCACCAGCTTCACCGCCTCCACCGGCACCGCCCTGGTCGCCGGCGAAAGCTGCACCTACACCGTGGTCGCCGCGCAGGTCACCGACAGCGGCGGCGCGCATCCGGCGGCGAACACCGTGGTGAACTTCAACGTCGCCAGCGGCGGCAGCGGCGGCGGCTACTACGCGCACGTCAACACCAGCAGCGCCAGCCAGCTGCGCTGCTCGCTGCACGAGACCATCAAGGGCCACACGGTCTATCCGTACAGCGGCGGCACCACCAACACCTGGACCATCCTGGAAATCGCCGACGAGGACCCGAACAATTCGGGCCGCATCCTCGATGCCTACCGCAACCGCAGCTACCTCAAGGTCACCGACCGCGCGGGCAGCGGCAGCGGCCTGAAGTACAACCGCGAACACACCTGGCCCAACTCGCTGGGCTTCGGCAGCGCCACCGGCAACCTCGGCCTGCCGCACGGCCCCTACACCGACACCCACATGCTGTACCTCACCGACGCCACCTGGAACGCCGACCGCGGCAACAAGCCGTACGCGGACTGCACCCTGGCCAGCGGCTGCGGCGAACGCGTCACCGAAGCCAACGCCGGCTACGGCGGCGGCAGCGGCGTGTACCCGGGCAATTCCAACTGGGTCAAGACGCCCGACGGCAACGCCGGTTCGTTCCAGGTCTGGAACCACATGAAGGGCAACATGGCGCGCGCGGTGATGTACATGGCGATCCGCTACGAAGGCGGCACCCACCCGGTGACCGGCCAGAGCGAACCGGACCTGGAGCTCACCGACAACCGCAGCCAGATCGTCATCACCTCGTCCTCGCCGGCCTACATGGGCCTGCTGAGCACGCTGCTGGCCTGGCACACGCAGGATCCGGTGGACGCCGCGGAACTGGAGCGCAACGAAGTGATCTTCAGCTTCCAGGGCAACCGCAACCCCTTCATCGATCACCCGGAATGGGCGAGCAACGCGTTGTTCACCTCGGCCAAGCCGCCGAGCTGCACGCTGATTCCGTAAGCGACGCTCCATCGCAGGACCACGAACGCCCGCACACGCGGGCGTTCGTTCGTTTGGGCCTGTTGCCATGCCTGGCACTCAGCCCAAGGCGCAGCGCAGTCCGTCCGCAGGAGCGCCGCAAGTCGCGACCGTGCCACCTCGGCTGCGACGCGGCCACGGCTTACGCCGCCCCACGTGTGGCTCAAGGCATCGCCGGATCCGCTGCCGGATCGATGCGCACCCAACGCGACGGCAATCCGCTCTTCGCGCAATTGCCGCAATTCCAGCTCTCGTCGGCGCCGGCGCGGAACTCCAGTTTCGGCGCGGCCGGATCTTCGCAGGCCTCTTCCACGCCCGCCGACAGCGGCAACAGCAGGTCGAAGCCCTGATCGCGCGCGCAGTAGTACTGCACGAAATCGAAGCTGGGCCGCTGTCTGCCCGCGATCATGTCCAGATCGACGATCGCCGCGTCCTCGTCCAGCAGCAGCATCGGCGCGACCGCGCGCGACAAACGGCCGGCCGCGACCGCTGCGCGCACCTGTTCGGCGCTGCGGTAGTCGGCCGGCACGTAGCGGCCGGCATAGGGCGTCCACGGGCTGGCGTAAGGCGCCGGCTCCGCGCGCAGCTGCCGCGACACGGCGTCGTGCAGGCGCGTGCTGCGTTGCGCATCCAGCCCGGACACCAGCGGCAGGTCGCGCTCGTTGAGCGTCGGCTGCAAGCGACCCCAGGCGTCCATACCCTGCAGGTTGTCGTACTTCAAGGGCACGACCACGCGCCCTTGCAGATCGAGCACGCCGTACTTGCCGTTGCGGCTGGCGACGACCACGGCGAACTCCTCCCAGGGCAGGCCCAGCTTTTCCCAGCGGAAGTCGTACTCGACGCCGAGGTAGTCGTAGTCGCTGGCGAACACCGGCTTGCCGGTGCGTGCGTCGACGATGGTGTCGCGTTCGCGCCGCGGGCCGTCGCCGTCGTCGTCGCGATCGCTCAACAACAAGTACGGCGGATGCAGGTCGGTGTTGGTCCCGGTCTCGCCGTAGGTCGGCTCCAGGCGCCAACGGCCCTGGCGATCGACCAGGCCGACCTTGCGGTTTTGTTGCACCACATACAGTCCGAGTTCGGGATAACGGTTGAACACCTGCTCGTAGCGCGGCGCCAGGATCTCGCTGCCGTCCGCGGCCAGCACGCCGTACAGCCGTTTGCCGTCCTCGCTATCGATGCCGACCACGTAGTCGTCGGCAACCGCCGCCCCCGCCTTCACGCCCGCGGCATCGCGGACCGTTTCGATGGAGTTGTAACGCGCCGGCACGCGCCATTGGCCGTCGCGATCGACCAGTCCCCAGATGCAGCCGCCCGTATCGTCCTTGGCGCGCGCGGCGCGGAACAAGCCGCCCACGCGATACAGGTAGTCGCAGTCGAAGGTCGCCAGCGTGCGGCCCTGCTCGTCGGCGATCACCTTGCGCGGCGTGATCCCCACGCCGATGGCGGCCGGCGCATCGCTCGCAGCGGCGTCTGCCGGTTCCAGCGCGTCGGTGATGACCCAGCGCGACATGTCGCGGTGGAAGGTCGCACCGGAGAAGCTGCGCCCGCCGAAGATCGGCCGGCCGGCGCTGTCGACGCCGCGGCAGACCGCGCCGGCCTGATCGCACACGTCGAAATAGCCCGTGGCCGCACCGGCGCTGTCGTTGAGGGACGACACCGTGGACGCACCCAGCGGCACCACATAGCGTCCCGCGCGATCGATCAGTCCCTGCTGCCCCGCATCGCCGACCAATACCGCGCCGGGCGCGTCGCTGATGCCGTCGAGGGTCGGCTTGACCACTACCCGGCCCCTGGCGTCGGCCAGGCCCCAGCGCCGCGCCTGTTCGAACGCGAACAACTGCGTGCCTGGCAGATAGCGGAACCCCTTGTAGACCGGCGCCATCAGTTCGCGGCCGCTGCCGTCGATCAGGCCGCCGTCGCCGCCCAGCACCGGATTGCCGCCGACGCCGACGATCAAGGCGTCCAGTGCCGGATCGACCGCCTCCAGGCTGTCGTAGGGGCCGCCGACGCGCGCACCGCGCGCGTCGTACAACCAGAACGCGTCATCGCGCTGGGCCAGGAACCCGCCGTTGGCCAACGCAGTGAGCAGGCCGGCCGGCACCAGCGCCACGCGGCCCTGCGCATCGCGCAGGCCGTCGCCGCGCCAGCGCGTCAGTTCGTTCTTGACGGTAAATATCTGCAGCGGCGCGTCCTGCGCCGAGGCGGCGAAGCTCGCCAACGACAAGGCAGCGGCCAACGCCAGGGAACCAACACGCATCAGGGAACTCCGATCGGGCAGGAGGGAACGAAGCCATCGCGATGCGCCAGCCAACGCGCGCGCGCCGCCAGCACCAAGGGCGCGCCGCTCGCGTTCGGCAGCGCGTCGGGATCGATCTCGAACACGGTCGCCGGCGTCTTGCCGCCGTTGCAGCGCGCGGCGGCGGCGGTGCACAGCATCGCCGCGGGACCGGGCAGCTGCGGCCCCAGCCAGGGCGTCCAGGCATCGCTCCACGCCGCCTGCTGCGTCAACTCGCTCAAGGTGTCGAACACCGGCGTGGAGCCGCGTTGCAGCAGCTGTTCGCTGGCGGGCAGGTAGTAGGACTTGGTCACCGGCACCATCAAGCCGCTGCGGCAGTCGACCTTGTAGTCGATGCGCAGGTCCGCGCTCTCGGGCACATTCGACGGACGGCGCTGGTCGTACGCCACCCGCTGCGAGGCCTCGACGATGCCGCCGCCGCGGTGGCGCAGGCCGGCCATGTCCCAGGCGCCGGTCTGGCTGCCGACCGTGGCCCAGCGCTCGCCCTTGAACGCGGCCGCCGGTTGGCCCGCGGTGGCCGGCGCCGGCAGCGAGTAGCGCGCCAGTCCTTCGTCGTACTGCGCGCGCAGGCGCGCGAACAGGCCGTCGCCGTCGGGCGGCGGCGCATCGCCGATCGCGCGGTAGTCGTAGTCGTAGCGGCCGTCCGCCTCGACGATCGCCGGCCGCGCGTCGTTGCCGACCGAGGGGGAGCGAGCGGCCGCGCAGGCCAGCCAGATCTCGCTGTTGCCGGGCCAGCGATGACCGCGCACGTCCTGCTGGGTCAGCGCGATCTGCTGCAATTGATCGTCGCGGCTGGTTTCACGGCGCGCGACCGGGCGGTCATCGCGATCGAGCAGGGACAACGCGGTGTCGACGTACAGACCGGTCTCGCAATCGATCAGACGTTCGAGGTATTCGTACCAACCGCGCTCGCTCTGTTCGGCGGTCCAGCCGGCGCTGGAGGTGCGCGGGTAGCGGCTGGCCGATTGCAGCAGGCCGTCCGGACGCTGCTTGAGCGCGGCCAGATGGATCGCGTGCGCCTGGCTGAGCTCGTTGCCCATGAAAGGCAACCACTCCTGACGCTCCGCCGCGGAGGCCGTGCCGGCGAGCAGGCACAGCGAAAACCACCATCGTCCCTGACGCAACGCCATGCAGAATCCTGAGCAATCATCCGAGCGCAAGCATAACGCGACGAGTCCGCCGTTCGCGTCGCTGCGGCGTTCTGCGGAAGCGACCCAGCGGCATCGCTGCCGACGTCGGCCGCTGCGTCGGCGCCCTTCCCCGCCGGCACCGGTGGACGCACCGCAGCCTCAATCGAACACGATCACCGGCTTGCCCAACGCGCGCTGGTGCGCGACCGAGGCGATCGCCGCGGGCGCATCGTCGAAGCCGTACACCTCGCCCACCACCGGCTCGATGCGGTGCCGCTCCACCTCGGCCAGGAACTGCGCGAAATCGCGCGCGCTGCCGACACTGACGCCGTGGATGTTGAGCTGTCGCGCCATGATCGGACCGATCAGATTGCCGGCGACCTCGAAGCCGCCAAGGAAACCGACGATGGCGATGTGCGCGTTGTCGGCCGCCGCCGCCAACAGTTCGACGAAGCCCGCGCCGCCGACCACGTCGACGATGCCGTCGACGCCGCGGCCGTCGCTGAGCTCGCGCACCGCCGCGCCCAGGTCCGGGCGCTGCCGGTAGTCGATCACGGCGCTCGCGCCTAGCGCGCGCAGGCGCTGCGCCTTGGCCGGATCGCCGCTGGTCGCGATCACCCGCAGGCCGCGCGCCACCGCCAATTGCAGCGCCATCAGCGACACGCTGCCGCTGCCCTGCACCAGCAGGCGCGCGCCGGGCGCCAGATCGAGCTTGCGCAGCGCGGCCCAGGCGGTCAGGCCCGACACCGGCAGGGTCGCGGCCTGGGCGGCGCTCAGGAACGCCGGTGCCGGCAGCACCGCCGTGGCCGGCAGCACGATCGAACGCGCCAGCCAGCCGTCACGCGGGCCGCCGAGCTTGCTGGCGTGGTTGTCCGAACGGAAGCCGCCATCCAGCCAGGCGGTGGTGTAGTGGCCGAGCACGCGCTCGCCCACGGCCAGGCCGCGCACGCCGGCGCCCAACGCCTCGATGCGGCCGACCCCGTCCGACAGCGGCACGAACGGGCGCGGCAGCTCAGGCTGATAGGCGCCGGTGGCCAGGGCGTAGTCGCGGAAGTTGATCGAGGCCGCCTCGGTGCGGATGCGCACCTCGCCGGCGCCGGGCGCAGGTTCGGGCAGGTCGACGCGGCGCAGGCTGTCCAGCGTGCGGCCTTGCAGGTGGTAGGCGTGCATGGTTCGGTCTCCGGATCGGGGAGACACAGGCTATTGTTGAATCGATAACCGATATAGGATCAGCCCATCAACTGATCATTGACGGAAAATCAATAATGTTGGGCGGCCTGTACGCCGAGCTCGAAGCCTTCGAGGCCATCCTGACCCAGGGCAGCTTCACCGCCGCCGCGCGCCAGCTGGGCGTGACCACCGGCGCGATCACGCGCCGCCTGCATGCGCTGGAAACCCGCCTCGGCGCCAAGCTGCTGAACCGCTCCACGCGCCGCCTCAGCCTCACCGAGTCGGGCCGCGACTACTACGCCCAGATCGCGCCGGCGCTAGCGCAGATCGCGTCGGCGGGCGAGCGCGTGCACGATCTGGCCGGCGAGCCGCGCGGCGAATTGCGCGTGTCGCTGCCGATGAATTTCGGCCGCCTGTACGTGATGCCGCGGCTGCCGGCGTTCCTGCAGCGCTGGCCCGCGATCGCCTTGGACGCGCAGTTCGACGACCGCTACGTCGACCTGATCGGCGAGGGCTACGACCTGGCGATCCGGATCGGCGCGCTCGACGATTCGCGCCTGGTCGCGCGCCGCCTGGCCGACACGCGCCGCATCCTGGTGGCCTCGCCCGACTACCTGCAGCGTCGCGGCGCGCCGCGCGCGCCGGCCGACTTGGTCGCCCACGACTGCCTGCATTACACCTTGTTCCGCGATGTCGCGACCTGGGAATTCCATCGCGGCCGCGAAACCCTGCGCGTGCCGGTGCGCGGCCGCCTGCGCTCGAACTACGGCGTGCCGCTGGTCGATGCGGCGGTGCACGGCGGCGGCATCCTGCAGACGGCGACCTTCGCCGTCGCGCAGGAGCTGGCCGACGGCCGCCTGTGCGAGGTGCTGCCGGACTGGAGCCTGATCCCGATCGGCATCTACGCCGTCTACCCGGGACGCGAGTACCGGCCACGCAAGGTCGAGGCCTTCATCGACTTTCTGGAGGAATCCATCGGCCGGCCCGCGCATTGGCAGGGCTTGCTGTCGGAACACGCCGGCGGCTGAGCGCGGAACAGTGCGTGGCCGGGTCCACGGTCGCCGCGCCCGGAGCCGGGCATTACACTGCGCCCCTCATGCCCACACCCTCGCCCGTCCGCCTGGTCTTCAGCAGTTGCCCGGATGCCGCCAGCGCCGACGCGATCGCGCAGGCCCTGGTGGGCGAGCGCCTGGCCGCCTGCGTGAGCCGCCTGCCCGGCCTGCGCTCGACCTACCGCTGGCAGGGCGCCGTGGAAAGCGCGGACGAGGTGCAATTGCTGATCAAGACCAGCGCCGACCGCCTCGACGCCCTGATCGATCGGCTGCGGGCGCTGCATCCCTATGAACTGCCGGAGGCTGTCGCGGTCGAAGCCTGCGGCGGCCTGCCCCAGTACCTGCACTGGGTGGCCGAACAGACCCGTGACGATGACTGAACCCCAAGCTTTCCTGCGGCGCGCGCGTGCCGTGTACGCCGCCGCCATGCTCGCCTTCGGCCTGTCGCTGGCCGGACCCGCGCTGGCGATCGACGAATCCGACCTGCTGCCGGTGGACCAGGCCTTCGTGCTCAGCGCCGACGCGCCGGCCGCCGACCGCATCGTGCTGCGCTGGAAGATCGCCGACGGCTACTACCTGTATAAGCACCGCATCTCGGTCAAGGCCGACCCGGCGTTCGCCGCGCAGGCGCTGCAGCTGCCCAAGGGCGACAAGCACAAGGACGAGTTCTTCGGCGAGGTCGAAACCTACCGCGACACGTTGAGCGCGACCCTGCCCGGCCGCGCCGGCGCCACGCGCGTGGAACTGCAGATCAAGTACCAGGGCTGCGCCGACGCCGGCATCTGCTATCCGCCGCAGACGCGCAAGCTCAGCGTGAACCTGCCCGCGGCCGGCGCGTCCACCGCTGCGAATGCCGCCGGCAGCGACGAACCGCTGGTCGCGTTCGGCAACGCCGGCGCGCGCGGCGCACCGCCGCTGGGCGGCGGCCTGCTCGGCGGCGCGCCCACCGCCGCGGCCGGCGCCGACGCATTGCCGCTACCGCCGGAGCAGGCCTTCGGTTTCGAGGCCATCGCCGGCGACGGCAACACCCTGCTGCTGCGCTTCACGCCGGCGCGCGGGTATTACCTGTATCGCGACAAGACCTCGCTCAAGCTCGACGCGGCCGCGACCCGCGCCGGCATCGCGCTGGGCGCGCCGCAATGGCCGCGCGGCACCGCGCATCGCGACGAACACTTCGGCCAGGTCACGGTGTTCTTCGACCAGATCGACGTGCCGCTGCCGCTGCGGCGCACGCGCGAGGATGCGGCCAAGTTCGTGCTGACCGCGAACTTCATGGGCTGCCAGACCGACGGCATCTGCTATCCGCCGATGACGCGCAAGATCGCGATCGACCTGCCGCGCGGCACGCTCACGCCGGTCGAACCGGCCGCGGCAACGACGGCCGCTACGGCCGATGCGACCGCCGATGCGGACGCCGCCGCCAAGCTCGACGCTTCGACCCCGGCGGCACCGGCGACGGCCGCCGACGCCACGGCCGCCGGTGTCGCCGCGGGTTCGGCAACGTCCACCACCGGCACCGCTAGCGCCGCCGGCAACGCGCCCGAACAAGCCGAAGACAGCCTGCTCGCCGCCGCCCTGTCCGGCCCCAACCGCTGGCTGGCGCTGCTGGGCTTCCTCGGCCTGGGTCTGGCGCTGTCGTTCACGCCCTGCGTGCTGCCGATGATCCCGATCCTGTCGGGCCTGATCGCCGGCCACGGCCCGGGCATCGGCGTGCGGCGCGCGTTCTTGCTGTCGCTGGTGTACGTGCTGGCCAACGCGGTGGTGTTCACCATCGCCGGCGTGATCGCGGCCAGCCTGGGCGCGAACCTGCAGATTCTGTTCCAGACGCCGTGGGTGATCGCCGCCTTCGCGCTGTTGTTCGTGCTGCTGTCGCTGTCCAGCTTCGGCCTGTACGAACTGCAGATGCCGTCGGCGCTGCGCAACCGCCTGGGCACGCTCAGCGACCGCCAGCGCGGCGGCTCCTGGGCCGGCGTGGCGGCGATGGGCGCGCTGTCGTCGCTGATCGTCGGCCCCTGCGTGGCGCCGCCGCTGGCCGCGGCGGTGCTGTACATCGGCCAGACCGGCGACCCCTGGTTCGGCGGCGCGGCGTTGTTCCTGCTGGCGCTGGGCATGGGCGTGCCGCTGCTCGCGTTCGGCGTGGCCGCCGGCAAGGGCCTGCCGACCAGCGGGCCGTGGATGGTCGGCGTGCAACGCGCGTTCGGTTTCGTGTTCCTGGGCCTGGCGGTGTGGATGCTGTCGCGGATCCTGCCGGGTCCGGCGACGCTGGCGCTGTGGGGCGCGTTGCTGCTGGCCGCGGCCGCGGCCATCGGCTTGATCGCCAGCCGTCCCGGCCGTGGCGGCTTGCGCACCCTGGGCTGGACCGCGGCGCTGGCGCTGGGCTTGACCGGCGCGGCGCAGCTGATCGGCGCCTTGGCCGGCAGCGACGACCCGCTGCGGCCGCTGGCCGGCCTGCGCGGCGGCGCGGTCGAGCACCGCGAGCTGCCGTTCCGCACCATCAAATCGGTCGCCGATCTCGATCGCGAAATCGCCGCCGCGCAAGCCGCCGGCCAGCCGCTGATGCTGGACTTCTATGCCGACTGGTGCGTGTCGTGCAAGGAAATGGAGAAGTACACCTTCACCGAACCGACGGTGCACGAGGCGCTGTCCGGTTTCGTGCTGCTCAAGGCCGACGTGACCGCCAACGACGAGCTCGACGCGGCGCTGATGAAGCACCTGGGCATCCACGGCCCGCCGGCCACCCTCTACTACCGCAACGGCGCGGAACGCCGCGAGCTGCGCCTGTTCGGCTACGAGGAAGCGCCGAAGTTCGTCGAACGCGTGCGGCGCGCGCGCTGATGGGCTCGACTGCGAAAGTGCTGCTGGTGGCCGGCATCGCCGGCGTGCTCGGCGCTGGCCTCGGGATCTGGCTCAACGGCCCCGGTCCGCTGCTGCGCACCGAAGCCGGCCAGCGCGTGCTGCAGGACGCGATCGCCGCGACCGCGCCCGCGCCGCCGCCGGGCCTGGTGGTCGCCTCCCGCGGCGCGCCGGTGCCGGTGATCGAGCTGCCGGCGCTGGACGGCAAGCCGCTGCGCCTGCCCTCGGCCTATCCGGGCCGGCCGGTGCTGATCAACCTGTGGGCCAGCTGGTGCGGGCCCTGCATCAAGGAAATGCCGGAGCTGGACCGCTACGCCGCCAGCCAAGGCGCGACCGGCACGCAAGTGGTCGGGATCGCGCTGGACGACGCCGATGCGGTGCAGGCCTTCCTGCAGCGCGTGCCGGTGCGCTACCCGATCCTGCTGGAACGCCCCGGCCCGCGCGATGCCGGCGTGCAGCTGGGCAACCCCAAGGGCGTGCTGCCCTACACCGCCCTGGTCTCGGCGCAGGGCCGGCTGCTGAAGCAGAAGATCGGCCCGTTCGAGCCCGGCGAACTCGAGGAATGGGTGCGTTCGGCGCACTGAGCCGGCCACCCTGGGCCGCCCCTCCGTGGTACATCTGGATGCACGCAGGCGCACCGCGAGCGTGAACGCCCCGCCTGCCCGCGCCATCGTCGGCGATCGCGCCGACAACGTGCCCCGGAGGCCGCAAAATTTAGAGCCGCCACTCAAACAACCGCTTAAATCGTAACAACTTCGCCGATTTAGCGGCGAACGTCTGGACATGACACCGGCCTTCACGCACACTGCCGCCCTTTGAAGGCCTCCGTCCGGTCCCGATGGCGAAGCTCCTGGTCCTGCACGGCCCCAACCTCAACCTGCTCGGCACGCGCGAGCCGGAGGTCTACGGCCGCACCACGCTGGCGCAGATCGACGCCGACCTGCGCGCCCGCGCCCAGGCCGACGGCCACGACTGCGAGAGCCTGCAGTCCAACGCCGAGCACGTCCTGGTCGACCGCGTGCAGGCCGCGCGCGAGGACGGCACCGCCCTGATCCTGATCAACCCGGCCGCGTTCACCCACACCAGCGTGGCCCTGCGCGACGCACTGGCGGCGGTCGCGATCCCTTTCATCGAGATCCACCTGTCCAACCCGCACACCCGCGAAGACTTCCGCCGCACCAGCTATTTCAGCGACCTGGCGCTGGGCGTGATCTGCGGGTTCGGCGCCGACAGCTACCGCTACGCGCTGGACGCCGCGCTGCGGCGGCTCGCACCCCAATCCTGAAACCATCGCCCCGCCGTCCGGGGCACTACCTGAGGCCCGTCCATGGACCTGCGCAAAATCAAGAAACTCATCGACCTGCTCGAGGAATCCAACCTCGCCGAGATCGAGATCAAGGAGGGCGAGGAATCGGTGCGCCTGGCGCGCACGCCCAAGGGCGGCTACGCCGTGGCGGCGCCGATGATGCAGGCCGCGCCGGTGGCCGAGCGCCCCGCGCAGGCCATGCCGATGCACTCGCCCACCGAGGCCGCCACCGGCGGCAGCGCCAAGCCCAGCGACCTGCCCGACGGCCACGTCGTGCGCGCGCCGATGGTCGGCACCTTCTACGCCTCGCCCTCGCCCGACAAGCCGGCCTTCGTCAGCGTCGGCCAGGCGGTCAAGGCCGGCGAGACCCTGGGCATCATCGAAGCGATGAAGATGTTCAACCCGATCGAAGCCGACGTGTCCGGCACCGTGCTCAAGGTGATGGCCGAGAGCGGCCAGCCGATCGAGTTCGACCAGCCCTTGTTCGTGATCGGCTGAGGCGACCTCCATGCTGGATAAGGTCGTCATCGCCAATCGTGGCGAAATCGCGCTGCGGATTCTGCGCGCCTGCCACGCGCTGGGCATTCGCACGGTCGCGGTGCATTCCACCGTCGACCGCAACCTCAAGCACGTGGCCATGGCCGACGAGTCGGTCTGCATCGGGCCGGCGCCGTCGACCGAGAGCTACCTCAACATGGCCTCGATCATCGCCGCGGCCGAAGTCACCGACGCCCAGGCGATCCACCCCGGCTACGGCTTCCTCAGCGAGAACGCCGACTTCGCCGAGCGCGTCGAGCAATCGGGCTTCATCTTCATCGGGCCCAAGGCCGACACCATCCGCCTGATGGGCGACAAGGTCGAGGCGATCCGCGCGATGAAGGACGCCGGCGTGCCCTGCGTGCCCGGCAGCGGCGGTCCGCTCGGCGACGACAACGCCACCAACATCAAGATCGCGCGCGAGATCGGCTACCCGATCATCGTCAAGGCCGCCGGCGGCGGCGGCGGTCGCGGCATGCGCGTGGTGCACACCGAGGCCCACCTCAACGCCGCCATCCAGACCACCAAGTCCGAGGCCAAGGCCGCGTTCGGCAACGACATGGTCTACATGGAGAAGTTCCTCGAGAACCCGCGCCATGTCGAAATCCAGGTGCTCGCCGACGGCCAGGGCAACGCGATCCACCTGGGCGAACGCGACTGCTCGATGCAGCGCCGCCACCAGAAGGTGGTCGAGGAAGCGCCGGCGCCGGGCATCAGCCTCGAGCAGCGCGCCGAAATCGGCAAGGTCTGCGTCGAGGCCTGCATCCGCATCGGCTACCGCGGCGCGGGCACGTTCGAGTTCCTGTACGAGAACGGCCGCTTCTACTTCATCGAAATGAACACCCGCATCCAGGTCGAACACCCGGTCACCGAACTGGTCACCGGCATCGACCTGGTGCGCGAACAGCTGATGATCGCCGCCGGCCACAAGCTGTCGATCAAGCAAAGCGACGTGGTGCTGTCGGGCCATGCGATCGAGTGCCGCATCAACGCCGAGGACCCGGACAGCTTCCTGCCCAGCCCCGGCCTGATCCAACACTTCCACGCCCCGGGCGGCCCGGGCGTGCGCGTGGACAGCCACATCTACGAGGGCTACCGCGTCCCGGCCAACTACGACTCGATGATCGGCAAGCTGATCGTGCACGGCCCCGACCGCGACACCGCGATCGCGCGCATGCGCGTGGCCCTGAGCGAGATGGTCGTGGACGGCATCAAGACCAACATCCCGCTGCAGCAGCGCATCCTGTCCGACGCCGGTTTCCAGCAGGGCGGCATGAACATCCATTACCTGGAAAAGCGCCTGAAGGAACAGAAGGAAAAGTCGATCTCGATCGTCTGATCGCGGCGGCGGCGAATCCCGCAGGCGGCGTCGGGCGACCGGCGCCGCCTTTTTCGTGGCCGGGCGCCGTAGAAGCGCCGCCCGCCCCACCGTGGGCCGCGTCCGTCGCATCGCCTGCTCCAGCGTGGTTTTTTTGCGTACTCTTTGCCGCGCCCGCCCGCCGCACGAGCCCGTCCGCGCGCGCGGTCCCCAACCCCAATCAGGTATGCCCCGTATGAAACACGGAATTTTCGTACTGACCGCCGCAGCGATCCTGTCGCTGAGCGCCTGCAAGAAAGCCGCCGACGACGCCGCCCCCGCGGCCGAACCGGCACCGGCGGCCGCCGGCGCCGCCACTCCGGCCCCCGAAGCCGCCGCACCCGCGCCCGCCGCCGCCCCGGCCGAGCCCAGCGCCGAGGACGAAGAGCGCGCGAAGGCGCAGGCCAAGCTCGACTTCGCGACCATGGAAGACGGCTACCTCAACGACCCCAAGGGCCAGTGGGCGAGCGCGGCCAAGGCCAGCACCTCCTACGGCTCGGCCAACGGCAAGGACTCCAGCGCGCACGAGTCGTACTCGCCCTTCCACGCCACCGGCCCGGCCAACGACGACTCCTGGAGCAACAACAACCAGAGCGTCGGTTTCGACTGGATCGAGCTGAGCTACGACAAGCCGGTCAGCGCCAGCGAAGTGCGCGTCGCCCTGGAAAACGGCAACGGCGCCAAGGGCATCACCAAGATCGAACTGATCGACAGCGCCGGCCAGGCGCACACGGTCTGGAGCGGCCTGAGCGATACCAAGCGCGACGAGCGCGGCGGCCGCACCTGGATCGTGCGCAAGTTCGAGCCGACGGCCTACCAGGCCAAGAGCGTCAAGCTGACCTTCGCCAACAACGTAGAGAACGGCTACAGCTACGTCGACGCGGTGCAGCTGGTCGGCGGCTGAGCGCGGCGGAGCGCGGGAACCGGCGCGACGGCCCACCGTTTCGCCGGCTCCGGACGGCACTAGGGCCGCATTCGCGGCCCTAGTCGTATCTGCTCAACGGCGCGCGCCGAACGCTTCCGGCGGTGCACTGCGCGACGGCGTCGCGCCCGGGCTTGCGCGCCTCAGTCGAGGTGGCGCGGCGCCGTCACGTCGACCGTGCCCATGCCCAGATCCGGCGCCGGCACCGTCATGCCGCCCTGCACGCGCGACTGCGTGCCCTGGATCGGCTGCGCGCCCAGGCTGGACGCCGGGCTGACGATCATCACGTACTCGCTGGAACCGTCGGGCCACACCACCTTGAAGGTGCTGCCCGGCGGCAACGACGAGAACGGCGTGCCGCTCTGCGCGCGGTACATCGCCGCGATCTGCGCCGAACTGGCGCGGCGGGTCTGTTCCGGCGAATGCACGGTGGTCACCGCGACCTGCGACAGCTCGCTGTAGTCGTCGGCGAGCACGTCGATCACCACGCCGGCCGCCCCCACCGAATAGGCGGCGAACAGCAGCACCCAGAACAGCAGTTTGGCCTTGTGCACGAAGCGCTTGTCTTTCATTTGGTTATCCTCGTTCCGCCGACAAGACCGTTGACCATGTCGTTCATCACTTCGGTTCCCTGGCGCGGCACGGCCGCGTCGAAAACGAAATCGTTGAAGTCCTGGTCGGGATCCTGCGAGCAGATACCTCCGTTGGCGCAATAAGTCGTCATCAGCACGCTGTTGGGGCTGCAATCCAACCCCAGTCTGCAAGCGGCCAGCTGCCAGGCCAGTTCCGAGAACTGGGTGCCGGCGACCGGTCCGAAAAAGTTGCGGCGACCGCTGGAGGCGATGCCCATCTTCGGCGAGATCGCGAAGAAGGCGTCCGGGTCCAGCGAGTTGCGCACCCGGTCGACCAGGTCGCGCACGTAATCGGCATCGGCCTGCAGCGGCTGATCCATGCCCAACAGCGACGCTTCCGCGGGCAGGCTGCCGGCCTTGGCCGCGCGGATGCGGGTGGCCACGATGTTGGCGTAGGACAGATCGTCGGACGGCGTGAAACGCGCGCAGCGCTGGCCGACGCGGTTGCGCGCCGCGACCATGGCCGCCGAGGTCTGCAGGTTCATGCCGGCGATGGCCTGGGTGTCGCGGCCGTAATCGGCGGGCGACGCGGCATAGCTGGCGCAGTAGTCCATCACGCGGCTGTACATCCAGGTCGCGTCGGGTTCGCCCGCGCGCACGGCCGGGCCCAGCTCCTGGGCGTAGCCGTAGAGGTCGTCGCTGTGCTCGAAACGTTCGCGCAGGCGCTGGGCCGGCGTCAGCGCACGCGCGATCGCCGGCGCGGCATCACTGGCGCCGTGCGGCGCGGCGCGCGTCGAGGCGACTGCGCTGCCGCTGTCGGCCACCGACGTCGTCGCGTCCGGCAACGCCGACTCCGGCGCGATCGCGCCGCGACGCGCGTACAGCACGCCGCCGACCAGCATCGCCATCGCGGCGACCAGCAGCACCGGCCGGCCCGCGGCGAACCCACCGGCTCTGGCCGCGGGCGACGCGTGCTTGTCGAGTTCGGATGTCAGCAAATCGGACATTCGGTCCTGGTATCGGCCGCCTGTAGACGGGTTCGCACGGGCCGCCCTTCCTCGCCGCACCGCTGCGCGCGGAAGCCGGGATACGCCCTGATGGCACGAATAGTAAAGCAAGCCGCCAGCCGGCGCCGAACCGCCCGGCCGAAGGCGCCGTACAGGGCACGAACGGCCGATACGGGGCCCGGTGAGGCCGGAATCGCCGCCGGGGTGGGATAATGCCGGCCCGACCGCCGCTGCGACCGCGATGCCCTTCCTCGAACTGACCCTGCGCTGCCGCGAATCCGAGCAACCGCGCTACGAAACCGCGCTGGACGATGTCGGCGCCCTGGCGGTGACCATGCTGGACGCCGACGCCGATACCGACGACGAGCACGCCATCCTCGAACCTGGCGTCGGCGAGACGCCGCTGTGGGACGAGATCGTGCTCAGCGCGCTGTTCCCGCACGACACCGACGCGCTGGTGCTGCTGGCCGCGCTGGAGTCCTTCGACGCCGGCCTGGACTGGACCCAGGCACGCTTCCGCGCCGTGCAGGACCAGGACTGGGAACGCGCCTGGATGGACCAGTACGTGCCGCTGCAGTTCGGCACGCGAACCTGGATCGTGCCCTGGAACCACGACCTGCCCGACGGCGCCGACGCGCCCGACGCCGCGGTGATCCGCCTCGACCCCGGCCTGGCCTTCGGCTCCGGCACCCATCCGACCACCGCGCTGTGCCTGCAGTGGTTGGACGGCCTGGCCGCCGACGGCAGCCTGGGCGGCGCGCGCGTGCTCGACTTCGGCTGCGGCTCCGGCATCCTCGCGCTGGCCGCGCTCAAGCTCGGCGCCGCGCACGCGGTCGGCGTCGACAACGACCCGCAGGCCCTGATCGCCACCGCCGACAACGCCGAGCGCAACGGCGTCGCCGCGCGCATGCAGGTGCACCTGCCGCAGGACGAACCGGCCGCGACCTATCCCATCGTGGTCGCCAACATCCTCGCCTCGGCGCTGATCGCGCTGGCCGACACCCTGGCCGCGCGCGTCGCGCCGGGCGGGCGCATCGCCCTGTCCGGCATCCTCGCCGGCCAGGAAGACGAGGTGCTGGCGCGCTACGCGGAGGCGTTCGAGGACCTGCGCGCCGACCGCCTCGAAGACTGGATGCGCGTCACGGGCACGCGCCGCCGTTGACCCGGGGGGCGGACAGCAAGGAAGTCGGCATGCTTGAATACGACGATGTTCGTCGCCTGCCCCCATTGTGGATTCCTGGTCGCGCTGATCCTGCCCGCCGGCGGTAGCGGCGCGCGCGTGGCGCCGCAACGCTGTCCGCGTTGCGAGCGCGAGTTGCAGGCCGACGCCGCGTCCACGGCGGCTGCCGAAGTGCCGGACGAAAACGCCCAAGCGCCGTCAGCGAGCGAGGCCGAACCCGCGGCCTCCACCGGTGAAGCGGCGACGGCGGCGACCGGCGATGCGCCTGTCGACAGCGGCCTCCCTAGCGATGCGCCTGCCGACGGCGCGTCCGCCGACACCGATGCTGCCGACGTGGCCGATTCCGACACGACCGATTCTGTTACGGCCGATTCTGTTACGGCCGAAGCGACAGCCGTCGCCGCCGCGGTGCCGACCCTGGAAGAAGCGGTGGCCGCGTCCGCACTGCCGGACACACGCACCCGTCCGGCGCGCAGCGCCCGCGCCGCACGCGTCAAGCGCGACGCCCCCAGCTTCGTACGCGGCACCGCCACCGCGCCGCCGCCGCGCCGCGATTGGCGCGCGATCGCCGCGATCGTCGTACTGGTACTCGCACTCGCCCTGCAACTGGTGCTGGCCCAGCGCCAGGAACTGGCCGCCGACGCCCGCTGGCGCCCGCTGGTGAGCGCGCTGTGCGGCGTGCTGCGCTGCAGCCTGCCGCCGTGGCACGAGCCCACGGCCTACAGCATGCTGGGCCGCAACGTACGCCCCAGCCCCGGCGCGCCGGGCGTGCTGCGCGTCAACGCCAGCTTCCGCAACGACGCACGCTGGCCCCAGCGTTGGCCGACCTTGCTGCTGACCTTGTCCGACGTCGACGGCCGGGACGTCGGCCAGCGCGCATTCGCTCCCGCCGACTACCGCCGCGGCCACAAGCCCACCGACGAACTCGCCCCCGGGCAGAGCGCGACGGTGCAGTTGGACGTGGTCGAGCCGGCGCCCCGGATCGTCGCATTCACCTTCGACTTCCAATAAAAACTGCGACGGTCGCGTTGTCCCCCGCGACGCCCGCGCGCTAGACTCCCCCTCCCGCCCGTCCGCCGCGCTCTGCGCCAGGCACCCGCCCGGCGGGACGACACTGCACCAGGGGAACCGCTTGAACGCCGCAACCGATCGCAACGAAGCCAGCCGCAGCGGACCGCGCGTCCCGTTGCGCGACCACGTGGCGACCTCGATCCGGCGCTACCTGGGCGACCTCAACGGCAGCGGCACCGAGAACCTCTACGAGATCGCGCTGCGCGAACTCGAAATCCCGCTGTTCGCCGAAGTCCTGCAACACTGCGACGGCAACCAAAGCCGCGCCGCCTCGATGCTAGGCATCCACCGCGCCACCCTGCGCAAGAAACTGCGCGAGTACGGGCTGGAGTAATACCCGCCAGGCGCACCTGCGCCGCGCCGGCACCCCATCGCGAGTACGCGCAGCCTCTGCGCAGCCTTAGCCATGAACGCATCCACGAAGCGGACGACCGGCCGCACGGACGCGATTGCGCGAAGTAACCATAAAACAAGCAGCTGTCGGCCACCCAAGGCTGCGAGCAGCTGCGCCTGCCTTTGCTGTCGCCCGAGGGCTGCCGCTCTATCGCAACAACGCTGCGAGAACCGAGCCGCTCGCTGAAGTCACTGGATGTTCGGCTTGCGCCGAAGTAAGGAGGAGCCCGCATTCGCGGTAATGACGGGCAAAAGCAGATCTGCCGCTTTATCGCAACACCGCTGCGATAACCGGGCCGCCCGCTGAAGTCACTGGATGTTCGGCTTGCGCCGAAGTAAGGAGGAGCCCGCATTCGCGGTAATGACGGGCAAAAGCAGAGCTGCCGCTTTATCGCAACACCGCTGCGATAACCGAGCCGCTCGCTGAAGTCACTGGATTCCCGCTTTCGCGGGAATGACGGGCAAAAGCAAGAGCTATCGCTTTATGGCAATTGCCGTTGCCGTTGCCGTTGCCGTTGCCGTTGCCGTTGCCGTTGCCGTTGCCGTTGCCGTTGAGTTTGCTCCGGCATTCAAATCCATAGAACCGAAACCACACGACCAACCGTAGACCCGAAGGGCGGCGCGCAGGACGCGCGCCGTTTTTCGATAGGACAAGGATGTCCTATCGAAAAATCCCGGCGCCAGACCCGAAACCACACGGGAGCTTTTGGCTCAGGCCCTTCTCTTTGGTTACTTTCTCTTGGGCCAGCAAGAGAAAGTGACCCGCATGCGCAGCAGGCGGAAGCCTTTGACCTTCGGTCAGAAGCAACAGAGCAAGAACAAAAGCAAATCCTCCCCAACCCGCCCGGCCAGCAGGCATAGCCTGCCGGCGTTCAGCCGTACACGAACCTGTGGTTCGTAAGCGCACGGCTTCACCCTTTTCCAAAGGAGGGAGCAAAAAACCAAAGGCCAAACTTGCGTGTAAGAGGGTGCTAAAGACACTGGATCCCCGCTTACGCGGGGATGGCAAGCAACTGCAAAGGCTGTCCACTTGGGATGAGCGCGTTCTGCACGACGCATAGGCCGCCACTCGCTGCCATCCATGGCGAGAAGACGCTGGCTTCGGACCGTCCGGCCCGGCCATCCTTGGCCGGGCGTGTAGCCGGCCTGCGCGCAATGCGCGCAAAGCGGCCGGCTACACCCACCAATACCGAATCAGATGGAAAAACACCGGCGCCGCGAAACACACCGAATCCAACCGATCCAGCATCCCCCCATGCCCCTCGATCATGTGCCCCCAATCCTTGATCCCCCGATCGCGCTTGATCGCCGACATCACCAACCCGCCGTAGAACCCCATCAGATTGATCACCAACGCCAACGCCGCCGCCTGCAAGGGCGTGAACGGCGTGATCCACCACAACGCCGCCCCCAGCGCCGTCGCCGACGCCACCCCGCCCACGAAGCCCTCCACCGTCTTCGACGGCGACAGCTTGGGCGCGATCAGACGCTTGCCGCATAACTTGCCCCACACGTACTGCAGCACGTCCGAGGACTGCACCACGATCACCAGGAACGCGATCAACAACAGATTGCGCCCCTCGTAGCCGGGAATGTCCAGATTCAACAGCGCCGGCACGTGCGAAATGCAGAACACGCAGATCATCAGCCCCCACTGCACCTTGGCCGCACGCTCCAGGTAGTGCGTGGTATCGCCGCCCACCGTGGACAGGATCGGCAACAGCAGGAACGCATAGACCGGGATCAGCAGCGTGTACAGCCCGTACCAATCGGTGTAGATCAGCCAGTACTGCAGCGGCAGCGCCGCATAGAACGCCACCGCCAGCGCGTAGTAATCGCTGCGCCGGGTCGGCGTGAGGGTGATGAACTCGCGTAGCGCGAACAACGACACCAGCGCGAACAGCACGATCACGCCGATCCGCCCGATCAGGAACGACGCCCCCACCACCGCCGCCATCACCCACCAGGCGCGGATGCGCGCGGTCAAGTTGGCCAGCACCGGGCTGTTCTTGTCGCGCGCGCGCCAGCGCAGGAACTCGGAAATCGCCGTGGCCAGCAGCAGCACGCCCGCCACGCCCAAAAACAGCAGCACCGGATGCGGCAACACCTTGAGACGTTCGATCAGGAGCACGCGGCATCCTTGGGCGCGCACGCGCCGTCGCCGGACAGGGCCAGCAAAGCGTCGCGCGCGCGCGCCAGAAACGCCGCCTTGCCCTCCTCGCTATGCAGCCGCAAGGGCTCGCCGAAGGTCGCCGTGCACAGCAGCGGCAGAGGCAGCAGCTTGCCCTTGGGCATCACCCGCGCCAGGTTGTCGATCCACACCGGTACGAACTCCAGTTCCGGCCGCAAGCGGGCCAGGTGATACAGACCGCTCTTGAACGGCAACAGGCCGTCGCCCTGGTTGCGCGTGCCTTCGGGGAACAGGATCAGCGAAGCGCCGCCGTCGACCGCGTCGCACAGCGTTTGCATGGCCTCGTGCCGGCGCTGATCGGGATCGCCGCAGTCCGGCGGCTTGGGCTCGCGATCCACCAGCACGCCGTTGAACACCTCGCGGATCAGATACCGGCGCAGCGCGTCGCGCTGCCAGTAGTCGGCGCCCGCGACCGGCCGGGTCTCGCCGCGCAGCGCCGGCGGCAGCGCCGACCAGATCATCACGAAATCGCCATGGCTGACATGGTTGCCGTAATAGACGCGGCGGTCCCCCAGCGGCGGGCAGCGCCACAGCGCACGCGCACCGGTCAGGGCGCGGATCGCAAAACTGAAACCGTCGGCGATCCATCCACTAAGCATGCGACGCGTCCCCGGAAGCCAACCGCGGCAGAGCCAGGGCGGCACGGCCGTCGTCGAACGCGGCCGGCTCGTAATCCACCTCCAGCGGCTGCGGCGCCCACCACCATGCCGACGCCAGCAGCAGAGCCTGGGCGACCAGGCACGCGGCCTGCCGACGCAGCAGGCCGCGCGCGCCGCGCCAACGCGCGGGCCAGTCGCGACCGGCGCGCTCGCGCGGCTGCAAGCCCAGCGCCTGCAAACTGGCATCCACCCTCGCAGCGGCCTGAGCCGGATCGCCCTCGCGCGCCGCCGCCAGCATCAGCCCGGCATCGAAGTCCACGCGCGCGGCATGGTAGACCTGCAGCAAACCGGCGGCCACGCTCGCGACCAGGGCGCAGGCGGTCCAGCCCTGCAGCGCGCCGAAGCCGAAGCCCACGAACAACAGCCACACCCCGGTCAGGGCCAGCAGGCCCAGCGACAGCGTGTTCAGGCGCCGCCCCTGCCGCAGCAGCAGGCCCATCGTGTGCAGATCGAAAGCGGTGGTCATGCGGCGGGCGCTCCCAGCGGCGCGGCGGTGATGGCCTGCTCAGCATAGGACGCCTGCAGCGCGCGTCCATGGGCGTCGCCCAGCACCACCGCCGGCCGCGCCGCGCGCACGCGCGCCAGCGCGGCCTCGACGCCATCGGCGCGGCCGCTGTACAGCAACCAGGCCGCGACCGCCGCCGCGCTGCGCGAGTAGCCCAAGGCGCAGCACACCAGCACCGGCCCGCTCGCGCGCGCCGCTTCGATGTCCTGCGCGACCGCGCGCAGCGTCGCCGGCTCGGGCACCACCAGGTCCAGCATCGGCCGCACCGCCACCGGACGCAGCCCCGCCGGCGCCGACAGTTCGGCGCAGACATCGACCAGCGCGAAGCCGGCCGCCTCGCCACGCCCCGGCATGCGCCCCAGCCACACGCCGTCGGCGATCTCGACCGGACGCGGCGCGCGCCGCGTCCACAGCCGCGAATTGAGCCAGGCGCCCCACAGGTAGGGCGCGAACAGCCAGCGCGCGGCCGGCGTGAGGCGTCCGTCGGCGCGCTTCTGAAAGCCGTCGGCGCCCAGCACGCCATAGTTCGCCGCGACCAACAGCAGCGACAGCGCCGGCCACAGCAACCACCAGGCCGCGCCGCCCAGCGCCCAGGCCAAGGCCGCGCACAACACCGCGCCCGCCAGGTACAGCGCCGCCAGCCGCCAGCGCGCGCGATCGCGCGCCCACGCCGTCGCGCGCCAGGGCGAACGCGCGCCCTCCGGCCACAGCCATACGCACAGCCAGCCCGCGAGCAAGCCGGTCGGCACGTCGATGAAATGATGCTGATAGGTGGTCAGCACCGACAGCCCGATCAGGCCGAACCACAGATGCAGCAGCCAGCGCCACACGCCGCCCAGGTGCTGGGCGAACCGCACCCACAGCACGATCAGCAGCACGATGTGCAGCGAAGGCGCCTGATTGAATGGTTTGTCGAAGCCCAGCAGCACGTCGAACATCCAGCCGAACGCGCCCTCGGTCTGCGGCCGCACGAAGCTGAAGGTCAGCGGGAACGCCAGGAAGCACGCGATCGCGATCAGCTGCGCGGTAAGCAGGCGCAGCGCCTGGTTGTCCAGCTCGCGCCGGTCGCGGCAGACGAACAGCGAGATGCCGTAGAACAGGTCGATCGACCAGTACGGCACGATCGTCCACGCCCAGAACGGAATCGCGTGCTCCCAATCGAACACGACGCTGGGCACGCCTACGCGCTGGGCCGCGACCGAGTTCGCATAGCCGTAGCTGAGGAAGAAAAACGGCCCCAGCAAGGCCAGCCACACCAATGCGCGACCCCAGGGCCGGCGCGCGACGGCGTCGCTCATGCCTGGACCCGTTGCGCCAGCGAGACGGTGAAGATGCCCCAGCGGTCGATGCGCTGATCGAGCTTGCGGAAGCCCGCGGCGCTGACCAGCTCGTCCATCTCCGCCTGCGAGCGCCGCCGCATCACCCAGGCCTCGCCGCCGCGATGGCTGGTCAGCGCACGCGCGATGAACTCCAGCTGCGGATGCCAGGGCTGGCCGGTGTAGACCAGATAGCCGCCGGGCGCGACCGCGTCGGCCAGACCGGACAGCGAACGCCGCACCAGCGCGTTGTCGGGGAACAGCTCGTACAGCCCCGAGACGATCGCCAACGTCGGCCGCGGCGTGAGCGCGGCCAGCGCGGCGCGGTCGAAGGCATCGCCTTGCTCGAACTCGGCCACGCCGCCGGCGCCGAGTTCGGCGATCAGCGCGCGTCCCTGGCGCACGTTGAGGTCGCTGTAGTCGCGCAGCCGGATCGAGTCGGCGCCGCCGGCCAGCGCTTCCAGCACATAGCGGCCGTGGCCGGCCGCGATATCGACCACGTCCACCGGCGCGCCGGCCGCGCGCAGGCGCCGCATGGCCTCGCCCAACAGCTCGTGCAGATGCGTGCGGCGCACGCGGATGCCGCGCCAGCCGATCGCGTCCAGATAGTTGCGGTCGACCATGCGCCCCAGCGGCCCGGCGCCGCGCGCCTGATCGCGGTACACGTAATCCAGGCTGCTGCCGGAGTCGAAACCGGTGTCCAGGCCGGTGCGGATGCCTTCCGACAGGCCGCCGCCGAAGCGCAGGCCGGCGCGCACGAAACGCCAGCGCAGATCCTGCAGCGAATTGCGTTCCGGCGGCCAGGCCAGGCGTTCGGCCTCCTCGAAACTGTCGCCGCGCTGATGCGCGTCCAGCAGCGAGACCTGCTGCAACGGCTGCTCGAAACGCGCGCGCAGGAAATCGCGGATCTTGCCCAGCGCCGGCGCGCGGTCCTTCTCGCCCAGCGTGTCGTGGTAGAAGCCGGGCAGGAAATGGCGCTGCTTGATGCTCGAGCCCAGACGCTCGTAGAAGCGGTCCTGCGGCGCGCGATGGACCACGAAGTCCGATCCCGACACCAGCAGCTGCACCGGCACCCGGATCGCCTGCGCATCGGCGACGATGCGGTCGGCGGCCTCGTACAGGCCCAGCAGCACGCGCACCGAGATCGGCCGCGCGATCAGCGGATCGCTGCGGTAGCTGGCCACGCGCTCGGGGTCGTGACTCAGCCATTGCGGCTGCACATAACTGTTGACGAAGAAGTTGCCGCGCAGCTTCTGCATCAGCGCCAGGCCCGCGCGCGCGAACGGCACGTACAGCTTGACCTTGAACGCCGGCGACGCCAGCACCAGCGCGCGCAGGCGCGGCGCGTAGTCGTGCGCCCAGGTCGCGGCCACCACCGCGCCCACGCTCTGCGCGATCACGGCCGTGTCTTCCACCGCAATGCCGTGCGCATCGGCGATATGCGCGACGAACCGGTCCAGATCGCGCACCAGCGCCTCGAACCCCGGCGCATCGCCGCGTTCGCCCGGCGAGCGGCCGTTGCCGCGCGCATCCCAGGCGAAGAAATCGCAATCGTCCAGGCCCAGTTCGTCGACCAGGTGCGCGACCCGGCCGGAATGCTCGTGGCCGCGATGCAGCAGCACCACCGCGCGCCGCGGCCCTTCGCCGGCGGCCGGCCAATGCCGGTAATAGAGCTGCGTGCCGTCGAAGCTGGCGTATTGGCGTTCCTGCTGTTCCCTCATTCACGACTCTCCAAGCTTGCGGCGTCGGCGGACGCCGCGCCGTGGCGCACGCCGGCGGTCACCCGCCGCAGCACCGTCCAGATGCACAACAACGCGGCCAGGATCGCGACCAGTTCGGTCGCGCGCGCACCGGCCCAGCCCAACGCCAACGCCAGGCCCAGCGCGCCGACCACGAAGGCGCGGTCGCTCTTGCCCATCGGCCCGTCGTAGCGGCGCGGCGCGCCGACCAGGGGACCGAGGATGCCGGCAAACTCGGTCAGCGCGGCCATGCCGGCAAACGCCAGCAGCGTCCACGGCGCCACGCTCGGCACCGCCAACAGGCTGAGGTACAGGGCGCTGTCGGAGACCACGTCGCACAATTCGTTGAGGTAGGCGCCCAGCCGCGACTGCTGGCCGTGCTCGCGCGCCAGCATGCCGTCGATGGCGTTCAAGGCCATGCGCAGGAACATCCACGCCGGCAGCGCCGCGAACACCCCGGGCTGCTGCGCGCCGCCGCACAGCACCCAGGCCGCGACCGCGAACGAACCCAGGCAGGCGAACAACGTGACCTGGTTGGCCGTCACGCCGGCGGCGTACAGGCCGCGCACCAGCGGCCGCAACAGCGCCTGGAAGCGCCCCTTCAACGCGTAAATCGATGCCATTCCCTGAGCGTCCCCATGCCCTTGCGGGCGAACGGACACCAGCTTAGCCGCTGGCGCCGCCGATGACGGCGGTTCCGCCCGCCCATCGGCGGAGTAGCGCATTCCTTACCCGTCGGTCCAGCCCGGCGCTCCTCACGGCGCAGGCTGGCCCCGAACCGGCGCAACCGCGTCCCCAAACACCGCCGACCGGCCGGGTGGGCAGCCCCGCCCCGCTATAATTCCCGCGCCCTTCCGCTGCCCGACTCCCCGCATGACCTCCGATCGTTTGCCCGTCCGCCGGGCGCTGCTCTCCGTTTCCGACAAGAGCGGCCTGCTCGACCTCGCCCGTGCCCTGTCCGCGCAAGGCGTGGAACTGCTGTCCACCGGCGGCACCGCCAAGGCCATCCGCGACGCCGGCCTGGCCGTGCGCGACGTCTCCGAAGTCACCGGTTTTCCGGAAATGATGGACGGCCGGGTCAAGACCCTGCACCCGATCGTGCACGGCGGCCTGCTCGGTCGCGCCGGCATCGACGACGCGGTGATGGCCGAACACGGCATCGGCGCGATCGACCTGCTGGTGCTGAACCTGTATCCGTTCGAGCAGGTCTCGGCCAAAGCCGACAGCTCGTTCGAGGACATCGTCGAGAACATCGACATCGGCGGCCCGGCCATGCTGCGCTCGGCGGCCAAGAACTTCGCCCGCGTCGCGGTGGCCACCGATCCGGCCCAGTACGCGGACCTGATCGCGGAGCTGCAGGCCAACGCCGGCACGCTGTCGGCGCCCACCCGCTTCGCCCTGTCGGTGGCCGCGTTCAACCGCGTCGCCCAGTACGACGCCTGCATCGCCAACTACCTGTCCTCGCTGGACGCCGACGGCGCGCGCAGCCAGCAGTTCCCGTCGCAGCAGCACAGCAACTTCGTCAAGGTGATGGACCTGCGCTACGGCGAAAACCCGCACCAGCAGGGCGCGTTCTACCGCGACCTGTACCCGGTGCCGGGCACCCTGGCCACCTTCACCCAGCTGCAGGGCAAGGAGCTTAGCTACAACAACCTCGCCGACGCCGACGCGGCCTGGGAATGCGTGCGCCAGTTCGAGCGTCCGGCCTGCGTGATCGTCAAGCACGCCAACCCCTGCGGCGTGGCCGAAGGCGTGGCCTGCGGCGACGCCTACGAGCTGGCCTACGCCACCGACCCGACCTCGGCCTTCGGCGGCATCCTCGCCTTCAACACCAAGCTCGACGCCGCCACCGCCAAGGCCATTCTCGACCGCCAGTTCGTCGAGGTGCTGATCGCGCCGGAATACGACGAGGCCGCGCTGGCCTACTGCGCCAAGAAGGCCAACGTGCGCGTGCTGCGCATCCCGCACGGCGACGGCCGCAACAATGTCGACGTCAAGCGCGTCGGCTCGGGCCTGCTGATGCAGAGCAGCGACATCCGCGAAGTCGGCCGCGACGAGCTCAAGGTGGTCAGCAAGCTCGCGCCCACCGACGCGCAGCTGAGCGATCTGCTGTTCGCCTGGCGCATCGCCAAGTTCGTCAAGTCCAACGCCATCGTCTACGCCCGCGACCACCGCAGCATCGGCATCGGCGCCGGCCAGATGAGCCGCGTGGTCTCGGCCAAGATTGCCGCGCTCAAGGCCGAGGAAGCCGGCCTGGTCGTGCCGGGCTCGGTGATGGCCTCCGACGCCTTCTTCCCGTTCCGCGACGGCATCGACGCGGCCGCCGCCGCCGGCGTGCGCGCGGTGATCCAGCCCGGCGGCTCGATGCGCGACAGCGAAGTGATCGCCGCCGCCGACGAGCACGGCCTGGCGATGGTGTTCACCGGCGTGCGTCACTTCCGCCACTGACGTTATCGGCACGACAGCCGCGCCCCGATCCTGGCGGGCGCGGCACTCGTACTTGCCGCCCCTAAGTCCTGCAGCAGGCCCCATGAGCAAGTACTCACGTTCCAATACCGCGGCCTCTGCGTCCATGCTGAAGTACATAGGCATATTCGCCGCGGCGATGCTGCTGTGCGGAATCGTCGTTGGCTTCATACAAATGGCGCTGCCCAACTCCAACGGCCTGCGCATCGTCCTGGGCATCAGCCTGATCTATGCCAGCGCCGAGATCGCGCGCAGCAGGTTCAGCAAGGACCATGCCCGCGCCATGCAGAGCGACGAACGCTGGCGGCTGTTCCTGGGTTCGGAACTGGCGATCTTCGTGCTGGTGCTGATCGGCATGGTCGCGATCATCCAGGCCTACAACAGCCAGATATTCGCGTTTCGCAAAATCTCCGCATCGTACGCACTGATCATTGCCGCTGGCGCGATGGTCCTGTACAGCCCGGCGCTGTGGTTCGCTTACTGGTTCCGCGACAGCCGCAGCGCACCCGCGGCCGCCGCTCAAATCCAGCCAGCGGTCGCACGGTCGGTCGTCAAGGTGCTGGTGATCGGCTCCGGGGGCCGCGAGCACGCGCTGGCCTGGAAGCTGGCGCAGTCGCGCCGCGTGGCCGAGGTCATCGTGGCGCCCGGCAACGCGGGTACGGCGACGGAGCGCAAATGCCGCAATGTCGACGTTCAGGCGACGGATACCGAAGGCCTGCTGCAGCTGGCCCGGCGCGAGAACATCGGCCTCACCGTGATCGGCCCGGAAGGCCCGCTGGTTGCCGGCCTGGCCGATCGCTTCCGCACCGCCAATCTGCGCGTCTTCGGGCCCAGCGCGGCGGCGGCTCGCCTGGAGGGCAGCAAGGCGTACGCCAAGGATTTCCTGACCCGTCACCAGATCCCGACGGCGGACTATGCCGTGCATACGCACCTCGACGAGGCGCTGGCGTACGTCCGACACAAGGGTGCTCCCATCGTCATCAAGGCCGACGGCCTGGCCGCCGGCAAGGGCGTGATCGTCGCGACGAGCCTGGCCGAGGCCGAGGCCGCGGTCACCGACGCGCTGTCCGGCAACGCGTTCGGTGCAGCCGGCGCGCGCGTGGTGATCGAAGAATTCCTCGATGGCGAAGAGGCCAGCTTCATCTCCATGGTCGATGGGCGCACCGCCCTTCCGCTGGCGACCTCGCAGGACCATAAGCGCGCGTTCGACGGCGACACCGGCCCGAATACCGGCGGCATGGGCGCCTATTCGCCCGCTGCCGTGGTCACGCCTCACGTGCATGCGCGGGTGATGCGCGAGGTGGTCGAACCGACCGTGCGCGGCATGATCGCCGACGGCATCCCCTTCACGGGTTTTCTCTACGCCGGCCTGATGATCGACAAGAGCGGCGCACCCAAGGTGATCGAGTTCAATGTGCGCTTGGGCGACCCCGAAGCCCAGCCGATGATGATGCGCCTGCAATCCGACCTGCTGGAGCTGATCGAAGCCGCCCTGGACAAGCAGTTGCACACCGTCGACGTGCGCTGGAATCCCCGCCCGGCCTTGGGCGTGGTCATGGCGGCGGCGAACTACCCCGACGCCCCACGCAGCGGCGACGTCATTCAGGGGTTGGGCATCTCGACCGGTATGGAGCAGAAGGTCTTCCACAGCGGCACCAAGCTGGTCGATGGTCAGGTGGTGACCGCCGGCGGCCGCGTGCTGTGTGTGTGCGCCCTGGGCGACACCGTCGCGGACGCGCAGGACAGCGCTCACCAGGCGGTGTCCCGAATCGCCTGGGAAGGCATGTTCCACCGTGGCGACATCGGCTGGCGCGCGATCGAACGCGAACGTGTTGGCACCTGAGGCCGCGTCGCGGCATATTTGCGGCTAACGCACACGGATCGCCCCGATAAAAACCTCGACCCTCCGCGACGAGCGTTCCGGCGACCACGACGCGATCCGCGCCGTGGTCGCGGCCGCGTTCGCCGACCACCCGCACAGCCAGCAGACCGAACACCGCATCGTCGACGCCTTGCGCGCCGCCGATGCCTTGACGCTGTCTCTGGTAGCCATGCGCGACGACGCGCTGCTGGGATACATCGCGTTTTCGCCGATCCGCATCGACGATGCCGCCGGCGCCTGGTACGGCCTGGGCCCGGTCGCGGTGGCACCGACCGAACAGGGACACGGCATCGGCCGCGCCCTGATCGACACCGGCCTGGCGCGCCTGCGCGCCCTGCGCGCCCTGCGCGCCCAAGGCTGCGTGGTGGCCGGCGACCCGGCCTACTACACCCGCTTCGGCTTCCGCCACCACACCGCGCTGCACTACCCCGGCCTACCGCCGGAGTACTTCATGGCCTTGCCGTTCGACGGCACGATCCCAGCCGGCACCGTACGCTATCACCCGGCCTTCGACACCGTCGGTTGAAGTTGAAGCCAACGTTGCCGTTGCCGTTGCCGTTGCCGTTGCCGTTGCCGTTGCCGTTGCCGTTGCCGTTGATTTTGCAGTTGCTGCGGCATTCAAACCCATAGAACCGAAGCCACACGACCAACCGTAGACCCGGAGGGCGGCGCGCAGGACGCGCGCCGTTTTTCGATAAGACAGGGATGTCTTATCGAAAAATCCCCGCGCCAGAACCGAAGCCACACGGGAGCTCTGGGCTCAAGCCCTTCTCTTTGGTTACTTTCTCTTGGGCTAGCAAGAGAAAGTGACCCGCATGCGCAGCAGGCGGAAGCCGTTGACCTTCGGTCAGAAGCAACAGAGCAAGAACAAAAGCAAATCCTCCCCAACCCTCCTTTGTCAAAGGAGGGAGCTAAAAGCGCGACGCCGGAGTTTGGAGGCTATCGGAGCCGGACAGACGCGGTAACCGGGATTCGCGGTCGCGGCTCACGCCGCTCCTACAGAGAGCGCGAGCAAGAGAAAGTGACCTGCATGCGCAGCAGGCGGAGGCCTTTGACCTTCGGTCAGAAGAAGCGAAACAACGGCAACAGCAAATCCTCCCCAACCCGCCCGGCCAGCAGGCATAGCCTGCCGGCGTTCAGCCGTACACGAACCTGCGGTTCGTAAGCGCACGGCTTCACCCTTTGTTAAAGGAGGGAGCTAAAGCGCGACGCCGGAGCTTGGAGGCCATCAGAACCTGAGAAGCGCAATAGCCGGAACTCACGCTCGCGGCTCACGCCGCTCCTACAGGAAGCGCCAAAGAAAGCGCGCCGTCCGCGCACAGCGCAGATCCTCCAAAGCGCGACCCGCCCTCAAGCCTTAGGCGTGCGCTCCTTCCATATCTCGTGATCCACACCCTCGCCCAACTCCGGGTACTGCGCGATATGAAACTCCGGCGACTTGCCCGCGTCCAACTGCCGGTCGTAATCGCGCGTCAACTTGACCACCACCTTGGCCAACAACACCACCGCGATCAAGTTCAAGGTCGCCATCACCGCCATCGCCGCATCCGCCGCGTCCCAGACCAACTGCACCTTCGAAAACACCCCCCACACGATCACGCACAAGGCCACGATGCGCAGCGCGAACAACGACTTGCGCCCCCCGCCGATGTAGAGCAGACCGCTCTCGGCGTAGGAATAGTTGCCCAGGATGGTGGTGAAGGCGAAGAAGAACAGCGCGATCGACGCGAACCACGCGCCCCACTCGCCGAAGAACACCGTCATCGCGCGCTGAGTGATCACCACGCCGTCGCCGCCCTGCCCCAGCACCCCCGACAGCAGCACGATCAGACCGGTCGCGGTGCAGATGAACATGGTGTCGAAGAACACGCCCAGCGCCTGCACGAAGCCCTGGCTGGACGGATGGTGCGGCACCGGCGTGGCCGCCGCGGCGATGTTGGGCGCGCTGCCCATGCCGGCCTCGTTGGCGTACAGGCCGCGCTTGACGCCGTTGAGCATCGCCGCCGCCAGACCGCCGGCGATGCCGCCCGCGGCCTGATCCAGGCCGAAGGCGCCGCGCAGGATCATCATCACCGCCGCCGGAATCTGGTCGTAATGCGCGACCAGCGCCCACACCGCCAGGCCGATGTAGCCGATCGACATGAACGGGACCACCCACTCGGCGACCTTGGCGATCGAACGCAGGCCGCCGAAGATGATCGCGCCGGTCAGCACCACCAGCGTCACCGCGACCTGGGTCTGCGAGAACTTGAAGGTCTCGCCCACCGACTGCGCGATCGCGTTGGCGTGCACCCCGTTGAACACCACGCCGTAGGAAAACAACAGGCAGGCCGCGAACGCCCAGCCCATCTTCGGCGCGCGCAGGCCGCGCGCGATGTAGTAAGCCGGGCCGCCGCGGTACTGGCCCTTCTCGTCGCGCACCTTGTACAGCTGCGCCAGCGAACTTTCCGCGTACGCGGTCGCCATGCCCACGGCAGCGGTGCACCACATCCAAAACAGCGCGCCGGCGCCGCCCAGGCTCATCGCGATGGCCACGCCGGCGAGGTTGCCGGTGCCCACGCGCGCCGCCAGCGAGGTGCACAGCGCCTGGAACGGCGAAATGCCGGCGTCGTCGCCGTCGGTGCCGCGTCCGATCACCTTCAGCATGTGCGGGAAGCGCCGCACCTGCACGAAACCCAGCCGCACGGTGAAGAACACGCCCACCGCCAGCAGGCCGTAGATCAGCACGTAATTCCACAGCAGGTTGTTGATCGCGCCGATGACGGGAGAGATCGCGAGTTCGATCTGGTGCAGCAGCCAATCCATGCGGACGGTTCCGATTAGAGTCGAAGGAGAGTCGAGCGCCGGGCCGCGTCCGTGCCGCTACGTCCGCTGCCGGGCGGCGCCCGGGTTCGGTCGCGCCGCGCGGCGCCGCCTTCCGGGGGGCCACAGCGTCCATGCCCGGGCCGAAGCCCGGCGTAGCGGCGCCGATGGTAACAGCCACCATCCCATCGCGGCCCTTGCCGTAAAATCCCATGGCTCATGTGCCACTCCCCATCCGTTATTTCCCTGGAGCACGTATGAAGGTCCTCGTCATCGGGTCCGGCGGGCGCGAACACGCGCTGGCCTGGAAGCTGGCCCAGTCCCCGCGCATCGACGAGGTCCTGGTCGCCCCGGGCAACGCCGGCACCGCCACCGAAGCCGGCTGCCGCAATGTCGCGGTGGCCGCCACCGACATCGACGGCCTGCTGGCGCTGGTCGCGGCCGAGAACGTCGCGGTGACCGTGGTCGGCCCCGAGGCGCCGCTGGTCGCCGGCGTGGTCGACCGCTTCCGCGCCGCCGGCCTGCGCATCTTCGGGCCCACCGCCGCGGCGGCCCAGCTCGAAGGCAGCAAGGCCTACGCCAAGGATTTCCTGGCCCGTCACAAGATCCCTACCGCGCACTACGCCGTGCACACTCACGTCGAAGAGGCGTTGGAGTACGTGCGCGAGAAGGGTGCGCCCATCGTCATCAAGGCCGATGGCCTGGCCGCCGGCAAGGGCGTGATCGTCGCGATGAGCCTGGCCGAAGCCGAGGCCGCGATCACCGACATGCTGGCCGACTACGCCTTCGGCGCCGCCGGCGCGCGCGTGGTGATCGAGGAGTTCCTCGACGGCGAGGAAGCCAGCTTCATTTCCATGGTCGACGGCCGCACCGCCCTGCCGATGGCGACCTCGCAGGACCACAAGCGCGTCCATGACGGCGACACCGGCCCCAACACCGGCGGCATGGGCGCGTACTCGCCCGCCCCGGTCGTCACTCCGGAGGTGCACGCGCGTGTGATGCGCGAGGTGGTCGAGCCGACCGTACGCGGCATGATCGCCGACGGCATCCCCTTCACGGGTTTTCTCTACGCCGGTCTGATGATCGACAAGAGCGGCGCGCCCAAGGTGATCGAGTTCAACGTGCGCTTCGGCGATCCGGAAACCCAGCCGGTGATGATGCGCCTGCAATCGGACCTGCTGGACCTGGTCGACTCCGCGATCGACGGCCGCCTGCACGAGACCCAGGCGCAGTGGGATCCGCGTCCCTCGCTGGGCGTGGTGATGGCCGCCGAGCACTATCCCGACACGCCGCGCACCGGCGATCCCATCAGCACCTGGGACGTGCCGATGCCCGAGGACAGCAGGGTGTTCCATGCCGGTACCAAGCTGGTCGACGGCCAGGTGGTCACCGCCGGCGGTCGTGTGCTGTGCGTGTGCGCGCTGGGGGAGACGGTGGCCGATGCCCAGCACCGCGCCTATGAAGCGGTGGCCGGCATCTCCTGGCACGGCGAATTCCACCGTCACGACATCGGCTGGCGCGCGATCGAGCGCGAGCGCCAAGGCGCTCAGTCCTAAACCGCGTATCGTCGCACCCACACGAACGGCCGGAAGCTCGTGCTCCCGGCCGTTTTCGTTGGTTTAACGGCGACGACCTATCCACTCTTCGCAGGAGCGGCGCGAGCCGCGACCATGCCACCACGAGCGGCGGCGCCACCTAAAGGCGGCGCAACGATTACTGCGCCACCGCCTCCTCAGGCGCCGGCTGCAGAGACACCGCCACCTCTTCCAGCTCGGCGATCTCCTTCTCCAAGGCGTCGTACAGCTCGCCCTGGCGCACCATCAAGTCTTCGATGTGCGCGGCCAGCTTCAGCTTCGACAACTGGCCGTCGAACAATAGCCACTGCGCGGTCAACTGTTCGACATAGTTCTTGGAGTAGTGACGCATTTCCTTGAGCTGGCTCAGCGCCGCATTGACGTGATCCAACGGCGTCTTGGTATCCGCGGACATGGCGATCTCCTCTACGCAAGGGTCCGGACCGAGAGTAGCCAGGCCAAGCTGGCTGGCGTCGAAACGACGGCCTGCGTCTTCACCCGGTTTCGACATGCGCGCACGGTGTTTCGAGCGCGACGGCGCTTTCAGCGCGCCCGGCCCGGTCACCGCCTCCGCACGCACACCGGACGCCCCAGCGCATCACCGGCCGCGACCGGTCTAGGGCCACTCCTCCACCAGGCTACTTTTCCGCTACCACTGCGAACCCGCTACACCGCGCCCAGGCGGTTTTGCTAGGCTCGCCCCGCACAGCTCCCGCCGCGCCCCAGGCGCGGCCCCCAACGCCCAAAGCAGGACCGCATGGCGCACAACCAGTTCGAACTGCTCAAGCAGCGACGTTTCCTGCCGTTCTTCCTGACCCAGGCGCTGGGCGCGTTCAACGACAACGTGTACCGCCAGGCGATCATCGGCCTGCTCGGCTACATGAGCGTGGAGGCGGCCGACAAGACGCTCTACACCAACCTCGCACCGGCCATCTTCATCCTGCCCTACTTCCTGTTCTCGGCCACCGCCGGCCAGATCGCCGAGAAGCTGGAAAAGTCGCGGCTGATCCGCATCACGACCACGATGGAAATCGTGATCATGTCGCTGGCCGCGATCGGTTTCGTGACCCACAACCTGCCGGTGCTGCTGGCGGCCCTGTTCTGCACCGGCCTGCAGTCGACGCTGTTCGGACCGGTCAAGTATTCGATCCTGCCCTCGGTGCTCAAGCCCGAGGAGCTGACCGGCGGCAACGGCCTGGTCGAGATGGGCACCTCGATCTCGATCCTGATCGGCATGATCTTCGGCGGCCTGATCTTCAAGATCGCCGGCGATCACGGGCCCGAGGTCGCGGCGGGCGCGATCATCGCGCTGGCGATCACCGGCAACCTGGTCAGCCGCGCGATTCCGCGCGCCGAGGCCGGCGCGCCCGAGCTCAAGATCAATTGGAACCCGCTGCCCGAATCGCTGGCGATCATCCGCCTGGCGCGCAAGCAGGTCGCGGTGCGCAACTCGATCCTGGGCGTGTCCTGGTTCTGGTTCGTCGGCACCGTGCTGACCGGCAACATCCCGACCTACACCGAGATCAACCTCGGCATGGGCGACTGGTACGTGTTCCCGCTGGCGCTGTTCTCGATCGGCACCGGCGTGGGCTCGATGCTGTGCGAGAAGCTGTCCGCGCGCACGGTCGAAATCGGCCTGGTGCCGCTGGGCGCGTTCGGCATGAGCGCGTTCCTGTTCGACCTCTACTTCGCCCGCACCGGCCTGGCCGCGACCACCGGCGTGGACATCGCGACCTTCATGCGGCAGCCGGGCAGCTGGCGGATCGTCGTCGACCTGGTCGGCATCGGCCTGTTCACCGGCTTCTTCGTGGTGCCGCTGTTCGCGCTGATCCAGAGCCGCACGCCCAAGCACGAGCTGTCGCGCGTGATCGCCGGCATGAACATCCAGAACGCGGCCTTCATCGTGCTGGCCGCGGTGCTGGGCGTGGCCCTGCAGCGCTTGCTGGACTGGACGATCCCGCAGGTGTTCCTGGCCCTGGCCATCGCCAACGTGCTGGTCGCGATCTGGATCTTCACCCTGGTGCCCGAATTCCTGATGCGCTTCATGAGCTGGGTGCTGGTGCGCACGCTGTACCGCCTGCGCGTGCAGGGCGTGGAGCGCATTCCCGACGAAGGCGCGGCGCTGGTGGTGTGCAACCACGTCAGCTACATGGACGCGCTGATCCTCAGCGCCAGCATCCCGCGGCCGGTGCGCTTCGTCATGTACTACAAGATCTTCAACATCCCGGTGATGAGCTGGATCTTCCGCACCGCCAAGGCGATCCCGATCGCCGGCGCGCGCGAGAATCCCGAGCTGATGCAGCGCGCGTTCGCCGAGATCGAGGCCGCGCTGGCCGACGGCCAGATCGTCGGCATCTTCCCCGAGGGCGCGCTGACCAAGGACGGCGAAATCGCCAAGTTCAAGTCCGGCGTCGAGCACATCCTGGCCAAGCAGCCGGTGCCGGTGATTCCGATGGCGCTGCGCGGGATGTGGTCCAGCATGTGGAGCCACCGCGATTCGCGCCTGTCGCGCATGCGCGTGCCACGACGTTTCCGCGCCCAGGTCGAGGTGGTGGCGGCCGCGCCGGTGGACGGTGCCACTGCCAGCGCCGAGAGCCTGGAGGCGCAGGTGCGCACGCTGCGCGGCGACGCGGCCTAGTCCGCGCGGTCCGTTCAGGACCGACCGTTCAGGACTGACAGGTGTCGCGGCCCGCTGCTAGGATGGGTGAGGGGGCGTCGGCCAGTGCCGGCGATCACACTACACAACAAGGATAGGGGACACCCATGTACGAGCCGCCTCAGGCCGCGCCTGCGCAGCCGATTCAAAACTACCTGGCCTGGTCGATCAGCATGACCGTGCTCGGCTTCTGCCTGTGCTGCATCATCGGCTGCGCGCCGGGCATCGTCGGCATCGTCTACGGCTCGCAGGTCAACAGCAAGTCCAACCAGGGCGACCTGGAAGGCGCGCGCAAGGCCTCCGAGAACGCCAAGATCTGGTGCTGGGTCGCCACCGCGATGGTCGCGCTGGGCGTGCTGCTCAACATCGGCAGCTTCATGATGGGCGGCACCGCCGAATACATGGAAATGATGCAGAAGATGCAGAGCGGCGGTTGATATGACCGCGCTGCGCCAGCCCCGACTGTGGCACGCGACGGCCGCGGCCGCCGCGTTCGCGGCGGTCGGGGCCGGCGTCTGGCTGTTGCGCCGCGTCGATCCGAACGCGCCCGACAGTCCGCTGCCCGGTTGCCTGTTCTTCCACTTCACCGGGCTCTACTGCCCGGGTTGCGGCAGCACCCGCGCCCTGCACGGACTGGTCCACGGCGACCTCGCCCAGGCCTGGGCGATGAACCCCCTGCTGTTCGTGGTGATCCCGGCCCTGCCGATGCTGATCGCGCACGGCATGGGCTACCGCCTGCCCCTGCCCAAGCGCGCCATCGACGGGCTGCTCAGCGCCAAGTTCTGGCTGGTCCTGCTCTTCGGTTATTGGATCGCGCGCAATCTGCCCTGGTGGCCCTTCAGCTGGCTCGCGCCGGGCTGATCCGCGCCGCCCCCTGTCGCCCAGGCGACGTCTCCGGAACACGAAGAACCGCATGAACGCACCGCACGGCGAGTACGTCCCCAATCACCTGGTCTGGGCGATCCTGTCCACCCTGTTCTGCTGCCTGCCGCTGGGCGTGGTGTCGATCGTCTACGCCGCGCAGGTCGACGGAAAGCGCGCCGCGGGCGATATCGTCGGCGCGCGCGCGGCCTCGCGCAGCGCGGCCAACTGGGCGATCGCCTCGGCGGTGATCGTGCCGATCGGCATCGCGCTGTGGCTGCTGCTGTTCGGCGGCCTGGCGGTCATGGGCGCCGCGCTGGACGCGCACTGATCCCTCGCGCGTTGGCGCGAGGCTGCAGGCTCAGCTGACGAAGCCGGCGATCACGAACAGCGCCAACACCGCCAGCCACACCAGCAGGCTGCGCCACACCAGGCTCATCGCATCGCGCAGCTCGGGCAGTTCCGAACTCGCGTACGCCGCGGCACCGGCCTCGTCGGCGTAGTCCGCAGCTTCCTCGGCCAGCTCGGTCTTCACGCTGGCGCGCGCGACCGCGCCCAGGAAACGGTTTTCCAGGCTCAAGGATGCGCCGCCGGACTCGCGCCAGGCGCCCAGCACGGTGTCGAAATTGCCGACCAGGGCCAACGCCAGGGTCAGCAGCTGCGCCACCGGCCATTCCAGGATCGCCAATAGGGTGCGCGCGCCCGCGGCGGTTTCGCCGGGCAGCTCTTGCGCGGCCTCGCCCTCGGCGGCCAGCTCGGTCAGGCGGTACAGCGCCGCGCCGAACGGGCCCAGCAGCAGGAACCAGAACAGCACCCCGAACCAGCGCCGCAGCGCGTTGCGGAACACCGCCTCGACCAGCGAGCCGCCGTCCAGCGACGGGGTCGCGTTGTGCGGCCACAGGCGCGCCGCGGCCTCGCGGCGCGAAGCCGGGTCCGGCGCGGCGACGATCGCGTCCACGTCCAGGTCCAGGTCGCGCGGTCCCCAAACGTAAAACAGCACCGCGATGCCGAACACCAAGCCGGCCAGGCCGTACAGCGGCTCGTCCAGGGCCAGCTGGAACAGACCCACCGCCAGCAGCGGCGGCACCAGCGCCAGGGCGATGCCCCAGCGGCCGCGCCAGATGCTGTCCTCGGGAAAGCGCGTGCCCAACCAGCGCAGCCAGTCGGCGTACCAGCCGTAATGCCGCACCGAGGCCGCCAGCGACTGCGCGAGGTGGCCCAGCACTAGCGCTACGACGGCGGCGATCAGCGTTTCTGACATTACGGCGCGGCTCCCGGCATGGCGTACCCGATGAATGCGTGGGCGGATGCGCGTCCGCGCATGCCGCCGTCACGGCCGGAAGCGTCGCAGCGCCCGGCCGAGCCCGATTCTACCGTGGCTCAACGCAGCGCACGTGCCTCGGCGGCCGCCAGCCACTGATCGATGAGCCAGCGCGAGATCGAAATGCTGGGCGACAGCAGCGGGCCGTCGTCGTCCTCGCGCGGCGCGCGCTCGCCGCGGGCCTGGGCCTCGCGGACTTCTTGTGCGCTGAACCAGCGCGCTTCTTCCAGCTCGTCGCCGACCTGCGGCTCGTCCGGCCCGGCCTCGGCGAAGAAGCCCAGCATCAGCGCGCCCGGGAACGGCCAGGGCTGCGAGCCCATGTAATGGCAGCGCAGCACGCGCACGCCGGCCTCTTCCAGCACCTCGCGCGCGACCGTCTGCTCCAGCGATTCGCCGGGCTCGACGAAGCCGGCCAGCACCGAGTAACGCCGCGCCGGCCAGCCGGTCTGGCGGCCCAGCAACAGGCGCTCGCCATCGCTGACGGCGACGATCACCGCCGGATCGGTGCGCGGGTAGTGCTCGGCGCCGCATTGGCCGCAGCGGCCTTGCCAGCCGCCGCGCGAGAATCCGACCTCGCCGCCGCAGACGCCGCAATGGCGGTTGCGCGTGCGCCAATGCTGCAGCGCGCGCGCCTGCGCGAACACGCTGGCATGCAGCGCCGGCCAGTGCGCGGCGGCACTGCGCAGGTCGACCCGGCGCGGCGCCTCGAACGCGGACAAGGTCGAATCCAGCGCGAACCAACCGACGCCGTCGGGCGCCAGGCCCAGAAACACGGCCGCGCCCACGCCGCCCGGACCGGCGCTGAGTTCGGTGCCGGTGGGGGCGAGCAGCTGGCCTTCGTCGTCGGCCAGGGCCTGGCCGGAGTCGTCTAGCAGGATCACGCGCGCCCGCGGCCACAGCGCAGTCAGCGCCTCGGGCTGGTCGCGCAGGTGGTCGGCACGATCCAGCGCCGCGCGCACCGCGGCGTCGCTGCCGGCTTCGACGAAGGCGTAGGGCGCGCGCGCCGCTTGGTCGGCCGCGTCGCTCACACCGCGAACGAGGAGCCGCAGCCGCAGGTGGTCTTGGCGTTCGGATTGCGGATCACGAACTGCGCGCCGTGCAGGCTTTCGGTGTAGTCGACCACGGCGCCCATCAGGTACTGCAGGCTCAGCGGGTCCACCAGCAGGGTCACCTCGTCGGTGCGCACGGCGAGGTCGTCTTCGCCCTGCTGCTCGTCGAACTCGAACCCGTATTGGAAGCCCGAACAGCCGCCGCCCTGGATGTAGACGCGCAGCTTGAGCGCGGCATTGCCCTCTTCGGCGATCAGCTCGCGCACCTTGGCCGCGGCCGCGCTGGTGAACTCGAGCGGACGCTCCAGCGACTGGTAGTCCGGCGCCGTGGGCAGGGCAGTGATGGTTTCCATGCCGTCAGGATGGGGGGCGAAGGCCGCGCATTCAAGCTCGCGGATCGAACGCTGCGGTCGATGGGTGGGGGTAACGCGGTTGGAGCGGCGCTGTAGGGCCTTGGGCGACCGGCTGAAGTCCCTGGATGCTCGGCTTACGCCGAAGTAAAGCGGAGCCCGCCTTCGCGGGAATGACGAGCAAAGGCGAAGGCCGCGACCCTGACACTCCTCCGCGAAACCCAGCCACCGGCTGAAGTCCCTGGATGCTCGGTTCGCGCCGAAGTAAAGCTGAGCCCGCCTGCGCGGAAATCACGAGCAAAAGCGAACGCCGGCGGTCCTACTCCACCGCCGTCGCCCCATTGCCCTCGCGCGTGGCCTCGGCCCAGGTGAAGGACTGCTCCACCGCCGCGCCGCTTTGCGGGGTCAGGCGCACGGTCAACCGCACCGGCGTCACGCCCGCGGGCAGGAACACATCGCCCTCGACCTGCTGGAAGTACTTGAACGAGTACGCCAGCCCGGGCGAATTCGGCTGCTGGCGCAGATCGTCCCAGCTCAGCTTCTGCAATTTGCCGCCACGCGTGCCTTCCAGCACCACCGTCAGGCGCCCGGCGCTGACCGCGCCACGGTTGAGGTTCTGCGTCAGCGTGCTGGTGAAATGCCAGGCGCCGCCGTTCTGCGGCTGCACGCGCAAGGCGTGCACGGCCAGGCCGCGGCGCTGGGCGGTGGAGCCGACCAGGCGCTCGTAGAAGGCCACGTCGGCGCGCAGGCCGGCGATTTCCTCGTCGCGCTCGGACAAGGTGCCCTGCAGGTCGCGGTTGGCCTCGCGGCTGATCTGGTCGGAACGGCTCAGCGTGGTCACGCGTTGGCGCAGCTGTTCCAGTTCGGCGCGTTCGGCGCGCAAGTCGCGCGCGGCGTCGGGGCTGAGCGTGGCCGGCGGCGCCGGCGACAACGCGCGCCACAGGCCCCAGCCGCCGAACGCGAGCACGGCGGTCAGCGCCACGGCGGCCGCATAACGCCAGTGGGCGGGTGCGTTCTGGGGACCGCGCGGCCCTGGATCGCGTGCTTCGGGGCTATGTTCGGATTGGGCCATGCCCCATTAATAGGGCGCGGCGCGGGCCGGCGCAATCGCCCTCAGTCGGCCAGGGCGTGCGCGGTCACCGGGGCTTCAGCGCCCGCGCGCGGCGCGCCGGCGGTGTCCGAATGGATCAGGCGGCCGGTCAGCATGGAGCCGGCGATCATCTCGACCACCTTGTAATGCACGTTGCCCAGCACGCGCGCCTTGGCCGCCAGCTCGACGCGCTCGGCGGCGTAGACGTCGCCGGTGAGTTCGCCGTTGATGATCACCACCGGCGCATGCACCTCGCCCTCGATGCTGCCGTTCTCGGCCAGGGTCAGCACCGCCAGCTGGCCCGGTTCGGCGACGATCTTGCCGACGATGCGGCCCTCGATGTACAGCCCGCCGCTGAACTGCAGGTCGCCGCGGATCACCACCTGCGGGCCGATCATGGTGTCGACCTGGCCGGCCGCGAGCTGGGTGGGTTTGTTGGGCTTGAACATGACTTAGGTTTCCCCGGTGACGGTTGCGCCGCTGCGCCAGTCGAACGCCTGATCCACCGAGGCGTTGTCGCCCCGCAGGGACACGCGCACGCGCTGCGGCGTGAACCCGGCCGGCAGCATCACGCTGCCGTCGAGCTGCTGGAAGTAGCGGAAAGAATAATCCTGCGCCGGCGCGGCCGGCTTCTGGTGCAGCTCGTTCCAGCCGACCGTGGCCAGCTTGCCGTTGCGCACGCCCTCGACCGCGAACTCGAGCCGGCCGGCGCTGACCGCGCCGCGGTTGAGGTTCTGGGTCAGCACGATCAGATAACGCCAGGTGCCGCCGGTTTCGGGCGAGAACTGGGTGGAATGCACGTTCAGGCCCTGCGGCTTGCCGGTGGAACCGACCAGGCGCTCGTAGAAGGCGACGTCGGCGCGCAGGTCGGCGATCTCCTCCTCGCGCTCGGCCAGGGCGCCCTGCACCTGCTTGTTGGCGACGCGGCTGATCTGATCCGAGCGCTCCAGCGTGGCCTCGCGCTGCTCCAGCTGGTCCAGGCGCGCCTGGCGCTCGCGCAGGGTCGCGCGCACCGCATCGAGTTCGGCGCTGACCCGGGGCAGCTGCGGCGCGGCGCGCCAGGTCGCCCAGGTCCAGGCGCCGGCCAGCGAGGCCAGCCACACCACCGCGACCACGGCCACGATCAGGGGCCGCCGGTCGGGCTGCTGCTGGACGATCACGAAACGGGGCGGTGGTGCCTTGGCCATGCGACGGGGGCGGCGGGGGCCGCTGCGTGGTTCTATACTCGGCCGACAAGTCTAGCGGGGTTGCCGCCGTGTCCGATGCGCACCTGTTCGCAATTGGGGTAGTTCTCGCCTGGTTGGCCGGGGTCCGGGTCTACCTGACCGTGTTCGGGGTCGGCATCGCCGGCGCCCTGGGCTGGCTGGATCTGCCGCAGGCCCTGCAGGCGACCCAGTCGCCGTGGGTGATCGGCGTGTCAGGCGTGCTCGCCGCCGCCGAATTCTTCGCCGACAAGATCCCCGGCGTGGATTCAGGCTGGGACTTGCTGCACACCCTGCTGCGGGTGCCCGCGGGCGCGTTCCTGGCGGCGGCCACGCTGTCGCCGGACGGCCAACTCGGCGCGGGCGCGCTCGCCACCGGCGCCGGCGTCGCCCTGGGCAGCCACCTGCTCAAGGCCGGCTCGCGCGTGCTGCTCAACACCTCGCCGGAGCCGGTGACCAATTGGACCGCCTCGGTCGGCGAGGACCTGGCCGTGGTCGGCACCCTGGCGCTGGTGTTCGCCCACCCGTGGATCGCGCTATCGCTGGTCGCCTTGATCAGCCTGGTCGTGGCGCTGTTGCTGTGGTGGGTCTGGCGGCTGATCTTCCGGCGCAAGCCCAAGCCGGTACCGGTGGCGGGCTGATCCCGCGATCGCACCCGCCGGCGTCGAACGCGACGTTCTTGGCGCCCAACAAAAAAGCCACCGGCATGCCGGTGGCTTCGATGTCTGGCTGGCGACGTGACGCGCGCGGCGCGCCCGATGGCTGGCTGGATGCGGTGGCCGGTCGCGTGCGACCGGCGCCTTACTCTTCGATCTTGGTCAGCAGGTAGTTCTGCTCGCCCAGGCGATCGATCAGCGCCAACTGGGTTTCGATCCAGTCGATGTGTTCTTCCTCCGAATCGAGGATGTCGGCGAACAGCTGACGGCTGACGTAATCGCCCACGGCCTCGGCGTGCTTGATGCCGTCGCGCAGCACCGGCAGCGCCTCCAGCTCCAGCGCCAGATCGCAGTTGAGCAGTTCGCGCGGGTTCTCGCCGATGCGCAGCTTGCCCAACGCCTGGAAGTTCGGCAGGCCGTCGAGGAACAGGATGCGCTCGGACAATTTGTCGGCGTGCTTCATCTCGTCGATCGACTCGTGGTACTCGTGATCGGCGAGTTCCTTCAGGCCCCAGTTCTTCAGCATCTTGGCGTGCAGGAAGTACTGGTTGATCGCGGTCAGCTCGTTATAGAGCGCCTTGTTGAGGAATTCGATGACCTTGGGGTCGCCCTTCATGGCCCTGCTCCAGCGTTTGCAATGGCGGCACTCTAGACCTTTCGCGCACGCCGTGACGGAACGCGAATCGAGTGCATTTCGCACACGGCGGCACAGGGGCGAATCGACGGAAGGCGGCGCCGCGGACCGCGACGCGCGGGACGGTCAGGCGGCTTGCTGCAACACCGGCAGCGGCAACTCGCGCGAGGCGCGGGCGCGTTCCAGCAGCTCGGAGGCCATGTCCAGACAGCTGCCGCAATTGGCGCCGGCGCCGGTCCGCATGGTCAGTTCGGGCACGCTGCGGCAACCGGCCTCGGCGGCCTGGAGGATGTCGCGTTCGGTGACTCCGTTGCAGATGCAGACGTACACGGTGGCGTTGGGCGGGCAGGCAGCCGGATCGGCTGCGAACCCATTTCGCCAGGAATGAGAATGATTGTCAATTCGTTGACGGATCCTGCCCCCCGCGGGCGTTCATCCCGGGTGGGCGCGACCGGGGCCGCTGGCGGTTGCGGCCGGGGCCGCCTGCGCGCGGGTCCATCTGCGGACGGGGGTCCGGGCCGGGCGCCGGCACCGCCTGGGCCCCGGCAATGCTGCGCGCGAACGGGGCCAGATGACGCAGGGCGCTGGAATAGACCCCGCGCTTGAACACCACCACGTGCTCGACCGGGTACCAGAAGTCCACCCAGCGCCAGTGGTCGAACTCGGGCTTGTCGGTCAGGTCCAGGCGCAGGTCGGACTCCTGCCCGGTCAGGCGCAGCAGGAACCAGACCTGTTTCTGGCCTATGCAGACCAGGCGGTCGTTGCGCCGGATGGCGCGCTGCGGCAGGCGGTAGCGCAGCCAGCCCGGGGTCGCGCCCAGCACCTCGACGTGCTGCGGCAGCAGGCCGGTCTCTTCGCGCAGCTCCCGGTACATCGCCTCGAGCGGCGTCTCGTCGGTGTTCATCCCGCCTTGCGGGAACTGCCAGCCGTCGCGATGCACGCGTCGGGCCCAGAACAGGCGGCCGTCCGGGTGCATCAGCACGATGCCGACATTGGGCCTGTAGCCGTCCGGATCGATCACGATGCGGACTCCAAATTCACTGCGTCCGACTCTGCCACGGCCCCCGCCCGACGACAAGCCGGCCCGGAACGATTGACGGCACCCGTCCCGGCATGAATAATTCGCGGTTCCCCGTGGCTATGTAGCTCAGCCGGTTAGAGCACAGCACTCATAATGCTGGGGTCGGTGGTTCGAGTCCACCCATAGCCACCATCGTTCCAGGCGCCGCACGCGCCGCAGTCAAAGCCCGCAGCCGCGGGCTTTTTCGTATCCGCCGCCCCATACGCCCCTTCGCCGGCCGGATCGCCGACCCAGGCGGCTTGCCGCACAATGACGCCATGAACATCTACAAGGTCTTTACCCTGGAAGCCGCGCACCGGCTGCCGAACGTACCGGAAGGCCATAAGTGCGCGCGCCTGCACGGCCATTCGTTCCGGGTCGAGGTGCACCTGGAAGGCGAGCTGGGCGAGCACAGCGGCTGGGTGATGGACTTCGGCGACGTCAAAAAGGCGTTCCAACCGCTGTACGACCAGCTCGACCACCACTACCTCAACGACATCCCCGGCCTGGAAAATCCGACCAGCGAGCGGCTGGCGGTGTGGATCTGGGAGCGCCTGAAGCCGGCGCTGCCGCTGCTGAGCGAGATCGTGGTCCACGAGACCTGCACCTCCGGCTGCCGCTACCGCGGCTGAGCCCCTGGAACGGCGGCCCGGCGCCGCCGTCCGTCATCGCGCGGTCATGGCCGCGGTCGATCCTGAGCCGCGCCGGATGCCCGCGGCGCACGCAAGCCATTGATTGAAAAGGCTGAATGAACAGCCGGCAACCGTTCGTCGGTTCGATGTTGCATCGCAACAAAGCCGGGATTATGCTGCACCGCACAATCCGAGCGATCCCTGCCCGGACCACCCGAATCTCAGGAGCACGCCATGTACCAGCAGTTCAACGAGCAGTTCGCCGCCGCGACGCGTCAGTTCGCTGACACGGCTGCTCAGGTCAACCGTCTGACCCTCGACAACGCCGAGGCCGTGTTCGGCCTGCAGCTGGCCGCGATCGAAGACCGTGTCAACGCCACCTTCGCTTTCTTCGGCGAAGCCGCCGAAGCCCGCGACTTCGACGCCCTCAAGACCCTGTGGCCGAAGGGCGTGCAGGTCGCCCGCGAGAACGTCGAGCGCGCCGTCAGCACCAACCAGGAAGTCTTCGGCCGCACCCTGAAGGCCAACGAAGCCATCGGCGAGCTGGCCAAGTCGCAGATCGAGTCGGCCGCCAAGACCACCCAGGCCAACGTCGAGAAGGCCACCAAGGCCGCCACCGCCAAGGTCGCCGCCAAGTAATCCGCAACGTCTCTCTCCTCGTCGTACCCCCGACGGACACGAAACCCGGTAGCGCGAGCTACCGGGTTTTTTGTTGGCTGGAATTCGGCGGCACGATTGCGTCGCAGCGCCCGCCGTTGCCGTTGCCGTTGCCGTTGCCGTTGCCGTTGCCGTTGCCGTTGCCGTTGAGTGTGCTCCGGCATTGAAGTCCATAGAACCGAAGCCACACGACCATTCCCAGACCCGGAGGGCGGCGCGCAGGACGCGCGCCGTTTTTCGATAAGACAGGGATGTCTTATCGAAAAATCCCCGCGCCAGAACCGAAGCCACACGGGAGCTCTGGGCTCAAGCCCTTCTCTTTGGTTACTTTCTCTTGGGCTAGCAAGAGAAAGTGACCCGCATGCGCAGCAGGCGGAAGCCTTTGACCTTCGGTCAGAAGCAGCAGAGCAACAACAAAAGCAAATCCTCCCCAACCCTCCTTTGTTAAAGGAGGGAGCTAAAAGCGCGACGCCGGAGTTTGGAGGCTATCGGAGCCGGACAGGCGCGGTAACCGGGATTCGCGGTCGCGGCTCACGCCGCTCCTACAGGGAGATAGTGCTGTTGCGGGCGACACGGGCTGAAACGCTCGGAAGTGACGCGACAAATGCGCGTCAAAAAAAACCCGCCTTTCGGCGGGCTTTTCGTTCATCGCGTCGCGACTCAAGTCGCCGGCTTGACCACCGGCGGCTCGTCGTCGTGACGCACGATCTTCGGCGCCTCGTCCAACTTGTCGCCCAGGATCCGGCGCACCACCACATAGAACACCGGGATCAACAGCACGCCCAGGAAGGTCGCGAAGATCATGCCGCCGATCACGCCGGTGCCGATCGCATGACGCGAATTGGCGCCCGCGCCCGAAGAGATCGCCAGCGGAATCACGCCCATGATGAACGCGAACGACGTCATCAGGATCGGACGGAACCGTAGCTTGCAGGCCTCGATCGTAGCCTCGCGCAAGGTCTTGCCCGCCTGCCGCTGCTCGATCGCGAACTCCACGATCAGGATCGCGTTCTTCGCCGCCAGACCGATCACCGTGATCAGGCCGATCTTGAAGTAGATGTCGTTGGGCAGACCGCGCAGCAACGAGAACACCACCGCGCCGAGCACGCCCAGCGGCACCACCAGCAACACCGCCACCGGCACCGACCAGCTTTCGTACAAGGCCGCCAGGCACAGGAACACCACCAGGATCGATAGCGCCATCAGCATCGGCGCCTGATTGCCCGACAGGATTTCCTGATAGGACTGGCCGGTCCAGTCGTAGCCGAAACCTTCCGGCAGGTCGTTGTCCACGATCGCCTGCATCGCGTTCATGGCCTCGCCCGAGCTGTGTCCCGGCGCCTGCGAACCCACGATCTCGACCGCCGAGTAACCGTTGTAACGGGTCAGCGAGGGCGAGGCCATGATCCACTTGCTGTGGACCACGTTGGTCAGCGGAATCATCGCGTTGGTGGTGACGTCCGCCGCGCTGCCGTCGACGTTGGTCGCCGCCGACGGGTTGGGCGTGTAGAAGCGGCTCAAGGCTTCCGGACCGGTGCGGTACTGCGCGTCGGCCTGCATGGTCACGCGCTTGATGCGGCCGTTGTCGACGAAGTCGTTGACGTAGACCGGCGCCAGCATCAGCTGGATCGAGCTGTAGATGTCGTTCACCGACAGGCCCATGGCCTGCGCCTGCACGCGGTCGACGTCGAGCTTGAGCTGCGGCGAATCTTCCTGCGTGTTCGGACGCACGCCGGTCAGCGCCTTGTTCTCGCCGGCCTTGCCCAACAGGATATTGCGCGCCTCGGCCAGGGCCTCGCGGCCCTTGCCGCCGCGGTCCTGCAGGTACATGTCGAAGCCGCCGAACGAACCCAGGCCGCTCACGGTGGGCAGGTTGATCACGAAGATCTGCGCGTCGCGGATGCCGGCCAAGGTGCCGTAGGTGGTCTGGATGAAGGTACTCGCGTCGACCTTGCGCTCGCCCCAGGGCTTCAGGCGAATGAAGGCCATGCCCATGTTCTCGCCCTGACCGACGAAGCTGAAGCCGGCCACTTCCATCATGCCGTCGTAGCCCTCCTGCTTCTCCAGGGCCTTGCGCATGTCGTCGAACACGGCCTGGGTGCGGCGCATGGTCGCGCCCGGCGGCAGCTGCACCAGCGCCAGCGCGTAACCCTGGTCCTCTTCGGGCAGGAAGCTGCCCGGCAGGCGGGTGAACAGGAAACCGCACAACACCGCCAGCGCCACGAACACCGCCATCCAGCGCGGCGCGTGCTTGACCGCGCTGCCGATGTGGCCGACGTAGGTGTTGGCGACCTTGTTGTAGACCGTGTTGAAGGCGCGGAAGACGAAGTTGGACTTATGGTGCTCGGTCGGCTTGAGCATGCTCGCGCACAGCGCCGGGGTGAAACCCAGCGCGAGGAACGCGGAGAACGCCATCGCCATGGCGATGGTGATCGCGAACTGTTTGTAGATCTCGCCGGCCGAACCGCCCTGGAACGCGCTGGGGATGAACACCGCCGCCAGCACCACGGTGATTGCCACCACCGCGCCGCTGATCTGGCTCATCGCCTTGATCGTGGCCTGGCGGGCGTTCAAGCCCTCCTCGGTCATGATGCGTTCGACGTTCTCGATCACCACGATCGCGTCGTCCACCACGATGCCGATCGCCAGCACCATGCCGAACAGGCTGAGCTGGTTGATGGTGAACCCGAGGATGTACATGCCCAGGAACGTGCCCATCAGCGCGATCGGGATGACCAGGGTCGGGATCAGGGTGGCGCGGAAGTTCTGCAGGAAGATCAGCATCACCAGGAACACCAGCACGATCGCCTCGAGCAGGGTCTTGACGACCTCCTCCACCGAGATGCGCACGAAGGTCGAGGTGTCGTAGGGCGAGAACCACTTCACGCCCTGCGGGAAGCTGGTCTGCAGCTCGTCCATGCGCTTGCGCACCGCCTCGGCCACGCCCAGGGCGTTGGCGCCGGGGCTGAGCAGCACGGCGAAGGCGCCGGTCGGGGCGCCGTTCCAGCGCGCTTCGAAGCCGTAGGACTGCGAACCGATCTTGATCCGGGCCACGTCCTTCAAGCGCACCGTAGTGCCGTCGGCGTTGGCGCGCAGGATGATGTTGCCGAACTCCTCGGGCGTGCTGAAGCGACCCTCGGCGGAGACCGTGGCGGTGTAGGCCTGCTCCTGCGGCGAGGGCTCGGCGCCGATCGAACCGGCCGCGAACTGCACGTTCTGGCCGCGCACCGCGCTCAGCACCTGGGTCGCCGACAGACCGTAGCCCTGCAGCTGCTCGGGGTTGAGCCAGATGTTCATGGCGTATTCGCTGCCGAACTGCTGGGTGCTGCCCACGCCGGGCACGCGCGCGATCTGGTCGAGCACGCGCGAACCGATCATGTCGCTGAGCGCGTTGGTGTCCACGCCCGGATTTTCCGAACGCAGCGCCACCACCATCAGGAAGTTCGAATTCGACTTGGCCACCACCACGCCCTGCCGGGTCACTTCTTCCGGCAGTCGCGGCGTCGCCAGGGCGACCTTGTTCTGCACCTGCACCTGGGCGATATCAGGATCGGTGCCGGGCGCGAAGGTCAGGGTGATCGAGGAGCCGCCCGAGGCGCTGGACGAGGAGCTGAAGTAATCGAGGTTGTCGATACCGGTCAGCTGCTGCTCGATCACCTGGGTGACCGCGCCTTCGGCGGTTTCGGCGCTGGCGCCGGGGTAGCTGGCCGAGATGCCCACCTGCGGCGGGGCGATGTTGGGATAGGACTCGACGCCGAGGTTGAAGATCGCGAGCACGCCGCCGAGCGTGATCAGGATCGCGATGACCCAGGCGAACACCGGGTGATTGATGAAGAATCTGGACATGGCGGTCGCTCAGTCCTTGGCGGCGGGCGCCGCGCCTGCGGCAGGCTGGTCCTTCTTGCCCTCGGGCTGCCAGGGCGTGGCCTTGGCCGCCTCGCCCGGCACCGCGCGCTGGATGCCGGAGACCACCACCTGGTCGCCCGCGGCCAGGCCGTTGCTGATCACCCAGTTGCCGCCCTGGCTGCGGTCGGCGGTCACGCCCTTGCGCGCGACCTTGCCGTCGGCGCCCACCACCAGCATGTAGGAGCCGCCGGCGTCGCGCTGCAGCGCCGCCTGCGGCACCAGGAACGCATTGGCCTGGTTGCCCAGCGTGGCCTTCAGGGTCACGTAGGTGCCGGGCAGCAGGGTCTTGTCGGGGTTGGGCACGCGTGCGCGCAGCGCGATCGCGCCGGTGGCCGGATCGACCACGTCGCCGGAGAAATCCATCGTGCCCGGGCGCTGGTAGACGGTGCCGTCGGGCAGCACCACCTGCACCTGGGTCTCGCCCTGCGCCTGTCCGCCCTGGGCGCGGCGGATCTGTTCCAGTTCCGACACGCTGAGCGAGAAGTTCACGTACAGCTGGTCGATCTGATCGACCGTGGTCAGCAGCGTCGGCGTGCCCTGCCCGACCAGCGCGCCCTCGGTGACCTGCTGCTTGCCGGCGCGGCCGTTGATCGGCGAACGCACGGTGGCGTAACCCAGGTTGATGCGCGAATTGGCCAGCGCCGCCTCGGCCTGCTTCACCGCCGCCGAACCGCTGCGTTCGGCGGCCAGCGCGTTGTCCAGGTCGGAGCGCGAGATGAACTTCTCCGGCGCCAGGCGGCGCGCGCGGTCGGCGGCGGCCTTGGCGTTGGCGTAGTTGGCTTGCGCCGAGGCCAGCGAGGCCTGGGCCTGGCCGACTTCGGCCTGCATCTGCGCCGGATCGATTTCGAACAGCACCTGGCCCTCGCGCACGTCGCTGCCTTCGGCGTAGACGCGGCGCTGCAGCACGCCCGGCACGCGCGCGCGCACGTCGGCGCTGCGATACGCGGCCAGGCGGCCGACCAGATCCTTCTGCAGCGGCACGCTCGCCGGCTGCACCTTGATCACGCCCAACTCCGGCGGGGGCGGCACGCCGCCGGCTTGTTCTTCGCCACCGCCGCAAGCAGTGAGGGCAAGGGCCAGTGCGAAGGCCAGGGCCGCCGAACGCGGGATCATGATCATGGGTAAGACTCCGGTTCCATCGTTGTCTAGAGCGCGAGCGCTCGGTTGATCGTGCAAGTTCCTACGAAAAGTCTAACAGTCCGCCCGCCGCCCCCCCCCCCACAAAGTCACGGGAGCCGGGCGCTTACGGCACCTGCAGCCGGGGCGAAAAACGCAGCGGATCGGGTTGAGGCGCATACGGCAGCCGGCCCCAGCACGGCACGCGCAGGCGGTCTTGCAACAAACGGAAATTGTCGTCGCGGCGGTCCATATGAGGGTCCATCTCATTGGCGATCCAGCCGATCAGAGGCAGCCCCTCGGCCTCGATCGCGCGCGCAGTCAGGCGCGCGTGGTTGATGCAGCCTAGCCGCAATCCGACCACCAACACCACCTGCGCCTCCAGCGCGCGCGCCAGCTCGGCCTGGTCCAGGCCAGCCGACAGCGGCGCGGCCCAGCCGCCCACGCCCTCCACCACCACCGCGTCGGCCTGCGCGGCCAGGCGCCGGTACGCGCTCAGCAGCACCGGCAGGGCGATCTCGACGCCGTCGTCGGCGGCCGCCAGCTCCGGCGCCAGCGGCGCGCGCAGGGCGTAGGGGTTGATGTCGGCGTAGTCCGGCACGGGCGCGCTGGCGGCCTGCAGCAGCAAGGCATCTTCGTTGCGCAGGCCCTGCGGCGTGACCTCGCAGCCGCTGGCGACGGGCTTCATGCCGACCGCGCGCAGGCCCTGCGCGCGCAGCGCGTGCAGCAACGTGGCGCTGGCCACCGACTTGCCGATGCCGGTGTCGGTGCCGGTGACGAAATAGCTGCGTGCGCTCAAGCGGCGGCTCCGCCGGTCTGGCGTGCCGACCATGCGCGGCCGCGCCGGATCGCGTAGGCCGGCATCGCCGCGCCCAGCGCCATGTACACCCACACCGGCAGCGCCGCGACCAGGCGCGGCGGGCTTTCGCCGAAGGACAAGGCCAGCAGGCTCAGCAGCAGGCTCACCACCGCGCTGCCGGTCAGGATCCAGTGCAGGCCGATCTCGGTGCGGGTTTCGTAGCGCTCGCCCTCGCTCAAGCCCAAGCGCTCGGCGTGGCGCAGCGCGTGGCGGTTGAGTTCGCACACGATCCACGACAGCAGGCCGAAGCCGGTGGCGTAGACCATGAAGGCGGTCTGCAGGTCGGCGTTCCAATGCGCGGGGTCGATGCCCAGTTCGCTCTTGACCCAGCCGCCGGTGAACATCGACATCGCGCTGGATACCACCATGCGCAGCGGATAGACGTAGATCATCACCACCAGCACCAGCGCCAGGCTGAGCACGATCGAACGGCCGTCGTCGAGACCGTAGCGGCGGCTCCAGCGGTTGTGCGCGCCCCAGAACAGCGCGATCAGCACGAAGCAGAACACGAAGGTCGGCACCCGCCGCAAGGCCTCGCGCAGTTCGGCGACGGTGTCGGGCAATTCGTTGAACAGGATCACCAGCATCGTCAGCGAGAACGCGAACGCGGCGTCGACGAAGCTTTCCAGCCGCGTGACCTGATGGCCGCGTTCGCGGAAGGCGGGCAAGGTCGGGCCAGGCTCGGTCATCGGCATCCTCGGCGGCGGACTTCGGGGGGCGGTATCCGGCCATGGTAATGCCCGGGCGTGCCGCTGCTACACTCGCGGTATGTTCGCCGCCAACCCTCTGTCCGGCAGCAAGCCGGAACAATACGACCTGCTCCTGGCCCAGGCGCGCGCCCTGATCGAGGGCGAGCGCGACCGTGTCGCCAACGCGGCCAATCTGTCGGCGCTGGTCTATCACGCCCTGCCGGACCTCAACTGGGTCGGCTTCTACTTCTACGACGGCCGCGAGCTGGTGGTCGGCCCCTTCCAGGGCCTGCCGGCCTGCATCCGCATCCCGCTGGACAAGGGCGTGTGCGGCGCCGCGGCCTCGACCGGGCAGACCCAGCGCATCGCCGACGTGCACCGCTTCCCGGGGCACATCGCCTGCGATTCGGCATCGAACTCCGAGCTGGTGGTGCCTTTGTCCTTGAACGGCGAACTGATCGGCGTGTTCGACCTGGACAGCCCCAAGCTGGAGCGCTTCGATGCCGACGACCAGCGCGGCCTGGAAGCGATCGCGCAGGCCTTCGTGGAGTCGCTGCGATGAGCGCGGCCAAGCTGCGCAACATCGGCCCCAAGAGCGCGGCCTGGCTGCGCCAGGTCGGCCTGCGCTCGCACGAGGACATCGCCGCGATCGGCACGGTCGAGGCTTTCATGCGCGTCAAGCGCGCCGGCTTCAAGCCCACCCTCAACCTGCTCTATGCGATCGAGGGCGCGCTGCTGGACTGCCATTGGCAGGAGATTCCGGACCAGCGCCGCAACGAACTCATCGCCGCCGCCGAAGCCGCCACCGCCCTGCTGCCGGCACCGCGCAACCGCCCGGCCGCCGCGCCGGTGCGCACCACGGTGCTGACCGAGGACACGGTGGCGATGCCGCCGTCCTACGACGACGGGTTCGACGACGAGCCGGCGGGCGAGGGGCGCGACGAGGCGGAAGAGCGGGAGTAAGGCGGCCTCGTTTTTGCGCTGGGACCGGGCGCTATTGCGCTGCGGCGCGCAGCATTGATGCGGTTCGCCCTTGGCTCACCACATCCCACGGGCTCGGTTGCCTTGGCTTTTCCCTTCTCGCTCGGGAGAAGGTGGCGCGTAGCGCCGGATGAGGGTCCGAGATCGAGTTGGAGGCACTCGCTCGCGCCGAACCCTCATCCCAACCCTTCTCCCAAGGGAGCAGGGCTCAGGACACCGACAGTGGCGGCAGAGGGTGGCCCGAAGGACCGGATGAGGGCTGCTTTTTGGCCCCAGCCCCCCAATGCCGTAGACTGCGCGCGCTTCGAGGTGACCCCCGGCATCCGCCGTCAGGGTTGAAACGGGAAGCCGGTGACGTCCCAGCGCTGGTACAGCGCGATCGGGCCAGCCCGGCACTGCCCCCGCAACGGTAAGCGAGACGACCGCGGCAACCGCCACTGTGCTGAGCACGGGAAGGCGCCGCGGGCGGGGCTACGGCCCCGGCTCGCGAGTCCGGAGACCGGCCCCGACGCGCGACTGGTTGCGATGCGGAGGGCGTCGCGGCGGCGACGTCGGCGTGTCCCACGCCCGCTCGCGGCCCCTGCCCCTCTCCTCGCAACTCCCTGGATCGACGGCGCGGCAAGACCGCCGCGCCCCTGGAGTTTGCTCATGCGTGTTCCCAAGCTGTCCCTGGCCATCGCCGCCGCCCTCGCCCTGCCCGCCCTGGCCCAGGCCCAGCCCCATGACGACGCCACCGACCTGGACGACGTCGTGGTCACCGCCACCCGCACCGCGATCAGCGCCAACGACGCGCTGTCGCCGGTGGAAGTGATCACCCACGAGGACATCGCGCGCAGCCAGGCGCGCTCGCTGCCCGACCTGCTGCGCGGCCGCGCCGGCATTTCGATCGGCAACCAGGGCGGCCTGGGCAAGCTGACCACGCTGTCGCTGCGCGGCAGCGAGACCGACCACGTGCTGGTGCTGGTCGACGGCATCCGCATGGGCTCGGCGACCTCCGGCCTGGCCTCGTTCCAGGACCTGCCGATGGCGCTGATCGACCGCGTCGAAATCGTGCGCGGCCCGCGTTCCAGCCTGTACGGCGCCGACGCCATCGGCGGCGTGATCCAGATCTTCACCCGCCGCGACCGCGACGCGGTCGCCCCGCGCGGCAGCGTCACCGTCGGCAGCCATGGCGGCCGCGAGGCGAGCGCCGGCATCGGCGGCCGCATCGGCCGCGGCTGGTTCGGCGCCGACGCCGCCTACCAGCGCACCGACGGCATCAACGCCTGCAACGGTTCCAGCACCCTGTTCGCCGGCTGCTTCACCGAAGAGCCCGACCGCGACGGTTACCGCAACCGCTCGCTGTCGCTGCGCGGCGGTTTCGACGCCACCGACACGCTGAGCTTCGAAGGCCACGCGCTGCGCGCCGAGGGCGCGAACGAATACGACGGCAGCTTCGTCAACTATTCCGAGATCGTGCAGCAGGTGATCGGTGCCAAGGCGACCTGGCGCCCTTCCGAAACGGTGAGCCTGCAGGTCAGCGCCGGCCGCAACCGCGACGAGTCCGACAACTTCCTCGGCAACGTCGCCAACGGCTATTTCGTCACCAACCGCGACAGCTTGACCGCGCAGACCGATTTCGGCATCGGCGAGGGCCAACTGTTGAGCGTCGGCTTCGACTGGCTGCGCGACCACGCCGACAGCGACACCGCCTACGACAAGAACGAGCGCGACAACCGCGCCGGTTTCGTCCAGTACCAGGGGCGCTTCGGGGCGCAGTCGCTCGAGGCCAGCCTGCGCCGCGACGACAACGACCAGTTCGGCGGCCACACCACCGGCAGCATCGCCTGGGGCCTGGGCTTCGCCGAGCATTGGCGCGTGACCGCCGGCTACGGCACCGCGTTCAAGGCGCCGACCTTCAACGAGCTGTACTACCCCTTCTTCGGCAACCCCGCGCTGCGTCCGGAAGAATCCAAGACCTGGGAACTGGGCCTGGCCTACCGCGGCGAGCGCTTCAATGCGCGCATCGACGGGTTCAGCACCCAGGTCGACGACCTGATCGCCTACGACGCGTCGATCTTCCTGCCCAACAACATCGAGCGCGCACGCGTGCGCGGCGCCGAGATCGGCATCGACACCACCGTCGCCGAGTGGACCGTGGCCGCCAGCGCCAGCTTCCTCGACAGCGAGAACCGCGTCGGCTTCTTCGCCGGCAACGACCTGCCGCGCCGCGCCAAGCGCAGCGCGCGCGTGGACATCGACCGCGCCTTCGGCGACTTCCGCTTCGGCCTCACCGCGGTCGCCTCCGGCGCGCGCTACGACGACGTCGCCAACAGCCGCACCGTCGCCGGCTACGGCACGCTGGACCTGCGCGCCGAATACGCGTTCACGCCGTCGTGGTCGCTGCAGGCGCGCGTGGCCAACGTGTTCGACCGCGATTACGAAACCATCTCGTTCTACAACCAGCCCGGCCGCGAGTGGTTCCTGACCTTGCGCTACACGCCGGCGCGCTGAACCTGCCATCGATGCGTCACCCGAAAAGCCCGGCCAATGCCGGGCTTTTCTTTGCATGAGCCGATGCCGCACGACCGCTAGGCGGCGCACCGGATGAAACTCAGGGCTCGACGATCACCGCGCGCCGCAGATAGGCCTGCGCCGCGTCGCGGTCGCGTGCGACCTCCTCGCCCAGCCATTGCCGGAAATGCGCGATCTTGCGGCTGTGCTGACGTGCGCTGGGATAAGTGAGCCAGAACGCGCGCCCGTCGCCGGCGACGAAATCGTGCGCGGGCACCAGGCGGCCGGCGTCGAGTTCGTTGCGGAACAGGATCGGCGAACCGATCGCGATGCCGTGGCCGGCGACCGCCGCTGCCACGTCCAGGTGCTCGGCCGACAGATGCGTGCCGAAGCCGCCGGGCGGTGCCGCCTCGGCATGGCCCTGCGCGCGATACCACAGCGCCCACCAATCCGGCCGCCCCAGCAAGGGCACCGACAAGGGCCGGCGCGGATCGCCGAGTTCGGCCGCAGCCGCGCGCAACGCGGGCGCGCACAAGGGCATGAAGATGGCCGGGAACAGCTCCACCGCCTGCAACCCGGGCCAGCGGCCGTGGCCGTTGCGGATCGCCAGGTCGTAGCGGCCGACGCCCAGGTCCTGCGCGTCCACCGACAAGTCCAGTTCCAACGCGATCTGCGCATGGCGCGCGCGGAAGCGCCCCAGTTTGGGCGTAAGCCAGCTGGTGCCCAGCGTCGGCAGGGTGGTCAGCGACAGCCGCGACTCGTCGATATCGACCGCGCGGATGAAGCTAGCGCGCAAGGCGGCGAACGCGGCGATGGCCTCGCGCGCGACCAGTTCGCCCGACTCGGTCAGTTCGACCCGGTGCGGATGGCGCCGGAACAGGGCCACGCCGATCTGCTCCTCGAGCCGGCGTACGTGATAGCTGACCGAGGCCGCCGTGGTGTCCAGCTCCTGCGCGGCCTTGGCGAAGCTGCCCAGGCGGGCCGCCGATTCGAAGGCCCGGATCGCGGACAGGGAGGGGAATCGATGCGGCTGGACCATAAGTAGGACTTAGCCTGCCGCCGCGAATTCGGGTCGTCAACCGCGCCCGTCGCGGCCCATCCTGACCGCCTCCACCCTCGCCCATCGGCACACGGACTGCGCATGCCCCTCCTCCCCGATTCGCCCCAGTCCGCTCCCTCCAGCGCAGCCGACGACGCACTCGGCCCCCGTTCGCCCGCGCGCCGCCGCTTCGTCGGCCTGGGCCTGGCCGGCGCCGCCGCGCTGGCACTGCCCGCCTGGAGCCTGGCCACATCCGCGGCGCCGGCCGCCGCCGGCCTGGGCCCGCACAGCGACGACTGGCGCTGGCTGGTCGGCAACTGGGACGTGCGCCACCGGCGCCTGAAGGAACGCCTGACCGGCAGCCAGGACTGGCAGGACTTCGCCGGCAGCAGCGCCTGCTGGCTGGCGCTGGGCGGCCTGGGCAGCGTCGACGACAACATCGTCGAGCTGCCCGGCGACCGCTACCGCGGCATGACCGTGCGCGCCTACGACCCCGCCAGCGATCAGTGGGCGATCTGGTGGCTGGACGGGCGCAATCCGACGCATATCGATCCGCCGGTGCGCGGCCGTTTCCACGGCGACGACGGCGAGTTCGTCGGCCGCGATACCTTGCGCGGCAAGCCGATCGTGATGCGCTTCCGCTGGCACGAGGTCCACGGCCGGGAGCCTTGGTGGGAACAGGCGTTCTCGCCCGACGACGGCGCCAGTTGGGAGGTGAACTGGCGCAACTACTTCACCCGCACCGCGGCACGGCCCACGCCGCTGGCCAGGGCCGACGACGCACCGCGCGATTTCGATTTCCTGGTCGGCGACTGGCAGGTCAGCCACCGCCGCCTGCGCAAGCGCCTGGTCGGCAGTCAGGACTGGGACCAGTTCGGCGGCACGCTGCGTAACTGGCCGGTGCTGGGCGGCCACGGCAACGTCGGCGACAACGTGTTCGAGTTCCCCAGCGGGACGGTACGCGGCATCGGCCTGCGCTCCTACGACCCCAAAGCGAAGCAATGGCTGAGCTGGTGGCTGGACGGCCGCACGCCGACCTCGATCGCGCCGCCCGTGCGCGGCGGCTTCGCAGCCGACGGCGTGGGCACCTTCATCGGCGACGACACCTTGGACGGCAAACCGATCAAGACCCGCGTGCTGTGGTCGCGCATCACCGCGCGCTCGGCGCGCTGGGAGCAGGCCTGTTCCGACGATGGCGGCAAGACCTGGGAAACCAACTGGACCAGCGATTTCGAGCGCAAGGCATGAGCAAGCGTTCAATGAGCACCCGCGTCGCGACATGGCGGCGCTGCGCCTACGCCTGCGCGCTGACGCTCGCCGCCGTGACAGGCCCGGCCGCCGCGGACAACGACCAGGCCACCGCGTCGCACCCGCCGTCGGCTGCCGGCGCCGAGCCCGGCATCGAGTTCCCCAGCGCTCCGCAGCTGTTCGCGCCCGGCATCGCGTCCACCGGCTACGCCGAGATCCGCCTCACCCTCAGTCCCGACGGGCGCACCGCCTTGTGGTTCAGCCGCGACCGGCCGGGCGGCGCGGGCGGTTACGACATCTGGCTGTCGCGTCGCGGCGCACAGGGCTGGGGCGCGGCCGAGCCGGTGCCGTTCAACTCGCCGGGCCGCGATTTCGATCCGGCGTTTTCCGCCGACGGCCGCAGCGTGTACTTCTGCTCCGACCGTCCCGGCGGACTGGGCGCCGACGACCTGTGGCGCGTCGCGGTCACCGCCACCGGCTTCGGCGAGCCAGAACATCTAGGTGCCACGGTCAACAGCGCCGCCAAGGAATACGCGCCGATGCTATCGGCCGACGGCCAGCGTCTGCTGTTTTCCAGCGACCGTGCCGGTGGCGCCGGCGGCCTGGATCTCTACGTCGCGCGTCGCGCGGGCGATGGCTTCGCTGCCGCGCATCGCCTTGAAGGCGGCATCAACACCAGCGCCCACGATTTCGACGCCAGCTATCTGTCCGACGACCGCAGCATCGTCTACTCGCGCGCGCAGGACTTCCGCACCGACCGCGTCGATCTCTACCTGGCGACAGCCCACGGCGAGCGCTACGAGGCGGGCCGCCTGCTCCCGCTCAGCGTGAACAGCCGCGAGACCGACAGCTACGGACCGATGCTGGACTGGTCGCGACGCGATCGCCTCGCCTACTCCGCCCAGCGCGACGGCGCGCAAAGCATGGAGCTGTACCTGGTGCCCTATCGCCTGACGCCGCAAGCCGCCGGCACCCGCAAGAAACAGGCGGACGGCGACCGCGCGCGCTAGGATCGGCTGCTTGCGGCGCGCCCTGCCGCGCCCGGAGACGCCCGCATGGACACCGCTATCACCGCCTCGCTCTGGATAGGCGCGATCGGCTGCGGCCTGCTCGGCGGCGTGTTCTTCGCCTTCTCGAGCTTCATCATGCGCGCCCTAGCCGCGATCGCGCCCGCCGCCGGCATCGCCGCGATGAACGCGATCAACCGCGTGATCCTGCGCTCGTGGTTCATGCCGCTGTTCTGGATCACTACCTTGGCCGGCCTGATCCTGGCCGGCATCGCGATGGCCCGCTGGGACGCGCCCGGCGCCGCGGCCATGCTGCTCGGCGGCGCAGTGCATTTCGTCGGCATGTTCGTGTGTACCGTCGCGCTCAACGTGCCGCTCAACAATGCGCTGGCCGCGGTCGATTCCGCCGGCGACGCGGCGCTGCCGGTATGGCAGCGTTATCGGCGCGACTGGACGCGCTGGAACCACGTGCGCACCCTGGCCTGTGCAGTCGCCAGCGCCAGCTTCGTACTGGCGTTGCTGCAACGGGCCTGATGCCGACGCGGTTCGTGGCGCACCATCGCCGCGGGTTTTGCGGCACCATCTGACGCATCGCAGGCCGCTACGCCAGGAGATCCGATGCCGATCCGTAAGTCCTTGCGCTGGCTGGGCTGGGGCCTGTTCGCCTTGTTGGTGCTGGTGGTCAGCGGCGTGTTGCTGGCCGACCGGCTGATGCCGCGCGCCACCGGCGCGCCCAGCACTACCTTGCCCCTGCAAGCGGCGCAGACTCCGATCGACCGCGAGCTGGCGCCACGGCTGGCGGCGCATCCGGGCAAGACCGGCGTGCTGGTGATACCCGGCGGCCTGGAAGCGTTCGCCGCACGCGCGTCCAGCGCGCGCGCCAGCGGCCGCAGCCTCGATCTGCAGTACTACATGTGGCACGACGACCTGGTTGGCGGCCTGCTCGGTCGCGAGGTCTACGCCGCCGCCGAGCGCGGCGTGCGCGTGCGCCTGCTGCTGGACGACATCAACACCAAGGGCCTCGATCCAGCGCTGATGGTGCTGGACGCGCACCCCAATATCGAGATCCGCCTGTACAACCCGTTCCGCAATCGCAGCGGACTCAAGCGCCTGCGCGAGATGGCGCAGCGCTTCTTCAGCATCAACCGCCGCATGCACAACAAGGCCTGGATCGCCGACGGACGGGTGGCGGTGGTCGGCGGGCGCAACATCGGCGACGAGTACTTCGACGCCCACGCCAACGTGAACTTCCGCGACCTCGATCTGCTGCTGGCGGGACCGGCGGCGGCCGACGCCAGCGCTATCTTCGACCGCTATTGGAACAGCGAGGCGGTGGTGCCCATCGCCGCGCTGGGCGAAGCGGACCCCGTGGCGTTGCAGGCCTACGTCGCCGGTCTGGACGATGCCGCCAAGAGCGCCCAGGCCAAGCGTTACCTGCAACGGGTCTGGCGCTCGCCGCTGCTGGGCATACCCTGGGACACCCACATCCACTGGAGCGACGGCGTGCGCGTGGTGGCCGATCCGGTGCGCAAGCGCGGCGACGGTGGCGACGATTGGCTGGTGAATCAGCTGATCGCCAAGCTTGCCGCCACCGAGCAGGAAGCGCTGTTGATCTCGCCCTACTTCGTGCCCGGCGACGAAGGCACCGACGGGCTGGTGGGACTGGTGCGCAAGGGCGCGCAGGTCGGCGTGGTGACCAATTCCCTGGCTGCCAACGACGTCCCGGCGGTGCACAGCGGCTATGCGCGCTACCGCGAGCGCCTGCTCGCCGGCGGCGTGCGCCTGTACGAGATCCGCCGCAGCGGACCGCCCGCGGCCAGCAGCCTGTTCGGCAGCAGCGGCGCCAGCCTGCACACCAAGGCCTTCGTGGTCGACGGCCGGCGCGGATTCGTCGGCTCCTTCAACCTCGACCCGCGCTCGGCCGAACTCAACACCGAGATGGGCGTGCTGTTCGACGACGCCGAGCTGGGCGCGTCGGTGCGCCGCGAGTACGAGCGCCTGATTACGCCCGCGTTGAGCTACCGGCTGCTGCGCGACGACGACCGACTGGTGTGGTTGGACGAAACCAGCCGGCCGCCGCTCAAGCTGGACCGCGAACCCGACGCCGGACCGATGCTGCGCGCGACGGCGCGCGTGCTGGGCTGGCTGCCGATCGAATCGCAGTTGTAATTAGCGGATCGGCCTAGCGGGCTTTCTTCGCGCCGTCGCGTTAGCGCACGACGAGATGGCGCCGGCGCTGCGAAGGCCCGACCTCCTGCCTTTCGTGGCGCTCCGCTGAGGCGCCCAGGCCTCCTGGCGCCGTCCCCGTTCTTCACCGATGATGACGCGCACCGGGGCTTGCGCACGCATGGAAGCGGCCCGGCGACACCCGCGTTCCGTGCGCGCGCCCAGGAGGCCCGATGACCCACTACCGTCCCGCCCATGTGCGGCTGCCGATTCCGAATGGGATCTGGTTGGCCGCCGCACTGACCGCCTTGGCGATCGCCGTGTTTCCCGCTGCGTCGCGCGCCCAGGGCTATCCCTGCGGCGGCGGCCCCGGACCTGGCGAGGTGCAGATCGGCACCACCGGCGGCTCGCACGGGATCGGCCTGATCCCCGTCTGCGCACCGGCTCCGTCCGGACCCGGCACACCCGGCTCCGGTGGCGGCGGATCGGGCTCATCGGGCAGCAGCCGCTACGAACCCGAAACCGCCGTCAACAACTACGTTGCGGTGGCTGGTCATCCTGGCATTGCGGAGGTCTGGGCCACGTTGGGCCAGTACCGCCTGGAAGCGGCCGAGGCCGTGGTGCTGGACGCCTGCAACAAGACCATGGGCGGCGGCTGCAGCGTGCTGTATTCCGGCGCCAACGTCGCGGTGGTGGTCGCACGCGACAAGCAGGGCAAGATGCGCGCCGCCGCCGGCGCCGACGCCAAGCAGACCTGGAAGGAACTCAAGGCGGTCTGCAAAAGCCAGGGCGCCAGCTGCAGCCTGCACAAGGTGTACCACGCGCAGGTCCGTGCGGAACCGTTGATCGCGGCGGCGATGCTGCGCGAGGATTTCGATCGCGAGGGCGTGTTCAAGGAGTACGACTTCCCGCCCAACTCCACGGTGCCCGTGCCCAAACGCGGCGTGCCCGACGCCGGCGTGGGCGTGGGGCCGCCCATCGACGTGATGGGTAAGCTGCCGGACATCCCGGGCATCCGCAAGGTCCACTACTCCGCGCAAGGCTCGTGGCTGCTGCGCACCGGCGACAAGAAGGGCAAGGGCTGTTCGCTGACCTACTTGCGCGACGATCAGCGCGTGCTGTTCGTCGGCCCGACCCAAACCGATCCGCGCGGCGCGCTGATGCTGTCCAGCAAGGCCGTGCCGCCGACACGCGAAGCGCGCGAAACCACGGTAACCATGAGCGGCGATCGCGGCGACACGAGCGTACGCGTGTTCCATCTGCCGACCGGCGTGGAAAACGAATCCGTGCTGCTGATGCCGACCGACCTGTCGGCTACCATCGCCTCGCTCTCCGATCGCTCGCCGCTGAGCATCGTCCTGGACGGCAAGCGCGTGCTGGACATGCAGATCGAAGGCGGCGCCAAGGCCCGCACCGCGATGCAGCAATGCATGGCGCGCCGCTAAGCCGGCCGCCGCATACGGCCGCGCTATTGCGACCGCCAGGCCATGGCTGACATCGGCGACGACCTACCGCGCGCGCTGCCGCCGCTGTGGCTGCCGCTGTTGGCGGGCATTCCCTTGGCCGCCTGCCTGCTGCTGATCGCGCTGCCCAACATCGGTCACGCCCTGGCGATGGCCTCGCGCATCCTGTTCCTGGTGTAGTCGCGCGGCGGATAGTTCGCACCGAGGATGAGGGCGTCGATGCCTGGGGCCTGTTCGATCAGGCGCTGGCGCTGCGCGACGACGATCAGTTCCTGGTCAAGCTCGGGCACCGCTTCTGACGTCGGCTGGGGCGGCGCCTGGACATTTCCGCCGCTCGCTATCGACGCCGTTGGGACGAAAGACCATTATTTCAGGCGCCGCCAGCTCAGCCCGAAGGAGCGCCCATGGAGCCCACCCACCTGTTCGAGCTGGTGATCGCGATGTTCCTGGCGATCATCGCCCTGCACTATCTGGCCCACAAACTGGGCCTGCCGCCCTCGGTGGGCTTGCTGGCCGGAGGCGCGGCGCTCGCGTTCGTGCCCGGCCTGCCCACCATCGCCGTCGACCCGGAACTGGTGCTGGTCATCTTCCTGCCGCCGCTGCTGCTGGACGGCGCCTGGTCGATCGCCCTGGGCAAGCTGCGCCGCCACCTGATCGGCATCGGCTCGCTGGCGGTGGGCGCGGTGCTGTTCACCTGCGTGGTCGTGGCGGTGGTCACGCATCTGCTGTTCCCGTCCCTGCCCTGGGCCGCCTGCGCCGCGTTGGGCGCGATCGTCTCGCCGCCCGATGCCGTCTCGGCGCGCTCCGTGCTGCAACGGGTCAAGCTGCCCCGGCGCCTGCAGATCCTGCTGGAGGGCGAAAGCCTGCTCAATGATGCCAGCGGCCTGGTGTTGTTCCGTTTCGCGATAGCCGCCGGCATCACCGGCGCCTTCAGCGCCACCCAAGCCGTGGGCAGCTTCTTCGTACTCGCGTTGGGCGGCGTGTTGGTCGGCGTGGTGGTGGGCGTGGTCTGGGTCAAGCTGGTGCGCCGCCTCGGCGACGAATACCTGATCATCGCCGCCACCGCGATGCTGTCGTGGACGTCCTATCTGCTGGGCGAAGCGCTGCACGTCTCCGGCGTCCTGGCCACCGTCACCACGGGCCTGATCGCCAGCTGGTATCAGAGCATCGTGCTATCGGCCTCCACGCGCATGCGCGGCACCTCGTTCTGGACGGTCATGGTGTTCCTGATGGAAGCCTCGGTGTTCATCCTGATCGGCCTGTCGCTGCGCGGCGTGGTCGAACGCGGCGGCGGCTTCGGCGTCGTCGCCGCGACCATGGGCTGGCAGATCCTCGCGATCCTGGCCGCACTCACCGTCGCGCGCTTCGCCTGGGTGTTCGCCTCCGACCTGGCGATCACGCTGTGCAACCGGCTCGGGATCCGGCGTTACAAACCCATAGGCGCGCGCGGCTCCACGGTGCTGAGCTGGGCCGGCGTCCGCGGCGTGGTCACCCTGGCCCTTGCGTTGAGCGTGCCGGAGGGTTTCCCGGGCCGCGACTTCATCCTGGTCACTTCCTTCGCCATCATCCTCGGCACCGTGCTGATACAGGGCACCACGCTGGGCCGCGTGATCGCCTGGGCGCGCCTGACAGAACCGGAAACCGAGAAGCCGCGCATGACCATGAGCCAGGCCGAGGCCGCCATGGCCCAGGCACAGTTCGCGACCGTGCGCGGCCTCGCTTACGACAGCGAAGGCGAACTCATCCACCCCAAGCTACTGGCGCAGTACGAGCGCAAGTCGGTGGCGATCGTCGACTACGCCGCGCGCACCGAGCACTACACGCCGATGCTGCATGCCCATTTCGACGTGGTGCTGGAAGCCGTCGCCAGCGGCCGCCAGGAGCTCATCCGCCTGCATCGCGCCGGCGATATCGACGACGCGACGCTGCGTGAGCTGGAACGGGATCTGGATCTGGAGGAGCTCAGCGCGATTTCGGCCAAGGCCTAGGCCCGGCGAAGGCTCACGGACGTGGCGTGGACTTGGTCAGGCATCCGTGTCTGTCGGCGCTAACCCGCTGAGCCGCCTGCGTTCGGAACCACTTTCGTAGTGACCGTCGAACCATCGACCAGGGTCGGCAGCACCTTGGACAGGACCCATCCGTGCGTGCGTGGATAGACCTTTCCATTCGCGTGCATATGCCAAGGGAATTTGGGATCGCCGGAAGGCACGAAGGAGCGCACCAGCTTGCTGCCGCGATACTGTTCGATGGTGCAATCGCTGCATTTCATGTGCGTGAACCGATGTCCGCCTGCAAAGCGTAAGACAAAGCGCGATCGACCGACTCGGTGGGAAAACTGCCGTAACCACGCCGCAATTCCGACAAGCCATCGTCTCGCGATATCGACCCCGACCTGACTTTGGCCGCACTCAGCTCAGCGGAACCGATCAGTAGCAGCGCATAGTCCAGGTGCTCGCCGATTAGCAACGGATGTTGGTCGTCGAATCGGGCTTGCAAGGCCACCGACATCGCCCGCTTTTCGGCGCCGGCCAGCTCCGGGTCCGTCGCGACCTCGACCGCCGCAACGGCCACTTGTGTAACGAATGGGATGGACATGCGAGGCGTCTCGGGCCTGGCTCAGGCGAAACTTGGCCACGGCCCGCTTGAAGGGGGATCTATCCTACAGTCGGCCTGGGCGGCCAGAGAAGTGTCAGCTCCCCAGATAACTGTCCGGGACAGGAATCCCTTGAAGCCGGAAGAACGACAGCTGATCGAAGTAACCGCGTTGGAAGACGATCTTGCCACCCTGCACATGAAAGAAGCCGCAACCGCGCAAGCCGCTGGGATCGCGCCACTCCAGAATGGCCCACTCGCCATCCTCGAACAGGTTCTCGACCAGGCAAGTCATCTCGGCCCGGCCGAACTCCGTCAGAAACATGTTGCGGATCGCGGCGCGACCGACCAGCGGCTCCATCACCACTTGATGGTTGGTCGCGTCTTCAGCGTACAGCGCAGCAAGACCTTCGACGTCCGCCGCGTTGAATCGCGACACCCATTCCCGAACCAATTGCTTAGGCGACAATCGACTTCTCCTGCCTCATTTACGGATACGCGCGAGCCGGCCGGTCGACCCCGCTCACGATCGCGGGACGGCATGCGCCCTCAAGGCTCGGCGCGCGATTCCGGCTTGCCGCACCAGTGGTCGATGGCCAGTTGATTATCCCGCTCTTTTGCGAGATCACAGTTCTCCGCCACCACGCCTGCCTCTTCAGACCGCGGCTTGTTCCGAGACGCGTCAACGGATGCGCAAGAGACCGTAGCGAGCATACAAGCCACCAACGCAATAACTCGGCAGAGAACTATCATCGGTCGTCAACGCCTTAGTGTCGAACGTCTTGGATGCTCAAGCGACTCTAGCTCGGATCCCGGAGAGCACGAAACACCCCGATGCCAAAGAACAGGCCCACCTGACACAACAGAAGAATACCCCAGGAAACCTTCAGAAAAATCAGGACGAGCGCCGAAAGCAAGACCGACATCAGCGACCAAACAAAACTGTAGTCGTATGCCTCCCCGTCCGACTCGAATCGTCCTGCGCGGAAGAACGTGACGGCGCACACTATGGCCAGTACCACTTCAAGACTGATGCCCAAGCGTTCCCCCTGTCCGCGAAAGCGATCCGCTCTGAGTTAGGTTGACTCTATGGCTGCGCTTCAAGAAGCCGCGAACGCAGACCGATCACATGCTTCTTGGATATCGGGTAGTTGAAGCCCCCCTCGCCGGCCTTGATGATCGCATTGACGATCAGCCCGAATTCGCTGCGCGGCAGCGCTTCGCGAATATAGAAGAAGAGCGTCTGCCCCTCCTCTGCCTTCGGATAGTAGATGCCGCAATTGAACGGCTTCGTGTATGCGTACTCAGGCTGTTTGGGCGGAACCACATGCATCTCCAGACAGTTCGCGCCGCCCAGGAGATAGAGCGCCTTGCTGTCCTCGAAGGCAGTCACATAAGTGCCCGCCTTCAGGGTGAACGTGGCCGCTTTCTCGCTGGCCACGAAGTCCTGAGCAAGCACGTAGCTGGCGCCCTGCTCGACAACGGTCAAGCTGCGGGGATGCTTAGCGAACGAAGCCGGCGACGCTAACAGAAGCGCGGCAAAGAGCAATTTCCCGTACATCACCTCCCCAACCCCATTAACCTGAAATGGATCGATCGCGTGCGAAGCATGTTAGACCCATCGCCCTCGATAAATGCCACGGCGGCCTCAAGGCTGGGCAACTTTGTTGGCTCTCGAGTCGTCGAATCAAACGAGTAGCGAGGGTAGCCGTGCGAGTAATGCCTTGCCATTCCAGCCTCGAAGATGATCGGGTACAGCCTAACGCACGAGTTTTCCGACCCGTAAAACGGTTTCGGCCCGAATGAATTGCCAGGCGCCTTGCGACGGGCGCGAATGCCATGCTGACCGTCCACATTCATCCGAGCCGTGAAGCGGTTTTGGCTTGAATGAATGGTTAGGCCCCGCCTCCACGATCTCTTCCCGCCCGCGCCGCTACGAGGCCGATAGCAACAGCGCAGATCAATGCAATTGCTAGGTCAGCTAAGAAGTAGACGATGTTGAAGTTGTACGTGTCACAGGCACTAGGCCAACAATCGCCGCCAATTCTATGGAAGTTGAATGGGAAACCGGCAACCTCTTGGCCGTCACGTTGGTACGCGCCCAGAGTCAGAAAGTACGGAGCCACATTGGCGACAACAGCAATGCTCGTAGCGATCAAGAAGGCAAAGATGAATTTCGATTTGCGGGTCATTGCGCGCGGAACCTAACGCCTGAATTGGGTGACACCACGAAGCGGCTTCGGCTTGAATGAATTGTTAGGCCCTTGCCGTGACGAATGACAAGAAGGCCTTCTCTAGATCTTCCGGACGCTCTACGCAGGGGCATGTCGCCCGATAGTGAGCCAAAGCATCTGCCCAATTGGTAATGCCAAGGTCGTCAATGATGTTTCGTGGCAGGTCAATGTCTGTCTGATCAATTGATGGGCGGTAGAACGGGCCAGGGATGCGTTTCCACAAAAACCAATTGGGCTCCTCTGGCCACCATGGGTAGTCGCCACCCGAAAAGTACAGGTACAGGGGGTGGCTGCCATGGCCATCAACAAAGGCCATGAAGGCATTGACTAGCTCGGGAAAGGCGTCGGCGTCACCTCTCTCCGCAGCAGAAATGAGGGTGGCGTGAGTGGTAGAAATCCTGCAGCCAACCGCGGTTGGTTCCAGCGGGTACCACTTGTTCAGTTGTAGGTACTCGTGGCACTTCTCGCAGAACACGGTGCAATGAGTCATAGGCCTAACGCCTGAATTAAGCCGAGCCGAGAGGCGGCTTCGGCTTGAATGAATTGCTAGCGCTCATAGGATGCCAGCACCCCTCAAAGCGATAACGATAGCTGTTGGTTCTGCCGAGCCCCCTACAGGATGAATTGCCGAGTCTGATGCCCAATCCGCAGGGGCAAATGCAGAAGAATGCTCATAACAAAAACACGACTGACACCACTCCCAGAGGCCGCGACCACCGTCATGCCACCGGAACAAAGTGCGATTGCCATAGACGGGGCAAGGAGACTGCAAGGAAATCTTGGCGGGCCTTTCAGAAAAGACCTGATTCCATTGCGGCACGAGCTCCGCCGGGATGCCTTTCCAAATGCTTGCGGGGGTGTTGAGCATGAGCGCTAACGCCTGAATGAAGCCGCGCCGCGAAGCGGCTTCGGTTTGAACGAATTGTTAGGCCGCATTCTAGAAGCGGAGGTCAACGACCTCTAGTAGCAGATGAGAGGAGGATCCACAGTAGAAGCGTCGGCCCTCGCCGCCCTCCAGCGGTCCACAGCCCCGCTGATATCTCTCAAAAATGGTTCCAGCCGCTATAAGCTCGCGACCGCATTGGGAGCACCACACAAAACCGATCCCTTTCTCTAAGAGTTCTGCTGCCATGAACTCAAGGCGTCGTTCCTCAAGTGAGGTGGCGGCGGTGAGTGGGTAGGGGCCGTTGGAAAGATCGCTAGTCGTCGCGGCCTCAAGTTGGAGCGCAACTGGGCGCACTGCTTCCGACAGGTGGGGAGCCACGTCTAGAAGGTCGCGCAGATATTCCTGGCACGCGGAAATCGGGAATCGCAGACGACAGAGTTCCTGGCGCCTTCTTTCTATTCGGTAGCTGATGTGCATGCTATGCGGCCTAACGCCTGAATTAAGCCACTCCGCGAAGCGGCGTCGACTTGAATGAATTGTTAGCCCTTGCGGGCGACAATGTAGCCCTCATGCTCAAGCACTCGTCTGCAAAGATCAATGAAGGCCTGGCGGCTAAGATCGTTCTTTGCATCGTTTGTGCGCCATGCGCAGACGTTGAAAGATGCAGTCTTTGAACTTGCGTCAATATGATCAATGGTGGGAAGAAGGGCAAAAGTGGCTTTGTAATGATGCCGGCCATTCTTTGATGCTTGATTGTCGTAGGTGCTGATCAAGCCCCAGTCCAACGGCTCGCCGGTGTATGAATCAAGTCCCTTTGACGCGACGACAGCCTGATGTATTGCTCCTTTGTAACCGGAGATAGTGCAAGTATGTCCACGTGCGCGATCTCGCCTGGCATGAGCGACGGCTTTCCGGTGCAACCAACGGGAGTAAGACTCCTGGTTGGCCATCTGTTCTATTTCTGGCGGCAGCTGGTATTTTCTTGGCAAGGGCTAACACCTGAGTTAAGCCGCGCCGCGAAGCGGCACCGGCTTGGACGAATTGTTAGGCGTCGAGCGCGTCATACACCATGGCCGCCAAGGCATGCGCGGCTGCGTGATTGGAGACCGCCTCCGACTTGCCGTGCTTTGCCTTTTTACTAACCTCCACCAGCTTGTACTTACGACCAGGAGACTTGAGTACGTTCTCAACTTCTCCTTTCGTGCGGGCGGCGCAGACGATCACTTGACACTTCTCGACTACCAAACGGTCAAGCAGCTCTTGCACGGTGGCCGGCACATCTCCGCGGTTGAAGATGCCGACCGCGTGACCCTCGACCGACACGATTGCCAGAAAATCTAGCTTGCGTCCGAGCGCCTCAAAGTGGACAGGTTTCACAGAAGGATTAGCAATGAGGCATTTGTACAAGAGATGGAGAGCGGAGCTCTTGCCAACACTTGAGCGGCCGCGCAACGCAATAAGCTGCTTCTTCACTGAAACTCCGTGTGCACCGTTGGTAGGATTCGACGCCTAACGCCTGAATTAAGCCGACCCGCGAAGGGGTTCGGCTTGAATGAATTGTTAGGCCTCATGGCCGAAAATTTCCGATAGCCAATGTACGCCTCCTGCATCTGCTAGCGCAAAGTGTCCAAAAGCAGAGGTGTGGGCGATAGTGCCATTGAACAGCAGTGCATCCGACTTGCCAGATGGGCCTATCTCTTCTTGGACGAAAGTGAAGCGCGAACCCAAGGCTGACTCAGGTGTTTGACCCAAGGCTCGAAGGCCATCAAGCATGCCTTGCACCAAGGCGAAAAAGTGCTCTGCAAGTTGGGAGTTGCCATCGAAGTAAAGTCTCGGATGTGCGGTCTTGATCTGCATGAGGCCTAACGCCTGAATTAAGCCAACCCGCGAAGCGGTTTCGGCTTGAATGAATTACTAGGCGCCAACCGAGGCCGCCTTGATTTGCTGATAGCGATCATTCCAAAAAACGACCAACTGGGCGTGCTGCTCCAACGAGACCCAATGAATATTTGACTCGTCTGCTGGATGGCCACCGAATACAAGTGGCTGCAAATACCACTTGACCTTGCCAGAAAGGCGAGAGTCCGCCGTAAGCGAAGCGTCGGGTGGCGGCAAGCTAAACGGCTCTATGTGATCTGCGGCGATCGGAACACTGGGCACAGAGAAAACCAAGCCAGCCAGGTCTTGAACAATCAGGTCATTCCAGCTGCGTAGCCCAATTACTCTATGGCCAGATAGCCAGCGAGCAATTGCGTATTGCCTTGACGCCACCTCAGCCTCAGCTGGACTGAAGAGCAGTAGGTAATCTTCGTGGTACCAGCCATCTCTCATCGGTGCCTGACGCCTGAATTAAGCCGAGCCGCGAAGCGGCTTCGGCTTGAATGAATTGTTAGCCCCGCGCGACAAGCCTAACTACCCCGCCTTGTGACGCCGCCGAACAAACGGCAGCGTATATCTCATTGAGCGGTCCCGACGCAAACAGAGATCCCTCCGGAAGAGGGCCGGGGCCGGAATCATAGTGGGCAGAGAACGGCTCAGTGATTGAGCGCATGGACGTGAACGAAGTGGCGACAATGCTCTCGCCACAAGTCGAGCATCTGGTCACGCAAGAGCCATAACTGACGATCAGATCGAAACTCCTGGATCCGCAGCTGCAAGTGATCGAAGACGGTTCACTCATTAGGGCTAACGCCTGAATTAAGCCGAGCCGCGAAGCGGCGTCGGCTTGAATGAATTGTTAGGTGTCTGTCGAGATGTCATCCCACTCTTGGTCCATGTAACCGATGAGCCAATTGAGGGCATAGTGCCGCTCCATGGTGACGCCACCATCTAGCGATGCGGGAGTTGGTTTTCCGGTTACGCGGGCGTCTACCACCGCCCAGTGGTAGCGGTAGATCAGATCCGCCTCTTCCAAAATGTCTTCTAACGGACGCAGCTTGGAGTCTGAAATGAATTGTTCAGAAGTTCGCTCATGCAAGAATTTGACGGCGCGCGGAACGTCACAGATTTCGATGGGCTTTCCTAAAGCCTCGACGTATCCAAGCGCCCAGAGAAGTGTCCATGCTGCCTCGTAGCGCCACGCGAACTGGATGCGATCATGGTCAGTAGGGGAGTGCTGTTGGATAAAGGCTGCCTCTTTGGGCGTGAAATGCTCTTTGAGGCCATAGTCTTTGACGATCTTCTCAACGATTGGTTGTTCTAACCCTTCACCTTTAACAGCCACAACTAGAAGTGCCATTGCTCGCCACGCAATCTCGTCCTTGGTTCTGCGTTTCACGTCATGAATATCTTCAATTGCAGGAAGATTCCCCATGACAGGTACTCCTTCCGACCTGAGGCGAGCGTCCGAGCGTGCTTTACGCTCAAGTGCCGCCGCTGTTGCATTAGATTCCATAGCCTTGATCTTTTCCTTTCGGCCTTCAGTGGGAGATGTTGCCTGCGCACAAGAAGACAGCAGAAGCAGCATTAGTATCGGAGCAAGATAGCGAGAATACATGGGAAACACCTAACGCCTAAATTAAGCCGAGCCGCGAAGCAGCTTCGGCTTGAATGAATTGTTAGGCCTGTGGCCCAAGAAGCACCCAGTTGCAAAGCAGTTCAATGCTGCCCTCGCTGGCGAAGTCTAGCTTGAGGCGCCATTGATCTCCCTCCGGCACGAGCGTTGCCTCCCAGGTCAGAGGATGCCCTCCTTGCGGGGTACCCAGGTCAATCCGACGGGAATGTGCCCAAGTGCAAGTGAGCTTAACGGGTTGGCCCGATGCGGGCGCTAGCGTAATGCACAGGTCCCGACCGGCCTCCGACCACTCAAGGCCGATCAAATGTGCGTCGGATAGGCGAAGCGCTTTAAAGGAAGCTTGGTCCAGCATGGGACTTGATCCACAGGCCTAACGCCTGAATTAAGCCGAGCCGCGAAGCGGCTTCGGCTTGAATGAATTGTTAGGCCCAATCATGGAGAGCATGCGACCTCGATGGTTTGAACCTTGCCGGACTTTACCGAGAACTCCAGCCAGCAACCATCGCCGTAGACGTATCCGGTGGGCGCGCCATCCACCATCTCGGTGGCCCATCTAGGGCCGTAGATCTGTTTGGCTTTGGCAAGAGGCGTGCCCGGGCAAACGCCGGCGGGAGTACAGAACCTTTTGCCGGTGCTGATCAGGCCGCCCACGCCTTGTTCATCAAGTAGGACTGTAATGCCGGAATAGGAGAGCCTAACTGGCAGGTAGTCAGACCTCTCGCCGGTTCGTGAATTGGGTTGGCCGAGAGTCCGAACTACCGACGCCTCGGACTGGCCGAGCACGATGCCGCCCAACGAGAGTTCAGTGTCGGGCGAAGCGGCTGTAGCGGCTAAGGTTAGTAGTAGAACTTTCATTGGGCCAAACGCCTGAATTAAGCCGAGCCGCTAAGCGGCCTCGGCTTGAATGAATTGTTAGGCCTCAACCCAGATCTCTGAGCCTGAGAGAGGCGAGGAAGTGTTGAGTTGCTCACCGACAAGAATGCCAAGCCGAGTAGCATCGCTGAAACAGCGGGTAAATTGCTCTACGCCGAGTGCCGTAAGGTTGTGGCGCTCGCCATTGGCGAGAACGAGTAGGAACTTCTGGCCGGCCATCAGCTGCGCGTCCCTATCCTCGCTCCGCCCGACTATGACTCGCCCTCTCTCCGGGACATCAAAGCTGTCGTGGACGGTAAGTAACTTTCTCATGAGGCCTAACGCCTGAATTAAGCCGACCCGCGAAATGAATGAGTTGTTAGGCTGCGCTAAGCGCAAGTGATCCAACAATGGTGGAAAAGAAGTCCGACGAAGCCTCTGACCCTGACGAATCATAGTCGTGAAACGTAGCCCGGAGCACGTGTTTGCCGGCGGCAATCTGCTTGCCGCAGATCCAATACTTGCGCTCACCGTTGATTCCCTCCCAGTAGCCGGTAGCGGATTCTGTGTCTCCCTCCGAGACGTGGCTTATCACGTGCCAGGTCTCATCCGCTGGGAAGAGCGAACTCAGCTCCGTGCTTTGGAACGACTCAATCAGCTCACGAGAGCCGCGTGTCTCCTCATCCGAGATGAGCCAGAGGCTGATGTAGAAGCCTTTTTCTCCAGCCGGCGACCCGAAGTACAACGTGCCATCACTGTCCGAAGCGTCAGGCCAGTCGCTAGGAAACGCGACCGTCCAGCTGTCTGTAGTGATGCGGTCGAACTCTTCCATTGCGCGGCCTAACGTCTGAATTAAGCCGAGCCGCGAGGCGGTAAATTGTTAGGCATCAACTGCGCCTCTCTCACAGCCGGTTCTCTTTTGGCTGATATGTGTGGAGAAGAACAAATGGAAAGCCAAGGCTTTCCCTGAGGGACAAAAAGAAAGCATCCAAAGCCGCACTGTCGGCTGCAGAGTACGGCGGATCACTTTTGTTTGTGAAAAGAGTCCATCCGATTTCGAGATTATGTGGAAATCTCGCCGCTCCGTTCAAGTCAACGTTTGGATAAAGATCAAAGAACCACTTGGGGTGGTCCTTCATCATCTGCCAGTAGTAGTGGGAGTAGCGAGGCTCCGGCTTGCCTGGATTACGCAGCCCTGCAGGAATCGATTTGTACATCTTTCTATACCCAAGACTGCCTAGAAAGGAATCGATGTGCTTGACGAGAGTCTTCTCGTCGTCAGGTCGGCACACAACTCCATACTCAACAGCTTCCATGAACACTCCTTTGACGCCTAGAGCCTGAACTAAGCCGAGCAGCGAAGCGGCTTCGGCTTGAATAGATTGTTAGCCACCTGCCCGAGCACAGTGAGTTGCTGCTCTAGCCATGCTTTGAACTCTTGCTCTGAAACTGGATTGGGCGAGTGCCCACACTCGTTCCAGCATCGGTCAACCATTGACCCCCAATCCGCAATGACCTGAGCGATTGCGGGGTGCCCGCCCCAGAGCCTGGCAGCGTCTGCGCAGTAACCGACACGCCCATTGAGCTCTTGGATGGAGCAAGTGCCCACCAAATAGCGCTGGCCTGCCTCAAGCATTTGCCGAAACTCAACGATCTCAGTAGTCATGATGCTGGTGCCTAACACCTGAATTAAGCCGAGCCGCGAAGCGGTTTCGGCCTGAATGAATTGTTAGGGGGCAGACGGCGAACCGAAAGCATGCGACTCAAGCTCTTGAAGCAAGTGCGCACCCTTGACGTCATTGCCGGTCCTATAGGCCAACAATGAGGTATCCAAAAGGTTAGCCAATTCTGCCACGGAGCTAGACCTCATCCCGGACTTGGCAAGCAGATCCACGCCGCGCTGCAACTCTTGAAAGGCACTCTCAAGGTTCAGCTGTTCATGCGGCTCGAAATAGTCCTCCTCTGGGAACTCATCAGGTGCGTGGACGATCACCAATGACAAGAAGTCTCGGAACGACGAGATGTTGGTCACCCATGACATCTGCTATGCCCCCAATGCCTGAATTAAGCCGACCCGCGAAGCGGGTTCGGCTTGAATGATTTGTTAGGCCGCCGATTGCCGAGATAACCACCGACCTGGCCCAAGTGTAGCGCCTCCGCTCCTGACGAACACCGTGAACTCCATAGCGGAGGCGCGGCTGCTTTGTGTTGCGCCGTAGCCGCGACAGAACGTCCCGAAGCGAACAAACGAAATTTGCCGGATCTGTTTTTGTGGTGCGAAAAATTGCGATATGAAACGATACGCGGGTTTGCAAAGCAAACGAAAACTAATTGGCAAGAAATTTGTGGCAACGTACAGCTCTTTGCGGCCTAACGCCTGAGTTAAGCCGGCCCGCCCGATACGGCCCGGCCAAGTCCGAGACCGCGAAGCGGGCTCGGCTTGAACGAATTGTTAGGCGGCCGTGTCAACAGCCCACGTCTCCCTTTGCCTGAACTACTTGACGCCTAGTGCCCGTGGTTACCTCGAAGGTGGCATCAAATCTAGTCACTTCACAGGACTCATCGGTCCCATCTTCTGGGCAGAGCCAAGTAGTCCGAAATGTTCCATACACGACAGCGCCCCTCTCTGAGCGATAGACAGCCGTCAACACACTACCGAGCTGCTTCAGATGGCCATGACTTGAGACCTTTCGGAATTCTGTGTCCCGGCCGTCGATGTTCATGAGCACTTTGGATTGGTCGTACTCAGCCAGGAAAATGGAACCGGTCCCAACCTGGCTGGAAGATGCGCTCCAAGAGCAGCCGTCGATTCCCCCGTTGTCTTTTACGGGGGAGAGAAGTCTTGCATCGCGAAGATCACTACCTGAGCACACAAGTGGAGCGAGGCTTCCAAGGAGCATGGCTAGCGTCGAAATCTTCATTAGGCCGCCTAACGCTCGAGTTAAGCCGCGTCGCGGAGCGACGTCGGCTTGAATGAATTGTTAGGCGCGCTCAATCCGCACCCAAGCCAGTGAGGCTGCCTTCGAACAAGAGAAGGTCTCGTTCTTCGCGATGGTCGTAAACGTAAACGAAGTACGAAGCCTCGTGCTCCGGGGAGATTGCGATCCTCGCGTGGACGCGGCCGCCACGAGGGAAGTCTTGAGCAAGCCTTACATGCATGTAGTCCGGAAACTCGCGCCTGAGGTAGATGCGAATCTCCCCTGGAGCGTAGGAATCCGTGGCTTCAGGCAGGGTCACGTAAATGTCGTAGAGATGCTTATCTGCCCGCTTGGTCACTAGAGCGGGAGGACCACGCTCAATCTCCACGCTAGTCGCGGTCGCTACAAGAGGGGCAACTGCGAGAACCAGAGCTAAGGCAAGAAGCTTCATAACTTTCCTTCAGCGCCTAACGCCTGAATTAAGCCGACCCGCGAAACGGGTTCGGCTTGAATGAATTGTTACGCGGCACCGACAGTGATGACGAGCGACACCCCTGTCAGATGCAGGAACTCAGCAGCATTGGGCTGTAACACTACTGGGCCACGAGGGACAGCGCAAACGCAGGAGAGCAAGGCGCCATCCGCCTGGAGTGTTTTGAGTTTTCGGCGCTCGTCTTTGAGCATGCCCCACAACCAAACGAGCTTTTCGCTAGGACTCTCTCCGGATCCAGCCGGACACCGGATGACTACGTCTGTTCCCTCGACGGTAGCGAAGGGGAGGATGTCGCGAGTACTGGAGACCCGGGAACCGAGATTGCTGATGCGAAGTTCTAATGAGCTTTCCATGTCGCCTGACGCTTGAATTATGCCGATCCGCGAAGCGGGTTCGGCTTAAATGAATTGTTAGGCACCACTACCACGCAGCGCCACGACAGAGTTCTACTCTGCTCCAAATGTCAGCCGGAGTCTGGTTTTTCCAAACGCCCCCAAGCAGATCTCTAAAGGCTGGGTCTTGTCGCGCTAATAGCTCAATGCGATCAATGAAGTACTTGCCATCGTAAGCTATCAGTTCTTCAAGCGGACCGGCGGCTAGGCAAGATAAGACACGCTCATTTGGGCTTTTGCTAAGCACGAAGAGCACGAAACCCCAAAGCTCCTCTGCATGCTCGCGCCTGAGGCAATGAAACGTTCGCTCAATCGCCCACCAATGCGGATGATCTGTATCAATCTCTTGCTCGATAGAGTAGAGCTCAATGTAGGAGTTTGCCCAGCTCTCAATGTCGATGGAATCTTCCATGTGGTGTCTAACGCCTGAATTAAGCCGAGCCGCGAAGCGGCTTCGGCTTGATTGAATTGTTAGGCCTCGTCTTCGCCCTCTCCATCCGGGTAAAAGATGTGCCCGTCATTTCTGAAGAATATGTTCTCGAACCATGGAGACCGCCAGACTTCCTCAATGAGAATGGTAGGCACGGACCCGTTATTCCATGTTGCATACGGCCCGGTAGTCCAGGCAGTAGTGAGCATGGATCGCACCTTCTCAATGGCCTCCTCGCGCGATCGCGCTCGGACTGCGCGTGTTGTGAAGAAGCCGATCGCGATCGAGCCGTCCATCGGGACTGAGATGTTCTTTCCTTCGACACGCACACGGAAGTACGGCATGACGCCTAACGTCTGAACTAAGCCGACCCGCGAAGCGGGTTCGGCTTGAATGAATTGTCAGGTCCCATTTAGCGCCCTGTCTGACCACACAAACAAGTACTGATCACACTCCCATCGCGAGGTGAACCAGCAAGCGTAAACACCCGCGTAGGTACCAGGTTGACGACATGCCTCGTTAGACGAACAAGTGCCCGCAATTTGAAAAGTTGCCTTTGGCGCCAAGCGGCGGTCATGGAGCATCACAGGCTCATCCGGCGGGAAGGTTGGCCGGCCAGCTGACCCGCTTGTCGGCTCGGTGGAGTACGTTACGAGATAATGCAGGAAGATTGCGCTACGCAGCGAGTCGTTACGGAGCGTAAGCAGATACTTGCCGCTCTCTGAGTCGTACGAATCCACGCGCAGCGACAAGCTTTCGGTCACGGGACGCGACACGGTCGCGCAGCCGCAAAGCGCCAGAGCGAGAGCTGCAAGGCATCCTTTCATGGGGACTAACGCCTGATTGAGCCGAGCCACGAGAAGGGTTCGGCTTGAATGAAGTGTTCGACGCGCTCACAAGACGACTCAACTTCTGCTTCTTTGCACATGGAGTTGACGGGAGTTGAACGCGAGGATCGACCCGTGAACTCGAGAATTCGCGATTGGCATGAGGATTTTTTGCGAACCCGGGTGCCTTCGGCTTGCTGCCAAATTTCCTTGATGATGGCTGTAGGCATGGGAACGCGTCTAAGCTAAGTCGCACTAGAAAAACGCGAAGCTGCTTCGCTTTCAGCCACTTCTACTGGCCACGCGCAGATGGGCTACGCGCCCTCTCGAATCTCGCCCAGACCTCAGGCGCGCCGCTCTCCCAAACGCCCTGAAGCATGCGACGGAAATCCGGATTCCGGCCAGCCTCCAGTTCGATGCGCCCGATGAATTCGCTGCCCGCATGCATCAGGAGATCTTCCATCGGGCCCGCCGCGAGCATGCCCAAGACAAGATCCGACGGGCGTTTGTTGACGACAGCCACAATGCCCTGCCAGCACTCCTCGACCCTCGGGCCAGCGAGCGCATCCAAGAAATAGTAGGCCGCCAGAAAATCCGGATGTGTTTCGTCTAGGTGTGCGCCAACCTCATGGACCGCAATGTATGCGGTCGCCCAAGCCTCGATATCCAGTGGGCGTTCCATGTGCTCGGTCGCGCCCTCGCCTCACTCCACCGTAACGGAATTGTTTCCAACGGGGGTCGCTCGTTTTCCGGGCGGACCCCGCATTGGCAGCGATACGAGCTTACTCGTCGCGCCCTTCCTCAGCCTATAGCCCTTGGGCTTCTGAAGGACGATCCCGTCACCGACGATCGGCTTGATGAAGCGGATTTCCAGCCGGTGCTCTTTGGTCTCCGCGAGGAACTTGACGTCGATCCGTTCGATCATCCCTCGGAGGTACTCCTTTCGCTCCTCCGGTGTCATCTTCGACTTCAGCTTCACCTCATCACCGAACGCCTTAACCCAATCGACCCACTTCCGCTCCTGGGCTTGGTTCCTAGCACCCTCACGAAGCGTCTCGATGCGTGCCTGGATGGTGATTCGCTGCTCCCGCAATCGCTTCATGATCTGCGGAAACAGCTTGGCGTCCGTCCGCCCGAGTCTATGCTCGACCTCCAGCTCGGTGATCGCCTCGTCTGCCCGCTGAAGCTCCTTCTCAGCCAACTTAATGCTCTTCTCGTTCTTCTTTTGCGTGGCTTCATAGCCCGTATCTGGCGAGACTATGCCGCCAATCAGCTGCTTCTTAACCTCTTCCTTCAGCAGGCTCGACTTGGCGTGGATGTCGATGACCACATCCCACACAAGCTTGTCCGCCTGATCAATGTTCATTGATCGAGCAAACCCGCAGCCATCCTTTTTCGAGTGCTTGATCTTCGGCTCAATGCCCTTCTTCCAGTCACGCTCTTTCGTTGGGCAATAGTAGAAGTGCTCGTTCTTGGAAGCCTTCGTTCGCGCGCCGAGTGGTGCATTGCAGAAACCGCAATACATCAGATCCCGTAGCAGGTAGAAATGCTTCGTCCTGTTGACCTGCCCCTTCCGCAATAGAACAGTCTTCCGCTTCTCCTGCGCGGCTTGCCAGTTCGAACTCGAAACGATCGGGATGCACTCGACGCGAAGCTGCTCGTCGGACTTACCGTCACGGTAGATGTAGTAGCCGACGTAGTGCGTGTTCTCGAGAATCTTCAGAATGGACCCGCCGGTCCAGGCGCCACCGCGCCTCGGAAGCACTCCGCTCTTGTCGAGGTACTTCTTGATGACGTACACCGATTCGCCTGATGCGTACCGCTGATAGATCTCCTTGACCTTGGCAGCCTCAGCCTTCTCCACCACCAGCTTCTTGCTTTCAAGGCGGTAGCCGAAGGGCGGCGGACCGCCATGCCACTGGTGCTGTTTAACCCGCTGCAATTTCCCGAGTCGTGTGCGCTCCGCTCTTCCGGCGTTGTCAAACTCCGCCATAGCGTCTAGCACTTGCTTCAGGAAGGTATCCGACGCATTCGTGAAGTCGTACTTACCGTCTTTCGTGTAGAGGGTTACGCCGTTCTTCTTGCACTGATAACGGATGGCGGATGCGACGTTATCGTTTCTGGACAGACGCGACTGGTCGTAGACGAATACGTGCTTCGCACTACCGTTTGCAATCTCATTGACTAGCGCTTGCAGTACAGGTCGCCCCGCTATTTCCTCGTGGTTTGAGCTCTTCCCGCCCTCGTTCCAGAGTCTGGCGTCAAAGCCAAGAGCCTTGGCACGCTCGCGCCCAAGCTTCTCTTGCGAACTTAGGGACGTACCCTGCTCTTCCTGCGCCGTTGTTGAGACGCGGGTGTAGATGTGAAGAACAGGAGCCGGCTCAGTTGGCTTCATTGAGGATGTGCCTGATGCCCATTGCCGAGATGTTGAGCTTCTTCTTCTCGCTCAGCCACTTCTCGATGCCGCGATAGCTCTCTCCCTTTCCACGAAGAGCCCTCATCTCCGCGATGATCTTTTGTTCGTCAGGCTTTGGGACCTTCACTAGGTCGATCACTTCGTACCCAAAGGCACGCCGACCACCAGTGAACTTTCCCTGCGCCTTCTTGATCTGCTTCACCTCGCGGATGCGAGTGGCAATGCGTTCCTTTTCGAAGGTTGCAAAGGCGGAAAGGATCGTAAAGACGATGGCGCCGACGCCATTCCCGGTCACGTCCCCACCCAGGTCAATGAAATGGATGTGGACGCCCCGCTCCTTGAGGTCATGGAGGACGTTCAGTGCGTTCCGCGTATTTCGGAATGCCCGGTCCAGCTTGGGGAAGATGATCAAGTCGCCCTTCTGGACGAGGTTGTAGAGCCGCCCGCCCTCGGGGCGCTGCTGGAACTCGATTCCACCGCTTACGCCAGCCTCAACAAAGATGTCCGCGTCGGACAGCTGCAAGCCCTTGGAGACGGCGTAAGCCTGTATTTGCCGGTTCTGCGCTTCGAGGCTTTCACCCTCTCTAGCCTGCGTCAGCGTCGAAACGCGCGCGTACCCATAGACCGCCATTTCACTCCCCCTACCCCCGTTCCAAATGGAACAGCCGTAGGGTTGAGCTTGAATGTGAACAGGCTAAAAGTAAAGCTTTACACGCTTATTTTTACAGCCCGTAAAGCGCGCTACAGCGAGGTTTACGAAAGTGGTGCGCATTACTCCTTGATCAACGACGCCAGATGGTCTCGGTACCGCTGCACCTCTTCTTCGTAATCTGCCCAAGCCGTCATTGCAGCGGCATCGAAGTTACCGTCGCCATCAATCGGGAGTTCAATCTCCAAGTCCGCCATTACATTCAATGACGGTCTGTAATCCCGGTTGAATCCGAGTTCGTTTCCGGCGCTTCTGATTTGCGCGGCAAAGTATCTCGGGTCGATACCATCAACAACCAGCTCGATTTGCCCGCAATGGTCAGTAATCGAATAGACCTCACCTGGCGCTACGCCCTTGCAATCGAAGTCACTGTCGATGCTCCAAAGCGCTCCGCCCTGAGTCAGGTCTCCGGCGTTGGCTACATTCACATACCCGAAGGGCTTTCGAACGTTTGCACTGTAGAGAGGGACGCCCGTTAGCTTGGTGTAGATGTCCTTCTTCAGGACACGCTTGCCAATGCGAAGTCGGAAGTACTCTGTGTCACCAAGGCGGATCTTCTTCACATGAAGAACCGCAGGTGGCGCTGCCGAAGCAACAGAACTTGTGCTCCACGCGAGCGCAGCAGCAGTCAACGCATCCATCTTCTGCTGAACTTGCTCCCGGAGCTTGACCGGATCCTCATCTGCGCCGAGCAACCCAAGCTCTTGCGCAGTCGATTTCTCCCAGTAGTGACGAATGTTGATCGATCGCGATTCTTTGATCTTGATCGCAGGCACCGCTACTGCCCGTACCAATGCTTTTGTCGGAGCAACGCCAGCAGCGAACCGCTTATAAGTCTCGACCAGTTCCGGGAGGTCGTTGTCTTGAATCAGCAGCCGCCTCGCGTCCCGCGTTTCTCCAATCTCGCTCACAGCGTAAAGGAGAATCTCCTCCTTTCCGAGCGCAGCGTCGAGCCCAGCAGCGCTCAGCGCCTTCGGGCGCTTCTTCATGTGCGCAACGACAACTCGCTTTGGAGTATTGAAGAACGTTCGCTCAGGAAGCAGCGCCAAGAGATCAATCTTGCAGTTCGCGAAAACCCAATCGCGCAAAACCTTATCGGTACTTCGAAGGAAGAATGTTTCAGGCAGCAACACCCACGCATCGCCATTGGGCTTTAGACCCTTGACGATCATCTGCAGGAATAGTCCCTCAACACCGTTGTACTTCTGATCGAAGTACTTCCTCCTCTTTGAGTCTTGCTTTACCAGCTTCCCAATGTCAGCAGAACCTGACACGACGAATGGTGGATTCGTAACTACGAGATCAAATTCATTCTCCGGGCGCTTATCCAGCGCACCAAGAGAAGTTGTCTCGACACAGGTGAATGTCTCATTGAGCCAGTTCGCGAACGAACCAACTCGACCCGGTTGATTCGCAAGAAGGTCTCCGCAGTGCACTAACGCATTTGCCTTGGCGAGGATGGCGGTCTTTGGAACAATGTCGTAAGCCAACCAATCGTGCGTCGGCTTAATCTTGTTGCCCTTGATGACGAACTGCGAATCGATATCCCTCGCCATCTGCTCAAGGATGAAGCCACCTACTCCGCAAGCCGGATCGCAGATTGTCTTGCCGTGGGCGAGCTTCTCGACCTGAGCCATATCGTGTATGGCTGAAACAACCCTTCTAGGCGTAAAAAACTGCCCAAAGGTTGTGGTCGTGTCGCTCTCCTGTAGAAACGACTCGTAGAGTTTTGTCTTAAATTCCGGACTCGTGTTTCGGAGTGACCCGAACTTCACGAACTTCTTCAGCAGCTCGTGAAATATGAAGTTGTGATCCCGATTGGTGGGCTGAAGAACTATGCCATTGATAATGCTCAGCCCATCACTTCCAGCTGGGAATAGGCGTTTGATGAATGGTCGAACCGTCTTGTAGTAGTAGCGGTAGCAGGTTTCCCGGTCGAGACCGAGGACAAACTGGAGCGACACATCCAATCCGTCGTCGTCCTTCTTGAGCAGCCCAAGGTCATCCAAGAACTTAAATATGAACAACTCGACAAACGTCGCCAGGCAGTCTTCTGGACGATCAGCCTTCAATCGCCAGATTGTTTGCCACACTTGCTGCGCAAGAGCATGTGGATCGGCGGCACTGGGCGCCGCCACCTTCCCTGTCACTGGATCGAAGTGATCAACGATGTACTGAAGTTCCGCGCCAAATGCCTCGTCGTTGAAATCGATTTTTGTCGGCATTGGCTTGCCGTCTTCGCGGACAATCTCTACAACTTCGTCTGCCGCGCCATTGATCCAATGCGTTCTCGCGCCGTCAGTCAGATACCCGATGGCGGTCCTCGTCGGAATCAACTTCTTCAGCAACAGGTTCTTGGCTAGCTTCTTCCAGTTCGAAGCATTCACTCCGCCCGTAGCCTTATCCTCGCCAATGACGACCGGCGACAGAACTGGCTGCCTGCGGATGACGAGCGAGTCACACTTCTGTGTCGCGTATGGACCGTAATCCGTATCAGGAAGCAAGCCGTGCTTCGCGTACTGCGTCAAAGTGGTTAACTGAGTCTGGAACACCTCCATGTCCCCCACCTTTTGACCTTCGTCGTTCGGGTACCGGTGGGTCAGCTCTTCTGAAGTCATTTTGTCGTTGTCTCTCAGCTCAACTTTGCGCCGTACATAGTTTGATCGCGCCCAGCCTCGACTAACTGCGCGCCACCCCCTCGGGAAGTATGATGTATCGCCTCCTGTGCCGAAAGGCTTTGTTCGCAGGGAGCTAGGGGCTGACTTCGCGACTACCGCGCGACCTCGCTTGCACTGACGGACACTCTGGCGAGCGGATCCGCAGCGCCTCCGCCGGTGCCTTAGGGATACGGAAGGACACGGTAACGCAACGCGTCCTCACTGCTCTGCCCCAAGGTCGAGCACCACAACCAGAACCCGACCCTTCCCACGCCGCCAGTCAGCGACAGTCTTTGCAGTTGCGTCATCCAGCTTGGACCCCGACACCAGGTCAACGCGTAGGCGTCTAACGGAGGCATCCGACAAGGCGCGAACTAGCTCCGCTTTGGTCTTCGGAACGGTTACTTGAACTAGTTGCTTCACTGGATCGCTCCGGACGACCACACCTCTTCCCAATTTCCGGCGAAGCGTTGGAGCACGCGGGTGAACCGTACGTTGTCGATTCGGACTTCACCGGAGAAGCCAGGAACCTCTAGATCCGAGCGTTCAAGCTCGTCCTTCGCAAGCGCCATTGCCTTCTCGACACTGTCAGCATCGACGCTAATCGCGCTACTGAACTCACCCTCCATCTGGAGAGAATCGATCCACTTGCGGCACGAATCACGCAGTGTGTAGATGCGAATTGGATCGATGCGCAGGCACGCATCGAAAGTAAGACCATATTTCATCTTCGTACTCCTTCTTCTTTTCTAGTTCTGACATGGCGGACTACGGACATCCGTACCGATGTCCGTCTCGCGCGCACTGGCTTCGATCAATGCGCGCGAGACGGCGTCTCTTATGAAAGCCGCCATGGACATACCAGACGCCTCTGACATCGCCCTAGCATCGGCAAACAACTGCGCCGATCCGCGCAGGAGGTATGCGTGCATTCCTGTCTCAGCCCTGTTCGCCATAGCCGACATACCTCGTTGCGGCGACACGCAGGAGCGTCGCCATGAAATCTCGCAGGGTCTCTACCCCTTCACGGTCTGCAACAGTCAGGTCAATGCCCTGATGGTGGCTCGGATGGTTGCTCAGCAGCACCAGTCTCCTTCGTTCAATGATGCTTAGTTCTAGTGCTTCGTTCTCTGTCATCGGGCTTCCCCCTGTTCCTTTTCTAATACTATTGATGCGCCCGACCCGGGACGAACCTGAACGACCGGCAAGACCCCACAGAACCCCTTTAATTCGAGTGGTTTCTGCAGGACGATCCCGAGCCACCCAAAGTCCGTTCCGCCGCATGTTCCGTTTATCGGTCAGCAGTCAAGCAGCCCATTCGATATATATAGTCAGCAGCCACACCGAACCGACCCAATGGCAAAAGGCTTCGCCGAACTGAAAGCGACAAGAGCCGAGCAGTTCGCCCACTTGAAACGAATCGCCCCCGTCCACGGCGGGAAGCGGACAAAGACAGTCGTCCGTCAGGCGCTACGAGCATCGGGCTGCGACGAGCTGGCAGACCGGATGCAGAACTGCGGTCGGGGAGCCTATTGCTCGTCGATCTACTGCAAACCCTGCCGAGACCGTTACGCGGATGCGCTTCGTGTACGCCTCGCTGTCCGAGTCAAAGAGCGACACGGCAACAGGCACGACCGGGTGCATAAGGCATTTCGGCACCTGACTGTCATCTTTGACGTGGTCGATCTGCGGAGCCAGGACTTCTCAGCCGCGATAGAAGCGACCCGCGGACAGAAGGCAGAAGTAGCGGGGTTGAACGAGGTAAAGCGCGCTCTGGAACAAGCGCGGGGAGAGACTAAGGCGATGCGCCGACGATTTCCGCAGCTCTGGATGCAGGGGGCGTTCGAGATCGAAGTTATCGACACTGGCACCCTGTACTCGATGGCGTCGGACACCCGTAAGGCTAGGCTGATTCGTGCGCTAATCGCTCGACGTCAGAAGCCTGAAGAAGCAGCTCGAACGCAGATCATCGTCCACTGCCACTGCGTGGTAGACGTTGCAGACCTCGACGCCGACGCGTTCCATGAATGGGTGCACGCGCGATGGTCTCTACCCCATCAAGCATGCCTGTCTACCACGTACCATCCAGACAAGCAGTCTCTCGATACTAAGCTCTATAAGCTCGCCAGCTACTGCTTCAAGAATCGCTTGGAGTACAACTTCAGCGACGAGACCAGCGGGTGGGAGGACAGCGAGCGCATACCTTATGGCGAACTCGCCGACATGGTGCGCATCTACGACCGCCTAAGCGGCAAAGGACTCAATGGCTGGCTTCTGGGCTGCAAGCCGAGTTAGCGATCAGGATCGCTACTGAGCGTTCAGTCGTAAGGAAACATCCGCTAGGCGTACCACGCTCGCCTGCGATTCTCGGGACTGCTTCCGTGTCCATTTGCGGTAGATCGAGTACACAAGCTCCGGGTAGAACGGCTTGCCCCGAGGGCTAAGCTGACCTGACCAGTTCAATTCATCTGCGATCCGGGCGAAGTCAAAGCCCGACTGGTCCCGCAGCCGCAGGACCAGCTCCGCCAGCGCCCGGTGCCCGTCAGTGTGGCGGGGCTGCCACAGCTGAGGGGTGGTCACGACTACGGTGTAGCTCAGGCTACCCCCGTTGGAAACTATTCCACCGTCACCGACTTAGCCAAATTCCGCGGCTTGTCCACATCCGTCCCGCGCGCCAACGCGGCGTGATACGCCAGCAGTTGCACCGGGATCGCGTGCACCACCGGCGACAGCACGCCGACGTTGCGGGGGGCGCGGATTACGTGCACGCCTTCGGAGGCGCCGAACTGGCTGTCCTCGTCGGTGAACACGAACAGTTCGCCGCCGCGCGCGCGCACTTCCTGCATGTTCGACTTCACCTTCTCCAGCAACCCGTCCTTGGGTGCGATCACCACCACCGGCATGGCGGCGTCGACCAGGGCCAGCGGGCCGTGCTTGAGTTCGCCGGCCGGGTAGGCCTCGGCGTGGATGTAGGAGATTTCCTTGAGCTTGAGCGCGCCTTCCAGCGCGATCGGGTAGTGCACGCCGCGGCCCAGGAACAGCGCGTGCTGCTTGGGCGCGAAGCGTTCGGCCCAGGCGGTGATCTGCGGCTCCAGATTCAGGGCGTGCTGCACGCTGCCGGGCAGGTAGCGCAGCGCCTCGATGAACCCGGCCTCCTGCGCGGCGTCCAGACGGCCCTGCAACTTGGCCAGCGTCGCGGTCAGGGTGAACAGCGCCACCAGTTGGGTGGTGAAGGCCTTGGTCGAGGCGACGCCGATCTCGGCGCCGGCGCGGGTGTAGTACACCAGTTTGCTGGCGCGCGGAATCGCGCTCTCGGGCACGTTGCAGATCGACAGGGTGCGCTCATGGCCCAGCGACTTGGCGTATTTCAGCGCCTCCATCGTGTCCAGGGTTTCGCCCGACTGCGAGATCGTCACGATCAGCTGCTTGGGGTTGGCGACCGCTTTGCGATAACGGTACTCGCTGGCGACCTCGACCTGGCAAGGCAGGCCGGCGATGGCTTCGATCCAGTAACGCGCGGTCAGGCCGGCGTAGTAGCTGGTGCCGCAGGCCAGGATCTGCACGCCTTCGATATCGCGCAGCACGGACTCGGCATCGCGGCCGAACAGCGCCGGCGAGAACGCGCCGTCGTTCATCACCGCTTCGATGGTGTCGGCGATCGCGCGCGGCTGCTCGTGGATCTCCTTCTGCATGAAGTGGCGGTACGGGCCGAGTTCCAGCGAGGCCAGCGACACATCCGACAGGTGGATCTCGCGCTCGATCGGGCGGTTGTGCTCGTCGTATACGCTCACGCCGTCGCGGCGCACGTCGGCGGTATCGCCCTCATCGAGGAAGATCACCTTGCGGGTGGCCTGGATGATCGCCGAGACGTCGCTGGCGACGAAGTTCTCGCCTTCGCCCAGACCGACCAGCAGCGGGCAGCCCATGCGCGCGGCGACCAGGCGGCCGGGCTCGCGCTTGCTGACCACGGCGATCGCGTAGGCGCCGATCAGCTCGCGCACCGCGCTTTGCACCGCGGCCAGCAGGTCCGCGCCTTGCGACTGATAGTGATGAATGAGGTGGGCGATGACTTCGGTGTCGGTCTGCGACTCGAAGGCGTAGCCGGCGGCGCGCAGGCGCTCGCGCTGTTCCTCGTGGTTCTCGATGATGCCGTTATGCACCACCGCCAGTTCGCCGAAGCTGATGTGCGGATGCGCGTTGGCCTCGGTGACGCCACCGTGCGTGGCCCAGCGCGTGTGGCCGATGCCGAGCGTCGCGTGCAAGCCTTCGGATTGGGCCGCGCCTTCCATTTCGGCGACGCGTCCGGTGCGGCGCACGCGGCGCACATCGGCGCCGTCGACCACGGCGATGCCGGCGGAGTCGTAACCGCGGTATTCCAGCCGCTTAAGACCTTCGATCAGGACCGGTACCACATCGCGATCCGCGATCGCGCCGACGATTCCACACATGCTGCGAATGCTCCTGCTGGTGTCCACCTAGTTTAACGGCGCGGCGCGACCCGGGCGTCCGGCGGACGTTGTGTCCGTCCGGACGGACACCCGGACACTGCGCGTCCGCCAATCAAATCAACCACTTGCGGTTGGCACGACTCGTGCATTGCTTAACAACAAAGACCCTACGCCCACCCGCCGAGCCGAACGCCGCATGAGCATCCGCGATACCGCCGCCCAGGACCGCCCCGTCGCCGCCACCTCCCCCCGCGCGACGCAGCGCCGCCGTCCCTGGCTGTTGGCCGGCGCGGCCGGCGTGGGCACCCTCGCCCTCGCCGCCTGGTTGCTGTCGGGCTGGAGCGCCGGCGGCCGTTCGGTCGACGCCTCGCGCGTTCGCATCTCCGAAGTGAAGCGCGGCGATCTGGTGCGCGACATCGCCGCCGACGGCCGCGTGATCGCCGCCAACAGCCCGACCCTGTACGCGATCGCCGCGGGCACGGTCACGCTGAAGGTCGTCGCCGGCGACGTGGTCAAGCAGGGCCAGGCACTGGCCGAGATCGACAGCCCGGAACTGCGCAGCAAGCTGGCGCAGGAGCAGGCCACGCTGGCCAGCCTGGAAGCCGAGGCCAGCCGCTCCGATCTGGATGCGCAGCTGGCGCGTTCCAATGCGCGCAAGGCGCTGGACCAGGCCGAGATAGAACGCGTCGCCGCCATCCGCGACCTGGAACGCCAGCAGCGCGGCTTCGAAGGCGGCGCGGTGGCACAGGTCGATGTGGCACGCGCGCAGGACGAACTAAAGAAGGCCGACATCGGCCTGGCGCACGCGCGTCAGGACGCCGGCCTGCAGGGCCAGGGCGCCGGCCTGGACACGCGCAACAAGCGCCTGCTCGCCGATCGTCAGCGCGCGATCGTGGTCGAGACCCAGCGCCAGGTCGATGCGCTGACCCTGCGCGCGCCGTTCGACGGCCAGGTCGGCCAGGTGCAGATCGCGCAGCGCGCCAACGTCGCGGCCAATGCGGCGGTGCTGAGCGTGGTCGATCTGGCCGTGTTCGAAGTCGAGATCAAGGTGCCGGAAAGCTTCGCCCGCGACCTGGGCATCGGCATGCCGGCGCAGATCACCAGCGGCGCCGGCGAGCCCTACGCCGCGCAGGTCTCGGCGGTGTCGCCGGAAGTGGTGAACGGCGAAGTCACCAGCCGCCTGCGCTTCACCGGCAAGCAGCCGCCGAGCCTGCGCCAGAACCAGCGCCTGTCCGCCCGCATCGTGCTCGACACCCGCCGCAACGTGCTGATGGTCGAGCGCGGCCCCTTCCTCGAACAGGCCGGTGGCCAGTTCGCCTACGTGGTCGACGGCAGCCGTGCGGTGCGCCGTCCGATCCAGGCCGGCGCCAGCAGCCTCAGCGCGGTCGAAATCGTATCGGGCGTGCAGCCCGGCGAACGCGTGGTGGTGTCCGGCAGCGACCAGTTCGATAACGCAGAAACCGTCCGTCTCTCTGGAGAATGATCATGAAAGCTTCCAACCAGTTCCCGTCGACCCAGAACCACGCCTACCCGTTCGATCTGCATTGGACCAGCGACGACCTGGCCGGCGCGATGCCGCTGCGCCTGAGCGAGCTGTTCGACTTCGACGCCGCGCGCGCCCAGGCCCAGCCCAGCGCCAACGTCGAAGCGCCCGCCCACGCCTGGCGCCGCAACGGCTACTCGCGCAACGCCACGCAGACCGCGTTCCGCGTCCGCTGATTCCATTCCACTTCTTCACTCAGGACACACCGTCATGCTCGACATGCGCCAGGTCACCAAGGTTTACCGCACCGAACTCGTCGAAACCCACGCGCTGCGCTCGCTGGACCTGCATGTGCGCGAAGGCGAGTTCGTCGCGGTCACCGGCCCGTCGGGCTCGGGCAAGACCACCTTCCTCAACATCGCCGGCCTGCTGGAGACCTTCACCGGCGGCGAGTTCCGGCTCGACGGCGAGGACGTGTCCAACATGTCGGACGATGCCCGCTCGCGCCTGCGCAACCGCAAGATCGGCTTTATCTTCCAGGGCTTCAACCTGATCCCCGACCTCAACCTGTTCGACAACGTCGACGTACCGCTGCGCTACCGCGGCATGCCGGGCGCCGAGCGCCGCCAACGCATCGAGGACGCGCTGAGCCGTGTCGGCCTGGGTTCGCGCATGAAGCACTACCCCGCCGAACTCTCGGGCGGTCAGCAGCAGCGCGCGGCGATCGCGCGCGCGCTGGCCGGCAGCCCGCGCCTGCTGCTGGCCGACGAACCCACCGGCAACCTCGACTCGCAGATGGCGCGCGGCGTGATGGAACTGCTGGAGGAGATCAACGGCCAGGGCACCACCATCGTCATGGTCACCCACGATCCCGAACTGGCCGCACGCGCGCAGCGCAACGTGCACATCGTCGACGGCATGGCCACCGACTTCGCGGCCGTGCCCAGCCTGGTGCGCTCGCTGGCCAGCGACGACGCCGCCGCCACGACCGCCTGAGGACGCCGCGATGATCGCTAACTCCATGTTCGGCTACTACTTCGATCTGGCGTTGCGCAGCTTCCGCCGCAACAAGATGCTGACCGCGCTGATGGTGCTCGCCATCGCGCTGGGCATCGGCGCCAGCATGACCACGCTGACCGTGTTCTACGTGCTTTCCGGCGACCCGATCCCGGCCAAGAGCGACCGCCTGTTCTACGTGCAGATGGATCCGCGCACCAAGGACGGCTACACCCCGGGCGAGGAACCCTCGTTCCAGATGACGCGCTTCGATTCCGAAGCCCTGCTGCGCGCCAAGCGCGGCCTGCGCCAGGCGGTGATGACCGCCGGCTCGGCCAACATCGAACCCGACCGCCAGGGCCTGACCCCGTTCATCACCCAGGGCCGCTTCACCTCCGCCGACCTGTTCGCGATGTTCGACGTGCCGTTCCTGCAAGGCGGCGGCTGGAAGGCCAGCGACGACGAAAGCCGCGCGCGCGTGGCGGTGATCAGCAAGGACCTCAGCGAGAAGCTGTACGGGACCGGTTCCGCCGTCGGCAAGCCGATCCGGATCAACGAGTCGGAGTTCCGCGTGGTCGGCGTGATCGACAGCTGGCGTCCGGCACCGCGCTTCTACGACCTCAGCAACGAGCGCTTCGGCCAGGGCGAGCAGGTGTTCATCCCGTTCTCGACCTCGCTGGCCCTGCGCATGGGCAACAACGGCGACATGAACTGCTGGGGCGAGAACCGCACCGACGACGAGGAGGGCTCGCACGCCCTCAACGCGCCTTGCGCGTGGCTGCAGTACTGGGTGGAGCTGAAGTCGGCCGACCAGGCCAAGGACTATCTGGCCTACCTGGGCAACTACTCCGACGAACAGCGCAGCGCCGGCCGCTTCGAGCGCCCGACCAACGTGCGCCTGTACAACGTCATGGATTGGCTGGACCACAACAAGGTCGTGCCCTCCGACGTGCGCCTGCAGACCTGGCTGGCGTTCGGCTTCCTGCTGGTGTGCCTGCTCAACACGGTCGGCCTGCTGCTGGCCAAGTTCCTGCGCCGCGCCAGCGAGATCGGCGTACGCCGCGCGCTCGGCGCCTCCCGCCGCGCGATCTTCGCCCAATGCCTGGTCGAAGCCGGCACCGTCGGCCTGGTCGGCGGCGCGATCGGCCTGGGCCTGGCGATGCTGGGGCTGTGGGCGGTGCGCCAGCAACCGGCCAGCTATGCCGAGCTCGCGCACCTGGACCCGACCATGCTCATCGCCACCTTCGTGATCGCGGTCGTCGCCAGCGTGCTGGCCGGCCTGTTGCCGGCCTGGCATGCCTGCCAGGTGACCCCGGCCATCCAGCTCAAGAGCCAGTGAGGCCCACCATGGACATCCGCCCCATCCTGACGACCCTGCGTCGCCACAAGACCGCCGCCGCGCTGATCGTGTTCGAGATCGCGCTGAGCTGCGCCATCATCTGCAATGCGGTGTTCCTGATCAGCAACCGCCTGGAACTGATGGACCGTACCAGCGGCCTGGCCGAGAAAGAAATCGTGCGGGTGCAGCTGACCGGCATCAACAACAACAAAGACGCGCGCGCCGTCACCCAGTCCGACCTGGCCGCGTTGCGCGGGCTGCCCGGCGTCAAGGCCGCCACGGTCACCAACCAGGTCACCTTCGGCGATTCGTCGTGGAACAGCGGCGTGAACCTCAAGCAGGACCAGCCCTTCCCCAACCTCAGCGCCACTACGTACTTCGGCGATGAGCAGCTGGTCAGCACGCTGGGCTTGAACCTGATCGCCGGCCGCGGCTTCAACAGCGACGAGTTCCTCAACTACGAGGATCTGGACAAGCTGCCCGACGACACCGGCGTGCCGGCGGCCATCGTCACCAAGGCCGTCGCCGACAAGCTGTTCCCGGGCGAGAACGCGGTGGGCAAGAGCTTCTACAGCTGGGGCGACAAGCCGATCCGCATCGTCGGCGTGGTCGACCACCTGGCGCGGCCGAACAATCGCGGCGGCGCCGCCGAGTACGAGTACTCGATGCTGTTCCCGATCCGGGTGACCTACGAGGTCGGCGGCAACTACCTGCTGCGCGTCGATCCCAGCCGCCGCGACGAAACCATGAAGGCGGCGATCGCGGCACTGGAGAAGAACGGCCCGACCCGCATCATCCTGCAGGACGAGACCAAGACCCTGGAGCAGATGCGCGACGAGTTCTATCAGCAGGACCGTTCCATGGCCTGGCTGCTGGTCGCGGTGTGCGTGGCGCTGCTGGTGGTGACCGCGCTGGGCATCGTCGGCCTGGCCAGCTTCTGGGTGCAGCAGCGGACCAAGCAGATCGGCGTGCGCCGTGCGCTGGGCGCGACCCGCGGCCAGGTGCTGCGCTACTTCCAGACCGAGAACTTCCTGCTGGCCACGCTCGGCATCGCGATCGGCATGGCGCTGGCTTACGGCATCAACATGGTGCTGATGAGCCATTACGAACTGCCGCGTTTGCCGGCGATCTACCTGCCGCTGGGAGCGCTGGCGCTGTGGCTGCTGGGCCAGGCCGCCGTGTTCGGTCCGGCGCGCCGCGCCGCGGCGGTGCCGCCGGCGGTGGCGACGCGTTCCATCTGAGCCGATCCGACCGGTTCGCTCAGAACCGTCAAAACGCCGCGCGTCGAACAACGCGTGGCGCAGTTCCGGGAACGCGCACGGCGCGCCCGCTAGTCTCTCCGAGTCGGTCCGCAAGCCCGTCCAGCCTCCGCGCTGGACGGGCCCGGACCGGGTCGTCCCCACACTCGGCACGGAGCTCCCCACATGTCCCCACGCACCACCTGCCTGCACGCCCTGGCGATCGCGCTGACGCTGGCCCTCGGCGGCGTCCATGCCGCACCGGCCACGCCCGCGGTCGCGGCCCATGCCGCCAGCAACGACGTCGCCGCGCGCACGCGCACGCTCAACGCGCTGCTCGACGAGCAATGGCAGACCTTCCTGCGCGAGGCGCCGGAGCAGGCCAGCTTCTTCGGCGACTACCGCTACAACGCCGGTTGGAGCGATTTTTCGCTGGCCGCGGTCGACAAGCAGACGCGCGACATCGAAGCGCTGCTGAAGCGCTTCCGCGCGATCGATGCGGACGGCCTGGCCGACGCCGACCGCCTCAACCTGCAGCTGATGATCCGGCGCCTGGAAAGCGATCGCGAGTTCTACCGCCTGAAGCTGCACGAGATGCCGCTGGACCAGATGAACGGCATCCACCTGCTGCTGCCCATCGTCGCCAGCGCCTTCCCGTTCAACGACGTCAAGCAGTACGACGAATACGTGGTGCGCCTGCGCGCCATGCCCAAGCTGCTGGAGCAGGTTACGCAGCGCGCGCGCCAGGGCGCGAAGGACGGCCTGATGCCGCCGCGCTATCTGCTGGAGAAGGTGGTAACCCAGTGCGACGGCATCGCCGAGCCGGCCGGCGCCGACAACGTGTTCGCCGCACCGCTGCTGAAGTTCCCCGACAGCGTCCCGGCCGCCGAGCGCGAGCGCATCCGCAAGGCGGTGATCGCCGCGGTCGACGAACAGGTGCGTCCGGCCTACCGCGAGCTGTCGCGCTTCGTGTCCCAGGACTACGCGCCCAAAGGCCGCGAAACCCCGGGGCTGTGGTCGCTGCCCAATGGCGAGGCGCTCTACGCCTACCAGATCCGCCAGCAGGCCTCGACCTCGATGAGCGCCGAACAGATCCACCAGCTCGGCCTGTCCGAGGTGGCGCGCATCGAGAAAACCCAGACCGAGATCGCGCGCAAGCTCGGCTACGCCGACCTGAAGGCGATGCGCGCGGCGGTGCGCACCGATCCCAAACAGCACGCGCAGTCGCGCGAGCAGATTCTGGAGCTGTACCGCAAGTACGTGACCCAGATGGAACCGCGCCTGCCGGAGCTGTTCGGTCTGTTGCCCAAGACCGGCGTGGAGGTACGTGCGATCGAGCCCTACCGCGAAAAATCCGCGTCCGCCGCCGGCTACATGCCCGGCACGCCGGACGGCTCACGCCCCGGCATGATCATGATCAACACCAGTGCGCCCACCGAGCGCCTGCTGATGCCGATCGAGGCCATTGCCTACCACGAGGGCATCCCCGGCCATCATCTGCAGAACTCGATCACCCGCGCCCTGCCCGAGCTGCCGCCGTTCCGCCGCCTGATCGGCGAAACCGCCTATATCGAAGGCTGGGGTTTGTACTCCGAACGTCTGGGTAAGGAACTGGGCTTCTACCAGGATCCGTACAGCGACTTCGGCCGCCTGGCGCAGGAGCTGGTACGCGCCAACCGCCTGGTGCTGGACACCGGCGTGCACCACAAGCGTTGGACGCGCGAACAGATGGTCAGCTGGTACCGCGAGCATTCCGATTCGGACGAGCCCAACATCCAGGCCGAGGTCGACCGCTACATCGCCAACCCGGGCCAGGCGCTGGCTTACAAGATCGGCGAGCTGAAGATCGTCGAGCTGCGCGAGCGCGCGCAGACCGCGCTGGGCGAACGCTTCGACATCCGCGCCTTCCACGACCAGGTCCTGGGCGGCGGCGCCCTGCCGCTGGATGCGCTGGAGCAGCGCGTCGATGCCTGGATCGCGCTGGAACGCGCCGACGCCGCGGCAGCGGTCTCGCAGTGACCGCAGCGCCGCCCTGCGACAACGGCGTACGCGCGCCGCTGTCGCGCGGCGGCGCTGGCTATACTTGCGCCGGACCCGCAGCGGCGTCGCGCACGCCGCCGCACCCTCAACGCTCCGGAGCCTTATGCGCACCGTCCTGGTGATCGACGACAACCCCGCGGTCGGCACCGCACTGGACCTGCTGTTCGGCCTGCGCGAGATCCGCGTGCTGACCGCGCAGTCGCCGGAAGAAGGCTTGCAGGCGCTGCAGCGCGAGCAGATCGGCCTGGTGATCCAGGACATGAACTTCAGCGCCGACACCACGTCCGGTGAGGAAGGCGTGGCCCTGTTCCGCGATATCCGCGCGCGCCATCCCGACCTGCCCATCATCCTGCTCACCGCCTGGACGCATCTGGACATCGCGGTCGATCTGGCCAAGGCCGGCGCGGCCGATTACCTGGCCAAGCCTTGGGACGATCAGAAACTGCTGGCCAGCGTGGAGAACCTGCTGGAGCTGTCGGCCAGCACGCGCGAGGTGACGCGCCTGCACGACCAACGCCGGCGCGCGCAACGCGAACTGGAATCGCGCTACGACCTGCGCGGGCTGGTGTTCGCGTCCGAGGCGCTGGCGCGCGTGGTCGAACTGGCCGGGCACGTCGCGCGCGCGGACGTGCCGGTGCTGATCACCGGCCCCAACGGCGCCGGCAAGGAAAAGATCGCCGAGATCGTGCAGGCCAATTCCTCGGTCAAGTCCGGACCGTTCGTGACCCTCAACTGCGGCGCGCTGCCATCGGAGCTGATCGAGGCCGAGCTGTTCGGCGCCGATGCCGGCGCCTACACCGGTGCGAGCAAGGCGCGCGAAGGCAAGTTCGAGGCCGCCGACGGCGGCACGCTGTTCCTGGACGAGATCGGCAACCTGCCGCTGGCCGGGCAGATGAAGCTGCTGCGCGTGCTGGAGACCGGCCGTTTCGAGCGCCTGGGCTCCAATCGCGAGCGTCAGGTCAAGGTGCGCGTGATCAGCGCCACCAACGCCGACCTGCCGGCGATGATCCGCGACGGCCGCTTCCGCGAAGACCTTTACTACCGCCTCAACACCATCGAGATCCATTTGCCGCCGCTGGGCGAACGGCCGGACGACGTGCTGCCGCTGGCGCGCAAGTTCCTGCGCGAACTGGCGCCCGACGGCGGCAAGCGTCTGAGCGAGGACGCCGAGCATGCGCTGGTCGCGCACGCGTGGCCCGGCAACGTGCGCGAGCTGCGCAACACCTTGCAGCGCGCGGTGCTGCTGGCGCGCGGCGACAGCATCGGCGTCGCCGATCTGGGCCTGCCCGCGGTCGGCGCGAGCAGCGTCGCCGTGCACGCCGGCGACGAACCCGACCGCGCGACCATCGAAGCCGCGTTGGAACGCGCCGGCGGCGTGCTCGCGCAGGCCGCGAGCGAACTGGGCCTGTCGCGCCAGGCGCTGTACCGCCGGCTCGACCGGCTCGGCATAAAACGGGACTGAGGAGATCGCGATGCGCTGGTTGCGCCGTCTGCCCCTGAGCCTGAAGTTCAGCGCGCTCGCGCTGGCCTATCTGATCGTGGCCAGCGTGCTGACGAGCTGGCTGGACACCCTGCTGCCGCGAGACTGGATGGCGCCGGCGCTGTCGGTCGCCTTGCTGCTGCCGCTGCTTGTGTATCACGTGCGGCGCGCGTTCGCGCCGATGAACTCGCTGTTCCGCGCGCTGGCCGGCAGCGTCGCCAGCTACCGCGACGGCGACTACAGCTTCGGCCTGTCCTGGGCCGGCGGCGGCGAACTGGGCGAGCTGGTCGACAGCCATAACCGCCTGGGCGAAGCCTTGCGCGACCAGCGGCTGACGCTGGTGCAGCGCGAGCTGCTGCTGGACACCATGGTGCAGAACACGCCGGTGGCGATGATGCTGGTCGATCCTAGCCGGCGCATCGTTCACGCCAATCTGGCCGCGCGCAAGATGCTGGGCGAAGGGCGCCGGCTCGAAGGCCAATCTTTCGAAGACTTGCTCCTGCGCGCGCCCGAACCTGTGCGCGAGGCCTTCGAACGCGGCGGCGACGGCATGTTCACCGTCGGCGACGAGGACAACGAGGACATCTACCACCTCGCGCGGCGCATGTTCCGCCTCAACGGCCGCCACCACGAACTGGTGCTGCTGCGCCAGCTCACCGCCGAGCTGCGCCGGCAGGAAGTGCAGACCTGGAAGAAAGTGATCCGGGTCATCAGCCACGAACTCAACAATTCGCTGGCGCCGATCGCCTCGCTCGCCCATTCCGGTGCCGAGCTGGTGCGGCGCGGCCAGTACGACAAGCTGCCTACCGCGCTGACCACGATCGAGGAGCGCGCGCGGCATCTGGAAGGTTTCATCCGCGACTACGCGCGTTTCGCCAAGCTGCCGGCGCCGCGCCTGGAGGCGGTGGAGTGGTCGCGCTTCCTGGCGCAGCTGCGCAGCCAGGTCGACTTCGTCTACGACGGCCGCGCACGCGGGCACGACGGCATCGCCCACTTCGATGCCGCGCAGATGGAACAAAGTCTGCTTAATCTGCTCAAGAACGCGCACGAATCCGGTTCCAAGCCCGAGGACGTGCGCCTGGTGCTGCGACGCACGCCCGACGCCTGGCGCATCGACGTGCTCGACCGCGGCACCGGCATGAACGAAGCGGTGCTGGCCAACGCGCTGCTGCCGTTCTACTCGACCAAGCGCAACGGCACCGGTCTGGGCCTGGCGCTGGCGCGCGAGATCGCCGAGGCCCACGGCGGCCGCATCGCCCTGCTCAACCGCGAAGGCGGCGGCTTGTGCGTGTCGATGGTGATTCCAGATTGAGATAGGCCGCTGTCGGCAGCGCTCCTCCCGCCTCTCGCTACCCTTCGTTGCTTTCAGTTCCCCCCTTTGAAAAAGGAGGGTTAGGGGGGGATTTGCTTTGGCTCTGGCTTAGATCAACAGCAACAGCAAATCCCCCCTAGCCCCCCTTTTTCAAAGGGGGGAACGGATCTTCAGGGCGCCGGTAGTTTCGAAGGACGGCCGCGACTCGCCGCCCGCACTCAAGCCTTGGGCTTCTTCACCGGACGCTGCCAGCCGTCCACCGTCACCTGCCGCGCGCGCGCCACGGTGAGCTTGCCTTCCGGTGCGTTCTTGCCGATCACCGAACCGGCACCGATGGTCGCGCCCGCGCCGATGGTCACCGGCGCCACCAGCGAGGAATTGGAGCCGATGAAGGCGCCGTCCTCGATGGTGGTGGTGGACTTGTTGACGCCGTCGTAGTTGCAGGTGATGGTGCCGGCGCCGACGTTGACGCCGCTGCCGATGGCCGCGTCGCCCAGGTAGGCCAGGTGATTGGCCTTGCTGCTCACGCCCAGACGCGCGTTCTTGGTCTCGACGAAGTTGCCGATGTGCACACCGTCGGCGAGCACGGTGCCCGGGCGCAGGCGCGCGTACGGCCCGATGTGAGCCGCGCCTTCGACCACCACGCCGTCGAGATCGCAATGCGCGCGCACTTCGGTGCCCGGCCCCAGCTTGACGTCCTTGAGCCGGCAGAACGGTCCGATGCGCACGCCGTCGGCGAGTTCGACGCGGCCCTCCAGGATCACGTCGGCGTCGATCTCGACATCGCGGCCCACCACGACCTCGCCGCGCTGGTCGTAGCGCGCGGGATCGGCCAGACGCGCGCCCTGTTCGCACAGCGCGCGCGCGGCGCGGCGCTGGAACGCGCGCTCCATCTGCGCCAGCTGCCAGGGATCGTTGACGCCTTCGACCTCGAGCGGATCGGTCACGTGCACCATCTCGGCGGCACTGAATTCCGCGGCGGCGGCGGCGAACACGTCGGTGAGGTAGTACTCGCCCTGGACGTTGTCGTTGCCCAGGTTCTGCAGCCAGCGCCGCAGCGGTTCGCCGTCGGCGACCAGGATGCCGGTGTTGACGGTGCGGATCTCGCGCTGGGCATCGTCGGCGTCCTTGTGCTCGACGATCTGGCCGACGCGGCCCTCGGCGTCGCGCACGATGCGCCCGTAGCCGGTGGGATCGACCAGGTCGGCCACCAGCACGGCGAGACGGCCCGGCGCGTCCAGCAGGCGTTGCAGCGTCGCCGGCGTGGTCAGCGGCACATCGCCGTACAGCACCAGCACGCGCGCATCCTGCGGCACGTCCGGCATCGCCTGCTGCACCGCGTGGCCGGTACCCAGGCGCTGCGCCTGTTCGGCCCAGTGCAGATCGGTCTGGTCGGCGAAGGCGGCGCGCACCTGCTCGCCGTCGTGCCCGTAGACCACATGGATGCCGGCCGAGTCCAGCGCGCGCGCGGTCGCGATCACGTGCCCCAGCATCGGCCGTCCGCCGATCTTCTGCAGCACCTTGGCGGTGTCGGACTTCATGCGCTTGCCCTCGCCGGCGGCGAGGATGACGACATGCAGGGGTGCGGCCATGCGGACTCCGGGGCGCTACGCGTTCAGTGAACGGTGATTCTAGCCGCGCCGGCCCCTGCTAGGATGCGGCGGTGCCGAATCCCCCCGCCTCCCCATCCCACCGCCGGCTTGCGCTGCAGCGTGGTGCCGCGCGCGGGCGTGCCGGATGAGCCTGGGCCGGCAAGGCCGCCACTATCTGATCATCGGCCTGATCCAGTGGCTGCTGGATTGGGGCGTGATGGTCGCACTCAGCCACGCCGGCATGGCGGTGGAACCGGCCAATATCGCCGGGCGCGTCAGCGGCGCGCTGCTGGGTTTCTGGCTCAACGGCCGCATCACCTTCGCCGGCGACGATACCCGCGTCGGTCGCCGCCAGTTCGGGCGTTTCCTGGGCATGTGGCTGGCGACCACGCTGGTCAGCACCTGGGCCATGGGTGCGATCGACGACGCGGTCGGCCTGCGCTGGACCTGGCTGGCCAAGCCCGCGGTGGAACTGATGTTGGGCGCGATCGGCTTCCTGCTGTCGCGCTATTGGATCTATCGGCGCTGAGTCGGGCGCCGCCCGCTTTGGGGTAGGAGCGGTGCAAGCCACGACCGCGCCAACTCGACAACGACGATTGCGCCGCATGTGCGACTCACGGTCGCGGCTTACGCCGCTCCTACCCCAAGGCATCGCGGCGAGCGTTCGAGCCTTCTGTAGGAGCGACGTGAACCGCGACCGCGCCAGTTCGATAACGACGGATGCGCCGCATGCGCAATTCGGGGTCGCGGCTTACGCCGCTCCTAGAGTTGCGGCGGCGCTGCGCCGATAGCCCAAAACAAAAACGCCGGCACTGGGCCGGCGTTTTCGACTCGCGGCGTTGCAGCCCGCGATCAGTGCTTCATGTTCTTGCGCAGACGCTCCAGCGCCTGCAGCTGCGCCATCGCCTCGGCCAGCTTGGCCTGGGCCTCGGCCACGTCCATCTGCGGGCCGCGGTTGGCCAGCGCACGCTCGGCCTCTTCCTTGGCCGCGCGCACGGCGGCTTCGTCGATGTCCTGGGCGCGGATCGCGGTGTCGGCCAGCACGGTCACGACCTGCGGCTGCACTTCCAGGATGCCGCCGGACACGGCGAAGTCCAGCTGCTCGCCGTTAGGCAGGGTCACGACGACCTTGCCGGGCTTGAGGCGCGTGATCAGCGGGGCGTGGCGCGGCGCGATACCGAGCTCGCCGATTTCGCCGGTGGCGACCAGCAGCGTCGCCTCGCCGTGGAAGATCTCTTCCTCGGCACTGACGATGTCGCAACGGAAGGTGGATGCCATTAGGAAAACGCCTCTATTCATTGTCCCCCTCTCCCGCATCGCGGGAGAGGGCAGGGGTGAGGGCAAACGGACTACAAGCGCTTCGATACCGCATCAACCGCCGCGAAGCGCCCTTCCCCTCTCACTCCCAGGCACCCGCAAGCGCCACGAAAGCCAGAGGGAACCGTGGCTTAGCCCACGCCCATCTTCTTGGCCTTCTCGACCGCTTCCTCGATCGCGCCGACCATGTAGAACGCCTGCTCCGGCAGGTGGTCGTATTCGCCGTCGACGATGCCCTTGAAGCCGCGGATCGTGTCCTTCAGCGAAACGTACTTGCCCGGTGCGCCGGTGAAGACTTCGGCGACGTGGAACGGCTGCGAGAAGAAGCGCTCGATCTTGCGCGCGCGCGACACGGCCTGCTTGTCTTCTTCCGACAGCTCGTCCATGCCCAGGATCGCGATGATGTCCTTCAGTTCCTTGTACTTCTGCAGGGTCGACTGCACGCGACGCGCGGTGTCGTAGTGTTCGGCGCCGATCACGTTCGGGTCGAGCTGGCGCGAGGTCGAGTCCAGCGGGTCCACGGCCGGGTAGATACCCAGCGAGGCGATGTTACGGCTCAGCACGACGGTGGCGTCGAGGTGGGCGAAGGTGGTCGCCGGCGACGGGTCGGTCAGGTCGTCCGCGGGCACGTACACGGCCTGGATCGAGGTGATCGAGCCGGTCTTGGTCGAGGTGATGCGCTCCTGCAGAACGCCCATTTCCTCGGCCAGGGTCGGCTGGTAACCCACCGCCGACGGCATACGGCCCAGCAGCGCCGACACTTCGGTACCGGCCAGGGTGTAGCGGTAGATGTTGTCGACGAACAGCAGCACGTCCTTACCCTTGCCCGAGGCGTCCTTCTCGTCGCGGAAGAACTCGGCCATGGTCAGGCCGGTCAGGGCGACGCGCAGACGGTTGCCCGGCGGCTCGTTCATCTGGCCGTACACCATCGCCACCTTGTCGAGGACGTTGGAGTCCTTCATCTCGTGGTAGAAGTCGTTGCCCTCGCGGGTACGCTCGCCCACGCCGGCGAACACGGACAGACCGCTGTGCGCCTTGGCGATGTTGTTGATCAGTTCCATCATGTTGACGGTCTTGCCGACGCCGGCGCCGCCGAACAGGCCGACCTTGCCGCCCTTGGCGAACGGGCACATCAGGTCGATGACCTTGATGCCGGTTTCCAGCAGGTCGTTGGCCGAGGACTGGTCCTCGTACGACGGAGCCGAACGGTGGATTTCCCAATGCGCGGTCGCCTGCACCGGGCCGGCTTCGTCGATCGGGTTGCCCAGCACGTCCATGATGCGGCCCAGGGTGCCCGCGCCGACCGGCACCGAGATCGCGCTACCGGTGTTGGTGGCGATCAGGTTGCGCTTGAGGCCGTCGGTGGAGCCCAGTGCGATCGCGCGCACGATGCCGTCGCCGAGCTGCTGCTGCACTTCCAGCGTGATGTCGGTGTTGGCGACCTTCAACGCGTCGTACACCTTCGGCACTTCCGCGCGCGCGAACTCGACGTCGACGACCGCACCGATGATCTGAACGATCTTGCCCTGGCTCATGGTTCTTTCCTCAGTAACTTAATGCTGCTTGGCGGCCGCGACAGGCGTCCGCTCGTATGGTTTAGACCGCCGCGGCGCCGCCGACGATTTCGGAGATTTCCTGCGTGATCGCCGCCTGACGGGCCTTGTTGTAGACCAGCTTCAGGGTGTCGATCAGCTTGCCGGCGTTGTCGCTGGCCGCCTTCATCGCGACCATGCGCGCGGCATGCTCGGAAGCGACGTTCTCCAGCACGGCCTGGTACACCAGCGACTCGATGTAGCGCGTCAGCACGTGCTCCAGCACGGTCTGCGCATCGGGTTCGTAGATGTAGTCCCAGTCGTGGTGGGCAACCTGCGTTTCCGGCGCCGGCAGCGGCAGCAGCTGATCGAACGCCGCGCGCTGCGTCATGGTGTTGACGAAGTCGTTGTAGCTCAGGAACACGCGATCGATCTTGCCGGCGCTGTACGCGTCCAGCATGACCTTGATCACGCCGACCAACTGCTCCAGGTGCGGCTGGTCGCCCAGATGGGTGACCGACGCCAGCATGTTGACCTTGATGCGGCGGAAGAACACCGAGGCCTTCTGGCCGATGGTGACCACGTCCACTTCGACGCCCTGCTCCTGCCACTTGCGGATCTCGCCCAGCAGCTTGCGGAACAGGTTGTTGTTGAGGCCGCCGGCCAAGCCGCGGTCGGAGGAGACGATGACGTAACCGACGCGCTTGGTGTCCTTGCGCTCGATCATGTACGGATGCTGGTAATCGGAATTGGCCTGGGCCAGGTGACCGATCACCTGCTTCATCACGCGCGCATACGGGCGCGACGTCTTCATGCGCTCCTGCGCCTTGCGGATCTTGGAGGCCGAGACCATCTCGAGCGCGCGCGTCACCTTGCGGGTGTTCTGCACGCTCTTGATCTTCGTCTTGATTTCGCGTCCGCCTGCCATCTCTTCGCTCGCTTTGTTCGCTTCGTGGAATCAGGAAAGGGTGTTCCGAACCGCCGGACCGGAATCGCCATCGGCGACCCCGGCCTCAGCGCCCGGTCGCCGGCTTACCAGGTCCCGGTCTGCTTGAACTCTTCGATGCCCTTCTTGAAGGCGCCTTCGATCTCGTCGTCCCACGCACCGGTGGCGTTGATCTTGGAGATCAGCTCGCCGGCGGTGTTGCTGAAGTGGGCGTGCAGGGCCTCTTCGAACGCGCCGATCTTGGCGACCGGCACCTCGTCCATGTAGCCCTTGTCCACCGCGTAGATCGACAGCGACTGCAGCGCGATCGACATCGGCGCGTACTGCTTCTGCTTCATCAGCTCGGTGACGCGCTGACCGCGCTCGAGCTGCTTGCGGGTGGCTTCGTCCAGGTCCGAGGCGAACTGCGCGAACGCAGCCAGCTCGCGGTACTGGGCGAGTGCGATACGGATGCCGCCCGACAGCTTCTTGACGATCTTGGTCTGCGCGGCGCCGCCGACGCGGGACACCGAGATACCGGCGTTCACGGCCGGACGGATGCCGGCGTTGAACAGGTCGGTTTCCAGGAAGATCTGGCCGTCGGTGATCGAGATCACGTTGGTCGGCACGAACGCCGAGACGTCGCCGGCCTGGGTTTCGATGATCGGCAGCGCGGTCAGCGAACCGGTCTTGCCCTTCACCGCGCCGTTGGTGAACTTCTCGACGTACTCCTCGGACACGCGCGCGGCGCGCTCGAGCAGGCGGGAGTGCAGGTAGAACACGTCGCCCGGGTAGGCTTCGCGGCCCGGCGGGCGCTTCAGCAGCAGCGAGATCTGGCGGTAGGCCACGGCCTGCTTGGACAGATCGTCGTACACGATCAGGGCGTCTTCGCCGCGGTCGAGGAAGTACTCGCCCATGGTGCAGCCGGAGTAGGCGCTGATGTACTGCATCGCGGCCGACTCGGACGCGGTGGCGGCGACCACGATGGTGTGGGCGAGCGCGCCGTTTTCTTCCAGCTTGCGCACGACGTTGGCGACCGAGCTGGCCTTCTGGCCGATCGCGACGTACACGCACTTAATGCCGGTGCCCTTCTGGTTGATGATCGCGTCGATCGCCATCGCGGTCTTGCCGGTCTGACGGTCGCCGATGATCAGCTCGCGCTGGCCGCGGCCGATCGGGATCATCGCGTCGACGGTCTTGTAGCCGGTCTGCACCGGCTGGTCGACCGACTTACGCCAGATCACGCCCGGCGCGACGCGCTCCACCGGCGCGGTCAGCTTGGCGTCGATCGGGCCCTTGCCGTCGATCGGCTCGCCCAGCGCGTTGACCACGCGGCCCAGCAGCTCGTTGCCGACCGGCACTTCCAGGATGCGTGCGGTGGTCTTGGCCACGTCGCCTTCGCGCAGGTGCTCGTAGTCGCCCAGGACCACGGCGCCGACCGAGTCGCGCTCCAGGTTCAGCGCCAGTGCGTAGGTGTTGTTCGGCAGCTCGATCATTTCGCCCTGCATCACGTCGGCCAGGCCGTGGATGCGCACGATGCCGTCGGACACGGAGGTGACCGTGCCTTCGTTGCGCGCCTCGGCGGCCAGCTTGACCTTCTCGATGCGGGTCTTGATCAGTTCGCTGATTTCGGACGGGTTGAGCTGCGTGCTTGCCATGGGTGGTTCCCTTGTGCCCGGCGATACCGCCGGATTTGCATTTAAGTTCGTTCTGGTCGCCGATCAGCCCGCGAGAGCGGTCTGCAGGCGCGCGAGCTTGCCCTTGAGCGAGCCATCGATGACTACGTCGCCCGCGTCGATCACTGCGCCGCCGATCAGCGAGGGGTCGACCGCGGTCTCGAGTTCGACTTCGCGGCCGAAGCGCTTCTTCAGCGCGGCCTTGATCGACTCGAGCTCGGCGGCCGGCATCTCGCTGGCGGCGGTGACGCGCGCCTTGACGATGCGTTCGGCTTCCGCGCGCAGTTCCTCGAACAGGCCCGCGATCTCCGGCAGCAACGGCAGCCGGCGGTTGTCCGCGAGCAGGCCGAGGAAGCGCAGGTAGGCTTCGTCGGCGCCGTCGACCGCGATCAGGCCGACGGCGTCGGCCGACGACAGGCGCGGGTGCGCGAGCAGTTCGTGCACCTGCGGGTCGGCGGCGATGCGCGCGGCCAGGGCCAGGCCCTGCGACCAGGCGGCGGAGCGGCCACCGTCGCGCGACAGCGCAAACGCGGCGCGGGCGTACGGGCGGGCGAGTGTGAGGTTCTGGCTCATCAGCTTATGGCTATCCGATCAGTGCGTTCGCGTAGCGCCGTTAGAGCTGCGCGGCCAGATCGTCGAGCAGCGCCTTGTGGGCGTTGGCGTCGATCTCGCGCTTGAGCAGCTTCTCGGCACCGCTGACGGCCAGCGTCGACACCTGCTTGCGCAGGTCTTCGCGGGCACGCGTGGCGGCGGCGACGATTTCGGCATCGGCCAGCGCCTTTTGGCGCGTGGCTTCGACGACGGCATCGGTCTTGGCCTGGTCGATGATCTGATTGGCGCGCTGATGCGCCTGATCGATGATCTCATTGGCCTTGGTGCGCGCCTCGCGAAGTTCCGCATCCGCGCGCTCTTGCGCCTGGACGAGGTCCTTCTGGCTACGCTCCGCCGCGGCCAGGCCTTCGGCGATCTTCTTTTGGCGTTCTTCGATGGCCGCGTTCAGCGGCGGCCAAATGAACTTCATCGTGAACCAGACGAGGATCGCGAAGGAGAGCATCTGGCCGAAGAAAGTCATGTTGGGATTCATGACGGGTCCTCGACGTAGTCGTACTGGAGCCGGCCGAATGGCCGGCCCGTGTGCCCGGTTCGCGCCGCTAAGCGCGAACCGGCCCGGATCAGGCCTGGAGGACGCTGATCAGCGGGTTGGCGAACGCGAAGAACAGCGCCACGGCGAGACCGATGATGAACGCGGCGTCGATCAGGCCGGCGAGCAGGAACATACGGCCCTGCAGCATCGGCACCAGCTCCGGCTGACGGGCGGCGGATTCGAGGAACTTCGAGCCCATGAGCGCGATGCCGAGGCAAGCGCCCAGCGCGCCGAGACCGATGATGATGCCGATCGCGATCGCGGTCAGACCCTGAACGTTGGCGATGAACTCCATGGTGCTTCTCCTGGTAGAGGTAGTGCTAAACGGTGAAGGGAAAACGAATGAGAGGTGTGCAGCTGGGTGACGCGACTTGAATCAATGGCTCTCGCGGGCGCCTGCGATGTAGACGACCGTGAGGATCATGAAGATGAAGGCCTGCAGCAGGATGATCAGAATGTGGAAGATCGCCCAGGCCGCATTGGCCAGCACGCCCGGCACGAAGGTGTAGACGCTGCCGAGCAGGCCGGCGATGAGCATGAACACCAGCTCGCCGCCGTACATGTTGCCGAACAGTCGCATCGCCAGCGAAACCGGCTTGACCAGCCATTCGATGATGTTCATCGCCAGGTTGACCGGGACCAGCACGATCTGCATGAAGCCGTGGGCGTGGAACGGCGCGGTGACCAGCTCCTTGCCGAAGCCCAGGCCGCCCTTGGCGGAGATCGCGTGACCGATCAGGATGAAGAACACCGAGGCCGACAGCGCGAACGTCGTATTGAGGTCGGCGGTGGGCACGGCGCGGAAATAGGTGTGGTGCGCGGCTTCGGCGCCGGCGGTGGTGTGGACCAGCCAGCCGAACAGGTCCAGCGGCAGCAGGTCCATCGTGTTCATGAACACGACCCACATGAAGATGGTCAGCGCCAGCGGGGTCACCGAACGGCGATCGCCGTGGAAGGTGTCCTTCACCTGGCCGTCGATGAACTCGACGATCATCTCGACGAAGGCCTGGCCCTTGCTGGGAACGCCCGCGGTGGCCTTGCGCGCGGCGAGGCCGAACCACAGCACGAACACCAGACCCAGCGCCAGCGCGACGATCCACGAGTCGAAATGGAACTGGCCCCCGAACACCTCCGTGGTGTTGTGGGTCAGGTGGTGCTTGATGTATTCGTTCAGGCCGCCCGAACCGGTCTGTTCACTCACGAAAAGACACCTATCGTTTCAAAAGATTGGCCAGTACGAAGGCCAGCGTCGCCGCGAGCACTCCGACCAGCATTGGCAGCGGCGGCAACCGGAGCACGGCCAAACCCAGGCCGAGCACCAAGAACACCACCACCCACTTCAGCATGACTCCCGCCAGCAAGCGCCCTATGGCCGCTCCGGCTGGCTGCACGCCGCCCCCTAGCGCCATCCAGGCCGCCACTACTGCACCCGCGAAGACCGCGCCTCCGCCGACCGCACCCGCTAGCGCGTGTCGCGCACCGAGGGGGAGGAAGGCCAGCGCGGTCAGCGCCGTCGCGCCGGCTTGCCAGGCAATCGCGCGCGACGCCAGCCGGCGGCCCGTGGACAATGGATCGTGCACGCGGGTCTCGTCGGTCTGGGGTAGGCGCAAAGCGCCCGGTAGAGCCGCAAAAGTATAGAACGCGCCCGCGTTCCGGGCAACCGCCGGGCGTCACGCCCGGGAGAATCGGGCAAGCCCGGTACAGGACGGTATCGCGGCGTCTTCGGTCCATGCGCAGCACTATGCCGATAAGGCGTAGGTCATTGAATTACCTGGGAGGTCAAGTCCATGCGCGGACGCCAGCGCGCAGCGTATTTCGATAGATCGCAGCTATGGAAGCAAGCGCGACTATCGATTTGACTTCCGGCGCGAGACGCGCACAATTGAGAATAATTCTCATTTAGAGATTGCCCTCATGAGCAAGACCCTCAGTTTCGCCTGCGTGCATTTCACCGTCGCCTTCCTGGTCGGCTACCTGATGACGGGCAGCGTCTGGGTCGGCGGCGCCCTGGCCCTGGTCGAGCCGGCCTGCAACACCGTGGCCTTCCACCTGCACGAGAAGGTGTGGAAACGCATCGAGCGCCGCCGCGCCGAGGCCGCCGCGACCCAGGCCCTGGCGGGTTGAGAGAGCGGGTTGACCCAGCGCGCCGAAATCGCGCGGAACCTTTGCGCCCGAGCCGGGTCAGTCTTAAAGAACGCCCTCCGCCACTCTCTCCTCGTCAATGGCAAAAGCAGCGGTGGGCTCCCCGAAGCCCCGGCCTCATCAGCCGGGGCTTCGCCTTTTGTGATCACTGTCACTCTTCAAGCCCTCTACGAGTTGAATCGCGCGATTCAAACGCGTGCTTTCACGGTCGTTGCACCGCGCGTTCGGCATTGATGGAACGGCTGGCACTTTCCGCGTGCCATGCCCTTCCCCCGATCCGGAGTGCGACTAGTGAATCCCAAGACCCTGCCCCTGACGCTCGCGCTAGCCGCGATCGGCGTCGCGTTCGCGAACCCCGCGCACGCCATCGAAGACGACCGCTTCACCCTGCGCCTGGGCGCGATGCAAGTGGACGCGCAAAGCGAACTGCGCGGCAGCACCGTGTTCGCCGGCCAACCGTTCGAGTTCAGCGAGGACTTCGACTTCGGCGGCGACGAAGTGGTGCCGCGCGTGGAAGGCCAGTTCCGCTTCGGCGACCGCCATCGCCTGCTGTTCAACTATTTCGGCTACGACAAGGACCGCCGCGCCACGCTGGGCCAGGATCTGTCGTACGACAACATCACCATCCCCGCCGGCAGCTTCGCCAAGGCCAAGGCCAAGTTCGAACTGGCCAGCGTGATGTACGACTACGCGGTGGTCGAAACCGACACCGTCAGCCTGGGCCTGCAGCTGGGCGTGGAGTACGCCAAGCTCGAGGGCAAGCTGTACGCCGAGTCCGGCGTCAACACCTACGAATCCCGTTCCAGCGACGACGGCTACGCACCGGTGGTGGGCGCGCGCCTGACCGTGGCGCCGAACGAGCATTGGCGCTTCGTGGCGCAGGGCCAGTACCTGGACGCGAGCTGGGGCAACTTCGACGATTACGAGGGCGACATCAGCCGCGCCAACGCGCTGGTCGAGTACCGCTTCACGCCCAACGTCGGCGTGTACGTCGGCTACGACTGGTTCAAGCTCGACGTCGACCAGCGCGGCAGCGACGGCGTGCTCGGCCTGGACCAGCGCTTCAAGGGACCGATGGCGGGCGTGACGTTCGCGTTCTGACCGACCTACGACACGAGGTGTGGCGGTAGCCGCACCTTCGTGTCGGCTTGGGGGCCGGCCGTATGGCTCTTATGAAGATCGCAGGTTGCGTTGATAACCGCACCATCGACCCGCATCGAAACATGACGGCGATGAGGCTCGCGCTGAGACGCGTGTTGACGCAATCGCGGCTCACGCCGCTCCCACAGAAAGCGGCAGCCGCCATCGCAACACATTTGCCCGGAACTGTTGCTGTTGCTGTTGAGTTTGCTCCGGCATTGAAGTCCATACACCCGAAGCCACACGACCAACCGTAGACCCGGAGGGCGGCGCGCAGGACGCGCGCCGTTTTTCGATAAGACAGGGATGTCTTATCGAAAAATCCCCGCGCCAGAACCGAAGCCACACGGGAGCTCTGGGCTCAAGCCCTTCTCTTTGGTTACTTTCTCTTGGGCTAGCAAGAGAAAGTGACCCGCATGCGCAGCAGGCGGAAGCCTTTGACCTTCGGTCAGAAGCAGCAGAGCAACAGCCAAAGCAAATCCTCCCCAACCCTCCTTTGTCAAAGGAGGGAGCTAAAAGCGCGACGCCATTGATGGCGACGCCTCTGCACACCGGCTGGCAGAAAGAAAAAGCCCCGGCGATGCCGGGGCTTCGTCTCGTACGCCGAGCGTCGGCTTACGACTTCTTCTTGGGAATGTAGAGATCCGTGATCGTCCCCTCGTACACCTCCGCCGCCATCGCCACCGACTCGCTCAACGTGGGATGCGGATGGATGGTGTGGCCGATGTCGGACGCCTCGCAGCCCATCTCGATCGCCAACGCCAGCTCCGAGATCAGATCGCCCGCGTGCACGCCGACGATGCCCGCGCCGATCACCCGGTGCGTGGCCTCGTCGAAGATCAGCTTGGTGAAACCCTCGCTGCGGCCCAGGCCCAGCGCGCGCGCGCTGGCGGCCCAGGGGAATTTGCCGACGCCGACCTTCAGGCCGCGGGCCTTGGCTTCGGTCTCGGTGACGCCGACCCAGGCGATTTCCGGATCGGTGTAGGCCACCGACGGGATCACCCGCGCCACCCACTCCTTCTTTTCGCCGGCGGCGACTTCGGCCGCGAGCTTGCCTTCGTGAGTGGCCTTGTGGGCGAGCATCGGATTACCGACCAGATCGCCGATGGCGAAGATGTGCGGCACATTGGTGCGCATCTGCCGGTCGACCGGAATGAAGCCGCGTTCGGTGACCTGCACGCCGGCCTTGTCGGCGTCGAGCTTGCCGCCGTTGGGCGCGCGGCCCACCGCGACCAACACCCGATCGAACAGCTGCGCCTCCGGCGCGCTGCCGCCCGCGGCCGCGGGCTCGAACGAGACCTTGATGCCCTGCTTGCTCGCCTCGGTGCCCGCGGCCTTGACCTTCAAATGCACGGCCACGCCCTGCTTCTTCAGGCGATCGGCCAGCGGCTTGACCAGGTCCGGATCGGCGCCCGGCATCAGCTGGTCCATGAACTCGACCACCGTGACCTCGCTGCCCAGCGCGCGGTACACCGTCGCCATTTCCAGACCGATGATGCCGCCGCCGACGACCAGCAGCTTTTTCGGCACCTCGGCCAGCTCCAGCGCGTCGGTGGAGTCCATCACGCGCGGATCGTCCCAGGGGAAGCCCGGCAGCTTCACCGCCTGCGAACCGGCGGCGATGATGCATTGCTCGAAGCGGATCAGCTGGCTGCCGCCCTCGCCCTGCACTTCCAGCTCGTTCGACGACACGAAGCGACCGGTGCCGGTGACCACGCGCACCTTGCGCTGCTTGGCCATGCCGGCCAGGCCCTTGGTGAACTGGCCCACCACTTTGTTCTGCTTGAAGTCGCGCAGCTTGCCCAGGTCGATCTTGGGCTTGCCGAAATCCAGGCCGATGTCGGCCGAATGCGAGGTCTCGTCGATCAGCGCGGCGGCGTGCAGCAAGGCCTTGGACGGAATGCAGCCGACGTTGAGGCAGACGCCGCCGAGGGTGGCGTAGCGTTCGACCAGCACCGTGTCCAGGCCCAGGTCGGCGGCGCGGAACGCGGCGGTGTAGCCGCCCGGGCCGGAGCCCAGCACCAGCATGCGGCACTCGACATCGGCCTTGCGACCGCTGGCGGCCGCGGCGCTGGGTGCAGGCGCGGCGGCGGGCGTGGCAGCCGCCGCGGGCGCGGCGGGCGCACTGGCGGCCGGCACGGGCGCGGCGGCGGCGGACTTGGCAGGCGCGGAAGCGGTGGGCGCGGACGCTTCCGCTCCGGCCGCTTCGAGAATCGCGATCACCGTGCCTTCAGCGACCTTGTCGCCGAGCTTGACGCTGATCGACTTGATCACGCCGTCGGCCGACGAGGGCACTTCCATCGTCGCCTTGTCCGACTCCAGCGTGACCAGGCCCTGGTCCTTCTTGACGGTGTCGCCGACCGCGACCAGCAGTTCGATGACCGGTACGTCGTCGTAACCGCCGATGTCCGGAACCTTGACTTCAATCGTTGCCATTGCCTGCTCCCGCGCCGCCGGCAGCATTGCCGGCCAGCCATTTTTCCAGTTCGTCCAGTTGCGCCGTCAGTTCGTTCCAGCGGCGCGCACGCCGCTCGTCGCCGTCGTCGGTCGCCTTGATCAGCAATTCGCTCTGCTGCATCAGCAGTTCGCCCGCGCCGCACTCCGGCAACAATCCGCTCACGCGCATGCCGTCGACCATGAACAGCAGCGTGTCGGCATCGTGGAATCCAGCGGGGCGATCCTCCGGCACCGTCGCGGTCAGCGCGCGGCGCCAGTCGGCGACCAGGCGCTTGGCCAGCGCGGCCGGCATCGGCACATCGGCGACTTCGGGTTCCTGGTCGATGCGCATGCGCAGCGCGCCGCCGCTCCAGGCGGCGACGCGGTCGTCGGCTTCGGCGTAGCGCAGACGCCAGTCGCCATCGCCATCCCCCGGCACCAGCAGCAGGCCGCTCTCGGGGCTGTAGCGCGGCAGGGTGGTCAGGCTCAGGCTGGGCTTGGCGCCGGCCGCGAACAGGCCCTCGACGGCGTTGCCGTGGTTCTCCGTCGCCGGCGGCCAGCCGCGGCCGAGTTCGGGTTTGCACTCGTCGGCGGCATGCGCAACGGGCGCGGCCAGCAGCAGCGCGGCGACCGCGAGGGTCGAGGCGGAAACGGAAAACGCGCGGAAATCGCTCATGGGGCCTGTCGGGATCCTATGTTCATGGCGTAGCCGGGGGAATTACGGTGTTCTGGTCGTACACCAGACGCCAGCCGTCGGCCTCCTTGGCGAACACCAGGCTGAGCCAGGCGTTGCGGCGGGTTTGAAAACTGCCGTCGGCTTGCAGCGCCTGCGATTCGTACTTCACCAGGGCGACGCCTACGTCGCCCAGTTCGCGCAACGAGCGGATTTCGAACCGCATGCGCCAGTCCCGTTCGGCGAACCAGTCCACGTGCAACGCGCGGAATTGCTCGCGCGTGTCGAGCACCTGACCGTTGGGCAGGATCAGGGTAAGACGCTCGCCACGGGTAACCGTGGCCAGCAATGCGTCGAGATCGCGCGCGTTGATCGCGGCCAGATGCGCGTCCAGCGTGGCCTGCAGCGAGCGCGGCGGCGTGGCCGCGGCGGCCTGGGCCATGGCCGACCACAGGCTGCCGGCGAGCAGCAGCCCGATCGCGCACTGGCGTAGCCGGTTCGGCATGGTCGCGCCCGACGCCGCCGGCTTACAGCAGCACGCGCCGCATATCGGCCAGCAGCTGGGCCAGATACGCGGTGAAGCGCGCGGCGGCGGCGCCGTCGATGACGCGGTGGTCGTAGGACAGCGACAGCGGCAGCACCAGGCGCGGCGCGAACTGCTTGCCGTCCCAGACCGGCTTGGTCGCCGACTTCGACACGCCCAGGATCGCGACTTCCGGCGCGTTGACGATCGGGGTGAACGCGGTGCCGCCGATACCGCCCAGCGAGCTGATCGAGAAGCAGCCGCCGCTCATGTCGGCCGGACCGAGCTTGCCTTCGCGCGCTTTGGCGGCCAGTTCGCCGGTCTCGCGCGCGATCTGCAGCACGCCCTTCTGGTCGCAGTCGCGCACCACCGGCACGACCAGGCCGTTCGGGGTGTCGGCGGCGAAGCCGATGTGGAAGTACTTCTTCAACGTGAGGTTCTCGCCCGAGGCGTCGAGCGAGGCGTTGAAGGTGGGGAATTTCTGCAGCGCGGCGACGCTGGCCTTCATCAGGAACGCGAGCATGGTCAGCTTGATGCCGGCCTTTTCGTTTTCCTTGTTGAGCGCCACGCGCAGCGCTTCCAGGTCGGTGATGTCGGCGTCGTCGTGCTGGGTGACGTGCGGGATCATCGCCCAGTTGCGCGCCAGGTTGGCGCCGGACAGCTTCTGGATGCGCGACAGCGGCTTGGTTTCGGTTTCGCCGAACTTGCTGAAGTCGACCTTGGGCCAGGGCAGCAGGTTGAGGCCGGCGCCCAGCGCGGGCGCGGCGCCGGCCGCGGCCGGCGTGCCGCCACCGCCCTGCATCACGCCCTTGACGAAGGACTGCACGTCTTCCTTGGAGATGCGGCCGCCGCGGGCGCTGCCGGCGACGCGCGCCAGGTCCACGCCGAGCTCGCGCGCGAACAGGCGCACGGCCGGGCTGGCGTAGGGCACCTTGTCGGGCAGCAGCTCGTCGGCGGTGAAGGCGACCGGCGGGGTGCGCGGCGGCATCGCTTCGGGATCGCTGCCGGCGGTGGCGCCGGCCAGGGCGACCGGGGCCGCGGCGGCGGCCGGCGCTGCCGCGGCGGGCGCGGCGGGTGCCGCCGGCGCGGCAGGCGCGGGCGCTGCCGGGGCGGGCGCGGCGGCGGGCGCCTCGGCCTTAGGCGCTTCGGCCTGCGCGGGCGCGGCGGCTTCGGCCGGTTCGATCAGGGCCACCACGCTGCCTTCGGCCAGGTTGTCGCCGATCTTGACCTTGAGCTCGCGCACGATGCCGGCGAACGGCGCCGGGACTTCCATGGTCGCCTTGTCGGATTCCAGCGTGACCAGTCCCTGGTCCTGCTGCACCGTGTCGCCGACCGCGACCAGCAGTTCGATGACGGGGACGCCGTCGTAGTCGCCGATGTCGGGGACGCGTGCTTCCTTCAGCTCAGCCATGATCGTGGGGCTCCGCAAATGCGCGAAAACCCTATTGTGGCTGCTGAAGCCAGCCACGCCAACCGCAGCCTTTGGCTGTACGCGCGTACGGGCGGGTACTGGCGCCGGCGGGCCGCGGCCGGCGCAGCGGCGCGATGGCCGGGCGGCCGGGCCTGAAGGCCGGGCCCCGACGCCCTTGCGGCCGGCGACGCTTACGTCTTGTTACTTCTTGTCCGCGTCCGTGCGCTTGCCGACCTTGGCGGTCATCAGATTCAACGGCTTGCCGTCCACGCGCAGTTCCAGCGCGTTGTCGATCCCGTCCAGGGCCTCCATGCGCCGGCACAGGCCCTCGGCGCGCGCTTCCAGCGCGTCGGCGCGCGGCTCGATCTTGGCTTCGATCTGCGCGTCCAGGTTCTCCAGGCGCTTGAGCCGGGTCTCGTCGCCGCTGAAGGCCGCGCCGATGGCGCCGCCGACGATGTCGCCGATCAGGCTGGGGATCACCTCGGCCACGGCCTCGCCGATGCCGTCGCCCAGGTCGTTGCCGTTGAAATGGGTGGGCGTCACCGAACGCGCCAGGCGCGCGTCGATCTGCGCGCGCGCCTTGTCCAGCTTGGCCCGCGCGGCTTTGGGGTCGCTGCTGAAGCCGGCCGCGACCTCGCCCAGGGCGGTGAAGGCGATCTCGGCGGCCTCGCGGCCGATACGCTGGGCCTCGGGCATGGCGGCGCGGGTCTGGGTTTCGAAGTCGGCGATGCGGCGGCTGTCGGCCGCGCTCAGGCTGAGCCACTTGTCGTCGACGAACAGCCGGCCCTGACGCATCACGATCGCCTTGGGCGTGCCGCTGTCGCGGGTGAAGATCACACTGCGCTCGTTGAGGGTCAGCTCGTAGTCGCTTTCGACGTTGCACTCGACATGGACGTCGGCGGCCGCGGCGGCGCCGCAGCTCAGGGCGAGCACGGCCGACGCCAGCAGGCGGGGCGCGAGGCGGCGGCCGGTACGGATCGGGGCGGATGACATCGTCTGACTCCATGTGACGGGATGCGCGCATCATGCCGCGCCGCACAGGCCGCGTCCCCTGCCGGTGGGGAGCGTGACCTTCGTCATGGCGAAGCCGGCGCGGGCGACGACGCCGGGATCGGCGTTTGCGGGTGTTCGTTCATCGCCGGTTGCAGGCCGCGGGTGGGCCGGGTTTCGAGCGGTTTGCGAAGAACCGTTCGCGCGTGGCGCACCGTACGGTCCGCGCTTCCGCAAAAATTCAGGCTCGCGTTTCGCACGCCTCGCACCATACGGCGCGCGCTACGACGCGGTCTGTGCGCCTACGCGTGCGTAGCGCGCGGCGCCTTCCGACGCACTGGTTCAGCTAAACGCATCGTCGACTGAGGCTGTTTTCAAGCCCGGTTCATAACCGCGGTGCTCCGCGCACGCACCGACGCGGCGCGAAATCGAACGCGAAAGTTCCGTCCGGCGCGCTCGCGCGGCAAGCACCGTTCATGCGCACCGGCCTAGCCTGCGCACGCCTCCCCCAAGGCACTCACATACAAGAACACAGGAGTCCACGCCATGATGCGTTTTCGTCATTTGACCCTCGCCCTGCTGGGCACCCTGGCCGTTGCCCCGGCCGCCTTCGCCCAGGACGCCGACACCGGCACCGCCGCGGGCAAGCGCTTCGCCGTCGTCGGCGGCTACGCGCTGTCCGAGCCGACCAAGAACCCGTCCATCGCCGGCGCGCGCGCGCAGGCCGACGGCGACGGCGCGGCCACCCTGAGCGCCAGCTACTACATCACCGACAACATCGCGGTCGAAGCCTGGGGCGCGGCCGACAAGTTCGGTCACCGCGTCAACCTCAACGGCGCCAAGGCCGGCAGCGTCGACGCGCAGCCGTACGCGGTGAGCGGCCAGTACCACTTCGGCGCGCCGGACAAGATCGTGCGCCCGTTCGTGGGCCTGGGCTATTACGAGTCCAACTACAGCGGCGAGAAGGCCGAACCGACCGGCGCGCTGGCCGGCCAGCGCATCGGCGTGGAAACCGCCAAGGGCGCGATGGCCACCGCCGGCGTCGACCTCAACATCAACCCGACTTGGTTCGCGCGCGCCGACGTGCGCTACCTGCAGGGCAAGTCGGACGCCCGCGTCAACGGCGTCAAAGTCGGCGAGGCCGAGCTGAACCCGGTGATCCTGGGCGTGGGCCTGGGCGCGCGCTTCTAAGCCGCGCGCCGCATCGCAGCCAAGAACGGCGGGCCCCGGCGACGGGGCCCGCTTTTTTTGTGCCAGCCTCCGCCGCGCGACCCGCAACCGCGACGCCCTGCACTGCTGCGCCCGCGCGGGCGTGGCTACACTCGGCGCTTCCGCCCCTGCCGCGAGTGCCGCCCATGCGTCTGCCCGTCCTGCTTGCCCTGCTGCTGCTCGCGCTGCCCGGCACCGCCGCGCGCGCGGACGAAGGCGCCGCCACGCCCAAGCGCATCGCGCTGCGCGCCGCGCGCCTGGTCGACACCGCGCATCAGCGCGTGATCGAGCGGCCGCTGGTGCTGATCGAGGGCGACAAGATCGTCGGCGTGTCGGCCGGCGGCGAGGCGCCGGCCGGCGCGCAGCTGATCGACCTGGGCACGGCCACGCTGCTGCCGGGCTTCATCGACCTGCACGTGCACATCACCGGCGACCCCACCAGTGGCACCGGCAACTATTTCGAGGACATCCTCAAGCGCAGTCCGATCGACGACGCAGTGACCGCTCACCTGTACGCGCAGCGCACCCTGCATGCGGGCTTCACCACGGTGCGCAATCTGGGCTCGGGCGAGTACATCGACGTCGCCCTGGCGCGCGCGATCGAGCACCGCAAGCTGCAGGGCCCGCGCATCCTGGCCTCGGGCCTGGCGATCGGCGCCACCGGCGGCCATATCGACGGCAATACCGGTTTCTCCCCGTATCTGGAATTCCACAACGCCACCGGCGTCGCCGACGGCGTCGAAGCGGTGCGCGCCAAGGTGCGCGACAACGTCAAGCACGGCGCCGAAGTGATCAAGTTCATGGCCGGCGCCGGCGTGCTCAGCGCCGAGGCGTCGGTGGGTGCGCCGCAGTACACCCAGGAAGAAATGAACGCGATCGTCGACGAGGCCCACCGCTGGGGCAAACGCGTGGCCGCGCATGCGCATGGCGCCGAAGCGATCCGCATGGCGATCCTGGCCGGCGTGGACTCGGTGGAGCACGCCAGCTTCATCGACGACGAGGGCCTGCGCCTGGCCAAGCAGAAGGGCACCTGGCTGGTCATGGACGTCTACAACGACGACTACATCCTGGCCGAGTACTCGCGCCTGGGCTTTCCGCAGCAGATGATCGACAAGGAAAAACTGGTCGGCCGCACCCAGCGCGAGAGCTTCCGCCGCGCCGTGCGCGCGGGCGTGCGCCTGGGCTACGGCACGGACGCGGGCGTGTACCCGCACGGCGACAACCGCAAGCAGTTTCCGAAGATGGTCGAGTGGGGCATGACGCCGATGCAGGCGCTGCGCGCGGCCACCTCGGACGCGGCCGAGCTGCTGGGCTGGTCGGACAAGGTCGGCAGCGTCGAGGCCGGGCGCTATGCGGACCTGGTGGCGGTCGCCGGCGATCCGCTGGCCGACATCCACGCGCTGGACGCGCAGCCGGTGTTCGTGATGAAGGGCGGCGAGGTGGTGGTGGGGCAGTAAGGGGTTTGGAGCAAGAGCAAATCCCCCCTAGCCCCCCCTTTTTCAAAGGGAGGAACTCGTCGCGCTAGCTCGGGGCGCACGAAGGTTGCTGCCTTGGCCACCCCCTGTAAAAAAGGGGGGATTGAGGGGGATTTGCTTCTCAGCCCTCAACCCGGCGTGCGACTGGCCTCGTACATCGCGATGTACTGCTCCACCGACGTCGACGCCACGATCGCGGCGATCTCGTCCTGCAGCAGATCGTCCAGGGACTTGAAGCGCAGGCAGCTCTTGCCCATGTCCAGCTTGCGGCCCGCGCGCGCGTACGCCGCGCGCAAGCGCGTGTCGCGCTCGGAATCAGCGTAGACGCAGTTGAGGTACAGCGAGTAGCCGTTCTTCTGCGCGGCCAGCGCCGCGTAGCTCAGCGGCTGCTTGTTGTAGGTCTTGGGATAGCGCGCCAGCGGAATGTTCCAGCCGATCATGCCGAAGGCCATCTCCTCGACATAGCCGTCCGGCAGATGCGCGTTGACCAGATCGCGCACCGCCGCGACCACGGCGCGTCGTTCGGGCGCCAGCGCGGCCAGATAGGCGGATACGGTCGGGGCGGCGCTGCTCACCATGGCGCTACCGTACCCCTCTCCCGCGCCGGAGTGAAGCTGGCGGCGGGCGCGCCCCCCATCCCCGCGCCCGCCGCCATTGAACAGCGCCTCAGTCGCCGATGATGCGCAGGCCGAAGTACATCGTGGCCGACTCCACGTACTGCGCGCTGCCGCTGATGTTCATGCGCACCGTGGTCGGCTTCTTGAAGAACTCCTTGATCTGCGCGTCGCTCAGACCGTAGGTGTCGGCCAGCGACTTGCGGCTGATGAAGCCGGCGATGCATACCGCCGAGTCGCGCGTGCGCTCGGTGAAGGCCACGCCCGGCGCCAGCGGCACCTCGAACAGTTCCGACGAAGTCATGCCGGTCAGCAGCTTGCCGTTGAACGGCAATCCGGTGGTCGGGTCGATCAGGCCCGGCGTGGCCAGCACCGGATTCTCGACGGTCAGCGTGGGCGAGTAGCGCAGCCGCGCCAGCACCTGGTTCGCGGTCGGATTGGCGTAACGCACCGTCACCACCGGCGAGAACCAGTAGCACAGCAGCGACTGGGTGGACTTGCCTGGCAGGGTGATGTGGCCCAGGTCCTCGAACGCGAACGAGGTGAAGGCCGGCGCCGGATTGAGCACTTGGCAGCCGGCATCCGGATCGCTGCCCGGGCAGGTATCGGTGAGCTCCACCGACATGTCGGCCAGCCCCAGCCAACGCAGATTGCGGCCGAACGAATCGCTGTCGCCGACGTCCTCGTCGGTGACCGCGGCGGCGGAAATGGGCAGGCCGGAGATCGGCGCGATGGCCTTGGCGGCGCTGAGCGAGAGCTTGCGTTGGCGACTGCCGGCGGGGATGTCTGCGCCTTGCTTGACCGGTTCCAGTACGACCTGATCGACGGGGCGCTGATAGGCCCAGACCGTGGCCGCGGCGACTGCGCCGGTGAGCAGCAGCGCGGTCGCGACGCGCTTGCCGGTGAGAGAGTTCGTCCTGAACGTTTTCATCTAACCTGCCTGTATGTGGAGACAGACAGGCAAACGCGATCGCACCCCCGGTCCGGCCAGCGCCGGCCGCGATCAGGGGTGTTCGGACTCGGCGTGCACGCGTTCGCGGCGCAGCAGGTACAGGCCGCTGGCGACGATGATCGCCGCGCCGACCCAGGTGATTGCGTCGGGCAGCACGCCCCACAAGCTGAGGTCCAGCAGCACGCCCCACACCAGCGCGGTGTATTCCAGCGGCGCGATCGACGAGGCCTCGCCGAGGCGGAAGGCCTCGGTGATCGCGTACTGACCGAGGCCGCCGGCGATGCCCACGCCCAGGATCAGCCACAGGTCCGCGCCGCGGATCGCGACCCAGTCCGGCCAGGCCAGCGCGCCGGCACCGACTGCGATCATCGCCATCAGCCAGACCATCATCGCCTGGGTGCTGTCGGTGCGCGCGAGCAGGCGCACGGTGATCGCGCTGACCGCATAAGCCAACGCGGCGCCCAACACCGCCAATGCGGCCAGGCTCAGCATGCCCTCGCCGGTGGGTCGCAGCAGCACCAGCACGCCGATCAGACCGACCGCGATCGCGATCCAGCGGCGCGGCCCGACACGTTCGCCCAGCAGCGGCACCGACATCGCGGTGATCAGCAACGGTGCGACGAAGAAGATCGAATACGCGGTCGACAGCGGCAGCGTGCGCAGCGCGTACACGAACGCGGCCATCATGCCGACGCCCAGCACGCCGCGCAGCAGATGCAAGGGCCAGCGTATGCGCATCAGCGCGGCCGGGCCCGCGGTCGCCAAAGCCCAGGCCAGCACGAACGGCAGCGAGGCCGCGCCGCGCAGGGAGGCGACCTGGAACGGCGGGTAGTGGGCGGCCAGCAGCTTGAGGCCGGCGTCCATGGTCGCGAACAGGCCGACCGCGGCCAGCATGAACAAGGCCGCGCGGGTCTGACGCTTGCGATCGGCGCTCATGCGGCGCCGCCGCGCGTCGGCGCGGTCGGGTGGAAAGTGGGTGTCATGTCTACGGCCGGGGGGAGGCGATGGCCCATCTTGCCGGCAATCGCGCACGGCGTCATGGCCCGGATCTAGCTGTACGCCGATAGCGGCGACGCAGTCCCCAGGCATAACTCAGGTAGTGGCCCAGCACCATGCCGCCGACGGCGAGCAAACCTCCCTGGCGCGACAGCCAGACATCGCGCGCGTCGTGCTGTCCCGACAGATGCAAGGCCTGCCAAAGGCCGAAGCCCAGGCGCGCGGCGACCACCAGGGTCAGGCCCAGCACCAGCCAGCGATTGGGCGTGTAGTACAAGCCGCCGGGCTCGGCTTCGAAACGCGTCAGCGCCAAGCCCACCACGCCCAGCGCCAGACCCAGGCACAGACCGACCGCGGCGTAAACGGTGGCGTTGGCGATCCAGTGGCCGGCGATCCAGGCGCTGAAGAAGAACAGCAGCAGCGAGACGAAACTCGCGAACAGGTTCAAGGCGATCGCCCAGCCGATCGCGCGCCGGCGCGACTTGCCGTAGCGGTAGCGCTGGATCAACGCCAAGGGCAACAGCAAGGCCCACAGCAGGACCAGGGCGACGACGACCAGGGGGATCAGCAGAAGCTGCATGGGAGGAGCTTAGACGATCGAGGCGGTGGGCTCGTCCGCCTCGGGTGTATTGAACGACACCACTCAGCCGCCTCCCCACTCCGTCATTCCGGCGCAAGCCGTAACCCAAGTTTTGGGTTACGGCGACTGCGCTCGCCTGAGAGCGAAAGAGCGAAAGTCAAAATGGGTTCCGGCGTTCGCCGGAATGACGGGCTGGGGAATGACGGGATTGGGGAACGCAAACCAGGGCGTCTGCGCGTCCGCTTACGCCGCCCGTTCCAGGCTGGCGATGTCGATCACGAAGCGATAGCGCACGTCGCCCTTGATCATGCGTTCGTAGGCCTCGTTGATGCCGGCGATGTCGATCAGCTCGATGTCCGAAGCGATGCCGTGCTCGGCGCAGAAGTCCAGCATTTCCTGGGTTTCGGCGATGCCGCCGATCATCGAGCCGGCGAGGCGGCGGCGCTTGGAGATCAGCAGGCCCGCGGCCACCGGCGCCGGCGTTTCCGGTATGCCCAGCAGAACCATGGTGCCGTCGACCTTGAGCAGGGACAGGTAGGCGTTGTAGTCGTGCTCGCCGGACACCGAGTCGATGATGAAATCGAACGAGCGCGCCAGCGTCTTGAACACCGCCGGATCGCGGGTGGCGGCGAAATCCTGCGCGCCCAGCGCCAGCGCGGCGTCGCGCTTGGATTCCGAAGTGCTCAACACGGTGACGTTCGCGCCCATCGCCGCGGCCAGCTTGACCGCCATGTGGCCCAGGCCGCCCAGGCCGACCACGGCGACGCGGTCGCCGGCCTTGACGCCGTAGTGCTTAAGCGGCGAGTAGGTGGTGATGCCTGCGCACAGCAGCGGCGCGGCGCGGTCCAGCGGGATCGAGGCCGGAATACGCAACACGTAGTCCTGGTCGACCGTGATCCGGGTCGAATAGCCGCCGAAGGTGGGCGCGCCGCCGGCGCGCTCGCGCGAATTGTAGGTGCCGGTCATGCCCTGGTCGCAGTACTGCTGCAGGCCGTCGCGGCATTGCGGGCATTCGCGGCAGGAATCGACGAAGCAGCCCACGCCGACGGCGTCGCCGACCTGGAACTTGCCGACCTGGGCGCCGACCTGGGCGATGCGGCCGACGATCTCGTGGCCCGGCACCATCGGGAAGATCGAGCCGCCCCATTCGTCGCGCGCCTGGTGGATGTCGGAGTGGCAGACGCCGCAGTACAGGATGTCGATCAGGACCTCGTTCGGCCCCGGCTCGCGGCGTTCGATCGAATGCGGGGCCAGCGGCGACTGGGCGCTGGCGGCGGCGTAGGCGGCGGTCTTGAGCATGTGCGGGTCCGGACGGGGCAAGACCGCCAGTCTAGCGGCGCATGCGTAGCCCCGGCGTCAATGCGCCCGCAACGCTACGTGCCGTGGCTGCGCGCCTGCGCTACCCTTTACCTCCCCACCGCAGCACCGATCCGGATACCGCCATGCCCTCCTTCGACGTCGTCTCCGAAGTCGACACCCACGAACTCACCAACGCCGTCGACCAGGCTAATCGCGAGCTGTCCACGCGCTTCGATTTCAAGGGCGTGGAGGCCAAGTTCGAGCTCGACGACAAGGTCATCAACCAATCCGCGCCCAGCGAGTTCCAGCTGGAGCAGATGACCCAGATCCTGCGTCAGCGCCTGATCGCGCGCCAGATCGACACCCGCTGCCTGGAATTCGGCAACATCGAGACCAACCTGGCCGGCGCGCGCCAGAAGATCACCGTGCAGCAGGGCATCGAGCAGAAGCTGGCCAAGAAGATCGTCGCCGCGATCAAGGACGCCAAGCTCAAGGTCGAGGCCCAGATCAACGGCGACAAGCTGCGCGTGAACGGCAAGAAGCGCGACGACCTGCAGACCGCGATCGCCCTGCTCAAGTCCGGCGATTTCGAGCGCCCGCTGCAGTTCGAAAACTTCCGCGACTGAGCGCCCATGGACGCCGAAGCCGAGCCCATCGTCGCCACCCGCCGCTGGCTGGAACGCGCGGTGATCGGGCTCAACCTGTGCCCGTTCGCCAAGGCCGTGGTCGCCAAGGGCCAGGTCCGTTACGTGCTCAGCGCGGCGACCACGCCCGAGGCCCTGCTGGAAGAGCTGGCCTACGAGCTGGTGCGCCTGCAGCAGACCGAGCCCGACCAGGTCGACACCACCCTGCTGATCCATCCGCAGGTGCTGACGGATTTCCTGGACTACAACGACTTCCTCGACACCGCCGACGCGGCGGTGGAGGCATTGGAACTGGAAGGTGAGATCCAGGTCGCCAGCTTCCACCCGGACTATCAGTTCGCCGACACCGCCTACGACGACGTCGGCAACTGCAGCAACCGTTCGCCCTACCCCATGCTGCATCTGCTGCGCGAGGCCAGCGTCGAGCGCGCGGTGGCGGCGTTTCCGGATCCGGAGGTGATCGTGGAGCGCAATCTGGAGACCTTGCAGCAGCTGGGGATCGAGGGCTGGCGGAAGTTGCTGGCGCCTTGAGGGGTGTTTGCGGCGCGCGATCGCTGCCGGTCTCGGTGGAACGCAAAGAAGGAGTCGAGGTCTGCGGCTCCGTGGAGTAAGAGCAAATCCCCCCCGCCCCCTTTTTCAAAGGGGGGGAAACAGCGAGCATTCGCTCTTGGTCCCCTCTTTGAAAAAGAGGGGTTAGGGAAGATTCGCCTTTCGCTCCTGCGCCTCGGACAAAACCACCCGTCCGCGACGAAACAACTTACCGCTCCGCCACCGCCTCATCCCGCAGCCACGGCGCCAGCAACGCATGCGCTTGGCCCATGTCGGCGACAATGCGGTGCCCCAGCGCGCGCACCTCGTCGCTGGGCGCGACCAGGTCCGGGATATGGATCGGGGCCATGCCGGCGGCCAGCGCCGAACGCACGCCGGTCGGCGAATCCTCCAGCACCACGCAACGCCGCGGGTCCACGTCCAAACGCTGCGCCGCGAGACGGTAGATGTCGGGCGCGGGCTTGGGATGCGACACCTCGTCGCCGCCGACGACCAACGAAAAGTACGGCAACAGGCCGGCGCGCTCCAGCTTGTACAAGGCCCGAGGCCGGCGTGTGGAGGTGACCACCGCGATCGGCATGCCCTGCGCGGTCAGGCGTTCGAGCAGGGCGATCAGGCCCGCCTTCACCGGCAGACCTGCGTCCACGCGTACGTCGTACAACGCCTGCATGGCGCTCAACAAAGCCTGCACTTGCGCCTCGTCCAATCGCGTGCGCAACAGCGCATGACAGGCGCTGTCGTGCAGGCCGACCATCGACAGCCACAGGCCGTCTTCCAGCGGCAACGACAGATCCTGCGCCGCCTGCCGCCAGCATTCCAGCAAGGCCGCTTCGCTTTCGATCATGGTGCCGTCCATGTCGAACAGCACCGCTTCGGGTACGAACTCCAGCGCCGCGGCGCGCGTATGGTCGATCAGCATCGTGGGAGGTTCCGCAGGGCGATGACCCGCGACCGGGGCCGCGGACGGATAACGGCGGCGGCGCAATCAGCCGCCAAACAAGCGTTCCAGGTCGTGCGCGTCCAAGGCGCGCCATTGACCGGACGGAAGATCGTCCAGGCCCAATCCGCCGATGCGGCTACGGTGCAGCGCCTCGACGTGATTGCCGACCGCCGCGAACATGCGCCGCACCTGGTGATAACGGCCTTCGGTCAGAACCAGGCGCGCCCGACGCGGCGTCAGGGTGTCCATGACCGCCGGCGCCAGCGGCGTCTTTTCCGACTCCAGCATCAACGTGCCGCTGGCGAAGGTCGCGACTTCGTCGCCGCGCAGATCGGAAGCCAGCGTGGCTTCGTACACCTTGGCCAGATTGGCCTTGGGCGACACGATCCGGTGCAGCAAGCCGCCGTCGTCGGTGAGCAGCAGCAGGCCGCTGGTGTCGCGGTCCAGGCGACCGACCGTGGACAGCAGCGGCGAGCGCAAGCGAAAACGCGGCGGCAGCAGGTCGTAGACGATGCGGCCGGGATCCTTGGTCGAGCAGGTGTAGCCGGTCGGCTTGTGCAACATCAGCACCAGACCCGCCGGCGGGTCCAACGGCCGGCCGTCGACGTGGATGCGCTCGTGGCCGACCTGGTCGTCGGCGTACAGCACCTCGCCCTCGGGATCGGTGATGCGGCCTTCGCGGAACATCGTGGCGACGTCCTTGCGGCTACCGTAGCCGAGGTTGGCGATCAGCTTGACCAGCTTCATGCGCGCCCCTTGCGTGCGTGCGCCGGCGCCGCCTGCTTGACGGCTTCGACGATCTTGAACCCGCCCTGCTGCGCGACCGTGCGCACTTCGGCGAAACCGGTGTCCAGCGCCGCTTCGTACGGCAAGTGACGGTTGGCGACCAGCCACAGCCGACCGCCGGGATTCAGCGCTTGCGCCGCGACCTCGATGAAACGGCGTCCGATGTCCGGGCGTTCGGCGCGGCCCTGGGCATGGAAGGGCGGGTTGCTGACGATCATGTCGTAACGCCCGTCGACACCGGCGGTGACGTCTTGCCAGCGGTAGTCGATCGCGACCGCGCGCGCGGAGGCCGGCAGGCGCTCGGCGGTCAGATTGGCGCGCGCCAGATCCAGCGCGCGCGCTTCGGCCTCGTACAGATCCACCGCGACGATGCCGGGGCAGCGCGCCAGCAGCTCAGCCGCGAGATAGCCGTAGCCCGCGCCGAAATCGGCCGCGCGTCCGGCCAGCGTCGCGGGCAGATGCTCGGCCAGCAAGGCCGAGGCCGGATCGATGCGGTCCCAGGCGAACACGCCCGGCCGGCTCAGGAAACGCCCGCCCAGGATCGGCCGCACCGCGTCCAGGCCCTGCCACTGCGCGGCCAACGCCGCATCGGCGGGGCCGTCCAGCGGCGCGCTCCAGAACACCCGGCATTTGTTCTTGGACAGGTGCGCGACCGGGCCGACCAGCTTGCCCAGGTCGGCCTCGCCGGACTTCGCACCCTCGTCGTTGCTCAGGCAGGCGAGCACGCGCCCGCCTGGCGCGGTGCGCGCGACGGCGCGCGACAGCAGCGCGCGGGCTTCGTCGCGCTGGCGCGGCGGCAGCACCAGCACCAGCGGATAGCGCCGCTCGCCGTCGTCGCCGTCCAGGGTCAGGCCGGAGCGCTGCAGCGCGTCGGCCTGGGGTTTGAAGCTCTGCTCGCAGACCAGGCCGGGGCGCGCCTGCGCATGCAGCGGCCAGCCGTCGCGCGCGCGCAGGAACAAGGCGCCGCCCTGCGCCGGCCAGCTCAGCCGGCCTTCGGCGAACGGCAGGAACAGGGTTTCGAGTGCGTTATCGGCTGCGTCGGCGCGCACGGCGGTATCGAATGCGGTTCATCGGCGCCATTTTACCCGTCGCCAGGCGCCGACGCCCGTATCGCGACTGCGCCGCCTTCACGCCGACCCAGGCTACGGTGCGGGCCGTCCCCGAGGAGCGACGCCATGCGCCTGCTGGTCCTGCTGTTCGCCCTGTCGATGCCGCTGGTGGCGTGGTGGTCGCAACGCGGCGCGTTCGGCCCCGACAACGGCACGCTCTCGGACCGCTACCCGACCCTGCTGGTCGCCGCCGGCTACGCCTTCGCGATCTGGGGCCCGATCTTTCTGTGCGACATTTTGTTCGGATTCTGGCAATCGCGTCGGCGCGCGCACGATGCCACCCTGGCGCGCGTGCGCCCCGCCGCCGCTATGGGCTTCGCCCTGACCGCGTTGTGGATGCCGGTATTCTCGCAGCAATGGTTCTGGCTGGCGCTGCTGGTGATCTGGGCGGCGCTGGCCTGCGTGGGCCGGAGCGCGCTGATGCTGTCGCGCGATGCCGATCCCCTGCCCGGCCAGCGTTGGCTGGCCTGGCTGCCGCTGTCGTTGCACGCCGGCTGGCTGTCGCTGGCCGCGGTGCTGAACACCGCGCAGACCATCGTCGCCTACCGCCTGCTGCCCAGCGACGACATGCTGGCCTGGAGCCTGGTCCTGTACGCGCTCGCCGCCGCGTTGCTGTTGACGCTCAACGCGCGCATGCGCGGCAACTGGGCCTACGCGCTGGCCGCGCTGTGGGGCCTGGTCGGCGTCTATGTGCAGCAATCGCGCTCGCCTTTGCCGGGTGCGACGGTCGCGGCTTGGACCGCGCTCGCGATCGCCGTCGCGTTGCTCGCGCAAGGTTTTTGGCTGCGCCGGCGCGCGCGCGGCTTCATGCCGTCGCAACATCCGCGGAGGCATGCTGGATGAAAACTACGGGAAGCCCACGCATGCGAGCTCTTTTCATCGGCGGCATGGTCGACAACAGCGAACTCGACCTGGACGGCGAGCAGCCGCCGCGCCACTACCCCGAGAACACCGGCGGCGGCCGTCCGCGCTATCGGCTGCACCACACCGGCCGTCGCGACGGCGCGGTCGCCTACGCGGTGTACGCCGCGCCGGAACTGGCCGACGACGAGGTCGAACGCGTGGCGCAGGAGCGCGGCTATGCGCGCCGCTTCAACGCCGAGCCGCAGCCGGAAGCCTGACACCGCGATGCCGGCGGCCATGGCCGCCGGCATCGTCAGTTCTGCAGTTCGCGCAAGGTCACCGACGGCGGTGCGTCGAGCACGCGCCGGGTCGCGTACAGGCCGGCCAGCAAGGCGGCGATCAGGCCCAGCGCCGCGCCCACCGCGGCCATGGTCCAGTCCACCCGCCAGGGCAGATCGAACACGCGCGTGGCGATCACGCCGGCCAGCACCGAGGCGGCGGTGGCCGCGACCAGGCCCGACAACAGCCCGATCGCCGCGAATTCCGAAGCCTGCGCCAAGCGCAGCTGGCGACGGCTGCCGCCCAGCACGCGCATCACCCCGCCCTCGAGCAGGCGCTCGTCCTGGCTGGCGCTGACCGCCGCCATCAACACCAGCACGCCGGCCACCAGCGAGAAATAGAACACCACCTCGACCACGGTCGAGACCTGGTCGGCGGTGCCACGTACTTGCTTGAGCACGGCGTCGACGTCGATCACCGACAGGTTCGGGAAGCGGCCGACCAGATCGGCGGTGAAGCGCGTGCGCTGCGACGGGACGCTGACCGCGGTGATGTAGCTGGCCGGATAGCCGTCCATCGATCCGGGCGAAGCGATCACGAAGAAGTTGGGACGGAAGCTCTCCCAATCCACGCTGCGCAGACTGGTGATGGTGGCCTCGAACGGCTGTCCCGCGATGTCGAACGCGACGCGGTCGCCCAGTTTCCAACCCAATTGTTCGGCGAACCCCTCCTCCACCGACACCTCGGGCCGCGCCGGCTTGGCGCTGCCCCAGAACTTGCCGGCGGTGACGCGATTGTCGTCGCGCAGCGTCGCCGCCACCGACAGATTGAACTCGCGCTCGGCCAGGCGCTGCGCGCGCTCGCCTTGTTCGGCGTAGTCGGCGCCGGTCACCGCCTTGCCGTTGCGCGAGACCAGACGGCCGCGAATCATCGGGTACAGGGTGGGCTCGGCGATGCCCTGTTCGCTCATGAAGGCGCGCACCTGTGCGAGCTGGTCGTCCTGCACGTTGATGATGAAGCGGTTTGGCGCGTCGGCCGCCAGCGCGAGCTGCCAGCGGTCGAGCAGATCGGTGCGCACGAAGGTCAGCAGCAGCAGCGCCATCAGGCCCAGCCCCAGAGCCGAGACCTGGGCGATGCTGGTGCCGGCGCGGCGGCTGACGTTGGCTAGCCCGTAGCGCAGGCTGCCGCGCAGGCGCGAGCGCAGCCGGCGCACGGCGACGATCAGCAACCAGGCCAGCAGCGCCAGCACCGCCAAGGTGCCGGCGATGCCCAGCAGCATCGCCGTGCCCAGCGCGGCCGAACCGGCCTTCCACCACAGCAGCGCGGCCAGGCCGGCGAAACCGGTCAGCGCGACCAGCCAGGCGCTGGGTTCGGTGCTGTCCAGATCGCGGCGCAGCACGCGCAGGGCCGGCACGCGGCGCAGCGCCAGCACCGGCGGCGCGCCGAAGGCGAGCAGCACGACCAGGCCGACGCCGTAGCCCTGCAGCGCCGGCAACAGGCCGGCCGGCGGAATCGACAGCTTCAAGGCCTGCGACAGCCAGCCGCCGATCAGCCACTGCAAGGCGAACGCCAGCAGCACGCCGACGGTGGCGGCGATCACACCCAGCATCAGCAACTCGCCCACGTGCACGCCGACCAGGGTGCGCTGGCTGGCGCCCAGGCAACGCATCACCGCGGTGCCGGACAAATGGCGTTCGCTGTGGCGGCGCGCGGCCATCGCCACGGCGACGGCGGCCAGCACCACCGACACCAGCGCGGCCAGGCCGAGGAAGCGGCCGGCGCGATCCAGCGCGGAACGGATTTCCGGGCGCGCGTCGCTGATGGTTTCCAGACGCTGGCCGCGGCCCAGCGCGGGACGCGCGGCGGCGACGAAACGTTCGACCGCGGCGGCGTCGCCGGCGATCACCAGGCGATAGCGGATGCGGCTGCCTTCCTGGATCAGCCCGGTCGCGCGCACGTCGCCCAGGTTGAGGAAGACCTTGGGCGCGATGTTGAAATAGTCGAGTGCGGCATCGGGCTCCTGCACCACCAGCGCGGCCAGGGTGAAGCGCGCATCGCCGATCGCGATGCTGTCGCCCAGCGCGGCGCCCAGCGTGTCGGCGCCGGCGCGGCTCATCCAGATCGTGCCGCGCGCGGGCACGCCGCCGGCATCGCGCTCGCCGCCGCGGTCGGCAATGCGGAACGCGCCGCGCAACGGAAAGCCCTCGCCCAGCGCGCGCAGCTCGCCCAATTGCAGGCGCTCGCCGACGCGGATCATGGTTTGCAGTTCCATGGTCTCGGTGCGGCGCAGGCCGCCGGCTTGCGCGGCCTCGCGCAAGGCGCCGGCGATCGGCGCGTCGGCGCGCACCACCGCGTCGCCGCCCAGCAGACGGTTGGCCTCGATCGCCAGCGCGCGTTCGGCGCGGTCGGTGACGAAACCCACCGAAGTCACCGCCAACACCGCCAGCACCAGCGCGGCGAACAGGATGCGGACGTCGCCGGCCTTGAAATCGCGTCGCAGCTGGCGCCAGGCCAGCGAAAACGTCCTCACGGCACCAGCCTGCCGCTGTCCAGGCGCAGCATGCGGCCGCAGCGCTGGGCCAGGTGTTCGTCGTGGGTGACCAGGACCAGGGTGGTGCCGGCGTCGGCGTTGAGCTCGAACAGCAACTCGATGATGGCCTGACCGGTGTGGGTATCGAGATTGCCGGTGGGCTCGTCGGCGAACAGCAGCGACGGCCGCGTCACGAACGCGCGCGCCAGCGCCACGCGCTGCTGCTCGCCGCCGGACAACTGACGCGGGTAATGGCCCAGGCGCTGGCCCAGGCCGACCTTGGCCAGGATCGCGCGTGCCGGCGCCTCGACCTCGCGATCGCCGCGCAGCTCCAGCGGCAGCATCACGTTTTCCAACGCGGTCAACGACGGCAACAATTGAAAACTCTGGAACACGAAACCGACCTTGGCGCCGCGCACGCGCGCGCGTCCGTCCTCGTCCAGCGCCGACAGCGCCTCGCCGTCCAGGGCGACGCTGCCGCTGCTGGGCGTGTCCAGGCCGGCCATCAGCGACAGCAGGGTGCTCTTGCCCGAGCCCGAGGCGCCGACGATGGCGACGGTGTCGCCGCGCGCGATCTCGAAGCTCACGCCGTCGAGTATCGTCAGTTCCTCGCCGGGCAACGCGACGCGTTTGCCCAGGCCCTCGACCCGCAGCGCGGGCACGGCGGTCGCGGCCTCCGCATCGCGGCGCGCAGCCCCGCGTCGCGCGGGGTCACGCTGAATAGAACCGGCGCGTACGGCGTGCACTTGAATGGAATCGGCCATGATCGTCCTTATGCTTGCTCCAGAGACATCATCCGGAGGCCTTATTAATGACGCTTAATAAACGAGGATATGCGGCATCGCGGCGCCGGCTTCAATGGGCCATCGGTACCGGGACCGCGGCACTGGCCTTGATCTGCGCCTTGATCTCGGCGCCCGTGCAGGCCCAGCCCGCGCGCGCCCAGCCCAAGCCCGCCGCCGCCGCGCCCGCCGCCAAGGCCGCGCGTACGGTGCTGGTGATGGGCGACTCGCTGTCGGCCGGTTACGGCCTGGCCGCCTCGCAGGGCTGGGTCGCGCTGACCGCGCAACGCGTGAGCCAGACCCGGCCCGGCTGGCGCGTGGTCAACGCCAGCATCAGCGGCGAAACCACCGCCGGCGGCGCCAGCCGCATCGCCGGTGAATTGGCGCGCCACAAACCGGCGGTGGTGGTGATCGAACTGGGCGCCAACGACGGCCTGCGCGGCCTGCCGTTGGCGCAGAGCCGCGCCAACCTGGAACGCATGATCCAGGCGGCGGCCGCGAGCAAGGCGCGGGTGCTGCTGATCGGCATGCGCATGCCGCCGAACCTGGGACGCGAGTACACCCAGGGCTTCGAGCGCAACTACGCCGAACTCGCCCAACGCCATGGCGCGGCCTTGCTGCCGTTCCTGCTGCAACCGATCGCGCTCGACCGCCAGGCGTTCCAGGACGACAACCTGCATCCGGTCGCCAGCGCGCAGCCCAAGCTGCGCGACCACGTGTGGACCCAGCTGGGACCGATGCTGCGCTGAGCGGCCGTGAGCGGGAGCGACGCGAGTCGCGGCGCTCTTCGCCGGCGACGACGCTACTTGCTATCGTGCCCGCCTCCATCCGTCGCCACGACCGCATGAGCCGCACCGAGCGCCTGTTCGACCTGATCGAGGCCTTGCGCCGCCACCGCCAGCCGATCGCCGCGGCCACCCTGGCGCAGGAGCTGGGCGTGTCGCTGCGCACGATCTACCGCGACGTGCAGACCCTGGTCAGCCTGGGCGCGCCGATCGACGGGGAGGCCGGCGTGGGTTATCTGCTGCGTCCCGGCTTCTTCCTGCCGCCGATGAATTTCGCCCAGGACGAGATCGAGGCGCTGGTGCTGGGCGCGCGCTGGGTGCAGCGCCAGGACGATCGCGCGCTGTCGCTGGCGGCCACCAATGCGCTGGCCAAGATCGCCGCCGCGGCGCCGCGCGATCTGCGCGACGCGATCGGCGAGATCGGCATGTGGGTTTCGCCCAGCAACGCCCAGCGCGGCGAGCCCACCGCCATGCAGCGGGTGCGCGACGCCATGCGCGAGGAGCGCAAGCTGCGCATCCGCTACACCGGCGGCGACGGCCGCGACAGCGAACGCACGATCTGGCCGCTGACTCTGGCCTTCTTCGACCACGCGCGCGTGGTCGGCGCCTGGTGCGAACTGCGCGGCGATTTCCGCCACTTCCGCCTCGACCGCATCGCCGGCCTGGAGGTGCTGCCCGAGCCGCTGCCGCGTCGCCGCGGCGCGCTGCTCAAGGACATGGTCGCGCAGCTGTACCAGCCGCATCTGCGCGACGACGAGCGCTAGTTGGGCTTGGCCCGCGGCCGCGGATCGCCGCGCACGAAATCGCGCCCCAGGTAGGCCTTGCAGCGGAACTGGTCGATGTCGTTGATGCGCAGGATGTTGCGGCGCCGGCTGACCAGGCCGCTGCGGTGCCAGGTCTGCAGCTGCGCGTTCAACTTCGGCCGGCTGGCGTTGACCATCGCCGCCAGGATGCTCTGGGTGGGCGGCAACGCGACTTCGAAGCCGTCGACCGCGGCGCGGCCGCCGTCGTGCATGATCGACAGCAGATAGCGCGCCAGGCGCGACTCCAGCCGATGCAGGCACATGGTCTCCAGGCTGTCGACGGCCTTGCGCAGGCGCAGGCACAAAGTGGCGTGCGCGCGTTCCAGCAACACCGGCTCGGAGGTCAGCGCCGGAAAGTGCCGGCGCGCCAGCAACAACACACGCGCCGGACCGTAGGCCATGGCGGTGAAGTTGCGGCCCTGCGCGTCCAGCAGCGCGGTCTCGTCCACGGTTTCGCCGGCCTCGATGGTGTCGACGATCAGTTCCTGGCCGTCGGGGCCGTACAGGATCTTGTAGATCCGCCCGCGCGCGACCAGGGCCAGGAAATCGGCGGGGTCGTTCTTGAGGAACAACGCCTGGCCGTCGCGCAGCACGCGTTCGGTGGCGTTGCGAGCGACATGGTTGAGCAAGGTGTCCGGCAAGCCCCGGAACAGCGGGGATTGCTCAAGGATCAACTGCCGTGCGCGTACGGTGGCGGAGCGGTCCAGCGTCATGCACATGCGCGCGACCACGCGGGCGGGACGGGACGCGCATCGGCGGCTTCCGCGCCGGCAGCGACGGACTGCGGTGATGCGGAAGCAAGCTGCGCGAGGCGGTGGCTGGCATGGCAACGGCGAGCAGCACGAGTGCTTCCGACGCGACGCCGGTGCCGTAGGCCGCCGCTGCGTGACGAACGATCCATATTCGATCCCCTGCCGCCGCGACCCCTAGCCGCGCCGGCCTATGCCGCGTGCGGCCGGCGCCCCATCCACTGGGCCGCCTGCGCTGCGCCGCGGTGTTCCCTGGGTCCGGACCGAGGCCGCGTGAGCGACGACGCGTCCGGTCTCGTGCGGGGCGGGCTGCCGGCGCGGACGCCGACGGACTGCCTCGCGGATGCGGTATCGGGGGCCGCCGCATCCGTAGCGTTCGGCGTCGGGTGTCGCACCCGACGCCTACCGCCTTACGGAGAACCGCTGTTCAAACCCTTGACCGGCTTGGTGCCGGTGAAGGCCTTGAGCACGGTCATCAGGCTGGTCAGGTTGTCGGAGACGCCGGTCTGGGCGACCTTCTCCGTCGCACCCGCGGCAGCGGTGGTATCGAGCGTGTAGATCTGCATCACGCCCTGGTTGGCGGCTGCCTGCGCCAGCGTGTTCTGCTGCTGCTGCGCGGCGACGGCGTTCTGGAACAGGATGCCGGTCGAGTGCGCCAGGCTCTGGTAGATCGAGCCCATCGCGAAGGCCGGCGCTTCGCCGACCACCTTGACGTTGGACTGGGTTACGGCATCGGTGATCTGGTCGTTGACGGCGGTGGGAAATGCCATGAGGTCATCCTCGTTATGCGGTCGTCAGGAACATGCGCGCCTGGGAGATCCGGCGGATGGCGCGGAGCCATCGGCCGGGGTTCTCTCACTTGAAGGCGTTGAGCACGGTCAGCAGGCTGGTCAGGTTGTCGGAAACGCCGGTCTGGGCGACCTTCTCGGTCGCGCCCGCGGCGGCGGTGGTGTCGAGCGAGTAGATCTGCATCACACCCTGGTTGGCGGCGGCCTGCGCCAGCGTGTTCTGCTGCTGCTGCGCGGCGATGGCGTTCTGGAACAGGATGCCGGTCGAGTGCGCCAGGCTCTGGTAGATCGAGCCCATCGCGAAGGCCGGCGCTTCGCCGATGACCTTGACGTTGGATTGGGTGACGGCATCGGTGATCTGATCGTTGACGGCGGTCGGGAAAGCCATGGTTTAACTCCTCGGGGTCGTGTACGGCCCATGCCGTACGTTTCAATGAACGCTGCGGAACCCGCCTTGTGAATCAGGCGGACGACGCGGCGGACGGGGTCTTGCGAGCGCTCGCCTCGGCACGCCCGGCCTCGAGCACGGCCTCGATCTGACGCGTGAGCGGGCCGTACTGGCGCTCGAAACAGGCCTCGACTTCGGCCTTGATCAGGATCGCGAGGCGGTCGGCGATCTGCGCGATCGCCAGCTGCGCCGCCGGCGTTTCGCCCTGGCCGGTGGCCTTGAGATTCGCGGGCCGCAGGTCGCTTAGCGTGTGCGCCGATTGCAGCAGCCGCAAAATCGCCTGCTCCTCGCGGTTGAGCGGCGGTCCCGCCGCCGCGGTCTTGGCCGGCGCGGCGGCGTCGCCCGGAGGCGCGTCGGCGGCGCCCAGCACGGTCTTCATCGCCGCCTCCACGCGCTGCCGGCCCTGGTCGACGATGTCGGCGGCATGGCGCCGCGCCTGGTCGGTGTAGCCGCCCAGCACGGCCTCGTTCGCGCTGAGGTTGGCGAGGAACTCGGCCAACTGCTTGCGCTCGTCGTCGCCCAGGTCGTGGCCCAGCCAATGGCGCGCGAACTGATGCACCTGTTCGGCCAATTCGTTGCGGCTTGCGGTCATAGCGCTACTCGCGGACAGTCGGGGGAATGCGCTCAGCGCGCACGCAGGAGCTGGGTGAGCGCGCGCAGCACGTCGGGCTGCATCAGACGCTCCAGCACTTGCGCCAACTCGGGATCCAGCGACGATTCGCCGGCAGCGGGGGCCGCGGGCGTCGACGCGGGCGCGGGATCCGCCGGTTTGGCGGGCGTGGCCGTGGCGGCGGCGGGATCGTCGATTTCTTCGTGCAACAGCTGTTCGACCAGATCGTTCATCGCAAGCTCCTGGCGGTGCCGGCCGCGCATCCGGCGCGGCCGGCGTCGAATCCATGCCCGCTGCGCGCGGGCGCGGCGGCTTTCATTGCTTGCCCGGCTTGGGCCGGGTCAGCGTGACCACCGAGGCCGGCGACTTGAAGCCGTACATGGACTCCAGCCCCAGCGCCTTGCCCGGCACCAGTTTCAACGAGTCGGCGACGGTGAACTTCCAGTAGTCGGTGGCGATCGACAGCACCAGTTTCTGCAGCGATGCCATGGTCTCGTCCAACACCCGCGTCTGGCCGGCCGGCAGCAGCTGATAGGCGAGCAGGATCACCATGCGCAGGAACTCGTCCTGCACGTCGGTATGCTCCACGCCCTGGCCGTCGGCGCCCAACAGGTAGGAGCGCCAGTTGTTGAACAGGGTCAGGGTGCGGGCCAATGCGTCGAACCAATAGGACTTGATCGTGGTTTGACCCGCCAGCTGCGCCACCAGTTCGCAGTACAGCTCGTAGTAGCTGGCGATGTTGACCTCACCGCAGATCGGCGCCATGCCCGCGGTCAGCTGCTGGTAGAACCAGTTGCGGTTGGCGGCCTCGGTCAGCACGGCCTTCAGGCTGGACGCCGCGCGCACCATCGCGATCAGCTGTTCCGCCTGCGGCTGGGTCAGCGCGTTGGCGCCCAGATAGGCCACGGCATTGCCGGCCTGGTGCAGCACGTCGGTGTCGATGTAGCCGTCGAGATGGCGGAAACCGCGGTTGATGCGGTAGCCCTCGACCGAATCGAACAAGCCCGACGCGCCGGTGATCGCGTTGCTGCCCATGTTGGTGTCGAAGGCGACCAGCGGATAACGCTGCGCCATGTAGTTGCGGTAGTAATAGGCATGGCCCAGACGGAACGCGTACTGCTGGCTGCCGGAGAAGAAGTCGTACCAGCTCTGCGACTGCCCGACGGGCACCGTGTCGAGCGTCTCGCTCATCGCCATCTCGCTGCGCTTGCCGTTGTAGGCGACGATGGCGATGCTGGCCGGGCTGTTGATGTCGAAGCGGCGCAGGGTGCAGCCGCCGTGGGTCAGCGAGTCGCTGCGGAACAACTCGTCGAACAGGCCGGACACGTCGCTCTTCTTGCGCGTGCCCGCGCCACGGGTGCCGCGCGGCTCGTCCGCCAGGCGGCCTTGGGCGGTGGCCAGGCAGCGCGCGATGTAGGCCGAGTAGGCGCGGTAGAAATCCTCGCCCGGCGGCTCGGCGGCGTTGACGTAGTAATAGCCGATCATCGAACGGTTGTCGGTGGTCGATGCCGCGCCCTCGCCGCAGTGGATGTGGCAGATCACCTGCTGCGAGCGCGCGTTCTTGTTCTGCCAGCCGAAGCACTTCGACAGCTCGGACTGGTTCTCGAACAGGAATTTGAAGAACTGCCCGTAGTCGGCGACCTTGGTCTCGCTGCCCAGCAGGTCGATGCCGATCACGGTGCTGGGACCGGGCCGGGTCAACAAGGGCAAGATCTTGTCCTTCAGTTCCGCGCTCAAGCGATCGCCGGCCATGTAACCGGCCGAAGTGTGCACCAGCAGACGGAAGTTGCTCGGATCGTCCGGGTTCAGCTTGTTGAACTGCTGGGCGATCTGATCGGCAACTTCGATTTCGTCGGCGCCGATCGCGGCCTGATTGCAGCGTACGCCGCTCTGATACAGGAAGGCGTAGGTCGCCAGCACCCACTGATCGTAGTGCTTTTGCGCGTTGGGCTCGCGCAGCACCACCTTCATCAGGCTGGAACGCGCCTTGTAGCAGTCGTCGAACGGCGTGTACTTGTTGGCGCTGTAGATCTTCTTGTTGAAGTAGCGAAGGATCTTGATCAGCTCCTGGTTGTACGGCGCCGCGCGGTCCGGGCGCACCCGGTTGTGCAACTGGCCCAGGATTTCCTCGTACAGCTCCGGGCTGGTCGCGGCCGCGTTGACCACCCAGTCCGACAGCGCCCAGCGCCGCGCCAGCACCACGCAGGCGATGTAGATGGTTTCGGCCACGCATTCGCCGCGCTCGTACTGGGCCTTGTTGGCCTTGGCCGCCAGCGCGTTGAGCGGATTGCCCTCGATCATCATCAGCAGGGCCTTCTCGAACAGCGACACCGTGCCCTCATCGGCGCCGGTCGGGCCGTCGCCGCCCATCACGCCGACCAGGGACAGCAGCTGATCCTTGGGCAGGCTGACCTGGGTGGCGTCCGGGGAGGGCGGCATCGTGTAGCTGATCTCGTAGGACGTCGAGGTCAGCATGCTGCCCTCGACCGGCAGGATGCCGCCGAAATGGCTGTGGTAGTCGAACGGATACTGCTGCATCGCGACCGGTGCGGTCAGGGAAAAAAAGGCCATGGACGGAGCTCCTAGGGTCTGCGCCGCAGGGCGGCATTCGGGTCCGGAGCGCGTCGCGGCGACGCGCTCTCACGGTGATACCTGCGTCAGGACGACGCGCTCTTGTGGTTCTGCAGCACGCTGGCGTACTTGGAGATGCTCTGGTCGATTCGGTCGATGGCGAAGCTCGCGGCCTCGGCTTCCATCGCGCCGGCGGCCGCGGCGACCGCCGCGGCGGCGCCCATCAGGATGTCGGTGGCGAGCACGCCGAGCGCGTCCTCGGCGGCCTTTTCCAGCTGGTTCTCGACCAGGTTCTGGGTCATTTCCTTGAGCAGGATGCCCTGGCTGGCCAGCGCGAGTTTGCTGACGCCGTCGAAGTAGGCGGCGGCCGACTGCGCGACCAGACCGGCGGCCTGGGTGATCATCATGTTCGGCGCGGTCGCGATCTGCGACGGCGCGTACTGGGCGGTCTCGGCGTTGCTCAGCTGCACCGCTTGCACGATCTTCTGGTTGAGCGCATCGGTCGGCGGCGTGGGCGCGCCGGCCTTGGCCAACATCTGCGTGCTCATCGTCGCCAGCACGCTGGGCGGTGGCGGGCTCGGTGGCGTGGGTGGCGTCGGCGGTGCGGGCGGCGCCGGCGGATCGGCGCCATTGCCGCTGCCGCCCGTACCGCTGCCGGTGGTTCCGCTGCCCGTCGTACCGGAACCACTGGTACCCGAACCGCTGGGATCGGAACCGCTGGTGCCCGAGCCGCTTGGGCCAGAATCGCCGGCGCCGGAGCCAGTGGTACCAGAGCCGGTGGTACCGGTGCCGGTCGTGCCGGTGCCCGATGCGGGATCGGCGGCAGCGTCGGCGGGCGTCGAAGCCGGCGTCTCGGCGGCCGGCGTGATGGCGCCGACCGGCGGCGCGGCCGCGGCAGGATCCGCGGCGCTGGCCGCTGTCGTCGTGGCCGCTGTCGTCGTGGCTGCGGGCGGCGTGGACGCAGCCGGCGCGGGCGGTGCAGCGGGCGTCCTCGCGAGCAGGTCCGGCATGGTGGGTGTGTTCCTGGGCCAGAATGGCATGACGCGCTACTCCCTAATCGACATCCGTTGTTGCCGGCACCGTCACGACGACTTCTCGCCTATGGCCATGATCAGACCGACCGCCTTGGACACCACCGCGGTCGATATCTGGTTGAGCACCTGTTGGCTGTGCACGGCGTTCTGCAAAGACAGGCCGGCGGAATGGCTGGCGACCTGGTAGAGCGCGGCGATGGCCTGCGCGGGAGCCTCGGCCACGACCTTGACGTTGGTCTGGGTGACGGCATCGGTAATCTGCGAATTCACGGGCGTGGTGTCGGCCATGGACCTGTCCTTGGGAGTCGCGTTTTGAATGGAGTTCCCCGACCGGCGCCGCGCCGGGGGCGTTCCGCCGCGCGTGCCCGGAACCCGGCACGCGCGGCGTCCTGCAACCGCACGACGGCGCGGAGGCGGCGTCGGCGTGCGGCGTTTGATGCGATAGCTATGGGTTAAACGCGCCGGGTCCGGTTCTGTGAACGCCGGCCCACTCAGTCGCGGTCGACCGCGACCCGGATGCGTTCGCGCAGCAGCTGCACGCGCTTGCGCGCCAGCGGCTGATTGATCGCCAGGCGTTCGGCGATCGCCGGATACGGCAGGTCGTCGATGAAGCGGTAGACGAACAAGCGCTTCTGGTCGCGGCTGAGCGAAGCCACCGCGGTGATCACCCGCCCCAGCTGCTCTTCCAGTTCCATGCGCTGCAGCGCGGACAGGTCCAGGCCTTGGGCGACGCCCTCGGCCTCGATGTCGACGCCGCGATCGAACACTTCGCCGTCGCGACCGTTGCGGCGCACGCTGTCCAGGAACACGTGGCGCAGGACCACGAACAGGAATCCCTCGGGATCGCTCATCGCATCGGGCGAGCGGCGCATGAACAACAAGGCCTTGATCGCGGTATTGGCGAGCAGATCGTCGGCGCGGTCGCGATGACCGTCGGAGAGCCGGCGCGCGCGCCGGTCGAGCTCGGGCTTGGTCGTCCGCCAAGCCCTTACGAACATTTCGTCGGCACCGCCCAACCCCTGCGATCCCTCGCCCGGCTTTTCCATCACCAACACCTCCTGTGTTGAGTACACACAGGCGAGTCTGGTGAGGCGCTCACTGAAAGGCTGTTACCTGGGTGACACGGCGGAGCGATTTTCCACTACTGACAGAACCTGTCGGCCGCCTGCCCTACAAGGTCACGACGGCGGGCCCGCCGAGGCGGCCCGCCCGACCCCGCGCTGCGTTCCAGGCCGACCATGCTGACCTTCTACCATGCTCCGCGATCGCGCTCTTCCAGCATCCTCTATCTGTTGGAGGAACTGGGCGTCGCCTACGACGTCCTCAACGTCGACATCCACGCCGACGGCGGCGCGCCCGACAGCTATCGCGCGATCCATCCGCACAAGCAGGTGCCGGCGATCGTGCACGATGGCGTGGTGGTGACAGAGCGCGCGGCGATCTGCGCCTACCTGGCCGATGCCTTTCCGCAGGCGGGCCTGGCGCCGGCGCTGGACGACCCCGCGCGCGGCCCGTACCTGAGCGCGCTGGCGTATGCCGACGCGGTGATGGACCCATGCATGAGCGCCCAGGCGCAGGCCTGGGCGTACGCGCCGCAGGCCGGGCCCTGCGGCGTCCATCGGGACATGCTGGCGTATCTGGAACGCTGCCTGAGCGTTCAGGCCTATGCGGCCGGCGGGCGCTACAGCGCCGCCGATGCGCTGTGGGCGCATGCGCTGCATCGCGCGCTGCACGTGCTGGGCACGCTGCCCGAACGGGCCGCGTTCACGGCGTATCTGGCCCGGATCGCGAAGCGTCCGGCGTTCCGTCGCTATCGGCGGATCGAGCGCGGCTAGGCGCGGCGGCCGCCCGCGTCGCCGTGGCCCAGCCCGGACAGGCGGTCCCAGGCCCAGGTCGCGCCCGCGCACAGGCCCAGCACCGGCAGCCAATGGCCGAGGCCGGACGGCGCCTGCGCCACCGGCGAGGCGATCGCGTCCCACCAGGTGCCGCCGTAGTTGGCGACCACGTACAGCGCAAGCGCGGCCAAGCCCAGGATCAAGCCGTTGAGCAGCCAGCGTTCGAGACGGTCGCCGAGCGCGGCGTCGGCTTCGACCCGGCGCACCACCTGGGCGGCGAAATCCGCCGGCAGCGGCTCCATCGCCGGCGCGCGCAGCGCGCGCACCAGCAGGCGATACTGGGCCACGCGCGCATCGCCGGCATCCATCGGCAGGCCGGCGCGCTCCTCGCGCAATGCGCGCTCCTGCGCCTGCCATTCCTGCGCTTCGCGCTGCGGGCGGTCGTCGGGCGGCGGCGGTACATGCGACATGTTCATGCGGTGACTCCCATGCTGGACTGCAGGCGCTCGCGCAGCAAGGCCCGGGTCCGGAACAGATGGCTCTTGATCGTACCCTCGGCCAGGCCGGTGATGCGCGCGATCTCGACGATCGGCACCTCGTCCAAGTGATACAGGGTCAGCAGGGTCCGCTGCAGCGGCGCCAGCGCCTCGATCTGCGCGTGCAGGGCGGCGGCGACCTCGGCATCGGCGCAGGCCGCTTCCAGGTCGAAGCCGTCGCTGACCTGATCCAGCGGCGACAGCGCGTCCTCGTCGTCGGACACCTCCACGATCGGGATCCGCTTGCGTTCCAGATGGCGCTTGGCCACCGAATAGGCGACCTGGCCGACCCAGGACTTGAGCGCGCTTTCGTAGCGGTACTGGTGCAGGCACTGGTGCACGCGCAGGAACGCCTCCTGGCAGAGCTCGCGGGTGTCCTCGGGCTGACGCACCATGCGCTGGATGATGTGCCAGCACAGGCCCTGGTACTCCTTTACCAAGCGCTCGAACGCGCCCGGCGCGCGCGCCAGCACGGCGTCCACGAGCGCGCGATCGTCATTGGCGGGAGGGGGCGGGGCGCTCATCTAGGGCAGTGGATACGCCCTGGGCACGGATGGTTGCAAGGCCGGACGAAAAATTCCGCGCCGGGGCCCGATCCGCCCGACTGGACCCCGGGGCGCGCGCCGGCCATGCTGACGCCTGCAACCGTTGCGACGGCGGCCGTATCCATTGCCCCGAGACCCCAATCCCGAGAACGTGCCATGGATTTCGACATCCTCATTCCGATCACCCTGTTCGTCTGCGTCACGTACGCCATCAAGCTCGTCGTCGACGCCCGTTTCCGCAGCAAGCTGGTCCAGCAGGGCAGCGGCTCGGAAGAACTGCTGCGCTCGCTGGTGCAGGGCGAGGACCAGCGCCGCCGCCATGCCTCGCTGCGCTGGGGCCTGCTGGCGCTGGCCCTGGCCGTCGCCTTCGCCCTGATCGAAGCCTTCGGCTGGCGCGACGTGACCCCGGGCGTGATCGCCGTGCTGCTCGCCGCGACTGGTCTGGGCAACCTGGGCTACTACGCGCTGTCTCGCCGTCTTTCGTGAAAGCGCACCGGCGAGCCCGCACCCGCGGGCTCGCCGGCGTTCCGGCTCAGGCGCCCATGCGGTCCAGCAGCGTGCGCAGCACCGGCACCGTGGTCACCGCGTCCACGCCTTTCATCGCCATCACCGTCTCGCGCAGGTCGGCCAGCTCGCCCGGCGACCGCACCTGCACCAACACCATCAGATCGATCTCGCCGGCCACGCTGTGGCAACACCGCAGCTGCGGCAGCGGCGCCAGCGCCGGCATCACGTCGTCGCAGCTGAAGCCGTCGGCGTAACGCACCAGCAGCCAGGCCTGCAGCGGATCGCCGCCCTGGCCCAGGCGCACGGTGTACTGCGCGATCGTCCCGCCCGCCTCCAGCCGCTGCAAGCGCTCCTGCACGGTGCTGCGCGACAGCCCCACCGCCTTGGCCAGCGCCACCGTGGACAAGCGCGCGTTGTCCTGCAGCAGGGCGATCAACTGGCGATCGATGGCGTCCAGCGTCTTCATGTTCGGATCCGTCGTTGCGTCGGTGCGACCGGCATTTTGCCGGGTTGAGACCGGCGCAGGCGAGTGCGCACAGTGACGGCCTCTCCCTCACGGTGCCGCCGCATGTCCGACTCCCCTGCGCTTCCCGCCTTCGATCCGCGGCGCACCGCCCTGATCCCCATCGACGTCCAGCAGGGCTTCGACTATCCGCCGTGGGGGCCGCGCAACAATCCGGCCATGGAGGTCCACGGTCAACGCCTGCTCGCCGCCTGGCGCGCGCGCGGGCTGCCGTTGATCCACGTGCGCCACGACTCGGTGATCGAAGGCTCGTCGCTGCACCCCACGCATCCCGGCAACGCGTTTCGCGCCGGCTTCGATCCGCTGCCCGGCGAAGCGCTGGTGAGCAAGTCGGTCAATGCCGCGTTCATCGGCACCGACCTCGACCTGCGCCTGCGCCGGCTCGGTGTCGACAGCGTGGCGCTGTTCGGCATCAGCACCGACATGTGCGTGTCGACCACCGCGCGCGTCGCCGCCAATCTGGGTTACCGCACCATCGTCGTCGCCGACGCCTGCGCCTGTTTCGATCTGCACGACGAACACGGACGCACCATCGTCGCCGACGACATCGCACGCGCGCATCTGGCGACGCTGCGCGCCGAGTTCGCCGAGGTCGTGGACACCGATGCGATGATCGCCGCGTTGCATCGCGCGACGTGATAGCGACACGCGATTCGCACAGACCGTTCGTGAGGCGACGAACGGTCTTGCAACTATTTTTTTACGAGCGTAATGTGCGCCACCTCGGCCCAGCGCGGCCACACACCGAATCCGATCTTCCGCCATGAACGTCTTCAACGACATCGCCAAAACGCAGCAGCCGCGGCCCCAGCGCCACGGTATGAGCGTGCGCGCGTCGGACGACATCGGCCGCTGCATCGAAGCGCTGCTGCGCACTCCACACTGACCTTGCCTACGCGGAAGGTCGGTGACCCCGACCTTCCGAGGAACGCGAACGCCCTCGGACTCGACACCCGGGGGCGTTTTGTTTTCGGCGTACGCGAAGGATCGTTGCACTGATGTTTTTCCCTTGAATTCAGCGGTTTCCAGCCGGCCCCGAAGCATCCGCGCGCATGCGCGCCGCAGGGGCGATGCCGTCGAGGCGCCGCGAGGCGCTGTGTCCGGATGCTTCGGCACGGGCGGTGCGGCGGGCGACCGCAACGCATAGGGCGCTTGCGCCCGCACGAATTGGCGTCTGGCGACAGACGCCAATGCGAAACATCGGACGAAGGTTCCGCAGCGGCACGGGTTCGCATCCCGTCCGGTGCGCGCGGCCCTGCCGTGGCGTATGCCGCGGAGCCCGAGACGGTGTTTCTAAAACGACGGCGTTAGCTCAGCGGCAAGAGCGGCGGACATAGGTTCGCAGGTCGCCGGTTCGAGCCCGGTACGTCGTGCCATGGATAGCTCAGTCGGTTAGAGCATCGGATTTTGGTTCCGAGTGTCGCGGGTTCGATTCCCGCTCCAAAAACTGCCTGTCACGCAGTCGGTGATGCCGGGGACGCGAGTCCCCACCCGGAAACGCCCCTTGCGGCGTTGCCAACGAAACCGCGCCACGGCGCGGCGGAGTACGCAACGCCGCAGCGGCGACGACGCCGGACCCGCGCCCGCGAGGCGACGGCCCGCGGCGATCGGTCGAACGCGATGCAACACGGTCGCGAACGACCCCGCCACGGATGCCGCGCCAGGCGCGCACGGGTTCCGCGACGCCGCCGTCGGGGGCGCTTCCACCCCATTCCGCTTGCGGTCGTCCGACCGCGGCAAGCATGCAGCGCGCGACGACACGATCCGGTCGCGCGCCGTCCCCTACGACCGGATCGAACCCGCAGAACAAGCAAGGAGAAACCATCATGTTCTGGACCCAGCGGGTCGTGGTCGGCGACGCCGAGCGCGCCCTGATCTACCGCAACCGTCGCTTCGAGCGCGTACTGAGCCCGGGCGTGCACCGCGTGAGCGGCTGGCGCGACCGCGTCGAAGTCGTGCTGCACGACATCGCCAAGCCGGAGTACTCGGGCAAGGACACCGACGTGCTGGTGGCCGCGCTCGGCGCGCGCCTGGACGAGCACTTCGTGCTGGCCGACATCGGCGTCGACCAGGTCGGCCTGGTGATGAAGAACGGCAAGCTCGAGGACCTGCTCGCACCGGGCAGCCGCAAGCTGTACTGGAAGGGCCTGGTGGCGATCGAGATCGTCGCCGCGACCCTGTCGCCGGGCCTGGAGATTCGTTCCGAACTCAGCCAGCGTCTGCGCCAGATCGGTTTGCTCGATCGCATCGCGTTGTCCATCACCGTGCCCAACGAATCCGCCGGCCTGCTCTACGTCGACGGCAAGTTGGCGCGCACCTTGGGCGCCGGCAGCTACGCCTTCTGGAACTTCCAGAAGAACGTCGCCGTCGAGCTGGTCGAGCTGCGCGTGCAGTCGGTGGAAGTGTCGGGCCAGGAGTTGCTCACGCGCGACAAGGTATCGCTGCGCGTGAACCTGGCAGCCAGCATGCGCGTGACCGACCCGGTCGCCGCGCGCAGCAAGGTCGCCAAGTACAACGACTACCTGTACCGCGAGCTCCAGTACGGCCTGCGCAAGGCGGTCTCGGCCAAGACCTTGGACGAACTGCTGGGCGACAAGGCTTCGCTGGACGCCGACATCTTCGGCTACGTGCGCGGTCAGGTGAGCGAGCTGGGCATGGAAGTGCTGGGCGTGGGCGTCAAGGACGTGATCCTGCCGGGCGAGATGAAGGAAATCCTCAACAGCGTCGTGCAGGCGGAAAAGTCGGCCCAGGCCAACGTGATCCGCCGTCGCGAGGAGGCCAACGCCACGCGCAGCCTGCTCAACACCGCCAAGTTGATCGAGGACAGCCCGACGCTGATGCGCCTCAAGGAGTTGGAGGCGCTGGAGAAGGTCACCGAGAAGATCGACAAGCTCACCGTGTTCGGCGGCCTGGACGGCGTGCTCAAGCAGGTGCTCAGCCTCAAGAGCGGCTGAAGGCGTGATCCGTGGAATCCCGGATGACGACTCGGCCGTATCAACCAACGAGAACGCCGCCCCCGAGGGGGCGGCCATCGCATCCATTCCAACGGAAACCCTTATGCGTAAGGACATGTACAAAGTGATCGTGGAACGGCCACGGCGCGGCGGCAGCTACAACGCCGAACGCCAGCCGCCCCTCGATCCGGAGGATCAACCGCAACGCGAAAGCCTCAAGATCCGTCATCGCTCGCGCAAATGGCTCAACGAAAACCTGCGCCCCCTGGAACGCTACCTGCACGCGCAGGTCGGCCGCCTCTGGGACCGCGTGTATTCGGAGATCTGCGCAGGCATCGACCGCCGCAACACCGTGCAGCAGCATATCCACCAGCACCTGGACGATTTCGTCGTGGTGCGGACGGTGGCGATGCACGGCGCGCTCTACTACGAACGCGGCTGGCGCGGCCTGCAGCCGCTGGACGGGCCATGGGCGCCCAAGCTGTACGTGGATCCGCACAGCGGTCTGCTGCTGGACAACCATGCCGCGGTCGAAGCCAAACGCGAACTGCGACGCCAACGCGCCGCCGAACGCGCCAAGCCGGCGTTCCCGGATCGGCGGCCGCTGGACGACTCGCACCAACTGCACCGCATCGACGGCATCTGGTACGAGGTCGAACTGGCGGAACTGCCGCGACCCGTGGCAGGACCGCCGGTGTACGGAAAGCGCGGGCCGACGCTGCGGATGCCCTACGACGTGATCGCCAAGGCACCGGCGCGCTGGGCCGGAAAGCCCTGCGGCCACCGCGGCTGCAATGCCTGCCGGCCCTACGGCCGCGCCGGCGTGTACGCGCGCAGCAAGCGCCAGTTGAACCGGCACGAGCTGCAGCGTCATGGCTTGAGCAATCGCGATGGCGAACGCCTGCACTGAACGGACCTAGCATCACAGGAAGCAACCCGGCGGCGTCGCGTCTATCGCGACGCCGCCGTTCAGGAGAAACCCATGAATCACTCATACGAATGGCTGCATGCGCCCGACACCACGCCCATCAAGGCTTGGGTGCGAGGCGTGCCGCTGGACGCTCAGGCGCACGCGCAGCTGCGCAACATCGCCGCCCTGCCCTTCGTCGGGCCCTGGGTGGCGGTGATGCCCGATGTGCACCTGGGCAAGGGCGCGACCGTGGGATCGGTCGTACCCACGCGCGGCGCGATCGTGCCGGCCGCGGTCGGCGTCGACATCGGTTGCGGCATGGCCGCGGTGCGTACCACGCTGCGCGCCAAGGACCTGCCCGACAGCCTGGCTCTGCTGCGCTCGTCGATCGAGCGCTGCGTGCCGGTCGGCAACGGCCCCGGCGGCGACCATCGCAAGCGGCCGGACAGCATCGACACCCGGATCGCGCAATCGGGGCTGATGCCGCGTCTGGACGCGGTGCGCGCCCGCCATCCCAAGATCCGCTACGACAAGGTCGACAAGCAGTTGGGCACGCTGGGCGGTGGCAATCACTTCATCGAGATCTGCCTGGACGAGGCCGATGCGGTGTGGGTGATGCTGCATTCGGGCTCGCGCGGCACCGGCAACCTGATCGGCACCTACTTCATCGAGCTGGCGCGTCGCCAGCTGGAGAAGCGCGTGCTCGGTTTCCACCTGCCCGACAAGGATCTGGCCTTCTTTCTGGAAGGCGAGCCGCTGTTCGAGGACTACGTGGAGGCGGTGTCGTGGGCGCAGGATTACGCGCGCCACAACCGCGAGGCGATGATGGCGCGCGTGCTGCACGAGCTGCGGCAGCGCCTGCCGAAGTTCCAGCTGGAGAAGATGGCGGTCAACTGCCACCACAACTATGTGCAGCGCGAGCAGCACCACGGCGAGTCGCTGCTGGTCACCCGCAAGGGCGCGGTCAGCGCGCGCGAGGGCGAGCTGGGCATCATCCCCGGCAGCATGGGCACGCGCAGCTACATCGTGCGCGGCAAGGGCAACGCGGACAGCTTCCACAGCTGCAGCCACGGCGCCGGCCGCGTGATGAGCCGCACCCAGGCGCGCCAGAACATCACGCTCAAGCAACACCGCGAAGCCACCGCCCATGTCGAATGCCGCAAGGATGCGGCGGTGATCGACGAATCGCCCGCGGCCTACAAGTCGATCGACGCGGTCATGGCCGCGCAGACCGATCTGGTCGAGGTGCTGCATACGCTGCGGCAGGTGGTTTGCATCAAGGGATGAGGTCGGCCCCGCAGCTTGGGGCACCGCCTCGCAAGGGGCGGTTTTTTCGTTTCGCGGCCCGGCCGCGGACGCTTGCCGCGGCGTCGCAAGGCCGCCGTCCGTCGCAAATCCGGCATCGCATTCAGGGGCGAAGGCGAGTTTGAGACGGGGTGCGCGATTCGCCCCCTCGTCAGCGCCCGCCGGGTAACGGATAGTTAACCCACGGAGCGTATCGTCGTTCCGGCAGGGGCCCGCTCAAGGAGAGGTGGTGCCATGAACGATTTGGCATTGGATGCCGTATCGTCCCGCGCGACCTTGTCGCGCGAGGATAGAGAGCTCGCCGTCACCTACGGCATCGAAGCGCGCCAACACTATATTGGCCGTGCATGGTCGGACATACAGCATGATCTGGCGGCCGGATGGTCGCGTATTCGCGGCTACCGGCGCGCCGAATGGCCGGAAGTGGCCGATCACGTCGAAGCGGCGTGGCACGGCGCTATCCGGATTTGAACCGATAGCGCCGCGCGCGCCGGCAAACTTGCGAGTTCAGGCCTCGGCCGCGCGTGCGCGACGCGGCCACTGCCACTTCAAGTTCACGCCCAGCGTGCCCAGCACGATCAGCGCCACGCCCAGCCCTTGCACGCCGCTCAAGGTGCTGCCGTAGATCAGATAGTCCAACAGCAACGCGATCACCGGATAGACGAACGCGAGCACCGCGATCGTCACCACCGGCAAATGCGGATAGGACGAGTAGAACAGCACGTAACACACGCCGCTGTGGATCAGGCCCAGCCCCGCCAGCCAATACCAATGCGGGCCGGCATGCGCGACCGCGGCGTGGTCGGCGAACGGCGCCAGCATGATCACGCCGACCAGGCATTGAATCAGCACCACCGCGAACGGCCGCTCGCGGCTGATCCGGCGCGACAGGATCAGCGACGCCCCGCACAGCAGCGCGGCCATGAAGGTCAGTCCGACGCCGATCAGATAGCCGGCATCGGCGCTGCGCCACAACTTGAGCGGATCGGCCGAACACGCCACGCCGACGAACGCCAGCGCGGTCCAGGCCCAGTCGGCCGGACGCGTGCGCTCGCCGAAGAACAGCGCCGCCATCGCCAGCATCGCGAAGGGAAAGAAGTGATAGACCATGGTCGCCACGCCGATCGACGAGCGCGCCATGCCGGCGAACAGCGCGACCCAGTTCAGCACCAGCAGCACGCCGCTGACGATCGCGGCGCGGATCAGCGCCGGTTCGCGCCCCAGGCCGCGCAGGTGCCCGCGCGCCAAGCCCCAGGCGATCAGGAACAGGCTGCCGAAGACGCAGCGGAAGAACACGGTGGTGATCGCGTCCTGGCCGCTCTCGTGGGCGAACACGCCGACCGATCCGATCAGGATCTCGGCGACGAACAGGCGGATCAGCGCGTTGCGCGATTCGGCGGCGGTGGAAGTCGGGTTCATGGACGCAGGCTAGGCCCGCGCGCGCGACCGGTACAGATTCAGTTAGACTCAGTTTCGACCAGTACAGACTGCGCCCGCACCGCGCCGGAGGCCGCATGGCCAGCGAACTGCTCTACGAACGCCTGGCCGACCGCCTGCGCGGCCAGATCCAGCGCGGCGCCCTGCGCGCGGGCGAGCGGCTGCCGTCGCTGCGCCGTCTGGGCCGCGACCAGCGCATCAGCCTGGCGACGGCGGTCGAAGCCTACCTGCAGTTGGAGCGCGAAGGCCTGATCGAGGCGCGCCCGCGTTCGGGCTACTACGTGCGCGCGGCGGCCGCGCCGGCGCCGCGCGCCAGCGCCCACCGTCACGCGCGCACGCCGCAACCGATCCGCAATCCCGCCCTGCTCGGCGTGCTCGACGTGCTGGGCCGCTGCGATCTGATCTCGCTGCACGCGGCCACGCCCGCGCCGTCGCTGCTGCCGACCGCCGCGCTCGCCGCCGCGGCGTCGCGGGTGATGCGCCACAAGGCCCAGGCCGCGCTGAGTTACGCGGTGCCGCAGGGCCTGGCGGCGCTGCGCTCGCGCATCGCGCAGCGTTACGCGCAATGCGGGGTGGACGTGGACCCCGACGAGATCGTGATCACCGCCGGCGCGATGGAGGCGATCAGCCTGGCCCTGCGCACGGTCGCGCGCGCCGGCGACGTGGTGCTGGTGGAGACTCCGACCTATTACGGATTGCTGCAGGCCGTGGCCGAACAGGGCCTGCGCGTGATCGAAATCCCGAACCGTCCCGGCCAGGGCATCGACCCCAGCCGCTTGTCGGAACTGCTGGAGCGCCATGCGGTGCGCGCGGCGGTGCTGGTGCCCAACTTCAACAACCCGGTCGGCAGCCTCACCGGCGACGCCGACAAGCGCCTCATCGTCGCGGCCTGCGCCGCGCACGGCACGGTGCTGATCGAGGACGACCTGTACGGCGAACTGGCCTACTCCGGCGAACGCCCCAGTCCGCTGCGCCGCCACGACGAGGCCGGCGGCGTGATCACCTGCGGTTCGTACTCCAAGATCCTCGCGCCCGGCCTGCGCGTGGGCTGGGTGCTGGGCGGGCGCTGGGCCACGGCCCTACTGCGCGCGAAATGCTTTTCCACCGTCGCCACCTCGACGCTGTCGCAACTCACCATCGTGGAGTACATGGAACGCCACGATTTCGACCGCGGCCTACGCCGCCTGCGCCGCGAACTGGCGATCAACGCCCAGCGCTACCGCGAAGCGATCGCGCTGCACTGGCCGGCCGGCACCTGCGTGAGCGCGCCCGCCGGCGGCATGGCGCTGTGGCTGGAACTGCCGGCGCGGGTCGAAGGCCAGGCCTTGTTCGAGGCGGCGTTGGCGCGCGGCATCGGCACCCTGCCCGGCCATCTGTTTTCCAGCCGCGGCGACTACGGCCGGCACCTGCGCCTGAGCTGCGGCCAGCCCTGGAGCGAACCGGTCGAGCGCTCGCTGCGCACGCTGGGCGAGTTGGCCGCCAATCTCGCCCGCTGAAGATATCGTCGACGACACCGCCGACGCTGTCCGGCCGCCAATGCCGCCGGCGTTGGAGCATGAAGGAACCACCGCACAGGGAGTGCAGCATGAACATCGGCAACAACAATCTGGTCCTGAGCAAGTATCCGGCGGCGATAGAACAGCATCCCCACGCCAGGCGCGCGCTGTGTTTCGGCGATTCCTGGTTCCAGTACGTGCCGCACCCGACCGATCTCAACAAGCAGATCGCGCGCCTGTTCAAGAAGACCCTGTTCCTGCGCGAAGGCGTGGCCGGGCGCGACAGCGCGATGTGGAAGGCAGCGCTGCCGCGTATCCAGCGCGAGATCGGCACCTTCGGCTTCGACGCGATCCTGCTGTCCAACGGCGGCAACGACATCGTCGGCGAAGAGCTGCGCGAGTTCGTCAAGACCGCCGCGCAGCCGCAGTCCATCGGCTCCGGCCCCTGGGGCGAGATCCCGCCGGAGGTGTTCGACCACATCCGGCTGGAAACCTTCGAACACGCGCTGCGCTACGCGATCAAGGACATGAAGGAAGTGGTGCAGATGCGCGACCTGCTCTCGCGCGACACCATCATCTACGTGCACACCTACGACTACATCTTCCCCAGCGGCAAGCCGTTCAAGCTGGGGCCGTTCACGATGGGCCCGTGGGTAAAGCCGTTCCTGGACAACGTCGGCCTGACCGACCCCAAGGGCCAGCGCGTGCTCACCACCTGGCTGGTCGATCAGTTCGCGCGCGCCCTGCGCGCGTTCGTGTCGCAGAACGCCAACATGCGCCTGGTCGATTCGCGCGGCACGCTCAAGACCGCGTCGCAATGGGAGAACGAGATCCACCCGGTGGCCAGCGGCTTCGAAGCGATCGCCAAGAAGTGCTGGAAGCCGGCGCTGACCGGCGTGCTGGAGTGAACGGCGGCTCCCGCGCCTTGGGCTAAACTGAGGGCGCGCCCGATCGGCGCGCCCACCGTTTTTCCGAGGTCGCGATGAGGTCTTTGCTGCTGCGCTGTGTGCTGCTCTCGTCCGTGCTGGCCCCGGCCACCGGCGCATTCGCCGCCGAACCGGCCGCGCGCGCGGCTTCGATAGTGGTGAAGTCGCCGCAGGCGCTGCCCGACGACGACCGCCTCAAGGTGTTCCTGGCCGGCAGCATCGACATGGGCGGCTCGGAGAACTGGCAGGCGCGCGTCGAGCAGGCGCTGGCCGACGAGGGCGTGGTGCTGCTGAACCCGCGCCGCGACGACTGGAATCCGGCCTGGAAGCCCTCCGCCACGGAACCGGAATTCCGCAAGCAGGTCGAGTGGGAACTGAGCGCGCTCAACCGCGCCGACGTGATCCTGATGTACTTCGCGCCGGCCTCGCAAAGCCCGATCACCCTGCTGGAACTGGGCCTGCATGCGCCCTCGGGCAAGGTCTTGCTGGCCTGCCCGGAAGGCTACTGGCGCAAGGGCAATGTCGACATCACCGCCGACCGCTACGGCGTGCCGCGCTACGAATCGCTGGACGCGCTGATCGCCGGCGTGCGCCAGCGCCTGGCCGAACTTCGGCGCCAGCGCTGACGACACGCGCGGCCGCGTCGCAGCCCGTGCGATGACGGACCGTCATACTGGTCGACCCACGCGAGGCCGTTCATGACCGCACCGCGCAACATCGTCATCTGCCTGGACGGCACCAACAATTCCCCCGCCGCCGCGCGCACCAACGTGCAGCGGCTGTACCGCATGATCGAAAAGGGACCGCAGCAGGTCGCCTACTACCAGCCCGGCGTGGGCACGCTGGAGCCGATCGGGGTCATGGGTTCGCTGCGCCGGCGTGCGCTGATGCTGCAGGACTCGGCCAGCGGCTGGATGCTGCAGCGCCACGTCTGCGCCGCCTACCGGTTCCTGTCCGACGTCTACCGCGACGGCGACCGCGTCTACATTTTCGGCTTCAGCCGCGGCGCCTATTCGGCGAGGGTGCTGGCGGCCATGCTCAACACCGTCGGCCTGCTGCACGCAGGCATGCACGAAATGGTCGCCTTCGCCTGGCGCACCTACACCCGGCTGCCGCCGTTCGGCGCCTGGCGCGGCGGCCCGGCGCGGCGGCAGCGGGCGATGAGCGAATACTTCCGGCGCATGCACGGCTTCCGCAAAAGCTATTCGCGTCCGGTGCCGGTGCATTTCCTGGGCCTGTGGGACACGGTCAGCTCGGTCGGTGCGCCGTGGCTGCCGCGCGTGTACAGCCACACCGCCAACAACCGCGGCGTGGCCACGGTGCGCCACGCGATGGCGCTGGACGAGCGCCGCGGCAAGTTCGTGCAGAACCTGTGGAGCACCGAACCGCACCGGCACCAGGACGTGCGCGAGCTGTGGTTCGCTGGCAGCCATGGCGACGTCGGCGGCGGCTATCCGAACGGTCGCCGCGGCGAGCTGGCGCGCATTCCGTTGGCGTGGATGCTGCGCGAGGCCCAGGCCGCCGGCCTGCGTATCGAACCGGTGGCGCACAAGGACGCGGCGCTGCCGGATTTGAACGACGCGGCGCAATGGCGCAAGCACGCGCAGGCGCCCGCGCACGACGAACTGAGCCACTGGTACTGGCGCCTGCTGGAATGGTTGCCGATTCCGTTCTCCAGCCAGGATGCCGAAGGCGTATGGACCCGGCGCTGGCGCCCGCACCGTTCGCGCCCGCGCACCCTGCGCGCGGGCGCGCTTGTGCACGAGAGCGTGTACGAGCGCATGCGGCTGGACGACGCTTACCGCCCGGTCAATCTGCGCGAGGACGCCACGCCGGCCTCGTAGCTGCGCGACACGCGCGGTGTCGCGTCCGTTTGACCGCGCTGCGACGCCGCGCCAAGCCGGCTCTTCGCGCAGCGGTCTGCCTCGTCAGCAAAGGGGGCTGCTTGGGCTTACTTCCGCCAGAGCAAGAGCAAATCCTCCCCCCGCCCTCCTTTTTCAAAGGAGGGAGCCAGAAGCCCAGCGGTGGGTTTCGAATGGCTCCGCACACCCACCCCTCGCCGACCAGTCTCCCCCTTTGAAAAAGGGGGATTAAGGGGGATTTGCTTTTGGCGTTGGCTCTTGCCCACGCCAAAGCTAAGACCTACCGCTGCGGCGCCCCCTGCCCAAACAACACCCGTCGCTCCTCTTCGCTCACCTTCGTATCGGGCGCATACGACTGCGGCGCCGCTTCATAGGTACGCAATACCGCCGGCCGTTGCGCCATGGCTTCGAACCAGCGCCGCAACTCGGGGAAATCCTCCAGCGACTGTCCGTGAGAGGTGTGCGGCACGATCCAGGGATAGCAGGCCATGTCGGCGATCGAGTACTCGCCGGCGATGTAGTCGCGCCCCGCCAGTTGCCGGTCGAGCACGCCGTAAAGACGATGGGTCTCGCGCGTGTAGCGGTCGATCGCGTAGGGCACTTTCTCCGGCGCGTAGATGTTGAAGTGACCGATCTGTCCCGCCATCGGCCCCAGTCCGCCGACCTGCCAGTACAGCCATTGCAGGGTCTGCGCGCGGGCGCGCACGTCGGTGGGCAGGAAGCGGCCGGTCTTCTCGGCCAGGTACTGCAGCATCGCGCCGGATTCGAACAGGGTCAGCGGCGCGCCGCCGTCCGCCGGCGCGTGATCGACCAGGGCCGGAATCTTGTTGTTGGGCGAGATCTTCAGGAACTCGGGCTCGAACTGCTCGCCCTTGCCGATGTTGACGGGTATCAGGCGGTGCTCGATTCCGGATTCGAGCATGAACAGCTTGAGCTTGAGACCGTTGGGCGTGGGCCAGAAATACAGGTCGATCATGAGGGAACTCCGGTATGGGGTAAGGCGGTCTCGCGGGTGTCGATGCCGCTTGCTTCGATGCTGCGCGCTTTGCTGTCTCGGATCTTGCCACCGCGGGCTGCGCGCACCTCGACGACGAAATCGCGCAGCGCGCGGCCGATCTCGTCGGGCGCATCTTCCTGCACATAGTGGATGCCGGGCACCGTGATTTCACGCTGGTTGGCCCAACTGCGGCAGAAGTGGCGCGCGCGGCCGGTCAGCAGCGCGCCGGGCTCGGCGTTGACGAACAGCTTGGGCAGCGGGCTCCAGGCCAGCCATTGCGCGTACGCCTCGACACGCTCGGCGACGTCGGCCGGGCTGCCGTCGATCGGCAGTTCGCGCGCCCAGACCAAGGTCGGCGCGCGCGCGGCCGGTTCGCGGAACGGCGCGCGATAGGCGTCCATCTCGGCCTCATCCAGGGTCCGCAGGATGCTGCGCGGCAGTACCTGTTCGACGAAGAAATTGTTTTCGTGGACCAGGCGCTCGCCGTCCTCGCCGCACAGGGCACGGAACAGTCGGTCGCGGCCGTCGGGGAAATCCTCCCAGCGCCGCGGTTGCACCAGGGCCTCCATGTAGGCGATCGCCTGCACGCGTTCGGGATGGCGGCGCGCCCAGTCGAAGCCCAGCGCCGAGCCCCAGTCGTGCAGCACCAACACCACGCGCTCCAGCGCCAGCGCGTCGAACCAGGCGTCGAGGTGGCGCGCATGGTCGGCGAAACGGTAGCCGCCGTCCGCGCTCTCGCCGCTGCCGCCCATGCCGACCAGATCCGGCGCCAGGCAACGGCCCAGATCGTCGACATGCGGAATCACGTTGCGCCACAAATAGGACGAGGTCGGATTGCCGTGCAGGAACACGATCGGATCGCCGCGGCCGCTATCGACATAGCGCATGCGGGTGCCCAGCAGCGCGAGCTCGCGGCGCGGATGCGGGTCCTGGGCGGAGATAGTGGACGTAGGGGGCGAGACGATCATGATTAAGGTCCGGGCCTGTGGGGGACGGTCAGGCTAGGTCCGCGCTGGTTCCGCGATAAGGTCCAGATTCCCCGAATCGGGTGGGTCCAGCGCTCCATCATGGACCGCTGGCGCGCGCGGCGGCGTGCGCGAATGGGACGCAGCGTCGCGCCGGCGTCGGCTGCGAGGCGCTGCCGGCGTCCTCATCTGTGCCCGGCCACGCGAGCTTTCTCGCCGAATCCGACACCGCCATGCCCCGCATCGCCCTGCTGCTGTCCCTGCTGCTCGCCGCCGGCGCCGTCCAGGCCGACGAGCGCGACACCTGCGTCACCGGCCACACCCAACTGCCGCCCACGGTGAACTTCCGCGTCGACAACGACTTGTTCGGCGGCCAGGACCAGGGCTACAGCAACGGCGTGCAGCTGACCCTGGTCTCGCCCAATCTGGTCGATTACACCGACGATCCCTGCCTGCCGCGCCTGGCGCGCTGGATCAACCGCCACGTCAGCGCGCTCACGCCGGAAGGCTTCGAGCAGCAGAACATGGTGGTGAGCTTCGCCCAGGGCATCTTCACTCCCACCGACTACAGCCGCCGCGATCTGATCGAGGACGACCGGCCTTACGCGGGCGCCCTGCTCGCCAGCCTGGGCTACAACGCGCGCAACGGCGACGAGCTGCGCACCACCCAGCTGCAGTTCGGCATCGTCGGCCCTTCCGCTTACGGCAAGCAGGTCCAGAACGAGGTCCACAAGCTGCTCGGCGACGAGACCTTCCAAGGCTGGGACCATCAGCTACACGACGAACCGGTGCTGCGCCTGGTGCACGAACGCATGCGCCGCTACTCGGCGGGCGACGAAGAAAACGGGCCTTGGGGTTGGGATGCGATCACCCACTACGGCGGCAGTCTCGGCAACCTGGCCACGTATGCCAACGCGGGTGCGGAATGGCGCTTCGGCCGCCATTTGCCCGACGACTTCGGCAGCACGCCGCTGCGCCCGGCCGGCGAGAACACCGCGCCTACGCGCCAGCACCGCGGCAACCGCTTCGGCGCGCATCTGTTTCTGACGGTGGACGCGCGTTGGGTGCTGTACGACATCACCCTGGACGGCAACACCTTCCGCGACAGCCACAGCGTCGACAAGCGGCCTTTCGTCGCCGATGCCGGTTATGGGCTGGCCTTCATGTACGGACGCTGGAAGTTCGCGCTGGCGCGCTATCACCGCAGCCGCGAATTCGAGGGGCAGAAGCAGACGCCGGTGTTCGGCAGCTTCACGATCAGCCGGTCGCTTTAGGGCGGCTTCGCGTCGGGTAAGAGCCAGAGCATTCGCGCGTTGCGCTCATCCCCTCACCCTAACCCCTCTCCCGCTTGCGGGGTGAGGGGCGGTGTTTGCGAGCCATCGGCTCGCGCCGCACCGAACGCCCGACCGCTGCGCGGTCGGGCCGGGGTGTGGGTTGGGGTGAGGGCAGCGCGGCGCCACACCAGCGCCCGCAGCCCTCATCTCAGAACGTCACGCTCCAACTGTCGATCTTGCCCACGTCGCTGCCGGCATTGTCGTTCACGCGCAGCTTCCAGGTGCCGTTGAGCGCTTCACTCGACAAATTCAGCGTCACCGTCTTGTTGACGTTGTCGGCGCTGCCGCCGGTGCGGTTGTGGAGGTTGTAGAGCGAGCCGTCCGGCGCCACCAGGTCCACCTTCAAATCGCCCTGGTAGGTGTGCACGATCGCCACCGTCACCGAGGCGTTGCTCGGCGCGTTGCCGCTGCGGCCGGAGACCGTGATCGGGCTGTCGACCGTGGCGTTGTCGTTGATCGTGTAATCGGCGGTGTTGCTGTAGGTCTGTACGCCGCCGCCGCTGACCGTGACCGTCGCGGTCTTGCTGTGGCTGGCGCCGCCGTTGTCGGTCACCGTCAGCGTCACCGTGTAGCTGCCGGCGGCGGCGTAGGTCTTGCTGGGATGGGTCGCGGTCGAAGTGGTGCCGTCGCCGAAGGTCCAGCTGCGCGCGACGATGCTGCCGTCGCTGTCGCTGGAACTGTCGGTGAAGTTCACGCTCAGTCCGCTGGCGGCGGCGCTGAAGTTCGCCACCGGCGGGACGTTGCCGCCGCCGGCGTAGCTCAGGCTGAGCTTGGGCGCCGATGAGCCCTCGCGCGAACTCCAGTCCACGCCGTCGATCACGCCGGAGGCGCTGACCAGGGCCAGACCGTGATTGGCGGCCGCGCCGGAGGCCCAGTCCTCGATCAACTGCACGCCAGCGGCGTTGAGCGCGATGGTCTGGGTGCCGGTGGCGCTGGGCGTGACCGTGCCCAGCTTGGTGCCCAGGGTCGCGCCGGCGAAGGTGGCATCGGCCTCGGTCCAGGCGGCATTGACCTGATAGAGGTCGTAAGCGCCGTTCGACAGGTTGCTGACGCTGAGCGAGACCGTCGCCGAGGTGATGTCCAGCCCGGCCGCGGCGCCGACGTTCCAGCCCATCAGGCCGCGCAGCTGCAGGCCGGCATCGTCGCCGTCGGCGTACAGCACGGCGCCGTTGTCGCGCGTGCCGTTGGATTTCACCGTGACGTCGCGCACCGCGTCCAGGGTCATGCTGTTGGCCGGCGGCGCGCCCTTGTTGCAGCTGCCGCTGAAATTGTCGGTGTAGCTGCTGCCGGCCTTGGGCACGAACTCACCGGTGTAGCCGGTGGCGGTGAGGCTGAGCTTGAGCACGCCGTGGGTGCTGGCGTTGCTGGCCTCCAGCAAGGGATGGCTGCCGTTGAGCCCGTAGAACGCGCGACCGCCGGTGCCGACCAGGACCTGGCGGATGCCGTCGCTGGCCGCGGCCTGGCTGGGATTCATCTTGCCGTAGCGCTGGTAGTTGTGGTCGTGGCCGACCAGCACCAGATCGGCCTTGGCCGCGTACAACCGGTCCCAGATCGGCTTCACCTGGCTGTAGCCGGTGTAGTTGCCGCGGCTCACCAGCGGATGGTGGAAATACGCGGCGGTGCAGGGCTTGGTGTTGGCGGCCAGGTCGTTCTGCAGCCAGGTCAGCTGGGCGCTGGCGACGCTGCCGCCGGACATGGTGTTGAGCGCGATGAAATGCCACTCGCCCACGTCCCAACTGTAGTAACCCTTGCTGCGGTCGCCGGCCGGACCGGTCTGCGCGCCGACGCCGTTGAAGTAGTCGAAGTAGCCGCTGGCGCCGCTGGTGTTGTACTCGTGATTGCCGGGCGTGGGGCTGGTCAGGGCCTTGAAGCGGCCCCAGGTCGGCGCGTAGCGGTTGTTGTACTCGCTCAGGGTGCCGCTGCTGTAGGCGTTGTCGCCGGCGGTGAACACCGCGGTCGGGTTGATCGCCACGATCAGGTCGGAGGTGCCGGCGCAGGCGTTGCCGCTGCTGTCGCAGATGTCGCCCGCGCCGGCCACGATCACCGGGCTGGCGGCCAAGGCACGCGTGCCGTAGTCGTAGCTGTCCAGCTCGTAACGGCTGTCGGGGTTGCCGAAGTAGGTCTGGATCTGCACGCAGTCGCCGCGCAGGGCGCGGGCGTGGAACGCGCGTCCGTTCCAATGCGCGCCCTCGAAGCTGTAGACGTCGCCGCCGGAGCTGCGAATCACCAGCGAGTCGTAGGGCTTGAGTTCCAGCACCTTGAAGCCAAGGCGTATCCATTTGGCGCCGGGCTTGCAGACCCGATTGCTGGGCGCGGCCAGCATCGAGGCGCCACGGTTGGGTCCGATCCGTTCGGTCAGCGCGTCATCTTCCGACAATTGCAGAGTGCGTTGCGCAGCGCCGGCGCTGGGTGCGAGCGCGAGCGCGGCGGCCAATGCGAGCGTACTGGTCGCGCCGCGGCGCAGCCTTTGCTGTTGGGTCTTGTTCACGGGAAGCGTCCTGGTTGATTCCATCGTGGCTGTGCGGCTCGCGCCGCGTGGCTGCGGTCTGGGCGATGCGCACTCGACGGGCACGGGCCCGGCCGGATACGCGGCTCCGATCGCCGCCGGATGCTGCGCGCCGGCGTAACGGATGGCAGTCCACCGGCGGCACGGCCCTTACGGGCCGCCGGTGCAATCGCAGCGCACGCGCCCCCCTGCGCCTGCATTGCGTGTTCGCGCCCCTCGCGGACTGCGCCGCTTGCGGGATCCTGCGACAACGCTGCGGATCATCGGCGGCTTGCGGCCGCGCAACTGTGGCCGACATCACAACGCGATGCGCGGCCGCGGCGTAATCGTTCGATTGCGCCGGCCATGATGTCGCAGATTTGTTGCAATCCGGTTTTAAGCTGAGGAATCCGCGCGGCGCTGCGTCTTCGGCCCGTCGCATGCAGCATTTTTGTGCATACGTCTTCGCGCGAGCGCCAGTCGGGCAGCGCGCCCGCGTTGCGCGAACCGCGGACCGCGCGCGGCGCGGCTCCTTATGTCGGCGCGCGCCGCGCAGCCGAATGCCGATCGCGGCGATTGACGCCCGCGCCGGCGGGAGCGAGCATCGCTGGTCGCGCGCGTTCCGCGCGCCCACGCAGGGACCGCCCATGAGCACGCAGATCCGCGGCGTCTTCGACGTCGAGATGATTCCGCAGCCGGCCGACGAAGCGGCGGCCGGCCGCTATATCGGTCGCATGCGCCTGGACAAGCGCTACCACGGCGAACTCGAGGCCGCCGCCCAGGGTCAGATGCTGGGCTTCCGCAGCGGCGTCGCCGGGTCTGCGGGCTATGTCGCGATGGAACGGGTCGAGGGCACGCTGGACGGCCGCCGCGGCAGCTTCGTGCTTCAGCACAGCGCGATCATGGACCGCGGCACGCCCGGGCTGAGCCTGCAGGTGGTGCCCGATTCAGGGGACGATGAGCTGACCGGACTGAGCGGTCGCATGGCGATCGACATCGTCGACGGCAAGCACCACTACGTCTTCGACTACGAGCTGCCGGCCGAGCCATGAGCGCAGCGCGCGCGCCGCACCCCGTCCATCCAGCGGAGCCCTGAGTGGGCCTGCAGCTGCCGCGCTGGGTCTGGCTGGGCGCGGGCTCGCTCGCCTGCGTCGCCGGTATGGTCAACGTGATCGGCTACCTGGGCTTCGAGCATCAGGCGATCACCCACCTCACCGGCACCACCTCGTTGCTCGCCTCGGCGCTGGTGGGCGCCGACGCGCGCGCCGCCGCGCATCTGCTCGGCATGATCCTCGCCTTCTTCGCCGGCGCCGCGCTTAGCGGCATGATCGTCCAGGACAGCGCGCTGCGCCTAGGGCGTCGCTACGGCCTCGCGCTGGCGATCGAATCGGCGCTGCTGTTCGCGGCCGTGCCGCTGTTCCATCGCCAGCAGATCCTGGGCGCGCTGCTCGCTGCGGGCGCCTGCGGCCTGCAGAACGCCATGGCCAGCACCTACAGCGGCTCGGTGGTCCGCACCACCCACCTTAGCGGCATGATCACCGACCTGGGCATCGGCCTGGGCCACGCGTTGCGGCGACGGCCGCTGTCGCGGCAGCGCATGTCGCTGAGCGCCCTGATCGTCGCGGGCTTCTTCGCAGGGGGAGTGCTCGGGGCGCTGTCGTTCCGCCGCTACGGCTACGACGCTCTGTACCTGCCGGCCCTGCTGACCGGCGCCACCGGCGTGTTCTACGCCTTGTACCGCCACCTGCGGCCGCCATCGATGCCGCAAGCCTGATCCGACGTCCGCCGCTCAATCCACCGGATACGGACCTTCGGCGTAGGCTTCGGCGTGGTAGCCCTTGCTGCCGATCGCGCGCGCCAGGTCGCTGCGCAGGTCCTCGCCCGCGGCCAGGCGCCGCAGCGCGTGCGCGAAGTCGTGCCGCGGGCGCCAGCCCAGCTCGGCGCGTGCGCGCTCGTTGACATAGACCCGCTCGATGCCGGGGAACATGCGCCAGCCGCGGCGCGCGTACTCGGCCGCATAATCGGGCGCGTAACGCGCGACCACCGACGGCGCGTCCTCGCGCAGTTGCAGCAGATCGTCGCGGGTGAACGGCGTGGTCGCGCTGATGATGTAACGGCCGAACCCGAGCGCCGGAGCGCGCGCGATCGCCAGCAAATGGGCATCGACCACGTCCTCGATGTCCACGCGCCGGTACAGCAGCTCGTTGGCCTTGATGTTGGCGTCTTCGAAGGCCTCGCGCGAGGACTTGAGGTCGTCTTCCTCGGGGAAGAAGCGCGAGGTGCGCAGGACGATCGTAGGCAGTCGCTGCTTGAGCTGGAACAGCTCGCACAGGCTTTCGGCCGCGACCTTGGTCGTCCCGTAGATGTTGCGCGGCACCGGTGTCACGTCCTCGGTGACCCAGGCCGCGGGCTCGCCCGCCGGCGGCGTCAGGGCGCGACCAAAGGCGCTGGTGGTGCTGGTGAACACGAACGCACCCACGCCCGCGGTGACCGACTCCTCCAACAGGTTGAGGGTGCCGGAGATGTTGGTGTCGACGAAATCCTGCCGGCTGTGGGTGGCCACATGCGGCTTGTGCAGGGTCGCGGTGTGCAGCACCGCATCGACGCCGCGCAGACAGCGCGCGACCAACTCGCGGTCGACGATGGAGCCGACCACGTCGGTGTAGGCCGACGCCGTCACGTCCAGACCGCGGGCCTCGTGGCCGTCGTCGCGCAGGCGGCGCATCAGCGCTTCGCCGAGGTGGCCGGCGCTGCCGGTGACCAGGATCTTCATGGGAGCGTTCCGCAAGGCGCGGGACGCGACGGCGTCCCGTGGACGGCATTGTCCCCCATCGCAGACGCCGCCGCCATGTGCGGCGGCCAAGATCGGGACGACGATGTCATCATGAACTCCACGGCCGCGCCGGTCGCGCGGCAGGAACGGAGCGTCGCCCATGTTGTTGCATATCGCCTATCTGATCGCGATCGCGGCCGAGGCCATGACCGCGGCGCTGGTCGCCGGGCGTCGCAACATGGACTGGCTGGGCGTGTGCGTAATCGCCTGCATCACCGCGCTGGGCGGCGGCACCTTGCGCGACGTGTTGCTGGGTCACCATCCGCTGGGCTGGGTCGAGCATCCGATCTACCTGGGCGTCACCATCGGCGCGGCGCTGCTGACCGCGGTGGTCGCGCCGATCATGCGCAAGCTGCGCACCGCCTTCCTGGTGCTCGATGCGCTGGGGCTGGTGGTGTTCACCATCATCGGCTGCAACGTGGGCATCACCATGGAACTTCCGGTGTTCATCGTGCTGATCAGCGGCATGATCACCGGCACCTTCGGCGGCGTGCTGCGGGACATGCTGTGCGGGCAGATCCCGTTGCTGTTCCAGAAGGAACTGTACGCCACGGTCTCGCTGTTGACCGGCCTGATCTACGTGGCCGCGCAACGCCTGGGCTTGAGCCACGACGGGGCCATGTGCATCGCGATGACGATCGGATTCACCGTGCGCATGTTGGCGATCCGCTATCACTGGGAAATGCCCAAGTTCGTTTACAAGGAAGATTGGGACTGAGAGCGCAATGCTCCACACCCGGCCGATACGCCGCCCGCAAGAGGCGGCGTTTTCGTTTTGGCGCGGCGAACGCTAGCGCGGGGGTGAGGCCGGGGCGGTGGCAGGTGCAGTCGCCGGCGCCGTGGCCGGGGCGGTCGCCGGTGCGGTTGCAGGCGCCGTAGCCGGCGCGGTCGCCGGCGCGGTGGCGGGGGCCGTCGCGGGGCGCGCTGCGGTTGCTGGGGCCGTCGCAGGCGCTGTCGCTGGCGCAGTGGCGGGCGCCGTTGCGGGCGCTGTCGCAGGTGCCGTAGCCGGTGCCGTGGCAGGCGCGGTGGCAGGGCGCGCCGCGGTTGCGGGCGCCGCGGCGGGCGCCGCGGCCGGTGCGCTCGCAGGCGCGGCGGCGGGTGCAGGCGGACGCGAGGCCGTCGCGATCGCGCTGTCCATCGCGGTGCGGCGCTCGCGATCGCCCTGCTGTTGCGAGGCCAGGCGCGCGTTGCGCGCGACGTTGGGGTCGGGCTCGGCGGTCGGGTTGATCGAGGCGTTGCGGATGCGGTCGGCCTGGGCCTGCGCGGCCATCTGGTTCAAGGGCAGGTAATCGCTGCGGAAGTTCAGCTCGACCGAGGAGTTGAGCTCCAGGTCGGTGTTCATCTCCTCCGAGCTTTGCGAACGCTGGGTCGAAACGTAGCCGATGTTGTTCTCGACCTCGGCGCTGGCGCCCCAGGGCCCGACACCGAAGCTGCCGGACGCGCGCACGCGGTTGTTCATGTTGAACTGGCTGCCGCGGTCCTCGCTGGCGGCGCTGCGGGTGTCGACGTGGAAGCGCATCGAGGCGTTGATGCGGCCGCTGTCGATCACGATGCGCTGCATGCCCAGCATGACCATGGTGGCGAGCATCTGCTGGCGCTGGCGCGCGATGTAGCGCCGGGCCAGCGGCACCAGTTGCTCGGGGTTGCTGGCATCGACCGATTCCTCCGGCTCCATACCCAATTGCGCGCGGATCTCCTCCGCCGTCGGCATGGACGCGCCGCCGCGCAGGCGCAGGCGGATTTCCGCGGCCTCCTCGGGATCGACCTCCTCGCCCTCTTCCGGCTGCTCGTACTCGATCTGCTGCGGGAAGTGCTCGGCCACCCACTGGCGCACCTGGATGATGCTGAACTGGCTGCGCTCGAAGCCCTCGGCCGAGGCCGAGACGCTGTTGAGCAGTTGCACGTACATGTTCATCTGCTGCGAGCTGGAATCCAGCATCGCCTTGAACACGCCGTTGATCAGATCGGTCACGAAGCGCGGAAACGACACCGCGTTGAGCACGTTGCGGGTGGTGTCGGCGACGCGGTCGGCCGCGGCGGCGAATCCCGGCTGGTCCTGCGCGCGCGCCAGCGGCTGCGCGCGCTGTGCGATCTCGTCTTCGGCCTGGCCTTCCTCGGCGATCAGATCGGCCGCCAGCGCCGACACCCGCACCATCGAACGCGCCAGCGACTGTCGGTCCAGGTCCGACAGGGTGCGGTAGTTGGGCGAGCGCTCGAGCACTTCGCGCACGGCGCTGCGGATCCACGGCGGCGGCGGCGACGCGGCAGCCGGCGCGGGCACGGCGGCGCGGGCGGCGACGGCGTTCATATCAGGCCGCCGCGGACAGGGCCGGCGGCGCCACGGCCGCAGGCGCGGTGTCGCGTCCGGACAGCCAGCGCTGAGCCGAACCGATCAGCTCGAAATCGTCCGTCGCGATCTGCGGCGCGCTGTCGGCGTAATGTTCGGCCAGCCACAGCAGCACGGTCTGCCCGGCGCGGCCCTGGTCGACGCGCCGCTGGACGGCGCTGGCGCTGCGTCCCTGCTGGGCGCCGGCGACCGCGACCAGCTGCCACAGCGAGTTCACTCCGAACGCGGCCTGCAGCATGCGGTCGCGCAGGAAGCCCAGCGCCCGATTGATGTTGTCGACGATGTCGCGCGCGGCCAGCGTGGCCATCGGGTCCACGCGCAGCGCCAGGAACTCGCCCAGCGATCCGCAGGCGGTCTCCAGCGCGACGCGCTCGCGCAGATCGCCGCCGTCGGCCTGGGCGACGATGGCCTCGCACAGGCCCGCCATCAAACGGTCGAAGTACGGCGTTTCGATCACGCGCGCAAAGATCGCCTGGCGCTCGTTGGCGTCCAGGCGCTCGCGGCGCGCGCGCCAAAACGCGTTGATCAGCTGCGCACCCGGACCCAGCGGCTGGGTGATCGCGCCGCTGGCGAACAGGCCGGCGATCTGTTCGGCCGTCGGCAGCAGGCCGGCGGCCTCCAGTTCGGCGGCGAAGTACAGCGGCGCGGCGGCCTGCAGCTGGGCGCGGTCCATCGCGTTGGGCGCGCCCGGCGGCAGGTCGATCGCGCCCTCCAGCGGATCGGTCGACAGCGACAGCGCGAGCGCGGCCTGGCGTTCCAGCGCCGACAGCGACAGCGACAGGGCGCGCAGCAGCGGCTCGTGCTCGTGGCGCGGGCCGATGCGGATGTCCGGCGGCGGCGGGGCCAGGCGCATGCGCGTCGCCCTCAGCGATTGCCGCTGCCCTGGGCGCCGCCGGCGGCACCGCCGCCCGCGCCGCGCGCACCGGGCACGTAGTTGGGATCGACCGGGGTGGAGTTGCCCTGGATCGCGGCGATCATCGCCGGCGAGGCCAGCTTCTCCATCGGGAAGTAGTCCGACTTGAAGTTCACCCGCACCTCGCCGGTGAGCTTGGCCTTCATGTCCTGCTTGGACTCGGAGTCCTCGCTGACCGACGAGGACACCGTGGTCATGTGGCGCTGCACGTTCTCGTTGACCGAGCCCGCCGCGCCCCAGCCGAAATGCACGCCAGCCGCGCTGCGGTTGCGGTTCATGCTGGACTGGCTGTCGTACAGCGAGGCGCCGGCCGAGCGCGAGGCCTCGTCGCTGGCGCGGAAGTCGAACACGACCTTGGCGTTGATCGCGCCGTCGGTGACGACGATGCGGTTGATGCCCAGGATCACCATCGACGACAGCAGTTGCTGGCGGCTGCGCGCCATCTGCAGACGCGCGGCCTGGGTCAGGCGCGCCTCCTGGTCGGCGTCGGAGATATCGGTAATCGGATCGGCGATCTGCAGTTCGGCGTTGATGCGCGCCAGCGCGGCCTGGTCGTCGTCTTCGTTGATGTTGGCCAGGCGCGGGCCTGCGCCCTCGGAATCGCTGGTGTCGATGCCCAGGTCGCCGGGGAAGCGATCGACCAGCCAATCGCGCGCATTGTTGAGGCTGATGTTGTCGGCGGCGAACTGGTCGACGGTCTGCGCCACCGATTTGAGCAATTCGCCGTAGGCGTTCATCTGCTGGATCGAGGCGTTGACGATGGCCTGGAACACGTTCTGGATCAGGCCGCCGACGAAGGCGGGAAAATCCACCGAGCCCAGGTATTTCTTGAAGTTGTCGGCGCCCTGCTCGACCGAGCCGGCCTTGAAGTCGCTGCCGGCGAAGGTGCCGATCTTGTCGGAGGCCTTGCCCTTGGCCTGATCGACTTCGCCGGCCAGCGCGCGCGCCAGGCCGTCCCGGCTGGACTGGCCCTTGGCCAGGATGCCCTGCCCCGGCGTGAGTTCCTGCTTGGCCAGGCCGTCGGGATTGCTCATGTAGGAGGCCACGCGCACCATGTTGCGCGCCAGCTCCTGTTGTTCGGCCACCGGCAGTTCGCGGAAGCCCGGCGAGGATTCGAGCAGGCGCCGCACCTGCGGGCGCACGGCCGACAGGGTGTCGTCGTCCAGCCACGACGGCGGGGCGGCTGCGCTGCGCACGGGGTCGCTCATGGCCATCGCTCCGTTGGTCGCCGCCTCAACGCGTGGCCGGCGGTGTGGTCGCCGGCGCCGCGGCCTGCGCGCCCTGCGCGGGCGGACGCCCGGCCAGGGTCTTGACCATGCCCGGCTGCGCGTTCATCTGGATCGCGGCGATGGATTCGGGATTGGCCAGCTTCTCCAGCGGCAGGTAGTCGCTCTTGAAGTTGACCTCCATCGTGCCGGCCAGGCTGGCCTTGGTCTGCAGGCTGGCATCAATGGTGGTCTGCGAGGCCGAGGCCATCTTCAGCACCGGCTGCGCGGTGGTCTTGTAGGTGCCCTTGGAGTAGTAGCTGGCGTCGCGGTTGCTGCTCTGGTAGCCGGCGTCCTTGCTGTAGGAACTGCTGCGCTCGCCGCCCTCGGAGCTGCCCTCGTAATCGCCGCTGGAGGTGGTCGCGTACTGATCGCCGTAGTCGAACTGCTGCGCGCTCTTGCGGAACGACATGTTGTCGCGGGCCTGGAAGTCGTACATGACCTTGGCCGAGATCTTGCCGTCGGTGACCACGATGCGGTTGATGCCCAGCATCACCATCGTCGCCAGCAACTGCTGGCGGCCGGTCGCGACCTGGGTGCGCGCGGCCGGCACCAGCACGGCCTCGATCAGTTCGTCGTCGAGGCGTTCGATGGGCTTGTCCAGCGGCAACGAGCTGTTGAGCCGCGCCACCGCCGCGCGCTCGTCGACACCCTCGCGCAAGGTCACGCGCGGACCGGGCGGCGCGGCGCTCTCGTCGCCGAAACTGCCCATTCCACCGAATTCGCCGGTGTCCATGCTCAGCTGGAACATGTCCGGGAACTGCTCGACCAGATGGTCGCGGCCCTGGTTCTGGGTGGTGTTGTCGTCGCGGAACTGGTTGAGGCTCTTGGAGACGTCGGCGACCAGCTTGGCGTAGGCCTCCATCTGCTCGATCGAGCTTTGCACGATGGAATGGAACACGCCGTTGATCAGGCCGGCGCAGAACTCCGGAAAATTGACCTCGCGCAGCAAGGCGCCGGCCACGGCCGCGCCTTCGCGCGCGCTCTGGGCGGTGAACTTGCCGTCCTGGTCGGTGTTGCTGCCGCGCTGGCTGACCCGCGACAGGCCTTCGTTGGCCAGCGCGCGCACCTGCGGGCTCTGTTCGTCGGGCTTGAGCTTGATGCCGGGCTCGGCCAGGTAGCTGCCGATGCGCACCAGGCCCTGCGCCAAGGCTTCGCGCTTGTCCGGCGCGAGTTCATGGAAGGCCTGGCTGCTTTGCAGCAGCTCGCGCACGGCCAAGCGCGCGGATTCGTGGGTTTCGCGGCTGGCCACCGGCGCCGTGCCGGGGTCGGCGGCGCGCGCGGCAGGCGGGAAGATCGCGGATCTGACAGCGGCTGACATGGCTATGGCTCCGTCTCGATACGTCTGTGCAAAGTCCGGCGTCGGAACGTCCCGATCCGCCGATCAACAACCGAAGACGCCTGCGCCCAGGGGCGCGCGCCATCGCCACGCCCGTTCGTGTTACTGCAGCAAGCGCGCTTCCTCGATGCTGTCGCGCATCTCGAATTCGATCGGCCGCACGTACAGGCTGATGCGCGCCGGCGAGCTGGGATTGACGCGGATGCTGAGCACCGAGAAATGACCTTGCTCGCGCGCTTCCTCCATGCCGAAGGCTTCCAGCCAGCGCGACAGCGCCGCCAGTTGTCGCGGCCGCTCGGCCAGACCCAGCTTGAGCAGGTCCAGGAACCGCGCCGGCAGGTCGGGAATCGCCGCCAGCAGGATCTCCAGCTTGAGCTCGGCGCCGTTCGGCGCCTCGCGCACGCCCACCAGCACGCCGCCGTCGGGCAGGTCGAAACGCCCGCCCAGAGCGACGCCGACGATGCGCATCAGGCTGGGCAGCTGATGGCCGATGCCGAGCCGGTTCATCATCGGACCCAGTGCGGACACCTGCAGCTTGCCGCGATGCAGGAAGGTCACGCGCTGGCTGCCGCTGTCGCGCTTGCAGCCGATCGAGGTGAAGATCGGCATCAGGCTGGGCATTTCCGCCATCACCTGCCGCGTCAGCAGGCCCAGACCCGGCGACAGCGCTTCGATCTGGGTCGGCAACAGCTCGTAATAGATCTTGGCCGCGTACAGGCCGTCCTCGTCGAAGGCGCTGCCGAACCAGGCGCCGTAGTTCATCCAACTCAGGCCGCCGAAACCGCGCCATTCCTCGCTACGCGAATCGAACCAGCGCAGCGCGTCGCGCCCGAACACCGGCTGCACCAGCCGGCGCATCTCGCGCGTGGCCTCGTCGCGCCGGGCCACCGGCGCGGCGCCGGGGCCCAGCGGTTCGATGGTGAAGCGCAGCGTGTCCGGCTCGGTCTCCGAGAACGAGGGCTCGTACGGCACCGCGCCGGGCGTGAGCGCGTTGCGGGCGTAGGAGACGTCGTCGTCGGGCAGGCGGAAAGTGCGGTCGATCAGCGAATCCAGGTACGGCAGGGGATCGCGCGTGCCCAGGGCGCGCGCGGCGGTGGCGAGCGAACGCTTGACGTGCGTCGCCATGGGTTGCTTGCCGTGGTTGCTCGGGGGCTGGTTCATTGCGTTACTCCCGTTGGGGATTCAGGCGGCGGTGGGCGCGATCACATCAACGGCATCGAGCCGTTGAGGCCGCCGGTGAGCGAATCGATCGTTTCGCGCGCGAACGCGGGCATCTCGATCGGCTTGCTGGTGATGACCGGCGATTCGGTCGACTGCGAGTAGTGCTCGACGCTGTCGTCCTGCACGCCGCCCACCGCCAGCCATTGCTCGCAGGCCTGCAGCAGATCCCAGTCGTTGGGATCGACCGTGGGCTGGTCGCTGCCGCGCAGCTGCGGATTGGTCAGCGCGGACAGCGAGATCACCTCGCCGAAACGGCCGCTCAGGCGCTGGTGGTTGTTGGCGATCCAGCGGATGATCACCGCGCCGGCGCGGGCCTGGGTGCGATAGCGATGGGTGTTGCGGGTGCCGCCCAGGTAGTTGGCGTTGACCTGGTCGATCACCTGCCACAGGTCGCGCGCGCCGAAGGCGCCGCGGATCTCCGGATCGCTGAGCTGATCGCGGAACTCCAGGATCATCTGCTGCAGCTCGGTCGCGGCGAAATAGGCGATGCCGTAGCCGTTGAGCGACAGATTGGCGCCCAGGTCGTAGCCGGCCTTGCGCACCTGTTCCTGCGAGACCGCCACCGGGATGTTGCTGCGCAGGAGCCGGTCGACGCTGACCTGGCGACCGAACGAGGACACCGCCGACACGAAGCGCAGCCACAGCTCGTTGAAGTCGCGGTTTGGCTGGTTGCTGTTGGGATCGCCGCCGGGGGCGCCGAACACGCGCATGTACAGGTCGCGGCGCTCGCCCTCGGTGATGCGCTCGCCGGACTTCTTGTAGTAGTTGAACAGGTAGTCGCCGGCCTTGCCGCGGCCCAGCGGCAGCAGCCCGGCGCGGAACAGCTCGACGATGCGTTCGACCACCTGCGGCATGCGCATCTCTTCCAGCATGTAGGCGAAGTAGATCGCCTGCACCGCATGCAGGTTCTCCTTGATGATCTCGACGTCGGTGGCCGCTTCCAGGTCCGGCAGCATGATTTCCATGGCCGAGGGAGGCGCGCCGGAGACCACGCCGGTCTGCATGTCGTAGACGTTCTGGATGCGGCTGGCCAGCCAGGCGTCGTTGGCGCTAACGCCGTCGGTGGCCAGGCGTCGCACCACCGCGGCGACGTTGCGGCCGCTGAGCGCGCAGACGTTGTCGTTGGCGGCGGGCACGAAGGCGTTGCCGGTGTCGCGCATGTCCTCGGCCACGGACGCGTCGCTGGCCTCTTCCTGCGCTTCCTCGGCGGCGGCGCGCGCGGCGGTGGCGGCTTCGGCGGCGCGGCGCGCTTGTGCGGTGGCGGCGTCGGCGGCCTTGGTGGCGCTGGCCACGGCGCGGCGCGCGGCGGCGAGTTCGGCCTTGCTCGGCTTCTCGTCGCCCAGCGCCTCCAGTTCGGCCTGCTTGTCCTTGGCCGTGCGGGTGGCCGCGCGTGCGGCTTCGCGCGCGCTCACCGCGGCCAGGTCGGCCTCGCGCGCGCGCGCCTGCGCGGCCTGCGCCGCGGCGATCGCATTGCGTTTGGCGGCCGAGCCGTCGAGCGCGTCGTAGCGGGTGCGCGGATCCTCGTTGGGATCGATGCAGCCGACGATGGACGGATCGATCAGGCCCGAGTCGATCTGCGACCTCAGCACCACCGTGTAGCGCTGGCCGAGCTGGGCGTAGGCCGCGTCGAACAGCTCGCGGTTCTTGCGGTACTCGCCCTGCGCGGTGGAGATGCGCTGGACGAAGTCGGGCCGCGAGGCATCGGTGTAGCCGTCGACCTGGAGCAGGCCGCAGATCGAGGCGATCTCGCGCTCGTACTTGTCCAGCGGCTCGATCAGGTTGCCGGTCATGCGCTGCGAGCCGAGCAGGCCGTACTTGTGCACAAACTGCTTCTTGCGCTCCAGCTCCTCCCAGGCTTCCTGCTGGTGGGTGGCGGCGACCAGGCGGTAGAACGGGTCGATGACCACGTCGCTGCCCAGCTGCTTCTTGATCCGGGCCAGCTCGTCGAGCTGGCGGCTGCTCAGTCCGCCGCTGGTGTCGGCGGTCTTCTGGATGGTCTCCAGCACTTGCTGGCGGGCACGCAGCTCCTGGCGCTTCTTCAGCTCGCGCTCGCCCAGGTCGACCAGCAGGATACGTTTCATGACGGTTCTCTCGCGTTGGTAACGAAGGGGTTGGAGCGGGCGTGGCGCACGGCGTTACGCTGGTGTGCCGCGGCGCCCGCCGGTCTGCGGGACTTGCTGTGATGTCGTTTGCTCGCCATGGGGCTCTCCTCGGCAGCGTTGCGTGTGCGTGTGCGGTGAATGACTCAGGCCGCGGCTAGCGCGGGTGGAACATCGGTGGGTTCGTCGCCTTCCTCGCGGATCGCGCGGTCGATGCGCGCGTCCAGCGCCTGCAGCGCGGCCAAGGCATCGACCATGCCGTGACCGCAGCCCTCGACGCCGGCGCTGGCGAACGGACGCGCGCTCTCGATCAACACCTCGCGGGTCTCGGCGCTGTCCAGCGGCCAGGCGCGGCGCTGCGAGCGCGAGGCCAGCAGGCCGCAGACCGCGGCCACGAACGGCGAGGCGAAACTGGTGCCGCTGGCGGTCTGATAACCCTCCAGGCCGCAAGTGAGGATGTCGCGGCCCGGCGCGCAGATCGACACGTGCTCGCCGCGGGTGCTGAAGCTGGCCGGACGGCGCTGGCTGTCGATCGCGCCGACCGCGATCACGCCTTCGTGAGCGGCCGGGTAGTAATTCTCGGTCAGACCCGAGTTGCCGCTGGCGGCGACCAGGATCACGCCGCGCGCCAGGGCGTAGCGCACGATTTCTTCGTGCGGCTTGGGCGCGTCCGCGCCCAGCGCCGACTCGGGCGTGCCGAAGCTCATGTTGATGACCTTCACGCCCAGATCGATCAGGCGTTTCATGCCGGCGTCGATGTTGTCCAGCGCGCCGACGCCGAAGCGGCGTTCGTCCGCGCCCACCGCCGCACCCAGCACGCGCACCGGCGTGAGGCCGCAAGCGCCGGCGCCGCCGGGCGGTATGCCTTCGCCGCGCGCGACCAGGATGCCGGCGCAACCGGTGCCGTGGCCGACCTCGTCCTGCGGACGCTCGCCGCGGCGGCGGTAATCGCCGACCAGGGTCAGGCCGCCGACGGTGGACGGATCCAGATCGACGCTGTCGAAGCCGGCGCGCAGGCGCGTGGCCAGTTCCGCGTGCTGGATCGCCACGCCCGTGTCGGCCAGGCCGATCACGGTCGCCGGGTCGCCGGGCTCGTAGGCCAGGGCCTGCGGCAGGCGGATCAGTTCGCGCGCCCAGGCGCGCTTGCCGTCGTCGTGCGCAGTGGCGTCTGCGGGTACGGCGAACGGCGCGCGGCACAGGTGATCGGCACCGACGCGTTCGACCGTGGGCAGTTCCGCCAGCGCCTGCAACAGTGCGTAGGCGCCGCGGGGATCGCGCAGTTCGATGCGCAGCACCCGCGCCACGCCGCTGAGCTGCTCGACGTCGTCGAAACGGCGCGCGCCGGTCACGGCCCGCGCGCTGCGCGGCGTGCGCGCGCTGTGCAGGCGCGCGGCACGGAAGGCATCGCCGTGATGACGCAGCAAGCGATCGATCACGCCGCCGTCGATATGCTCGGCGATCGGGGTGCCGTATTGGGTGCAGGCGCGCAGGCCGGGCAGATGCTCGGGCACCTCGCCCAGGCGCAGGGTCACCAGCAGGCGGCCGGGCACGCGCGGGGACGTGGCGGCGTTCATGGACGGCCTCCGTTCGCGCCGTCGTTCCAGCGGCCGACATGCCCCTCGCTGAGCCGCACCGAGGCGATTTCGCCGCCGCCGAAATCCAGTTCCGCGTCGCAGCCCAGCTGGCTGGCCAGCGGCGCCAGCACCAGGCGGCCGTCGTCGCTCTCGACCACCGGCACCGCTTCGCCGGCCGCGCGCACCAGCGGCAGACGGCCGGCGCGCAAGGCCGGCGCGCTCAGGTGCACGCGTTGCGCGGCGCGCGCATCGCGGTCGTCGCCGCGTTCCACCCGCGTCACGCGCGGCGCCGAGGCGCTCATCAGCGCCTGCTGCAGGCGATTGACCGGCATCCGCGACAGGCGCGCGATCACGTCGGTGCCCGCGCTCTGCTTGAGTTCGTTGAGCTGGGTGATGGTGCGCACGCCGATGCGTTCCAGGCGGCGCTGGTCGTCCTCGGTGATCGAATCGCCCAGCGCTTCCTTGAGGCTGAACTTGGGATCCTCGGCTTTGAAGTCGACCGCGTTCTCCTCGATCATCGGCTTGGTGATCGTGGTCAGCGCCAGCTTGATGGTGCTGGCCTCGGCCTCGCCGGGGCCGGCGGGGCGCAGGTACACGTCGTCGTCGATCATCTGCACGAACGCGCGCAGATCCATCGACACTTCCTTCACCGCGAAGGTCAGCGGCAGCTTGCCGACGCGGGCCTTGATCGCCATCGCCGCCTGGGCCTTGTCCAACTGCTCGGTCAGGGCCTGAATGAACAGGTCGAAGGGCACGCCGCTGTCGCGCAGCAGGGCCGGCATTTGCGCGCTCATGGCGCACCTCCGTCGCAGCTCCAGCTCAGCGTGAGGCGCGAGGGCATCGTGTTCCAGGCATTGATCTCGCGGCTGCGCGGCAGGTCGGCCAGCAGCACGCAGCCGCCGTCGCGCAGGATCGGACGCAGCTCCAGCGGCAGCGTCATCTCGACGTTGGCCAGTTGCACCTGCACCGGCAATCCGCGCGCCTCGGCGGCGATCAGGCCGTCATGCAGTTCCTCCAGCAGCAGCGAGAGTTCGCGCAGCATCACGCGCCTCCCTCAGCCGGCGGCGGCGTCGGTGCGGCGGCGGGCGCCGCGGGCGCGGCCGCGCGCATCGCCGGCGAGTGGCGCTGCACCAGGGCGATCTTGGCCGCGTCGGCCAGGCGCTCCAGCGGCAGGGTCTCGCTGACGAAGTTGAGCTTGACCTCGCCGAACAAGTCGGCGCGGATGTTCGATTCGTTCTGGGCGTTGACCGCGACCGTCGACACCATGGTCGAACTCTGGCCGCTGTAGCTCAGCGCGCCGCGCTCGCCCCAGTTGTTGACCGCCTGCGGATCGGCGCCGACCGCGTAGCCGACCTTGGCCGCATCCTGCGCGGCGGCGCGGAACATCACCTTGCTGGTGATGCTGCCATCGCGCACCACGACCCGGTTCATGCCCAGCATGACCATGGTCGCGAGCAGTTGCTGGCGCTCGCCGCCGACCTTGAGCCGGACCTGCGGCAGTACGCGCTCCTCAAGGATCTCGGTGCTCAGTTCCTCGCCATCGACGCCGTACTCGCCCAGCCAGGTCGGCATCAGGCCTTCGGCGCGCGGCGCCAGCTGCACCTCGGTGCGCTCGCCGCCGTCGGGCAGCAGCAACTGCACGTCGCCGGGATAGCGCGAGGCCAGCCAGTCGCGGGCCTGGTTGGGGCTGACGTTTTCCTCGGTGAACTGGTCCAGGCTCTTGGCCACCGCGGCGACCAGGCCGGAGTAGCTCTCCATCTGCCGGATCGAGGCATCGACGATGGCGTCGAAGGTGCCGTGCACGAGTTGCGCGACGAAGCCCGGGAAATCGATCTCGTTGACCATCGCGCCGGCGCGGCGGGCGATGGTCTCGGTGGCCTGCGGCTTGGGCGCGGCCGCCGGCGTCGCGGCGGGCGTGCCCGCGGCGGGCGCGTCGGCCAGCGAGCGTGCAGGCGGCTGCGCTCCGTTCCTCGGAGGGAAGATCCTGCCGCGAGTGCCGTTGTGCTCGGACACGATGCGATCCTCAGGCCGTCGTCACCCAGCGGTTCTCGCGCTCGTAGCGGCCGTCGCCGAGCAGGCGCAGTTCGATGCGCGCCGCCGGGCTGCCCTGTGCGAGTCCGCTGAAGCGGTAGTCGATGCTCAGCTTCAGTGCCGCGACGCTGCCGACGTCGGCGGCGTCCTCGATGCGCGCGGTCGCTTCCACGCCGTAGGCCAGATTGGCCGGCGTGCCCGCGATCACGCGCACGTCGCCGACCGAGCCCTGCGAGGCGCGGAAGTCGATCGCGATCGGCAGCGGCGAGGACTGGCCTTCGATCGCCGGCCATTCGCCCAGATCGATGTGCACGTCCGCAGCGGCGGCCGAGCTCACGCTGGGCGACAGCAACGACGGCGACTTCAGGCCTTCGAGCTGGTCCAGGCTCCAGCGGCAGGCGCCGGCGCTGCCGCGCAGCACGCTCATGCGCGTGCCCGCGACGCGGCTGGGTTCGATCGGCTCGCGGGTTTCGCCGATGGCGGCGGTATCGCCGCCGACATCGAACGCGCGCACCGCGGCCGGCGGACGCGCCAGCCTCAGGCTGCCGCCCTGGCCCAGCGATTGCGCGGTCGGACGCGGCGCGTCCGGCGGCAGGTGCAGCACGCGCCAGTTGCCGTAGTCGGGTTCGGCCATGTTGCCGAAATCGGCGGCGAAGTCGGCGAACGGCAGCCAGTCTTCGTAGCCGTTGTTGGCCGGATGGAAATCGATAGGATCGGCGTCGAAGGCGATGCGGGTATCCCAGGGATTGAGCACCTTGACCTGCACGCTGGCCGGATCTTCCAGGTTGCCGCGAATGCCGGCGATGACCACCGCATGCGGCGCGCCGACGATCACCACCCACAAGGCGCCGCACTCGCGCAGCCACTGCGCCCATTGCGTGGGCGTGTTGTAGACGCTGGCGTTGGACGGGTGCGGAATCACCGCGAAGCCGTAGCGGTCGCGTACCGCGTTGAGCAGGTCCCAGCCGTAGGAACTGGCCAGCGATCCGCCGACCTGGTTGGCCAGGGTCTCGGGCGTGTAGGAGGCGTTGTGGCGCCACGACAGCAGCATCGCCATCGAGGCCGCCCAGCACGCGTCCTTGTTCGGTTGCGGCACCAGCACCACCGGGTAGTCGCTGCCCTCGCCCGACAGCGCGCGCACCGGACGGCCTGCGCCCAGCGCGAAGCTGGTGGCGCGGCCTTCGATCCAGTCGATCTTGGTCGGGGTGATGAAGCAGCCGCGGTTCAAGCCCTGCGCCGCCGGCTGGCCGGTCACGTGGACCGCGCAGACCTGCGCCTTGAGCTGACCGCTGCTTCTATCGAGGTGATAGACCGGCGAGCCGCTGGCGCCGTGCAGGGTCAGGATCGGGTACTCGATGACCTCGCCGTTGCTCTGCGAGGCGGCGTAACCGCCATGCAGGTGCTGCTTGTCGCCGTCGATCGCGGCGGTGAGTTCGGGCACCGCGTCGGACGCGCCGGAGTAGCCGCAGACCACGATCGGCATGTGCTCGGACGGAGTGGCGTTGAGGAATTCGAAGTACTGGCCGTTGGGCGCGGCGATCGGCACGTTCTCGATCACCGCTAGGTCGTTCTCCCAGTTGCCCGTGCCGGTGTAGCGCGGCGCGATACGCCAGGAAGAGCTGGGCAGGGTGCATTCGCCGAACGGCTTGCCGCTGCGTCCGTTCTGGCCCGGCACCACGGTCACGTTGACCTTGTTGTGCAGGTTGTGGGCGCAGGTCAGGATGCGGTTGGGGCCGATGTAGAAGCCGGTGCCGCCCCAGCCGTTGCCGGCGCTGTCGGTCATCAGCAGCTGGCAGATCGCCGAGTGCGGGAACGAACGCGTGTCGTCGACGCCGACGAACCATTCCTCGCGCGCCAGACTGAAGGCATCGTCCTGGCAGGTCAGCGCGCTCATCGGGTTGGACGGGTCGTAGTACGGCGTGATGATTTCCTGCGCGGTCGCGTAGGGGCGTCCCGGGAGCGCCAGCGCGGTCGCACGGCCGCGGCCGCGCAGGCCTTGGGCGGTCGCGGCCGGCGCGGGCGCGGCGGCCGCCGCGGCGGCGCGCACGCAATCCATGTAGTGGTCCCAGTTCCACAGGCGGCTCGGGCAATCGTGGTTGTCGCGCGGCGACGCTTCCTGGTGGCCGATGATGTGTTCGCGGTCGATCGGCAGGCCGTACTGCGCGCACAGCCACGCCACCAGCGCCGAGGAGGCCTGGTACTGCGCCTCGGTCGGGTCCAGTCCGCGCTTGTTGGCGACGTGCTCGATGCCGATGCCGTGGGTGTTGGCGCTGCTGGCATGCCAGGCCACGTCGTTGTTGCGCACCATCTGCACGACCTCGCCGTCGCGGCCGATGACGTAGTGGGCGCTGACGGTGATGTGCTCGTTGCGCGAGTTGCGCTGGTCGGGGTTCTGGAACCAGCCGATGGTGCCGGTGATGCGCGAGCCGCCGTCGGTGATGTGGACGACGATGCGGTCCACCGTGCGCTGCGTGCGCATGGTGCGGTAGTTGCCGCTGTAGGCCGGCGCGAAACGGCTGGCGCCCGGATACTCCGGCGCCGGCGCATCCAGCGCGCGCGCCTGGCGGTAGGACTGCTCGGCCGCCACGGTCTCGTCGGGGATGGCTTCGCAGATGCCCTTGTTGTCCTGCTCGTCGTCTTCCAGCGCCAGCGCGCGCGCGCGGCCGCGCGGGCCGCCGGGCATGCCCAGCGCGAAGGTGGTGGCGCGGCCCTCGATCCAGTCGATCTTGCTGGGCGTGATGAAGCAGCCGCGGTTGAGGCCCTGCGCCGCGGGCTCGCCGCTGACGTGGACCGCGCAGATCAGCGCCTTGAGTCCGCCGCGGTCGGCCAGGGTGTAGACCGGCGAACCGCTGGCGCCCATCAGCGACAGGATGGGATAGTCGATGGTCTCCGGGTTGGGCTGCTCGCGCACATAGCCGCCGTGCAGGTGCTGCTTGTCGCCGTCGATGATCGCGTCCAGTTCCGGCACCGCGCGCGAGGCGGCGGAGTAGCCGCAGACCACCACCGGCAGGCGGTCGGAGGGCGTGGCCTGCAGGAACTCGAAGTATTGCCCGCCGGGCGCGGCCAGCGGCACGTTGTCGATCACCGCCAGGTCGTTGTTCCAGTCGCCGTCGCCGCTGTAGCGCGGCGCGATCCGCCACGACGAGGACTGCACCGTGCACTGCCCGTAGGGCCGCCCGCCGGCGCCGTTGCGGCCGGGAATGATCTGCACGCTGCTCATGCCGTGCAGGTTGTGCGCGCAGGTCAGGATGCGGTTGCGGCCGATGTAGAAGCCGGTGCCCTGATAGCCCGAACCGTCGGGCGCGGTCATCAGCAGCTGGCAGATCGCCGAATGCGGATACAGCGAGGTGTTGGGCACGCCGGCGAACCATTCCTCGCGCGCCAGACTGAAGGCATCGGCCTGGCAGCTCAGCGCGGTGGACGGATCGGCGGGGTCGTAGAACGGGGTGATGATCTCCTGCGCGCGCGCATAGACCTTGCCGCCGCCGCCCAAGGACTGCGCGCGCGAGGTGGCGCGCTGCGCGAGCGAGAACGACACGCCGAAGCCGGCCGCCTCCTGGGCGATCCACTGGCGCTTGGCGGGCGTGATGCGGCAGCCCAGGTTGGTGGTGGCCGAATGCGCGGCCACGTGCACGCCGACCATGTGCGCGCGCGGGAAACTGCCGCCCTCGATCCAATACACCGGCGAGCCGCTGGCGCCGCCCAGGGTCTGCAGGTCGTAGTCGAAGGTCTCGTCGGTGGGCAGGCTGCGGATGTAGCCGCCGTGCAGGTGCTGCTTGTTCGGGTCGATGTTGTCGTTGACCCACTGTTCGATCGCGTCGTTGGCGTACCAACGCGCCGAGTAGCCGCACACCACCACGCCTTCGGGGCGCGACTGGGTGAGTTCCTCGACCAGATCGAAATAGCGATCGGACGGCACCGCGTTGGCGGCCGGCACGCGGATCACCGCCATGTCGAAGTCGCTGTTGCCGGCGCTGTAGGACGGGTGCTTGCGGCAATCGGCGGCGCGTACGCTGAAGCGGCCGAAGGGCTCGGTGGCGGTGCTCACGCCGGCGCCGTTCTTGCCCGGCACGATGATCAGTTCGCTCTGGCCGTCGACCACGTGCGCCGCGGTCAGCAGCAGGCAGGGGCCGATGAAGAACGCGCTGCCGTGCAGAGCGCCCTCTTCGCTGCCGTCGGGACGGCGCACCTGGCAGATCGCCGAATGCGGCGGCACCGTGGTGTCGGTGACGCCAAGGAACCAGATCGCGCTGCTGACGAAGAAGCCGATCTGGCTGGTGAGGGCGTCGAACCAGTTGGTCGGCTGGTAGTAGGGCGATACCAGCAGCGAGCGCGGATTTGGCGCCGGCGTGCGCGGCTGCGGCGCGTCGTAGCGCTGGCTGTAACGGCCGTAGGACTGCGCCGTCGCGGGCGCCGCATCCGGCGCCACGGGCGCGGGTGCGGGCGCCGCGACAGGCGCGGTGGGCGCTGCGGTGTCGTGGCCGTTGCTGGCCGGCGCGGGGCTGGCGCCCTGTTGCCACAGATCGTCGGAGTAGCCGTCGCTGTACGGCGCCGGTTCCGCGGGCGCGGGCGCGGCGCCGTTGCCGCGGCCGTTGCCGTTGACGCGCGCGACGCCATTGGTGACCAGGGCGTCGCCGCCCCAGGCCAGGCCGCCGTTGGCCGCGGCGCTGCCGTAGCCCGACACCGTGTCCAGGCGCGCGGTGCGGCGCAGGCCGCGTTCGGTCAGGCCGCTGAGATTGACGTACATGTTGCCGGCATCGGGGATCTTCACCGACACCGGACGGCTGCGGTCGCCTTCGTTGTAGGTCGCCAAACCGAAGTACAGACGCGGCTGGCCGACGAAGCGCGCGACCACGCTGGGCGGCACCAGGTACACCGCCTCGCCGCGGCGGGCGCCGCCGAGGACGCGGGTGGAGTAGAAGTTGCTGGCCGTGCGGCGGGCGCGGTTTTCGGACTTGAGCAGCTCCGGGTCGGTGGCCAGGCCGATCTCGAACAGCGGGTTCTCGCTGCGGACCGTGAAGCCCAGCACGCTGAAACGATCGTCGATCGATTCGCGGTTGGCTCGGATGAGTGCCATGACTGACTCCTATCGGCGCTTGCTTGCAGTGATGGAAGAAGCCGCATCGGCGCGCGCGTCGATCGCCGGCGCGCGGGCATCCAGCGCCAGTTCGATCGGCGTGCCGCCGACGTCGTTGATGACCGAAGAAATTCGTTCCCAGAACCGCTGCTGGGCATCGATGCCGATGCCTTCCAGGTGCGGCTTCATGAAATCGACCACCGATTCCAGATGGCGGAAGAAGCTGCGCTGGCCCGACTGCACGTGCTCGACCGAGCCGCGCCATTCGGCGACGGCGGCGTCGGCGTCCCCGCGCTCGCACCAGACGCGAACGATGAAGACGGCGGTACGGTCCTCGAGCAGTGCCATGGCCACGGTGCCCCTATGGATACGCTACGGGCCGAGGCTGCACCGCTGCGGTCACCGCGCCATCACCGCCGGATCACGACGGGATCACGCGCCGCGGGGTGGGTGTGATGCGGCGGTGATGCGGGGTGATCGGGCATGGCGGAGGCCGCGCGGGGCACGGTGGGATTGCGGGGTTGGAAGGTGGCGCGGGCAGGCGATCGCGGCTTACGCCGCTCCCACAGGGATGGCGGCGCGGCCTGCTCGGCAGTGCGTCGCCTCCCAATCGCGTCGCGGCGTTCTGTGGGAGCGGCGTGAGTCGCGATGGGGACTTACGAATGCCGCGACAGCAACAACTGCACAGCGGAGCCCATCGCCACGCCGCTTACCGCTCCAGAAACTGCAGACTCAACTGCAGCTGCGAATCCGCCGTCGCCAGATGCCGACGCGCCGCGTCGATCAGGCCATAGGCGCGCATGCCCTCGTCCGCCGTCATCGGCGCATAGCCGGGCATCGGCATCGGCGGCGGCATCGGCGGCGCGTAAGCCGTCGCCGCCGGCGCCGGTTCGCTGCCGATCGCGCTCTGGGCGATGCTCTGGTACAGCGTCATCGTCTCGCGCATCGGCTGGATCGCCAGCTCGCGCCGCAGCAGCTCGCGGCAGTGTTCGAACTGGCGCAACGCCTGCGCGCGCTGGCCGCTGAGCACGAGCAGTTGCATCAGGTCGCGGTGCACGTCCTCGCGCAGGGCGTCGTTGTCCAGGATCGCCTGCGCGTGGCGAATGCCTTCGGCGTAGTCGCGCCGGATCGTCGCCAACTGCACCAGCCGCCCCAGCGCGTTCAAGTAGCTGCGCCGGTGCTTTTCGCGCTCGCGCAGCGCCCAATCGTCGGTGACGTCGAGCAGGATGTCGGAGGTGTACATCGCGACGCCGCGGCGCAGGCCATCGATGTCGGCGTCGCTGAGCTTCTCCGGCGCACGGCTCAGGCCGGGCGTGACTAGGCGCTGGAACTCGTCCACGTCCAGCCACACCGCCGCCGGCCCGTTGAGGCCGATCGCGCCGCGGCGGTCGCACACGATCAGGTCGCCGTGCTTGAGCGGCGGTTTTTCCACCAGCCGCCGCAGGCGCCACAACGCGGTGTTGAACGAACCGGCGGTGGACGAGGACGCGCGCTCCGGCCACAGGCTGGCGAGCAGTTCGGAGCGGCTGAAGTAGCGGCCCCGCCCCAACGCCAGATAGGCCAACAGGCTGGCGCAGCGGCCGGCAATGGCGACGGTCTCCGACGGTGCGTCTTCGCTGGCGATCGACAGCGACCCGAACAGGCTGATCCTGAACATCCCGATGCTCCGTGCTGGGCCGGCGCGGCGCGCGCGGCGAGGATAGATCCGGACCGTCCCCCGTACCCGACACCGTGGCGGCGGTATCGACGGCAACGCCGCGGACCCCAGGGCCGCGGCGCGTGACCTGTTTCGCATATCCGCCCCCGAACTGAAAAGGGCGCGCCCGGCCTGTCCTCGGACAGCCGCACTAGCCGTTTGCTGTAGCCGTAAGCCGTGATGGCCTACCCGTCGCGTGGAAAGCGATACCGCACAACATTAGGCAAGAATCCCTTGCCGGTAAGCCGCGACGGGCCAAGGACCGGAAACCGCGACCAGGATGTCGACCAAGGAGCGATGCGTGAGTGGCTTGTCGTTGAGAATTCGCAAAGCCAGGGCCCTGACCACCCTGTCCCAAGCCGAGCTGGCACGCCGCATCGGCGTCAAGCGCAGCGCGGTCACGCAGTGGGAACACCCGGCGGGCACCACGCCCAGCGTGGAACACCTGATCCAGATCGCGCAGGAGACCGGCCTGAGCTTCGAATGGCTGGCCACCGGCCGCGGGCCCAGCCGCTGCGAGGGCGCCGAGCAGGCGCCGGCGGTGATCGTCGACGACTATGCGCGCGACGAGCACGAGAGCGAGGCGCTGTCGCATTTCCGCCGCCTGTCCGGCAGCCGCCGGCGCATGGCCTTGGAAATCCTGCAGATCCTCGGCGGTTGAGATTCAGAACGCCGGCAGCACCGCGCCGCGATAACGCGTCTGGATGAACACCTTGACCTCGGGCCGGGTCAGCGCGGCGGCGAGCTTGAGCACCTTGGGATCGCGCACGTTGTCGGGGCGCGCGACCAGGAAATTGACGTAGGGCGACTCGCGGCGCTCCAGCGTCAGCGCGTCGCGGATCGGGTCCAGCCCGGCCTCCAGCGCGTAGTTGGTGTTGATCACCGCCAGATCGACCCGCTCCAGCAGCTCGGGCAGGCGCTCGGAGTCGTATTCGCGCAGCACCAGCTTGCGCGGGTTGGCGATCACGTCGCCCGGCAGGGCCAGCGGATTGTCGGAATCGCGCAGCTCGATCACGCCGGCGTGGTGCAGCAGGATCAGCGCGCGGCTGTTGTTGCTGGGCTCGTTGGGGATCGCGACCACCGCGCCCACCGGCAGCGCCTTCAGCGATTCGTAGCGCTGCGAATAGGCGCCCAGCGGTTCGATATGCACGCCGATCACGGGCGTGAGCCGGGTGCCGTGCTCGCGGTTGTACGCTTCCAGGAACGGCGCGGTCTGAAAATAATTCACGTCGACCAACTTGCTGGCGACGCGGTCGTTGGGCTGCGCGTAATCCTTGTACACCTGCACTTCCAGCTTGACGCCGTTCTTGGCCAGCAGCGGCTTGACCACGTCCAGGATCTCGGCGTGCGGCACCGCGGTGGCGGCCACGGTCAGCGTCTCCAGCGGCGCCTCTTCGCCGGCCGAACAGGCCGTGAGCGCGACCAGCGCGAACGCGTACAGACCGAACTTCTTCATCGCGGGCACCGGAAAGGAGGGAAACGCAAGATCGATACGGGCCGTCGCGCGACGGCCCGCGGATCGAAACGGAGAACGCATGCTCAACCGGACGCGAACGACCGCAGGCGTCGGCTAGCGACTAAACCTGCCATTCGCCGCCATCGCGCGCGCATGCGCGATGGAGCGCAACCATATCAGGAGCACACGTGCCATTGCAGTGCCATCAGGCACTCTCCAAGCCTTAGCCCACGACGCCCTGCGTGGGTTCCAGTCCGGCGATCTGGCGCAAGGCGCGCTCGAACAATTCCACCGGCTGACCGCCCTGGATCAGATGGCGATCGTTGATGATCACCGACGGCACCGCGCTGATGCCCTGGCTCTGGTAGTGACGTTCCTGCGCGCGCACCTCGTCGGCGTACTCGCCGCTGGCCAGGATCTGCCTGGCGCGCGACGCGTCCAGGCCTACCGACGCGGCCACTTCGGCCAAGGTTTCGTGCGCCGAAACGTCGCGCCCCTCGGTGAAATAGGCGCGCAACAGCGCGTGCTTGAGCGCGCGCTCGTGCTCGCCGCCCTCCAGCGCCGCCCAATGCAGCAGGCGATGGGCGTCGAAGGTGTTGTAGATGCGGTTGCGCAGGTTGAACTCGAAGCCCAATGCGGCGCCGCGCTGGCGCAGCGCTTCGCGATTCTGCGCCAGCTGGGCCGGCGTGGAACCGTACTTCTCGATCAGATGCTCGTCGATGTCCTGTCCCTGCGGCCCCATCTGCGGATTGAGCTCGAAGGGCTGGAAGTGCAGCTCGACGTGGAGATCGCCGCCGACGCGCGCGATCGCCTGCTCCAGCGACTTCAGCCCGACCGCGCACCAGGGGCAGGAAACGTCGGAAACGAAATCGATCTTCAGCGGCTGGGACATGGCGACACCTGGCAGGGACGGCCGACGCGCGGCCCGATCGTTACAAGATGCGGCGTCGCGCGCGCGGCTTCAACCGTGTCATGGCGTCATGGATGAGCCGTAGCGTTCCAGTCCTGGCGCGCGCGTCTCAGTCCAGCGCCAGACTCAGGATGCGGTCGTCGTAGTCGCGCCCGCCGACGTTGAAGCTGCGCGTGCCGACCGCGCGGAAGCCGGCGCGCTCGTAGAAGCCGATCGCGGCGGCGTTGCCAGCATAGACGCCCAGCAGCAGGCGGCGCGCGCCGGCCGCGCGTGCGTGCGCCACCGCGGCCGCCAGCAGGCGCTTGCCCCAACCGCCGCCATGGAAACGGCTGAGCAGGTAGATGCGCTTGAGTTCGAGATCGTCGGCGGCCAGATCGGCCAGCGGCAACTGCGCCGGCGCGACCACCGCATACCCCACCGGCGCGTCGCCAGGCTCGGCTTCGGCCAGCCACAGCGCGCAGGCCGGATCGTCCAGCCAGGCGCGGTAGACGGACGGCGCATGCGCGCGTTCGCAGTGCTGGACGATGTCGCGGCCGCCGAGGATGCCGGCGAAGGTTTCCAGAAAGCTGGCCTGGCCGACCAGGGCCAGTGCGGCCTCGTCGCCGCCGGCGCAGGGCCGCAGTCGCAGTTCGTGGCTCATTCGTCGATCGCTCGCGATCGCCGCCCGCTCCTGCACGGAGCGGACGGCGGCTGGGTTTACTTGCGCTCGCCGGCGGAGGCGTCGCGCGCGGCGCGGAATTCCGAATCCTGGCTCCAGTTCGGCCAGCGCTTGGAGTTGGCCAGGCCGTTGCCCAGCGTGTACAGCAGCTCCAGATCGCGCGCCATGCCGGTGAAGCTCCAGCTGGCTTCCCACTGGTCGGCCGGCTGGTGATAGCGATCGGCGGTGTAGGCCTGCTGCGCCGCTTCGCCCGCGGCGCGGCCGCCGTCGACCTTGTCGTCGCCGGAGCCGAACGAAATCGCCGGCACGCCGCGCTTGGCGAACGGGAAGTGATCGGAGCGGAAGAAGTGGCCGGCTTCGGGCTTGGGATCGGTGACGTAGCTCAGGTCCCAGCGCTTGGCCAGGTCGATCAGCTCGTCCAGCAGCTCCTGCTTGGCGCTGCCGGAGGTGGTGAAGTCGCGCGCGGGACCGGTCGGATCCAGCGCGTCGGTGTTGATCACCGCCACGGTCTTGGCCAGCGGATACAACGGCTTGGACGAGTAATACTCCGAGCCCAGCAGGCCCTTCTCCTCCGCGGTCACCGCCAGAAACACCACCGAACGCTGCGGCTTGGGCCCATGGGCGAAGGCGCGGCCCATTTCGATCAGCGCCGCGGTGCCGGTGGCGTTGTCGACCGCGCCGTTGTAGATCGTGTCGCCCTTGGCGTCCGGCGCGCCCACGCCCAGGTGATCCCAGTGCGCGCTGTAGATCACGGTCTCGTCCGGGCGCTGGGCGCCGTCGACGCGGCCGACGATGTTCTGCGAGGTGATGATTTCGCTCTTGACCTGGTAGCTGGCCGACAGGGTCGCGCCCTTGAGCTCGACCGGCTTGAAATCGCGCGTCTGCGCCTGGCGCTTGAGCGCATCGAAATCCAGGCCGGCGCGCTTGAACAGATCGACCGCGAAATCGCGCTGGATCCAGCCTTCCATGGTCGGATGGGTCGCGCCGGGACGGTCGCGGACCACGTCGAACATGGTGTTGGTGTTGGAGTTCTTGACCGTGGCCCAGCCGTAGGACGCCGGATCGGTCTCGTGCACGATCAGCAGGCCCACCGCGCCCTGGCGCGCGGCCTCTTCGTACTTGTAGGTCCAGCGGCCGTAGTAGGTCATGGCTTTGCCGCCGAAGTCGCCCGCGCCGCTCTCGAAATCGGGATCGTTGATCAGCACCACCGCGATCTTGCCCTTGAGATCGACGCCCTTGAAGTCGTCCCAGTTGCGCTCCGGCGCCTTGACGCCGTAACCGGCGAACACCAGCGGCGCATCGGCGATGGAGACCTTGCTGGAGCCGTCGAGCGCGGCGCGCACGGCGATCTCGTTGCCCTGACTCAGGCGCTGCGATTTGCCGGCTACCGTCACCGACAGCGTCGGCGTGCCGTCGATCTGCGCGCGCTTCAGCGGCACCGCCTGGGTCCAGGCGCGTTGCCCGTCCTTGAGATCGCCACCGGGCTGTAGGCCCGCCGCCTTCATCTGCGCGACCACGTAGTCGATGGTCTTGGTCTCGCCGGCGGTGGCCGGGCCGCGGCCTTCGAACTCGTCCGAGGACAAGGTCTTGACCTCGTCGGACAGGCGCTGGGGATCGAACTTCGGCGCCTCGGCGGCCAGGGCCGCGGATACCGACAGGGACAGCATGGACGCAACCAGCAGTTTCATGGGCGCAACGCCTGAGGTCAGAGTGCGGCCGATACTAGAGGAGCGCGGAACGGGCGGTCCAGCGGCGGAAGTCAGGGGCGGTTGTGCGGACTTTGCGAAATCGGTGGTTTCGGCGCCCATCGCTTGGAATGCTGCGTTGTCGGAACGGGACCGCCGCGCATTCATGTTTGCGGCACACTGTCGCCTACGGCGATGCGGAGAGAACCGCAGCGCCGCGTCCCCCACCCGAAGCACCCGCCGATCGCCGCGCGAGCCCGTCGCTCGTCGCAGTCGGCAGCAGCCTGCGCTGCTGCGCGGTCGGCCCGCGCCTCCCCGATGGCAGCACCGCGATGAGCCCCGTTATCCGCCGTACCCCGTCCATTCCCGCGCCCCGGTGCGCGCGATGAGCGCCGCCGTGTCCGCATCGCCGGCCCTGCGGCCGCGCTCGCTGTGGCAAGGACGCGCGCTGGTGCTGGCCGGCATCGTGCTGTCGGCGTTCACCCTGCGCACCGCGGTGACGTCGCTGACGCCGTTGCTGGACAGCCTGGGGCGCGAATTCGGATTCGGCCCGACCATGACCGGCGTATTCGGCATGGTGCCGACCGCGGCGTTCGCGGTGTTCGGCGTGCTGACGCCGGCGATCGCGCACCGCCTGGGCCTGGAGCGCGCTGCGCTGACCGCGATGGCGATGGCCGCGCTGGGCCTGCTGGCGCGCGCGTTCGCCGCCGACACCTGGCAACTGCTCGCGGCCTCGGCGGTGGCGCTGTCGGGCATGGGCATCGGCAACGTGGTGCTGCCGCCACTGGTGAAACGCTATTTCGCCGACCGCGTCGGCGCGGTGAGCTCGCTTTACATCACCGTGCTGCAGTTGGGCACGATCCTGCCGGCGTTGGCCGCGGTGCCGCTGGCGCAAGCCGCGGGCTGGCGCGTGTCGCTGGGTTCGTGGTCGCTGGTGGCGGTGGCTGCGGCGCTGCCGTGGATCGCGGCGCTATGGATGGAACGCTACGGCCGCTCCGCGCAGGCGCGCGCGCTTGCCGCCGCGCACGATGCCGCGGTCGCGCCCAGCGATGCCGCGCCGGAACTCGCCGCGCCCGCGCCGCGCGGCCGGGTCGGGCGTTCGTCGGTGGCCTGGGGCATGGCGCTGATGTTCGGCATGACCTCGCTGATCACCTATTCCATGTTCACCTGGCTGCCGAAACTGCTGGTCGAGGCCGGCGGCAGCCCGGCGCTGGGCGGCAGCATGGTCGCGCTGTTCTCGACCCTGGGCCTGATCGCGGCGCTGGCGCTGCCCGCGCTGGCGGTGCGCATCGCCAACCCGTTCCCGGTGGTGCTGGCCTGCGTGGTCATGTACCTGGGCGGTTTCGCCGGCCTGCTGTGGGCGCCGATGTCGGCGACGCTGTTGTGGGTGGCGCTGCTGGGCCTGGGGCCCAGCACCTTCCCGTTGTCGCTGACCCTGATCAACTTGCGCACTCGCAGCCAGACCGGTTCGGCGGCGCTGTCGGGGTTCATGCAGGGCGTGGGCTACAGCATCAGCTGCATCGGCCCGCTGCTGTTCGGCTGGCTGCACGAAACCAGCCACGGTTGGCTGCTGCCGTTCGGCTTCCTCAGCCTGTGCCTGGTGGTGCTGACCATCGGCGGCTATCTCGCCTGCCGGCCGCGCATGCTGGAAGACACCTGGTAAGACGCAAGAAGATCGCGCCGCTGTTCGCGGCGCGATCGTTTTCGTTTCGATTGGTTTCGCTGCGGTCGGGCGCGATCAGTCCTTTTCGGCACCGATTACGCGGCCGTTCTTGGGATCGATCTTGATCTCGACATCGCGGCCGGCCGGATCGTCGGCCTCGGCGTTCCAGATGCCATCCTCGTAATCGACGTCGTGGACGTTGGTGTAGCCGGCCACGGCCAGGCGCGCGCGCACGTCGGCCTCGCTGAGGTTGGCGACCTGTTCGTCCGGATAGACGCGGCCGGTCTTCGGATCCAGGCGCACGTCGACGCGGTTGCCCTCGGCGCTGCGCGCGTCGGCTTTCCACACGCCATCCTTGAACTCGATGTCGTTGATGTGGGTGTAACCCTGTTCGGTGAGCTGGGCGCGGACCTTGGCTTCGGTCAGGGCCTCGCGCGCGAGCACGGTGCCCGATGCGGCCAGCGCGATCGCGAGTACGGCGGTGCGAAGTACGACGGTGCGGCTCATGGCAGCCTCCTGATGGAAGGTGCACCGAGTCTGTGCAGGCGCGCGGCAACCCGCGGTGAACATCGCCCGTTCATCCGCATGCGTTTTTTGCACGGTTCATGCAATTTGCACGCGACGCTAACGAACGCGTGCGCCTGCGTCAGGAATGCCTATTTATCGATCGGATACACGCTGGCGATGGGACAGCTGATCCGCGACAACACGCCGCCGCTGCGCGCGATGCCCTGACCCTCGCGCATCTCCGGCACCGCCACCACGGTGTCGCCGGGGTTGCCGCAGACCGCGCTGATGCCCATGCCCGAACGCAGTTCGATGGTGGTGGCGTCGAACAGTTCCGGGCAGCTGTAGGCCAGTTCCACCCGGTAATAACGATTGCCGCCCGAGCGCTGCGGCGAGACTTCCACCACCAGGCCCTTGCCGTCCTCGTTCCAGCCGCGCATGTAGCGCGGATTGAGGCAGTACTGCACCGATCCGCCGAAGCCGCGGCGCTTCTCCGCGCGCACTTCGACCGCGTCCAGGGTGGCGACGTCGCCGTGGCGGCGATGGCTGGCCAGCGCGAGTTCGGCGTAGGTCTTGGTGTCGATCTCGGCGACCGCGGCCACCGGGCACAGGCGCTGCCCGCTGCGCACGTATTCGTTGCCGGTACCGCAGACCCAGCCTTCGCGCGCGAGCACGCTGGCCTGCGCATCGGCGGCCGCGGCCGGGCAGTCTTCCTGCAGATCGACGCGGAAGCGGCGGCCGTCGTTCTGCACCACCGCCAGGGTGCGATCGGACGATTGCCGCACTTCGTCCATCGCGCGCGCGTCCAGGCACTGCGGCGCGGGCGCGCCGGCGCGCGTGGCCGCCGGCGCCGTCGCAACGGTGCCGATGGCGAAGGCAAGGGTCAGGGCAACAGCGGCAGGCAGGCGCATCGTGGTCCCGGGCAGTAACGCCGGCGCGGCGCCGGCCTGCGGATTAGACGCGAACTGCCGTGACCGGCGCCAGCGCGCGTCGGCGCCGCTTGTCCGCCTTGCGCCAGCCCGAACCGGCCCAGCTCGGGCGCTGGCCCTGGTTAAATGATGATCATCATCAAACCTGTTAGCATCGCCGAGCCCGGACCGCGCCGCGCCCACGGAGCCGAACCATGAAAGTCAGCCGCGAACAGGCCGCCGAAAACCGCGAACGCATCGTCGGCGCCGCCGCGCGCCTGTTCCGCGAACGCGGCTACGACGGCATCGGCATCGCCGAACTGATGCAGGACGCCGGCCTGACCCACGGCGGCTTCTACGGCCATTTCGATTCCAAGCTGGACCTGATGGCGCAGGCCTGCGACCACGCCGTCGCAGGCTCGCTGGCCTACTGGCGGCAGCTGATCGAGCGCGATCCCGAACACGCACTGCGACGCATCGCCGACGCCTACCTGTCCGGCGCGCACCGCGACCAGCCCGGCCGCGGCTGCACCTTCGCCGCCTTGGGCGCCGATGCCGCGCGCCTGGACCCGCCGGTGCGGCGCAGTCTCGGCCGCGCGCTGCGTTCCTACCTGGACCTGCTGACGCCGCTGCTGCCCGGACGCAGCCGCGCCGCGCGCCGCGAGCGCGCGCTGGCGACCCTGGCCAGTCTGGTCGGTGCGCTGGTGCTGGCGCGCGCGGTCGACGACCCGACGCTGTCGGACGAAGTGCTGCAGGCCGTGTCGACCTCCCTCTCCTCCCGCTGATACCCCCATCGGAACCCCCGCGATGACCGTCAACGTGTTCGAACTCGAATCCCTGCGCGGCCTCAACGGCCTCGACACCCTACGCGCGCTGCTCGCCACCGGCCGTCCGCCGCCGATCGGCGAGACCCTGGGCTTCGTCCTGAGCGAGGTCGACGAAGGCCGCGCCGTGTTCACCGGCACGCCCGGCCCGCACGCCTACAACCCGCTGGGCGTGATCCACGGCGGCTACGCCGCGACCCTGCTCGACTCGGCCTGCGGCTGCGCCGCGCACAGCGCGCTCAGCGCCGAGCAGGCCTACACCACGCTGGAGCTCAAGGTCGCCTATCACCGCGCCATGACCTCCGATACCGGTCCGGTGCGCGCCGAGGCCAAGGTGCTGTCGATCGGCAAACGCGTCGCCTACACCGAGGGCAAGCTCACCGACGCGCAGGGCCGCCTGTACGCCTCGGCGACCTCGACCCTGCTGGTGTTCGAGCGCAAGCCATGAGCGCGCCGGACACGCGCACCGATACCGCAGGCGCCGACGGTGCGTACTTGCAGGGCGCGCATTTGAAAGGCACGTACCTCGACGACCTAGCCGTCGGCCAGCGCTTCGAAACCGCGACCTGGACCGTCGACGCCGAACAGATCAAACGTTTCGCGCGCGAGTACGACCCGCAGCCGTTCCATCTCGACGAAGACGCCGCGCGCGCCAGCCTGTTCGAAGGCCTGGCCGCGAGCGGCTGGCATACCGCGGCGATCACCATGCGCTTGCTGGTCGAACGCGGCGTTCCCGCCGGCGGCCTGATCGGCGCCGGCGCGCAGATCGCCTGGCCGCGTCCGACCCGGCCGGGCGACACCCTGCAGGTGCACTGCGAGATCGTCGAGATCCAGCCCTCGCGCTCGCGCCCGGACCGCGGCCTGGTGGTGGTGCGCAACGAAACCCGCAACCAGCGCGGCGAGGTGGTGCAGACCTTCACCGGCAAGCTGATCGTATTCCGCCGGCCCGCCACCGCGTAGGCGATGCCGCGCGTCGGCGCCGGAGCCCACCCTGTCCGACGGCCATGGCGCGCGCCACCGCCGCGCGCTAACGTCCGCGCATCCTCGAGCACGCGACCGCCATGCAAGACCTGACCCAGGGCTCCATCCCCAAACACGTGCTGCGCATGGCCGCGCCGATCATGATCGGCATGCTGTTCCAGACGCTGTATTTCCTGATCGACCTGTATTTCGTCGCGCGCCTGGGCGATGCGGCGATCGCCGGCGTCGGCGCCGCCGGCAACGTGCAGTTCATCGTCATGGCGCTGACCCAGATCCTGGGCGTGGGCACGATGGCGCTGATCTCGCACGCGGTCGGGCGCAAGGACCGCGACGATGCCAACCTGGTGTTCAACCAGAGCCTGCTGCTGGCGCTGGCCTGCACCGCGATCACCCTGGTCGGCGGTTATGCGCTGGGCGGCGCCTATATGCGCACGCTGGGCGCGGACGCCGCCACCACCCAGGCCGGCATCGATTACCTCTACTGGTTCCTGCCGGGATTGGCGCTGCAGTTCGCGCAGATCGCGATGGGCTCGGCGCTGCGCGGCACCGGCATCGCCAAGCCGACCATGGTGGTGCAGATGCTCACCGTGATCCTCAACGCGATTCTGGCGCCGGTGCTGATCGCCGGCTGGCTGACCGGCAAGCCGATGGGCGTGGCCGGCGCGGGCCTGGCGACCTCGATCTCGGTCGCCGCCGGCGTGGCGATGATGGCGCTGTACTTCGCGCGTCTGGAAAAATACGTCGCCTTCGACCGCAGCCAGTTCCACGCGCGCCTGGAGGTGTGGAAGCGCATCCTGCGCATCGGCCTGCCGCCGGGCGGCGAGTTCGCGCTGATGTTCGTCTACATGGCGGTGATCTACTGGGTGATCCGCGGCTTCGGCGCCGAGGCCCAGGCCGGTTTCGGCATCGGCCAGCGGGTGATGCAGGCGATCTTTCTTCCGGCGATGGCGGTGGCGTTCGCGACCGCGCCGGTGGCCGGCCAGAATGTCGGCGCGCGCAAGCCCGAGCGCGTGCGCGCGACCTTCCACGCCGCCGCCGCGATCGGCACGGTGCTGATGCTGGGCCTGACCGCGCTGTGCCAATGGCGCGCGGACTGGCTGGTGGGTGCGTTCACCCACGAAGCCGCGGTGATCGCGGTCGCGGTGCAGTTCCTGGGCATCGTCTCGCTCAACTTCGTCGCCTCGGGGCTGGTGTTCACCTGCTCGGGCATGTTCCAGGCGCTGGGCAACACCCTGCCCGCGTTCGCGAGCAGTTTCAGCCGCATGTTGAGCTTTGCCGTACCGGCGATCTGGCTGTCGACCCAGCCGGGCTTCGAGCTGCGCCAACTGTGGCTGCTGTCGGTGGCCTCGGTGGCGCTGCAGGCGGCGATCAGCGTGGTGCTGCTGTTGCGCGCGCTGCGCCAGGCCGATGCGCGCATGGGCGAGGCGGCGCCGGCCTGATCGTGTCGATCGGATCGTGCCGGCCCGGCCGCCGCCGGCGGCCGCACAAACAAAAAGCCCGGCCTAGGCCGGGCTTTTCATTTCGGACCGCGCCCGAGGGCGCGTTCCTAAGCGCTTAGAGCGCCTGCACCGATTCAGCCTGCAGGCCCTTCTGGCCCTGGGTCACGGTGAAGGAGACCTTCTGGCCTTCCTGCAGGCTCTTGAAGCCCTGGGACTCAATCGCGCGGAAGTGCACGAACACGTCTTCGCCGTTCTCACGGCTGATGAAGCCGAAGCCCTTGGCATCGTTGAACCACTTGACGGTACCGGTTTCACGGTTCGACATTTTTGCTTGCTCCTTGGAACGTAATGGGTAATGCCGCTTGCGCGGCCTTGATGCTGGTTGCAAGGAGGAAGCCTGGTGCAACGATGGGCGGATCTGGGATCTACGGCATCGGGCCACGGTTCATGGTGACCCTTGACGAACACAGCACTCGATACGCTAGTCCGGATCGGTGAGAAATGCAAATGCCGGGTGCGCCGGCCCGGCTCCCCGTTCAGCTGAACGGGCCTGGAAAGCACCGTTCGCGTGCCCTGCACGCCCGTCGCGGCGGGCTTGCGTACCATTCCAGGCATCCCCGCCCCACCCGGAGCCCGCCATGACCGCCTTCGATCTCACCCCGCCCAGCGACGCCCAGCAGCAGGCCCTCAGCGCGGGCCTGAGCGCCGAGGAAAGCAAGGTGCTGCTGCAGCACGGCACCGAGGCGCCGTTCTGCGGGGTGTTCTTGGACAACAAGCTGGACGGGGTCTACACCTGCCGCTACTGCGGCCTGCCGCTGTTCCGCTCCAGCACCAAGTTCGACTCCGGCACCGGCTGGCCCAGCTTCTTCGCGCCTTACGCGCCCGAGCACGTGCGGGTGGTGCGCGACACCAGCTACGGCATGATCCGCGAGGAAATCGTCTGCGCGCGCTGCGGCAGCCACCTGGGCCATGTGTTTCCCGACGGGCCGCCGCCGACCGGCGAGCGCCACTGCCTGAATTCGGTCTCGCTGGCCTTCACGCGCCAGGGCGAGGCCCTGCCCGACCCGTTGCAGCGCGGCGGCGCCGAGGCTGCGCCGGCCGACTGAGCCGGCGCCTCAGAACGCGTCGCTGCCTGGCCGCGCCTCGATCCCCAGCGCGCTGCTGAGCACCTGCATGGCCTCGTCGTCGCGGCGCAGGGCGATCCAGCCGGCGTGGCTGTCGCTGCCGGTGTTCCAGGTCCATAGCGTGTAGCCGTGTTCGCGCAGGCGGTCGTGCGCGGTCGCCATCAGCGCGGGGACATCGGTGCCGTCCAGGAACTCGGGATCGGTAGGGTCGTCGTGGCCCCAGTCGATGCGCAGGTTCCAGCGCGCGGCCAGCTCGTTGATGCTGTCGATGAAGGACTCCACGTCCTTCCAGTCGACGTAGTAGCCGGCCTTCCAGTCGATCGCGTCCTTGATCAGCCAGACCGGTTCGTCGGTCTCGCCGCCGGCCTCGGCCAGGGCTTCGCGGTAGTCGGCGAACTGCTGCAAGGCCGACTCTTCGTCGCCGGGGTTGATCATCAGCAGCAATTGCCAGACCAGAGCTTCGGGCGTGGCCTCGTCGAGGTCGCCGTCGTAATCGTCGCTGTCGTAGTCGTCGTCGGGTAGGTGCATGGCGGTGCTCGCGGCGGGGGAACCGGCAGGCGGATGCCTGGCCGCAGCCTCGCAAAATCGGCTGCGCGCGCCGGCAGTGTGCGGGCTGCGCCGACCGGCGGTCCAGCGTTCGCTTCACCTGCGCTTGCGCGGCGCGCGGCTACAGTCGGCGCGACCGAACGAGGGAATCGCCATGTCCCGCAACGCCGACCGCGTCTACACCGCGCCCGCCGACATCGCACAATTGGAAGCGCGCATCGCGCAGCTGCCCGACGACGCCCGCGTGGAACTAGGGCTGCGCGACGGCGGCACGCTGCGCGGCGTGGTCGCGGCGCGGCCGACGCTGCAGTCCTTCTACGGACCCGGCGACGAGGAAGGGTTCAACGGCGTGCTGCGGCTGGAGCTGGCCGGCGGCGGCCTGCGCGACCTGTGGCTGGATGAGATCGAAACCGTGCGCGCCCTGACCGCCACCGAGCTGGACCGGCCCGGCTGAGGCGACCGCGGCCGGCGCGACGCGTATCCTGTGCAACCGGCGCCGCCCCGCGAGCGCCGCGTCCGCAACCCGCGCCCGACCGGGCGCCACCAGCCGCAGCGAACACGACGATGACCGATACCCCGCCCGACCGCCTGTCCAACGACCCGCGCAGCCCCTTCCACGACGATTCCCTGCTCGAGCGCGGCATCGGCATCCGCTTCAACGGCCAGGAGCGCCACAACGTCGAGGAATATTGCGTCAGCGAGGGCTGGGTGCGCGTGCCGGTGGGCAAGGCGCTGGACCGCCGCGGCAATCCGATGACGATCAAGGTCAAGGGCGAGGTCGAGGCCTACTTCCTGACGCCGGCCAAGGAGTAAGGCCGCATCCGGCCTGCGTCCGTCGCGGACGCAATCGCCGCAGGACGCCTGGCCAGACGGCGGCGCGTGAGCGCGCCGCCGCAAGCCCGCAGCATTATTGCGGCGCGCGCTTACCCAGCCCCAGCGCGTAGTACAGCACCACCAACAGGATCAGGAAGGCCGGGCCGACGAACAGCGCGATGCGGGTGTCGGGAAAGTAGGCCATCAGGCCGACCACCAGCACCAGGAAGCCCAGCGCGATCCACGAGCCGATCGGATACAGCGGCATCTTGAACTCCAGCGCATCGCGCTGGGCCGGGCTCAGGCCGGCGCGGAACTTGCGGTGCGACAGCAGGATCACCGCCCAGGTCCAGATCGCGCCGAAGGTCGAGATCGAGGTCACCCAGACGAACACCTTCTCCGGCACCAGATAGTTCAGCAGCACGCCGAACAGCAGCACCGCCACCGACACCAGCACCGCCTTGCGCGGCACGCCGCTGCCGGAGGTGATGGCGAAGGTGCGCGGCGCCTGGCCCTGCTGGCCCAGGTTGTAGAGCATGCGCGCGGTACTGAAGATGCCGCTGTTGCACGACGACAAGGCCGCGGTCAGCACCACGAAATTGATGATGCCGGCGGCCTCGCGGATGCCCAGGCGCTCGAAGGTCATCACGAACGGGCTGCCGGTGGTGCCCAGCTCGTTCCAGGGATAGATCGACAGGATCACGAACAGCGCGCCGACATAAAAGATCACGATGCGCCAGAACACCGAATTGATCGCGTCGGGAATCGACTTCTTCGGATTCGCGGCCTCGCCCGCGGTCAGGCCGATCATCTCCACGCCCAGATAGGCGAACATCACCATCTGCAACGACATCAGCACGCCCTTGGCGCCGTTGGGGAAGAAGCCGCCGTGCGACCACAGGTGCGAGATGCCGGTGGCCACGCCGTTGTTGCCGAAGCCGAACACGATCATGCCCAGGCCGCCGACGATCATCAGCACGATGGTCACGACCTTGATCATCGCGAACCAGAACTCGAACTCGCCGTAGGCGCGCACCGCGATCAGGTTGACCGACCCCATCGCCGCCAACGCCGCCAGCGCCCAGGCCCATTGCGGCGTGCCCGGGAACCACACCTGCATGTAGATGCCGACCGCGGTGATCTCCGCCACGCAGGTCACCAGCCACAGGAACCAGTAGTTCCAGCCGGTGAGATAGCCCGACAGCGGGCCCAGGTAATCGCGCGCATAGCGGCTGAACGAGCCCGCGACCGGGTTGTGCACCGCCATCTCGCCCAGCGCGCGCATGATGATGAAGATCGCCGCGCCGCCGAGCAGATAGGCCAGCAGGATGCCGGGGCCGGCGAGCTTGATGGCGTTGGCCGAGCCCAGGAACAGGCCCACGCCGATCGCCGCGCCCAAGGCCATCAGGCGGATGTGACGCTCGCCCAGGCCGCGATGGAGGTCTTGCGGTTCGCTCTGCATTGCCACGTTCTCCTGGTCGCGCACCGGCGGCGGACCTGCGCTAGCGCGGCGCGGCGCGCCGATTGCCCGCAACCCTACGCCATGCGGACCCGCGCGTGTAGAGGCGCCGGTCGCAACCGCGGGCCGCGCCGTGTCAACCGCGTCCGCGGAGGGGCGTTGTCATCCAGGTCCCCCAAGGAGAGCGCGACATGACCACCCGCGAAAGCGTGAGCGCGGTCAATCGGTTCGGTCTGGGCGCGGCGCCGGGCCAGTTGGCGCGCATCGGCGATCCGCGCGCCTGGCTGCACGCGCAATTGCGCGGCGACGGCGCGCAGGCGCGGTTCGCCGGCCTGCCCGCCAGCCTGGACTACGTCCGCCGCGAAGCCGACTACTACCGCGAGCGGCAGGCGGCGCGGCGCCAGGGCGAATCCGCCAAGGACGTCGCCAACTTCGGCCAGCGCTTCCGCGAGGATCAGTTGCACGAGTTCGGCCGCCGCTACCAGGTCGCCGTCGCCAGCGATCAGGGCTTCGTCGAGCGCCTGGTGCGGTTCTGGTCCAATCACTTCGCGATCTCGATCGACAAGCGCGCCGCCGCGCTCTATGCGGCGCCGATGGAACGCGAAGCGATCCGGCCGCACGTGCTGTCCAACTACGCCGATCTGCTGCTGGCGGTGGAAACGCACCCGGGCATGCTGCGCTATCTCGACAACGTGCGTTCGGTCGGCAACGACTCGCCGCTGGCGCAGCGCGCGCGCCGGCGCAGGGCGCGCGCGGACGGCGACGCGCCCAAGCGCGAGCCCGGCCTCAACGAGAACCTGGCGCGCGAAATCCTGGAGCTGCATACGCTGGGCGTGGACGGCGGTTACGCGCAAGCCGACGTGACCGAGCTGGCGCGCGCGATCACCGGCTGGGGCGTGCCCACGACGCGCGAGCTGGCTGCGGGCCGCGCCTCTTCGGCGTTCGTGTTCCGCGCCGCCGCGCATGAAGGCGGTACGCGCCAGGTGGTCGGCCGCCGCTACGCCGAAGGCGGACTGGAGCAGGGCCGCGCGATCCTCGCCGACCTGGCGGCGCATCCGTCCACCGCGCGCCATCTGTCGTACAAGCTCGCCCGTCATTTCGTCGGCGATACGCCGCCGCCGGCGCTGGTCGCGCGCTTGACCGCGGCCTGGCAGCGCAGCAACGGCGACCTGCCCACCGTCTATGCGGCCCTGATCGACGCACCCGAGGCATGGGGCGAGGGCGCGCGCAAGTTCAAGACGCCCGACGAGTTCGTGGTCTCGGCGCTGCGCGCCAGCGGCGCGACGCCGGGCGATAAGCCGCGCGCGCTGATCGCCCTGCTCGCGCGCATGGGCCAGCCGCCGTTCACGCCGCGCTCGCCCGCGGGCTATGCCGACGAGGCCGCCGAATGGAGCGGACCGGACGGGCTGTGGAAGCGCGTGCAGGCGGCGCAAAGCCTGTCCGAATCGGCGCCGGCCGCGCGCGTGGATGCGCTGGCGACCGCGCGCGAGCTGTTCGCCGACGCGCTGGATGCCGACACCGCCGGCGCCTTGCGGCGCGCCGAATCCCCGCGCGACGGACTGGCCCTGCTGTTCGCCAGTCCGGCCTTCCAATGGAGATGCTGAGATGCGACTGAGCCGACGCCACTTCCTCGGCGCCGCGGGCGCGGTGACCACGCTCAGCCTGTGGCCGGGCCTGAGCGCGCTGGCCGCCGACGGCGACACCCGCCTGCTGGTGGTGCTGCTGCGCGGCGGCGTCGACGGCCTGCACGTGCTGCCGCCGCGCGGCGATGCCGATTACGCGCGCCTGCGCGGCGCATTGGCGCCGCGCGACGCGCTGGCCTTGAACGCCGATTTCGCCCTGCATCCGGCCTTGCCGTTCGCGCACGGCCTGTACGCGCGCGGACAGCTGCTGCCGGTGGTCGCGATCGCGCCGCCGTATCGGCAGCGCTCGCATTTCGAAGCGCAGGACTGCCTGGAGAACGGCACCGCCAGCGCCAGCGGCGCGTCCACCGGCTGGCTCAACCGCTGCGTCGCCGCGCTGCACGGCGGCCAGGCGTTGTCGGTCAGCGCGGTGATGCCGCTGATCATGCGCGGCCCGGGCGCGGCCACGACCTGGTCGCCGCCGCTGCCCGAAGACGTCAACCCGATCCTGCTGCAGCGCCTGCAATCGCTGTACGCGGCCGACCCGCGCTTGTCCGACGCGTTCGCGCGTGCGCTGGACAGCCAGGGCGTCGGCATGGACGCCGCCCGCGCGCGCGGCGGGCGCCTGCCGCAGGCGATGACCGCGGCGGCGCGATTCATGGCGGCGGCCGACGGGCCGCGCCTGGGCTTCGTCGAGGACTCCGGCTGGGACACCCACAGCAATCAGGCTGCGGTGCTGGCGCGCAAGCTGGGCGAACTCGACGCCGGCCTGCGCGCATTCCACGACGGCGCGCCTGCGGTCTGGGACCGCACCGCGATCGCCGTCGTCAGCGAGTTCGGCCGCACCGCCGCGGTCAACGGCACCGCCGGCACCGACCACGGCACCGGCGGCCTGGCGCTGTTGGCCGGCGGCGCGGTCAAGGGCGGCCGCATCGCCGGCGATTGGCCGGGACTGGCGCCGTCGGCGCTCAACGAGGGCCGCGATCTGCGCGCGACCAGCGATCTGCGCGGCTTGTTCAAGGGTCTGTTGAGCGCGCATCTGCGCATCGGCGATAGCGCGCTGGAGACGCAGGTGTTCCCGGACAGCCGCGCCGCGCCCGCCATGCGCGGGCTGGTCGCCTGACGCGCCCCCGCGCTCAGATCCAATACAGCAGCAGGATCACCAGCAGCACGTAGCCCGCGACGGCGGCCCCGGCTAGCAGCAGGCCGTGCGAGGCGAACCACAGGAAGATCAGGTAGCCCAGCAGCGACAGGCCGACCAGCAGGCCCAGCCACACCAGCACGCACAGCGTGGACACCACCGCCAGCAAGGGGTTCTTCTTCTTGGCGCTTTCGAAGGTGCGCAGGCCCGCGCGTTCGCCGCCGACCACGTAGGACGCGATCGCCGCCAGCTTGTCCTGATCGTCCACGTCCACGCCGGTGGAATGCGCGCCACGCGAGTATTCGAGATTGTCGACGGCCGCGCTCAGGCCGGACGCGCCGAAACCGTCGAAGCCGGCACCGCCCAGGTCGAACAGGCCCTGCCGGCTGTCCAGCCGGAACAGGTCGGCGATCTGCTGGAACATCTTGGGAAAGATCGCCACCACCCAATCGCGCGTGGCCACGACGTTGACCACGCTCTCCACGCGTCCGCCGTCCACCAGCTCCGTCCACGGATAGCCATAGGGCATCACGCTGCCGGCGAAGAACACGCGGCGCACGCGGATGGTCACGTAGCGCAGCAAGGCGCTGCCGAGGATGTAGGTGCCGTTGCTGTGGCCCACGTAGTCCATCGACTTGGCATTGGGATAGCGCGCGACGTGCTCGGTGTAGCGGTCCATGAATTCGCGCACGTTGCGCTGGCGATCGAACGGCAGCAGGAAGCGCGCCATCGGAAAGCGGCCGTACTTGGCGCTGAACACCGCGACCCGTTCGGCGTTGCCCTCGTAACGCCGCCGCACCTCGTCGCGCACGCGATCGGTCCATTCGCCCAGATCGCGGATGCCGTGCATCACATAAACCAGACGATCGACCTCGCGATCTTCCTTCATCTCCACCAGGTCCGGCTCCAGCTCGTCCACGCGACCGCGCAAAGCCAAGGCGATCATCCTGCGCCGCTCCAACGCCGCCGGCGTGCTGGTGTCGTCCAGGGCGCCGCCGATCTCCTTGTGCCCGGTCTGGGCCAGGGTCTTGAACAAGGTGCCTGCGGCGGTGCTCAGATCCTGGCCGTCTTCCTTCGACACCAGATCGTCCTCGCTGCCGATCAGCTGGATGACCTGCGGAAAATGCTGGCGGCCGGCGACCACGTCCTCGGAACGCGCGAGGCGGACCCACTGCAGACGGGTGTCGGCGATGAACGAGGAGCCGCGGTGCATGGCGGAGATCAGGCGACCGATGCCGAGGAAACCGGCGAGGAACTCGCCCAGGCGGATGCTCAGATAGGTCGGCCACGACATCAGGTCCGGCCGTGGGTCCACGCTCCATCCGCGGTTCATGCCGGCCAGCAGCACTACCCGTTCGATCGTGTCGACCCAGGCGCGCTTGCCGCGCCGGCCGAACGCGACGCGGTCTTCTTCCTCGCCGTAGGCCCAGACCAGCGCCTTGCGCAGCAGCGACGCACCGGCGCTGTAGCCGACCAGGACCACGCGCCGGTACTGCCCGCGCTTGAATTCGGCGTGGATGCCCTGCTCGATCGCATCGGCCACCGCGCGCGCGTCGGCGCTGCTGGTGAAACCGCGCAGCCAGCTGTCGTGGTAGTCCACGACCAGATGGTCCGCTTCCGGCCAGGTCTCGGCGATCAACGCCAGCGCGCCGGCGAACTTCACCACCCCGGGCATGCCGTGCACCGCCACCACCAGGGTGTCGGCCGCTCCCGCCGCCGATGGGCGCAGCACCAGCCGCGTCTCTCGCGGGCGCGTCAGCGCGCGCGCGATCGTGCGCAGCAGCAACCACGACAGCCCCAGCGAGGAGACCAGGACCAGGCCCGGCCACACCATCGTCCACACCGCCACCAACCAGGCCATACCGCCTCCTCAGTCCTTAAGGAATCGCGCCGCAGTCCCGCTTAGGCCCGGCCTCCGACCACCAGGCTCTTGTCCTGATTGCCGTCGCGATAGGCGACGGTCAGCGTGGTCGCATAGGCCTTGCCGTCGCGCACCGAGGACGGCAGCTCGGCGGCGAGCAGGCTGGCCACCGCGCGCAGCAGGAAGGTCTGTTCGAACGCGCCGCGCATCAGGGCGAAGTGGTCGTCGAAGTCGCCCCAGTCGCCACGCACCTCCAGCAGATGGATCATGCGCGCCGCGCCGCTGCGCAGCTGTCCCCAGCGGTTCCAGAACCGGCGCTGATCGACGTCCGAACGCAGCAGCACCTGATAGACCGTCCACGGCGTCTCGCCCTTGGTTTCCTGCCCGGTCAGACCGCCGCCGTACTCGCGCAAGCTCTTGGCGATCAGCTGCTTGAGCGCGCTGCCGCTGGCGTCGGGGCGGCGACGGTAGGCGTCGAACAACGGCGTGTACACGCCCTCGCGGCTGCTGCAGGTCGCTCGCGCGTCCTGCTTGGCGTACCAGGGCAAGGCGCGCGCCGCATGCCGCACCCAGGCCGCGTCCTCGGCTTTCGACAGGACCTCCATCGCCTGGCGCAGGCCGTGGTCGCTGAGCATCACGCTCAGGCGCGGCTTGCACTCGCCGGCGCCGCCGAGCACGTCTTGCAATTGCGTTTGCAGCGCCGGCGCCGCGGACGCATCGATCACGCCCCACAGCACGGCGTCGTCGACCACGCGCGGCAGTTCGCTGCCGGTCTTGATCCGGCTTTCCTCCCACCACAGCTGCAGGCCGCACTTGAAGTCGCGTGCGGCGGTCTGCTGCGGCGCGCGCGCTTCTTCCAGGTCGGCCTTCAGCGAGGCGCCGTACTCGGTGGTCCAGGTGTTGGCGTTGGCGGTGTAGCGGGTGCTGCCCAGGTAGGCGCGCGTGAGCGCTTCGGCGTTCGGCGAGACGTAGCGCCGGCTGACGAAGCGGTCCTTGCGCTCCTGCTTGCTCTTGAGGTCGAACCAGGTGCCCACGCCCAGGCTGAAGCCCCAGGCGCGCACGCGTTCCACGGTCTTGTGATGCAGGAAGAAGTCCAGCGCGTAGCCCGGACCGGTGTAGGCCAGCACGCGCGCGAAATCGAAGTTCAAAAGCGCGCCGTGCAGGCGCGACAGCGCGTCCTCGGACAGGCCAGCCTCCAGCAGCGAAGCCTCGCTGCTCAGGCGGGTGTACTCGTAGGCGAAGCCCAGGGTGACCTTGGTCTTGGCGATCTGCTCGATGCGCTGCGTCAGCGTTTCGGTGAGCTCGCGCAGCTTCTTCTGCAGCGGCTTGAGCGGGTTCTTGTCTTCCAGGCCGAAACGGTCGGCCAGCGCGGCGACGACGGACCGGTAGCGCTCGGGCACGCGGTCCAGGGACGTGGCCTCGTCGATCGCCTTCAGCGCCGCGGTGGGCGCGTCCAGCACGCCGGCCACGACGTTGCCCAGCACCTTCTGCACCGCGGCCGGATCGGCGAACTCGATCTGCACGCCGGCCTTCGCCTCGAAGCGGGTGTCGTGGACCACGCTCTTGCGCACGGCGACGCGGAACGCGCGATCGCCGGACGCGCGCTCGCGCACGAAGCACAGGGTGAAGTCGTCCTCGACGGTGGCGGTGAAGCTGGCGCCCGCGCTGGCGCCGATGTTCACCAGGAACGCGCCGGTCTGGTTGGCGCCCAGCACGTCGGCCAGGCCGTGCAGCGAGCTGGAGAAGATGTCCGACCAGCTCACGCTGAGGCTGGCGGTGAGCTTGCCGCGCGCCTTCAGCGCGACCGCGTCGCCGACCGACAGCGAGGCGATGTCGGCGGCCGACAGCACGCTGGCGATCTCGTTCACGTCGGCCAGGATCGCGTCGCCGATGCGCACGGCGGCATCGTGGCGCTTGTAGCAGAGCAGGCGCAGCGAACGGTCGCCGCTGATGCTGCCGCCGGCGCTGCCGATCTTGGCGGTGGCCTTGGCCGTGGCCGCGGCGCTCAGCGAATACTTGAGCCAGGCGTTGCCGGGTTGGAACGCCAGCTGCGGCCGCCAGTCGACGGTGGTCTTGGCCGGATCGACGGCCTCGCCGCGGCTGCCGATCACGCCGTCGTCGTCGGCATCGTCGGCGCTGTTGTACAGATGCACCGCGGCGGCGATGCTGGCGCCGAACACCGCCTTGATCGCGCCGCTCTGCGCCGTGGTGTCGGCGCCCTTCTGGTAGTTGAGCAGCTCGGTCTGGACCGAGGCGTCCTTGAGCGGTTTGGCGGCGATGCCGGCCAGCTTGTCGACCAGATCGGGAATCGCAATCTTGCTCATGACAGCCTTCCTTGGACTCGGATAGGAGTAGGGCCGGACGACCGGGTCCGGCGAGGGTGAGAGGCGCGCTGCCGGTCGCCTTCCCCGCGATCCGACTGTGACGGAGTATCCACCGATTCCGTGCCGGCTGTCACCGCGCGACCGACGTCGATCGACGCCGGCCGTCATCGCCCACGCGCCGACGGTCGCCGTGCGCGCGGCGGCGTCGCTGGGACTTACACGCGCGTGGTTCGCACGCCGGCTTCGTGCAGCCGCTGCAGGTAGTAGTCCGGCGCGATCAGGCTGTCCGGGAAATACAGGCCGGGCGCGACCGCATCGCCGCCGGCCAGGCCCAGCAGGCGCTCGATGCCCAGCGCGATGCTCAGTGCGGTCAGCGGCGCCTGGCCGGCCGGGTGCACCAACTCATGGCGCACGCGCAGCGGCTGGCCGTCGTGGCCCTCGCCTTCGATCTCGATCGCGATTTCGGTCGAATAGGCCTCGCCGCGGCGGCGGCTGGCGCTGACGCCCAAGGCCATGTCGAGCCGGATCGAACGCGCGTCGGTCGCGGCCGCCAGCGTGACCACGTCCAGCGGCGAGTAGGCGGCGCCGGCCACCGCCACGCCGTCGACGCTGCGGATGTCGCGCGCGGCTTCGTCGCCGCGCAGCCAGCGCCACTGGCCGTCTTCCAGCACCTGCGCGCCGGCCGCGCTGATCAGGCGTTCGTAGTCGGCGGCCGCGGCTGGGCCGCCCATGTCCTCTTCGTCCAGCAAGGCCGACAGGTCGATGCGGTCGATGCGCGCGAACTCGCGCGCGTAGTGCAGCGCCGGCAGGGTCGCCGCGCCGGCCAGCCAATGGCTGGCGAGCAGGATCGGCGCGGCGCCCGGCGCGCGCAGGTGGCGGGCGACTTCCGGCGCGATCTCGAACGAGCCGCTGGAGGTGCTCAGGTACGGCAGTCCATGCGCCTGCGCGTACTTGAGCGTGTTCAAGCCGGCGTCTTTCACGAACACGATCACGGCGCTGTAGCGCGCATCCGCCGCCAGGCCCAGGTCGATGCGTTGCAGGTCGATGCGCACCGCGGAGGCGCCGCCGACGGCGTCGGCGACGGCCTGGGCCTTGCCCAGGTCGCGGCCGCCGATGGCGATCGGCAGCTGCGGATGCAGGCGGCGCAGCGCGTGCGCGGCCTGGGCGCCGACGACGCCGGAGCCGCCGACGATGAGGACGGGGGCGAGAATGTGTGCGGTCATGCGGATGCTCCTGGAGGGTGGATGCCGTCGCCTAGGCGACAAGCTACGATTGGTAAGTTACGAATGGTAATGTACCGTTCGCCAGGCACCACGGCATCCCGCCGCACCGCGGTACAGCGTTCCATGAGCGAGACGACCACCCGACGACTGCCCAAGGCCGAACGGCGCGAACAGCTGCTGGATACCGCGCTGGCGATCGTGCGCGAGCAAGGCACCGACGCGCTCACGCTGGGCTACCTGGCCGAGCGCGCGGGCGTGAGCAAGCCGATCGCCTACGAGCATTTCCAGACCCGCGCCGGTCTGCTGATCGCGCTGTACCGGCGCCTCGATGCGCGCCAGGCGCAGGCGCTGGAGCGCAGCTTCGAACGCTTGCCCAAGCGCTTCGCCGAGGCCGCGCGCGCGCTCGCGCAGGCCTACCTGCGCTGCTACAGCACCGCCGGTCCGGAGTACCCCGCGCTGGTCGCCGCGCTCAAGGGCGACGAGCAGATGGAACGCGAGCAGCAAACGCTGATCGACGATTACGTCGCGCGTTACCGCAACGCGTTGGCGCCCTACTCCTCGCTGCCGGCGCCGGACCTGCACCTGCGTTGCGTCGGCATCGTCGGCGCCGGCGACGCGATCGCGCAGGAATGGCAGCGCGGACGCGTCGACGAGGCCGCCGCCGTCGCCAGCCTGGCGTCGTTGATCCAGCGCTGGCTGTCGAAGGCCTGAGTGCGGTTCAGTCGAGGCCGGCGATCGCGCACAGCGCCGGCGCGGGGCGCAACGGCGCACGCCGGATCTCGCTCAGCGCATAGCCCTGCCGTGTGAGGTTGGCGCGCAAGGCCGCCTCGATGCGGACCAACGCGTCGGCGCCGGGCGGCTGGTAGGCCAGATACAGCCGACCGTGCGGCGCCAGCCACTCGCGCATGCGCGTGAGTTCAGGCGCGTCGCCGGTCCAGAACAGGTTGAGGTTGACCGCGACGATGCGGTCGTAGCGCCGCTCGGGTTCGGCCTTGGCGATGTCCGCCACGCGGAACCCGGCCGCGCCCGACGCCACCGCGTCCGAGTTGCGCCACACCGAGGCGGCGATCGCGCTGGGCGAACGGTCCAGGCCCAGGTAATGGCCGCGCGGCAGCGCCGGCAGCAGCAGCGCGGCCAGCACGCCGTTGCCGCAGCCCAGCTCCAGCACGGCGTCGGCGGGCCGCGGGTCCAGCACCTCGCGCATCCAACTCAGGCGCTCGTGGATGCGGACGGCGGCGCTCATGCGCGCGCTTGCGCTCCGGCCAGGGCCGCATCCATGGCCTCGCGGCGCCAGGTGCACACGCCCTTCTCATGCAAGGTCGCGCCCAGGCGGCCGTAGAAGCGCTGCGCGCCCGCGTTCTCGCGTTCCACCGTCCAGCGCGCGTAGCGATAACCGCGGCTCAGGCACTCGCCCGCGATCGCGCGCGTCAGCCGTTCGCCGACGCCGGCGCCGCGCGCCGCGTCGGCCACGTACAGATCGTCCAGCGCCAGATACTCGCCGCCCCACCAGATCGAATAGCCGACGGTGAACGAGACGAAGCCCAGCGCCACGCCGTCGCGCTCGGCCAGGTAGGCGCCGTAGCGTTCGCAATCGGCGGTCAGGGTGGCTTCGTCGGTCAATAGCGCGCCGGCATGGCCTTCGTAGGCGGCCAGCGCCTGGATCAGGGCCAGCAGCGTGGCCGCGTCGCGCGCCTGCGCGCGACGTATCGTCACGTCCGTCATCGTCGCTCTCTGGAACCGGGAAGGCAGCTTAGCCAGCGCCGGCCGGCGCCGCCAAGGCCGTCGCGGATCAGCCCGCGGCGGCGGACGGATCCTCGTCGCTGCGCACGCGCGCGCGGCCGGCGCGCTTGGCCCGGTACAGGCCGCCGTCGGCGCGATTGAGCAGGCTTTCGGCCGACTCCTCGCCGTCGGGTTGCGCGGTGGCCACGCCGATGCTGACCGTCACCGTGCCGTGCTCGCTGGCCGAATGCGAGATGCCCAGCGCGCGCACCGCGCGCTCCACGTTCTCCACCACCACGCGCGCGCCGGCCAGGTCGATCTCGGGCAGCAGGCAGGTGAATTCCTCGCCGCCGGTGCGCGCGACCAAATCGCCCGGCCGCGCCAGGCTGCGCTCGATGGCGGCGGCGACCTGGCGCAGGCAGTCGTCGCCGGCGAGGTGGCCGTAGGTGTCGTTGTAGGCCTTGAAATGATCGATATCGATGATGCCCGCCGACAGCGGCTGGCCGCTGCGGCGACAGCGCTGCCACTCGCGTTCCAGGCGCTCGTCGAACTGGCGCCGGTTGGCCACGCCGGTCAGTCCGTCGACCCAGGCCATGCGCCGCAGCAGGTCCGACTGCTGCTTCAAGGTCAGGTGCGCGCGCACGCGATTGCGCACGGTCAGCGCGTTGATCGGCTTGGTGATGAAATCGACGCCGCCGGCGTCCCAGCACGCGGCCTCCTCGGCCGGATCGTCCAGGCTGGTGACGAAGATCACCGGGATGCTCTGGGTTTCGGGATCGGCCTTGAGCGCGCGGCACACCTCCAGGCCGTTCATGTCGGGCATGACCACGTCCAGCAACACCAGATCCGGCGGCGTCTGCTGGCAGAACGCCAGCGCCTGCGCGCCGTTGGTGGCCATGAACACATCGTGGTCGGCGGAGAACACCTCGTGCAGTGCGCGTATGTTGATCGGCTGGTCGTCCACGACCAGCAAGCGCGCGCGTCGCGAGGCCGCCACCGTCCCGGGCAACGCCTCCACGTCGAACAAGATCACGTTCATCTCCTTGTCATTCCGAACGGGCCAGCAGCCGCTCGCATACGGCGGCGGCGGCGGCGAAGTCGAACCGGACCAGGGCATCGGCGATCAGCCGGTGCTCGTCCGGGTGGTGGCGGGCCAGGCCCGCCTCCAGGGAGTGGAATACGTCCAATGCACCCAGGTTGGAGGCACCCAGCAACTCGCGCAGGCGCTGCAGCGAGCGCCGCGGCACTGGCGCGTCGTCGCCGGGCGGCGGCGGCTCCTGCGCCGTGAGCGCCTCCAGACGCTCGCGCGTCGCCGCCGCGGCGTCGTTGAGGCCGGCGCGCAAGGCGCCCAGTTGCAGCGTGCGCAGCCAGTCCTCGCCGGCGCCGACGATCGCCTTCTCCTGCTGGTCGGCCAATTGCGCCAGGCGCATCGCGCCGACCGTGGCCGCCACGCCCCTGAGCGTGTGCAGTTGCCGCGCCGCATCCGCACGCTGCTTGGAGCGCAACGCGGTCGCCAGCTCGCCCATGATCTGGGTGCCGCCGTCGGGGAAACCGCGCAGCACGTCGGCGTAGACCCGGCTCTTGCCGCCGAAGCGGGCCAGCGCGGCCTCCCAATCCAGCACCGCGGGCTCGGCCTGCGGCACCGGTTCGTCCTCGACCTCGTCCTGGACCGCGGCCGCCGGCGGCACCTGCGCGGCGGCGGCCTGCGCGGTGACCGCCTGCGCGACCGCGGCCTGCGTCGCCACGGCTTGCTGCGCGAGCGCGAGCGCGGCGGCCGCCTGCACCACCGGCGCGGTCGTGGCCACCGTGTCGGGCGCGCTCGCCGCTGCAGGCGCAGGCACGGTGCCGTTGGCGTCGTTGGCCGCGTTCTCGCCCGCCGCAAGCCGCGCGGTCTGGCCGGTCCAGTGCAGCAAGCGCTCGACCAGGGTGTCCAGGTCGAAGGGCTTACCGAGGTGATCGTTCATGCCCGCCGCCAGGCAGGCCTCGCGGTCGGACGGCAGCACGTTCGCGGTCATGGCGATGATCGGCAACTTGTTCAAACCCAGGTTGCCGCGGATGCGACGGGTCGCGGTGTAGCCGTCCATGTCGGGCATCTGGATGTCCATCAGCACCACGTGGTACTTGCCGGATTGGCCGGACAGCATCTGCAGCGCCTTGGCGCCGCCGCCGGCCACCGCCACGCGCGCGCCCTCGCTCTCCAGCAGATCGGTCACCACCTGCTGGTTGGTCGGGTTGTCTTCCACCACCAGCAGCGACATACCGGCCAGGCGGTTGCGCGAAGGCCGCAGCGGTGCGGGTTCGGCGCGCGGCTGCGGCAGGCCCTGGCCCGAACGCGCGTCGGCGACGGCGTCGATCAGCATCGCCACCGTCACCGGCTTCATCAAGAAGCCGTCCAGCACCGACTGCTCGCGGCCCAGGCGCTCGACCAGCATCTCGCGGCCGTGCGCGGTGACCATCACGATCAAAGGCGCCTGACTGCCGCCGATCAGCTCGCGGATGCGGCGACCGGTTTCCCAGCCGTCCAAGCCGGGCATGCGCCAGTCGAGGAAAATGACTTCGTACGCCGGGCCGCCGGCGGCGGCGCGCTCGACGAACTCCAGCGCCTCCTCGCCGCTGCGCGCGGCATCGGCCTGCCAGCCGATCGACTGCACCATCGCCAGGATCGCGTTGCGCGCGCTGTCGTTGTCGTCCACCACCAGCGCGCGCAGCTCGCGCAGGCGCTCGGGCGGACCGGCGCTGGGCTCGGACGGCTCGCTGGGCAGGCCCAGGGCGACGTTGAAGAAGAAACGGCTGCCGCGGCCGCGTTCGCTTTCCACGCCCAACTCGCCGCCCATCAGGCGCACCAGGCGCTGGCTGATCGCCAGACCCAGGCCGGTGCCGCCGAAACGGCGCGTGGTGGAGGCCTCGGCCTGCGAGAAGCCCTCGAAGATCGCCGCCAACTTGTCCTCGGCGATACCGATGCCGCTGTCGCGCACCTCGAAAGCCAGCGAAATGCGATCGTCGGCGGCGTCGGCCGCGCGCACCATCAGCACCACTTCGCCGTAGTGGGTGAACTTGATCGCGTTGCCGACCAGGTTGATCAGCACCTGCTGCAAACGCAGCGAATCGCCGACCACGCGCTTGGGCACGCGCTCATCGATGTCGAACACGATCTCGATGTCCTTGTCGCCGACGTTGGCGCTGAGGATCACCGAGATGTCGCGCATCACCTGCTCGATCTCGAACTCGTGCGATTCCAGGGTCTGCCGCCCGGCCTCGATCTTGGAGAAGTCGAGGATGTCGTTGAGGATGCCCAGCAGGGTCTTGGCGGCGGTCTCGGTCTTGTTGGCGTAGTCGAGCTGGCGCAGATCGAGGCTGGTCTTCTGCAACAGCTGCAGCATGCCCAGGATCGCGTTCATGGGCGTGCGGATCTCGTGGCTCATGTTGGCCAGGAAATCGCTCTTGGCCTTGCTCGCCGCCTCCGCCGCCGCCACCGCGTCCACCATCGCCGCCTCGGCGGCGCGCTGCACGGTGATGTCCTCGGCGATGGACCAGGTGTAGGGCTTGCCGTCGATGCGCAGCGCCACGCCGTTCAAGCGCACCGGCACGCGCGCGCCGTCCTTGCGCACGAACTGCTTCTCGTACGGGCCGTAGCGGCCGCTGCTGTGCAGGGTGCGCTGCACCGCCTTCTCCTGCAGCTCGTATTCCTTGGGCGTGAGCTTGCCCTGGTCCAGCGCGCGCAGCTCTTGCTCGCTGTAGCCGGTGAGCGCGCGGAACTCCTCGTTGAACTCGATGAAACGGCCGCTCTCGTCGGTCAGCGCGATACCCAGCGGCGACAGCTCGAACAGGCCGCGCAGCTTGCGCTCGTTGGTCTCCAGCGCCGCCTCGCGGCGCTTGCGCTCGCGCAGGTCGACGGCGATGCCCAGGTAGCCGACGATTTCGCCATCGCTCTTGCGCAGGGCGCTGACGTTGAGCAGCACCGGGATGCGGTCGCCGCTTTGGGTGATGTAGGTCCACTCGTTGGAATCGGGCTCGATGCGCGCCTTGGCCACGAACACTTCGAAGCCCGGATCGATGCGCCGCCCAAACTCCATCTGCAGCGCGTGCGCGCGCTCGGCGACCTCGATCGGATCGTGGAACAGCGCCGGGGTTTCCTTGCCCACGACGTCGTCGGCCGAGTAGCCCAGGATCGCCTCGGCGGCCGGGTTGAACAAAGTGATCGTGCCTTCCGGATCGGAGGCGATGATGGCGTAGCCGGCGTTGGCCAGGATCGCGCGCTGCAGCGCCGAGAACGCCTGCAGTTCGGCGGTGCGCTCCTCGACCTGATGCTCCAGGGTGGCATTGAGCTGCAGGATCTCGGCCTGCGCCTCCTTGCGGTCGGCGATGTCGCGCAGGGTCGAGGCCACGCCGACCACGCGGCCGCTGCCGCTGCGGATCGGCGCGGCGGAAATCTCCACGTACAGCGGCGAGCCGTCGCGGTGGCGGCGGATGGTCTCCACCGCTACCGCTTCCTCGCCGGCCAGTGCGCGCTGCAGGATCTCGCCGTCCTCGCGTATGCGCTCGAACGGCACCACCAGTTCCACCAGCGACCGCCCGATCGCCTCCTCGGGCGGGTAGCCGAACATCTGCTGCGCGGCGCGGTTCCATTCGGTCACGCGCCCGTCGGGCGAGGTGCCGACGATGGCGTCGTGCGAGCTTTCCACGATCGCCGCCAGGCGCGCGCTTTGCGCGATCGAGCGGCGCTTGCGCTCGTTCGAGCTCATGAACAGGTACAGCAGCACCGCCAGCAACGCACCCAGCGCGGCGATCGAGCCGGCCGCGCGCCAGGGCTGCGGCAGGTCCAGCGCGACGATGGTGGCCGGCGGCGCTTCGATCTGCATGCGCCATTGGCGGCCGTACAGCGCGAACTCGCGCACGCGCGAGCGGTCTTCTTCGATCTCGTCGCCGATGCTGGGCGAGGCGTAGATGCGGTCGCCGAACTTGGACTCGGTGATGTCGGTCAGGACGAAGCCGTACTCGGCATGGGCCTGGCCGAAGTCGGCCAGGATTTCGTCGGTCACCAGCGGCGCGTAGACCCAGCCCACGCCGTTGGCGAGCGCCTGCTCCGGCGTCGTGGGATTGCCATTGGCGTACACCGGCAGCAGGAACAGCATGCTGCGGTTGGGCTTGCCCTCGACCTGGATCAGGGTGATCGGACCGGTCAGGGTCGGCTGGCCGCTCTTGAGCGAGGCCAGCGCGGCCTCGCGGCGCTTGCGCTCGGAGGCGATGTCCAGGCCCAGCGCGGCGCGGTTGCCGGCTTCGGGCTCGATGTACTTGATCAGGTATTTCTCGCCTTTGCGCGCGGCCAGCTGGCGGACCTTGACGTCGCGCAGGCCCTCGGCGCGCAGACCGGCCAGGAACGCGCCCTCGCGCCCGGCGGGCACGCGCGCGATGTAGCCGAAGCCGCGCGCGCCCGGGAACTCGCGCGCGACCTCGCGCGAGTCCATGTAGCGCCGGAAGCGCTCGCGGCTGATCGTGCCGCCCGCGCCCAGCACCGCCCCGCGCGCGCCGCGCAGGCCGTACTCGTAGGTCTGGAAGCGCGTCTTCAGATCGGCGGTGGCGCGCTCGGCCAGGCCGTCCAGCAACTGCTGGGTGCGCTGCTGGTTACCGGCCTGCTGGCGCAGCCCCACCATCACCGCGCCGGCCAGTCCCAGCAGCAGTACCAGCAGCGCCAGACGGGCAGGGCTACGCAAACGACGGATGGGCGTCCCCTCCCAGGCTTCGGAACCGCTGAAGTTAGCAGAGCGGCCGTGGAGATTCCGAGTGGGACTGCGCGGATTCGACAGCGTCCGGCGCGCGCGCGCCAAAGTCGGCGATCGCGGCGCGGCGAGTCGGCATGCGCAGGCCATGCCCTCGTTCAAGCAAACACTTGAACGTCACGGGGCGCCGCCTACACTCAAGCAGATGCTTAAGTATCCGCCGGACCTAGACCGCGTCTTCCATGCCCTGGCCGATCCCAGCCGGCGCGCGATGCTAGAGCGCCTGCAGCGGGGCAGCGCCAGCGTCAGCGAACTGGCCCAGCCGCTGGCCATGTCCCTGGCCGCGGTGCTGCAGCATCTGCAAGTCCTGGAGGACAGCGGCCTGGTGCGCTCGCACAAGACCGGACGGGTGCGCCTCTGCCGGCTGGACCGCACCGCCTTGGGCGAGGCCGAACATTGGCTAGGCCAGCGCCGCGCGCCGCCCGAACCGCCGTCCGAGAACCGCCTGGCGCCGGTCGCCGATGGCCATCCGCCAGCGCGGGGCCCCGCGCTGGCGCGCTAGCCGCGCGCATGCGCACTCGCCCTGACGCGCGCGCGGCCCCTGTCCGCCGGCCGCCAAACTAATGACACCTTGCGGCACCTGCGGTGTGGCTGCACATTGCCACGTCCGCCCCCGCTCCGAGACCGCGAATGAAATTTCTGGTGATGATCTACAACGACGACAGCCTGCTCGGCGACGTGCCCGCCGACGAGGCCAAGAGCATGATGCGCGAGTGCCTGCTGCATGCCGACGAGTTGCGCGATCAGGGCTACCTGCTCGATTCCCAGCAGCTCGAAGCCCCGACCACCGCCAAATCGGTGCGCGTGCGCGGCGGCCGCACCACCATCACCGACGGCCCGTTCGCCGAAACCAAGGAATACCTGGGCGGCTTCAACCTGATCGAGGCCGAGAACATGGACGAGGCGCTGCGCATCGCCGCGCAGTTCCCCTGGGCCAATTCGGGTTGCATCGAAGTGCGCCCGGTGCGCGATATCGGCATGGTGCGGCAGGCCGTCGGCGCCTGAGCCGGCGCCGCCGATCCGCTGCGCCGGGGCGCGGCTTGCCACAAGACAGATCGGCGAAGCCCGCCGATAGGCCAGTCTCGGCTGCTGCGACGGCGCCGCGGCAAGCTGTGGCCCTCCTCGTCAGGGAGATCCCCGGAGCGGCGCGCGGACTGGGACCGCGCGTCGCTCCGGCTTTCTTTTCATTGCACCAGTTCAGGGCGTAGCGCCCTTGACCACCACTCCGGCGCGCATCACCAGCACCGGCTTTTCGGTCGCGCGCACGTTCTGGATCACGTCCCCAGACACGGCGACGATGTCGGCGGCCTTGCCGGCCTCCAGGGTGCCGGTGTCCTTGTCGATGCCCAGCAATTTGGCCGAACCCTGGCTGCTGGTCATCAGCGCCTGCGCCGGGCTCATGCCCATGTCGACGTAGTCGCCGAACTCGCGCGCGTTGAGGCCGTGCGGGAACACCGCCGAGTCGGTGCCGTAGGCGATCGGCACGCCGATCTTCAAGGCGTGCTTGAACATCTGCGTGTGCGCGGCGGCGGCGGCGCGCGCCTTCTCGCCGATCTTGGGCGGATAGGTGTCGGCCTTCTCGTCCACCCACAGCTGGGTCATGCGCGTGGGCACCAGGTACACGCCCTTGTTCTTCATCAGCTGCAAGGTGGCCGGCGTGAGGAAACTGCCGTGCTCGATCGAATCGATGCCGGCCTCCACCGCCAGCCGCGCGGCGACGTCGCCGTGGCTGTGCGCGGCGACCTTGCGGCCCCAGTTGTGGGCCTCGCCGATGATCGCGTCCAGTTCGGCCGGCGTCAGCTGCGGCACGTCGACCGGGTCGGATTCGGACAGCACGCCGCCGGAGGCGCAGATCTTGATCACGTCGGCGCCGAACTTCATCTGCTGGCGCACCGCCAGCCGGCATTCCTCGGCGCCGTTGCACACGCCTTCCAACGGACCGGCCGGGCGCACGCGGTCCGGCGGCGCGTTGACGCTGTCGCAGTGGCCGCCGGTGGAACCCAGGGCGTGGCCCGCGGCGATGATGCGCGGCCCCTGCACCAGGCCGGCGTTGATCGCGTTGCGCAGGCCGATGTCGACGAAGTCCGGCGCGCCCAGTTCGCGCGCGCTGGTCACGCCCGCCATCAGCGCCGCCTGCGCGTTGCGCTGGGCGTGGAAGGCCTGCTCGGTGGGGAAACGCAGCATGTTCTCGTAGAAGCCCTGCGCCCAGTTCTCGCTGTGGTCCGAGGCCAGATGCGTGTGCGCGTCGATGTAGCCCGGCAGCAGGGTCGCGTCGCCCAGATCGATCACGCGCGCGTCGGCGGGAATCGCCGCGTCGCGGCCCACCGCGACGATGCGGTCGCCGCGCACCACCACCACGCCCGGCGACACCAGCTGTCCGCTGCGGCCGTCGAACAGATGCGCGGCTTTCAGCGCGATCGGCGCGGCGGGCGGCGCGGTCTGCGCCTGCGCGGTGCAGACCAGACCCAAGGACAATGCGGCGGACAACGCGAGCTTGCGCAACCTCATGCGACCTCTCCCCAGAGCGAATGGTGGCCACGAGTGTAGGGCTTGCTGCAACGCGGGGTATGGGACTTTGGGATGACCGGCGCCTCAGTTCGCGCGCCGGTCCACGCGCCGTCCGCATCCGATCGTGCGCGAATTCTCCGGCCGTCCTCGCCCGCACCGGACGAGGACGGCGCGGCGATGGCACAACGCGCGCGCGTCAGCGGGCGGACGCGGGCTTGCGCAGCAGATCGCGCACCGCCTCGGCGGTGGCGGTGGCCGACTGCGGGTTCTGGCCGGTGACCAGGCGCCCGTCGACCACGACCTTCGCGGTCCAGTTCGGCGCCGCCTGATGCTGCGCGCCGCGCGCGTTCAAGGTGCTGGCCAGCAGGAACGGCACCACGTTCTCCAACTTCACCGCGCGCTCCTCCTCGTCGGTGAACGCGCTCACGCGCTTGCCGGCCACCAGATAGCTGCCGTCGCTGAGCTTCACGTTCACCAGCGCGGCCGGTCCGTGGCAGACCGCGGCCACCACCTGGCCGGATTCGTACACCTCGCGCGTCACCCGCTGCACCGCCGGGCTGTCGGGGAAATCCCAGACCGCGCCGTGGCCGCCGGCGTAAAACACCGCCGAGTACTTGCCGCTGTCGACCGTGTCCAGGCGCGCGGTGTTGCGGATCGCGTCGCGGAAACGGGCGTCGTTCCAGTAACGCGCATTGGTGGCGTCGTCGAGCTCGACGCCGTCCACCGGCGGCTCGCCGCCCTGGATGGACGCGAACTCGACCGGGATGCCGGCCGCGTCGAACACCGCCAGCGGATGCGTCACCTCGCCCAGGTAGAAGCCGGTGGGCTGGCCGGTGCTGCCCTTGCTGCCGTGGCTGGTCAGCACCATCAGCACCGGCTTGGGGGCAGCCGGCGGCGGCGTGGCGGCGGCGGACAGGCCGAACAGGGCGGCGGCGAACAGAGCGGTCATGGCGGAATCCTTTGGGGAAGGGTCGGTTTCGACCCGGTGTGGACACTCTATTTCCGATGTTTATGACGATAAACTGGCCTAGCGACAAATTACTCATGCGCAGAGCGCAAAAATGAGCCGCCATTACGACCACCTCGCCGACGTGGAAGCCTTCGCCAACGCGGTCGAGCGCGGTTCGCTCACCGCCGCCGCCACCGCCCTGGGCACCACGCCCTCGGCGATCAGCCGCGCGATCGCACGCCTGGAAACCCGCCTGGGCGTGCAACTGCTACGGCGCACCACCCGCCGCCTGGGCCTGACCGAATCCGGGCGCCTGTACCTGGAACAGTCGCGCGCCGCGTTCGCGCTGATCGACGAGGCCGAGCGCAGCCTGCAGGGCCGCGGCGGCGAGTTGACCGGCAGCGTGCGCCTGAGCGTGCCGACCACCTACGGCCACTACCGTCTGCCGGCGCGGCTGCAGGCGTTCGCGCGACGCCATCCGCGCGTGCGCATCGAATTGAGCATCGCCAACCGCAACGTCGATCTGGTCGCCGAGGGCTACGACCTGGCGATCCGCCTGGGCGAACTGCCCGACAGCGGCCTGGTCGCGCGCAAGCTCGAGGACGCGCCGATGTGCCTGGTCGCCTCGCCCGCCTACCTCGAGCGCGCGGGCGTGCCGCGCGACATCGACGAACTCGCGCGACACGAGTGCCTGTCGTTCGTGATGCCCAGCAGCGGCCGCGTGGCGCCGTGGATCCTGCGCGAGGACGGCCGCGATCGCGACTGGACGCCCGCCGGCGCGCTGCGCGTGTCCGACGATCCGCTGGGCATGGTGTCGCTGAGCGAGCAGGGCTACGGCATCTGCCAAAGCTACGACTTCATCGTCGGCGAACGCCTGCGCGCCGGACGCCTGAGCGAAGTACTGCCGCAGGCGCGCGGGCGCAGCCGTCCGTTCTCATTGATCTACGCCCCGCACCGGCAGCTGTCGGCCGCGGCGCGCGCGCTGATCGAAGCGCTGAGCGCGAGCTAAAGCAAGGCGCCGGCGGCATTTGCGCCTGCCCCGCGCGCGGGCGGACAATCGGGACGTCGCCACAGCGCGCCCTGCATGCGGAGCCACCCATGATTCTCCGTCCCGCCCTGATCGCCGCCGCGCTCGCCCTGAGCCTGGCCGGCGCGGCCCACGCCAAGACCCGCAACGTCACCGACCCCGACGCGCCGCGCGCGCTGCCCGAACAAGGCCCGGTCGAGGTGCGCTGGGAAAATCCGGCCCAGTTCACCGAGATCCGCTACAGCGGCAACTCCAGCGAAGCCAAGCGCGGCAACTGGGTCGAGGATCTCGCCTTGCACCTGCGCCAGCGCGCGCAGAAGCGCCTGCCCGCCGGCGAACGCCTGGAAGTCGACATCGTCGACATCCGCCGCGCCGGCAACTACGAGCCCTGGCGCGGCATCGCCTTCAACGACACCCGCTTCATCCGCGACATCTACCCGCCGCGCATCACCCTCAACTTCCGCCGCATCGGCGCCGACGGCCAGGTGATCGCGCAGGGCGAACGCAAGCTCAGCGACATGAGCTACCTCAGCAACGCCAACACCTTCAGCAACACCGACCCGCTGCGCTACGAGAAGTCGCTGATCAACCGCTGGCTCGACCGCGAACTCAAGCAACCGGGCGTGTGAGCCCTTCGCGGCAACGGCTCAGCCTTGGGGTAGGAGCGGCGTAAGCCGCGACCGCACAACTCACCGAAGCCGCGCTATCGCGACTCACGTCGCTCCCACAGCAAGCCAAGGCCAAGCGAAGTTCCGAAGGCGGCGACGCCTGCTCTCTGTGGGAGCGGCGTAAGCCGCGATGCGCCACACGCACGCCGACGTCCCGTCCGACGCGCGCCGTCGCAACCGCTATCGTTGCGCCTTCAGCAAGAACCGCCGCAACGCCGCGTTGAACACCTCGGGCTGATCCACGAACACCCCGTGCCCCGCATCGGTCACGACCTCCAGCACCGCGCCGGGTATCTGCGCGGCGGCTGCGCGCTGCGCCTGCAACTCAGCCGAGCCCGCCGAGGCCACGATCAGGGTCGGCCTGTCGAACTTCTTCAAGGCAGCGCTGCGGTCCATGCCGTACAGATCCGCCACCAGCATCGCCACGCCCGTGCTCACCGGCGTGCGCAAGGCGATGTCGACCCGCTGCTGCAGACGCTCCGGCGCCAGCGGTTTGACGAAGATCGCCCCCATCATCCCGCGCAGGTACTCGCGCGGATGCGCCGCATACACCGCCATCCGCTGCAGTAACTGCTGCGCGGCCTGCGGATCGGCGGCGACCGCGGCCGCACCGTTCGACACCGCGGCATCCACCAGCACCAACCCCGCGACGCGTCCGGTGCCATAGCGATCCACGTAGGCCGCGACGTCCTGCACGCCCTGCGACCAACCGATCAGCACCACGGTGTCCAGACCCTGCGCGGCCAGCACCGCTTCGATGTCGCCCGCCCGCCCCTCCGGGGTATTGCCGCTGCCGGTCTGCTGCGATGCGCCCTGCGAGCGGGGGTCCATCGCGACCACCCGATGCGTCGCATCGAACGCCGCCAACTGCGCGTCCCAGATCGTATGGTCCATGCCCCAGCCAGGCACGAACACCAGCGTCGGCTGCGTGCTCGCACGGCCGTTGTCGACGTAGTGGAGGCGAGTGCCGTCCGCGGCCGTCGCCGTGCCCTCGCCCGCCAGGACCGGCCCGGCCAGCGCGCCCGACAGCAGCAGCCAACAGATCGGCGCGAGGCCGCGCATGCGCAATCGGAGCTGGGGCAGGATCGTCTTCATCGAGGACTCGTCGCGGCGCAGGGTGGGATGGCGCGATGATCGCAACCCCGCCGGTCTTGGGACTGTGCCGGAAGCGATGCTTCGACCCCATTCCCCCACCCCGCGCGTTGACACCCTCGGGCCGCCTCACCGGCCCAGGCACGCCGCTCGCCATGAGCGGTCGCATCCGCATCGGGGAACCGCATGAGCCGGAACGTCGTCGTGTCCATCGCGCTGGGGGCCGTGCTCCTGGCCGCCTGCGCCCCGCGCGCCACACCGTCCACCACCCAACCGAACCATCGCCTGCCCGCGTTCCAGGACGATGCCGCGTTCGAAAAAGCGCTGTCCAAGGTGCAGCAGAGCCGCCAGCGGCGACAGGCCGAGGCCGAGGCGCTGTACTCGTCCGCGCCGCCTCCGCCTCCGCCGCCGTCGCCGCCGCCGGCCCCCATGGCGATGGCCGACGCCGCCGCCGCGAGCGAACCTGCGCAACTGAGCGTGGCCGCGCCGGCCGCCGCGCCCGCCGCCGACACCATCACCAACGTCCAGACCCAGGGCGTGGACGAGGGCGACATCGTCAAGAAGGCCGGCGACTACCTGATCGTGCTGCGCCGCGGCCGCCTGTTCTCGATCCGCATCGGCGACGGCGGCCTGCGCCCGGTCGCCACCGTCGACGCGTTCGCGCCCGGCTCCGACCCCAGCGGCACCTGGTACGACGAGATGCTGGTGTCGGGCAAGGACGTGGTCGTGATCGGCTACAGCTACGACCGCGGCGGCACCGAGGTCGGCGTGTTCGAACTGGGCGACCAGGGCGGCCTGCGCCATCGCGCCACGTATCAATTGCGCAGCGGCGACTACTACTCGCAGCGCAACTACGCCAGCCGCCTGATCGGCCGGCAGCTGATCTTCTACGCGCCGGTGCCGGTGCGTCTGGACGATCCCGAATCGCACCTGCCCGCGCTGCGCCACTGGCGGCCGGGCGCACAGCCGGGCGAATTCAAACGCATCCTGCCGGCCAACCGCATCTTCGACGCGCTCGACACCTCGACGCAGCTGTACTCCGTCGTGCTGCACACCGTCAGCGTCTGCGACCTGGCCGCGGCCGAACTGGATTGCCAGGCCACGGCTGTACTCGGCAGCCCCTCGCGCGAGTTCTACGTCTCGCAGGACGCGGTCTACGTGTGGGTGAACGGATCGTCCGATCCGAAGCGCAACCGCGCGACCTCCTCGGTGTTCCGCCTGCCGCTGGACGGCGCCGCGCCGTCGGCCTTGCGCACCAGCGGCAGCCCGATCGACCAGATGTCGTTCCTGCAGCGCGACGGCTATCTCAACGTGCTGGTCGGCAGCGACTACGAAGGCCAGGCGATGTGGCGCGACCAGGCCCAGGCCGGCGAACTGGCGCTGTTGCGCGTGTCCCTGGACGAGTTCGGCGACGCCGCCGCCAGCGCGCGCCGCGAACACTACCGCGCCCTGCCCGGCATCCGCGTCGGCTACGGCTCCTTGCAAAACCGCTATGTCGGCGACTGGCTGCTATTGGGCAGCGGAGCCGACTGGTACGGCGAATCCGAACGCAGCCCCGCCAGCACCGCGCTGGCCCTGCGCTACGCCAGCGACGCCCCGCCGCAGGTGCTGGCGCTGCCGCACGCGGTGGGCCGCATCGAGGCCATGGGGCAGCACGCCCTGATGGTCGGGCCCAGCGGCAACGACCTGCACTTCAGCGGCGTGCGCCTGGGCGAGCACGCGGCGCTGGAAGGCCGCTACGTCTATCCGTCGGTAGCCGAAGGCGACCAGCGCACGCACGGCTTCTTCTATCGGCCGACCGGCGAACAGGACGGCATCGCCGGCCTGCCGATCCTGCGCACCGATGCCCGCGCGCACGAAGCGCCCGGCCAGGCCAGCGTCGTCTATCTGCGCAACCGCGCCCTGCGCCTGAGCCGTATGGGCCAGCTCGACGCGCGCACCTCGCCCAGCGTCGACGACGGCTGCCAGGTGAGCTGCGTGGATTGGTACGGCAACGCGCGCCCGATCTTCATCGGCGATCGCGTGTTCGCCCTGCTCGGCTATGAACTGGTCGAAGGCCGCATCGACGGCGACGCGATCCGCGAACGCCGCCGGGTCGATTTCGGTCCTGGGCGCACGGCCGCGATCTCGCAGTAGGCGCCCGGCCTGGCTGTCCTCCCCCGCACGCATGCGCGAGGGAGGACAGGACAGCGGCGCAGGCGCGGCGCCGCGTTACGGTCAGCCCTGCACGGCGCTCGGGTCGGCGTCCGGATCCATGTAGAACACTTCCCACTGGTGGCCGTCCGGGTCTTCGTAGCCGCGCTGGTACATGAAGCCGTAGTCCTTGGCCTCGGGCGACTTGGCGCCGGCGGCGATCGCCTTCTCGACCAGCGCATCGACGCCCGCGCGGTCCTCGGCGTTGATGCTGAGGATCGCCAGCACGTTCTGATGGGCGTCGCCGATCGGCTTGCTGACGAAGGTCTGGAAGAACGGCTTGACCAGCAGCATCACGTAGATGTCGTCGGAGACGATCATGCAGGTGGCGTTCTCGTCGGTGAACTTGGCGTTGAACGAATAGCCCAGCTGGGTATAGAAGGCGACGGAGCGGTCCAGGTCCTGGACGGGCAGGTTGACGAAGATCTTGGTGGTCATGACGGAGTCCTTGTGAGTGGAGGGCTAAATCGGCGGGCCGGTACGGGGTGGTGTTCGGCCTGCTCTTCCTGGCGACGATCCATGGCACCCGGGATCGACATCTGCTGCGAAACTTTTTTCGCGGCTATGACCCCCGGCCGGGCGCGTCCAGGTGCGGCGCCAGCAGCTGCGCCATCCACTGCATGAATACCTGCACGCGCTGCGGCAGGTTGCGGCGGTTCGCGTACACCAGCGACACCGGCATGGGCTCGGCCGACAGCTGCGGCAGCACCTCGACCAGCGCGCCGCGTTGCAGGTCCGGCACCAGCCCCAGCAAGGGCGCCTGGATCAGGCCCAGGCCGGCCAGGCAGGCGCTGCGGTAGGCCTCGGTGTTGTTGACGGTCAGCACGCCGGCCATGGGCTGGCTGCGGTAGGCGCTGCCGTCCCAGTACTCCCAACCGTCGGCGCGCCCGCCCAGGCTGGCCGCGTAGTGGACCAGGCGGTGCGAGGCCAGATCCTCCAGCGTCCGCGGCGTGCCGTAGCGCTGCAGGTAAGCGGGACTGGCGCAGTTGGCGACCCGGAACTGCCCCAAGGGCCGCGCGATCAGCGCGCTGTCGGCGAGCGCGCCCACCCGCACCACGCAATCGAAGCCCTCGCGCACCAGATCGACCCGGCGGTCGGCGCTGCTCAGCTCCAGCTCCAGCTGCGGATGCTGGGCCAGGAACTCCGGCAGGCGCGGAATCACGACGCTGTGCGCCATGCCGCTGGGCATGTCCACGCGCAAACGCCCGCGCAGCGCCTGCGGCCCCTGCCGGAACAGGCCCTGCAGCTCGTCCATCTCGGCCAACAATTCCTTGCAGCGCTCGTAGTACACCTGCCCGTCCTGCGTGGTCTGGACCTTGCGCGTGGTCCGGTGCAGCAGGCGCGTGCCGAGCTGGTTTTCCAGCTGCTGCACCGCGGTGGAGGCGCTGGCCTTGGGCAGGCCCAGACTGTCGGCGGCACGGGTGAAGCTGGCCAGCTCGGCGACCCGGACGAAGACGTGCATGGCGTCGATCTGGTTCATGGCGGGCGCTCCGGTGACGGCCATTGTTCGTGAATCACGAACAGATAAATCGAATTATGCAGATTTATCGCGATAAATCCCGGCAATAGAGTGGCGACCGTCCCCACCCACTCCGGAGTCCGCCATGACCGCCCCCACCATCGCCCTGATCACCGGCGCCAGCCGCGGCCTCGGCCGCAACACCGCCCTCAAGCTGGCCGCCCAGGGCAGCGACGCGATCCTGACCTACCGCAGCAACCGCGCCGAAGCCGACGCCGTGGTCGCCGCGATCCAGGCCCTGGGCCGCCGCGCCGTCGCCCTGCAGCTGGACGTGGGCGACAGCCGCAGCTTCGAGGCCTTCGCCGATCAGGTCCGCCAGGCCCTGGCCGCGCACTGGCAGCGCACGCAGTTCGACTACCTGATCAACAACGCCGGCACCGGCATCCATGCCTCGCTGGCCGAAACCACCGAGGCGCAGTTCGACGAACTGGTGAACATCCATTTCAAGGGCGTGTTCTTCCTGACCCAGAGGCTGCTGCCGCTGATCGCCGACGGTGGCCGCATCGTCAACGTCTCCTCCGGCCTGACCCGCTTCGCCCTGCCCGGCTACGCCGCCTACGCCTCGATGAAGGGCGCGATCGAGGTGCTGACCAAGTACATGGCCAAGGAACTGGGCCCGCGCGGCATCGCCGTCAACGTGGTCGCCCCGGGCGCCATCGAAACCGACTTCGGCGGCGGTGCCGTGCGCGACAACGCCCAGCTCAACGCCTATGTCGCCTCGCAGACCGCGCTGGGCCGTGTCGGCCTGCCGGACGACATCGGCGGCGTGTTCGCGTCCTTGCTGTCGCCGGACAACCGCTGGATCAACGCCCAGCGCATCGAGGCCTCCGGCGGCATGTTCGTGTAAGCGATTACCGTCACGCTTGCGCTGAACGGCGCGCTAGCGAGGTTTAAAGCTTGGTTAAACGCGGCGCGCGCGACCCCTCGACGCGCGCCGCGTTTCGTCGATGATGCGGCCACACGCATACGACAAGTCGGGGCCACCCGACGTCAACGGAGAGCTTCATGAAACGCCTGCTGCTGGCCGCCGCGCTCACCTTCGCCACCCTGTCCACGCCCGCCCTGGCCTACGACCGCGACCACGACAACGGCCGCGGCCACGGTCGCCACCACCGCGATCGCGACGACGACGACGACCGGCGCCATAGCCGCGGCCGCGACGACTACCGCTACCGCCGCGACGACGACCGCCACCATCACGACCGCCGCGACTACCGCGGCTACGACCGCTACGACGGCCGCTACTACTACAGCTACGACGGCAACCGCGGCCGCCACCGCGGCTGGAACAAGGATTACCGCCGCGGCCAGCGCATCGACGTGGTCTACATGCAGCCGCGCTACTACATCGACGACTACCCGCGTTACCACGTCGCCCCGCCGCCGCGCGGCCACCGCTGGGTGCGCATGGACGACGGCCGCATGATCCTGATCGCGGTGGCCACCGGCATCATCGCCGACGTGCTGCTGCACCACTGATCGGCCGAATACCGCATTCGAACAGCCCCGCTACGGCGGGGCTGTTCGTTTTTGCCATCGGCGTAGCGCCTCCGCCGCACGCCTTGCCGCACAGCACGGCGCATGCGCGCGCTGGCGCAGCGGCCGTCGATACCATCCCCGAGTGCCGCCATCGGCATGCGGCGGCTCCAGCCGGGACCCGTCAGGAACGCCTTGGTTTCGACCGGCGCGCGCCCGCCCGACCCGGTTCCCGACCGCGACGCAACGATCGGCTGCGCCTGCGCGAACCGCAGGCCGACACCACACGATCTATCGGCGCAATCGGCTGGGGAACGACAAGATGAAAAACTTCGGCGGTTTACTGGTCCTGGCATCGATGCTCGCGCTTGCGAGACCCGCGGCCGCGGAAGACGGATGCCCCGCCGGTTTCATTCCCAATGCGGCGGGCACGCCGAATGTCCAGTGCATTCCGGCGGGCGGCAGCGGGTACAGCGGACCGTTCGAAACGTGGGAGCGGCGCTGGGGCGCCTTCACAAGCGACGTCGTGACCGGCAAGATCGGCGTCGCCACGGCGATGACGAGCAAGCGCAAGGCCGAGAAGGAGGCCATGCGCGACTGCCAGGTTCGCGGCGGAACGCAGTGCAAACTCTTGCTGACGTTCACCAATCAATGCGCGGCGATCGCCTCGGGCAAAGAGGCGGCGGGCACGTATGCGATCTCCGCAGGCGGCGGCGTGAACGCCACGGTGGCCAAGCAGGTCGCATTGCGGGAATGCGGACAGCGCGCGGAAAGCTGCGAGATCTTCCTGACCGAATGCAGCTACGCCGAGCAAGTGCAGTGAGCAATCCAAGAGCGTTGGCGAGCGGCAAAGCGAAGCTTTCCAAATGTGCGTGGGCCACGGTGCTGATGGCCGCCTTGGCGGCGAATGCGAAAGCCGAGCAAGGCTGTCCCGACAACTTCGTGCCCAATCCCAATTGGACACAGGGTCAGTCGCAGTGCATTCCCGGGCCACCCACCCAAGGCGACGCCGACTCATCGCCGCCGGCACCCGTCTGGGCGACGCGCTGGGGTGCGATCGCCATCGATTCGGCCACGGGCAACATGGGAGCCGTGACGGACATGCCCAGCAAGCGCAAAGCGGTGGACGCTGCGCTGGCGCGTTGCCGCGATCACGGCGGCACGAATTGCAAGATCAGTCTGGAATACCACAACCAATGCGCCGCTTCCGCCTGGGGCGAGGGCAACGGCGGGACCTTCGTGTCGTTCAGGGCACCGTCCGAGAAGGACGCGGTATCCGGCGCTTTGAATCAGTGCGGCCAGGACTCCGGCGGCGCCTGCGAAACGTTCTATTCCGGGTGCAGCTCCGCGCAGCGAGTGCGTTGATGCGCATCATGGCTGGTCGGCCAGCGTCGCTACTTTGCTAGCGCCAAACGCTGCGAAATCGCGGCGTGAATCTCCCGATCCACCGGCACGCGGATGCCAAGCTCGTCGCGCAACACCGCCAACACCGCGTCGGCATCCTCCAGTTCCCTTCGCTCACTGGCCGCGCCCAGGCGGTGCACCGCATAGCTGCCGTTGCGCAGGGTCTTGCGCAGGCCCGGCCCCATGCGCGCGGCGTACAGTTGACCGCGGAACGGGGATTCGGGATGGGTGGACACGTACCAGTTGCCCACCACGTAGTCGATCTCGGCGGTGGGCTGCAGGTCGAACACGTACAGACCGCGCCATTCGTCGCCGACGCGGGCGCGCAGGATGTATCCCTCGCCGAAACGGCTCACGCGGTAGTCCTCGTGCGGCGTGGCCTGCGGCTGCTCGCTGTCCAGGCGCAGCGGCCCGGTCGGCACCATGCTGCCGAAGCCCACGTCCGCCAGGTAGGGCACGCCAGCCACGGTCGCCTGCACGAACAAATGCGTGCGCGCCGGCAACGCGTCCTCGGGCCCGCCCATCACCACCCGGCCGGTCACGCCGCGCGCTTCGAAACCAAGATCCTGCAGCAAGGCCAGAAACAGCCGGTTGAGCTCGTAACAGTAGCCGCCGCGACCGTCTTGCAGCAGTTTGCGCTGCAGCGACGGCAGGTCCACCGCCACCGGCGCGTGCAGCAGCGCGGCCAGGGTTTCGAAGGCGAAGGTCGAGGTGTGCCGCAGTTGCAGATCGCGCAAGGTATCGAGGGTGGGCGCCGGCGCGGTGGCGTAGCCCAGGCGGCGCAGATAGAGGTCCAGGTCTTGCAGTTGCGGCGTCATGGCGGCGAAAGCTCTGGGAGATGCCCCTACGCTAAGGCCTCAAGTGCGCTTGAGGTCAAGCGAGCGGCGCGCCCGCGCATGCAACGCTGCGATGCGGCGATGGTCTAGACCGCCTTCGACAATTCGATCAGCTTGGCCACGGTGTTCATGTTGCGCGCCGTGCCCGTCGCCGCGGCGGGAATCGCCAGCTTCGAGTCCGCCATGCCGTCGCCGTAATGCACGTAGATCTCGCGTTCGCCCAGCGCGATCTGCTCGTCGCGCAGGTGCTTGGCCTTCTCCAGCGTGTCCTTGGGCGGCGCGGCGTCCAGAAAGATCGTCACCACCCGATTGGGCGCGCCCTGCGGAAACGGATTGGCGGCCAGCACCCGCGCCAGGTCGGCGCCGTCGCGCACGATCACGCCCACGGGCTTGCCGGCGTACTCGGCCAGCTTCTTTTCCAGCGTCCGCTTGACGTGCTCCGCACCCTTGGCGCTGCGCAACAGCACGTTGCCGCTGGCGATATAGGTGCGCACGTCCTCGAAGCCCGCCGCTTCGCACATCGCGCGCAGCTCGGCCATCGGCAACTTTCCGGTGCCGCCGACATTCACGGCGCGCAGCAGGGCGATATAGGTGGGCATGCGTCCAGCTTACTGGAACGCCGCGGGATCAGTCGCCTCCGCCACCCCCGTCGCCACCTCCGCAGGCATCGCCACCGCCGAAACAGTCGCCGGCAAACGGGCTGGTCGCGACGAAACCGCCGTCGCCATGATCGATGGATACCTGAGCCGGCGACAGGGAGTCGCGCACCGCGCGCGCTTCCGTGATCGCGAATGCCAGGCAGATGACCGCCCCGATCAAGGGCAGCAACCAGATCAGCCCCAGTTGCACCAGCCGTTGACCGCCCGACAACACCGGGCTGCGCATCACCGCCAACGACGCCACGACATTGATCAACACCAAAACGCCGACTACCACCGTCTGCCAATCCATCGCCTACGCTCCGGATGCCGCTTGGGTGAGCGCAGTCTTCCCGGCCCGATGACGGCGGTCAACCCGCAAACACCGCTGTTTCGTGGCTATCCGTGAAACGCAGACGCACGACCGGCGGAACGCGGTGCGGTACGGGTGAACGCATTGCGCCTCAGTGCTTGCCGGCTCCGCGCCTGGCGCGCGTCTTCGCGACGGCGGGTCCGGGTTCCAGCGCAAGCCGCAGTTGCGGCGCCTGCGTTTCCAGGTACTGCCACAACCGCTGCGCGACCGGTCCTTGCGGACGGTCGCGGCGACGCGCCACCACCAACTCCTCGACGCGGCCCGGAAAATGGCGCCCGGCGATCGACCGCAGCCGTCCGTCGCGCAATTCGTCTTCGACCAGGAACCTGGGCATGTGCCCCCAGCCCAGGTTCTGCAGGATGATTTCCTTCTTCATCAGCTGATCGCCGACCGTGCACTGCGGCGCGCCCTCGATCACGAAGTAGTCGCGCGCGGGCGTATGGCGCGCGGTATCGCGCATCACGCATTGGGTGTAGGCGCGCATGCGCTCGGGCGTGAGCGCGCGCGGCAACGGCGTGGGCAGCAGACCCGCGCCGACCACCGGCACCATCGCGACCTTGCCCAGATCCAGCCATTCCAGCCGCGGATCGCCCTTGTCGACGCGATGCAGGATCAGGTCGGCATCGCCGTCGAACAGCCGCTCCCATGGTCCCGTGACCGCCTCGAAGTGCAGGTGCAGGCGCGTGCCCGGGCATTGCGCGAAGAATCGCCCCAACAGCCCCAAGGCCTGCGGCCGCGGGCACAGGTCGCCGATCACGATGTGCAGCTCGCTTTCCTCGCCCATCGCCAGTTGCTCGGCATGCGTGCGCAGGCCGTCGAGTTCGCGCAACAGCGATTGCGCGCGCCGATGCAGGGACAGTCCCGCCTGCGTCGGACGCACGCGGTAGCCGCTGCGGTCCAACAGGCTCAGTCCGAGCTGCCGCTCCAGCTTGGCGACGGCGGCGAACACCGCCGGATGCGAACGGTGCAACACGTTCGCGGCGGCCTGGAAGCCGCCGGCCCGAACCACGGCGTCGAAGCATTGCAGGTCGTGCAGGGTGAAATCGGCCATGTCGGACTTTCTTACAAAGACTTTGAACTCTTTGTAATATCAAGCCACCGCCGCCGCAACTAGCCTGTCTTCCATGGCCCGCGCCGCCCTTTCGCGAACCGTCCGGTTCGCAACGGCGCCGCCCTCGGGAGATCAGGCATGAGCGACACCCACTACCTCGACGCCGGCGACGGCAACCGCATCGCCTACCGTTTCGACGGCGACCCGGCGTTGCCCGTGCTGGTGCTGTCCAACTCCATCGGCACCACCCTGCACATGTGGGACGAAGAAGTCCCGGCGCTGGCGCGCCATTACCGCGTGTTGCGCTACGACACCCGCGGCCACGGCGGCTCCGGCGTCGCGCCCGGCGCCTATTCGTTGGATCGCCTGGGCCGCGACGCGCTGGAGCTGATGGATGCGCTGGGCATCCAACGCGCGCACTTCCTGGGCCTGTCGTTGGGCGGCTTCATCGGCCAGTGGCTGGGCGTGCACGCGCCCGAACGCATCGACCGCCTGGTCCTCAGCAATACGGCCGCCCACTGGGGGCCGGCCGCACCCTGGGCCGCGCGCATCGATTCCGTGCTGCAGGCGCCAGACATGCGCGAGACCGCGGAGGTGTTCCTCTCCAACTGGTTTCCCGCGCACATGCTGCAGGCCAACCCGCCGGTGGTGGAACGCTACCGCGCCATGCTGTTGGCCACCGACCGCCACGGCCTGGCCGGCAATTACGCTGCCGTGCGCGACGCCGACCTGCGCCGCCCCATCGCCTTGATCCGCAACCCCACCCTGGTGATCGCCGGCCAGTACGATCCGGTCAGTACCGCGGCCGACGGCGAGCTGATCGCGGCCACCATTCCCGGCGCAAAATTCAAGCTGCTGCCGGGCGTGCATCTGGCGAACGTGGAGTTTCACGACGAGTTCGTGGCGACGGTGCTGGACTTCCTGGCCGTCTGACCACGGGCGTTACACCGCCTGCGCGCGCCAGATCTGGTTCGCACCGCCATTCCACGGGAACGCGATGATCGCGTTGCCCTCGGCGGTGCCCGACTCGCTGATGTCCACCACCTGGTCGCGGTCGAAGTCGTTCAAGGCGAACCAGCAGTCGCCCTGCAGGAAATCCACCTTGAACGCCGGCGCGAAGACCAGGCTGCCGTCACCCGGGTCGGCCATGGGTTGGGTCAGTAGCACGCCACCCGCGCCGCATTGCCAGGTCAGGTACTGCGCCCAGTCCGGCGACAAACTGAAGCTGTCCGGCGAGGCCGGGCTGGACGTCCACACCGTCTGATTCGGGTTGCCTGCCGACAACCGGTGCACGCGCGCGCAGTGCGCGCCGCTGGTATCGGCATCGGGCGGGAAATAGCCCATCGACACATCCGGGTCCAAGTAGGAGACGAAACGCACCCGGTTGCTGAAGAACTCTTCGACGCTGGTCAGATTGCCGTAAGCGTCCATGCGACTCCCCCTGTGGAATGGCGAGCGGCCAAGCTAACCCACGGGCGCACGGCACGGTAGTGGCACCTTTTAAGCATCTAAAGCGCGCGTATACTCGCCGCACTTGCGGCCCACGTCCCGGAACCCGTGGCCTGGCCTCCCCCGCCGCAACACGGATGTGTTTGCGGACACCACTGGAGGCTGCATGACCACGCTATCGACCGCCCCCACCGCCGGGGCCGAGCCCGATTGGGACGCCATCATCGACAACCCCTACCACGCCGGCCCGCTGGTGCGGGTCAGCCGCGCCGACAACTGGTGGCTGGTGGTGGGCATGCGCCTGGACCTAGCCGATGCCCTACAGCAGCCGCGCCGCATCAAGACCGAGCGCGAAAACGAAGACCGTCTGCTGATCTTCGCCGACACCGTCAGCGCCCAGCACGCCGACGACGCGCCCATTCTCTGCCGCGAATACGAACACATCGTGGTGATGGCGCGGCGCCTGGAAGCCGGCGCGCAATTGCTGATGGAAAAGCGCGGCTGGGAAATCACCTTCCGCCTGGGCTTCTACGTCGGCTACCTCAGCCCGGTCACCGTCAAGCGCAGCGTCGAACGCTGGATGAAATGGAACGACCCGCAATGGGGCCAGCACGAGGTGCGCGGCAAGACCGACCTGCCCAATCCGCTGACGCCGCGGCAGGTGGTGGTCAGCACCTACCCGCTGGACGAGAAGAAACCGCTGCCGTTCACCGAAGAAGCGATCAACCTGACCGCGCTGCCGCTGCCGGCCTGCAAGGCGCTGCTGGAGCGCATGCTGTTCGCCGCGCAGGCGCTGGGCATGGAAGGCAAGGGCGAGCAGGCGCTGGAGCTGCTGTCGCGCATGGACGGCCTGATCGCGCTGATGCCGGACCAAAGCGCCTGGCAGACCGTGGCGCTGGGCTGCCGCAGCGCGCAGGAACTGCTGCGCCCGGTGCGTTTCGACCCCGACCAGGTGCCGTATCTGAGCGCCACGTTCTACGGCGACCTGGCCAAGGAACACGTGCCCGCCCTGCAGGCCTACGCCGGCACCTTCGCCCGCCTCAGCGACCGCAGCTACGACCTGGCCGCGCGCAAGCAGGCCGCCAAACGCGTGCTGGGCGAGAAGGACGACAGCAACGCCTTCCAGACGTTGGTCGGCCAGCAACTGGCCGAAAACCTGCGTCTAGCCACGGCCAACATCCAGCGCGCGCAGAATTCGATCGAGCCGCAAAGCGCCAACGTGCGCCGCGCCGAAAGCGAGTTCAAGCGCGGCATGGACGCCTGGAAGGAAGCCAAGCAGCGCGAGGCCGCGTTCGCCATCGTCGGCGCGGTGTTCTCCTTCGTCTCCGGCGTGGCCTCGATGTTCGGCGGCAACGCCGGCGGCGCCGCCAGCGCGGCCAAGGCGGCCGCCGACGTGGCCAGCACCGCAGCCAAGCTGGCCGAGATCATGAAGGTGCTGGTCAAAGTCGGCCAGGTCATCGAGAAGATCGTCAAGATGTGCATGGCGATCGTCGCCAGCGTGGAGAAGATCGACAACGCCAAGAAGTTCGCCGACGACCTGTCCGCGCTCACCCGCGAGACCATGTCCGACGACGCCAAGGGCGCGCCCTCGGCCGGCGCGTACTGGGACCAGTTGTGGGTGGAGGTGGAAACCCAACTGGCACCGGCGATCAAGGAAGGCATCGGCGGCGCCGAGGAGTATCTGAAGGAACTCAAGATCCTGGTGATCTACGGCCGCGCGCTGACCGCCGCACAAGCCGCGCTGCCGCCGCTGGTGCAGGAGATCGCGCGCTCCAAGCTGCAGACCGAAATCGCGCGCCGCCAGTACGACGCGGTCGCGGCCGAGATCGAAGGCTTGAAGCAGGAACAGACGCTGTCCGGTCAGGCCATGGTGGTGCTGTGGGGCAACTACCGCGCCGTGCAGCGTTCGATGCTGGTGGCGCTGACCCAGTTCGACGCCGCCTACCGCTACTGGGCGCTGAGCGACGCCTTGCCCGCGCGCGACCACCACCGCGGCATCGCCGACCTGGCCGGCGACCTGGTCGCGTTGGCCGACCTGAAGAAGCTGCAGGCGCGCGCACTGGAAAGCTTCAACCCGCCGCCGCAACCCTACACGCGGCAGAAGTACGCGCTGCCCACGCATGCCTGCGAGGCCTTGCTCAAGGGCGAGCGCATCGACCTGCGCCTCACGCCCACTCGCGGCCCGCTGGCCAACTGGGGCCGCGTCAGCCGCGTGCGCGTGAACGAGATCTACGCCTGGGTGGAATGGGTGGACGGCCAACGCCCCAGCAAGGGCGAAATCGAGTTCACCGTGCGCACCAACGGCGCCTACGACGATCGGCGTCTGAGCCAAGGGCAGATGAAGGAATTCCACTTCCATGGCGTGCCGGTCAACCTGACCTTCCGCTACGACCTGGCCGGCAGCCCGCCCGACCAACCCGGCGACTGCATCCGCGTGCGCGCCGCCATCGCCGAAGACTTCCGCACCTCGTATTCCGAGCCCACGCTGTACACCGACTGGGTGCTGTCCTCGCCCAAGGTGGAGGCTGGCGACACCGATACCGTCGACCTGACCAAGCTGAAAGCGGCGATCAAGGGCATCCGGCTGGAGTTCGCGGGGACCTTCATCAAGGATCCGGACAAGATGTTTTGAGGGCGGCCGCGACTGCGCACGTCCGGCATCGAGGCGGCTGAGTGCACGGTCGCGGCTTGCGCCGCTCCTACCCCGGGGCGCTGCGATGCCGTCAGCGGTGCGTAAGCGATTGGATGGCTGGGCGCTTGCATCGCCGCGGCCCGTTCTGCGATGGTGCTGCCGGCCCCCACCCGAGAACGCCATGTTGCGCACGCTGCCGCTGCTGCTTTCGATCGCTGTGAGCACGTGCGCCTACGCCGCAGACGGCCCGCCGATCTCGGCCACCGCCAAAGCCATGGCCTCGGCGTATGTCGAGGGTCTGAAAAAGATGGTGCGCGGCAACGAGACCACGGCCGCCGAACTCGCCTGCGTCGACCGCATTCCCGGCACCGCGGTGGAGGCTGCGATGCAGAACGCCATCGATCAGGCGCTGAATGCGGACGAGCGGGCGGAGATGGAACGCTTTTACGCCAGCCCCGAAGGCCTGCGCGTGTTCGCGCTCTACAACCGCTGGGGCGACACGCAAAACCCACCGAGCGCCGCCGAGTTGGAGGACATCCTGCCGCTGGTCAAATCGCCGGTGCAGACCAAGCTACTCGACGCCACTTCGTTCCAAAGCCTGGGCCCGGCCGAGGCCCTGCGGGCGCTCCAGCCGCTGCTGGCGCGCTGCTCCGGGCCGGGTTAAGGGACCGGCCGACCGGCCCTCGCTACGGTTCGGCGACTGAGTTCAGGGCCCCGCCCCATTCGCGCCGCAACGCCTGTGGGAGCGGCGTAAGCCGCGATTTCCCCAAGCGCAGACAACTCCGCCCCCCGTTGGCCCACGACCTCCACCGCCCCACAGCGCCAAACACCGCCCGGAAGCGCGCGCAACGCCACTCCTCTTTCGCTATTGCCCCCTAACTGCAAAGATAGGCCGGGTTCAATCGGCAGGGACGCGTGATGACGGAGTTACTCGGCACGGGGGGCACGTCCTTCCTGATCACCGTCGCGCTGCTGCTGTTGGTGCTGTATGCGGCCAAGGGCATCAACAGTCTGCACAACCGCAAGAACCAGAACCGCAAAGAATTCCTGCAGATGTGGGACCAGAGCCGCATCCAGGACGACCTGTGGCTGGAGCTGACGGTGCGCCACCTGTTCGGCGCCTACCTGCCCGTGCGCGTGATCCATCTGGCGCTGGCGCAACCCAACAAGAGCGAAGCGCTGCGGCAGTTGTCGGAGCTGTGGAACCTGTTCGACTACAACCCCGAAACCGAAATGGTGCGCTGGCGCAACAAGCGCCACGCGACCATCGCCCGCCGCAGGGCGGTGTGGCGGATGATGCTGGCGATCTACTTCATCGGCGCCTCGGTGGCCGTGGCCTCCGCGGTGGCCGCCGCGCATTTCGGTCCGGGCACGTTCGAGGGCTGGGTGTTCGGCATCTTCGCGATCGTGTCGGCGTCGGTGGCGTTCGGCAACGTGTGGCTGGAAGAGGGCTTCCGCATCTCGGTGGATCGCGGCGACTCCTGGATCGACCGCATCAATCGCGCCGCGCTGCGGTCGCGCCGAGTGCCGGCCAGGGAATCGACGAAGCGGGCCGAGCGGCCGGCACCGCTCGAATCCTGAGGGGCATCGCGCCCGCTACGCCGCGCCGCGATCGCAACCGGCTTCGCTCACACGCGCCATAACCTGCGCGCCTCCTCTGCGATCACCTCCGGGAATTCCTCCTGGAAGAACAGCTTGCCCTTCGGCACGCGCCGCACGCCTCGCGAGCCCGGGAAGATTCGGTCCAAGTACTCCGCGTCGGCCTGATCGAAGATGTCGTCGGCCGCGCCCCACACGATACGCACGGGCACCTGGCTGCGCTTGAGCTGCGCCTCGATCCCCGCCAGCGGATTGGGCGTCAGCGCCAGGTGGAACGCGTGATACTGCGCGCGGCGCAGCGGCGTGGCGACCAACGGGGCGACGTAGTAGTCGATGGTCTCATCGGCGAAGCGGCTGGGGTCGGCGAAGACGGCGGCGCCGAAGGTCGCACGGGCCTTGGCGCGGTCGGTCAGCCATTCGGCGGTGGCATCGGCCAGGGTGCCGGCGCGCGCCATGTCCAGCACCGGCTGGATCTTGGGCGGCGGGCTGTCGGGTTCGACGTCGCAGTTGCTCAGCAGCAGGCTGCGTACGCGCTTGGGGTAGCGCAGCAGGAACAACTGCGCGACCGCGCCGCCGCTGTCGCTGGCGACGATATCGACCTGTTCGACTTTCAGCGCGTCCAGCAGCGCGTCCAGCATGGCCGCCTGATCCTTAGCGGCCAGCGGCTGATCGGCCGGAATTTCCGAATACCCCAAGCCCATGAAGTCCGGCGCGATGCAACGACGGTACGGCGACAGGCGATCGATCGCGCCACGCCACTGGTAGCCGTTGAGCGGCGCACCGTGCAGGAACAACGCGGCACGGCCGTGGCCGCGTTCGACATAGGCGATCCTGCCGAACGGCAGTTCGGCATAGCGGCGGGTGGCGCGGTAGGCGGCGGCATCCAGCGGCGCGTGAACGGCCGCCTGCGCGCCACGGCGGCGTGCGACGGCCTGCGGCGCGTAGGCACCGGCGACGCCTGCGGCCAGGCTTGCAGCGGCAAGGGTGATGAACTGTCGGCGTTGCATGAATGCGGTCCTGTGGGGTGACCGGTCCATCCTGGCAACGCGCCTGCGTATAGGCGCGCACAAACGGACGGTGCCGGGCACGCAGGGATGATTTTCGGCACTGTCGGCCGCCGTCCGCCGGGCCGAGGATCGCCCCATGAGCGACCGCCCCGCCTGCTACCCACCGCCGTCTACGGCACTGTCGGCACGCACCGCCGCCGACCGCGCGCCCCTGCTGGACGTGCTGACCTCGCCGGTACCGCAGGGCGTGTTCGACTCGCCCGTGGACGGGCGCCACGTGCTGTGCCTGCATCTGGGCACGCCGGTGCCGGTGTCCTACCGCGCGGACGGCCATCAGCGCAGCGGCGTGCGCCTGCACGGCCAGTATTGCGTGGTGCCGGCCGGCAGCAGCACCCGCTGGGTACTGTCGCAACCGGCGCGCTCGTTATTGCTGCGGCTGACGCCGTCGCTGTGGCAGGACACCGCGCAATCGACCCACGCACGCGGCGCCGGACTGGCGCCAGCGATCCACGTACGCGACCCGCAGATCGAACGCATCGGCTGGATGATGCAAGCCGAAGAACACGACGCCTATCCCAGCGGCCGCTTGTTCGCCGACAGTCTGGCGACCGCGCTGGCCGCGCGTCTGCTGACCCTGCAATCGCGCCGGCCGCCCCACGACGACACCCGCGGCCGCGCCCTGCCCGCCTGGCGCCTGCGTCGCGTGCAAGAGTATGTCGAAGCGCACCTGGACGAACCGCTGTCGTTGCTGGAACTGGCCGCCGTGGCCGGCTACAGCGGCTCGCACTTCAAAGCGCTGTTCAAGCAGGCCACCGGCGTTGCGGTGCACCAGTACGTGTTGCAACGACGCGTCGAACGCGCGCGCGTGTTGTTGCTGCAGGGCGGGCAGCGCATCGGCGATATCGCGCTGGCGGCGGGGTTCTCGCATGCGAGCCATATGGCGCGGTGCTTGCGGCGGGTATTGGGGCAGAGTCCTTCGGAGTTGATGCGCGATGCGGCCGATGCGGGTCGTATCGTGCACTAGTCTTTACGCATGCGCTCTCCGGCTGCGCGCCCACCCGTGTACGTGCAGGACTGACCAGTTTGGCGGCAGGGTCTTAATCCGATGACTGCCTTAACGCGTCCAGCCTGTTCGTAAGTTCCACAGCCCTACTCTGACTCAACTCCATGCGGCAGACTTCCTCCAGGCTTGCAGCTTCGTTACGCGACATGCCTTGCAGGAAAGGATCCAATCGACATTCCGCATCGCGGTAATCGCGCCAAGTTTGATCGGAGGCATCCAGATATTCGGACAAGTCGTCCAAGTACGCGCTGTCTTCTGCAGAGTAGGCCGCGTAGCGCTTCCTAGCGGCAGTCCTTATGTCGCGACTCAGGCGATCCAACTCCGCCGACAGGACATGCATTTCTTTGTAGGGCAGGCAGGTATTGGGGCGGACACGCTCACAGGCTGCGATTTGCGTGTCGGGCATCTTCGCGTAACACGCTTCGCGCGCCTCGGTATCGCCCGTAGCAATGCAATCCGGCTCCGCCGCTGTCGCTGCGCCGCCAACAAACACGGTCATCAGGACCAACGCCAAAGTTGGGCCAGAGACTCTGCTGATTTTTCTCATCGCGCGCTCCACGCCGCCGGTTGCGACTTGGCTGACACTGCAATTGTCGGCTTGACGCAGGCTAGCCCACAAGGATCAAGACATGCACGGTTTGGCACACGACTGCCAGACCATCGGCGTCGCCTGCGATCCGTTTGTCGTCTCTTGATGGCCGCGCTGTTCGGCGCGAATATGCCGTAGTCATCACGACAGGAGGTCGTATGCTTGAGGAAGTGATCAAGGCCGGGGGCGGGTCTTATCTGATCTTTGGCGTGGTAGCTGCCTTGGCGTTCTATGCGATTCGCGGCTTGTTCGGCCTGCAAACGCGCCGGGGGCAGCATCGTCGGGAATTCTTGGAATTGTGGTCCGACGGCCGGCCGCGCGATGCATTGTGGATGCAGGTGGCGGTGCGCCATCTGTATGGATCGCATCTCCCGTCGCCGGTGATTCAACTGGCTTTGGCGCGACCCGACAGCAGCCAAGCGCTGAGCGACCTGTCCGAGCTTTGGGATCTTTTGGTATACGACGGTAGTACTCGTAAGGTTCGCTGGCGCCGCGCATCGCACTCTACGATGGCACGCAGGAAGCTATTGCGAGTCGGCCTATTGCTCGCATACCTGGTTTGCGCGTTGTTTGCTGTTTTTTGCGGCTACGTGTCCGCGCGTTTCGGTCCGTACACGCTCAATGGCTGGGTCTACGGCTTCTGCGGGGCAGTTGTAGGCTTTATGGCCTACATCTGCATAACCAAGGAAGACAGCGTAGCTGTGGCGGTGCGCGTTGGGGATGCCTGGGTTAACCGCATCAATCGGGCTGCCATCCGATCGCGCAAGCGCGTCGGCGTCAAAGCCAGCAACTGAAACGCCACGCTCCGGCGCGACATCATGACAATGTCGCGCCACTACTCGGCTTAAGCCGTACGCCCCGTCTGCCGCCCCTGCGCCTGCGCATCCTGCGCGGGGCCGCCCTGCTGGTTCGCCTCATACATCCGATTGAGCTGCGCCACCGAATCGGCCACCGGCGTGCGCACAGCTTCGTCGGTGCGCATGCTGGCCAACTGGCGGCCGGGGTTTTGCAGGTCGCCCTGCACCACGATCAGGTTCTGGCCGGCCGCCACGCCTTGCGCGTTGGCGCTGCTGAGCACGATGTGGTCGATGCCGGTCAGGCCTTGCTTGCGCGCCAGGCAGGCGGCGCTGGCGGCCATGCAGGCGCTGTCGCCGTCGTACTGGCGGCCCAGGCTGGCGTCTAGGCGCCGGGTGGCGGCTTCGGCCTGCGGCAGCAGCGGGTCGTTGCTGCCCAGCGAACCGTGCACCGGACCGCGGCTGCCCGGTGCCGGCTGCGTGTCTTGCGGAGTGACCGGCGCCGCGTTGGGCGCGGGTGCGTTGGGCGCGGGTGCGTTGGGGGCCGGCGCGTTCGGCGCGGGCGCGTCCTGGTTCTGCGTGGGCGGCACCAGGCGCTGCAAGGTCGCCGGGTCCAGATTGCCGGTAGCGGGCAGGCCCTGCGCGTTCTGGTAGTTGATCACCGCCGCCTGCATGGACAGGCGATACATGCCGTCTTCGGCCAGCGGCTGGCCGTCGGCGCCGCGGAGGCCGGCGGCGTTGAGCCGCTGCGCCGCGGCCGTCACTTGCGGATCGGATTCGCCGATGCGGATCACGCCGTCGTCCACCACCGGGCGCGGCTCGATGCCCTGCCCGCGCCGCGGCGGGTCCAGCGACAAACGGCCGCTGGTCAGGTCTTCCATGTAGTTCTCGTACTGCTGGTGATAGCGCGTGTCGACTTCCATGTGCACGTGCACGGCGCGCGTGGCGGTGTTGTTCTGCGTGCCCAGCGCCTGGCCGTACTGGATGGTGTCGCCCTCGCTGACTGCGATGCCGCTCATGTGGCGCACGCGCGCGATGACTTCGCCGCCCTCGCGGTCGTAGATGTCCACCAGGCCCTGGCCGGCGTCGACGCGGCCGACGTAACCGGCCAGCGGCGACGGCACGTCGACGCTGCGCACGCCGGCGGCGCCGTTGGCCAGACGTGAGTCTTCGAGAATGAAGTCCTTCTTCTCCAGCACCTGGTTTTCGCTGAGCCCGTAGTCGCGGCGCGCGGTGCGCACTTCGATTTCCTGGATCTCGCCGTCGATCACCGCGTGCTGGCGCCCGGCCTCGGCGCCCGTCACCACGCCGTTGACCACGCGCGCGGTGGCGTTGGTGCCCGGGTGGTGGGTCACCAGACTTTCGAAGTCGGTGACCGGGATATTGGCGGTGCGGCCCTTCTGGATCACGCGGTACGGCGTGGGGTCGGCCGGGGCGGCGCCTTGCGGGTCTTGTTCGTTCTCGTTGGCCATGGCGGCGATTCCTTTCGAGTTCGGCCGGCCGCGTTCAGCGGCAGCGGTAATAGGTGTTGGACTGCCGGTAGTTGACCACCGTCAACGCGCCGTGGTCCTCGCCGCTGAGCAGCAGGACTTCTTCCAGCCGGATGGTGTCTTCGTTGATGTGCAGCTGCGAGACGATCTTCCAGGCCTGCGGCGTCTTGGAAATCTGGGTCACGCTGACCGGCTCGCGCCAATCCTCGTAGCCACTGAGCTTGCGCGCGCCGATCTGCATGCGCGAATCGTTATCGTCGGCGTTGGGCTGCTTGCAGGCATCGGGGCTGTCGCCGATCCAGACGCCTTGCAGCACGGCGGGGTAAGTAATGGCCGAAGACTTGCCCTTGGCGGGCGAGGCGGTGCAAGCGATGCACAGCAGGGCCGCGGCGGTGGCGGCGAACACGTAGCTCAGTTTGGGTTCCATGCCGCGTCCTATGCGATGGCGTGGACTAAGAGTAGTGGCGCGACCGCGGTCCCGCTACCGTCCAACCCGGTCCACAGGCGACGGCCTAACGCACGCGAATCGCGGTGAGCGACTCAACCCAGTGACGCAGGTCGTTGGCGGCCAGACGGACGGCCAACTTGGCATTCTTTTCGGGGATTTCGCGGAACAGCACCTTGGCCACTTGCAAGGCGTCGCCGTTGAGATCCTGAGTCAGCTCCGGATACCCGCTCAGATGTGCGCCCACCCTGAACTCCTGGGCCAGGATGGCCAGCGCCGACGCCTGCTCGGGGTCGATATTCAGTTTCGGGTGACTCATGGGGTACCTCCTGTACTCGCCAATGTAGGGGCGTAAATAGGCTTACGCAAGCAAAACAGTCACTTAACACAGTGTACGCCGACCAATTGCGGATAAGCGGCCACGCCGTCGTCGGTGCGGCCATCGGCCGTCCATTCGGTGCGGTTATGGGTGCGCAGGTTCAGCACCACCCCCAGGGCCCCGTCCTGCAGCTCGATTTGCTCCGCTTCGCCCCGTAAGGCGTCCTTCCACAGGGCGATCGAGCGCGACCGGGGCTTGCCCGCCGGCGGTTTAGCCAGCTGCGCCATGCCCAGGCTGGTCATGGTCAGCACCGAACAACCCGGGTCGTCCGCCAGCACGGTGGCGTAACGATTGGGCCAGCGGGTGCTCAGCTGCGGCGCGTCGGCCAGCAGGGCGATGACCAGATTAGGCCCGACCGCACGCACCAGCTCCACTACGGGGTCCTGCCGCGCCAGGTCTTCACAAACAAGGCAGCACAGCGTCATGTCGCCGTCCATCGCCATGAAGTTGATCTCGCGCGAGCCGACTTCGATGTGCTCCCACCAGTCGTGATCGGTGGCCAGCGCACCGCCCAGGCCGTACATCTGCACCTGACCGGCATCCAGCCGCCAGCGGTGGTGCTTGCCCTGCCGGATCGTGACGCCCAAATGCCCTGCCGCGCGGATCCACACGCGGTTCTTCGCCGGTAAGCCCGTCTCGCCAGGCTCCAGCACGCCCGCAACCAACAAAGCGCCCTCCGCCCGCTCGTCGATCAATGCGCTGACTTTCTCGAACTGTTCCGGTGTCAACGCCGCCTCGGGAAACACCACCACGTCCACCCGGCCGCAGAGGTCTTTTGCGCCGGCCAACAGTTCCTGCGTCCACCTCAACAACGCAGTGGCCGCGCGTTCTGGCACGTAGTCGAAACATCCGTACTTGGGCGCCAAGGCCACACCGTCGCACTGCGCCTCCTGGAACTGGCGCGGCTTGACCACCAAGGGCCAAGGCGCCAGCACCACGTTGAGACGCGAGCCGTAGGGGTGCGATAAAGCACGCCACTTCGCGCGCGAGTCCGCGCCCATGTGTAAGGCCAAGTGATGCGACATCGAACGCAGGGTCAACCCATTGCGCGGCGTGTGTTGTTTGGGCAATACCGTCAAGGTTGACGCGGGAATGCCGGGCGTGAGCGTGTGATGGCGATGCAGCCGCAAGCGGCCGCGGCTCAGGAACTCGTCGCGCGCGCCGCTGGACGGGCTGGGCAGGCCGATGCCGATGCAGGCCTCGTCGCAGATGCCCAAAAGCTCGATGATGCGACCCAGCAGGCGCTCGTCCCGCTCCAGCAAACGCAGCTCCATGCCAGCCGCGGAGACGATCGCTTTCCAGCGCCGCGCGACCGGATCGGGCAGCTTGACGACGCCGCCCGCGGGCGCCGCCGTGCAGGCTTTACGCCATTGCTTGGCATAGTCTTTCGCCCGTTCGTTCCAACTGCGCGAGGTGCCCGCTTGCCAGTTGCGCAGCACGCGCGTGTAGCCGCCGGTACGCTTCAGCAGCAGCGCCGCGATCGCGAACAGGTACGGCGGCCAACTGGCGAGTTCGTCGAAATCCGCCCAATCCTCGCCCAGCAACTGCGAGCACACATCGCCGATGGTCTCGTAGCGAACAGCATCCTTCTTCACAGCGTGCCCTTCCTTAGCGCGTGCGTTCGTGAGGGCATCGATGGCCCATCGGTGAATAGCGATTGTTGGGTACGGCCCAAGACCAGGCAAGGGTTAATTTTTGCGCACCGCTCGCAGGGGCTTACGCGCGAGCCGCGGCGGGTAACCCCTGATGTTGGCGCAACGTGATAGCCGCACCGCTCGCGGCACGGCCTGACACGCGGCGCGCTTGTTTACTTCCCCGATACCTTACGCGCATTCGCCAAGGCAGCTGCGCTCAACACCCCCTGGTTCTCGGCCAGCTTCAGCAACTGCGCCTCCACCAGCGATGCGGACGTCGAAGCACTGGCCGCAACCGTGGCGGCCGCCTTGGCGTCGGCCTGCGTTTCCGAGCGCAGGAAGCGGCCTTTCACCGTGTACTGCGGCGCGCCGTCCTGGCCCACGGCTTCCACACGGATGCCGTTGTAGCCCAGCACCGGCGGCAGCTCCTTGGATGGCACGCCGGCGCCGGTGGCCAGCGCGCTGGACAGCTGCGACTGCAGCGAGCGGATGGTGGCGGGGTCGGTGACGGTGAGCGTGGGATTGGGCCGACCGGAGTAGACCAGGTAGGTCACGCGCAGCGCGGTGGGCGCGTCCTGCGCCGACGCCAGCGGCGCGGCGATCAGCGACAGCAGCAATGCGCAGGCGGCCCAGGCTTTCATCGGATGCCTCGGTGCGAAGGAGGGAAACAGGTTCATCGGATTTCCTCGTGGCCTTGGTTCTGCACGCTGTCCGACCACAGGCGGAAGTAGCCGCAGAAATCGGTGTAGTCGCCTCTATCGGCGTACTCGGGGTCGTAGATTTGCGCGCCGGAGTTGTCCAGGTTGGTGGCCGGCGTCTGTCCGGGCTTGTGGCTCCAGGTGCCGAAGCGGTCGCGGCGGTACCAGTGGTAGTCCTCGTTGGGCGCGACCACCAGGGCCACGACGGTCTTGTAGCTGGGGTCGTAGGGGTCGGTGATGGGTTCCAGGCCGTCGCTCACGGCGGCGGCATGGACCACGGCGCAACTCATGCCCACGGCGGTCTGCCCCGACGCGCGGCCGGGCTGGGCGAAGGTGTTGGTGCGTTTGTTGTTGGCGTAGTTGTAGCAGTTGTTCATGGTCATGGAGCCGCCGTTCCACCCACTGGGCTCGTACAGCGGCATGCCCGGCGCCATCACCGTGGCGATGTCGTCCAGGTTCAGCGCGCGGCTGTACAGGTGGACCTCGTCGATACGGCTGTTGAGGTAGCCGGTGCCCTCGACGTTGCCGCCGATCAACAGCGGCGCGTCGGTATTGCTGCCGATGTCCAATTGCAACGGCCAGCTGCCGGCCTCGTTGCCGTCGATGTAGAACTGCACCGTGCCCGCACTGCGCGACACCGCCACCGCGACGTGGTGCCAACGGTCCGGCACCAACGCCATCGCGGTCAACGACGAGTACGGCGCCTTGCGCGACGAACCGGCCAGCCGCAGCGTCAGGCGCCGGCCGGTGGAAATGGCGAACAGGTAGCCGCCGTCGATGCCACGGTTGTCCAAAATCGTGCGGTTGATGATGTTGCCCGGGCCGATGCGCACATAGGCGGCGAAACTGAAATCGCCGCTGGCAAAACTCAGCGCCGGCGAGTACGGCACGGTGTAGTACTTGCCCGTGGCCAGACTGGCGCCGCGGTTGGCCCAGCCCCAGGACGTGGTGTTGGTGCCCACCGCCGTGGCGTCGTGGCCGTGGTTGGTCACGTCGGTGGCCACGGTGGAGATGGCCTGAAAGTTCCACCCCGCCACCGACCAGCCCTGCACGACCGGCGTGGGTTGCGAACGAGTGGTGGCGATGGGCAACAGCGCGCCCACGACGAGCGCGCAGAGTACGGCCTTACCGTTCATGCGAAGTCCTTATCCCCGAAGTCCCCTGGGGCCGGCGGCGTGGCGCCGGCCCGATCCAGCCGGTGTGCCGGCTGTTGCCGCATCTTGTGGCTGGGGGAAATGGAAATGCAAGGCGGCGGCGCGGGGTGCGGACGCGTGGCCGGCCGCCCGGCCGTCCTATCCAGCGGCGTCGCGGTCGGCGACCGCATCCGCCCCTCAGCGCACCACCGGCCCTTACTCGCTAGAACGAGGCATACAGCTCAGCGACCTGCTTCTGAACCTCCGCCTTAAGCCCCGTGGCTTTGTCCTGATGCGCCCTGAGTTCCTCTGCACTGGGCAAGGCCGCCTTTCTCACCATCGCGTTTCTGAAGTCCATGATCTCGGCGATGGCGCCCTTGAGGCTCGCGTAGCTGTCGTTCGCCTTGAGCAGGCCGAGGCGAGAGGCCGCGACATGCGCACGGTCCGCGTTCTCCTGCAGCAAGTCGTCGCGCTCCTTTAGCTGCGCATGCGTTGCCGGCGAGATCTGTGCCGGGGATCCATACGCGTCCTCCACCATCCACGACAGTCGCGAGACGAAGTTCGCGTGCGTGTTGAAGAACTTCTCCACCACGTCCACCGCCTCTTCCACCATCCTGACCTTGCGCGCCCGCAGCTCTTTCACTTTTTCGTTGTGGTAGTTCATGCGCAGCGCCACGACCGAGAACAGGCCGCCGATGACGGCGCCCAGTCCGATCTTCGCGATCGAGTCGATGACTTCCACCCAGGTCATAGGGCCCTCCCAGCGTCCGGCGCCATGTTCCGGCGGACCACGGTGGGGCGGTACGGTCGCCTCGGCCCACAGGTACTGCGCATGTTGGGAACCGGCGCCGGCCGAGCGGAGCGCATTGGCGTGGACCCGGCACCATGGTCGCGTAAGGGCCGCCACCCCCATAGGCAGCTCGCGGCCCCCTGACCGGGTTACGCCCCAGCGATCGCCCGTCATTGCCTTAGTCGGCGCGCGGCCGAGAATCGCATACTGGCGCACCCTACCGCCGTTCGGCCATCGCAACGCGTGCATGGGACCGCTGCGCCGCAACGCGCCATGCGCCGTTGCGCCCAGGGCCGGCCGACACCGCTCATATCGACGGGCGCCGGAGAATGGCGTATCACTCCCGCTCAGGGGCCAAGGAAGGGGCGAGCGGTGGACAGCCAGTGGATCAAGCCGAAGTTGGATGCGGCCGCGCCGACCGTGGTGTACGTGCACGGCATCATGTCCGACGGCGCCAGCGCATGGAAAAACAAAAAGACCGGCGCCTATTGGCCACGCCTGGCCGCCAATGAGCTGAGCGACGCCGGCGTCTACGTTTTCAGCTACCACAGCCGCGCCTTCAGCGGCCGCTTCCACGTGACCGACGCCGCCGACGCGCTGTGGGACGAACTCAAGCGCCACGGCATCCTGCAATCGCGCATCGTCGTGTTCGTGTGCCACAGCATGGGCGGCATCGTCGCCCGCCGCCTGCTAGTGCAGCGCCAGAGCGAACTGGCCGAGCACGGCACCGTCATCGGCCTGTTCCTGGTGGCCTCGCCCTCGGCCGGCTCACAATGGGCGAACTTCTTCTACCCGGTCATCAACCTGTTCAAGCACGCGCAAGCGCAGATCCTCAAGGCAGGCGAGGACAACCAGTGGTTGACCACCCTGGGCACCGACTTCCGCAACCTGATCGCCAAGCCCAAGCCGATGATCCGCGGCAAGGAGCTGATCGAGGAGCGCATCGCCTACGTCTGGTTCCTGCCCTGGATACGCCCCATCGTCAGCCGCGACGAAGGCGACCGCTACTTCCCCGACGCCCGCGTGATCCAGCGCTCCAACCACGGCTCCATCGCGAAGCCCGCCAATGCCCAGGCCCAGCAGCACCTGCTGCTGACCGAGTTCGCCAACGAGCTGGTGCGCATCAGCTTCAGCGTGACCCTGGGCCTGCCAGCCGGCATGAGCTTCCGCCAAGCCATCGGCAGCCTCGCCGCCGTGGAAACATGCACCGCGCAGTACCGCGGCCTCAGCGAGGCGCAGCTCAAGACGCCGCTGCCGCAGGAGGCCCAGGTCAACGGGCCCGACACCGCCGCCGTGGCCGAACGTATCGTGGCCGCCTACTTCGGCGGCGAAGCCGCCCAATTCAACGTGACCGTCAAAGACCGCGTCATCACCGTGGAGACAACGCCATGAAGGCCCACTGCCGATGCCCCAGCCCGCCGGGCGGCTCCGTCACCTGCGACACCCATCAGGTCGCGTATTGCAAAGTGGTGGGGGGCGAGACGTTTTCGGGGTGCCTGACGCCGCCGGCGGAAGAGGCGTACGCGATACACGACCCCGAACGCCGCTTGCGAGCACTGCTGCGGTGGGTACTGATGGAGATCGAATTCTCGACACTTCCAGGCGACTTCGAAGTCGAAGCTATGCAGGATCTGTTCGGTGTACCGGACGGCTACTCGCAATGGCTCGACCAGATCCAAGCAGGCGCGCCGCTGCAACTGGAGGGTTGGGCATGGGTGGACGGCGTGATTCAGCGATCGCAGGTAACGATCCGGGTACCTGAGCAGTATGGCGACCCCCGCCAGGTGCATGAGTACGGCTATGCGCCGGCGTGAAGCATTGCGGTGGGCTTGGGCTGCGAACCTAGCTAGCCGGCTGGAATCGCCCTCTTGGGTCGATTTGCACAGAAGTTGGGGATTTAATCCACAACTCTGTCCATAAAACGGGCAGGCCTGCGGGTTGTATGGGCATCGCTGCTCGTTTTCTGGACAGCGATGCGGTCCGGAACCGCACACGACCGGCTTCTACGGGCAAGCGACGAGTTCAAACGGGGATCGGACCGGCTTTGGAGCGCAAGCGACCGGTTCCGACGGGCACGCGACCGCCGCTGGAGGGCAAGCGACGAGTCCCGACCGGCACGCGACCGCGTTTAGGCCGCTGGGCTGCGAGTTTGTAGCGCAGGCCGATGTATCCGAAGCCTTCCGCTACCACCTCGCAGGGCTAGCGAGGCGCCAGCACCACGGTTCTCGGCCGCCCGCCCTACCCCACGCCAACTTCCCGCGCCGGCTCAGCCCTTGGTGGGCTTCTTCGGCTCGGTGAATACCCGCTTCTTGAGGTCCGCCAGCACTTTGCGCTGCTCGGTCTGGTTGAGCAGCCAGAACGTCACGATGGCCTCGGCCATCACCTGCGTATCCGCGTAGAAGTAGGCCAGCGGTAGGCCTCTGGCTCGCGCATAAGACTGCGCGGAGGACAAGTTGGCAGTGTGGATTGCAGTTTCGTACCTATTGAAACCAATAACCGCTATGTCTTGAGGCAATTCCTTGCTCATACCAGTTCCTTCTTGTTGACCTGCAGAACAGTGCCTCGACACAAAAGCCGAAGCGGCACAACAGAAGGATCTTAATAAAATAAATCGTCGTCAATTACGATTATCGTAATTACGTTAAACGTAACTACCAGGACATTATACTAACCTTGATCTTACGATACCGAAAGCTAACAAATCGCGCAAATGGCCATGCCCAGAACTGAGCAGAAAGTACGCGCATTAGATTCGAAACCAATAAAATCTCTGCCGCCCGACCCATTTCGACCACAACTGGAAAATCCAGAAAGTCAACTCCCACGCCTATTCTTGGCCACGTTGGAGATGACTTGGAAGTTCCACCCCATCATCGACCAATCCTGCGCGACGAGCGTAGGTTGCGAATGGCTGAAGGCGATGAGCAGCAGCGCCCACCGCGAAAGCGCCGGACAAGAGCCTGAGATTCATGCAATGTCCTTATGCATCGCCGATCGAGGAACGGGGCTGCCTGCGGAACCGGGCGCCCGAACCGATGGCAGTCGTCCTCGGGCATGGTGTCTCGGGGCTAAGCGGAAGCACAAGAGCCGTGCCCATGCCTAGGCCGCTACGGTCAATGCAATCGCTCGGGGCAATGGAGCGCAAACGAACCTGACCACATTTTTGCGAGATGCGACCACACTCAGCGAAAGACGATCCTGGCTCCTGCTATCCCTCCATGCTGGGATCAATGATTTGCACCGGGAGTGCCAGCGAACTTAGTTCAATCAAATCGTACGACTGGATTCCAAGTTTCTTCATTGTTTCGGCTCTTAGAAACTTTTCATCTTCCCCGTAGTAGCTCACCACCCAAGTCGCGGCAGATGATACATTTCTCGCCAGTTCAAAAAGGTACGGCATGTCTACTTCAGACATAGAGTGACCGAGGATGTAAACCTCATCTACGTCAATTAGCCCATCAAAGAAGGCACGCCAGTTTGCGATAACTTTCTCGGCGGGCTTGTACGTTAGCTCAAAGTACTCATCTAGAATTTCGTTGCCTTGAAGCTCACGAGTATCTATTAATTCTGGATCTACATTCTTATTAAGCGAATCCTTAGTTACCGGATTCCAGCCGTGGCCAAGCACTAGGTTCTCGCCAGAATCTGCGCACCCATGAATATAGACAATTCGGTCTGGCGGTACGCCGTAGGCCTTAGAGAGAGTCACCGTGTAGTTGAAGCTTAAGAAGAGCGCTCGTGTATCTATGGCTAACGCCGTCCTTATCGGTGGCGCATCGGGTATCGGCAGAGTCTTTATCCATTCGGAGAATCGGGCCTTCAGGTTCGTCGATAGCGATGTAACTACACGCTCAATCTCATATTGGTAGTCGTGGTGACCTGAATCAGACCAGTCCTCTGCCGCATAAGACACAAGAAACTGGGACGCATCTTCGATCACGTCATCGGGACCAAAATCCGCAAGTGCCTGTTCGAAGTTCGCCCAGAACCTCCTCGCTGAACCCGCATCATTAGATTCTAGATACAGGTACTTCTCTACGTTCTCGAAGGCGTCTGGGTCGACAGCCTGCAAGTACTCGCCGAACGCCGAGTAGCTCGATGGAATCCTGTGGTGGAGATCAAAACCATTGCCGATGACATACAACCGTACCATATGGACTCCTATACGTGCTCAGACATCGTCCTGAACACTTGCGCGTCACTACTAAGTCGCTTAAAGAACTGTGGAGGTTGAAATCCAGCCTCTACTTCGCGCAACTCGCTCAGAGATAAAGGTGTCTTCAAACGAGCCGTCCTCTTCAGCTCCATCGCGAACGCCGAAGGCGACTCAGCAAAATATTCAAAGAACTCCTTCCTTGAAATGCCCACCTTCTTACTAAATCGCCGCCACAGCGATGCCGGCGACCCCACATGCAAATCAGCCACTGTCGCATATCCTACGATCTGCGCCTTTGGCACCTTCGCGTACATCCACACCACGACGCCAGGCTCTACTCGCATTGCGCGGCGTCTTAGCTCAAAGCTCTTTCGACCCGACAAAATGCTTTCTGCATGGCGCGGCTCAAGCGAAATTAGAATATTCTGACTAACCATTAAAGCCCCTGCACAGGATCGCCGAGAGCTGCTCTGGCGAAACCCTATTCGTTGTGATGAGTTTCTGCTCACCGTACCCAAGCTCTCGAAGGAAGGACAAGCCGACCGGGCGCGGAAGTACAACAATATTGTCAAAAAGGCACGCGGCCTTATCTCGCGACTTACCAATTTCGCGAAGATTATTCTGAGTCAGAACTGACTTCTCCAGGGATTCTTCACTGATCTCGTCTCCCTGGATGAGATACGAATCGACTATTCGCGCGGCAGCAACCACCGCTTGCTCGCCTTCACTTCCAGATTCATAGAAGAGCGCTACGCCGCCAGTCTCAAACCGCCCAAGCGCACGGGGATCTCCGAGATAGATGCGTTCGTGCGATCTTTCAGCGCGAAGCTTCGGCGCCAGCGAGAGCTGCTTAGAGTGGCCAAGAAGCGGAACTGCATATCTATGCTGAATCGGAACTATCACCGCAGGCCGACCACTGACACACATGATCAGCGGAGAAAGCAGTGTTTCAAATGCATCAAGGCGCACAAACCGCCGCTCACCGTCTGGGCAATGGATCTCGATTAGCTGCGCATGCCCCTCCCACCTTGGAGGACTGTCGGGTAGACGAATTCCTACACCGGACAGCCGCTTATGAAACTCGCTCCACGAGTCAGGTGTTACAACGCAACCAGCCGAAATCTTTGCCAATCTATGGGGCAAGTCGGTCGCTCTGTAACCAACTCCGTGAGCAACTTCTCGCATGCTAACTTGACGCGCAGGAGTATCGAGCAGAAATGTTGTAAAGCCCGGCCGCCTGGCCAGTTCAACAGCCCTTCCAAGCGTCATCTGCGCGATTCCAATAGCTTGCGGATGAGACTCATCAACCACCGCTCGAATACGCACATTGTTTGCGCTGTAGTCGTTTCGTGACCAAGACACGTATCCGACTACAGACTCGGCGTCTCGTACCACCAAGGACACCTGCGATTGCTGCGCAAGGTCTCCTGGCAACCAGTCGCTAACGATTTCCGATGGTCTCAATCCACATGACTGTAGTAACTCCCTAGCCGGCTCATAGGTTTGTTCGTGCATCGGGAGCAGTTCCAATCTTCCGTAACCACCGGCCTCAAACTCGCCCGATGAATCAGACCATGCTGGAGTCACAAATTCCGTCGGAGGGGCGACTAGAATTCCGAACTTGGATCGGATTTGATTTGCAGCCGCCAGCAATCGGCCATCTCTAGTGATAAATCCAGACAAGCCATTCAAGGCAACGGTGGAAATATGCCTTATGTCCGACAGGTCATTTGCGGACAGGCCCGATGGATAGACTTTCTCTGGAAAGATGATGCTAGCAAGGTCTTGTTCAATCTTTACCGCTTCTTTTCTTTGAGGGAGCCGGACCTTTGGAAGGGCCTCGATCAGGCCGATCATCGGGTCATCCTTCGCGTGAGGCCGGGCGCGACCTAGCTCGACAGCCATTTCGCCACTAATTGCCAGACGGCATTCGCCCCTGTGGGAAGCATGGAGCAGCCTCGCAGCTGCTTCATGCTCAGATCTCCGACGGCTCACATCAAAAACAACATTAAGGTCTAAGAGATACATTGGAGCGACCATTGCGGCCATTGAGCCAAGGCCTAGTGAATCGCTGCCAGACACCGTGAGGCCACTTCTCGCGAACAGCTGTGGAGTGTCGAGCTCGTGAATCCTTACGAGAATCTTTCTCCCGGTGGTAATCCCACCGAGTTTTCGCTCCTTTATGAAGAACCGTTGACGCTCCCAGAAGCGATTCGACTCTGTGAGATCTTCTGCAACGCTGGCCTTTATCGACAGAAATCCGTCATTGGTGAGTCCTCCCTTAAGCTCTTCCAACAGGGCAGTTGCAACCCCATTGCGACGAGACGCTGCAGAACAGAACATTTGCAGGACTGTTGCACGTGGGAACTTCCTATCAAATAGAAGATGCCCGGCATAGGCGCCTGAAGAGCTCACTGCAACCAATAGTTTGCCTCTTGCAGCGTAGTCATCAAATACCGCAGATGGCAAAAATCCAAGCGCATTGCGATTGGCATCTGAGGCTGCGCGAACATCCGAAACGTACCTGGCAACATCATCACGGTTAGATAGGATCTTGATCACGTCCGCTCCACACCTACCATCTCTAGCCAATGGGACTTCGCTGCCGCCAATCAGATCGACTCCTCACTCGAGGCGGCGCCTGGCGTTTAGTTATTACTTCTGTAGTAGTTCCAGAATGCTTCTGACAGAAGAGAGTTGTTGGTTTGTATTCGCACAATCGACCCAGACATTCTCTCGCGCAGCTGTAAATACCCTTGCCGACCCAATGGTTGAATAAGTTCGTATTCCATTTCATTTTCGAAGATTCGATCAAGCAATTCCGAAACTTGCTTCGCACTGGACGTGACGATCGCTCCGACAGCCACACCCGTGCTGAAATTAATAAGCCGTGAGAGCGGGTGAATTTCCTTATAGAACTCCATGCGCGTCTGCTCATTGCAGAGAAAGATCACTGGCTTACCCAAGCTCAGCGCCATCGCAGCCTCTGCATCCTTTCCGTAGCTCTCCTTCTCTCCCGCACAGTACACAAGCACCTTTGCGCATTTGACCATTAGACACTCAATTAATCCCTTGTCCTGGTGCCCGTCAGCAGCGCTTAGTGTCGGGTCAAAGTAGCGAAGGTGCAGATCCTTGACCTTCTCATCTCCAAATATCTCTGAGCATTGGTCTGCCATGCTCCTGAAGTCGGACCGTGTTCTCATGCTCGTCGCCACATATACATCTAGATCATTCACTAGCGACAAATAGAGCTTGGTGTTCTCCAAGGCGGCATCTCTTGCCGAAATGAACTTCTCTGCAACCCTCGAATAGAGGGCGCTCAGCTCAGTCTCCGAAGACACACTTGTCTCCAAGATGTCATCCGCAGAGAACTCAAACATTCTTTGCTGTTGCTGAGTGTGCCCCATTCCTCCGGCGATCAATGTCTTGACGGCGACCCGGCCGCCACCTCTCTCAGCATGATCTTTCCATGCATCGAGCAATGCGTCCTTAAGATCACCAGCCGTCGCAGGGGCGTCCCCGTAGGATTTGCAGGCCATTTCTGAGATTAGGTATCTATCGTCCTTTGGTATCGCCTTGAGCGGCAGAGACGGACCTCTCTGCTTAATTACATCCGTGTTAAACATCTGCGATCTCACTAGAGCGTCAATATCTGAGCGGGCCTTGCTGCAGTACTGACGATAGAACTGGCGCACATTCCCAAAGTGAAGAAGCCCATCTACAAAGATCCGTGCCAGGCCATAGAAGAACTGCTCTATTGACTTGATGTTCTCGTAGTTCTTATACGAAGTGTCATAGCCCGGGATGCTCAGTAGCTTATAAGGAAGGTCAGGCTCATCGATCCAGTAATACTTGAAGAAGTCGTCAGATACGGCCCTTTCTTCTTTGAACCCGAGAAGCTGATTCAGCTGAACCTTCGACAGGTGATCATTCTCGATCCCAATCAGCCTGTTACATACAAACTCACCTGCCGTTTCCCATAGCAGGGATTCTATTCCGCCGCCAACTGCGTTGAACACCGCATACTTTTCACGTAGATCACTTGGCGTCATCACGCTCGTCCTCCTTAACTGTGCTGTCCAACCCCACAGCCTGATTTGCACTAATGGTGAACGGAACACCACTGTCCAATTCGATCCTAGTTCGCCCACTCTCTTCGATCGATCTCGACAGCGCCCCCTTCGAAGCATGGGGCTCATGACACGCGACAACCGTTATCACGTCACTCCTCTCTTTCTTGCTCCGAGGCATTGGAGAAATTAGGACAACAGAAGCGCCTACGATTCCAAGCAGTGCGACCGCAACGAACACGTAACGAAAGCTCCGACTGTAGGAGAAGTGCCCGCGCAATAGCCTTGCCTCAGCCTTATCAGCAACTATCGTGTCGTCTCTTGCGAACAACGCGAGCTCTGGGGGGAGCCCATTCTTGAGACGGAATGCGACCTCGCTATCGAGAAACTTAAGCGCATCCTCCGCATTCTTAACGAGCGAGCTTGTTCGTAAATCCAAACGCCAGAAGATGAACGACAGGAATGGCAGCGCTAAGAACAGCAGCGCCGCCCATTTTCGATCATCGGCACTGCCCGCAATCAGCACCGCACCACCAATTATTGCCGTCGCAAGAGTGATGAAGAACTGGAAGACGCTCATCCGTTGAGCGGCGTGGACAGAAAAATAGTTCCATGCGTAGTCGCGATATTCCTTCCGCTGATCTTGATCCATGCTTGAGTGCCCCCTGCACTCCTAAATGCATCCGTTGTACGCCCCACAAACAAGCACAAACAAGAAGGGCAGCCTTGTAGGCTGCCCTTCTTGTCCATATTGATTAAACCCCAATCGGATTCGGCTTCTCACTATCAATCTTGTACTGCTTGATCGCCCGCGCCACATCCTTCCCCGTCATCTTGCCTTCCGCCGCCAACGCCGCGATGGCCGCGTGGGCGATGTAGTAGCGGTCGACTTCGAAGTGGCGGCGCAGGTTGGCGCGGGTGTCGCTGCGGCCGAAGCCGTCGGTGCCCAGCACGGTGTAGCGCATCGGCACGTAAGCCCGCACCTGCTCCGGATACACACGAATGTAGTCGGTGGCGGCGATCGCCGGGCCCTGGCGGCCTTCCAGCAGCTGGGTGATGTAGGGCTTACGCGGCGTCTTGGCCTCGGGGTTGAAGCGGTTCCAGCGTTCGCAGTCGGTGGCGTCGCGGGCGAGTTCGTTGAAGCTGGGGCAGGACCAGATGTCGGCGGTGACGCCGAAGTCCTTGTCCAATAGCTCGGCGGCGGCGATGGCTTCGCGCAGGATGGTGCCGCTGCCCAGCAGTTGCACGCGCAGTTCGCCCTTCTTGGGTTTGCCGGCGTCGGTGAGCAGGTACATGCCCTTGATGATCCCCTCGGCGCTGCCCTCGGGCATGTCCGGGTGGGTGTAGTTTTCGTTCATCAGGGTGAGGTACCAGTACTCATCCTGTTGTTCGGTCAGCATGCGCTGCATGCCGTGCTGCAGCAGGGTGACGACCTCGTAGCTGAAGGTGGGGTCGTAGCTGCGGCAGTTCGGGATCAGGCCGGCCTGGACCATGCTGTGGCCGTCTTCGTGCTGCAGGCCTTCGCCGTTGAGGGTGGTGCGGCCGGCGGTGGCGCCCAGCAGGAAGCCGCGCGCGCGCATGTCCGCCGCCTGCCAGGCGCTGTCGCCGATGCGCTGGAAGCCGAACATGGAGTAGTAGATGTACAGCGGCAGCATCTGCAGGTCGTTGGTGCTGTAGCTGGTGGCGGCCGCCAGCCAGGACGCGAACGCGCCGGCTTCGGTGATGCCTTCTTCCAGGACCTGGCCGGTGGTGTCTTCGCGGTAGTACATCAGCTGGTCGCGGTCGACCGGCTTGTACTTCTGGCCGTGCGGGGCGTAGATGCCGAGCTGACGGAACAGGCCTTCCATGCCGAAGGTGCGGGCTTCGTCGGCGACGATGGGCACCAGGCGCGGGCCGACCTGCTTGTCGCGCAGGGCGATGTTGAGGGCCTGCACGAAGGACATGGTGGTGCTGATTTCGCGCTCGCCGGTGCTCTTGAGCAGGCGGTCGTAGGCTTCCAGCTTGGGCACTTCCAGCGAGGTGCTGGCCTTGCGGCGGCGCTGCGGGAGGTAGCCGCCCAGGGTCTTGCGGCGCTCGTGCATGTATTCCACTTCCGGGGATTTGTCGCCGGGGTGGAAGAAGGGGACGGCGCCGTCCTTGAGCTGGTCGTCGCTGACGGGGATGTTGAAGCGGTCGCGGAACAGACGGACGGCTTCGTCGTCCATCTTCTTGGTGCCGTGGGTCGGGTTGAGCGACTCGCCCGAGGCGCCCATGCCGTAGCCCTTGACCGTCTTGGCCAGGATGACGGTGGGCATGCCCTTGGTGTTCACGGCTTCGTGATACGCGGCGTAGACCTTGTGCGGGTCGTGGCCGCCGCGGTTGAGGCGCCAGATGTCGTCGTCGGACAGGTTGGCGACCAGGGCGGCGGTTTCGGGGTATTTGCCGAAGAAGTTGTCGCGGGTGTACTTGCCGCCGAAGGCTTTGCAGTTCTGGTATTCGCCGTCGACGGTTTCCATCATCAACTGGCGCAAGCGACCGGTGGTGTCGCGCGCGAGCAGCGGATCCCAGTAGCTGCCCCAGATGTTCTTGATGACGTTCCAGCCGGCGCCGCGGAACTGGCCTTCCAGTTCCTGGATGATCTTGCCGTTGCCACGGACGGGGCCGTCCAGGCGCTGCAGGTTGCAGTTGATGACGAAGACCAGGTTGTCGAGGCCTTCGCGGCCGGCGACGGAGATGGCGCCCAGGGATTCGGGTTCGTCGGTTTCGCCGTCGCCCAGGAAGGCCCAGACCTTGCGGTCGGACTTGGGCATCAGGCCGCGGCCTTCCAGGTACTTCCAGTTGCGGGCCTGGTAGATGGCGCTGATCGGGCCCAGGCCCATGGAGACGGTGGGGATCTGCCAGTAGTCCGGCATCAGCCAGGGGTGCGGGTAGGAGCTGACGCCGCGGCCGTCGACTTCCATGCGGAAGTGGTCGATCTGCGATTCGCTGATGCGGCCTTCCAGGAAGGAGCGCGCGTAGATGCCGGGCGAGCTGTGGCCCTGCACGCCGATGAGGTCGCCGGGGTGGTCGGCGGAGGGGGCGCGCCAGAAGTGGTTGAAGCCCACGTCGTACAGGGTGGCCGCCGAGGCGAAGCTGGCGATGTGGCCGCCCAGGTCGCCGGGCTTGCGGTTGGCGCGCACGACCATGGCCATAGCGTTCCAGCGGATCAGCGAGCGGATGCGCCATTCCATCGCGGCGTCGCCGGGGCTTTTGGCCTCCAGGTGCGGCGGGATGGTGTTGATGTATTCGGTGGTGGGCTGGAACGGCAGGTGGGCGCCGGCGCGGCGGGTCACCTCGACCATGCCTTCGAGCAACTGATGGGCGCGTTCGGCGCCGTCGCGGGCGATGACGGCCTGGACGGATTCGACCCATTCCTGGGTTTCGGTGGGGTCCGGGTCGTTCTGGAGCAGGTCGTGCAGGGAGCTGGCAAGCGGCTGGTTCATCGATCTCGCGGCCCCGTGGCCGCGCCTCTGAGTGGGGGCGGAGGTTTAGAGTTTGGAGTCTAACAAACGGGGGGCGGGGGGCGGCTTGCTTGAGGGGGTGAAAGGGGTGGGATAGTACGTTTTAGCTAGGGGTGGATGACCGGGTTGGCGTGGTTGGGGGCTTATCGCGGCTGGCGCCACTCCCTAGGGCAGGCCGCCGCCTACGCTAGGGCTGCCACGGCTTTCTGTGGGAGCGGCGTGAGCCGCGATCGGCACCCGACGCCGCGGCAAAATCCGACGCTGCCACGGCGGGTCGACTGACAGATGGGCTGCTTAGGTCGCGACACGCTAGGCCCCATGCCCTGCCCGTCCGCCACCCGCCCTCGTTCCCACGCATTGCGCCTTGGCCGCCGCTCGGAAAAGGGGCGGGTGTATCTGGTGACGTTCACTACCGATCGGCGTCGGCCAGTGTTTGCCGATGACGCATTGTCGGCAGCGGCGACCGATGCGCTGCTGGACCTTCGGTTATGGGCACGCTCACGCTTGCTGGCCTGGGCATTGATGCCCGACCACTGGCATGGCCTGGTGGAGTTGGGGCCTTGGGAGACCTTGCCGGATTTGATTCGGCGGTTGAAGGCGAATACGTCGCGGCGGGTGCGGGAAACGGCGCCGGGGCTGGTGGTTTGGGCCGCTGGGTATCACGACCGGGCGTTGCGCTATGAAGAGTCCGTGCTGGATGCAGCGCGGTATGTGGTGATGAATCCAGTGCGCGCAGGATTGGTGCGGCGGGTGCGAGATTACCGATATTGGGGTGCGGTTTGGGCTGGGGAGTAATCGCGGCTTACGCCGCTCCCACAGAGAGCTAGAAGCAGCGCGAGGGCAGCTTCTTCGATATTGAGATACGGCTTGGATTGGAGAAATCGCGGCTTACGCCACTCCCACAGAGAGCGTAGAAGCGGCGCGATGGCAGGTTCTTCGGTGTTGGGATGCGGCTTGGACTGGAGAAATCGCGGCTTACGCCGCTCCCACAGAGAGCAAAGAGGCGCTCTGCTTTCTCAAAGAGGCGCTCTGCTTTCTGTGGGAGCGGCGTGAGCCGCGATTGCACCGCACTGCGGGAAATCCCAAGCGGGCGGCTACGCCGGCGCGCGGTGCAGCAGCACGATGCCGGCGACGATCATCGCCACGCCGCCCAGGCGCCAGGGGTTGAGGGTTTCGCCGAAGACGGCGGCGCCCAGCAGCACGGTGCCGGCCGCGCCGATGCCGGTCCACACGGCGTAGGCGCTGCCCACGGGCAAGGCGGTGAGGGCGCGGCCCAGCAGGTAGACGAAGGCGGCCAGGGCGATCAGCGAGGCGACGGTCCAGCCGGGGCGGGTGTAGCCCTGGGACAGCTTCATCGACGCCGCCCAGGCGACGTCGATGAGGCCGGCGGCGATCAGCAGCAGCCAGGCGGTGGTGGGTTTCATGCCACCGCCTGCGCCTGCGGTGCGCGCTCGGCTTGCAGCGCTTCGGTCACGCTGGGACGCGCGCGGATGCGCTCGAGGTAGGCCGCCAGGTGCGGGGTGTCGTCCAGCGGCAGCTTCAGCGCGCGCGACCAGTCGGCGATGGTGAACAGGTAGGCGTCGGCGATGCTGAAGTCCGCGCCCAGCAGGTACGGCTGCGTGGCCAGGTGGCGGTCGACCAGGGCCAGGCGCGGCTGCAGGCGCTGGCGGGCGACGGTGCCGGGCTGATCGCCGTACTCGGGGTGGAACAGCCAGGGGCTGTAGGTTTTGTGCAATTCGGTGGCGATGTAGGTGAGCCAGCCGAGCAGGTCGTCGCGGCGCGCTTCGGGGGCGAGGCGGCCGCTGGGGTCCAAGCGGCCGAGGTGGCTGAGGATGGCGACGCCTTCGCGCAGCAGGCGGTCGTCGTCGAGCTGCAACACGGGCACATAGCCCAGCGGGCTGAGTTCGCGGAAGTCGCGGCCGTCGGCGACGACGCTGGGGTTGGGGCCGATGCGCACGCGTTGCAGTTCGACCGGCAGGCCGAGTTCGCGCAGGACGATATGGGCGGCGAAGGAGCAGGTGCCGGGGGTGTAGTAGAGCTTCATGGCGTAGGTCCGATGCGTAGGGGGAACGGGAGCCGTTACCCTGCGCGCAGAGCCGCGCCGCGAGTACCGGCGCCACGACAAGGATTGCTTGCAGATGCGACACGATCGGTTGTCCCTGGAGGATCTGGAGCTGGTGCGCGCGATCGGCGCCAGCGGCAGCCTCAGCGGTGCGGTGCGCTTGCTGGAGGTGGACCACTCGGCGGCGTTCCGGCGCTTGGCCGCGATCGAGGCGCGCGCCGGCGCGGTGTTGTTCCGGCGCAGCCGGCGCGGCTACACGCCGACGGAGGCGGGCGAGCTGGTGATGGCGGCGGCGCAGCGCATGCTGGCCGATGCGGAGCATTTGTCGCGGCAGTTGGCGGGGCAGGATGCGCGCGCCGAGGGGCTGATCCGCATCACGATTCCGGACACGCTGGCGGCGGTGGCGGCGCGGTTGTGCGCGGATTTTCGCCAGGCGCATCCGGCGCTGCGCTGCGATCTGATCGTGGCCAATGCGTTTTCCAGCCTGCAGCAGCGCGATGCGGACGTGGCGTTGCGCGCCAGCGAGGGGCCGCCGACGGGGTTGTCGGCGAAGCGGTTGGCGGATATTCCGACGGCGGCATATGCGGCGCGCGGCGAGCGCGATCGTCGGCCGGTGCCGGAGGGCGAGTGGGTCGGGTTCGACGAGTCGCTGGCGCATTTGTCGTCGGCGCGCTGGCTGCAGCAGCAGGTGCCGGATTCGCGCATCGCGATGCGGGTGAATTCGCTGCCGGCGGCGTTGGCGGCGTGTCAGGCGGGATTGGGGCGGGCGTTGCTGCCTTGCTATTTCGCCGATGAGGCCAAGGGGTTGAAGCGCTTGTCGGCGCCGCTGGCGGAGGTGCGCACGCAGCTGTGGTTCGTGACGCATCCGGATCTGCGGCGGTCGGCGAAGGTAAGGGTGCTGCGGGAATTTGCGGCGCGGTGGATGCCCGAGGTGTTGGCTGCGGCGTGAGCGACGGATGATTTGTGTGGGAGCGGCGTGGGCCGCGATTTCGTCGTGGCCGAAGTGGCGCAATCGCGACTTACGTCGCTCCCACAGGAAGCCGGGGGCGCTGATTTTTGGGCAGGAGTGGCTTGAGCCGCGATTTGCGCGGGCGGCCGAAGTGGCGCGATCGCGACTTACGTCGCTCCCACAGGAAGCCGGGGGCGCTGATTTTTGGGCAGGAGTGGCTTGAGCCGCGATTTGCGCGGGCGGCCGAAGTGGCGCGATCGCGACTTACGCCGCTCCCACAGAAAGCCGGGGGTGCTGATTTTTGGGCAGGAGTGGCTTGAGCCACGACTTGCGCGGATGGCCGAAGTGGCGCGATCGCGACTTACGTCGCTCCCACAGAAAGCCGGGGGCGCTGATTTTTGGGCAGGAGTGGCTTGAGCCACGACCTGCGCGGGTGGCCGAAGTGGCGCGGTCGCGGCTTGCGTCGCTCCCACAGGAAGCCGGGGGCGCTGATATTGGGGTCGGAGCGGCGCGAGCCGCGATTTTCGTCGCGGTCGACGTGACGCGGTCGCGACTTACGTCGCTCTTACCCCAAGGCTGATCGCGTTGTTCGTTGGGAATCGTCGGCCGCCGGCTGGGGCCGACGGCCGATAGCGATGCCGCTTACGGCGCGCTGGTGCGCGCCGCGCGGATCTGCGCGTCTACCGCGGCGATGGCGGTCATGTTGACCACGCGGCGCGGGGTGGAGGCCGGGGTGAGGATGTGCGCCGGCTTGTCCAGGCCCATCAGGATCGGGCCGATGGCGACGCCGTCGGTCATCACGCGCACCATGTTGTAAGTGATGTTGGCCGCGTCCAGATTCGGCAGCACGAACAGGTTGGCGCGGCCGTGCAGGGTGGCGTTGGGGAAGATGCGCTTGCGCAGCAGGTCGTCCCAGGCGGTGTCGGCCTGCATTTCGCCGTCCATCTCCAGCTTGGGCATGCGCTGGCGGACGATCTGCCGCACCTTGCGCATCTTCGCCGCCGACGGATTGTCGTGGCTGCCGTAGTTGGAGTGCGACAGCAGCGCCACCTTGGGCTCGATGCCGAACAGCTTGAGGCGGTACGTCGCCTGCAAGGTGGCTTCGGCGATCTGCTCGGCGGTGGGGTCGACCTGCACGTGGGTGTCGAGGAAGAACCACGCGCCCTGGTCGTTGATCACGCCGGTCATGGCGGACGTGCCGGACACGCCTGGGTCGAAGTCGAAGATGCTGCGCATGTAGCCCAGCTTCTTGTGGAAGCGGCCGACCAGGCCCGAGATCATGGCGTCGGCTTCGCCGCGCTCGACCATCAGCGCGGCGATCAGCGTGGGACGCGAGCGCAGCAGGTTCTTGGCCGCCGCCGGGCTGACGCCACGGCGTTCGGTCAGGGCGTGGTACTGCTGCCAGTACTCGTTGAAGCGCGGATCGTCGTTGATGTTGGTCAACTCGAAGTCCACGCCTTCACGCATGCGCAGGCCCAGGCGCTCGATGCGGGTCTGGATGACGTCGGGGCGGCCGATCAGGATCGGCGTGGCCAGCTCTTCGTCGATCACCGTCTGCACGGCGCGCAGCACGGTCTCTTCCTCGCCCTCGGCGTAGACCACGCGCTTGCGGTCGGCGCGGGCGCGGTCGTAGACCGGCTTCATCAGCAGGCCGGTGCGGTAGATGTACTGGCTGAGCTTTTCCTCGTACGCATCCATGTCGGCGATCGGACGCGCGGCCACGCCGGAGTCCATCGCGGCCTTGGCCACGGCCGGGGCCAGCATCACCAGCAGGCGCGGGTCGAACGGGCGCGGGATCAGGTATTCGGAGCCGAAGGTGGGCACTTCGCCGCCGTAGGCGCCGCCCAGGTCGGACGATTCCATGCGCGCCAGCGCGGCGATCGCGCGCACGCAGGCCAGCTTCATCTCTTCGTTGATGACCGTGGCGCCCACGTCCAGCGCGCCGCGGAAGATGTAGGGGAAGCACAGCGCGTTGTTGACCTGGTTCGGGTAGTCCGAACGGCCGGTGGCGATGATGCAGTCCGGGCGAACCGCCTTGGCGTCTTCGGGCAGGATTTCCGGATAGGGATTGGCCAGCGCCAGGATGATGGGCTTGTCCGCCATGGTGGCGACCATCTCGGCCTTGAGCACGCCGCCGGCCGACAGGCCCAGGAACACGTCGGCGCCGGCGACGATGTCGGCCAGGGTGCGCTTGTCGGTGTCGCGCGCGTAGCGCTCCTTGTCCGGGTCCATCTTGCCGCGGCCGGTGTAGAGCACGCCGTCGCGGTCCACGGCCAGGATGTTCTCCGGCTTCATGCCCAGGGCGACCAGCATGTCCAGGCAGGCGATGCCGGCCGCGCCGGCGCCGCTGGTGGCCAGCTTCACCTCGGCGATGTTCTTGCCGACGATTTCCAGCGCGTTGAGCACGGCGGAACCGACGATGATGGCGGTGCCGTGCTGGTCGTCGTGGAACACCGGAATCTTCATGCGCTCGCGCAGCTTGCGCTCGACGATGAAGCACTCCGGGGCCTTGATGTCTTCGAGGTTGATGCCGCCGAAGGTGGGTTCCAGCGAGGCGATGATGTCGACCAGCTTGTCCGGGTCGCGCTCGTCGATTTCGATGTCGAACACGTCGATGCCGGCGAACTTCTGGAACAGCACGCCCTTGCCTTCCATCACCGGCTTGCCGGCCAGCGGGCCGATGTCGCCCAGGCCGAGCACGGCGGTGCCGTTGCTGATCACCGCCACCAGGTTGCCGCGCGCGGTGAGCTCGCTGGCGGTGTTGGGGTCTTCGACGATGGCCTCGCAGGCGTAGGCCACGCCCGGCGAGTAGGCCAGGGCCAGGTCGCGCTGGGTCACCATCGGCTTGGTCGCGGTGACCTTGATCTTGCCGGGCGGGCTCAGGCGGTGATAGTCGAGCGCGGACTGCTTGAGATCGTTGCTGGTCGGCAAGTTGTCGGACATCGGTGTTTAGGGCCACGGACGCGGGCCGTTGATTCTAGCCGCATTCCCGCAACCGTCGCTGACGCCTGCGTATGGCCTTGCGCGCGACCAGCGGACACAATGCGCGACCGGAGGCGCCATGAACCCATCCCCCCCGCGGTCCTGGCCGCATTGGACCCTGCCGCTGGCGGTCCTGGCCAGCGTGCTGCTGGCGCAGGCCTTGCTGGTGTTGAACCCCGGCTATTACAGCCACGACGAGCTGCAATGGGCCGCGTACGCCGCCCAGCACCCGGGCTGGCATTTCCGCGATTACCTGTGGACGGACGCGCAGTCGTTCCAGTACCGGCCGCTGACGTTCTCCGTGTGGCTGTGGCTGTCGGAGCATCTGTTCGCGCGGCCGTTGGCCTTCCATGCGCTGATGGTGGGCCTGGGCGGGCTCAATGCGGCGATGCTGGCGGTGCTGCTGCACCGCTTCGGCGTGGCCGCCGGGCCGGCGTTCGGCGCGGCGCTGGTGTTCGCGTTGGGCCCGTTCGCCGCCCTCACCCACGGCTGGGTCGGCACCCTGGCCGACCTGATCTGGGTCGGCTGCGCCCTGCTGTCGGCCCTACTGGCGCAGCGCGAGCGGCCGGGTGCCGTCAGCTGGGCGGCGATCTTCGTGCTGACCGCGCTGGCCTTGCTGGCCAAGGAAGCCGGCATCGTGATCCCGGCCTTGCTGGGCCTGGCCTGGCTGTTCCTGGGCCGACGCCGCGAGTGGCTGATCGCGGCGCTGGTGGCGGGCGTGCCGGTGGCGGTCTATCTGGCGCTGCGCGTGGGCGTGCTGTTGTTCTCGCCGCGCGAGGCCGTCAACTACGGTTGGAGCCTGGCCTTCATTCCCGAGCGTTGGCTGGAGTATCAGCTGTACCCGCCGATCGCGACCAAGATGGCGATCGCCGGCACGCTGTCGCGCGGCCTGGGCGACGGCCGGGTCTGGCTGGCGATCCTGGTGTGGTTGGCCACGGCGGCGGCGCTGTGGCGGGTCGGCGCGCGCTGGTGCCTGGGCTGGCTGCTGGCCGGCACCGCGGCGCTGGGCCCGGTGATGATCCTGGCCGAATCGGCCAACCAATACGGTTACGGCTATGCCGCGGCAACCGCGGCGGTATGCGCGGCAGCATGGCCGCGGATGCAGCGTTGGGGCCGGATCGTGCTGATCGTGGCGGCGTTGTTGAGCGTGTGGCACGGCGTCAACGTGATGCGGCGCATGCACGAGGTCGGCACGATCCAGGCGGTGTATTCGCCGGCGATGGCGCAGGCGGTGCAGCGCGCGGGCGGGGCACCGGTGCGGTTGTCGATCGCCGATGCGGGTCAGGCTTGGATCTACGAGCGCTTGTCGCACGATATTCCAAGCTATGACGGTGTCGAGATCGGGGATCGGGTGCAGCTGGTGGCCGCGAACGAGGCGCCGGATTATGAGATTCAGCGCGATGGGTCGCTCAAGCCGCTGCGTTGAGCGACTGCGTGGCGCTCGCGAGCGAGGCTCGCGAGCCTGGGGTGCGCGGCGCGATGGAAATGCGTCGCGGCTCATGACCGAAGGAAATCCCTTTGGGACGCCGCTCCTACAGAAGGCCCGGGCAATACGTAGGATGCGGCGATAAGCGCATCGTCGCGCAAGCCCGGATCGGCGCGATGATGCGGTTCGCCTTTGGCTCACCGCATCCTACGGCGGCTCATACCTCCGGCGCGCTGCCGGTGTCGGCGATGCTGTCCAGGCGGATGCGGTTGGCGAACAGCGAGAACGCCAGCATGCCGGCCAGGCCGTTTGCGCGCTGGATCCACGGCGGCATCCAGCGCGGCGGTTTGATCACGCCGTCCTGGAACAGCGGCTCGAAGCGTTGCACGTCGGCCAGGGTCATCTTGCCGGCGAACAGCCAACGGCACAGATGCAGCTTGCCGCTGCGCAGCGCCCAGCGGAAGAAAGTGTGCACGCCGACCAGGCCGCGCAGGTACACGGTGTCCTTGGTGAACGCCGCGCCGCCCTGCGTGGGCACGCCGCGGAACACGCGCTGCGCCGAGGCGAAGCTGTCCTCCTGCGATTGTCCCGCGTCGAGGAAGTAGCGGAACACCTGGATGAAGTCGGCGCCGTCCAGCGCCATCGCCACCGCCTCGATGCGCAGGCTCAGCCGCTTCATCCGGCCGATGTCGATGCTGCCGGTGATCTGCTCGGCGAAGGTGGCCAGGCCTTCCTGGGTGGCGGTGGCGCGCGGCGAGGACAGCGCCAGGCTGGGCAGCACGTGCTGCTCGCGGCCGTTGAGCGCGGTGAGCGAATGCACGAAGGCCTCGTGCTGCAACAGCTGGTCGCGGTCGTAGTCGCTGAAGGCGGCGCCGCTGCGCAGGCGGATGCGGGTGGCGCCGGCGGCGGCCTTGGCGATCAGGTCCGGGTCCAGCATCACCTCGATCACGCGGCCGTCGAAGTAGTCGTCCAGGTCGCGCTGTAGTTGTAGGTGCAGCGCGGTGGCGGAGATCTTCACGGTTTCGGCCGGCGACATCAGCTCGTGGTCGAGCTCGTCGGCGATGGAAATGAAATGCCGCGCGGCTTCGCGCGTGCTGGGGCCGTGGCCGGGCAGCGCCTCGTCGGGCTTGCCGAACAGGTCGATCGACAGCGCGGTCACGCGCGTGCTGCCCAGCGCCTCCAGCAGTTCGGCGGCGATGCCCCAGCTGTGCGCGGACTCGCTGAGGTACTGGCCCAGCGGGTGGTCGGGGTCGGACTCGGCGGCCACCGCGGCCAGTTCGCGGCGCACGTCGGTGAAATCGAGTTTCGGGTAGGCGATCTGCGGCAACGTGGCGGTGCCGCGCGCGTAGTCGGCCAGGAACTGCACTTCCAAACCGGCCGGCCAGCTGGCCAGGGTCAGCAGTTTGATCTCGCGCGCGGCGCGCACCATGCGCGCGTCCAGCAGCGCGTGGCGCTGGATGTCGGCGGGGAGTTCGTAGGGGTGGGCGCTCATGGGGTGGCGCTCCTACGTGAGATCAAAAGCAAATCCCCCCTGCCCCCCTTTTTCAAAGGGGGGAACATCAAAAGCTGGCAGGCATGGGTGCAACGACGGGTCTGCTGTTCCCCCCTTTGAAAAAGGGGGGCTAGGGGGGATTTGCTTCTCCGCCGTAACCGTTCCACCCGCTAATGCTTCCCGTACTTTTCGTCCAACCGCTTGTTCAAGGCCTTGCCCAGCACCTTCTCCTGCGATTTCTGCGCGCGCCGGTTGGCCAGCTTGTTGGCCGCGCCGGCGACCTCGTCGCGCAGCTTCAGATAATTGGCGAAACGCTGCGGGTCGAGCTTGCCGCCCTCGATCGCCGCGCGCACCGCGCAGCCGGGTTCGCGCGCGTGCGAGCAGTCGCGGAACTTGCACTGCTCGGCCAGCGCCTCGACGTCGCTGAAGTTCTCGGCGACGTCTTCCTCGCCGGTGGGCTTGAGCTCGCGCATGCCCGGGGTGTCGATCAGGCAGGCGCCGGACGGCAAGGGGATCAGCGCGCGGTGCGTGGTGGTGTGGCGGCCGCGGTCGTCGCTGGCGCGCACCGCGCCGGTCTTCATGCGCTCGATGCCGAGCAGGGTGTTGGTCAGCGTGGACTTGCCGGCGCCGGACGAGCCCACCAGCACCGCGGTGCGGCCCGGCAGCAGCCAGGGGTTGAGCGCGGCGACCGAGTCCGGATCCTTGGCGTTGACCGCGCGCACGGCGATCTTCTGCGCGGCCAGCTCGATCAAGGTGGCCATGGCCTCGGGCAAGGTTTCCGGGTCGGCGGCCTCGGCCAGGTCGGACTTGGTCAGCACGATCACCGGCTCGGCGCCGCCGCCGACCAGCAGCAGGTAGCGCTCGATGCGGCGCGGATTGAAGTCGGCGTCCAGGCCGCAGACGATGAAGACGGTATCGACGTTGGCGGCGATCAGCTGCTGCTTGTAGTGCTCGCCGGCGGCGCCGCGCTTGATGGCGGTGCGGCGCGGCAGCAGGGCGACGATCTTGCGGTTACCGCCGGCCGCGCCCTCGATCAGCACCCAGTCGCCCACGCCGGGGCGCTGTTCGGGCGGGAAGCGCGGGCGCTGCCACTCCGGCAGGGACTCGACCGGGAAACCGGTTTCAGGCGCGTCGGCCACCACATACCCGCTGCGGTGCTGCTCGATCACGCGTGCGGGGCGGGCCTGGGGATGGGCCGCCAAGGCCTCGCGCCAGCTGGGTTCGGTCGGCAGCGACTCCCCGAGCGGCAGGGGCCAGCCGATCGCCAGCAACGCGGCGAGGTCGGGGGTCAAGACTGGGCGGGCGGGCTGTGCATGGCCGAATTCTACATAGCCCGACGCGGCCCGCCGCGCCGCAGGTCGCCCGATCGCGGGCGAGCCCGCGCGCCGGGACCGGAACGCGGCGCACAAACGCACCGTCGCAGGCACGCCGCGGCGGCTGTTTCGGGGCACGGATTCGGCTAGTCTGGCGGGTATTCCGCTCAAAACACTTGCCCCCGCAATGTCCCTGCCCCCTTTGAAGACCCGCGAACGCCTGTCCGAAGTCCGTTACGAAATCCGCGGCGAACTCGCCCGGCGCGCCCGCGAACTCGAGGCCCAGGGTCGCAAGCAGATCAAGCTCAACATCGGCAATCCCGGCGCGTTCGGTTTCCGCGCCCCGGAGCATCTGCAGCGCGCGATCGCCGAGCGCATCGCCGACACCGATCCCTACACCCATCAGCAAGGCCTGCCGGCCGCGCGCGAAGCCATCGCCGCGTTCCATAAGCAGCGCGGCACGCCCAACGCCTCGCCCGAGCGCGTGTTCGTCGGCAACGGCGTCAGCGAACTGATCGACCTCAGCCTGCGCGCGCTGCTCAATCCCGGCGACGAAGTGCTGCTGCCCTCGCCCGACTACCCGCTGTGGTCGGCCGCGACCATCCTCAACGACGGCCGTCCGGTGTACTACCGCTGTCAGCCCGAGAACGGCTTCCTGCCGGACCCGGATGAGATCGAGGCGCTGATCTCCAGCCGCACCCGCGCGATCGTGCTGATCAACCCCAACAACCCGACCGGCGCCGCGTATCCGCGCGAGCTGATCGAGAAGATCGTCGCCATCGCCGCGCGCCACAAGCTGCTGCTGATGTGCGACGAGATCTACGACTCCATCCTCTACGACGGCGCGCAGTTCGTGCCGGTGGCGCCGATCGCCGGCGACCTGCCCTGCCTGAGCTTCGGCGGCCTGTCCAAGGTCCACCGCGCCTGCGGCTGGCGCGTGGGTTGGGCGGTGCTGTCGGGCGACCCGGTCGCCAGCGGCGACTTCCACCACGCGATGGACCTGCTGGGCGCGCTGCGCCTGTGCGCCAACGTGCCGGGCCAGTTCGCCATCGACGCCGCGCTGCACGGCGAGGACACTATCGCGCCGTTGTGCGCGCCGGGCGGGCGCCTGTACGAGGCGCGTCGCGCGGTGATGGACGCCGTGGCCGCCAGCAAGCATCTGGAACTGGTCGCCCCGGCCGGCGCTCTGTACGCGTTCCCGGCGGTGGTCGGCGCGGCGGCGCAGGGTTTCGACGATCACAAGTTCGCGCTGGAACTGCTGGAAACCGAGGACGTGCTGGTGGTGCCGGGCTCCAGCTTCAACGTGCCCTACCGCAATCACTTCCGCGTGACCCTGCTGCCGCAGCCGGACGACGTGCGCGAAGTGTTCAAGCGCATCGAGCGCGTGCTGGACCGCCACGCCGAACGCGCGGCCGAAACCAGTCGCGCCGCCGTCGCCTGAGCCGCGCCATGGCCGTGCCGCTGCCGTTGCAGCCCTACCTCGCGCTGGGCGACAGCTACACCATCGGCGAAGCGGTCGAGGAAGCCGGTCGCTGGCCGGTGCAACTGGCCCGCGCCCTGCGCGACGAGGGCGCGACGCTGGCCTGGCCGCGCATCATCGCCACCACCGGCTGGACCACCGACGAGCTCAACTGGGCGCTGGACGCGGCCGAGCCGCTCGGCCGCTGGGAGTTGGTCAGCCTGCTGATCGGCGTCAACAACCAGTACCGCTCGCGCAGCGTGGCCAACTACATCGGCGAGTACCGCGATCTGCTCAAGCGCGCGATCGGCTACGCCGGCGGGCGCCCGCAGCGCGTGCTGGCGATGTCGATCCCCGACTGGGGCGTAACCGCGTTCGGCCAGCGCGACGCGCGCGGCAGCGCCGCCATCGGCGCCGAGATCGACGCCTTCAACGACGCCGCGCGCACGATCTGCGTGGACCAGGGCGTGGCCTGGGTCGACATCACGCCGGTCTCGCGCGAACTGGGCGCACAGTCGGCGATGCTGGCCGAGGACGGCCTGCACCCCTCGGCCGCGATGTACACGCAGTGGACGCGACTGGCGCTGCCGGTGGCCAGGCGCCTGCTCGCCGGCGACGCGCGCTGAGGCGCAAGCCGCCGCGATTTCCATCGCGGCCGACAGCAATGCGACACTGCGATCGCGGACCGACCGCAAGCGGAGCGAACCAGGCACGATGAGCGAAGCGGCACAAGCGATGGCCAACGGACAGGCGCTGCAGATCGCGCGCGCATTCTTGCCCGAGCACCCGCTCGGCAACCGTTGGGACTACTACTACAGCCGCGCCAAGCTCGGCAGCGACCCGCTGTACCCGGGCGTCAGCGCGGCCTTGCGCGGCAGCCGCGCGCCGCTGCTGGACCTGGGCTGCGGCCTGGGCCTGCTGGCGCACACCCTGCACGCCGACGGCATCGCCCTGCCCTATCGCGGCGTCGACAGCGACGCCGGCAAGATCCGCCGTGCCGCGCGCGCGGCCGCGCGTGCGGGTTTGAACGAGGCGCGCTTCGATACCGTCGACCTGTCGCGCGAAGTGCCCGAGCACCGCGGCAGCGTGGTGATCCTGGACGTGCTGCAGTTCATCCCGTTCCCGGCCCAGGCGCGCGCCATCGACGCGATGATCGCGATGCTGACCCCGGGCGCGCGCCTGGTGATCCGCACCGGCCTGGACGACGGCACCGGCCGCGCGCGCGTCACCCGCGTGACCGATCTGTTTTCGCGCGCGGTGGGCTGGATGAACGCGATGCCGCGCTATTACCCCAACGGCGACGCGCTGCGCGCGCGTTTGCGCGAGGCCGGATTGGCGGTGGAGTTCACGCCCTTGTTCGGCAAGACGCCGTTCAACAATTGGCGGATCGTGGCGATGAAGCCGGAGTAGGCGGCGCGCTGGGCGCTGATGCGTCGCGCTCGACCGACTTTCTCGGCCCGACACGTCCGCGGCCCCTGCGTTCTGTGGGAGCGGCGTGAGCCGCGATGCGTCGTGCCCGAAGCGGCGCGGTCGCGACCCGCGTTGCTGCTACCTCAAAGCAGTTTCGCCACGACTCGGCGACGGCAGCGCGTGTTAGCCCGGCTCGGGGACGATGCAGCGATAGCCCAGCTCATCCAGCCGTTCCAACAGCAAGCGCATCGTCTCGACATTGCGCCCATGCCCCGCGCCCTCGTGCATCAGCACGATCGCGCCGGGGGCCAGGTCGCGTTCGATGCGCGCCAGCACCCGTTGCGGATCGGACGCCACCGCGTCGAAGCCGCGCGCCGACCAGGCCACGCGGGCCAGGCCATGGCGCTGCAGCGCCGGCGCAACGAAGGGATTGGCCATGCCGACCACGGCGCGGAACCAACGCGGCGGGCGACCCGCCAATGCGGTCAGACTGGCCTGCGCTTGCGCGATCTCCGCCGCCATGCGCCGCGGCGGCAGCGCCCAGAACCAGGCCGAGGGATGCGAATGGCTGTGGTTGCCGATGCCGTGCCCGCGCCGCGCGATCTCGCGCACCAGCTCCGGCTGCGCCTGCGCACGCAGGCCGACCAGAAAGAACGTCGCCTTGGCCCCGTGCGCGTCCAGCAGGTCCAGCATCGCCGGCGTCTCCGCGGATGGGCCGTCGTCGATGGTCAGCCAGACCTCACGCTCGTCGCTGTCCAGGCGCGACAGCACCGGGCTGAACAGCCGCGACTGCGGGCGCAGGGTGGCCCAGAACATCAGGGTGTGGCTCGACAACAGCGCCGCCAAGCCGACCGGCCAGCCCCAGACCCACCACAACGCCGCCACCGCCAACTGCGAGAGGCCGAAACCCCAGGCCCAGGCCCAGGGCCTGCGCGGGATGCGGTGGGGGGCGATGGACACGCTCATGAGCGGCATCTTAGCGGAGCCCCGGCCGGGCCTTGCGGGCCGGCCGGCCCGCCCCCATGTCGCCGATACCTCACGTCCGGCGTTTACCCATGTCCCTCGACCCCGCGCTGCGCACGCGCATCGAAACCCTGCTTCAGTCCAATCGCGTCGTGCTGTTCATGAAGGGCGCGCCGAATGCGCCGCAATGCGGCTTCTCGGCCAAGGCGTCCGGTGCGCTCAACGCGCTGCTGCCGCAGGGCTACACCCACGTCGACGTGCTGTCCGACCCGGAGATCCGCGAGGGCATCAAGCAGTACGGCGAATGGCCGACCATCCCGCAGCTGTACATCGACGGCCAGTTGGTCGGCGGCAGCGACATCATCGAGCAGATGGCCGGCAGCGGCGAACTGCACGGCGTGCTCGGCCTGCCGGCCCCCGACCGCAGCCCGCCCAAGCTGACCATCAGCCCGGCCGCCGCGCAGATGCTGCGCGACGCGGTCGCCAATGCCGGCGACGGCTATGCGGTGCAGTTGGAAGTGGACGCGCGCCACAACGTGCGCCTGCAGCTGGCGCCGATCGACAACAACGCGGTCGCGGTGGAAACCGACGGCGTGCGCGTGCAGACCGACTGGGCCAACGCCCGTCGCGCCGACGGCGTGTCCATCGACTGGGCCGACGACGAGCGCGGCCGTGGCCTGGTGATCACCAACCCGAACGCGCCGCCGACCGTGCGCGCGATTTCGCCGGCCGACGCGCAGTCGCGCGTACGCGAGGGCGCGCTGCGCCTGGTCGACGTGCGCCCGGCCGACGAGCGTGCATTGGCATCGGTCAATGTGGCGTTCGATCACTTCGACGCCGGCCTGGAAGCGCTGGAAGGCCTGCCGAAGGAGACGCCGCTGGCGTTCCTGTGCCACCACGGCGGCCGCAGCGCGCAAGCGGCGGAGCATTTCCGCCAGCGCGGGTTCCGCGAGATCTACAACGTCGAGGGCGGCATCGAGGCCTGGGCGGATGTGGACGGGTCGATCCCGCGGTATTGATCGCCTAGTGCGACCATGAAAACGGCCGCGAACTCGCGGCCGTTTTTGTTTGGGTGATGTCCGCTCCACATAGACGCGAGCCGCGGTCGTCCGGAAGCCGCTGCCGTCTGTGGGAGCGGCGTAAGCCGCGATTTCGTCGTGGCCGGAGATGCGCGATCGCGACTTACGTCGCTCCCACAGAAAGCTTGTGCTTCCGTATCCGTGTCAGCTTCGCTTCGGCCTTGGGGTAGGAGCTGCGTAAGCCGCGATTTCGTCGTGGCCGGAGGTGCGCGGTCGCGGCTTACGTCGCCCCTACCAGCGGCAAACCGCTACTAAGGCTAAGACCGCTGCTTTCTGTGGGAGCGGCGTAAGCCGCGATTTCGTCGTGGCCGGAGGTGCGCGATCGCGACTTACGTCGCTCCCACAGAAAGCTTGTGCTTCCGTATCCGCGTCAGCTTCGCTTCGGCCTTGGGGTAGGAACTGCGTGAGCCGCGATTTCGTCGTGGCCGGAGGTGTGCGGTCACGGCTCACGGCGCTCCTACCAGCGGCAAACCGCTACTAAGGCTAAGACCGCTGCTTTCTGTGGGAGCGGCGTAAGCCGCGATTTCGTCGTGGCCGGAGGTGCGCGGTCGCGGCTCACGCCGCTCCCACAGAAAGCTTGTGCTTCCGTATCCGTGTCAGCTTCGCTTCGGCCTTGGGGTAGGAACTGCGTGAGCCGCGATTTCGTCGTGGCCGGAGGTGTGCGGTCACGGCTCACGGCGCTCCTACCAGCGGCAAACCGCTACTAAGGCTAAGACCGCTGCTTTCTGTGGGAGCGGCGTAAGCCGCGATTTCGTCGTGGCCGGAGGTGCGCGATCGCGACTTACGTCGCTCCCACAGAAAGCTTGTGCTTCCGTATCCGTGTCAGCTTCGCTTCGGCCTTGGGGTAGGAACTGCGTGAGCCGCGATTTCGTCGTGGCCGGAGGTGCGCGGTCGCGGCTTACGTCGCTCCTACCAGGGGCAAACCGCTACTAAGGCTGAGACCGCTGCTTTCTGTGGGAGCGGCGTGAGCCGCGATTTCGTCGTGGCCGGAGGTGCGCGGTCGCGGCTCACGCCGCTCCTACCCCAAGGCGGTTTCGCTAACGGGTCACGGGCGGTCCAAGCTCAGCCCTTGAAGCCACCGCCGTCCAGATACGCTTGCTCTTCCGGCGTGCTCTGCCGGCCCAACGCCTGATTGCGATGCGGGAAGCGGCCGAAGCGCTCGATGATCTGCAGATGCTGCACCGCCCATTGACTGGGATCCGGCATGTCCGCCGTCGTCGGCAGCCCGCGGTGCAGCTCGACCGAGCGCCGCTGATCGTCCATCGATTCGGAATGCTCAAACGGCAGATAGAAGAACGCGCGCAGCCCGGCCTCGGTACGCTGATCGTCGCCGCGCGCGACCGCCTGGGTCGCGTACAGACGCGCCAGCGGGTCGGTGGCGTAGGCGTGGGCGCTGCCGCGGAACACGTTACGCGGGATCTGGTCGAGCAGGATCAGCAAGGCCAGCGAACCGACCTCGCCCTGGCCCATCCAATCCTCGTGCCGGCGGCAGGCGGCGCGGAAATGCGCCTCCAGGAATCCTTCGCGGCAACGCGCATCGAAACGGTCGTCGCGCTCGAACCAGCGCACATAACCGGCTTCGCGCCAGAAATCGACGACGTCCTGAGCGGCGGGTTCGGTCACGGCGATGCCTCGTAGCGGTACAGGGACCGCACCTTAGCAGCCCCTGCGCCCGCGTTGCGCGAACGGCGTCAACACAGCGTTGCGCGCGTCAGGCCTCATCGTCGCTCAGCTGGGTTTCCAGCTCGGTGATCCAGGCGGTGGTGATGCTCTCCAAGGTCACCGCATGAATCAGCGGACGGATCGGGCCGGTGGAGTACGACTGCGAAATGAAGCGCGCATAGCGGTCGCGGAACAGCAGCCAGGCACGGTGCGCCTCCTCGAACGTGGCGCGGCCGTCGCCGTCGAGCTGGCGGCGCAGGTGTTCGACCAGGCCGCCCAGACGCGCATCGACCTGATTGAACTCGGCGATGGCCTGACGGTTCATGTCGTCCTGGCTGACGCCGTCGTCGTCGCTTTGGCGCGCGACTTCCTCGGCCTTGCTGAAATAGTTGTCGGCCAGCCGCGCGGCCGTCTCGGCCTTGCCGATCAGGCGCGTTTCGAAACGACGCAGGTCGTCGAGGCTGGTATTGCTGACGTCCAGCCCCTGCTTGAGCGCCAGCAGTTTCTGCCCGCGCTCGATCGCATCGACGGTGGCGCGGCGCTCGACCCGACGCTGGACGAAGTAGAACGTCCAGGTGAGCACGGCGCCCGTGAGGAGGTAGATGACCTGTTCCATCGCAGTATCCCTAAGCTGGGCGCCAGTGTGCGTCCGGGGGGTCTCAGGGGGTGCGATGTCGCGTGCGCGGGGTCGCAGATTCGAGGTAAAAATCCCTGTTTTTCAGGGTTTTCTCTGAACGGTTTAGCTGAATGTGGGCAGCCGTGCAGAGCGTTGTGGCCCATGCGTCGACAGCCGAAGCAAAGAGCAAATCCTCCCCAACCCTCCTTTCCAAAGGAGGGAGCAGCGCCGAAGCGCCCGCGCAGGTGGCTCCTACTTCCCCCTTTGAAAAAGGGGGATTGAGGGGGATTTGCTCTTACGCTCTCCGACATACGAAGCAGCGCGACGGTGCGGTTCGCCTGCGGCTCACCGCACCCTAAGGCGGCGATGGATCGACTACTCGTCGAACCGCAAATGCCGCACCGACTTGCCATGGCGGCGGATCAGCTTCAGCGCCTCGATACCGACGTTGATGTGGTTGTCCACATAGTCCGCGCTGACCTTGGCGTCCGACGCCTCGGTCTTTACGCCTTCCGGAATCATCGGCTGGTCCGATACCAGCAGCAGCGCGCCGCAGGGAATGCGGTTGGCGAAGCCCGCGGCGAAGATCGTCGCCGTCTCCATGTCGATCGCCATGCAGCGCATCGCGCGCAGGCGCTCCTTGAACGCCTCGTCGTGTTCCCAGACGCGGCGGTTGGTGGTGTACACCGTGCCGGTCCAATAGTCGTGGCCCAGGTCGCGGATCATGGTCGACACCGCGCGCTGCAATGCGAACGCCGGCAGCGCCGGCACTTCCGGCAGCAGGTAGTCGTTGGACGTGCCCTCGCCGCGGATCGCCGCAATCGGCAGCACCAGATCGCCGAGTTCGTTCTTGCGCTTGAGGCCGCCGCACTTGCCCAGGAACAACACCGCCTGCGGCATGATCGCCGACAGCAGGTCCATCATGGTCGCCGCGTTGGGGCTGCCCATGCCGAAATTGATCATGGTGATGCCGTCGGCGGTGGCGCTGGGCATCGGCCGGTCCAGGCCGACCACTTCGGCGCCGGTCAGGCGGGCGAAGGTATGCAGATAACCGCCGAAATTGGTCAGCAGGACGTGCTGGCCGAACTGGTCCAGGGGCACGCCGGTGTAGCGCGGCAGCCAGTTTTCGACGATCTGTTCTTTGTCTTTCACGGTCCGTAGCCTTTTTCTAGTTGTTGTCCCCCCATTGTGCACCGGCCCATGACTATCGTCAGGGTTGGCGGCGCCCGGGCCGGGCGGCTACGGTTCGGGACTGACTTGCCGTCACTTCGGGGAAACCACCATGCTTCGACCCTTGCTCGCCGGCTGCGGCCTGGCGCTGCTGGTCGGCGCCGCGCACGCGGCCCCGCCCGCGCCGGCGTCCGGCTCGCGCTACACCCAGGACCCGTACCCCAGCACCTACCGCCCGGTCGCAGCCGGCCCGGTGCTGCTGCAGCACGCCACCGTGCTGACCGGCACCGGCCAGCGCCTGGACAACGCCGACGTGCTGATGCAGGGCGGCAAGGTGGTCGCCGTGGGCACCGCCCTGGACGCGCCGGCCGACGCCACCCGCGTGGACGCCACCGGCAAGTGGATCACCCCCGGCCTGATCGACGTGCACTCGCACCTGGGCGTGTACTCCAGCCCGGGCGTCAGCGCCCACAGCGACGGCAACGAAATGACCAGCCCGGTCACCCCCAACGTCTGGGCCGAACACTCGGTCTGGCCGCAGGATCCGGGCTTCGCCGCGGCCATGGCCGGCGGCATCACCACCCTGCAGGTGCTGCCGGGCTCGGCCAACCTGATCGGCGGCCGCGGCGTCACCCTCAAAAACGTGCCGGCGACCACCTACCAGGCGATGAAATTCCCGGGCGCGCCCTGGGGCCTGAAGATGGCCTGCGGCGAAAACCCCAAGCGCGTCTACGGCGGCCGCAACACCTCGCCGGGCACGCGCATGGGCAACGTCGCCGGCTACCGCGCGGCCTTCATCGACGCCAGCGAGTACGTGCGCAAGAACACGCCCAAGGCCGAGCAGCCGAAGAAGAAGCGCAGCTGGTGGCAGAGTTCGTCCAACGGCAACGGCGCCCCGGCCGACAGCGACAAAGACGCCGGCGGCAAGCGCGACCTGAAACTCGACACCCTGGCCGGCGCCATCAAGGGCGACATCCTGGTCCACATCCACTGCTACCGCGCCGATGAGATGGCGACCATGCTGGATCTGGCCAAGGAATTCGGCTTCAAGGTCAGCGCGTTCCACCACGGCGTGGAGGCCTACAAAATCGCCGACCGCCTCGCCGCGGACGGCGTCTGCGGCGCGCTGTGGGCCGACTGGTGGGGCTTCAAGATGGAAGCCTTCGACGGCATCCAGGAAAACATCGCCCTGGTCGACCGCCCTGCCAACGGCTGCGCGATCGTGCATTCGGATTCGCAGGAAGGCATCCAGCGCTTGAACCAGGAAGCGGCCAAGGTGATGGCGCACGCCAAGCTGGCCGGCATCGACATCCCGCCGGAGCGCGCGATCCGCTGGCTCACCCAGAACGCCGCCAAGTCGCTGGGCGTGCTCGACCAGACCGGCACCCTGGAGACCGGCAAGATGGCCGACGTGGTGGTGTGGAACGGCAACCCCTTCAGCGTCTACGCCAAGGCCGAACAGGTCTACGTGGACGGCGCGCGCATCTTCGATCGCAACGACCGCAACCGCCAGCCGACCTCGGACTTCCTGCTCGGCCAGGGCGCCAGCGCCGCCGGAGGTGTGCAATGAGCCGCGCTTACTCCGCTGTCGCCAACGCTTGCGCTACCGCCTCCAACACCACCGTCATTCCGGCGAAATCCGGAACCCATTTTGATTCGGGCCCCCACACGCACGGACGGCAGGTCATGGCACAAGCAACCGCAACATGGGGTCCGGCGTTCGCAGGAATGACGGGTGTGGATGCTGCGATCAAGAGTTCGAAACACGCAGGCCTGCGCAAAGCCGCACTCGCCGCCGCGCTGCTGCTCGTCACCTTCACCGCCAGCGCCCAGGACCTGCTGATCCGCAACGCCACCGTCCACACCGCCACCGCGCAGGGTAGCTTGCAAGGCGCCGACGTGCTGATCGGCAACGGCCAGGTGCGCGCGATCGGCAAAGACCTGAAAGCGCCGGCCGGCGCGCAGGTGATCGAAGCCGAAGGCCGTCCGCTCACGCCGACGCTGTTCGGCGGCATCACCGAGATCGGCCTGGAGGAAGTCTCCGGCGAAAAGAGCACCGTCGACGAAACCCTGGCCCTGGGCGCCGACACCAAGCAGATGACGGTGCGCCCCGAGTTCGACGTGACCCTGGCCTACAACCCCGAGTCGGTGCTGATCCCGGTCACCCGCATCGAAGGCATCGGCTGGACCCTGCTGGGCGCGGGCACCGCCACCGGCGGCTCCATCGTCGCCGGCCAGGGCGGCGTGATGCGCCTGGACGGCGGCCCCGACCCCACCGGCGCGCGCGTGCTGTTCGTGAAGCTGGGCGGCGACGCTTCCGGCCTCACCGGCAACTCCCGCGCCGCGCAGTGGATGATCCTGGACCAGCTGATCGCCGAAGCGCGCGGCCGCATCGGGCCTGACTCGAACGCCGCGCTGCTCACCCCCGCCGGCCGCGCCACGCTAGCGCGTTACCTCGACGGCGGTGGCCGCGTGATGGTGGGCGTGGACCGCGCCGCCGACATCCGCCAACTGCTGCGCTGGTCCGCGCGCCACAACGTGCGCATCGCCATCGCCGGCGGCGCCGAAGCCTGGAAGCTGGCCCCGCAACTGGCCGCGGCCAAGGTGCCGGTGTTCGTCGACCCGCTGGCCAACCTGCCCGGCGATTTCGACCAGATCGGCGCCAGCATGGAAAACGCCGCGCGCCTGCGCGCCGCCGGCGTGGCAGTCAGCTTCAGCCAAAGCGGCGACGCCTCGCACAACGCGCGCAAGACCCGGCAATTGGCCGGCAATGCCGTCGCCGCCGGCCTGCCCTGGGAAGACGGCCTGGCCGGCCTCACCCGCGTGCCCGCCGAAGCCCTGGGCGTGTCCGCCGAACTGGGCACCATCGCCCCCGGCCACCGCGCCGACCTGGTGCTGTGGAGCGGCGACCCGCTGGAAGTCAGCAGCGTCGCGCTGCAGGTGTGGATGAACGGCCGCGCGATCGAGATGCGCAGCCGGCAGACGGAACTGCGGGATCGATACCTGCGTCCGGAGAACGGCTTGCCGCGCGCGTATCCGGCGCCGTCGGGGCGGTAAGGGATCGGGCGCAGTGGGCCGCGATGCGGTCCGCTGCGCCGGTGCTGTCCTCCCGCGCCTTCCCCGCTTTGCGCTTTCTGTGGGAGCGGCGTGAGCCGCGATTACGCAACAGCCGAGGTGGCGCCATCGCGGCTCACGCCGCTCCTACACGAAGCGTGGCGCAGTGCCTCTGGGTAGTGGCGCCGTCGATCAAATCGACAACAGCCTAGCCTTGCCGCCTCGATAGCATGTCCATCGAAATCAACCACGTCGACCAACTCACCCTGCCGAAAACTACTCAGGCAAGACCCGATAGGCCAGCTGCTGACTGATGAGCACAGAGAGGCATGTAGCTACATCAAATGCGGTGCATCCATCGAAGTACAAGCGCACACCAACATCCGCATGCCCAAGGATGAGGTCCTCAGACTCGTTCTTCCATAGCTGAAGCGTCGCACCGCCGTGCCAGCACTGAAGCGCATGAGCTTCGGATTGAGTCACCAGCCGATCTCCCGCCGCACTCCAAACCACGATCTGATCCGTCAGAGGATTGCGCCAGCACAGCCCCGAGCTCACCAGGGCAGCAATCACCGCCTCGATTTCCGCATCCACGTCCGCGACGAGCGTCGCCATACTCTCACCACTTCTGGTTAGCTGAGCCGCTAGTCGCTGCCGTGGCTGCCACGGAAGCTATTGAACAGGTGTCGCACCGCCGACACGAAAAAGGTAAGCACCAGCACCGCCGATATCAGCCAGGTCCATAGAGCATGGACATGCATGTAACCCGGCGCATGCACGACGAAAATCGTCGATAACGCAGCCCAAGGCAAGAACAGCACTGCTGCGAGCATGGTACGAGGCCACAGTCGGCCCCCAAGCTTTATGACCTTCGCCAAGAAAAGGGCTTCAAGCAAATAGAAGCCGCAAAAGATCAGGAAAGGGCCCGTGGGATGCTCCCATTGCGCCCTGTCTTCATCGCCGTAGAAGAAGTAGTGCTTCGGGTCCAAGCTGATCCAGGTGCTGAACCCAATAACCAGCACAGCGGCAGCGGCAATTACCAGGTTTTTGCGTTGGTTCGTCGTGAGCTTGACCATGCCACCGACCACAGGTGCTGAGGTGCGCCGCTAGACAGCATGGGCGTGAGTTTCAGCCATCATGCCAGTCTTCCCCGACGATGAGCATCGCTCAGGCTCACGCTGCAGCGGGGTCCGGCTTCGGCATGCCGGCCTTCTCACCCTAGGCGTGCCAATACCGCCTAGGCGTGGTTGATGACCGCCTCGATAGCGTGCCCATCGGGATCGATCAGAAACGCCGCGTAGTAGTGAGGCCCGTAGTCCAGGCGCAGACCGGGCTTGCCGTTGTCGGTTCCCGCAACCGCCAATGCCTGCGCATGGAACCGATCCACCGCCGCACGCGACGGCGCCGCGAACGCCACATGGAACCCAGACCCCGGCGGCGCCGAGCCGGGCCGCAGCTTCAGGCAAAGCTGATCCTCGCCGTCCACGAGCCCGTAGCCTATGGCGGTCTCGTCCTCGAACACGCGCCGATAGCCCAAGGCGCCCAGCGCAGCGTCGTAGAATGCGCCGGCCTTCTGTAAATCAGCGACGGCGATAGAGAGGTGATGCAGCATCGGGGCAGCCCTGAGATTAGGCGCGGCACGATCCGTGCAGCGCGGTGCGCTTCGGCGAAACGCTACACCGCATTCTGCCGCAGCCGGAACACATTGATCGGGGCGCGCAGCGGATACGCTACGATCCGCCGCAGCCACGCGACCCACGGCATGCCCTAGGGACGGACCCGATGAGCGATTCCTATATTGTCAGGGCGAAGTCGCCGATCCCGCTCGATGCCGGTGCCCTATGCCGGGAAACAGAGCGCGCGCTCCAGACCCTGCTGGCGCGCGACGACAGGCTCGAACTGTCGGTACGCCTGCTCGTTTCAGGAGCACCCGTGCGTGCGGTGGTGGTGCCCGCCGCGGACTACTACGTGCTCGAAGCTACAGGCGCCCTGCGCTGCGCGCTGCTGATCGCGTACCGCCACGACCCCGATCAGGACGCCGGGCCCGACATCCCGGCCTGGCAGTTCGTCGTCACCGAAGTGCCCAGGCGCAGGGACGATGCCGTGCTGGCGCTTTGCGCCGCCACTTGCATCGGCGCCGCGCGGCTCTTGGGTTCCGAGGTCATCGTCGACTATTCCGGCGTGCTCGGAACCGGCGACGAGGTCCCTCTCTCACGCCTGCTTGCGGCCGCCGCGCGCACACCGATGCCGCTGGGCGAAGCACTGGCGCAGTTCTACAGCCGCCTTCCTGTGTGAGCCCCCTGTTGCGCCCACCCAGGAGCCCCGCGGGCGGCGGGTTTTGTTTCAAACAGTAGGCGCTCGCTTCAAGGCCTTCTCAAACGCGGCAGCCGCGCAGGCGGCGACGGATCCAGCCCACGCCCGACGACGAAAGCGCAACCCCTTCGCCGCGCCCGGCCTCACCGGCTAGCAGGCTGCTTCAAGAACACCAGCCTCGCATTCACTTTCTCACCCTTCACATCCGAGCTCCTGGCGAAGCCCAGGCGCCCGTCGTGCCGGATCGTGGTGGCCTGGCGCAGAAAACCGACCAGATCCTTGTCCTCCTCCACCGGCGCGAACACGAGCTGATCGCCCTGCAGCTGCCAGGTGCCGCGGGCCGTCCCGTAGACGCCCAGACACCCCTGCCAATCGCTTTCGAAGGTGTGGTCCGGGCGCAGCACCACCGTGACTGCGCGGCCGAGCCCATCGCCGCTGTAGTACTCGCCTGCGAACTGACCGCTCGTGGTCTGGATCGTGGCGTCGGTGGCGCAACCGCCGAGGAGAATCAGCGCCAATCCTGCTGCGACGAAACCTTTCATGATGTCCTCCTCAAGCCTGCCGACCGGACCGCTGCGCCCGCGCTTACCTATCCACCGAACTCACATCTAGCTCATATCGCACTTGTCGCCGACACGCGTATAGAGATCCAAGTAGCTCGAACCGGGAACAACCGGCGATTTCGACAGGACGGCGCACCCACGATAGCGCGCCAGCTGCAGCACGTACGGCGGGCGCCCCGAATCCGGCTGCAAGCGGTAGCCGCCCGCCACGCGGGACCAGCGGCCGTAGGCGCGCTCGTCCTCGCAGATGTCGCACCAGCTGACGTGGACGTAGCGGCCGGAGTCCAGCAGGCGCAGGGTATCGCCCCTCAACAGCCCGCGCGTCCAGCTAACCCCCGGCTGATGGATCGGATCGATGGGGCGCGTCAGCACCAAGGTCAGCGCCATGGCCAGCACCACCACCACGGCGATCGAGAACCAAAGCGTAAGCCGTCCCATGGATACCTCCCCGTCTGCACTGTCCTATGAAGCGCTGCCCCAGGGCCGACCAAATACACTCGGCCAGGGGCGTGCGTCGCACGCCGTCGTCCCGCTCCGTTGGAAACGCATGGACCCGCCGGGCGGGGTTAGGCGGCTCGTCGGCCATGGCAGCGGCTCCGCGGGCAACGGCGCAGCCGGCTCTGCCTCTGGGAACAGGGGTCAGAGCGCACTTTCCCCGGACGCTGCGCGAAAGCTCACGCCGCCCCTCCTTTGGCAGCGCGCAACACCCGACGCCGCGCGCCCGCGTGGCCCGCCCGTGCCTCGCCCAGCGCGCCGGACAGCTGTTGCGCCAGCCCCGGTTGCTCCCGGCAGAAGCGCGCATTGGCCGCCAAGGTGCCCCAACGCAGCGCCGCGGCCAGCTCGTCGTCTGCGCGTTCCAGCAACCGGCGCTGGTGATCGGCCGACAACTGCAACTCCAACGTTTCCAACGCGACCTCCAACAAGCCGCGCGCCTCCTCCATCGCCCGTTGCGTCCGGTGGGTGGCGTGCAGGCACAAGCGGTCCAGCCGTTCCGGGCCTAGCGCGGCCAGGGCGATGGCGTCGGTGGTGGGGTCGGAGGGGGCGGGCCAGAGCTGTAGGAGCAGGTCGGGCGGGAGGCTGAGGTGGTTGGGGAGGGGCATGACTGCGGTCCTTGCTGGCGGTGAAGTCTCGGGCAGCGCCCGTCCGGAAGTACCGGCCAAAGCCCCGGGCACCCTGCCCCACAAGCCGATCATATCGATTTTTCCGATATCAGGAAAGTCGATATAGCTTCCGTGTGGCCTACCGCTTTCCGGCCACACCCATGCCCAAGTCAATTCATCAGCACGAGAACGAAGTACTTACCAAGTTGCTTAAGGAGATGCGGCTTGCGTCTGGGATGCTGCAAGCGGATGTGGCGCAGGCATTGGGGCGATCGCAGTCGCACATCAGCGATATCGAGAACGGAACTCGGCGACTCGACCTAATTCAATTGCGCGAGTACTGTGCCATTTTCAACGTAACCCTAACCAGTTTCGTCCGCCGATTTGAGAAGAATCTTTAGCAAGCGACCTGCGTGCATTGAGGTGCATTACCGCTCAACTCTGGAGAAACTAAAGTGACTGCTTCAGCTAGCCCCCTCCAATCCGCCGGCGTCCGCGTAACAGAGGTTCGCGTATCGAACTTTCGCTCTTTGACGAACGTCGCCGTGGAATTGGATGATCTGACTGTTCTGGTCGGCGCCAACAATGCCGGGAAGACTAGTTTTCTCGAAGCGATCTATGCTGCGGTTGGCGCCGGCCGAAGGAGCTTAGGTCAAGACGATATTCATGTCGGGCCGGGCGAAGCCGTCGTTCCGCAAGATCGCGTGGCCACGATCGACGTATGCGTTCGGCCCTTCGATGCCGATGGCAAGCAGATAGATGCCTTCCCAGCTGGAAGCTATTGGACGTCGCTGTGGGGAACCGGCATCTCGCAAGACAACAACTTCCATGATTTCATGGCATTTCGCACAACGCTTGCATGGAACCCTGCCAAAGGGGACTACGTTCTTGATCGCAGGTTTTTGACTGAATGGAAGACCCCTGCAGATTGGCTGACGGGCAAGATTTCTACCGAAGGTCTTGGCTCTGAGCAATTGGAGCACGTCGCCCTGCACTACATAGACGCCAAGCGCGATCTTGAGGACGATCTTCGTCGCCAGGGTTCTTTCTGGCGACGACTGACGGACAACCTGGGACTGACCGATGCCGACATCCTAGCCTTCGAAAAAACCCTGTCCGAGCTTAATGAGGGCATGGTAACCAAAAGCCCGGTACTCCAGCACTTACGGACCAATCTATCGGACATGTCGTCCGTAGTCAGCGCTGATAGCGCCGCGGTGGACATCACGCCAGTAGCACGTCGCCTACGCGATCTGTCCAAGGGTGTTGACGTTACCTTCGCCACCACCGGCGCACAGGCATTTCCGCTTTCGAAACATGGGATGGGTACGCGTAGCCTGGCCTCTCTCCTCGTGTTCCGTGCCTTTATGTCATGGCGGTATACCCTCGCCGAACAGCAAGGGGATCAAACGCACTCGCTGCTGGCCTTAGAGGAGCCCGAATCGCATCTACACCCCCAAGCTCAGCGCGCACTTTTCGCACAGATCAAATCTATTCCGGGGCAACGCATCGTCAGCACACACTCTCCATACTTCGCCGGGCAAGCCAAACTGGGAGAACTGCGACTCTTCACCAAGCATGCTGGGGTAACTCAAGCCAAGCGACTCCCGATGCAAGCACTGACTTCCGATGATGTACGCAAGCTGGAAAGGTCGGTTATCGCCTCTCGCGGTGACTTGCTCTTTGCGCGCGCGGTTGTCCTGTTTGAAGGCGAGACCGAAGAGCAGGCATTCCCCCTCTGGGCTCAGGCCTACTGGGGAGCGTCGGCGCACGAATTGGGCTTGAGCTTCGTCGGCGTAGGCGGTACGGACTACTTCCCCTTTATCTGGCTGGCGCAGAACTTTGGAATTCCCTGGTACGTCTTCTCCGATGGCGAGGATAAGCCCGTCGCCAAGCTTAAGGCGGACGCAAAGCGCGCAGGCATCGATGACATCGCCGCACACGACAACATCGTGGTTATCCCCAACAAACTTGACCTTGAGGCTCATCTAATGAATGAGGATTACTTGGACGCCTTTGAGGTCGCCATTGCGAACTACGTCGGCCCAACTGCTCTGGACGAGTACATCGCCAACCTCAATGGCAAGGAGGGCAAGACTATCGACGGCGCGACTCAGATTCGTGATTACTCGGGAGCGGAAGGCAGAAAGCGCGCAGCGCATGACATGGTCAGTGGAAAGAAGACGCGTTACGCAACTCCTTTAGCAACCGCGGTCTTGACACTCGCAGACCCGGAGCGTCGGGTCCCCAAGCTAGTCGCGAAGCTCCTCGATGTTATTGGAAAGAGGTTCGACCTCAAGAAGCTCGATTCGACTAAGTTCGGTCTTCACTAACGGAGACACGCATGTCTACGGTACGCCTTTCTAAACAGCAGCGTCAGATCGTCGACTTTGGCGATGGCGCACTCGCCGTGATCGCAGGCCCGGGTTCTGGAAAGACCCGAGTGCTTACCGAACGCATCCGTCGCCTGCTTACTCAAGTACCTGGACATTTTCGTGTGCTCGCACTGACCTTTACTAACAAGGCGGCGAAGGAGATGACTGACCGGCTGAGCGATCTAGCGGAGGCCCGAAAACGAGCTTTCATCGGCACGTTGCATGGATTCTGTGTGGATGTCCTGGCCGATCGAGGCAAGCATATCGGGCTTTCAACAATGCCCCAGATATTCGAACACTACGCCGACCGAAGGCAAATCCTCGCACAGGTAGTGGAACAGGACCCTTACCTCAAGAATGAGTTGTCGCATTTGCCGCCCAAAGAGCAGAGTCAGCAGTTGGACGCCTGGCTAAAGGGCATTGCGCACATCAAGGCGCACCCTCTGACAATTGCTGACAACGGCATCGACGACCCTGTCGCTCAGCGAGTCTACGAAGGCTATAACTCTGGCCTGCAAGCGTTTGGCGCTTGCGACTTCGATGACCTGCTGTTGTATACGTACCAACTATTCTCTGAATTCCCACAGGTTGCCGACTTGTATCGGCGCGTCTATGGCTATGTCTGCGTAGACGAAGCGCAAGACCTCAACGAAGCACAGTATGCGGTCATTCGAGCATTGGCTGGAAGCTCTCTCCGCAACATCATAATGGTCGGCGATCCGAACCAATCGATATATGGCTTCAACACTTCCAGCCCGAAGTACCTAACTGCCGACTTCAAGTCTGACTTTAACGCCGCTGAGATTCACCTCAATGAGAACTATCGATCCTCGCGATCCGTGGTGCGGGTCGCTCAGGCGCTCGATTCAACCTACAAAGTCGCAGGCCAAGTGGCAGTGGAGGGTTCTGCACGACTCATTGTGGGCGCCAATGAGGCTGATGAGGCGGCTCGAGTGGTCGATGAACTGGTTAGATTACTTAAAGACGGACACCCGGACGTTGAAGGCCCCTTAGCCCCGAGCAGCTTCGCCATCCTTGGACGTACTCGCTATGTCTTGCTTAGTGTTGAGCGACAGCTGGCGGACCGTGGCTTACCCTATTACAAGCGACTTACTGTCACTCACGAGAACGAGTCGAGCGTAGCGGACGATCTCCAGCTAGTGCTGAGGATTCTGAGCAATCCGAAGGATGGCTTGCACTTGGCGGCGATCTGTAAGCGCTGGGACCTGCCCAGACCCCCAACAGCTCCGACCAACCCCGAACAGGTCGTCCAACTTATTCGCTCGATGGCCAAATTCAAGGGCTCCTCGGCGTGCACAGCTGTTTCGGAAGCGATTTCGGCCGTCCACGACAGCAACCAGCGCCGCTTAGACTTTATGCCGGCTTTCAAGACTCTCGATGACTACGCCGATCAACTCGCCGAGCCTGAAAGGCGCCCCATCCGCGAAGACGTCGCAGTGCTTCGTCAAGAGTGGGATCACTTCCTGCGATCTGAAGGCTCTCGGGCGCGCACGCTCCAAGGTTTTCTGAGCAATATTGCACTGGGAACCTCGGGCCAAGCCACCCGCGACGGCGTAGCCCTGTTGACCGTCCACTCGTCGAAGGGCCTAGAATTCGACGCGGTCTTTGTCATGGGCATGGCTAAGGGGGTGTTCCCAGACTATCGCGCGATGACCAGAAAGCAGCAGGACGAGGAGCGCCGGAATGCTTTCGTGGCAGCGACTCGGTCCAAGCGACTTCTGTATCTGTCATACCCAAGACAACGGGTGATGCCATGGGGCGATGTTTGGCAATCCGACCCCTCCCCATTCATCGTTGAGGCAGGGGTCCGCTAACCGGCTTGCGTGATACAGCTTCAGCGTGGGTCTATCGCCCTACGTCATCGCTAAGTGGATCGAGCTGCGTCACGAATGCTTTTTCAAACGCTGCAATTGTAGTGCTTGTCAACTTGAACAGTCTCGGGCTGGCTGCCGATAGCTGACTCGCCTCGGGGAACTGCTCTTGCGCTTGCTTAAATGCCGTGGCCAACACATCTCGATTTGGATGAGTGCGAATTAGCGCAAGGAGCAGGTTGTTCTGAGCTATCACTGCAAGCGTTAAGTCATCAATCGAATCCATTCCACACCCCTGAATAGGTCTGACCGTAAAATCCTTTATACCCCTCACTGGCAAGAGATGGCGTGCCTGACGCGCTCTAACGCCCTTTGCTCGGAAGCCTCGAAGTCCTGCAAGAAGTCGAACCCCGTGGCGTCCTCGATGTCATCAATGCTCGCCACGAAATCCTGCAGCTGCCATCCCTCCGGCAACGGCCCATTGGGTATCACCGCCGCCCACGACTTGAGCCCCCCCCCCTCCGGCGACCGGTACACCAGGATCTTCCAGGTGTGCGTAGGCACGACCACACCATTGCCGATCACGTCCACCGTGATCTCGCTTACGTCCGCCGTGGTGTAGATCATCGGGCCGCTGATGACCCACTTGGGGCCGCTCACCGGGCCGGCGGTGCGTGCGCAGGCTTCCAGCCGCGCCCACTGGCCGCCGTTGACGGACGCGTGCTGCGGCACGGCGTTGGACAAATAAAAGGTGTCGACCATCCGCTGCGAGGTGCTGGCGTGCGCCGCGGCCGGCGCCATGTGGCCGATGTCGATCGGGAAGACTTGCCCGCGCCGGGTCACATACTTGGACGAGCCCTTGTAGTCCGCCGGTACGGCGTGCGCCAGTTGCAGTTCCGGGTCTGCGCTGAACTTCAGGCCGCCCCGGTCGTAGAGGCTGCGCAGGGATCGGGCGGTGTAGGTTTCGCACACCCAATACGGTGTTTTGAGATCGGCGCTGTGCAGCAGGCTGTAGCCGGCGCGCGCCACGGTTTCGGTGGGGCCGAAGTCCAGGCCGGGGCGCGGCACGGGGTCGCCCATGGGGCAGTGCGAGGCGGGCCCGTCGGCCAGCGACAGCATCGTCAGGGCATTGCGCTCCGCACCTGTTGTCAACAGGTCGAACGCGGGGCTACCCAACGGCGCGGCGAGCCGCGGCCTGGGCGCCTGTGCAGGTAAAACGGTTCTTGACGGTCACGACAGCCTTCCCGCGCATAGGGCGAAGGGCCTCACTGGTGCGGCAGCCCGATACCGCCAGGCCAATTAATAACGACACCGCCACCATCTTCGTGGCGCAAGCATTTTCCCGGCAGTGGTCCGTCACAGCCCCCCGCCTAAACTGAGCGCCGCTCTCGGCTCAGTGGAAATTGCAGACAGAGTGCGCTTTCCTATGGCTTCATGAAGAACGCCCTGTTCCGCAGCCCTGGGGCAACCAGCACTTTCACTAGGCACTCGCCAGGTAAGTACCGGGCACGCAGCGCGCCATTCAAGGAGGAGTATGCGCATGACACTGATGGGGACAAACACAAAGCGAGTATTGGTGATGGCTGCTGCACTGATGGGCGCTGGATGTAACCATTCTGGGCTTATCAGCGAGCAAATTCCGTCGCCCGATCAAAAACATCTTGTCGATGATCGATACGCCTATATGAGTTGCGATGTCGGTTACGTCAAAGAACACTTCCCCGCCTGGCAGCTAGAAGTGGCGAACCGCACCTACCTGTACGCACTCATGTCGAGCAATGCCTACAGAGACGAGGGGCAGTACGTAATCCCAGGATGGACACGCACTCATCGTTACGAAAGCAGCAGTGGACTCGGCCTGGATGAGTACGTCCGTGATGGATCCTCACCCCGTGAGATGGTGGTGGCGTTCCGCGGTACTCAGTTCACCAGCCTGAAAGACTGGAAGACAAACCTGGCACTCATCGAGCCCTGGCAGCACCGTGAAGCCTACGACCACATCACGAATCTGCGTGAAAGTGAACCTGACACACAACTCATCGTAACGGGCCACTCGCTTGGTGGAGCTCTCGCGCTGAATATGTCAATGCGCTTCGACGACCTACCAGCCTTTGTCTTCAATAGTTCACCACGAGCGTTCTTCGCCGCCGAAGGAAAGCAAAATCCACGCGTCATCGTCTGGGAGACCGGCGAGTTCCTCAATGTATTCCGTCGTCCCTGGCTCGGTATCCGCATGCGCGGCCCAGATCAAGAACGAGCACCAATGAACTTCATCGACTACAACTGGTTCAACAGCCTGAAAGTCATTGCCGAACACAGCATGTACAAGCAAAGCCGCGGATTACTGATCGCCGCCATGGCGTACGGCAACCCGCATGCGAAGCAAACGTTCTCGTTGAACATTCCGCATCAGGAGGCACTTGTCGCCGACGCCGAAACCTGTGGAGCCGTGTTTGGACAAGCACTGGTACCGATTCAGATGAATTAGAAGCCGAATGTGGCGATCTATCATCTCTTAGCTCGCCATGGAAGCCCCAATACCGCAGCGATCCGCGGATAGAAATGAGGTGAAACCATGAGAATTCTTCTTGCTGTGCTTGTAGCTTTGTCGGTACTGCAATCCTCACAGGTCTTAGCTCAACCTTACGTTGTTCTGGTTCCGCCGCAAAGCTCTCCGCCATCTCGCTCATCGAGCATCGGGAGTCCTGGAACTGTCCTCAGCTACACCGAGGACATCATGAACATTTACGCCCGTAGCAGGCTGCTGCGTAGTGCACGCGAGCAATCCGACGCCATCGCAGCTTCTTATCTCGCATCACACCAACGAGAGAGCGTGCTCGTCAGCGTCGTTTGTCGCGGCTGCGATCTTTCCGACGGAAAGCCACAGGCGATCAGCGAGATCTCTGCTGCGCTGCACGGCACTGGGGAGTCATCAGACGAGGCGCTCGAATCTGGGATGCGATCGACCTTCTTACCGAATGGGTCAACAATCGTTGCACAGTACATCTATCGCGTGAACTCCGGCGTATCGGAGGGAAGGCGCGTGACGGTATCGGACTATGCAAGGGCTAGGGATGCGATCTTGCTAAAGGAGACAAAAGCGATTGAAGCATTGGAGGAATCGGCTGCATTTAACCGCAAAGCCGCGTCGAGAGAAGCAGATGCATCAAAGAAGGCGGCGCAACTGGCTAACGCCAATAGAGCCGAGGCGGAAGCAAGCCAGAGAAGAGAAGAGAAATCGGCACGAGAGAAAAACATAGCTCGATACCAGGAAGACAAGCAGGCAATTCTGGAAGGAAGAGCAACTTCTGAGCAGACCGAACGTGTGTCAAGGGATTGGGAAGATTATCTTCGCAGCCTAAACAAGGCCCGCTGCGCCCAGGGCGCTGATAACTGCAATCCCTGCCCTGTCTGCCGAAACGCGCTTTTCCCAGAAATCAATGTGCAAAACGAAATCTATCTCGCACCAAGAATCGCCGCGTCTGAACTAGTGATGAGCTCGCTTGCCCAAGAGAACCAGAACATAAGCACCGGAGCAAGGAAGGGACCCAGCGCCGCTGAGGCCCTGGAAGCGACACCGAGAATTGAAGGAATCATCGATCGAAATTATAGGCAACTCTTGGATTTAGAGGCGACCGGGAAGGGTGCCCGGCCGGTCCTTCCTGCTCAAAAATCCAGCCGATGACGACGCTCACCAACCTCGACGAATGTCTGTTCCGGCTCAGCGTGCGGTACCAGCTTGGAGCTGGGCAGCGCACGCCTTTCCGGCACATTCCGCGAAAGCCTGCGCTGCCGTCCTTTGTTGGCTACCGAGTTCGGTTGCTCGTGCAACATCAGACCGCCCACACGACCCACGTTGGCTCGCACCCACCCGACCGCAGAGATCACGCATAGATGAAAGTCGCCATCAACGGCGCCGGCATCGCCGGTACGGCGCTCGCCTACTGGCTGAGCAAGCAAGGCCACGAGGTGCTGCTGGTGGAGCGGGCGCCCGCGCTGCGCACCGGCGGGTTTGTGGTGAACCTATGGGGCATCGGCTACGACGCGCTGGAACGGATGGGGCTGCTGCCCGGGCTGCTGGCGTTGCAGCACCACTCCGACGAGCTGCGCATGGTGGATCGGTCGGGGCGCACGCGGGGCGGCTACCCCTCCAGCGTGTTGTTGAAGCTGGCCAAGGGGCGCATGGCCACGCTGGCCCGCTACGACATCGCCGCCACGATCTACGGTGCCTTGGAGGGCCGGGTGGAGACGCTGTTCGGCGACAGCATTGCTTCGATCGACGACGACGGGGCGCGGGTACGTGTTGGGTTCGAGCAGGTGGCGCCGCGGGAGTTCGATCTGGTGATCGGCGCGGACGGTCTGCATTCGCGCGTGCGGCCGTTGGTCTTCGGGCCTGACGACAGGTTCGAGTATCCGATGGGCTGCCATGTGGCGTCGTTCGAGGTCGCCGGTTACCGGCCCCGCAACGGCATTACCTACGTGGCCTATACCGCGCCCGGCCGCTACGTGGCGCGCTTCCCGCTGCGCGACGATCGCATGCTGTTCTTCGTGTTGCTGCGGGACGAGCACCTGCCGGGGCGGGCCCCGACCAATGCGGCCGAGCGCAAGGCGGCGTTGACCGGCGCGCTGGCCGGCATCGGCTGGGAATCGGACAGCATCGTGGCGGCGCTGGCGCAGGCGGAGGACGTCTACTTCGACAGCATCAGCCAGATCCGCATGGACGCGTGGGCGCGGGGCCGGGTGGCCTTGATCGGCGACGCCGCGGCCTGCCCTTCCCTGATCGCGGGCGAGGGGGCGGGCTTCGCGCTGGCGCAGGCCTACGTGCTGGCGGGCGAGTTGCATCGGCACGGCGGCGATACGGCGGCGGCCCTCGCGCAGTATCAGGCGCGCCTGCAGACGGCCATTGCGCGTAAGCAGAAGTTGGCTGAAAGCCTGGCGGCGTCGTTCGTCCCGCGAACGGCGCTGGGGGTGCGCGTGCGCGACTACGCCACGCTGCTGATGCGCCTGCCGGTCTTCCCCAAGCTGCTGATGGGGCGCTACTTCCACGACGAGGTCGCGTTGCCGGAGTACGGGATCTGATACGCGGCGGCTCCCTCGCAGCCGGGTGCCGCTGCGCATCGCCCTTAGGCAGCGGCGCCAGAGAATCCGCCGCCGGCTCCAGGACCACCTGGGCAGGCTCTCGGCGATACAGGCGCCGCCGCCTCGTGCCATAGGCCTCCGTACCGCTCCGCAGGATCGGCGCGCTCTCTCCCCAGCTAGTCGCCGTTGACAGCGGCAGCCCGACACGCCTAGTTTCCGCCACACGCCTAAGTCACATCAGGCGAAAGGAAGCTCCCCAAGGGGAACCACATCGCTCCTTGGGGAATATCCACAGGGGAGGAGCCATGAAACTCGCTAGCGCGATCGTTTGTGTGTCGCTGTGCGCCGCTGCCGGGCAGGCCCGGGCGCAGGCCGTGCCGTTGGGATCCAATCCCATCATCGGCGGCGTTACGGTGTCGTGTCCCGGCACATTGACCTACATCGTGCCGATGGACGACCTGGCCAAGGCGGTGCCGGGGGAGATACACCTCAATCCCCAGTTCTTCTCGCAGCCAGCGGAAGTGCAGATCTTCGTCTACGCGCACGAATGCGCGCACCAGTTCTACGGTGGCGGCCCGATCGGCGAAGCCAACGCGGACTGCTGGGCGATGAAGCGCGGCCGCGACCAGGGCTGGATGCCGCCGCATACGACGGCGCTGATCGCCGAGTCGGTGATCTACACAGCGGGCGACTGGAGCCACGCACCCGGGCCGCAGCGCGTGGAGCATATGGCGGTCTGCTACAACACGCCTTAGCCGCCGAAGGTCTGGTTGAAGTAGCGCAGGCGCAGTTCGTCGCGGCGCTGCACGCTCAGGCATTGCGCGGTTTCGCCCAGGTTGCAGCGCGCGATCGACGGCTCTTCGATCCAGATGCGGAACCGGGTATCCAGTACGACCTGCTGGCGCTGGCGCCGCAGCTGCGCCAGTTGGTTTTCCAAGGTGCGCATTTGGTACTCACGGGCGGGCGTGCTGGGAAGCTGGGCCAGCGCGCCCATTTGCTGCATCACCTGGTCCTGCTGGTTCAGCGCCGTCTCCGCGTCCGGGATATCGATCATGCGCACGGGCAGTTGGGCGCGGATGTCGTAGTCGTCGCGTGGGAGGTCCGCCGGATACACGCAGTCGCGGTCGTTCGGTATGCATTGCTGCAGCGTGTTCTTGAGGCGGTCGTACTGGGCGATGGCGCTGTCTTGCAGCAGTTCGATCCGGCGCAGGTCGGCCGCTTCGAACAGGCCGTAGCCGTAGCGGTTCTGGCGCATGTCGTTCATGGCGTTGATCAGGGCCTCCAGGCGGAGGTACTGATCGGCGATCAGGCCGATGTCCTGATCCACGGCGTTCTGGGACTGCGGGAAATTCGGCAGCTCGGAGTAATAGGTGATGCCGATTTCCACCGGCGCGGCGCCCTCGGCGACGGTGCCCAGTTCCTTCACCAGCTCGCGCAACTCGCCCTCGGTGGTGGCCACGCGGGTGCCGGTGCCGCCCAACTGCGTGTAGTGGATCGACAAGCGCCCTTCCTTGCTCATCTTGTCGAGGATCTGCTTGGCCGACGCGGAGGCGCTGAACAGGCCGTAGGCGCCGGCCATCTTGCCCTTGACCTCGTTGCGTTCGGTCTGGGTGCGCGTATAGAACGAATACACGCCCTGGATGCCCGATTGCAGGAAGATCGATGACACGAAGGCGTCGCCGCAGCGGCGGCGGAACTCGATGGGATTCTTCTCCGCCAGTTGCACCAGCGCGCTGTGCAGGCGGATCGCATTGCCCTGCTCGGGGCCTTCGTCCTTGGGGACCAGGTAGGTCGCGCCGCGCGCGATGCGCAGGTCGACGCTGATGTTCAAGGAGTTCATGTCCATCTTGTAGGTGCGCAGCAGCGAGCCGCTGGCGGACCCCGAAGCGCCGATGATCCAGCTGGCCTTGGCCTTGGCGGACATCGACAGGGACGACATGAACGAGCCGGTGTCGGTGAACTCCTCGAAACGCTGCGTGCGTTTTTCGGATTTGTCTTCCGCCTGGCTCGCCACCACGCAGTTCTCGTTGGTCTTGAGCAAGCGCGTCGAATGCCAGCCCGTGCCCAGTTGCACGCCGGTATCCGGATACGGCGCCTTCTCGCCGGCGGCTGCGCCCATCGAATACATGCCCATCGAACACGCGGCCAGCGCCGCGCATGCGCCCACTATCGCCCGAGCCTTCCCCATATCCCTCCCCCCAGAGGATCAACGTAGCGCTCAATGTATCCAAAGAATGGGGCCGAATTCATCTACCCGGGCCGGACCATGGCCACCGACCGGCCTGGCCCGATGCGCCGAACCGGTGGCCGCCAAGTACGGAAACCCGCGGCGCATCGGGCAAGCTAACGCCCGCTACGGCGCCGGTGCCGCGCGCGGCGAGGCCGGCGCTGCGCCCAGGACGCCTTACGACTTTGGGAGACGGAATGATCTTCAGGCAGACCATGGCGCTGTTGTTCGGGCTTACACTGCTGCTGCCGGGCTCGGCCCTGGCCGATGACGCGCTGTCTGCGGCGCTGACGCGGCAGTTGGAGACCAATCGGCAGCGCTACGGCATCGCCGGCCAGGCACTGTTGGTGGCGCACGATGGGCAGGTGCTGTTCCGCGGCGCGGACGGCGAGGCGGATGTGGAGCGCCACGAACGGGCGACCGCCGATCATGTGTTCGCGGCCTACTCCTTGAGCAAGCTGTTCGCCGGCATCCTGGTGATGCAGTTGGTCGAACAGGGCCGGGTGGATCTGGACCGACCGGCCAGCACCTACGTGCCCGGCCTGCCTGCGTCTTGGCGGACCATCGCGGTACGCGACTTCCTGGATCACACCTCGGGGGTGCCGGAGTACTTCATCGCCAGACCGGACGGGGGCGCCCTGGCGACCACGGACTTCCCCAAGGATTTGCCTGCGGTGTTCGTGTCGCTGGCCGATACGCCGCTGTCGTTCCCGACCGGCACCGACACGCGCTATACGCAGACCAACTTCCTGGTGCTGACCGCGCTGTTGGAGGCCCACTACGGCAAGCCGTACGCGCAGATCGCCGAAGAACGCATCGTGCGCAAGCTGCAACTGGGCCATACCGGGTGGGGCCCGGCCGCGCGGTCGGAACAGCGCGTGGTGCGCAGTTATGTCGGCAAGAACGGGCGCCTGGAACCGGAACAGGACATCGCCTGGCCCCGCTACGCCTATGGCCATGCCGCGCTGTATCTCACGCTGGACGACCTCGCCCGGTTCCTGCAGGCGGTGACCTCGGGCGAACTGGTGACTAAGGCCACGCTGCGCCGGCTCTGGCAGCCCCGCACGCTGAGCAACGGACGGCGCGGCGGGTTCGCCGCCGGTTGGGAGTACGGCGAGAGCGGCGAGTATCGGCAAGTCGGCCATGACGGCGGCACGCGCGTGCGGGTGCGCGTGCTGTTTCGGGATTCGCTGGACGAGGACGTCTACGTGTTCGCGTACCTGACCAACGGCAGCGTGCGCAACGTCTGGTCGCGCGTGCTGGTGGGCAGCGCGATGGCGGTGGTGGCGCCGGATCGGTTCCCGGCGGAGGCGCTATCCGAAACGCTGGTGGGCTACGCGTTGAAGGCGCCGGCGCCGGGAGACGCGCGAGCGCAAGCCCGATCGCTACGCGCCCAGCGCGCGCTCGACGATGCGGAGTTGGAACGCGCGGTCAACACGGCGGGTTATTCCATTCGCGAGAATCTTGGCATCGATCCCGCGTTGTACGTCTTCGAGCTCAACACGACGTTGTTTCCGGACTCGCCCAACACTTGGGACAGCCTGGCCGAGGCATACGCGGCCAAGGGCGATGCGAAGCGGGCGAAGGTGTTGTACGACAAGGCGCATCGGCTTGCGGAACGGGCTAAAGCGGATAAAACGCCGTAGAGCCAGGCCCACCTGCTGCGGTGTGGGCCGCCAAGCGCGAATTGCCTGGTCGCACTAAAACCAAGGCTTGTACGGTCTGACCAGCCCGCCGTACCGGCGCGCTAGCCGAGCCCCCATCGGCAATCCGAGTACATAGGCCGCTATTAGCGCCGGCACCAGCCACAGGCGGCCCGACAGTCGGCGCGCGGCTAAAACGACGAGTATCGACAACACGAGAATGGGCATCAGCGCCAGGAGCATAGTCGGGCGGCTCAGCATGTGTTCTGACTTGCACTGACTGCAAAGAAATGTCTCTGGCGACCTCGATGGGGCCAAGTCCCAGTTTGTAAGGTGCATGGGCGCTTCGCACTCCAAACAGGTGAAATCAGACATTCTGGCTTTGACTCGGGTCGTGACTGAGCGGCGCGAGAAAGTCCGCCACCGGCTCCAGGATCACCTCGGGCAGGCTCTCGGCGATGCACGAGCGCATCCGCTGCCAGGCTTCGGGGTCCACGGACGGGCGCGCGAGTCCTTCGGCTTTCGCTGCCGCCGACGGCCATTGGGTGTAGCTGTACCAAATCGCGTCCGGCCCGCGGTGCAGGCGCGAGCCGAGCGAGCCGCGCTCGGCGCGTAGCAACTGGGTGACGCGAGACCAGGCCTCGACGAAGGTGGGTTCGGTGCCGGGATGCAGACGCCAACGGTAGAGGGCGCAGAACGGGGGGTCGGTGTTCATGCCGGTAGCTCGTGGAGTGAGGTGGTGACACGGGCCAATGTAGGGAGGGCCGCGATCCGAGGCCTTAGAGGGTCGATACGCATGAGGTCTGGCCCTGTCGTCGACACGACTTAGTCCGTCCGAAGGGTCGACAGCACCGCATTGGCCGCCTCGATCTCGGCTTCGCCCGCATCCAAGGGGGTGATGACCACCATGTTGGCGAACCAGGTCATGGTGGAATGGACGCAGCTGGTATAGGCGCGCTGGTCGGAGCCCGGCTGTTTGGCGACGACGCGATGGTCGCAGGTCCAGCCATCGGGCAGCGCCAGGCCACGCGCCGGCAGCTTGGGGCCGGCGGGCTCGATGCTGCCGAACTCGGTGTGCAATCCGTCGAGCAGTTGCTGGGCCACCATCGCCTGCATTCGGGTGGGCTTTACGCTTTCGAACTCGCTGAAGCCGATGGCCACGGCACGCTCCGGTCCCATGATCAACAGCCGGGTGGCATCGCCTTCGCGGCCTTCGATGACCGTTTCCCATTGGGCCTGGTCGAACGTCAGCGCGATGTGGCGCAAAGGCGCCCGGGGCACAAAGCCGTCTTGCGCCGACGAACAACCGGCCGAGAGCAGCGCGCACAGCAGGGCCGTGGTCGGCCAGTATCGTTTCACCTATCCCCTCTTTACGCCGTCTGCGGCGCGGCACAATCGAATCGAGCACCGCATCCTACTGGTTACTGGGCCGAGGTCGCCGCCGCCCAAACCAAGGCCGTTACCCCCAGCAACCCTATCCAGCCCGGATGGCGCCCCCTGGTGCCCACCAGTACCAGCAAGGCGCCTCCCAGGAACGTGAACATGACCGCCGCCAGCACGACCTCGGCAAGCGAGTAGCGGCCGCCCGGAGAGGCCAGATAGACGAGCACCGCACTGAAACCCGCCGCGCACACGCTGACCAGGTGCCACGACGCCCACAGGATCCTGACGTGGCGTTCTTTGAGCGGCGGAGCGCTCAGGGCTGGAACGATGCCGCCGTCACGCAAGCGGCGGAATATCAGTATCTCGCCGAGCACGGAATGCACCGCGGCGATGAGGATCGCGAGCACGGCGGCCGCTAGCGCGTATGTCTGCATCTTCCAGTCCTTTGCGATGGCCGCTTTCGCTCAAGAATCGTCGTTGCGCCACTCCGGCCAGATCATCCCGGTGTTTGAGAATGATCCGTCGAAGACGTGTATTTCCTTACAGGCCGCCAGCTCCGCAGCCAACTGCGGGGGCAGTGCAACCTCCGGCAGGGCCACTCGAACGTAAGCACCCTGCATATCCGACCAGTCGTAGGCGTACAGGCCGACACGCGCATAGCTCTGCCAGACCGCGGCGCTGCCCCAGCCCGTAATGGGGATGAACTCCCCGATCGCATCGTAGGCCGATGCGTTGGCGCGCACCCTTTCGGGAGCGATGCCATAGCCGGCGGTGGCGAAGAGGGCGTAGCGGCCGTCCTGATCGATCGAAAACCAATCGAACTCTCTGCCTTCGATGTCGGTAGGGGTATTCATCGCAACGGGCGTCCGGAAGGCGTCGATCTACACATCGGTTTGCGGCTGCGGCTCGAAGGCAAGGCTGATGCGCCTATCCGCCCAACCTGTCTTAGACGACGCCGCTGTACACCAGCCATGCCACCACCGTCAGGTTGGCGAACACGGTAATCCAGAAGGCGAACTGGAACGAGGCTTTTATCGTCTTGTGGCGCGACAGTTGTTGGGCGATGAGGGCGCCCGGCCAGCCGCCCAGCAGGTCGACGACGTGCAAGGTGTTTTCGGGCGTGCGCCGTGCGTCCTTACCGGCCGCGGCTTTGTCGAGGGTGTACATCAGGAACGACACGCTGCTCATCAACAGGTAGCCGGCCATGACGACGATGGGAAGCAGGCCGAGAAATGCGCAGGCCACCGTTGCCAGCAAGAACAGCAAGCCGATGGCCAGCCGGGGTATCGGCAGCGGCTTGGGGGGCCTGGACGGTTTGCGCGCTTCGATCTTCTGGCCGGCGAAGCGCACATCCACCGCATTCGTACGGCCGCGTCCGTCCTTGACGGTGGCGTACGAGATCAGGTCGCCGTCGACCGGTCGGCGCGAGCCGAACTGGAAGGCCTTGGCGTGGACGAAGGCGCGGCTGCCGCCGTCGTGCGGCACGACGAAGCCGTAGCCCTTGTCTTCGTTCCAGTCCGAGATGCGTCCGACCTGTCGCATTGTCGCAATGCCGCCTCCGTGCCATCGGCATTTTGACCGACTTTAGGGCGTTCGGGGGCTGATGGTGCGAGCAGGCCCGACTGAGCGGCCGCGTGTCAGGGCGCGTCCGCGGCGCGCGAGAACTGCGCGGTGCGCATCTTCGGGGTGCCGTCGGAGGTGAAGTAGGTTTCGGTTTCGGTGAGGGTCTTGCGGTCGGCGCTGACGGTGTAGACGCGGGTCGAACGGGGGATCTTTTCGTAGACGAACTGCATGACCAGCACGTCGGGCGCGGGCATCTTGGCGGCGAGCACGTCGACCCAGTAGGTGCCGGTGGCGCGGCCGGGGGTGGCGTCCAGGGACAGGGTGGATTCGGAATGCATCTTGCCGTCGTTCTGATCGACGATGTCGACGCGGGTGGTCCATTGGCCGTTGGGGGCGTCGCGGAACTCGAGGTCCACGCGCTTGGGGCGGACCGCGGGCGGCATGGGAAGGGTGCTGACGTCCAGGGACCAGCGGCCGATCAGGGGGGACTTCGAGGGCGATGCGGCGTGGGCGGGCGCGGCCTGGAGGGCGACGATCGTCAGTAGGGCGGCGATGCGGAGCATGGGTTGCCTCGGCGGGGGAGCGGCTGTCGGTGGTGTGGGACTTTACCCGGGCGGGTGTAAGGCGGGTGTTGGCGCGTGTTCGGCACGGCTCAGGTGAGTACCGGTTCGTCGCATGGGGAGTGGTGTGCGCTGGCGATGTCCGACCTTGGGTTCGGAAGGCGGACTATTGGCCGTTGCTGTTGGGGGCTGGGCGGGGGTGGATTTGCTACTCGATTTGGAGCCAATCGCGGCTTACGCCGCTCCCACAGAAAGCGGAAGGGGCGCAGGGGTCTGTGGCTTGCGATGTATGCGAGGCGGCGCGGTCGCAGCTTACGCAGCGCCTACAAGGGCGGTTGGAGCTGCGATGCGGATGAGGGCGCGTGGCCGCGGCTGACGCCGCTCCTACCCCAAAGCCTGGTGGCTTAGACGGCGACGGACTGGGTGTCGAGCATGACCACGCGGTTGCGGCCTTCGTGTTTGGCTTTGTACATCGCGGCGTCGGCGCGCTGGATCAGGGTGGCGGCGCTGTCGTCGGGGCCGCATTCGACCACGCCGATGCTCAGGGTCAGCGCGACCGGCATGCCTTTGACTTCGCGGCAGCGGCGTTCGACTTTGCGGCGGATCTGTTCGGCGGTTTCGCGCGCGACGATGTCGCTGACGCCGGGCAGCAGCAGCAGGAATTCCTCGCCGCCGATGCGGCCCAGTTGATAGGCGGGCATGGTTTCGGAATGGATGCTTTCGGTGACGGCGCACAGGCAGGCGTCGCCGACGGGATGGCCGTAGCTGTCGTTGATGGCCTTGAAGTGGTCCAGGTCGAGGAACAGCACGGCCAGCGATTGGCGCTTGCGGCGCGCTTCGGCGACGGCGCGGTTGAGGCGGGTGATGATGCCGGCTCGGTTGAGCACGCCGGTGAGAGCGTCGTGTTCGGCGTGCAGTTGGGCGACGTCGCGCTCGCGGCGGAAGGTGAGCATGCGGTCGGCCAGGCCCAGCACCAGCACCACCGCGGCGAAGGCCTGCATCACCGGCAGGCCGTATTCCAGCCAGGGCGCCAACGGCACGCCGGCGCTGAGCTGCATGGCGCGCGCGGTGGAGACGGTGACCAGCGGCACCCAGGCGATCAGCACGAAACCAGCGTGGCGGCCGCCGCGCAGCCAGACCGCGGCCAGGGTGACCACGGCCAGCACGTTGGCCAGCATCAGCAGGCCGTTGCCCAGCGGCGGGAACCAGGCCTTGCTGACCGGCCACGGCGAGACCAGCAGCACCAGCATGACCAGCGGTATCCAGGCGCCGACGATCAGCAGCGCGCGCGTGAGCCAGGGCGCGCGCGGGCGCAGGTCGGCGAACTCGGCCAGGAACAGCACGGTGACGATGGTGGAGGACGTGGCCACGAACCAGATGCCGGCGACGCCGAAACGCCCCAGCCAGGCCAGCGCCGGCAGCGCGTATGCGTCGCCATAGGCGCACAGCACGTACAGCAGCTGCAGCACCATGCTGGCCGAGAACAGCAGGTACACGCGCTCGCGCAGCTGCGTCCAGAACAGCAGCACCACCAGCGACACGCCCACCAGGATGCCCATGCTGAGCCAGAGCACGCGCACGTGGCGGTGGTCTTCGACCGCGTACTCGGCGCTGGTGCGCACGGCGATCTGCAGCGGATAGCGCGCGCCCTCCACGCCCACGTACACCGGGCCGGCCGCGCTCAACGGAAACGCGAGCGAGCGCCGCGAATGGCTGGCCTGGGGGCCCGGGTCGAAAATGGTGGCGCTTTGGGGGCGGTAATCGGGCGGCGCCATTACGGTGATGCGGGCGCTGAAGGGGTGGTAGACCAGCAGCACGCGCGGCTCTTCCGAGGACTCCGGCCGCAGCCGCCACCAGCCACGGCCGTTCTGCGCGCCGCTGAGCTGGGCCGCGCCGGGCTGGGCGACGTAGGCGGCATCGGGCAGGGCGCGCAGGGCCTCGAAGGTGGCCGGGGCGGGCCGGTCCAGGCGCTCGACGCGCACGAGGCCGGCAGCCCACGCCGGGGCGCAGACACTGCACAGCACCAACCACGCCGCGATCCAGACTCGTTTCATCGGCTCCCCGCGTCGGGCCCAGTGTCTGCCCGGGCGGTGCGCGCGACAAGCCCCCGCCCGACGTATGCTGGCGGCGTTTCGGACCGGACTGCGGGACGCCCCTGATGCCATCGTTGTCATTGCCGCTGCTGGCCGCCGCCGCGTTGAGCGGCGCGGTCGCCTTGCAGCCGCCCGGCCAGTTCCACGGCGACGAGCCGGTGGCGCGCGACGGCGAAACCTGGCTGGCCCTGCGCGCCAGCGGCGAACGCGCCTGGCTGAGTTCGACCCGGCTGCGGGTACAGGCGGTGGAAGACCCGCTGCTGGACGAGGCCGGTCAGACCAGCGGCCGCCGCGTGACCTCGGCGCTGGAGCCCGACCACGAGGCGCCGGGCAACCAGATCGTGGCCTACCTGCGCGGCAGCGGCCTGGCCGCGGGCGCGGTGCTGGCGGCGCGGATCGACCGCCGCAGCGAACCCGGCGCGGTGCCGGCGTACCAGTTGCAGCACGGCGGCCAGCGTTACCAGATCCGCACCGCCTGCACGCCCCAGCGCAGCGAACACGCCAGCCACGACTGCCGCATCCTGTTGCGCGGCGCCGGCGGCGAGCAGACGCTGGCGCGCATGGCCGGACGCGAGGAAGGCGGCAAGGTGCTGCTGGGCGACGACGCGTCGCCGGCGCTGCTGTTCGCCGGCGATATCGATCGCGACGGCAGGCTCGATCTGATCTTCGATCTGAGCGATCACTACAACGTATCGCGGCCGACGCTGTTCCTGTCGTCGCGCGCCAGGGACGGCGAACTGTTGCACGCGGCATCGCATTACGAATCCGTCGGCTGCTGAAGCCGTCCGTCCCCGCTCCGGAGTTCCTGGCATGACCCTACCCAACATCGATTTCAACTGGCTGGCGGTGATCGCCGCGGCCGCGTCCGCGTTCCTGCTGGGCGGCATCTGGTACGGGCCGCTGTTCAAGAAGGCCTGGTGCCGCGAGGCCGGGGTGGATCCGGACTCGGCGCCGCGGCATCCGGCGCGGATCTTCGCCATCGCCTTCGTCTGCAGCCTGCTGTCGGCGCTGATCTTCACCATCCTGCTGCCCACCGGCGCCAATGCGGCGGACGGTTTCGGCGTGGGCTTCGTGGTCGGCCTGTTCTTCGTGGCGATGAGCTTCGGCATCAACTACGCCTTCGCCCAGCGCAGCCTCAAGCTGTGGATGATCGACAGCGGCTACCACATCCTTCAGTTCATCCTGTACGGGGTGATCCTGGGCGCATGGCGTTGAGGGCTTAGACGATGACCGCGATCGACTGGTACTTCGATTTCATCTCGCCGTTCTCCTACTTGGCCTGGCAGAAGGTCAAAACCTTGTCGGCAGCGACGCCGCTGCGGCCGGTGCCGGTGGTGTTCGGCGCGGTGCTGGTGGCGCACGGCCAGAAGGGCCCTGCGGAGATCCCCGGCAAACGCGAGTTCACCTACCGCCACGTGCTGTGGCAGTCGCGCCAGGAGGGCGTGGCGCTGCGCTTCCCGCCCACGCATCCGTTCAATCCGCTGCCGGCGCTGCGCCTGTGCGTGGCGGCCGGCGCCACCGCCGAATCGGTGGACGCGATCTTCGAATGGATCTGGGGCCAGGGCCATGCCGGCGACAGCCTGGAGGCGCTGGCGCCGCTGGCGGCCGCGCTGGGCGTGGACGCGGACACGATCGGCAGCGACGCCACCAAGGCGGCGCTGCGCGCCAACACCGAAGCGGCGATCGCGGCCGGCGTGTACGGCGTGCCCACCCTGGCTTTCGACGGGGCGATGTTCTGGGGCAACGACGCCCACGACTTCGCCCTGGCGGCGCTGCGCGACCCGGGCGTGCTCGCCGACCCCGAAATGCAGCGGGTTGGCACATTGCCTGTGGGGGTACAGCGCCCAGCCTGAACGCCGCCGGCTCCGGCGTTCAGGGCCGTAGACACGGCCTTGTCGCATGCCGGGTATGCTGCCGGTCACAATTCGAAATGTCTTGGCGCCAACACCCGGGGGGGGACTATGCGCATTGGACTAGTCGTCGATTCGGCTTGCGACCTGCCGCTGGAGTACCTGCAGCAGCACGACATCCATCTGTTGCCGGTGACGGTGCGGATCGGCGAGGCCGTGCTGACCGACCACCGCAACCCCGAGGCCACCCTGCACTTCCTGCAGACCCATCTGGCCGAACGCGGCTTCGAGGCCGAGACCACGCCGTTCACGGTGCAACAGGTGCGCGACCTGTTCGTGAGCCAGCTGGCGATCGACTACGACTACGTGTTCTGCATGACGATCACCAAGACGCGCAGCCCGATCTACGACAACGCCAACCAGGCCAGCTTCGCGATCCTCAACGATTACAAGCCGGTGCGCATGGCCGCCGGCAACAACACCCCGTTCGCGCTGCGGGTGATCGATTCGCAAAACCTGTTCGCCGCGCAGGGCATCCTGCCGGTGGAGGCCGTGCGCCTGCGCGACGCCGGCGAGGGCGCGCCGAAGATCCGCGCGCGGCTGGAGAATCTGGCGCTGCACACGCAGGGTTATCTGATCCCGCGCGATCTGAACTACATCCGCGCGCGCACCCGCGCACGCGGCGACCGCAGCGTGAGCCTGCTCAGCGCCACCTTGGGCACCATGCTGGACATCAAGCCGGTGCTGCACTGCAACCGCGGCGAGACCGGGCCGGTCGCCAAGATCAAGGGCTTCGAGCCGGCGGCGCAGAAGCTGTTCGAACACTGCGGCAAGCGCGTGCGCGACGGCCTGATGACCCCGACGCTGTGCCTGAGCTACGGCGGCGAACTCGACGAAATGCACGCCCTGCCCGGCTACGAACGCCTGCGCGATACCTGCCGCGAGCACAATGTGGAGCTGTTCGAGGCGGTGATGAGCCTGACCAGCATGGTCAACATCGGCAAGGGCGGCGTGGCGGCGGGGTTCGCGGCCGAGGGTGGGAGCAAGTTCGAGGATTGAGGTGGGGTTGTTCGCTTTGGGTTGGCGGGCGAGAGCGACAGCAAAAGCAAATCCCCCCTAGCCCCCCTTTTTCAAAGGGGGGAACTGCTGGCGTCTTCACTGGTGGTTCGACTCCTCATCGCATTTGCTTTGAGCCTCCCCCTTTGGGGACTGAGGAGGATTCGCTTTTGACGCCGCCTCGCATTCGAAACGACGGCGCCTGCTCTCCTTTGCTTTAAGTCCAAGGCCACTTGGCTTTTGCGGGCCAGTACCTCAGACACACGACTTTCGACCCGGGGACGGCGCCGTCGCAACGGTTAGGCTCGCCCTTCGTCCGCTCGAAACCGACCCGATGCCCAGCCACCGTCTGCTCGTCCTGGCGCTTGCCAGCGCCCTCGCCGCCACCCCGGCTTTCGCTCAAAACCCGCCCGCGCCGCAACCGGCACCGCAGCCTGCACCGCAGGACAAGGACAAGGCCGACAAACCGCGCGACCAGCTCGAACAGGACGCGCTGGATCCGGCCGGCAACGACCCGGCGCGCGCCTCGGCGCAGACCGCCAAGGGCGCCAGCAAGCCCGGCGAAGCCAAGGACGAAAAGAAGTGGGACGTGTCGGCCGCGCACGGCCCGACCAAGAGCGTGCGCTTCGAAACCGATGAAGGCACCTGGATGGACGTGGACGTCTCGCCCGACGGGCGCGAGATCGCGTTCTCCCTGCTGGGCGACCTCTACCGCCTGCCGATCGCCGGCGGCGTCGCGCAGCGCGTGACCAGCGGCCCGGCCTGGGAAGTGCAGCCGCGCTGGTCGCCCGACGGCCGCGAGCTGGCCTTCACCTCCGACCGCGGCGGCGGCAACAACCTGTGGCGCGTACGCGCCGACGGCAGCAACCCGGTGCAGGTGACCAAGGAGGATTTCCGCCTGCTCAACAACCCGGCGTGGACGCCGGACGGGCGCTTCCTGATCGGCCGCAAGCACTTCACCGGCGAGCGTTCGCTGGGCGCGGGCGAGCTGTGGATGTACCACGTCGCCGGCAGCGGCGGCGTGCAGCTGACCAAGCAGAAGAACGACCAGCAGGACCTGGGCGAACCGGCGGTGTCGCCGGACGGACGCTACGTCTATTACTCCGAGGACGTCACCGGCGGCCCGAGCTTCCAGTACAACAAGAACGTCCACGACACGATCTATGCGATCAAGCGCCTGGACCGTCAGACCGGCAAGAGCGAAACCCTGGTGTCCACGTCCGGCGGCGCGGTGCGTCCGCAGCCCTCGCCGGACGGCAAGTCGCTGGCGTTCGTGAAGCGCGTGCGCGAGAAGTCGGTGCTGCACGTGCTGGACCTGGCCAGCGGCGAAGTCCGGCCGGTGTGGGACGGACTGTCGCACGACCAGCAGGAGGCCTGGGCGATCTTCGGCCCCTACGCCAACTTCGATTGGACGCCCGACTCGCGCGCGGTGGTGATCTGGGGCCAGGGCAAGCTGTGGCGCGTGGACATGGCCAGCGGCAAGGCGGCCAACGTGCCGTTCACCGCCCAGGTCGATCAGACCGTGACCGCGCCGCTGCGCTTCGAGCAGACGCTGGATGAGGGCCGCTTCACCCCCAAGATGATCCGCGACGTCGCCACCAGCGCCGACGGCAAGACGCTGATCTTCCATGCCGTGGGCCATCTGTGGCGCAAGCGCCTGCCCGACGGCGCGCCCGAGCGCATCACCCGCGACGACAGCCACTACGAATACCAGCCCAGCTTCAGCGCCGATGGCCGCAAGCTGCTGTACACCACCTGGTCCGACCAGGATCTCACCGCGATCTACGTGGCCGACGCCAGCGGCGGCGGTGCGCGCAAGATCAGCCGCGAGCCGGGCTTCTACTACAGCCCGCGCTTCTCGCCCGACGGCCGCCGCATCGTCTACAGCAAGAGCGGCGGCGGCGGCCTGACCGGCAGCCTGTGGTCGCGCGATCAGGGCGTCTACGTGATGGCCGCCGACGGCAGCGGCGCGGTGCGCGTGGCCGAAAGCGGCGAGGCGCCGCAGTTCAATGCCGACGGCACGCGCGTGTACTACCTCACCGGTGGCGGCCTGAAGAAGAAGCTGATGTCGGTGGGCCTGCACGGCGAAGACCCGCGCGAGGTCTACAGCCTCAAGTACGTCGATTCGGTCAGCATCAGCCCCGACGGCAACTGGATCGCGTTCACCGAACTGTTCAACGCCTACGTCGCGCCACTGGTCGCCACCGGCAGCGCGGTGGAGCTGTCCAAGGACAGCAAGGCCATGCCGGTGACGCAGGTCAGCGCCGACGTCGGCAGCTACCTGCATTGGAGCGCGGACTCCAAGTCGCTGCACTGGATGGTCGGCGACCGTTACTACTCGCGCGATCTACGCCAGAGCTTCGCCTTCCTGCCCGGCGCGCCCAAGGAGCTGCCCAAGCCGAGCAACGACGGCGGCATCGCGGTCGGCCTGAGCGTGGCGGTGGACGCGCCCAAGGACACGGTGGCGTTCACCCACGCGCGCATCGTCACCATGCGCGATGCGGAGAAGAGCCAGGAAGTGATCGAGGACGGCACCCTGGTGGTCCGCGGCGACACCATCGTCGCGGTCGGCCCTTCGGCCTCGGTGGCGATCCCGGCCGGCGCGCGCAGCATCGACGCCAGCGGCAAGACCATCGTGCCGGGTTACGTCGACGTGCACGCGCACGCCGCGCACTTCGGCCAGGGCGTGGTGCCGCAGCAGAACTGGGCCTACTACACCAACCTCGCCTTCGGCGTGACCACCATGCACGATCCCTCGGCCACCACCGAGTTCGTGTTCTCGGAGGCGGAGCTGGTCAAGAGCGGCCGCATGGTCGGTCCGCGCATCTTCTCCACCGGCACCATCCTGTACGGCGCCGACGGCGACTTCAAAGCCGTGGTCAATTCGCTGGAAGACGCGCGCAGCCACCTGCGCCGGATGAAGGCCAACGGCGCGTTCTCGGTCAAGAGCTACAACCAGCCGCGCCGCGAGCAGCGCCAGCAGATCGATCAAGCCGCGCGCGAGCTGGGCATGCTGGTGGTCGAGGAAGGCGGTTCGACCTTCCACCACAACATGACCATGGTGCTGGACGGCGTGACCAGCATCGAGCACAACCTGCCGGTGGCGCCGCTGTACAAGGACGTGATCGAACTGTGGCGGCAGACCGACGTGCGCAACACGCCGACGTTGGTGGTGAGCTACGGCGGCACCTCGGGCGAGTACTGGTGGTACGCGCGCGACAACGTCTGGGAAGACAAGAAGCTCAACCGCTTCTTCCCGCGCGAGACGCTGGACGCGCGCTCGATCCGCCGCGAGATCGCGCCGGATTGGGATTACTGGCATATCGAGGTCGCCAAGTCGGCCAAGAAGCTGCGCGACGCCGGCATCAAGATCCAGGTCGGCGGCCACGGCCAGTTGCAGGGCCTGTCGCCGAACTGGGAAATCTGGTCGCTGACCCAGGGCGGTTTCAGCAACTTCGAGGCGCTGCGCGCGGCCACCATCGACGGCGCCGACCTGCTGGGCCTGTCCAAGCAGCTGGGCTCGCTGGAAACCGGCAAGCAGGCCGATCTGGTGGTGCTCAACGACAACCCGCTGCAGAACATCCGCGCCACCGCCGACACCCGCTACGTGATGGTCGACGGCCGTTTGTTCGACGTGGACGCCGACATGGCCGAGATCGGCAACCGCGCCGAGAAGGCGCCGAACTTCTATTGGCAGCGCCACCGCGATGGCCAGACCTTCGGCGTGGAGTTCGGCCCGACCTCGATCTGCCATTGCCCGAAGGGGCATGGCGCGCACGTGCATCTGGATTGAGACGCGAGTGAAGCAGCGGCCCGGCGTTCACGCGTCGGGCCGCTGCGCCAGGAACAACCATTCGCCGGGGCTAGGGTCGGGGTCGAGCCGGTCCTCGGGATCGGCCAGGGTTTGCAGTTGCCAGCCGCAGGCGCGCAGACGCTGCGACAGCTCGTCGCGCGCGCAGCCCCACCGGAAGGGCTCGCCACGGCGCTGCAGCCAGGCGTGCACCCAGCGGTGTTCGCGACGAAAGCCAGGGCGACCGGCTTGCGATGCCATGACGGTGGCGATCAAGCTCGGATCGGCCAAGGCTTGCGCAAGTTGTCGCAACAAGGAATCGGCCCGCGCCGGATCCAGGTACATCAGCACGCCCTCGGCGATGCACAGCGTCGGGCGGCCGGCATCGAAGTCGGCGCAGTCGCGCAAGGCCGCGATCGCGTCGGTGCGAGCCAGGTCGACCGCCAGCAGACGCAGGCGCGATGGATGCAGGCACAGCTCGTTCAGCGCCTCGCGCTTGATCGCGATGCTGGCGGGCCGGTCGAGTTCGTACACCTGCAACTGGGGATGGCGCTGCGCGAGCGCGCAGCCCAATCCGTCGTAGCCGGCCCCGATCATGACCACCTGAGCGACGCCCTGTTCGCAGGCGTGCTGCGCCCAATTCGCGATCCGGCGCTTGCGCCAGGCGTAATGGGCGCGCAGGCCCGGCAACAGCAGACGCTCCAGCACGGCCAAGCCGGCGCGCCCAAGCGCATGGTCGATCAGGCGCAATAGGACAGTGCCGGCGCCGCCACAACGCCGCAGACAGGCGCGGGCGATCGTGGCGTCCTGACGGTCGATGTCGGCGCTGGCGCGCTGCGCCGTGGCGGCGGCGACCAGCATCGAGGTCGATAGCCCGCTCATCGCGCGCGATCCGCGAACAGGGCCTCGTGGTGGCGATACCAGTCGCTGTCCCAGCGCCGGTCCGGGTCGAGTTCGCGCTTGCGCTGCAGGAATCGCGGGAACTGCGGATACGCGGCCACGACCTGCGCGCGCGTGGCATGACGGTGGTAGGTGAGGTAGTAACTGCCGCCGTAGCGCAGCGCATCGTCGATCAAGGCGCGGAAGGCGCCGGCCGCCGCCGCGCGCCCTGCGACATCGTGTCGCACGTGCAGGTTGAACACCACGCAGGCCCAGTCCTCGCGCGCCCAGGCCAGCATGCTGGTGGGATCGCGTTGGATCAGCCGCACGGTGCCATAGATCGGCTGCGCGTCGTGGCGCCGCAAGCTGTCCGCGGCGCAGGCCATGAACGCCGCCAACCGTGGGCGCGGCACGTACAGCTCGGTGATCATTTCCGAGCCGCAGTGGCCCAGCACCGTGTCGACCTGCGCGTGGTAGCCGTCGAGGTAGATGCCCGATTGCTGGGCGTCGGAGAGGTAGTGCTGGCCGTGGGTGGCCAGATAGAAATTCGAGTACTCGCTAAACGCGCGACCGGGATCGGTGTGCGCCAGACACAGCAGACGCGCGAAATCCTCGGATCGCAGGTGTCGGGCGTCTGCATCGGCTGCGGCCGGCGCGGCGATGGGCCGGTAGCAGGACACGATGCCCAGGTCGAGAAAGTCGTCGCTGCGCGGATCGATCGCGAACTGGAAATCGCCGTAGCTGCACCCCTGCGCGATCGCCGCGTCCAGCCGCGGCATCAGCTCGCCTACGCGTACCAGCTCGACTTCGCGCCGCAGCCAGGTGCGCGGCACCAGCCGCAGCGTGAGTTGCGCGACCAGACCGAACAGGCCGTAGCCGCCGGCGGCAAGGGCGAAGCGTTCGGCGTTCTCGCTACGGTCGGCGCACATCGCCTGGCCGCGCTCGTCGATCAGCACGATCGACTCCACGTCTTCCACGAACGGCGCGAACGCGAGCCCGCGGCCGTGGATATTGGCCGCGAAGGCGCCGCCGAGGCTGAAATCGTCGGCGCCGGTCTGCTTCTGGCGGATGGTCCAGCCGCGGCGGTTGTCCGGGTGACGTGCCAGCCAGTCCAGCACGGCCGGCCAGCGCACACCGGCCTGCACGGTCAGCAGGCCGCGCTCGGCGTCGAAGTCGAGGATCGCGTCCAGGCCGCCGGTGTCCAGCAACCAACCGCCGTCGAGGAATTGCTGCCCGCCCATGGCGTGGCGCGCGCCCATCGGGATCGTCGAGCGCCCCAGTCGGGCGCAGTCGCGCACCGCGTCGCAGGCCTGGTCGATGCTGCGCGGCCGCAGCAGGCCGGCGACCGAGGTGGCGTTCAATCGCGAATGGACATCGTTGAGTCGCAGGGGCGGAGCGGGGACGGACGCGGCGGCGGGTCGCATGGGTCTGACCGGAGAGGAGACCGGCCGACCTTGAGGCCGAGTATCGGTAACCGCCACCCTACCGCGATAAGTATCGGATTATGATCCCGACTGTGTCCGCCCTCGCGACCTGGATGCCATGGCCGAACGAGAACGCGTCATCGCTGCGCTGAAGGCCGTGCTCAAGCAGCGCGGCTGGCGCTATGCCGATCTGGCCCGCGAGCTGGGCGTGTCCGAACCCACGGTCAAGCGCCTGCTGTCCAGCGGCCGCATCGACCTGGAGCGGCTGGAGCGCATCTGCGCGCTGCTGGATCTGGATTTCTTCGAACTGGCGCGGCTGGCGCGCGGCGCGCGCGATGCGCCGCGCCACTTGAGCGCGCGCCAGGAGGAGGAACTGGCGCAGTCGCCGCGGCTGATGACGGTGTTCCACCTGCTATGTCAGGGCTGGCGCGCCGATGCGATACGCGAGGGCTATGCGCTGGGTGCGCCGGAGCTGACGCGCCTGCTCGCGCGCCTGGACCGGCTGGGCCTGGTCGAGCTGCAGCCGGGCGACAAGGTGCGCCTGCGCGTGCCGCGCGATTTCTCCTGGCGCGACGACGGCCCGGTGCGCGCGCGTTACCTGGGCGCCGCCAGCCGCGAGTTCCTGCTCGACGACTTCCGCGCGCCGGACACGCTGTTGGCCCTGGAGATCCGCGAGCTGGGCGCGGCCTCGCTGGCGGTGCTGCGACGCAAGCTGGAGCGCCTGCAGATCGAGTTCAAGGAGGCTGCGGAGCTGGACATCAGCCTGCCGCCCTCGAAACGGCGCAGCGTGGGCATCCTGGTGGCGATGCGGCCCTGGGTGTATTCGTTGATCGACAGCTTGCGCAGCGAAAGTCTGCGCGACGATCGGGCGGCGCCGAGGGCGGTGCGCGGACGGCGGCCGGCTCGGCGCTGAACGCCGTCACGCCGCCGCCGATCCGACGCATGGCGTTCACAAACCAACAATGTTTCGCCGCCTACGCTAGGGGCAGTTCCCGCAAGAGACGCCATGATGGCCACTCGCTACTACCTCAGCCTTCCCGACGCCCAGCGCGCGCGCGGCAGCGATCCCGCGCTGTCGTTCTCGGCGGTCAGCGCCGAAGGCTTCGCCGAGCAGTTGCAGGACGCGCTGCGGAACGACCGTTTGTTCGAACGCTGGCGCGCGACGCAGCCCGATCCGGACGAAGTCGATCCCGCACTGGGCGCGACCGATCCCGCTGCCACGGTCGACGGGCAGCAGGACGATCTGCATGTCGATCTGGTGCTGACGTCCAGCATTCCCGGCACGGTGCTGAAGCACCGCATGCGCTTGCTGGCGGGTACGGGGTGGGAGCTGCGGGATGTGACAGCGGCTTGAGGCGTCGATCGCTGCTGGGGTAAAGCAAATCCCCCCTACCCCCCTTTTTCAAAGGGGGGAACGGCAGGAGCGGGTATTCGGACGATCCGATCCCTAGCCTGATCGGTCCATCGAGAACAAACGGCTTGTCTTCCCCCTTTGTAGAGGGGGACTGAGGGGGATTTGCTTTTGCTTCTCACCTGGGCAGTGGAGGCCACAGGTTCAAATCCCGCCCGCGCTACCCGCTTCGCTACCCGCGCAACGCCGCCGCATGATGCGCGACATGCTCGCCGATGAAACTGGCGATGAAGTAGTAGCTGTGGTCGTACCCGGGCCGCAGCCGCAGCTCCAACGGATGGCCCGCCGCCGCGCAAGCCGCGCTCAGCAACTCCGGCTTCAACTGCGTCGTCAGAAACTCGTCGGCCTCGCCCTGGTCGATCAGCAGCGGCAAGCGTTCGCGCGCTTGCGCCACCAGTTCGGTCGTATCCCACTCGCGCCAGCCGTCACGGTCCTCGCCCAGGTAGGCCGCGAACGCCTTCTGGCCCCAGGGCACCTGCGACGGCGCGACGATCGGCGAGAACGCCGACACGCTGCGGTAGCGGCCGGGGTTCTTCAGCGCGATCGCGAGCGCGCCGTGCCCGCCCATCGAATGACCGCTGACGGCGCGCGCGTCGCTGGCCGGGAACTGCGCCTCGACCAGCGCCGGCAACTCGTCGACCACGTAGTCGTACATGCGGTAGTGCGCGGCCCAAGGCTCGCGCGTGGCATTGAGATAGAAGCCTGCGCCTTGGCCGAGATCGTAACCCTCGGCGTCGGCCACATCGGCACCGCGCGGGCTGGTGTCGGGCGCGACCAGAATCAGGCCGTGCTCGGCGGCGTAACGCTGGGCGCCGGCCTTGGTGATGAAGTTCTGCTCGCTGCAGGTCAAGCCGGACAACCAGTACAGCACTGGGCAGGCGCGGTCCTGCGCCTGCGGCGGCAGATAAACGGCGAAGCGCATCGTGCAGTCCAGGACAGCGGACTCGTGCTGCCAGACTTCCTGATAGCCGCCGTGGCAGGCGTGGGATTCGGTGCGCTGCATGTCAGTAATGAATCACGGTGCGGATCGACTTGCCCTCGTGCATCAGATCGAAGGCCTCGTTGATGCGCTCCAGCGGCAGAGTGTGGGTGATGAAGGGGTCCAGATCGATCTCGCCCTTCATCGCCTGCTCGACCATGCCCGGCAGCTGGGTGCGGCCCTTGACGCCGCCGAAGGCCGAACCGCGCCAGACGCGACCGGTGACCAACTGGAACGGACGCGTGCTGATTTCCTGGCCGGCGCCGGCGACGCCGATGATCACCGACTCGCCCCAACCCTTGTGGCAGCACTCCAGCGCCGAGCGCATGACGTGGACGTTGCCGATGCATTCGAAGCTGTAATCGACGCCGCCGTCGGTCATTTCCACCAGCACGTCCTGGATCGGCCGCTCGTGGTCCTTGGGGTTCACGCAATCGGTCGCGCCCATCTGGCGCGCGAGTTCGAACTTGCCCGGATTGGTGTCGATGCCGATGATGCGGCCGGCCTTGGCCTGCACCGCACCCTGGATCACCGCCAGACCGATGCCGCCCAGGCCGAACACCGCGACGGTATCGCCGGGCTGGACCTTGGCGGTGTTGTGCACCGCGCCGATGCCGGTGGTCACGCCGCAACCGAGCAGGCAGACCTTCTCCAGCGCGGCCTCGGGATTCACCACCGCCAGCGAGATTTCCGGCACCACCGTGTACTCGCTGAAGGTGCTGCAACCCATGTAGTGATGGATGGGCTGCCCTTGGTAGCTGAAGCGCGAGCTGCCGTCGGGCATCAGGCCTTTGCCCTGGGTGGCGCGCACGGCCTGACACAGGTTGGTCTTGCCCGACAGGCAGAACTTGCACTGCCGGCATTCGGCCGTGTACAGCGGAATCACGTGATCACCGGGCTTGACGCTGGTGACGCCTTCGCCGACTTCCACCACCACGCCGCCGCCCTCGTGGCCGAGCACGGCCGGGAACAGGCCTTCCGGGTCGTCGCCGCTGAGCGTGAACGCGTCGGTGTGGCAGACGCCGGTGGCGACGATGCGCACCAGCACTTCGCCCTTGCGCGGCGGTTCGACGTCGATCTCGACGATCTGCAAGGGCTGGCCGGCGGCGAAGGCGACGGCGGCGCGGCTTTTGATGACGCGGCTCATGGGGATGGCACTCCTGCGTTGGCGTGGCGCATAGCGAAAGGAAAGGCGGACTGCGCGCGCATGCGACGCAGCGAATGAGGAGGGGACGGCTTCATTTCAGATAGGAGCGCACCAGCGCGGCGACCTCGTCGATGCTGGCGCTGCGCGTTTTCTGCGAGGACACGGCCTGGCCTAGTTCTTCGCGGATATGGCTCTCCAGCACTTCCGACATCAGGCCGTTGATGGCGCCGCGAATGGCGGCGATCTGCTGCAGCACGGCCGCGCATTCGCTGCCCTGCTCCAGCGCGCGCTCCAGGGCCTCGGTCTGGCCCTTGATGCGGCGCACGCGGGTGAGGACGCGCTTTTTTTCGGCGGGGGAATGGGGCATGGCGACGGGTGCGATCGATACTGGGGGATAGTATCCGAAGCGAGTGGGCGGAAAGCAAATCCCCCCGTGCGGGAGGCCGGTCGGACTTCGGGCGCGGTCGGGCGCTCGCCCCCCTTTTTCAAAGGGGGCGCCGGTTGGCGTCGGACTTCGGAGCATCGAGAAAAGCAGCAGTTCCCCCCTTTGAAAAAGGGGGGTTAGGGGGGATTTGCTTTTGCTTTACCCGGTGTTCTGCACGCCCGCCGCGATGCCGTTCACCGTCGCCACCAGCGCCTGTTGCAGCGCGTCGTCCGGGCGTCCGGCCGCGCGCCAGCGCGCGAGCAGGTCGACCTGCAGCAGGCTGATCGGATCGACGTAAGGATTGCGCAGGCGGATCGACTGACGCAGGCGATGATCGCCGGTCAGCAGCTCGCGGCTGGCCTTGATCGCCAGCACCGCGGTGCGCGTGCGCTCGAATTCGGCGGCGATGCCGGGGTGGAAGCGTGCGTGCAGGTCGCCTTCGGGCAGGTCGGCGGCCAGCAGCGAGTAGCGCTCGAAGATCGCCGGATCGGACTTGGCCAGGACCATTTCCAGATCGTCGATCAGGGTGGTGAAGAACGGCCAGTCGCGCGCCATCTCCGCCAGCGTTTCGCGGCCGTGGCGCGCCAACGCCTGTTCCAGCGCGCTGCCGACGCCGTACCAGGCGGTCAGGCCGGCGCGGTTCTGCGACCAGGCGAACACCCAGGGAATCGCGCGCAGCGAACCGATGTCGCCGGTGCCGGCGCGCTTGGCCGGGCGCGAACCGATGCGCAGCCGCTCGATCACGTCGATCGGGGTGGCGGCGCGGAAGTAAGCCGGAAACAACGCGTCTTCGTGGACCAGCGCGCGATAACGCGCACGCGCGGCTTCGGCCAGCTCCGAGGCGATCGCGCGCCACGCCGCTTCGCGCGGTTCAGGCGGACGCGGGCGCAGGGTCGCGCGCAGCACCGCGCCGGCGGTCTGTTCCAGATTGCGCAGGGCGATGGCGCGGATGCCGTACTTGCGGTGGATCACCTCGCCCTGCTCGGTCAGGCGCAGGAAGCCGTCGACCGAGCCGCGCGGCGCGGCGATCACCGCACGCTCGGTCTTGCCGCCGCCGCGGCTGATCGAGCCGCCACGGCCGTGGAAGAAAGCGATGCGCACGCCGCTGTCGTGGGCCAGCGCGGTCAGCGCGACCTGGGTTTGCTGCAGCGCCCAGCGCGAAGCCAGCATGCCGCCGTCCTTGGCGCTGTCGGAGTAGCCCAGCATCACCACCTGGCGGCCGCCGCGTGCCTGCAGATGCGCGCGGTAGACCGGGTCGGCGAACAAGGCGCGCAAGGTGTCGGCGGCGGCGTCGAGGTCGTCGACGGTTTCGAACAGCGGCGCCACGTCCAGCGGCACGCGCCCGGCCGCGTCCACGCAACCGGCGGTGCGCGCCAGCGCCAGCACCGCCAGCGCGTCGGCGGCGCTGCGGCTCATGCTGACGATGTAAGGGCCGAAGGCGCGCTCGCCGTAGCGCGGGCGCAGGCGCGCGACCGCGCGGAACACGTCCAGGCTGGCGCGCGCGGCGCCGTTGCCGTCGCTGCGCGGCGGCGCGCTGCCGTCGAGCAGGGTATGCAGGCGTCGCGCGCGTTCGTCCGGCGCGCGCCGTTCCCAGTCCGCATCGCCGAGCACCGCCGCCAGGGCGGCATCGTGGGTGGCCGAATCCTGACGCAGGTCCAGGCTGGCCAGATGGAAACCGAAACACTCCGCGCGCCGACGCAGGCGGCGCACGGCGAAACCGCCGGCGTGGCCGCCCTGATTCGCGTTGAGGCTGTCCTCGATGGCGACGATGTCGGCCAGGAACGCGGCGACGTCGGGATAGCCGTGCACGCTTTCGTCGGCGGTGGCCTGCAGGCGCGCCGACATCAGGCTGAGCAGGTTGCGGTACGGCATGTCGGCGTGGCGCGGCTTGAGCGCAGCGGCGGCCTTGGGCAACAGATAGCGGTAGTCCTCGACCCGCGCCAGCACCGCCTCGTCGACCGCGACGCGGGTCACCGACTGGCTCAGCAGTTCGCCCAGCGCATCCAGGTCGCGGCGATACGCGCGCAGCACCAGGGCGCGCTGGCCGGCCAGCGTCGCGGCGATGGTGTCGGCGCCGACATTGGGGTTGCCGTCCATGTCGCCGCCCACCCAGGTGCCGAAGCCGAGCACGTCCGGCAGCGCGGCGGCGTCGCCGTAGGCTTCGCGCAGCGCTTCCTCGAACATCTCGTAGAACACCGGCAGCACGCGGTACAGCACGTCCGACAGGTAGAAGCCGACGTGCTCGAACTCGTCGGCGACGCTGGGCTTGGCGGCCGGCGCTTCGGCGGTCTGCCAGCTTGCGGTCAGGGCCAGGCGGATGCGTTCGCGGTCGGCGCGGCGTTCCGGCGGCGTGCGCCCGCGGTCGATATCGGCGACCAGGCAGCCGACGATCTGACGCTCCTTTTCCAGCAAAGCGCGCCGCACCGCCTCGGTGGGATGGGCGGTGAACACCGGCTCGATGCGCAGGCGCGGCAGCAGTTCGGCCAGTTCGCCGGCAGCGACGCCTTCCTGCGCCAGCGCCAGCAGCACGTCGCGCAAACCGCCCGGCTGCGCGGCCGCGCCGCTGCGCTCGTAGTCGCGGCGGCGACGGATGCGGTGCACGCGCTCGGCCAGGTTGACCGCCTGGAAGTACGTCGCAAAGGCGCGCACCAGATCGGCGGCCTGTTCCAGGTCGATGTCGGCCAACGCGTCGGCCAAGGCGGCGATGGGCTGATCGGATTCGCGGCGGCGGATCGCGGCGCGGCGCAGGCGCTCGACCGCATCCAGGAAGCCCGCGCCGCGTTGCTCGGCGAGGATCTCGCCGACCAGCGCGCCCAGGGTTTTGACGTCCTCGCGCAGCAAGGCGTCGGTGGGCGCGAAATCGACCGCGCGTAAGGGCTCGTCGCTGGTGTCGTTCATGACGTTCATCCGGCTAGGCTATATCAGCAACTTGTGCATTGCAGCAATCGGCTCTTGGGAATTTGGTTGCATCCGTAACCACTCGCGGCACACGCTAGGCTCATCGTGCGTGAGCTAGCCACAGACGCGGCGGCGGCGGACACTAATGCGCTTCACGGATCGGGGGAGACCGTATGCCGTTTCTGGGTTTGGGCGTCCACGTGCTGGTGGCGCTGTTCTTCGCCGTGCATGCGGTACGCAGCGGTCAGGAGCGCTACTGGCTCGGCATCCTCTTCATGTTTCCAGGGCTGGGCAGCGCGATCTACGCGCTGACGATCTGGTTGCCGGAGATGCGTTACAGCCGCCAGGGCGTGGCGCTGGTCGGCGGCGTCAAGCGCGCGCTGGATCCCACTCGCGAACTGCGCGAGGCGCAGAACGCGTTCGAGGACGCGCCCACCACCGACCGCCGCCTGCGCTTGGCCGATGCCCTGCTCGCCAGCAACCGCGCCTCCGAAGCGGCGACGCATTACGAATCCGCGCTCAAGGGCATCCATGCCGACGATCCGGACATCCAGGTGCGACTGGCGCAGGCCTTGCTGGAGTGCGGGCACGCGCCGCGCGCGCGCGAACTGCTGGACGAGCTGATCAAACGCAGGCCCGACTACCGTTCGCCGGACGGCCATCTGACCTATGCGCGCGCGGTCGCGGCTGAGGGCGATCGCGCCAAGGCGCGCGAGGAGTTCGAGACCCTGATCGGCTACAGCAGCGGCTTCGAAGCGCATGCGTGCTATGCGCAGACACTGGCCGACTGGGGCGAAACGGTGGCGGCGCGCGAGTTGTGCGAGCGCACGCTGGCCAAGGCCAAGCGGCTGCCGGCGTATGCGCGGCGCTTGAACAAACCGGCGCTGGATCGGATGGGGCAGTTGACCAAGCGATTGGCCGCCGCCGATCAGAGCGGCCGCTGATGCGGGCGCATTACGGGCTGGCAGTCGCGGCGTTGTGGGCGCTGACCGCCTGCCAGCGCGCGCCGGATCTGTTGCAGGACGCCGCGGCCTTGAACGAAGCGCAGCGGCAGCTGGCCGCGCTGCCGGAATGGCAGGCGCGTGCACCCTTGCTGCACTCGGCGGCGCTCTTCCACAAAGACCAGATCGAACTGGTGCTGGTGGATCCGGCGCAGCCGCAACGGATGCGCATCTATAACTACCGCGACGGCCGCTGGCAGCACGGCGAGGCCACCGAGCACCTGTGTCCGCGATTGGCCGCGACCGGGCTGGCCGGCAGCGATCTGCCGGTGGCGCAACTGCGTTTCGCGACTGTGGCCACGGTCAGCCGGCATTGGTACGAGCGCGCTCGTGGCGTGCCGGGCGCCCTGGACGATCCGGACTACGACCACCTCACCGGCGTGTGGTTCTACACCGACCACGCCGAGCCGGGAACGCCGCGCGCGCCGGGTTGGGCGACGATGCCGATTTCGGGCCAGGGTGGGGCCACGTACGACATCGAGTTCGGCCTGGACGGTTCGGTGCGCAAGTTCGCGCGCGCACCGAACTGAGCCGCGCGCGGGTCAGTACGCGAATTCGGAAAACACCGGGTCGACGCTGCCGCCCCAGGCGCCGTGGAACAGCTCCAGCTTGCGCTCGGCCGGGCTCTGCCCGCGCTCGACGAACTCCAGCAGCGGGTCCAGGTAGATCGATTCGTCGGCGCCGTTGCCGTTGAGCTTGCCGCGCCGCGCCAGGCCGTGCGCGGAAATCTCCAGCGCGCGGCGCGCCAGGTCCAGCACCTTGCCCTCGCGGAACGGCAACTGCAGCGCGTGCTTGGGCACGCCGTCGCGCAGCGCGTGGCGTTCCTCGGAGGTGAAGTCCAGGACCAGGTCCCAGGCCGCGTCCAATGCGCTGGAGTCGTACAGCAAACCGACCCAGAATGCCGACAGCGCGCAGATGCGGTTCCACGGGCCGGAATCGGCGCCGCGCATCTCCAGGTATTTCTTCAGGCGCACTTCCGGGAACGCGGTGGTGGTGTGGTCGGCCCAATCCTTCAGGGTCGGGCGCTGGTCCGGATACGCCGGTAGCTTGGCGTCCATGTAGTCGCGGAAGGACTGGCCGGCGGCGTCGATGTAGCGGCCGTCGCGGTAGACGAAGTACATCGGCACGTCGAGCAGGTAGTCGACGTAGCGCTCGTAACCGAAGCCGTCCTCGAACACGAAATCGAGCAGACCGGTGCGGTCGCGGTCGGTGTCGGTCCAGATGTGCGAGCGGTAGGACATATAGCCGTTGGGCCGGCCTTCGGTGAACGGCGAGTCGGCGAACAACGCGGTCGCGATCGGCTGCAGCGCCAGCGAGACGCGGAATTTCTTCACCATGTCGGCTTCGTCGCGCACGTCCAGGTTGACCTGCACGGTGCTGGTGCGCGTCATCATGTCCAGGCCCAGGCTGCCGACCTTGGGCATGTATTCGCGCATGATCTTGTAGCGGCCCTTGGGCATCCACGGCATCTCGTCGCGGCGCCACTTGGGCTGGAAGCCCATGCCCAGGAAGCCCAGGCCCATCGGCTCGGCGACCGCGCGCACTTCGCGCAGGTGCTGGGCGGCTTCGCAACAGGTGTCGTGCAAGGTCGCCAGCGGCGCGCCGGACAACTCCAACTGACCGGCCGGCTCCAGCGAGACCGAGGCCTGGTCGCGGGTCAGCGCGATCACGCGGCCGTTCTCTTCCACCGGCGCCCAGCCGAACTGGGTCAGGCCCTTGAGCAAGGCCTCGATGCCGCGCTCGCCGTCGAAGGTGGGCGGGCGCAGGTCGTCGGTGCGGTAGCCGAACTTCTCGTGCTCGGTGCCGATCTTCCAGTCGCTGTCCGGACGCACGCCCGAAGCGAGGTACTCGATCAGCGCGGCGCGACCGCCGCTGGCCATCGGCGGAATCGGAACATCCTTGACCTGGCTGGGACCGGACACGCGCACCTCGTTCGTCGACACCCCGCTGCAAGGCGGGATGCCTTGCTCGCACGCCGCCACCGCGACGCGCGGAAGCCGGCGGCGTCCTGCGACGCCCCGGCCCGTACCGTTTCCGGCGATATGCGGCCACTGACCTACAATCACCAGACCCCGGCAGTGTAGCCCTCGCCTTGCGCCGAACAACGTCCGTCCTGCAACGCTATGGTTCGGCCCTGCTACTGGCGCTGATGCCGTGGGCCGTGCCTGCCCAGACCCTGGAACGCGGCAACGGCCCGGAGCCGAGCACGCTGGATGCGCACCGCTGCCAGGAAGTCGCCTGCGGCAACGTGCTGCGCGATCTGTACGAAGGCCTGGTCACCGAGGATGCGCATGGCCGGCTGATCCCGGGCATGGCGCAGCGCTGGTCGGTTTCGGCCGACGGGCGCCGCTGGACCTTCGTCCTGCGCGAGAACCTGCGCTGGAGCAACGGCGAGCCCCTGGACGCGCCGCAGATCGTCGCCAGTTTCCGGCGCGCGTTCGCGCCGGCCACGGCGGCGCCGTTCGGCGAATTGTTCGACGCGCTGGAGAACGCGCAGGCGGTGCAGGCCGGCAAGCAGCCGCCCGCCGCGCTGGGCGTGTCGGCGCCGGATGCGCGCACGGTGGTGTTCCGGCTGCAGCGCAGCGCGTCGCTGCCGGCCTTGCTGACCCTGCCGATCGCGTTTCCGGTGTACCTGCCGGCGGTCGATCGCTATGGCGCCCAGCACACCCGGCCCGGGCATATGGTGTCGAACGGCGCTTACACGCTGTCGGCATGGACGCCGCAGGCGAACCTGCTGGTGGCGCGCAATCCGCGTTTCCACGACGCGGCGCGGGTGGCGATCGCGCAGGTGCGCTTCCACGTCACCGAGGATGCCGCCGCGGAATTGCAGCGCTTCGCCGCCGGCGATCTGGATCTCACCGAAGTGGTGCCGCCGCAACCCTTGAACGCCCTGCGCTCGCGTTTCGGCCAGCGCTTGCGCCTATCGCCCTACCTGGGCGCGTTCTGGCTGGGCATGAACCTGACCCGCCCGCCGCTGCGCGAGTCGCCGCAGCTGCGCCAGGCGCTGTCGCTGGCGATCGACCGCGACAAGCTCACCCGCCACGTGACCGGGCTGGGCGAGACGCCCGCCTACGGCATCGTGCCGCCCGGCATCGCCGGCTACACGCCGGCCGCGACCGCCTGGTCGACGCTGAGCCAGGCGCAACGCGAAGCCAAGGCGCGCGCGCTGTATCGCGCGGCGGGCTATTCCGAGGCGCAGCCGCTGGTGATCGAGCTGCGCTACAACACCTCCACCCCGCACCGCCGGCTGGCGCTGGCGGTGGCGGCGATGTGGCGCCAGACCCTGGGCGTGCAGGTGCGTCTGCGCAACGAGGAGTGGAAGGTGTTCGTGCAGAACCGGCGCCAGCGCGCGATCACCCAGGTGTTCCGCGGCGGCTGGATCGGCGACGTGCCCGACGCGCGTAACTTCCTGGCCGCGTTCGGCAGCGACGGCCCCTTGAACTGGAGCGGCTACGACGACGCCGGTTTCCGCGAGCGCCTCGCGCGCGCCGACGCGGCCAAGAGCGAGGCCGCGCGCAACGCCTGGCTGCACGCGGCCGAGACGCGGTTGCTGGGCGCGGATGCGGTGATCCCCTTGTACTACTACACCTCCAAGCATCTGGTGTCCGAGCGCGTGCGCGGCTACGAGCCCAACGCGCTGGACCGCCACGCCAGCCGCTGGCTGAGCCTGGAGGCCGCGCCTTGAAGCGTTGGGCCGCGCGCCTGCTGGAAGCCGCGATCACGCTGTGGCTGCTGGCCACGCTGTGTTTCGTGCTGCTGCGCGCCGCGCCGGGCGGCCCCTTCGATACCGAGAAGGCGGCGCCGCCGGAAGTGCAGGCCGCGCTGGCCGCGCAATACCGCCTGGACCGGCCGTTGCCGGCGCAGTACGCGGCCTGGCTGGGCGACGTGGTGCGCGGCGATCTCGGGCCTTCGTTCCAGTACCCCGACTATCGCGTCACCCAGCTGATCGCCAATGCGCTGCCGGTGTCGATGCTCAACGGCGGGCTCGCGCTGCTGCTGGCGTTGCTGCTGGGCATTCCGCTGGGCGCCTGGGCCGCGTTGCGCAGCGGGCGCTGGACCGACCGCGGGCTGATGTTCGCGGCCGGCCTGGGGCTGGCGATCCCGAAGTTCGTCGCCGCGCCGTTGCTGGTGCTGCTGTTCGCGGTGACCCTGCACTGGCTGCCGGCCGGCGGTTGGGGCGGTTGGAGCCACGTGGTGCTGCCGGTGATCGCGCTGGCCCTGCCCAACATCGCCTACTGCGCGCGCCTCACCCGCGCCTCGTTGCTGGAAACGCTGTCGGCCGATTATCTGAAGGCCGCGCGTGCGCGTGGCCTATCCGAGTCCCGCCTGCTGCTGACCCACGCGATGAAGCCGGCGCTGCTGCCGGTGGTCGCCTGGCTGTCGCCCGCGCTGATCAACGTGGTCACCGGCTCGGCGGTGGTCGAACAGGTGTTCGGCATCCCTGGCATGGGCCGCTACTTCGTGCAGGGCGCGCTCAACCGCGACTACACCCTGGTGCTGGGCGTGGTGCTGGTGGTGGGTGCATTGATTGTGGCGATCAACGCCATGGTCGACGCCCTGCGCGCGGCGATGGACCCGCGCCTGGGCGATGCGCAGGACTGAAGGCGGTTACCCTGTCGCCGGGGCCGCGCGGTGCGGGCGTACGGAACGGCAATGAACTTCGCAAGCATCTGGGTCGCGGTGCTGGCCGCATCGGTCGCGCTGCCGGCGGCGGCGCAAGTGGACGTGGACGCCTACCTGCGCCGCGATCGCTTCGGCGACATCAAACTTTCGCCCAACGGCGCCTACTACGCCGCCACCATGCCCAGCGCCGAGCGCACCTCGCTGGTGGTGATCCGGCGCGCCGACAAGACCATCACCGCCAAGGTCTCGGGCGTGCCCGATTCGGACATCCACGACTTCGCCTGGGTCAACGACGAGCGCCTGGTCGTGGCCATGGCCGAACGTTTCAGCGCGCTGGAACGGCCCTCGCCCACCGGCGAGCTGTACGCGATCAACGCCGACGGCAGCGGCGGGCGCATGCTGATCGGTCACCGCGACCCCGACCTGGGCATCGGCGCGCAGAGCGTCAAGGTCAACGATTTCCGCGCCGCTTCGTTGATCGACGATCTGCCGCAGGACGAGCGCAACGTGCTGGTGGCGATCCAGACCTACGGCAACACACCCGAGACGCAGGTCGATCGCCTGGACGTCTACACCGGTCGCCGCACCACCGTCGCCACCGCGCCGGTGCGGCGCGCGCGTTTCCTGGCCGATAGCGCCGGCGAAATCCGCTACGCCCTGGGCGCCGGCGACGACAACGCCAGCAAGCTCTACTACCGCGAAAACCGCGACGCCGCGTGGCGGCTGATCAACGACGAGAGCCGCTCGCACCGGGTCGAGCAGCCGCTGGGCTTCGCGCCCGACCGGCGCACCGCCTATCTGCAGGTCGAACAGGACCGGGGGCCGGACGCGATCGTCGCGCTGGATACCTCCAGCGGCGAGCGCAAGCAGGTGTTGCGCGACGACACCGTCGATCCCTACCTCACCGTGTACGCCGGCGACGCGGCGCCGGTGGGCGCGTTGTACATGAAGGACCGACTGAGCAGCGCGTTCTTCGATCCGGCCTCGCCGACGGCCTTGCTGTACCGCAAGTTGGAGCGCGCCTTTCCCGGCCTGGCGGTGCGGGTGGTGTCGAGCACGCGCGACGCGCGCCTGCATCTGGTCTATGCCCACAACGACCGCAACCCTGGCGATTACTTCCTCTACGACGCCACCTCCAAGGAAGCCGACCGCGTCTTCAGCCGCGCCGAGTGGCTGGACCCGAAGGCGATGGCGCCGGTGCGCGCGATCCAGGTGCGCAGCCGCGACGGCCTGGTCCTGCACGGCTACCTCACCCAGCCCGCGACCGCCGCCACGCAGCCGGCGCCGACGGTGGTGCTGCCGCACGGCGGCCCGATCGGCATCTACGACGAATGGGGCTTCGACCGCGACGCGCAGCTGCTGGCCGCGGCCGGCTACACGGTGCTGCAGATCAATTACCGCGGCTCCGGCAACTACGGCCGCGCCTTCCTGCAGGCGGGCGCGCGCGAGTGGGGCGCACGCATGCAGGACGATCTGACCGACGCGACGCGTTGGCTGATCGACCAGGGCATCGCCGACCCCCAGCGCATCTGCATCTACGGCGCCAGCTACGGCGCCTACGCCGCGCTGATGGGCGCAGCGCGCGAACCCGCCCTGTACCGCTGCGCGGTGGGCTACGTCGGCGTGTACGACCTGCCGACCAAGTACGAGGCCAATGCCGACGCCGCCAAATGGATGCGCGCCTGGTCCAACGACTGGATGGGCGCGCCCGCCGACCTGGCGCAGCGCTCGCCCAATCGCATGGCCGACCGCATCAAGGCGCCGGTGTTCCTGGCCGCCGGCGGCAAGGACGAGATCGCGCCGATCAAGCACAGCAAGCTGATGGAGAAAGCGCTGACCGACGCGGGCGTGCCGGTGGAGACGCTCTACTATGGCAGCGAGGGTCACGGCTTTTACGACGAAGACCACCAGCGCACGTTCTATACGCGGCTGCTGGATTTCCTCGCCCGCCATATCGGCGGGGCCCGCGCCTCCGCCGCGCCCGCGCGCGATTGAACGCCCGCCCTACGCCACAGGAGACCGCATGAAAATCGTCTACCGCGCCGCGCATTCCGCCGACGCGCACCTGGTAAGCCAGTTGCTGGAACAGGAAGGCATGACCGCCTTCGTCAGCGGCGGTCTGCTCGAAGGCGCTGCAGGCGGACTGCCGACGGGCGGCCTGGCGACGGTGTCGGTAGCCGACGAACACGCCGAGCGCGCGCGGCAGGTGGTACGCGACTGGGAAAGCATGCCGGTGCCCACCGACGAAGAGAGCTATGAAGGCGATGCGGTCACTCCGCCTCCGCTTCCGCCCGCGCCGCCGCAAGGCCGCGGCGCTTCGCCGCTCCTGTTCGCGCTGATCGGCGCGGTGTTCGGCGCGCTGCTGACCTGGGGCTTCATGCGCATGTCGGTGCAGACGCTGGACACCGACCTCAGCGGCGACGAGGTGCCGGACGAACACGTCGTCTTCGACGGCGATCGCATCGTGCGTGTCGAGACCGATCGCAATCGCGACGGCAATGCTGACGATATCGTGCATTTCGACAAGCAGGGCAGGCCCGCCAAAGTCGCCCAGGATGAGGATTTCGATGGGCGCCTGGAAACGACGACCAGCTACAGCGGGGGCAGTTGGCGTACCACGGTCGCCGACTACGACGCGGACGGCGAGCCCGACTACCGCGCCGACGCCGAGCACGGCGTGCTCGCGAGCGAGGAATGGCGCGACGTCAAGCAGAACGTGGTCAAGCGCATCCGCTACGAAAAAGGCCAGCCGGTGAGCGGCGTATTCGACAGCGACGGCGACGGCGGGCTCGACACCGAGCGCAGCTACGACGCGCGCGGCGAGATCCTCAGCGCGACGCCGATGGGTCGCTAGGCTAGCCTCAAACGGTCGCCGGCGCGGTCAGCCCCAGCCAGCCGCCGACCACCGCGCGCGCTTCGTCGACGCCCTGCTTGGACTCGCCGGAGAAGGTCTGCACGCTGACCGTGTCGCCGTAAGCGGAGAACAGCTCCTTGCGCACCGCCTGCAGCGCCAGCGTCTGCTGGCCGCGGCCGAACTTGTCGGCCTTGGTCAGCAAGGCGTGCGCGGGCAGCCCGCGCGAGACCGCGTAGCCCAGCATCTGGCGGTCGTAGTCCTTGAGCGGATGACGGATGTCCATCACCACCACCAGCCCGCGCAGGGCCTGGCGGGTCTGGAAATACTTGTCGATGAAGGCCTGCCAATGCGCCTGCAGGTCCTGCGGGACTTTGGCGTAGCCGTAGCCGGGCAGGTCGACCAAGTAGCGGTCGGTGCTGGGCGGAATGTCGAAAAACACCAGCTGCTGGGTGCGGCCGGGCGTCTTGGACACCCGCGCCAGCGCGTTCTGCTGGCACAGGGCATTGAGGGCGCTGGACTTGCCGGCGTTGGAGCGGCCGGCGAAGGCGACCTCAAAGCCGCCGTCGGGCGGCAACTGCTTGGGCGTATGCGCCGCCAGCAGGTAGCGGGCGCGTGCGAGGGGATTGGCCATGGGCGCTAGGATCGCACGGAGGCGGTGCCCAACGCCCGTCCGCGCCCTGCTCCGGGCCGTGTTTCGGGCCCGAAACCCCGCGTCCGGGCGCGCTCCGGCGCCGATTCGCGTTGACCCGCCCAGCGCCCGCGACGATAATTCCGAGGTTCCGGCGGCCGCATCGCGGCGCGCCATCCCAGTGTTTCGGAGCCCAGCTACATGAGCCAAGCCCGCGTCCTAGGCATCGTCGGTCTGACCGTTCTGGCGGCTGTCGCCGTCGCTTACGCCCAGCCCACGATCACGCCGATCCCCGACAAGGAGCCGGTCCAGGCCGCGCCGCTGGTCGAGAAGCCGGCCACGTGGGGCGACGTCAAGGCGGGCGCCACCAAGGCCGGCACTTGTGCGGCCTGCCATGGCCTGGACGGCAATCCGACCGATCCGCAGTACCCGCGCCTGGCCGGCCAGAGCGAGCGCTACATCGCCCACCAGATCGCGCTGTTCAAGAGCGGCGAGCGCAATACCGGCATGTCCGCGGCGATGAAGCCGTTCGCCGACGCGCTGACCGCGCAGGACGCGCGCGACCTGGGCGCCTACTTCGCGACCCAGAAGTCCGGCGCCGGCGTGGCCGACGACACCCTGATCACCAGCGGCCCGAACAAGGACAAGAAGTTCTTCGAAGTCGGCCAGCAGTTGTTCATGGCCGGCGACAAGGCCCGCGGCATCCCGGCGTGCATGGCCTGCCACGGTCCCGGCGGCGCCGGCAACCCGGGCCCGGCCTATCCGCACATCGCCGGCCAGCAGGCCGCGTACTCGCAGCGTCGCCTGGAGGAATACCGCGCCGGCACCACCACCCAGCGCGATCCGCACCTGTTCAACGTGATGGCCGGCGTGGCCAAGAACCTCAGCGACGAGGAAATCGGCGCGCTGTCCAGCTACCTGCAGGGCTTGCACGACCGCGCCGACGACTTCGCGGCCGCCGATGCGCCGGCTGCACCGGCCGCTGCCGCGCCTGCCGCCGCTCCGGCTCCGGCCGCGCCCGCTCCGGCGGCGCCGGCCCAGGACGCCGCGGCCAAGCCGGCCGCCGGTACCTGACCAACGGCACGCGGCCGCCGCCGCGCCCGTCCCGAAACGCCGGCCCCAGGGCCGGCGTTTTCGTTTGCGCTTCCGGCACGTACCGGCGCCCGCGAATTCTTCTATCGTGTGCGCCGATGCGGCCCGACCGGGCCGGCCACGGCCCGGAGCCGACCCCATGCCACAGACCCGCCTTGCCCTGCTGCTGCTCGCGCTGCTGACCCTGGGCGCCTGCAAACCCGCCGCCGACACGACACCCGCCGCGTCCACGCCCGCCGCCACCGAGAGTGCGCCGGTCGCCGACGAGCCCGCGATCGCCGACGAACCGGCCGCGACCGGCAAACCCACCGCCGCGCCGGCAGCGGCCGATCAGGCCGCTGCGACGCCTGCCGCCGCCGCAGCCGCTCCGCAGGGCCTGGTCAAGGGCACCGACTACGAACTCATCGACGGCGGCCAACCATTCACACCGGTGCCGGGCAAGATCGAGGTGGTGGAAGTGTTCGGCTACGTCTGCCCGGCCTGCGCCCAATTCCAGCCCATGGTCAACGCCTGGAAGGCCAAGCAGGCCGCCGACGTGCACTTCACCTACGTGCCGGCGCCGTTCGGACCGGAGTGGGAGCCCTACGCGCGCGCCTACTACGTCGCCGACAAGCAGGGCCTGGTCGCACGCAGCCACGACGCGCTGATCCGCGCCATCCACCTGGAGCAGAGCATGCCGGGCGAAGGCGACAAGCCCGACGACGTGGCGATCGGCCGTTTCTACGGCCGCTATGGCGCCGACCCGCAGCAGTTCGTGGCCGCCATGAACAGTTTCGCCACCGTCACCCAGGTCAACCGCGGCAAGCAGTTCATGATGCGCAGCGGCGTCAGCCAGACCCCGACCCTGATCGTTAACGGGAAATACCGGGTGATCGGCACCACTTTCGAGGACATGCTGCGCATTACCGACCTGCTGGTCGCGCAGGAGCGCGCCGCCGCGCCCGCGCGCTGAGCGCCCGCGCGCGGCCGGAACTTCCGCCCGCGACGCCGGTCACATCCCATACTCCTGGTTCGAGACGCCGGCCGTTATGCTTAACGCCGGCGTCTTTTTTTGCCCGGACGCCGCCCGACGAGCGCCCCTACCCCGACCCGATCGCCGCGAGACCCTGCGATGACCTCACGCCCGACTTCGTTCCGCCTGCTCCCCACGCTCGCCGCCCTGGCCCTGAGCGCCCTGCTGCCGCTGGCCGCCTCGGCCGCCGGCAAGAGCGCCGCCCCCGTCCTGGAAGCCGGCCGCGACTACGTCCTGATCGACGACGGCCGCCCCTACGCGCCGGTGAAGGGCAAGATCGAAGTGGTCGAGGTGTTCGGCTACACCTGCCCGCATTGCGCGCACGCGCAGCCGGCGATCGACCGCTGGAAGGCCAAGCTGCCCAAGGACGTGAGCTTCGTCCCGGTGGCGGCGCCGTTCGGCGGCTACTGGCAGCCCTACGCCAAGGCCTACTACACCGCGCAGTCGATGGGCCTGGTCGCCAAGACCCACGACGCCGTGTTCAAGGCGCTGCACGAAGAGCAGAGCCTGCCGATCAACAACGCCTCGTCCTCGGAGATCGCCAACTTCTACGCGCGCTACGGCGCCGACGCCGGCAAGTTCGCCGCCGCCATGGACAGCCAGGCGATCGAGGACAAGCTCGACAGCGTGCGCGCGTTCTTGACCCGCAGCGGCGTCGAAGGCACCCCGACCTTCATCGTCGCCGGCAAGTACCGCGTGACCGGCGGCAGCAGCCTGGAAGAAGTGCTGCGCATCACCGACGGCCTGGTCGCGCAGGAACGCAGCCGCGGCAAGAGCAAGCGCTGACGCGCGACGGCCGCCCGCGCCGTCCCGTCTACACTCCGCGTTCAGCGCGCCGGCCGTTATCCTGACGGCCGACGCATTCCACGGTGTCGCGCCGGCCCGCCCGGGCGCACACCCATCCCATCCGACCGTTTTGTGGAGATTCGATCCATGACCCCGCGCCTGGCCCCGTCGTACCGCTACCCCGTCCTGTTCGCCGCGCTGTTCGCGCTGGCCGCCTGCAACCAGCAGCAGGAAACCGCCGCGCCCACGGCCGACGTCGCCGCGCCGTCCGCCGAGGCCGCGCCCGCCAACGCCGTGCCGGGCCAGCCCGCGCAGGTCGAGGCCGCGCCCGAGATCGTGCCCGCCGCCACCGCCACGCCGCCCAGCGGCCCGGCGCCGGTCGTCGGCACCGACTACGTCGAAATCCCGGGCGGCACGCCGTACGCGCCGGTCGCCGGCAAGATCGAAGTCGTCGAAGTGTTCGGCTACACCTGCCCGCACTGCGCCGAGTTCGAACCGCTGATCAATTCCTGGCGCGCCAAGCAGACCGCCGACGTCAACTTCGTGCCGGTCGCCGCGCCGTTCGGCGGCTACTGGATGCCGTACGCCAAGGCCTTCTACACCGCCGAATCGATGGGCCTGGTCTCGCGCAGCCACGACGCCATGTTCCGCGCCGTGCACCTGGAGCGCAGCATGCCGGTCAACGGCGTCAAGCCGGTCGACTTCGCCGAGTTCTACGCCAAGTTCGGCGCCAACAAGCAGCAGTTCGAAAGCACCTACGCCAGCTTCGCGATCGACGCCAAGCTCAAGCGCGCCGAGACCTTCCTCAGCCGCAGCGGCGTGGAGTCCACCCCGAACCTGGTGGTCGACGGCAAGTACCGCGTGATCGGCAAGAACTTCGACGACATGCTGCGCATCGCCGACCACCTGGTCGCGCAGGAACGCGCCGCGCGCGCCGGCGGCGCCGCCGCTCCGGCCGCCGAAGGCGCGGCCGCACCCGGCGCCACCCCGGCGGCTCCGGCCGCGCAGTAAACGCGCCCATGGACCCGGCCGGCATGGACGATCAGCGCAGACGCCTGCGCCTGCTCAGCGCAAACATCCAGGCCGGGTCCAGCACGCGCCGTTACAGCGATTACGCGACCCGCAGTTGGTCGCACGTGCTGCCCGCCGGCAACAAGCGCGGTAGCCTCGACACCATCGCCCAGCTGGCCGGCGAGCACGACATCGTCGGCCTCAACGAAAGCGACCCGGGCAGCCTGCGCTCGGGCTTCACCAACCAGACCCACTACCTGGCCCAGCGCGCCGGCTTCGACTACTGGAGCCACCAGCCCAATCGCCGCGTCGGCAGCGTCGCCTCCAGCGCCAACGGCCTGCTCAGCAAGCTCGAACCGCGCGAAGTCATCGACCATCCGCTGCCCGGCCGGGTCAAGGGCCGCGGCGTGCTGATGGCGCACTTCGGCGACCACGACGACGCGCTGACCGTCGCCGTCGCGCACCTGTCCCTGGGCGCGGGTTCGCGCGCCTCGCAGCTGGCCTTCATCGCCGAACTGCTGCACGACCATCCGCACGCGGTGCTGATGGGCGATTTCAACTGCTCGATCGAACAACCGGAAATGCGCACGCTGTTCCAGCGCACCCGCCTGCAACCGCCCGAAGCCGCCCTGCCCACCTTCCCCAGCTGGCGCCCGCAGCGCGCGATCGACCACATCCTGATCGGCGACGGCCTGCGCTGCTCCTCCGCGCGCGCGGTGCCGGCGGCGCAATCCGATCACCTGGCGCTGTCGCTGGAACTCGAAGTGCCGGATCACGCGCTGCGCTGAGGCACGAGTCACCTCATCGATTCCGACCGAACTGCAGCACTGCGCTTGCGCAGGCCTACGATCACAGCGATTGCGCCCGATGTCTGCGCACTCGTGTTCATCCGGCACTCATCGAATCGCATCTGCACCTGTCGCCAGTGGAAACTCGAGCGTTTCTCAGCTTCCAGCTGCCGATGCGCATGCCACCGATAGACGCTTTATGGCCATTAGTCGCACAAGCGCTGGGGACATATTGCGCAAGCAGCGCTGCCACCTGAAATTTGGCCGTTGACTTCCCTCGAATCGCAGCACTAGGTTGGTCGCGTCAATCCAGGAGGACGTCCATGACTCCGCTGCAACCAGAGCAGATTGCACTAGCCTCCGATGCCAGCGTTCTCATCCAGTCTAGCTACTGGGAGAACGAGCTTCGTGAGCTTGACCCGATACTTTTCGCGGGCTCCGTAAATGGCAACTGCCAGAACGACAGCTGCAGAGACTCGACCAACAACAACGTATGCAACAACTACACCGATTGCGCAGGATCAACTAACAAGACGTCTTGTATTGTCAACAACGACTCGGAACAGCCCACCGGACCTTGAGATCTAGAGGCAGACATGACCACTATCTCAAAGACTAAGGTTGCGCTCAGTCTTGACTCTCGCATCCTTGAGCTGATTCTCCTGCCTACAGAAAAGTGCAACTTCCGCTGCAGCTACTGCTATGAAGATTTCGAACTCGGGAAGATGCCGGAATACGTGAGGAACGGAATCAAGAACTTGATAAGACACAGAGCCGACTCTATCAAGATCCTGAAGTTGTCCTGGTTCGGTGGAGAGCCGCTACTCGCCTCAGATGTGATTCTTGATATAGCAAATTTCGCGAAAGACGTTGCCGAATCGAATGATTTCGTCGTAACAGGCGGCTTGACCACCAACGGCTATCTCCTAACGGAGAACACTGTGAAACGCCTATCGCAAGTGAACCATCGCTCATACCAAATCACGCTCGATGGCGACCGGGAAGAACACAACCGCACACGTCTTCGCGCTGACGGCCGGGGAACTTTCGATGAGATTTGGAACAACTTGATTCGCATGGCAGAGATCGATGAGTCGCTCGACGTGACCTTGCGAATTCATGTATCCAACAGCAACCAGGATTCAATCAATCGCCTATTGAATCGAATCAACGATCAGCTGGCCTACTGTGGAAAGTTCCGAATTCATTTTCATCGAATCAGTAACCTCGGCGGCGACGGCGGGAAGAGCGTTACCGAGCTGCCATGGAGCGAGTACAAACGTATTCTCAATGATCTGAGTAGCCGGACTTCTGTACAGGCGAGTTCTGAGGTCGTTCTCTCGGAAGAAGGCGAAATCTGCTACGCGGCAAAACCGAACTCACTCCTCATTCGATCCGATGGGAGAGTAGGCAAGTGTACGGTGGCTCTTTCAGACCCTCGGAATGATGTAGGCGTTTTGGCGGAGGACGGCACGATCCAATTCAGCAACGAGCGGCTCAGGCTATGGTTCGAGGGCTTTCGAAGTTTCGATCCGGACACACTCGGCTGCCCGTTGTCCACACTCCCGCATCTGAACGAGCACGCAAATCCCTTTGCGCGACCGATAGAACTTGCACTCGTAGGGGAGCACTGAAGATGTTCATAGATCCATCACTCATATCCATCACCGCTTCCGGCATACCAACGGTTGCGGGAGGCACGAACCTGTCTTGGCTGGACATAGATGCAGACGAGTTGATTCGTTCAGCCATGTACGCGGCCACGAACCCGGGCTGCCAGAATTCAAGTGACTGCAAAGGCACGACCAACGACGGGAGTTGCTCCAACGACCTTCAGTGCGGCGGCTCGTCGAACGGCAACTGCCACAATCTTGGATCTTGTTTCGTCGATTCCGACCCACCGACTGGCCCATAGAGAGGCGCATGCAATGAACCGTAGGAATTTTGTGCAAGGCCTGGCGTTAATTGCCGCGTCCATGGCGGCGCCTTTGGCCATCGCGGACACCTCCTCCAAGACACCTGAACAGGTCGCAACGCCTCAAGCTGCACAGTCATTCCGGAAGGTCGCGGTGGTCGAATGCACGATCGTCGACATGGTGAATGGCAAACAACGGGTGGTCTCTATCGAAAACTCCGAACCAGTCGTGATAAAGGAGAGTAGCGAACCTTTTGCGATATCCATAAACGAACACAGCGATGATCTTCTGTCCATGACGATCTACACGCTGCGCAATGGTCGAATGACGAAAGAACAAAGGACTTACATTGGCCAGAACAGCACGCAGATCCTTAAGAAGAAGGGAGTGGTGCTCCAGTTCGTCACGCATGGCACTTAAGTACGCTAGGCACTCCAGCACCGTTGCTTTCCTTTACGATGTTCCGGTAGCTTGCGCCGTCCGCTTCAACGCCGCACGTGATAGCCGTCCTGGGCCACGAAGGCCTGCACGTCCTGCGCGTCGAACAGCGCGAAGTCGCCCGGCACGGAGTGCTTGAGGCAGGCCGCGCCCCAACCGAACTGCAAGCTGTCCTGCGCGTCCAGGCCGACGAGCGCGCCGTGCAGCACGCCGGCGGCGAAGGCGTCGCCGGTGCCGATGCGGTCGACGATCGCGCTGAGCTCGCACACCGGGGTGCGCGCGACGAAGCCGTCGCGATCCAGCGACAAGGCCGCCAGCGATTGGCGGTCGACGCTGTGCTGCACGCGCACGGTGCTGGCCACGCGCCGCAACTGCGGGAAGGCCGCGAACGCCGCGCGCGCGGCGGCGTCGAACCGCGCCTCGGCGTGCTCGGCCTCGGCCTGGTAGCCCAGCGCGACCGCGATGTCGCGGTGGTCGGCGAACAACCAGTCGGCCTGCGCCATCAGTTCACGCAGGATGCCCGCGGCGTCGCCATCCCAGGCCTGCCATAGCTTGCCGCGAAAGTTGCCGTCGAAGCTCACCCGCACGCCGGCACTGCGCGCGGCGCGCGCAGCCGCAATCGCGGTGTCGGCGCAGGCCTGGCCCAGGGCCGGGGTCACGCCGGACAGATGCAGCCAGTCCGCGCCGGCCAGCAACGCCGGCCAGTCGTAGGCATCCGCGTCCGCACGCGCGAAGGCCGAGTCGGCGCGATCGTAGAGCACGCTGCTGGGACGATGGCCGGCGCCGGTTTCCAGGAAGTACAAGCCCATGCGGCCGGGCGCGGCCTCGACGGCACGGGTGTCCACGCCTTGGCGGCGCAGTTCGGCCACGGCCGCGGCGCCCAGCGTGTTGTCGGCGACGCGGCCGACCATGGCTGCGTCATGGCCGTAGCGGGACAGCGCCACGGCCACATTAGCCTCGGCACCGCCGACGTGGACCTGTAAGGCCGGGGACTGCAGCAGGCGCTCATGGCCGGGCGCCCCCAGGCGCAGCAGCAGCTCGCCGAAACACACTATGCGTTGACCCATTCCACCCTCTCCGTGCCGGCCCCGCCGGCCCCCTGAATATCCGATTGCGCACCGCAGCATGATGTTGGCCCGAGCTTTTGCTAGGGTTTTGACCAGCGGTGTCATTTCACTGTCAGAGACACCATAGCAAGCGCTACAAGCTAGTCAATAAGCGCTTTATAGCCGTCGGACCACTTTGGGAGGGGATCCTGATGCAATCGCAGCGCGCGGCAAAAAAGACACCGGTTACCGTTCTAGCGGGCGCCATCGCCTTGGCGCTGCAGATGGCGCCGGCGGTCGGGTTCGCGCAACAGGCGGCGGCCACACCCGCCGCCGCCACGCCGCAACAAGAGCAAGACGGCAGCGCCGCCCCGGCCGCCGACAGCGCCAAGGATCTGGAGACGGTCACCGTGACCGGCTTTCGCGGCAGCCTCGAGCGCGCGCTGGACATCAAGCGCGGCGAAGTCGGCGTGGTCGATGCGATCGTCGCCGAGGATATCGCCGACTTCCCCGATCTGAACCTGGCCGAATCGCTGCAGCGCATTCCGGGCGTGTCGATCGCGCGCGATGCCGGCGAGGGTCGGCAGATCTCGGTGCGCGGCCTGGGCCCGGATTTCACCCGCGTGCGCATCAACGGCATGGAGGCGCTGACCACCACCGGCGGCACCGACAGCTCCGGCGGTGCCAACCGCGGCCGCGGCTTCGACTTCAACGTGTTCGCCTCCGAGTTGTTCAACAGCCTCAAGGTGCGCAAGACGGCATCGGCCGAGGTCGAGGAAGGATCGCTGGGCGCGACGGTGGACCTGCAGACCGCGCGCCCGTTCGATTACGAGGGTTTCACCTTCGTCGCCGGCGGCCAGGTCGGTTACAACGATCTGTCCGGCGACACCGACCCGCGCGCGTCGGCGCTGATCAGCAACACCTGGGGCGACGGCCGTTTCGGCGCGCTGCTGTCGGTGGCCTACACCGACCGCCGCCTGGTCGAAGAAGGCCACAGCACGGTGCGCTGGGACAACGGCCCCAGCAGCGGCGGCTTCAGCGCAACCTCGCCGTTCGCCGCCGCGCGCGGTGCCGGCGTGTTCCATCCGCGCATTCCGCGCTATGGCGTGCTCGAACACGACCAGCAGCGCCTGGGCGTGACCGGCGCGCTGCAATGGAAGGTCAGCGACCGCACCGATGTCGGACTGGATCTTCTGTACGCGAAGTTCGACGCCACCCGCACCGAGAACTTCATCGAAGCGGTGTCGTTCAGCCGCACCGGCACGGGCAAGCCGCAGACCGCGGTGCTGGACGGCGAGGTCGACGCCAACGGAAATCTGGTCTACGGGCGATTCAACAACGTCGACGTGCGCTCGGAAGCGCGTTACGACGAACTCAACACCAAGTTCACCCAGTTCAGTTTCTACGCCGATCACGAGCTCACCGACGACTTCAAGCTGCATGCGCAGGTCGGCCGCGCCAAATCGGAGTTCAACAACCCGATCCAGACCACGATCACGCTGGATCGTCAGAACGTGCAGGGCTACAGCTACGATTACCGCGGCAACGACCGCCTGCCGGTGATCGACAACGGTTTCGACGTCACCGATCCGAGCCAGTGGACCTTCGTCAACGGCGTGTCGGAAATCCGCCTGCGTCCGCAGTTCGCCAGCAACACCTACGACACCGCGCAGCTCGATTTCGCCTGGAACCTCGCGCCCTCGTTCAAGCTCAAGGGCGGTGCGCAGTTCAAGGAATACAGCTTCGAGAGCCGCGAGTTCCGCCGCGCTTCGGAACTGGTGACGCCGGCGCTGCCGGCCGGCACCACGCTGGCGGACCTGACCAAACGGATGGGCTTGGAGAACACGCGCGTCGGTTCGGGCAACGATTCGGTCTGGCTGATACCGGACATGGATGCGTTCAATCGCGCGTTCGGCCTGTACAGCAACACCGGCATCTTCACCGTCAGCAACACCGTGGCCGCGGTGCTGGGCAACAACCGCAGCGTCACCGAGCGCGACCAGGGTTTCTACCTGCAGGGTGACTTCAACACCCAGATCGGCGCCATCCCGATCAGCGGCAACATCGGCGTGCGCCAGGTCGACACCAAGCAGACCTCGACCGGTTACGCCATCGTCGGCGGCGTGCCGGTGCAGACCACGGTGCAGCGCAGCTACGACGACACCTTGCCGTCGCTGAATCTGGTCGCCGACCTCAGCCCCGATTTCCTGGTCCGCTTCGGCGCGGCCAAGGTGATGTCGCGGCCGGGCCTGGGCAACCTGACCCCGGGCGTCACCGTCAATGTCAGCGGCGGCGCGCGCACGGTCAACGGCGGCAATCCCTTGCTGGAGCCGTTCCGCGCCAAGACCTACGACCTGAGCTTCGAGTGGTACTTCGCCGATGAGGCGCTGCTGGGCCTGGGCCTGTTCTACAAGGACATCGATACCTTCGTGCAGACCTCGCGCGAAACGCGTCCCTACAACACCTCCGGCCTGCCCGACAGCCTGCTCGCGGGCACCGGCGCGCAACCGACCGACGATTTCCAGTTCAATATTCCCGTCAACACGCCCGGCGGTACGCTCCAGGGTTTCGAGCTCAGCTATCAGCAACCCTTCACCTTCCTGCCCGAGGGCTTCTGGCAGGACTTCGGCGTGCAACTCAACTACACCTACGTCGATTCCAAGATCCAGTATGTGACCTCGACCGGTGCCTCGTCGCTGAAGACCGACCTGCTAGGGCTGTCCAAGAACGCCTACAACGCCACGCTGTATTACGAGGGCGAACGTTTCGGTGCGCGCGTGTCGGCGTCCTACCGCGACGATTATCTGACCACCGTCCCGGGCCGCAACAACAACGACGTCGAAGGCACCAAAGCCACCACTACTATCGACATGTCGGCCTCCTGGAAGCTCAACGAACGCATCGAGCTGACGCTGGAGGGTTTGAACCTCACCGACGAGTACAACGACCAGTGGGTGGACTCGCGCGGCGACCGCGCTTCGGTCTATCACCATACCGGCCGCCAGTACTTCCTCGGCATTCGCTACAAGCTGTGACCGCGCGCTGAGCGCGGTGCCGGCCGTGCGGATACGCGCGACCGAGATCCGATACACCGCAACGGCGCCGCTGCGAGACCGCGACACACCGACGAACCCCGGCGGATGCGGGACCCCAGGTCCCGCCCAGCAGCTTCGCGCCGGCCGATCACGCGTTCGTCGCCCATCGACCGCGTCACCACCGGGAGTTCCAGGATGAACGACAAGAGACATGCATGGTGGGCCGGCCTCGTGCTGGCCGCGCTCTCGACCACGCTGCACGCCCGCCCCAAAGCCACCGAGGTGCTGCCCGCCAACGACGGTTGGGCGTCCTTGCCTACCGCGGCGCTGCCACAGGGCACCACCGGCGGCTCGGCCGCCGCGCCCGAACGCGTGCATACCGTGCGCGATCGCAACGAACTGGTCGCGGCCCTGGCCTATCCGGATCCGACCCCGAAGATCGTACGCATCGTCGGCCGCATCGACGCCAACACCGACGCGGAAGGGCGCGCACTGTCATGCGACGACTACGCGCGCCCGGACCCGCAGACGGGAACGCCCTATACGCTGGCCGCTTTCCTGGCCACCTACGATCCAGCGACCTGGGGACGCGTCACCCCCTCCGGCGCATTGGAGCGCGCGCGCGCGGCATCGGCCGCCGCGCAGCAGGCGCGTGTACGCATCCGCATCCCTGCCAACACCACCGTGGTCGGCGTGGGCCGCGACGCCAGCCTGCACGGCGCCTGGTTCGACATCCGTCCGGGCAGCAGCAGCGGCAATCAGCCGATGAACGTGATCGTGCGCAACCTGAGCTTTCAGGACAGCTACGACTGCTTTCCGCAGTGGTCGCCCAACGACGGCGCCGAGGGCAACTGGAATTCGGCCTACGATGCGATCTCGGTGCGCAACGCCACCCATGTCTGGATCGACCGCAACGAGTTTCGCGACGCGGTCACCGACGACGCCAGCTTGCCCAGCTATTTCGGTCGTCTGTATCAGATCCACGACGGACTGGTGGACGTGACCAACGAGTCCGACCTGGTCACCGTGTCCTGGAATCGCTTCGCCCGGCACGACAAGGCCATGCTGATCGGCTCCTCCGATAGCGCCACGGCGGATCGTGGGAAGCTACGGGTCAGTCTGCATCACAACTTGTTCCACGACCTGGGCCAGCGCGTGCCGAGAGTGCGTTACGGACAGGTGCATGTGTACAACAATTTGTATGTCGTCGGCGCCGAGGGCGCGTCGCGTTATGCCTACAGCTGGGGCGTGGGCGTGGAGTCGCAGATCTACGCCCAGAACAATCATTTCCTGGTCGATCGCGCGCTCACGTCGGAGGTCTTCGTCGACCGCCTCAACGGCAGCCGCATCCAGGCGCGCGGCACCTTGCGCAACGGCTGGCCGGCGGATCCGGTGGCAGCCTACAACGCGACTAACGACATCGACCTCGTCGACGCGGTGGATTGGACGCCCACGCTGTATCGGCGCATCGATCCGACCTGGAGCGTGCCGCTGCTGGTGTTGTTCGGCGCCGGCCCGCAGCAATGACCGGTCGCGATGCGTCCGCGGCGATCGGACGTCGCCGCTTCCTGCGAGGCGCGCTCTACGCATCCGTGGCCACGTTGGCGCCCAGCGTCGCGGCGCGCGAGGCTGCGGAGATCCATGCCGTCGTCGGCAAGGCCGCGGGCCGGTACGCGGCGCCGGTGTTCGGCTCGGTGCAGGCGGCGCTGGACGCGGCGCCGCGCGAGGGGCTGCGTCCTTTCCGCATCCTGATCGGGCGCGGCGTCTGGCGCGAGAAGCTGGTGATCGACAAGCCATGGATCCACCTGATCGGCGAGGACCGCGCCGGCAGCGTGCTCAGCTACGACAGCGCCGCCGGCATGAGACGCGCCGACGGCCAGCCCTGGGGCACCTGGGGCTGCGCCAGCCTGACGGTACGCGCGGCCGACTTCCGCGCCGAGCGCCTGAGCATTCGCAACGATTTCGACTATGTCGGCAATCTGCGCGCGCCCAGGTTCGAAGCGATCGGCCCCAACGGCGCGCAGGCGGTGGCGCTGATGTTGGACCGTGGCGCGGAGCGCAGCGTCTTGCACGAAGTCGACCTGATCGGCCATCAGGACACACTGTTCGCCGAGGCCGGACGCAGCTGGTTCCGGCGCTGCCGCGTCGCCGGCAGCGTCGATTTCGTTTTCGGCGGCGGCAACGCCTTGTTCGAGGAATGCACCCTGCATTCGCGCTATCGGCCCGACAAGCAGCGCCAGGGCTATGTCGCGGTCCCGTGCACGCCCAGCGCCCAGGCCTACGGGCTGAGTTTTCTGCGCTGCCGGCTGACCCGCGACGCCGAGGTTCCCGATGCCAGCGTGGCGCTGGGTCGCGCCTGGCGGCCGGGGCGCACGCTTCCCGACGGCAAGTACGGCGATCCCGATGCGGTCGGCGCGGCGGTGTACCTGTCGTGCTGGATGGACGCGCACATCGACCCGCTCGGTTGGGACGCGATGGCCTACACCGCGCGCGACGGCAGCCGGACGATGCTGGAGCCGCTGGCAGCGCGGCTGTACGAACACGACAGCCGCGGCCCAGGCGCGGCGCGCACGCCGCAACGCCGTCGGCTGGATCGCGCGGCGGTGTTGCGCCATCAGCGCGAACGCGTGCTCGGCGACTGGCTGCCGCAAGCATGAGGCCGGCGAGCTTACGCAGGTCGTGGCACGCGCTGGCGCTGATGCTGGTATCGAGCATCGCCTTCGCCAGTGCCGCCAGCGCCGCCGCGCCCACCGCCGTGACGCTGCACTTGGCCGGCGATTCGACCATGGCCGAGAAGCGCAGCGAGAAACGTCCGGAAACCGGTTGGGGCGAGCGCTTGGCCGAACGCTTTCGACCCGACACCGTGCAAGTGCGCAACCTGGCCATGAACGGCCGCAGCACCCGCACCTTCATCGCCGAAGGGCGCTGGCAGGCGCTGCTGGACGACGTCGTTGCCGGCGATTACGTGCTGATCCAGTTCGGTCACAACGATCAGTCGCGCGACAAGCCCGATCGCTATACGCCGCCTGCCGACTACGTGCGCAACCTGACGCGCTTCATCGCCGAGGTGAGGGCGCGTGCGGCCACGCCGATCCTGCTCACGCCGGTATCGCGGCGGCGCTTCGATCCGCAAGGGCGGTTGCAGGACAGCCACGGCGACTACCCAGGACTGGTGCGCGCGCTCGCGGCGCGCGAGCACGTGCCCTTGATCGATCTGGAACGACGCAGCCAGGCGCTGCTGCAGGAAGCCGGCGTGGACGGCTCGCGCCGTTGGTTCCTGCAGCTCGCACCGGGCGCGCACCCGAACTATCCGGGCGGCGTCGAGGACAACACCCACTTCTCGCCGCTGGGCGCGGCGCGTATCGCCGACGAGTTCGCCTGGGCGCTGCGAGCATCCGGGCTGCCCCTGGCCGCACTGTTGCGTGAGGACTGACGGTACGTCGTCGTGCCGTCGCGCCCTTCCACACGGCAATGCTGTCCATCGGACGGCGCGCAGGGCGCGTTCGGGTTTTCGCCAGCGGCCGTCTCGCACATGCGTGCGGACGCGCGACTGCCGATCACTTCAACGGCGCACGCCGCGGCAAGGGCTTGAGCGGTTCCATGGTCGCCAGGTCCCAGTCTTCCGGTACGAAGCTCTGCTTTGTCGGCGCATGCCGCGGATAACCGCCGACCTCGTTCTCGCTGTCGATGATCTTGCCGCGTCCCTCGATGGTGTCGGCGAGGATGCGACGGTCGATGTCGTCGCGGTCCCAGGGCCGCGCGCCGGCGTTGGCGATCACCGCGTCCTGCACCTGCGACGACGGCAGCAGGCGTACGCCGAACGGCACCGGCGGCGCCTGGCGCGGATGGCTCACGCGCACCGGCGTGGTGGTGTAACGGCCTTCCTGCGGCAGCGCGCGCCCGAGGCGATCGACCGCCAGATTGTCCTCGGCGTAGTACTCGACGTCGCCCGAGCCGCCGACCATGAACAAGGCCAGTTCCTGCGTGGAGGGCCCGGCGCGCATCACATTGCCGCGCGCCACCATCTGTCCGCTCGAATACGGGTGACCCAACCACTCCTCGGCGATCAGGTTGTAGTGCAGCGCGCGCTGCCCCGGGTCGTAGATCAGGTTGTTGATGACCTGACCGCGCGCGCCGCCCTTGAACAGCGGATTGCGCTCGTAGTTGTGCGCGTAGAGGTTGCCGACGATCAGCACGTCGTTGACGTGGTCGTGGATCAGCGAGCCCTTGGAGTGCTCGCCCTTGGCGTGGGTGGCGTTGGCCAGGCCTTCGGCCAGCAGGTTGTTGCTGAAGGTGATGCGGCGCGAGGCGTTTTGCATCCACTCGCGCTCGCTTTCGCCGTGGAAGCGCGTGCTGGACGCCGACAGATTCTCGTCGGTGGCCCAGGTCAGCGAGCAATGATCGACGATCACGTCGCGCGCGCCGCGCACGGTGGTGATGGCGTCGAAGTCCACGCCGGCCATCTTGCCGGCGCCGGCTTCGCCCGGACGCACCCGGATATGCCGCACGACCACGTCGTGGGTGGCGATGATCAATCCGCCGCGGATGAAGCTGATGCCCGGCTGCGGCGCGGTCTGCCCGGCGATGGTGAGATAGGGTTCGCTGATCCGTACCTCCTGCCGCTGCAGGTCGATCACGCCGCCGACCTCGAACACGACGATGCGCGGCCCGGTCGCGGCCACGGCCTCGGCGAAGGAACCCGGCCCCGACGCGGCGAGTGTGGTCACGCGGATGATGCGGCCGCCACGGCCGCCTGGCGTGTGCGCGGCCCAGCCCTGCGCGCCCGGGAACGCCAGCGCCGCGCCGTCGGGCGCCTCGGCGGCGGGCACGCCGGTTGCGGCCATCAAGGCGAGCAGCCCTGCCGCCAGCCAGGCCCAATGCCGTCCGCGCCTCGGCGGCGCCTCTGCCGCGGCGCGCTCGCACCCTGCTTTTTGGCTCATCGACCTGTCCCCATCGCTGCCCGAGTCTAGCCTTGGATTGTCAATGACACCGGTTTCCTATACAACAGTTACGAGCAGGCAATGAGCCAGGGGATGCGATCCGGCATGCAGACACCGACCATCGACGACGGCAGCGCAAGCGCCGCGATCGCCCACCGCCTGGTCGCGGCCCGCCGCGGCGCGCGGGCGCTGCCCGACTACCCCGGCCCGCTCCCGCAGACCCTCGACCAGGGCTACGCGATCCAGGACCGTGCCATCGGCCTGTGGCCGCAGCCGATCGCGGGATGGAAGGTCGGACGCATCCCGCCGGGCTGGGAAACCCGGCTGGGCGAGGAGCGCCTGGTCGGCCCGATCTTCGGCAATGCCGTACAGACCGCCACCGGTGGACAAACTGGCCGTTTCGCGCTGATCGAGGGCGGCTTCGCCGCGGTCGAGGCGGAGTTCGTGTTCCGTCTCGGCGCCGACGCCCCCGCCGGCCGCACCCAGTTCGATCACGCGCAGGCCGCTGCCCTGGTCGACACGCTGTCGATCGGCATCGAACTGGCCGGCAGCCCCCTGCCCGACATCAACACCCTGGGACCGCCGATCGTGGTCTCGGACTTCGGCAACAACGCCGGCTTGATCGTGGGGCCGGAGATTCCAGGCTGGCGCACGCTCGCCGATGAGGCGCTGCGCTGCGAAACCTTCATCGACGACCGCCTGGTCGGACGCGGCGGCGCCGAGTCCATCGCCGGCGGCCTGTTGGCGGCGCTGGCATTCGCGCTGTCGCGCTGCGCGTCGCGCGGCTATCCGCTCAAGGCCGGCATGTGGGTGACCACCGGCGCGGCCACCGGCATCCACGACATCCTGGCTGGGCAACGCGCGATGATCTCGTTCGGCCGCTGGGGCCGGATGCACTGCGAGGCGGTGCTCGCCAGCGGGGAGGACGCATGACCACTCGCCGCCAACTGCTGGGCGGGCTAGGCGCGGCCTGCGCGCTGGCCGCGACCGGCGCGACGCTGCGCGCTGACGACGGCGCCCGCCTGCTCACCGCCACCGATGTCCACGTCAAGGACTACCCGACCGTGGCCGCGGTGCAATGGATCGGGCGCGAACTGGAGCGCGCGACCGGCGGCCGCCTGCGCCTGCGGCTGTACCACTCCGGCCAGCTCGGCCGCGAGTCGGAGGCCATCGACATGGCGCGATTCGGCGCCATCGACATCACCCGCGTCTACAGCGGCGCGCTCAACAACGCGTTCCCGCTGACCCAGGCCCTGTCGCTGCCGTACGTGTTCGATTCGGTCGCGCACCTGCGCCGCGCCCTGGACGGCGAGGTCGGCGCCGCCGTGCTGCGCGATTTCGCCCGCCGCGAACTCGTGGGCCTGGCGATCTACGACTGCGGCGCGCGTTGCTTCTACAACGTGCGCCGCCCGATTCGCACACCGGCCGACATGCACGGGCTGAAGTTCCGCGTGCCGGCCTCGGACATCTTCATGCGCATGATCCGCCTGCTGGGCGGCAACCCCACACCGCTGGCCTACGGCGAGGTGTTCTCGGCGCTGCAGACGCATCTGATCGACGGCGCCGAGAACAATCTGCGCAGTTTCCATTCCAGCCGCCAGTTCGAGGCGGCGCGCTATTGGTCGCAGACCCAGCACTCCTACGCACCCGATGTGCTGCTGATGTCGCGGCGCAGCTTCGAGTCGTTGAACGCCGGCGACCGAGAGCTGCTGCTGGACATCGCGCGCCGCTCGGTGTCGGTGATGCGCGAGCTGTGGGACGAATCCGAGGCCGTCGCGCGCGCGGCCGTGATCGAAGGCGGCGTACAGATCAACGACTGCGACCTGCCGGCGTTCCGCGCCGCGGTGCAGCCGTTGCTGGACGACTACCACCGCGATCCGGCGATCGAAACCCTGTACCGCCGCATCCGTTCCCTGGCCTGAGGCAGACATCGTGGCAGACGCTCCCCTCGCCGCAGCGGCGGACATCGAACAAGCGCAGGACGACGCCATCGGGCAAGGCCCACTGGATCGGCTGGCGGGGCTGGCAGTCGCGATCGCCGGCACCGCCCTGGTCGGCATGGTCGCGGTGCAGGCTCTGCAGGTGTTCGCGCGCTACGTCGTCAACGATTCGCCGGGGTGGACCGAACCGGTCGCGCTGCTGCTGCTCAACACCGCGATGAGTTTCGGCGCCGCCGCCGGCGTGCACCGTGGCTCGCACTTCGGTTTCTTCATCCTGGTCCACCGCGCGCGCCCGGCGCTGCGGCGCTGGCTGCTGGCGTTCTCCAACCTGGTGATCGGCGGCATCGGTGCGGTACTGGCGGTGTGGGGCGGGGAGCTGTTGCTGGACGGCTGGGACATCCCCATGGCCGGCGCGCCGCTGCCGCAAAGCGCGGTCTATGCGCCGATGGCGGTTGGCGGCGCGCTGATGGCGATATTCGCCTTGCAACGCGTGCACGCGGCTCTGACCGCGCCACTCACCGACAGCTCCCGGAGCGCCTGATGGACGTCGCGATACTGTTCGGCGTATTCGCCCTCCTGCTGATCGTCGGCGTGCCGGTGGCTTACGCGCTGTCGGCGGCGGCGCTGGCCACGCTGATCCACATCGGTCTGCCGCCGATCGTGGTGGTGCAACAAACCGCAGCCGGCGCCGGATCGGCCTCGCTGATCGCGATTCCGCTGTTTATCTTCGCTGGCGAAATCATGCTGCGCGGCGGCATCTCCGAGCGCCTGATCGGCCTGGCCTCGGCCCTGGTCGGGCATCTGCGCGGCGGCCTGGGGCAAGTCAGCGTGCTGTCCTCGCTGTTCTTCGGCGGCGTGTCCGGCTCGGCCATCGCCGACGTGTCGGCGATCGGCGGCGCGATGATTCCGCAGATGGTCAGGCGCGGCTTCGACCGCGACTTCGCCGTCAACGTCACCATGACCGCGGCGATGGTCGCGTTGCTGGTGCCGCCTTCGCACAACCTGATCCTGTACTCGGCCTCGGCCGGCGGCAGCATCTCCATCGCCGACTTGTTCGCCGCCGGCATCCTGCCCGCGCTGCTGATGACGGTCACGCTGATGGCGACCTGCTGGGTGATCGCGCGCCGGCGCGGCTACGCGGTGGAAGCCTTCCCCGGTTTCGGCATCGTGCTGCGGCGCCTGGTAGCCGCGCTGCCGGGGCTGGCGCTGGTGGCGCTGATCTTCGTCGGCATCCGGGCCGGCATCTTCACCGCGGTCGAAAGCGCAGCCATCGCCGTGGTGTACGCCTTGCTGGTGACCGCGCTGGTGTACCGCAACCTGCGTTGGCGCGATTTTCTGGAAACCGTCGCCGGCGCCGCGCGCACCACCGGCATGATCCTGTTCGTGATCGCCTCGGCGGCGTCGTTCGGCTGGCTGCTGGCCTACCTGCAGGTGCCGACCGCGGCGGTCGACGCGCTGACCTCGCTGACCACCGACAAGAACCTGCTGCTGTTGCTGATGATCCTGATCCTGCTGGTGCTGGGCACCTTCATGGATCTGGCGCCGATGATCATCATCTGCACGCCGATCTTCCTGCCGCTGGCCAAGGCGATCGGCGTCGACCCAGTGCATTTCGGCGTGATCCTGATCCTCAAGGGCGGCATCAGCCTGATCTCGCCCCCGCTGGGCTCGGTGCTGTTCGTGGGCACCGCGATCGGCAAGATCAGCATAGGCGAGACCCTGCGCACGATCTGGCCGTTCTGGCTGGCCTCGCTGGCGGTGCTGCTGGTGGTGACCTTCGTGCCGCAGCTGTCGCTGTGGCTGCCGGCGCTGCTCAAGTAAGCACGCGATGTCCACCGGGGACATCGCCGTCGCGGCCGGCTAGAATCGGGGCCAGCCCCGGTCCCACGACCGGACTGCCCCCCGTCGCCGAGCCGCCATGAAATCACCCCCCCCGCGCGGCCCGCGCCGCGCACCGCGCAGCGCCCGTGCCGCCGAAGCGGCCGCGGGCGACGCCGCGCCGCAGCGCATGCCGGCCCCGGGCAAGGCGACCATCAACGACATCGCGCGGCTGGCGGCGGTGTCGAAGAAGACCGTCTCGCGGGTGATCAACGATTCGCCGCTGGTGCGTCCGGACACGCGCGAGAAGATCCAGTCGCTAATGAAGCAGCTGGGCTACGCGCCGGATCCGCAGGCGCGCGGCCTGGCGTTCCGGCGCTCGTTCCTGATCGGCCTGGTTTACGACAACCCCACCGCGCAGTACATCGTCAACATGCAGTACGGCGCGCTCGACGCGCTGCGCGACTCGGGCTACGAGCTGGTCGTGCACCCTTGCGACAGCCATCGCGAGGATTACATCGACGGCATCCGCCGCTTCGCGCTGCAGCAGAAATTGCACGGCGTGATCCTGATTCCGCGCGTATCCGAGGACGATCAGCTGGCCGCGGCGCTGCAGGAAATCGACGTGCGCTACGTGCGTATCGCCTCGATTCCGCTGGACGAACCCGGCAACATGCTGCACACCCAGGAGCGTTCGGCCGGCATCGAGGCGGCGAACTACCTGCAATCGCTGGGCCACCGGCAGCTGGGCCTGATCACCGGCCCGCGCCGCTACCGTTCCTCGATCGAACGCGGCGGCGGGTTCCGTCACGGCCTGGCCCAGCGCGGCATCGAGCTGACCGACGACTACGTGTTCGAGGGCGGCTACACCTTCGACTCCGGCGTCGCCGGCGCCGAGTACTTGCTGGCCAAATCGCCGCGTCCGACCGCGATCTTCGCCTGCAACGACGAGATGGCCGCCGGCGTGTACAAGGCGGCGATGCGGCGCGGCCTGAGCATTCCGGCCGACTTGTCGGTGGTCGGCTACGACGACAGCCCGTTGGCGACCCAGCTGTGGCCCGCGCTGACCACCATCCACTCGCCGGTGCGCGACCTCGGCCGCCAGGCGGCGCAGATGCTGCTGGCGCCGGAACCGGCGGAAGGCGAGGAGCCGACCGAGCCGGTGTCGGTCACCCCGCACCTGGTGGTGCGCGACTCCAGCCAGCGCCCGCCGGCCTGAGGCCGGCCGCGGGCACGGCGCTCGCGCTTCCTTCCACCCCGACCCCGCTCGGCGCGCGGATTTGCGTTCGCGGACCCACCGGAGCGTCTTGTTCTGCGTTTTGACACCGGTTACCAAAACCCCGCTATGATTCCGGAACAGCCGCCTCAGGCGGCATCGCAGGCATACGCTTTCCGGAGGCCCGATGTTCCGCAAGACCTACCACGCCACCCATCCCGAGATGATGGCCGGCGCCAGCAACGACCAGCTGCGCGACCGCTATCTGATCGACGGCCTGTTCGCCGCCGGCGAAGTCCGGCTGAACTACTCGCACAACGAGCGCTTCGTGATCGGCGGTGCCGCACCCGTGGACGCGCCGCTGGACTTGCCGGCGCAGACCGAACCGGCCTCGGCCGCCGGCCAGCCCTTCCTGGCCCGGCGCGAACTGGGCGTGGTCAACGTGGGCGCGGGCGCCGGCACGGTCAGCATCGACGGCCAGACCTACGCGCTGCAGCCCAAGGACGGCCTGTACGTGCCGATGGGCAGCGAGCGGGTGGTGTTCGCATCGGACGATGCCGCCCAACCCGCCAAGTTCTACCTCGCCTCCACGCCCGCGCACGCGCGCTACGAGACCGTGCACATTTCGATCGACCAGGCCGTGCCGCTGGAGCGCGGCGCGCTGGAGACTTCGAACCAACGCACCATCTATCAGTACATCGTCCCGGCCACCTGCCGATCCTGTCAGTTGCTGCTGGGGCTGACCGTGCTCAAGACCGGCAGCGTCTGGAACACCATGCCGCCGCATCTGCACGATCGCCGCTCCGAGGTGTACTTCTACTTCGATCTCGGCGACCAGAGCGTGATGCACTTCATGGGCGAACCGGCCGACATGCGTCATCTGGTGATCCGCAACGACGAAGCCGTGGTGTCGCCGCCGTGGTCGATCCACATGGGCTCGGGCACGCGCAACTACTGCTTCATCTGGGCCATGGGCGGCGAGAATCTGGACTACACCGATATGCACCAGCTCGACCTGTGCCAACTCAAGTGAGGCCGCGCGCATGAGTGTTTCGCCGTTCGATCTCAACGGTCGCGTCGCTCTGGTTACCGGCGGCAATCGCGGCTTAGGCCAGGGCCTGGCCTTGGCCTTGGCGGCGGCCGGCGCCGACATCGTCGCGGTCAGCACCGGCGCGGCCACCGACACCGGTCGGCACGTGCGCGCGCTGGGACGCCGCTTCCACGCCATCGAAGCCGATCTGTCGACGCTGGCGCCGATCGCCGGCATCGTCGAGGAAACCATCGCACAGCTGGGCTCGGTGGACATCCTGGTCAACAACGCAGGACTGATCCGGCGCGCCGACGCGGTCGATTTCACCGAAGCCGACTGGGACGCGGTGATCGACGTGAACCTCAAGAGCGCGTTCTTCCTCGCGCAAGCGGTCGGTCGGCGCATGATCGCCGCCGGCGGCGGCAAGATCATCAACATCGCCTCGATGCTGTCGTTCCAGGGCGGCATTCGCGTCCCTTCGTACACCGCCAGCAAATCCGGCCTGGCCGGCATCACCCGTCTGCTCGCCAACGAATGGGCCGACAAAGGGGTCAACGTCAACGCGATCGCACCGGGCTACATGGCCACCGACAACACCGCGCAGCTGCGCGCCGACGAGGGCCGCAACCGCGACATCCTCGCGCGCATTCCGGCAGGCCGCTGGGGCGAGCCTTCCGACTTGGGCGGCGCGGCGGTGTTCCTGGCCAGCCGCGCATCCGACTACGTACACGGCGCGGTGCTGCCGGTGGATGGGGGCTGGCTCGCGCGTTGATCGGATACTGGAGCTTGCCCGCATGCGCATCGAAACACTCCGAGCGCTATCCCTCATCGCCTTGGCCGCATGCGCTGGCCACGCACATGCGGCAGAACCCGTCTGCGCGCCGCGTAGCGGTTCCTACGTCGAACAGGCACGCGATTTGGCGGTGAGCCAGCCCGGACCGCACGAAGGCGAGGGCCTGACCACCGCCTATCCGTTCTTCGAACAGGCCGCGGGTTTCGACCTGGTGTTCCGGCAACGCGCGCTGCATCGCGGCGCGACCATAGGCGAGCACCGCAACGACAAGGACGAGATCTACTACGTGCTCAGCGGCCGCGGCGAACTGATGCTGGATCAGACGCGCCGCGAAGTCGGAGCCGGCGACGCCATCCTGACCCGCAAGGGCAGCACGCACGGCTTGAAGCAGATCGGCGACGCGGACCTGGTGATTGTGGTGGTGTACCGCCGTCCCCTGGCGGACGGCTGCCGAGGCTGAGGCGCAGCACCTATCGCATCACAACGCATGCCCACAAACGAAACGGCCGGCGATTCGCATCGCCGGCCGTCGCGTTGGATCGGGTCAGACCTGGATCAGAAGCGGTAATCGGCGCTGACGTACCAGAAGGTGCCCGGCAGGTCGTAGGTGCCCGCGTCGTAACCGTTGAGCGAGCAGGTCACGCACACCGGCGGGTCCTTGCCGAACACGTTGTTGGCGCCGACCGACAGCTTCAGGCCCTCCAACGTGAACGCGTTCTTCCAGCCGAACTGGACGTCGTGGTAGGTCACCGAGCCCAGGGTGTTGACGTTCTGCGGGTTCAAGCAGCCCGGCTTCGGACCGGCGTACACCGAGTTGCCGCAGTCTTCGTCGACCGAGGCGATGTAGCGCACGTTCCAGCTGGCGTCGAAGTCGCCCTTGTTCCAGCCCAGCTGCACGTTGGTCTGCCACTCGGGGATCGCGCTGTCGGCGACTTCCACGCCGACCTTGCGCTGCGACACGTTGCCGTCGATGTCCACGGCCTTGTAGTCGTTGACGAAGGTCGACTGCAGACCCGCGGTCAGGCGGCCCCAGCTCCAATCCGGGCTGGCCCAGTTGACCTTGATGTCGACGCCGTCGGTTTCGACGCTGCCCAGGTTGCTGAGGAAGTTGTTGGGCGGGTTGAGGTTGCCGCTGGCCGCGCGCGAGAACGGCGAGCAGACCGCCGGATTGGTGCCGCCGCCGGCCAAGCAGGCGTTGAGCAGGGCCTGCAGATCGCGGGCCTGGATCGCGCCTTCGATCTCGTGGTGGTAGTAGTTCACTTCGAAGTCGACCTTGCTCGACCACGAGGTTTCCTCGCCCCAACCCGGGCTGTAGACCACGCCGAAGGTGTAGCTGTCGGACTCTTCCGGATCCAGGTTCGGGTTACCGCCGGTGAAGGTGGTGATCTGGGTGTTGGCCTGCTCGAAGCCGGCCGGCACGCCCTGCGCATTACAGCCGGCCACGTACTGCGGCGCCGGGCCGCCGCCGCCGGTCGGACCGCAGGGGTCGACCAGGCTGGCGCCGAACTGGGTCAGGCCGTACAGCTCGCCCAGGTTGGGCGCGCGGAAGCCCTGCGAGTAGGTACCGCGGATCACCAGGTCCTCGATCGGCTGCCAACGGAAGCCGGCCTTGCCGGTGGTGGCGCCGCCGAAGGTCGAGTAATCCGAGTAACGGATCGCCGCGGTGATGTCCAAGGTCGACAGCACCGGGAAGTTGAACTCGGTGTAGACCTCGCTGACGTCGTAGTTGGCGTTGACGGGCGCTGCGAACGAGTCCTGCGATTCGCCGGTCTGACGCAGCGGATCGGGGTTGAACTCGCCGCGGTAACGGCGGTGCTCGACGCCGGCGGCGAAGCCGGCCGCGCGATCGCCGATGTTGAACAGGTCGCCGGTGATGTTGGCCGAGAACAGGTCCAGCACCTGCTTGCTCGAGTCGATCTGCTTGGTGCGGATCCAGTCGATCATCGCCTGCGTCATCGGACGCGCCTGGCCGCCGAACAGGTCCAGCGGCACGCAGCCCGGGACCGCCGCGCACACCGCCGGATCGCCCAGGGCGAGCTTGATCTTGGCGACGTTGTAGCCGTTGCGGAAGGTCTGCTCGGCCTTGTTCTCCGAGTGCACGTAGTTCGCATCCCAGCCGAAGTTACGCTCGCCGATGTCGAACACGCCGTCCAGGCCGATGTTGAAATAGGTGGTGTCGACGTCCTGCTCGAAGATGCGCGGACCGACCTCGATCGGACGCTTGGTGATCCAGCCGAAGTTGGTGGCCGGGTCCAGGGTGATGCCGAACGGGTTGTACGGATTGTTGGCGTGCACGATGACCGTGTCGGCGATGCCGCCGGTGCCGGCGAAGGGACCGACGAAGATCGGTTCCGGCGCGGCCTGGTTGGTCGAGGTGCGGTTGTTGTACAGCGCCTTGATGTGCAGGCGGGTGTTTTCGGTCAGGTCGTAGTTGAGGCTGGTGAACAGCGCCTTGCGCTTGCTCGGGGTCAGCAGCAGGTTGAACGGCGCGAAGTTGAAGCGGTCGGCGCCGCTGAAGCCGTGATAGGTGCCGCCGTTGGGGTTGTTCGGATCGAACACCGGCACGGTGGTGCCGTTGTTGAGCGTGATGTCGTACCAGTTGTCGCCCGCCGCGTCGCAACCGCCGACGCCGGTGACCGGACGGCTGGGGTCGCAGAAGGTGAAGCGGCCCTGCGGGATGCCCGAGCTGCCCGCGGCCAGACCGCCGCCCGGAACCGGCTCGGACGACTGCTTCCACTTGCCGGAGCTGATCGCCTTCTGCTCGAAGTAGCTGGCGCCGAACACGGCCGACCAGCGCTCGCCGGCGCCGCCCAGGGTCATGCTGGCTTCGGTGGTGTCGCCGCCGTCGCCCCACTGGCCGAAATAGGCGTGGACTTCGGCGCCGTCGAGCTTGCGACGGGTGATGATGTTGACCACGCCGGCGATGGCGTCGGAGCCGTAGATCGCCGAGGCGCCGTCTTCCAGCACTTCGATGCGCTCGACGATCGCCAGCGGAATGGTGTTGACGTCGGCGCTGCCGCTGACGCCCGAGGCGGAGGATTCGTTGACCCAGCGGATGCCGTCGACCAGCACCAGCACGCGCTGCGAACCGAGGTTGCGCAGGTCGACCTGGGCCGAACCGGCGCCGATGCCGCCGCCGTCCGGCGGATAGCCGAAGTTGCCGGAGGAGTTGAACTTGGCGTTGAGCGCCTTGCCGCCGGCGGTGAGCTGCTGCAGCACTTCGCCGACGGTCTGCACGCCGGTCTTTTCGAGCTTCTGGCGGTCCAGCACGAACACCGGCTGGGCGGTGACGGCGTTGGTCTGCTTGATGCGGGTACCGGTGACGGTCACCGTGTCCAGCGTGGTGGCCGAGGGAGCGGGCGGGGCGGCGTCCTGGGCGGCGGCGAGGCCGGGCAGGCTGATCAGCAACGACAACTGGATGGCTTTCGCCAAGGACTGGCGACGCAACGGCTTCATCTTTCTCTCTCCCTGAAGTTAAGACGTGGCTGGTTTTGTTTTTTGGGCGCCGGGCCCCTGTTCCCTGGCGTCACGAGGTTGTAAACAATTCGTGAAGCCGCCACAAGCGGCAAAGTGCCCCCTGCCGTGACGGATTGCCGAATTCGCGACGCAGGACACCGCTCGACCGCCCATTCAGGCGATCAAGTTCAATAAAATCATTCAGTTACACGTTCAGCTGGCGATCAGATGCGCGGCTCGCGCGCATCGCGTGCCCACGCGGTAGCGCTCAGCCACCTAAAAGCAGACTCACCGCCACGATCACCAGGAAAGCCGCGAACACCCGCTTCAAGGTGACCCCACTGAGCCGGTGGGCCAGGCGCGTGCCATAGGGCGCGGCCACGACCGAGGCGATCGCCACCCCGATCGCCGCCGGCAGGTAGACGTAGCCGACCGCGTGGTGCGGGAGCGCGCCCGGCGGCGCATGCAGGGCATAGCCGACCGCCGAGGCCAGGCCGATCGCGACGCCGCAGGCCGACGAGGTGCCGACCGCACGCACCGGCGCGATCCCACGCCAGACCAGCAGCGGCACGGTCATGCTGCCGCCGCCGATGCCGACCACCGCCGAGACCGCGCCGATGCCGACCCCCGCCGCGCTCATGGGTACTCCGCGCGGCGGCGGTTCGTGGTCGGCCACTGCCGGTCGGTTCTTGCCGAACAGCAGCTGCGCCGCGGCGATCAGGCAATAGCCGGCGACGATGTAGCGCAGCAGGTCGTCGTCGATGCGCACCGCGACCATGCTGCCGAACCAGCCGCCGATCAGCAGGCCCGGCACCATCCACGCCACCGTCGGCCACAGCACGCTGCCGCGCTTGGCGTGCGCGCGCGCCGAGGCCGCCGCGGTCAGCACGATGCTGGCCAGCGAACTGGCCAGCGCGGTGTGCATCGCCGCTTCCTGAGGCACGCCCACCCACGGCGCCAGCCACGACAGCGCCGCCACCAGCACCAGCCCGCCGCCCACGCCCAACAGGCCCGCGAGCACGCCGGCGATCGCGCCCAACACCAGAAATGCCGCCCAAGCGATGGTCACTGCGTCGTCTCCGTCGTGATGCCCAGCACCCGACGCCTAGAGCGCGATGCCTGGGCGGTGAGGTCTGAAGCCGGTTCGCGATCTTCGCCCGAAACGCGCATCGCGTCATTCGAAAGCGCCCGCGCGCATGTGGAACGGCGCATCCCGTCGTTCGAAGTCCCGAGCCGCACGAAACCCCGCACCCGTCACTCCGGCGAAAGCCGGAACCGATCTTGATCGTGGATAGGCGGAAGCGGCGCAAAATCACATTAAGTTGCGGCTTGCACCGCAATGCCGCGATTTGCAGCGCTCGCATAGCTCCAACACGCAAGCGATTCACCATCGCTAGGCTATAGTCCGGCCATGCTGCCACGCCCCCTCCCCCTGCTGTTCGCCGCGCTCGCGGCCACCCTCGCCACCGCCGCCTGCGCGCAGACCACGGCCGCGCCGCCGGCCGTCGCCAGCGTGCCCGCGCCCATCAACGATCCGCAGCTGCCGCGCGTGCGCGAAGCCCTGGATGCCGCCGAGCGCGGCGGCTTCGACGCCGCGCAATACGCCGACCTGTCGCGCCATCCGCTGTACGGCTGGATCGAGTACGCCAGCCTGCGGCGCAACATCGACGCGCTGTCCAACGCCCAGGCGCAAAGCTTCCTCGCCCGCTACGGCGACCAGGCCGCCGGCACCGCGTTCCGCGAAATCTGGCTGGCCGCCAGCGCGCGCCGTGAGGACTGGCCGGCGTTCCTGGCCGCGTGGAAACCCGAGCTGGACAAGAACACCGCGCTGCGCTGCGCCGAACTCAGCGCGCGCCAGGCCCTGCGCCGCGCCGACGCGCAGTGGACGCGCGACGCGCAGGCCGTGTGGACCGCCAACGGCAAGGCCCTGCCCAACGAATGCGATGCGCCGATGGCGCTGCTGTCCGCGCAGGGCGGCCTGAGCGAGGAACTGCGCTGGCAGCGCATCGACGCCGCCGCCGCCGAAGGCTTGCCGGCGGCGATGCGCAGCGCCGCGCGCGGCCTGCCCGCCGATCAGCAGGCGCAGGCCAACGACTACGCCGCCTTCCTCGACAGCGTGAACGAGCGCGCCCTGACCTGGCCCAAGACCGAGCGCAGCCGGCGCATGGCCTCCTACGGCCTGGCGCGGCTGGGCAAGTCGGCACCGGCCGCCGCCGAGGCGCAGCTGCCCAAGTACGCCAATGCCCTGGGCTTCAGCGACGAAGACCGCGGCCGCGTGCTGTACCAGACCGCGCTGTGGACGGTGGCCTCGTACGGCCCCGAATCGGCGCAGCGCCTCAACGCCGTGCCTGCGGTGTCCTACGACGAGCGTCTGCACGAATGGCGCGCACGCGAAGCGATGGCGCGCTCGGATTGGCCGGCGGCGCTGGCCGCGATCCGCAAGATGGGCGCCAAGCAGCGCGGCGATTCGCGCTGGCAGTATTTCGAGGCGCGCCTGACCGAACGCACCGGCGACAAGGCCGGCGCCGACCGGCTGTATCGCGAAGCCGCGCGCAAGCCCGAGTTCCACGGCTTCCTCGCCGCCGACCGCATCGGCCAGCCATACGCGCTGTGCCCGCTGATCCCCAACGACAGCGCCGCCGCCAAGGCCGCAATCGCGCGCGATCCGGCGGTGCTGCGCGCGATGGGCCTGTACAAGATCGAGCGCAAGTCCTGGGCGGTGCGCGAATGGGACGACGCCCTGTCGCGCTACGACAACGACCAGCGCCGGATCGCGGTGGAAGTGGCGCAAAGCTACGGCTGGTTCGACCGCGCGGTGTTCTCGCTGGGCAAGGGCAATCCGGACGAGCTGCGCCTGTACAACCTGCGCTTTCCGCTGCACCACGACGCCACCATCCGTCGCGAGTCGGCCAAGAACAACCTCGATCCGGCCTGGGTCGCGGCCGAGATCCGCGCCGAAAGCGTGTTCGACCCGAACGCGCGTTCCGGCGCCAACGCCATGGGCCTGATGCAGGTGATCCCGACCACGGGCGCCAACGTGTCCAAGCGCCTGGGCCTGCCCTGGGGCGGCGCGGCCACGCTGTACGACTCCGACACCAACATCATCCTCGGCACCGCCTACCTGCGCGAGCTGCTGGACAAGTACGGCGGCCAGCCCTACTTCGCCATGGCCGGCTACAACGCCGGCCCCGCGCCGCTGGCGCGCTGGCAGTCGCAGCGCCCGGGCATGGACGCGGACTTCTGGATCGAGACCATCAGCTACAAGGAAACCCGCGAGTACGTCGCGCGGGTGCTGGCCTTCAGCGTGATCTACGACTGGCGCCTCAACGGCGACGCGATGAACATGACCGACCGCATGCGCGGCCGCATCGACGCGCCGCGCAAGCGTTTCGTCTGCCCGCTGGCGGCCGCGCCGGCCACCAAGACGCCGTGAACGCCACCGCGCAACGCCACGTCGTCGTGCTCGGCGGCACCGGCTTCGTCGGCCGTCGCCTGGTCGCGCGCCTGCTGCGCGACGGCCACCGCCTGACGGTGCTCAGCCGCGGCGGCGATCCGGCCAAGCGCGCGCTGCTGCCGCGCGACTCCAGCCTGATCGAGGGCGACGTGCACGACGTCGGCTTCCTCAGCGCGGTGCTCGACGACGCCGACGCGGTGGTGAACCTGATCGGCATCCTCAACGAGCGCGGCGACGACGGCAAAGGCTTCGAGCGCGTCTACGTCACCCAGTTGGAAGCGCTGATCGAGGCGATGCGCGCGATGGGCGTGCGCCGCCTGCTGCAGATGAGCGCGCTGGGCGCCGGCAGCGGCGACAGCCATTACCTGCAGTCGCGCGGTCGCGCCGAACAACGCGTGCGCGCGTCGGGCCTGGACTGGACCCTGTTCCGCCCCTCGGTCATCGCCGGCCCCGGCGACGGCTTGTTCTGCCGCTTCGACCAGTTGTTGCGCTACGCGCCGCTGCTGCCGATCGGGCGCGCCGACGCGCGCTTTCAGCCGGTGTGGGTGGACGACGTGGTGAGCGCGTACTCGCGCGCGCTGGCCGACGGCGGCAGCATCGGCCAGAGCTACGACCTGGTCGGCCCCGACGTGCTCAGCCTGGCCGAGATCGTGCGCCAGACCGCGCGCGCGCGCGGCCGCCTGCGCGCGGTGATCGCACTGCCGCCCAAGCTGGGCCGCCTGCAGGCCGGCATCGGCGAGCATCTGCCGGGCAAGCCGATCAGCCGCGACAACTGGCGTTCGCTGCAGACCGATTCGGTCAGCGCCTACAACGGCCTGCCCAAGCTGGGCATCGCCCCGACGCCGGTGGCGCCGAGGGTTCGGGAGATTTTGGGGTTGGAGGCGGCGCGCGGGTGAGGCGCGGCTTGGGGGCGCAGCGCGAGATGCGTGCGCCTTCGGCTTACCGCATCCTACGGCCGGCGTCGCTTCCTTCTTTGCCCGTCATTGCCGCGAAAGCGGGAATGACGGGCAAAAACGCGAAACCTCCGCGATCGAGCCCCATCACCCTCGCCCTCCCGCCCCGCAACCCTTAGCATCGGTAGCCAACCCTCAAAACAGGAGCGCCGCCATGGGCCTGCTCGACACCCTGCTCGGCCACGCCGGCGACAAGCCGGTCGACAAGATCGCCGACGACTTCATGCCCCTGCTCGCGCCCGGCGAAACCGTGCAGCGCGCGTTCGGCGAAATCCGCGACCTGATCGTGTTCACCGACCGGCGTTTGATCCTGGTCGACAAGCAGGGCGTGACCGGCCGCAAGACCGAATTCCTCAGCCTGCCCTACCGCAGCATCGTGATGTTCTCGCTGGAGACCGCCGGCCACTTCGATCTGGAATCCGAACTGCGGGTCTGGGTGTCGGGCCAGCCGGCGCCGATCGTGCGCCACCTCGGCCGCAGCAGCGGCGCCGAGGACATCATCGCGCTGCTGGCGCAGAACTCGCCGCGCTGAGCGCGCGCCAGGCCGATGGTCGCGCGATGAAAACCTACCTGGTCGGCGGCGCGGTCCGCGACCGCTTGCTCGGACGCCCCGCGGGCGATCGCGACTACGTCGTGGTCGGCGCCACGCCGCAGGCCATGCTGGACGCCGGCTACAAGCCGGTCGGGCGCGATTTCCCCGTGTTCCTGCATCCGGACACCGGCGAGGAGTACGCGCTGGCGCGTACCGAACGCAAGTCCGGGCGCGGCTACCGCGGGTTCGTCGTCGATGCCGATCCCTCGGTATCGCTGGAAGAGGATCTGATCCGGCGCGATTTCACCATCAACGCGATCGCGCAGGACGACGACGGCTCCCTGATCGATCCCTACGGCGGCGCGCGCGATATCCAAGCGCGTGTGCTGCGCCATGTCGGCCCGGCCTTCGTCGAGGATCCGCTGCGGGTGCTGCGCGCGGCGCGCTTCATGGCGCGCTTCGCCGCGCTGGGCTTCAGCGTGGCGCCCGAGACCACCGCGCTGATGCGGCACATAGCCGAATCCGGCGAGCTCGCCGAACTGGTGCCCGAACGCGTGTGGCAGGAACTGCGCCGCGCGCTGGCCTGCGAACGTCCGTCGGCGTTCCTGCGCACCTTGCGCGACGCCGGTGCGCTGGCCGCGGTGCTGCCGGAGGTCGACGCACTGTACGGCGTGCCGCAACGCGCCGAGTACCATCCGGAAGTCGACACCGGCATCCACACCGAATTGGTCTGCGACATGGCCGCGCGTCTGGCGCCGGGCGACGATCTGATCGGCTACGCCGCGCTCACCCACGACCTGGGCAAAGCGCTGACGCCCGCCGACATGCTGCCCAAGCACCAGGGCCACGAACGCGCCGGCCTGGAACCCTTGCGCGCGCTCAGCGAGCGCCTGAAGGTGCCGACCGATCATCGTCTGCTCGCCGAAGCCGCCTGCCGCGAACACCTCAACGTGCATCGCTTCGATGAACTGCGCGCGGCCACGGTCTTCGAGCTGATCGCGCGCTGCGACGGCTTCCGTCAGCCCGAGCGCGTGCGCCGCATGAGCGTGGTCTGCGAAGCCGACAAACGCGGCCGCACCGGCTTGTCGGAAGTCCCGTATCCGCAAGGCCAGCGCCTGCGCGACGCACTGGACGCCGCGCTGGCCGTGCGCGCGTCCGAGATAGCGAAGGGCCGCAGCGGCCCCGAAGTCGGCGAGGCGCTGCGCCGCGCGCGCATCGCGGCCATCGCCGCGGTGGCGCGACCGCCGGAGTAACTCCAGCGGCCCCTGGAGCACCGATGGCCGCTTTCTGTGGGAGCGGCGTGAGCCGCGATTGAGGCTGCGCACGCGTAGCGAACTCCGCCGCGCCATCGCGGCAACATCGCGGCTTACGCCGCTCCCACAGCGCCAGTGGCGACTTGTACCGATACATCGCAGGCTTTGGGGTAGGAGCGGCGTAAGCCGCGACCGCGAAGCCGCGGCTGCGACGAAACCCATGCAGCACGGCGGTTTCCGGGTCGCGGCTTACGCCGCTCCTACCCCAAGGCGCTATATCGCGTCCGGAAAAAAAGAACGCCGGGCGGCCTCGCGGCCGCCCGGCGTTCCTGCCACTCCACCGTGCGCGCGGCTTAGAAGCGGTAATCCAGCCGCACGTAGTAGCTGCCGCCGTTCATGCCGAACGGCATGGTTTCCCAGCCGTACTTGAAGCCCAGCGACGGGAACGGGTTCACGCCCGGGTTGTCGGCGCCGACCGACCACTTGTCCGGGTACTGGTCGAAGATGTTGTTGCCGCCCACGGTCAGGTGCAGGTTGTCGTTGAACGAGTAGCGCACCGCCAGGTCGAACAGGGTCTTGCCGCCCCAGGTCTGTTCCGGCGCGAAGAACTCGCCGGTGACCGAGCCGTAGTAGTTGGCGCGGCCGGTGATGGTCCAGGGGCCGGCTTCGTACACGCTCTGCAACACGTGGTGCGCGCGCGGCTGGCCGCGCTCGACCAGGGTGATCTGCGCCGCGTCGAACAGTTGGCCCGGCGACAGGATCGGTGAGTTGGAATGGATCTCGCGCACCTCGGTCTTGTTGAAGTGCACCAGCGCGGTCAGGGTCAGGTTGCTGCCGCTGGCGAACTCGGTGTTGTGGTTGGCGACGATGTCCAGGCCGGTGGTGCGGGTGTCGATGGCGTTGGTGAAGAACTGCGCCTGGCCGACGCGGAACGGCGCCAGCGCGGCGGCGATCGGGCAGTTGCTGTTGCTGGCGTTGCAGGCCAGGCCGTCGGTGCCGACCGACTCGGGCGCGATCACACCGGAGAAGATGATGCGGTCGTCGATGTCGATGCGGAACAGGTCGGCGGTCAGCGAGAAGCGCTCATTGGGCTTGAACACCATGCCCACCGAACCGCTGCGCGAGGTTTCTTCCTTCAACGGCGCCACGCCCAGCGCGCGCGTGACTGCGCTGTCCTGACGCGCGGTCAGGGTGTCGGTGAGGGTGCCGTCGGGATTGAGGTTGGTCGAGACCTGGTTGTAGTACTGCTGCTGCACGCCCGGCGCGCGGAAGCCGGTGGACAGCGTGCCGCGCAAGGCGAAGCGCTCGCTGGCGTTGAAGCGCGCCGACAGCTTGCCGGTGGTGGTGTTGCCGAAGTCGGAGTAGTCCTCGAAACGCACCGCGCCGCCCAGCAGGAAGCGCTCGCTCAGGTTGGTTTCGGCATCGAAGTACAGCGCCATGCTGTGGCGCCCCTCGTCGACCTCGGTGCCGGGCGTGAAGCCCGGGAAGCCCTGGATGCCGCCGGCGGCGATGTCGCCGGTCTGGCCGCGGATGACGATGGCCGGATTGTTGGTGCGCCCGTACATGTACGACACCGGGTCGCCGGCCTCGATCGCGTAGTTGTCCTGGCGCCATTCGAAACCGGTGGCCAGGTACAGCGGATTGTCGTTGAAGCCCTTCACGCTGCCGCGGAAGTCGAGGTTGAAGGTGGTCTGGTCGTACTTGAGCGTGCCGGTCTTGGCCTTGGTCGGCGAGGCGGCGTAGATGCCCGCGGCCGGGTTGGCCGGATCGCGCGGCTCGTACCACCAGCTCACGTTGACCGAGTTGGCTTCCTCGAAGCCGAACTTGCTGCGGCCGTGGTTGATCGAAACGTCCCAGTCCCAGTTCTCGCCCAGCGGCGCCTTGTAGCCGACCGCCAGCGAGGCGTCGTCGACCGTGGTCAGGATGTTGGGCAGGAAGCCGTTCGGGTACAGCGCCGGCACCGTGCGGTTGTCGCCGGCGCTGCGGAAGAAGCCGGAGGAATCGCCCTCGCGACGCGACAGGCCGCCGAACCAGTACAGCTCGCCCTTGCCCACCGGCAGGCCGGCGTTGAGCCACAGGTAGTAGTCCTTGGCGTCGGCGTCGCCCAGGCGCTGGGTCACGCGCGGCGGATTGGTGCGCAGGCTGTCGGGGCCGGCACGGTTGGTCTCGTTGCGGTTGCGCGCTTCGGCCGACAGGTTGATGAAGCCGTCCGCGCCCAGCTTGAAACCGGTGTTGACCGAGCCGTGCAGCATCTCGCCGTCGCCGGCGTAGTACTGCGAGCCCTCGATCGACAGCTCGGTGTGGTCGGTCTGGCGCTTGAGGATGATGTTGATCACGCCGGCGATCGCGTCGGAACCGTACTGCGCAGCGGCGCCGTCGCGCAGCACTTCGATGCGCTCGATCGCCGACACCGGGATCGCGTTGATGTCGGTGCCGGCCGAACCGCGGCCGATGGTCTGCTGCACGTTGACCAGCGCCTGCTGATGGCGGCGCTTGCCGTTGACCAACACCAGCACCTGGTCCGGACCCAGCGCGCGCAGCGTGGCCGGACGCAGGATGTCGGTGCCGTCGCTGACGAAGGTGCGCGAGAAATTGAACGAGGGCTCCAGCATCTGCAGGATCTGGCCGACCTCGAGCGCGCCGGTGGCGTTGATCTCTTCGCGGCCGATCACGTCGACCGGCGCGGCGGTGTCCTCGGCGGTGCGGCCGCGCACGCGCGAGCCGGTGACTTGGACGGTGTCCAGCGTGGTGGCGGTGTCCTCAGCGGTCGCGGGCGCTGCGGTTTGGGCATAAACGGGTGAGGCGATCGCGCTGGCGGCCATGGCGGCGGCCACGGCCAGCGCCAGTCGGTTGCGGTGCACTGCGGACATGGTCGGTTCCTTGCGAATGAGGTGGTCGGGCTTCCCCCTGAAGCCCGGCCCGAGGTTCACAAGTTCTTAACCTTTGCGCAATACGCCGTGTGACTGTGCCGACTTTGGCTCCACGACCCCGGTCACACTATGACGAATGCGTGTCCGCCAGGCGGCCGTCGATGCGCTGCAGCATGAGCGCCAGCCGGGTCGGGGCCGTCATCAGCCCGGCCAGCACGCCCAGGGCGTTGGCGAAGGCGTCGCGGCTGTCGCCCATGCGGCTGTCGGTGAGCAGCGCTTGCGCGTATTCCAGGCCCACGCCCAACACGATCAGCGCGGCCGCGCTCAAGGCCTGTGGCCGCATGCGCGCGAACAGCATGCAGGCATACGCCGACAACAAGGCGTAGGTCAGGAAATGGCCGACCTTGTCGGAGTTGGCGAACGGCGACGGCGGCAGATCGCCCGCGGGCAGCAGCGACACCGCGATCACCGCGATCACACCGGCCGCGCCCAGCGCCAGCCAACGGCGCGGCGCGCGGAACGCACGCAGCCACGGCCCCTTGGGCGCGCCGGTCCTGCGCGCCGTGCTCACAGACGGTGGCTCAGATCGCCGGCCAGGAAGGCGACGCCGAATTCGACGTCCTTCTCGAAGCCCATCACCTGGAAGCGCTCGCCCATCTCGCTGGGCAGGGTCAGGCGCTTGATCTCGTTGTGGCGGCGCTGGCGCTCGGCGTCGTCGGCGATCGCCTCGACGCGTTCCAGCACGCCGGCCAGACCGTTGCCGAGCAGGAAACTGGCCTGCGAGCAGTAGCCGGCGAAATCGAAACCGGCGCCGACACCGGCCTCGGCCAGCGCGGTGAAATCCACCGAGGCGGTCAGATCCTGCAGGCCTGGCCACAGCAGCGCGTCGTGGTGCATGCGGTGACGGTAGAACGCGCGCAGGGTGCCGTCGCTGCGTTCGGGTGCGTAGTACTCGGCGCGCGCGTAGCCGTAGTCGACGAACAGCATCGCGCCGGCGCGCATGCCGCCGGACACGGCCTGGATCCAGTACGGCAGCTGCGGCAGCAGTTCCGAGCGATAGCCTTCCTCCAGCGCGCGGCCCAGGCGCCGTTCGACCTGGCGCACGGCGTTGCCGAGGAAGGCGTCGGCCTCGCGCAGTTCGCGCGCGAAACCGTCGCCGTCGATCACGACGTTTTCCTCGTAGACCTCGCCGTTGCGGATCGCGAAGCGCGGCGTCGGCAAGGCGTCGATCACCTCGTTGGCGAACAGCACGCCGTCCCAATCCTCCGGGAACGGTCCGTCCAGCCATTCCAGCAACTCGAACAGCGGCGGCGTCAGGCGCTCTTGCAGGCGCTCGCGCTGGCGGTGGCGCAGCTCGGCGCTGGGCTCGAGGATGGCATAGCGGTCCGGCAGCGCGTCCAGCTCCAGCAACCGCTTCAACGCGACCTCGGCGAAGGCGCCGGTGCCGCCGCCCAGTTCCAGGAAGCGCGCGCCGGGCCCGAGCTGGCGCAGCACCGGCGCGACCGCCTCGGCCACGCAGGCGGCGAACACCGGGCCGATCTCGGGCGCGGTGACGAAATCGCCGTCGCCGCCGAACTTGCGCGCGCCGGCGCTGTAGTAGCCCAGCCCCGGCGCATACAGCGCCAACTCCATGAAACGCGAGAACGGGATCGCGCCGTCGTTGACCCCGATCTGCTCGCGGATCAGCGCCTCCAGGCGCGCGCTGTGCTCCAGCGCGTCGGAGCCCGGCGCGGGCAGGGTCGCGGCGTCGCGACGGAGGTCGTTCAGGGTCGGATCGGACATACGGTCACCGGAATCGTACTTTTCGGGCACGCCGCAAAGCCGCGTCGCGCTCACACAAGAGTACCTGCTATGGCCTTTAATCCGGCCCACGCTGCGAGCGGTACAAAACGATCCAGTGCGCGAGCTCGCACACCACGGCCAGCATGCCGGCCAGCCACCACCACCTTGAGCTGAAGTACAAACATACGGCCAGCAGGAACAGGAACCCTGCGCAGTATCCCAGCAACGTCCCCGTCGACCGCTTCAACTTGGGCATGGCTCGACTCCGGTGGCAGCGACGGCGCGAAAGGCCCGCTCACCGAGGGAGTGGTGACGAAGCGGCTCCGGATCAAGCGCCGCGCATCGTGTCCGGCCGCATGGGACACTGGCCGCCACCCCGTCGCCCGCGACCGCCATGCCCCCCACGCCCGCCCCCGTCGCCCTGGTCACCGGCAGCGCCAAGCGCATCGGCGCCGCGATCGCGCGCGCGCTGCACGCCGACGGCTACGACTTGGCCCTGCACTACCGCGGCTCCGCCGACGCCATGACCGCGCTGGCCGCCGAACTCGAAGCCCGCCGCCCCGGCAGCACCCTGACCCTGCAGGCCGATCTGGCCGAATTCGACCGCCTGCCGGAACTGATCGCGCACACGGTCGGCCGCTACGGCCGGCTCGATGCCCTGGTCAACAACGCCTCGGCGTTCGCGCCCACGCCGATCGGCAGCGCCACGCCGGCGCAGTGGGACGCGCTGTTCGCCAGCAACGCGCGCGCGCCGTTCTTCCTGGCCCAGGCCGCGGCGCCGCACCTGCAGGCCGCGCAAGGCGCGATCGTCAACCTGGTCGACATCTACGCCGAACGCCCGCTGCGCGATCACGCCCTGTACTGCATGGCCAAGGCCGCGCTGGTGATGGCCACGCGCGCGCTGGCGCTGGAACTGGCGCCGCAGGTGCGGGTCAACGCGGTCGCGCCCGGCGCGATCCTGTGGCCGGAGCCCGGCGCCGACGGCGCGGGTAAGGACGAAGCGGCCAAGGCCGCGATGCTGGCGCGCACGCCCCTGGGCCGCACCGGCAGCGCCGAGGAAATCGCCGAAGCGGTGCGCTGGCTGCTGCGCGAGGCGCGCTACACCACCGGGCAGGTGCTGCGGGTGGATGGCGGGCGGTTGTTGGGGGAGTGACCCGCAGGGCCGGATGAGGGTCCGACATGAGGTTCGAGCATCGCGCTCGCGCCGAACCCTCACCCCAACCCCTCTCCCGGCGGGAGAAGGGCTAAGTGGCGCGAGGTTTCGGATTTTCCTTCTCCCGTGGGAGAAGGTGGCCCGTAGGGCCGGATGAGGGTCCGACATGAGGTTCGAGCATCGCGCTCGCGCCGAACCCTCACCCCAACCCCTCTCCCGGCGGGAGAGGGGCTCCAGGCATTACTTCGGCGCGAACGCCGTCTGCAGCTCCAGCGAACGGAACGCGGCCGGCGCTTCGCCTTCGGTCGCGTAGCGGTACAGCGCCGCCGAGTAGATGCCGCTCAGCGCCGACTGGTACACGCCCAGCAGCAGCACCGCGATCACGAACACCGCGCCCACCGCGATCGCCAGGCCGACCGACACCTGCGCCGCCGCGAAGGCCAGCAGCGCGCCGACCGCGATCACCGCGAAGGTGATCAGGCCGAACGCCGCGCCGATGCCGACGTTGCCGATCGCGTTCTCGCCCCAGGTCTGCTTGAGCAGGCCGATGCTGCACTTGAGCGCGTCGATCGGGCCCACGTTCTGGCTCACCAGCACCGGCACCACCATGAAGGTGGCCAGGGTCCAGGCCGCGCCCAGGCCGGAGCCGATCATGCGCACGATGAAGTTGTTGTCGCGGTCCTTCAGCGACTGCAGGATCAGGCCCACGGTCGCGGCGATCGCGGCGTAGCCCAGGATCGCGGGCAGGCGTGCCTTGGCGGCGTTGAAACCGTCGCGCAGGGTCGGGTCGCCGCCGTCCAGGCGGATCATCGCCGCGCCGACCAGGGCGCAGTTGAAGAAGATGATCACGCTGTACTGGCAGAAGTAGAACAGGAAGCCGAACACGATCCCGCCCACGCCGACGCCGTTCTCGAACAGGCGCAGCGCGAACATCGGCACCAGGAAGGTCGCCAGCACCAGCAGCGTCGCCGCGCTGGAGATGATCGGGAACAGCATCAGCTCCTTGTCCGAGCGCAACACGCCCGCGCTCGCCTTGACCAGACCCCAGCTACGCGAAAACTTTTCGAACATCGTGCGATCCCCCGTGGATGAATGGACGCATGCTCAGGCCAAACCCGGCACATCGCAAGCGCTGGCGGCGACGCGCCGACCGGCGGCGTGCGCTCATGGAGGCATAGACCGACGGCAGGCGGCGGATGTGACCGGCGCCGCGCGCGCTCACTCGCCGATGTCGGCGACCACCGCCGCCTGCCCGTAGTCCGGGTGCGCGCGCCACAGCTCGGCCAGGGTGCGGCCGTCGCCGGGCACCACCAGCGCCGGCGCGATCTCGGCCAGCGGGCGCAGCACGAAGGCGTGCTTGAGCTCCGGGCGCGGAATGCGCAGGTTGCCCGGCCCGTCGAAGCTGCGGTCGTCGTAGAGCACGATGTCGATGTCCAAGGTGCGGTCGCTGTAGCGCGGGCCGCTGCGGTCGCGGCCGTGGCGGTCCTCCAGCGCGTGCAGCCAGTCGTTGAGCGCCTGCGGCTCCAGCTCGCTGTCGACGATGGCGGCGCTGTTGTAGAAGTCGGCGCCGTCGAAGCCGACCGCGCGCGTGCGATAGACCGGCGACAGCACCACCTCGCCGAAGCGCTCGCGCAAGGCTGCGATCGCGCCGCGCAGATGGACCGCGGCGTCCAGGTTGCTGCCGAGACTGAGGTAAGCCTTGCCCATCGCTGTGTCCGCTGCGCCCGGGCGTCGCCGGACGGGATCGAAGAAGGAAATCGCGCCGCGGCTCAGCCGGCGGCGCGTTCGCGCACGATCTGCACGCCGACCGCGCGCGCGCCGCGCACCGCGCCGGGCTTGCTCAGCTTCAGCCGCACCCGCCGCACGCCGAACTCCTCGATCACGATCGCCGCCACGCGCTCGGCCAGCGTTTCCACCAGGCCGAAGTCCGACTGCGAGACGTACTCGATGATGCGCTTGCTCACCGCCTTGTAGTTCAAGGTGTCCTCGATCGCGTCGCTGGCGGCGGGGATGCGGTTGTCGAACGACATCTCCAGGTCGAACACCAGCGGCTGGCGGATGCGCCGCTCCCAGTCGTAGATGCCGATCAGCGCCTCGATTTCGAGGCCTTCGATGAAGACGTGGTCCATAAGCGTCGGGATTGGGGTTCGGAACTGAAAAGGGGAAGAAGAGGCGTTCGTAAGCGGCGGTATTCGAGCAGCCGGAGCGACGATAGCCAACGTGCCCGCGCCATTCCAACACCGTCATCGCCGCGGACGCGGGGATCCAGTGACTTTAGCGCGCAAGCCCCGCCATCGGCGAACGCTCGCGAAGGCTCACACCACTTCCGGCAACTGCGCCATGTCCCAGCGCGGCGTCACCCTCACCGACGCGTCCTCGCGCTGGCCCGCCTGCAGGCGCAGCGCGCCAGCGTAGGCGATCATCGCGCCGTTGTCGGTGCAGAACGCCGGCCGCGGGAACGCGACCCGGCCGCCGCGGCGGTCGGCCATCTGCGCCAGCCGCGCGCGCAGGCGCTTGTTGGCGCCGACTCCGCCGGCCACCACCAGGGTCTCGCAGCCGGCCGCGTCCAACGCGCGCTCGCATTTGATCGTCAGGGTCTCGACCACCGCGTCCTCGAAGCCGCGCGCGATGTCGGCCATGGTCTGCTCGCTCTGGTCGCTGTCGCGCCAGGTCAGCAACACGTGGGTCTTGAGGCCGCTGAAGCTGAAATCCAGCCCCGGACGGTCGGTCATGGGCCGCGAGAACTTGTAGGCGCCGGGCCGGCCGCGTTCGGCCAGCGCGGCCAGCTGCGGGCCGCCCGGGTACGGCAGGCCCATGAGCTTGGCGGTCTTGTCGAAGGCCTCGCCGGCGGCGTCGTCCAGGGTCTCGCCGAGCAGGCGATAGCGCCCGATGGCGTCCACCGCGACCAGCTGGGTGTGGCCGCCGGAGACCAGCAGGGCCACGAACGGCGGCTGCGGGCGGCCCTGCGGGTCGTCCTCCATCAGCGGCGCCAGCAGATGGCCTTCCATGTGGTGCACCGCCACCGCCGGCAGATCCAGGGCCCAGGCCAGCGAGCGCGCCACCCCGGCCCCGACCAGCAGGGCCCCGACCAGGCCGGGGCCGGCGGTATAAGCCACCCCGTCCAGGTCCTCCACCCGCAGCCCGGACTCGTCCAGGGTCTGGCGGATCAGCGGCAGCAGCTTGCGCACGTGGTCGCGGCTGGCCAGCTCGGGGACCACGCCGCCATACTCCGCGTGCAGGGCGATCTGACTATAGAGCGCGTGCGCACGCAGCCCGGTTTCGGTGTCGTACACCGCCACACCGGTCTCGTCGCAGCTGGTTTCGATGCCCAGAACCTTCATCGGCGGGCCTGCGGTAGGGGGTCTTTCGCCTTCATGGGGGCTATGTTGCACCTTCCGTAGCCCCGCCGCTATAATGCACGGCTCGCCCGGTCTGCACGGGCCGGTCCCCGAATCGAGATTACGTATGCCCAGCGTCAAAGTCCGCGAAAACGAGCCCTTCGAGTTTGCCCTGCGTCGCTTCAAGCGCACCTGCGAAAAGGCCGGCGTGCTCGCCGAGACCCGCAAGCGCGAGTTCTACGAGAAGCCGACCCAGGAGCGTAAGCGCAAGGCCGCTGCCGCGGTCAAGCGTCAGGCGCGCCGCGCCTCGCGCGACGTCACCAAGCGCCAGCGCTTGTACTGATCGCGCGTCCCACGCAGCCCCACCGTCCGTGGACGGGGCCTGCGAGGGATGACCAAGGAGCCGGCCGCGCCTTGCGCCGCCGGCTTTTTGCGTTTCGGCCGCCATGCGGCCCACACCCCATTCCCACCCTTCCGGTCCCTCTCCAGGAGCGCGCCATGAGCCTCAAGCTACGACTCACCGACGACATGAAGGCCGCGATGAAGAGCGGCGACAAGCAGAGCCTGGGCGTGATCCGCCTGATCAACGCCGCGATCAAGCAGAAGGAAGTCGACGAGCGCATCGAGCTGGACGACACCGCCGTGATCGCCGTGCTCGACAAGATGGTCAAGCAGCGCCGCGATTCGGTCAGCCAGTACGAAGCCGCCGCGCGCGAGGATCTGGCCGCGGTCGAGCGCGACGAGATCGTGGTGATCGAGCGCTACATCCCGGCCAAGATGGGCGAGGCGCAGATCCTGGCCGCGATCGATGCCGCCATCGCTGAGACCGGCGCCGCCGGCCCCGCCGACATGGGCAAGCTGATGGGCCCGCTCAAGGCCAAGCTCGCCGGCCAGGCCGATATGGGCCAGGTGTCGGTGTTGGTGAAGCAGCGCCTGAGCAAGTAAGACTTTCCGGCCCGATCGGGCCACCGCAAGGAGGTGCACCATGAAGCGTAACCACACCCACGACGTGAGCTTTCGAAACCACCCGTAAGCGTCGCAAAGGCTACCCATCCGAGACCCAGGTAAAACGCGGCGACCGGGTGGTCCACTCGAACAAGGAATTGATCGAGAAGCTGGGCCGCAACGATCCCTGCCCGTGCGGGTCCGCTCGGAGGTTCAAGGTACTGCTGCCTGCGCAGCGGCCGCTATGAAGGCTCCGAACGCGACCACTACTTTTAGGGACTGAGCATCGTCTCCAGACAAAGCCGGGGCTGCCCGGCTTTGTCGTTTTCACCCTGACTGCATGGCATCCTAGCCCTCCGATGGCCCGCATCCCCGACGCCTTCATCGACGACCTGCTCGCCCGCTCCGACATCGTGGAGCTGATCGGCGCGCGCATTCCGTTGAAGCGGCAGGGCAAGGAATATTCGGCGCGCTGCCCCTTTCACGACGAGCGCTCGCCCTCGTTCACGGTATCGCCGACCAAGCAGTTCTATCACTGCTTCGGCTGCGGCGCGCACGGCACCGCCATCAGCTTCCTGATGAACTACGACCGCCTCGAGTTTCTCGATGCGGTCGAGGAACTGGCCAAGCGCCTCGGCGTCGAGGTGCCGCGCGACACGCAACAGCGCAACGAGAACTCCGACAGCCGCGATCTGTACGCGGCGGTCGAGGCCGCGTCCAAGTTCTTCCAGAAGCAGTACGGCCTCAGCGGCAAGGTCCAGGGCTACATGGACCACCGCGGCGTCAGCGCGGACGTGCGCGAGCGTTTCGGCATCGGCTACGCGCCCGACGGTTTCAATGCGCTGCGCGACGCGCTGGGCACCGACGAGCGCCGGATGAAGTTGCTCGAACGCGCCGGGCTGTTCTCCAAGAACGACAGCGGCCGCGTCTACGACAAATTCCGCGACCGGGTGATGTTCCCTATCCACGACCGCCGCGGCCGCACCATCGCCTTCGGCGGGCGCGTGCTGGACAAGGAAGACGGGCCGAAGTACCTCAACTCGCCGGAAACCCAGCTGTTCCACAAGGGCCGCGAACTCTACGGCCTGTGGCAGGTGCGCCAGGCCCATACCAAGATCCCGCGCCTGATCGTGGTCGAGGGCTACATGGACGTGGTCGCCCTGTTCCAGCACGGCGTCGACACCGCGGTCGCCACGCTAGGCACCGCGACCACGCCCGACCACGCCGAACTGCTGTTCCGCAACGCGGCCGATGTCTATTTCTGTTTCGACGGCGACCGCGCCGGCCGCGGCGCGGCCTGGAAAGCGGTGGAGTCGGTGCTGCCGCGCATGAAGGACGGGCGCCAGGCGTTTTTCCTGTTCCTGCCCGACGGCGAGGACCCCGATTCGCTGGTGCGCAACGAGGGCGCGGAAGGGTTCGACCGCCGCCTGCGCGAGGCCACGCCGCTGTCGCAGTTCCTGTTCGATTCGCTGTCCGCCGACGTCAACCTCGGCACCCTGGAAGGCAAGGGCCGTCTGGCCGAACGCGCCAAGCCGCTGCTGGCGCAGATTCCCGACGGCGCCTTCGGCGATCTGATGCGTCAGCGCCTCACCGAGCTGACCGGCGTCGGCGCGCGCGCGAGCACGCCGGACACGCATGTGCCCGCGCAGCGCGCGCGCGGCAACGCGCCGCCGCAGAAGCGTTCGCTGGTGCGCGCGGCGATCGAGCTGCTGCTGCAGCAGCCGTCGCTGGCGCTGGAGCTGCCCACGCCCTACCGCTTCGCGGTGCTGCGCCAGAACGGCATCGAGCTGCTGACGGAAATCGTCGAGCTGATCGCGGCGCGGCCGGACATCAACACCGGCGCCCTGATCGAGCACTTCGCCGAACGCGAGGAAGCCAAGGCGCTGCAGAAACTCGCCGCCGGCAGCTTCGTCGGCGACGAGCAGGTCATCAACCGCTATTTCCTGGGCACCATCAGCCAGCTGGAGCTGCAGGCCGTGGAACAGCGCCAGGCCGAGATCGCCGACAAGCTGCGCGAACTCGGGCCGTCGGCGCTGAGCATGGAGGAGCGCGCGGAAACCGCGCGCCTGCTGCAGGAAGCGCGCGCGCTGCGTGCGCAGATCGCGGGGTATTCGGGGCCTGCGCTCTGAGGGGAGTCGGTGTGCCCCATCGGCCCGTAGGCGTATCGCGCGGTGCGCCTTCAGTTTCCGCAGTTGCTTTTAGCTCGTCATTCCCGCGAAAGCGGGAATCCAGTGACTTCAGCGCACAGCTTCAAGTCGCGGAGCATGTCTCGGTGCACAGCTAGCCCCGATAGGCCTAACGTGCACGCAAGCATCTTCCAAGTCACTGGATTCCCGCTTTCGCGGGAATGACGGCAAGAGCAGAAGCCGGCCGGACTGCTCCTGCGAAAACTCTTGCGCGGATCACGGTCTCGTAAGGTGCGGTGACAACCGCACCATCGCGATCCCTCGAAGCCACGCGACGGCGCGGTTCGCTTGCGCTCACCGCACCCTACGTCGACGCGGCGACGCGCTGCCCGGCGCTCAACCCCAGACTTCGCTCATCACCCGCTTGAAGTTGCCGCCCAGGATTTTGCCGATGCGCGCGTCGGAATGGCCGCGCGCCGACAGCATCGCCGCCAGGGTTTCGAAACGGCGCGGGTGGTTGAGGTCGGGCAGGATCAGGTAGACGTCGTCGGCTTCGCCCGGCGCCGAGATGCCCTTGGCGCGGCGCTCGGCGATGAACTTGCGGTGCTCGGCCTTGTACTCGGCGGTCAGGCGCGTAGCCGACACGGTGCCGTCGCTGCCCAGGCCGACATGGTCTTCGCCGCAGATCTTGACCGCGTGTTCGAGGTGCGCGATCAGGTCGGCGGCCATCGGCTGGCCCTTGGTGCGCAGGAACGGCATCAGGTAGATCCCGACCACGCCGCCGCGCTCGGCCACCGCGCGCAACTCGGCGTCGGTCTTGTTGCGCGGCAGCGCGGCCAGCGCGGCGCAGCCGGTATGGCTGATCACCGCCGGCGACTTCGAGGCGGCGATGCCTTCCAGCGCGGTGCGGCGGCCGCTGTGGGCCAGGTCGACGACGATCTTTTTTTCGTTCAAAGCCTCGATCAGCTGATGGCCGAACTTGCTCAGACCGCCGTCGCCCGGCTCCAGGCAGCCGTCGCCGACCAGGTTGCGCAGGTTGTAGGTGAGCTGCACCACGCGCACGCCGCTGCGATGGAACAGGGTCACGCGGTCGAGGTCCTCGCCGATCGGCGTGGTGTCCTGGAAACCGTAGATCAGCGCGGTCTTGCGCTCACTCTGCGCGCGCTGCAGATCGGCGCCGGTGCGCGCCAGCAGCAACTGCTCGGGATGGCGCGCGGTCTCGTCGTCCCAGGAGGCGATCTGCGCCATGGTCTGCTCGAACGCATCCTCGTAGCGCCCCACCGTCGACACGGTGACCTGCATGGCGCTGAGCCCGGACTCGCGCAGATCGCCCAGCTCGAGCGCGTCCAAGGGCGCATCGCCCTGGTGGTCCTGCCGGCCCAGCGTGCTACAGGCGTCCAGCACGAAGGCGTCGGTATACGGCGCCCACCGCGGCGGCGGCGCGAAGGCCTGCGCGTTGCGGGCCAGGCCGGTCAGCGCGAGGCCGCCGGCACCGAGCAGAAAACCACGACGGTCGATCATCCCCACACCTCGGTCATGACGCGGGCGAAGTTGCCTCCGAGGATCTTAGCGATGCGCGCATCCGAATGCCCGCGCGCCGACAGCATCCCGGCCAGCGTCTCGAAGCGGTCGGCGGTGTTGAGGTCGGGCGGAAACAGGAACAGGTTGGGATCGCGCCCCTGCTCGAAGATGCCGTCGGCGATCATGCTTTTTATGAACTCGGTGTTGTCCTTCACGTACTCGGGCGTGATGTCCACGGCGGTCAGGTTGAGGTCGGTGCCGATGCCGACATGGTCCTCGCCGCAGACCTTGAGCGCGTGTTCGATATGCCGAATGATGTCGGCCGAGGTCTGCTGCCCCTGCTTGCGCAGGTACGGCCAGAACATGATGCCGGCGACGCCGCCGCGATCGGCCAGCAGCTTGAGCTCGTCGTCGTAGACCATGCGCGGCACGTCGGCCAGCGCGCGGCAGCCGGTATGCCCGATCAGCACCGGCACCTTGGAGGCCAGGATGCCTTCGCGGATGGTGCGCGGCGCGCCGTGGGCCAGATCGACCACGATCTTCTCGGCATTGAGCCGCTCGACCACCTGATGGCCGAGATTGCTCAGGCCGGCGTTGCCCGGCTCCATGCAGCCGTCGCCGATCAGGTTGCGGCGGTTGTGGGTGAGCTGCAGCACGCGCAGGCCTTGCTCGCGGTACAGCGAGATACGGTCGACGTCCTCGCCCAGGGTCTCGGTGCCCTGGAAGGTGAGGATGATGCCGACCTTCTTTTCGCGCTGCGCCTGTTTGAGGTCGGCGGCGTTGCGCACCAGCAGCATCACCTCGGGATGGCGCGCGATGGTCGCCTTCCAATCCTCGACGCGCTGCTTGGTCTCGGCGTAGGCCTGGTCGGTGTACCAGAAGCGGCCCTGCGGCGCGACGCTGGCCATGATGCCGGTCAGTCCGCACTCGCGCAGCGCTTTCAACGCGGTGGGCACGCCCGGGTCGTCGGGCTTGATGTAGAACAATTCGGTACCGCCCAGCGCGTCGATGGCGAGGGTGTCGCGGTACGGTTTCCAACGCGGCGGCGCGGCCGCGGCGGCGAATGCGGGGTTGGCCATGGCGGCCAATGCGGCCAGTCCCGCGGCGCCGATGAACTCACGTCGATCGATCATGTCTGCCCTCCGTGTGCGTCGCGCAGACTCTAGCCCACCGCGCGGCCGCAGCATGCACCGGCTCGGCGCATGCCGGGGCCTGCGGGCGCGCGGGACGATCAATCCGCCGCGATCGCCTCGATCTCCAACCGCCAAGCGCTGTCATAGATCCCGGCCACCACCACGGTCAGTGCGGGCGGATGCGGCAGCCGGCCCAGCAGCTCCTGCCGCACCGCCCGCGCCGCGTCGCGATCCTCGCGTCGCGCCAGATAGATGGTGACCTTGAGCAGGTGCGCGTAGCCCATGCCCGCCGCCTGCAGTTGCGCGCCGACATTGCGCCAGGCCAGCCGGCACTGGTCCTCGAACCCTTCCGGTACCTCGCCTTGCGCGTCGGCCGGCACCTGCCCGCTCACGAACAGCCAGCGCCGTGGCTGGCGCACTTCGGCGGCCTGGGCATAGGTGCCGTCGGCGACCGCGTAACTGCGCCGGCCCCGTCCGGCCGCCGGCGCGGCCGCCGCCAGCGGCGCGCAAGATGCCAATGCCGCCGCGCAGAAATGTCTTCTGTCCATCGTCGCCCCTCGCTCTGGATGTCGCGGCATCATAACCGTTAAAACTTGTTTTACCGGTAGAGCCGCGCTAGGCTGCGGCGAACAGGGCGCCCGCCCTCGCCCGAGCCCGCCGCTATGCGCACCTGTCTGCCGCTGTGCCTGCTTGCCGCGCTCGCCGGGGCCTGCCATGCGGACGCAACCCAGCCGTGGACGCCTGCGGCGATCGCCAGCGATCAGTACGAATCCTCGCCGACGTTCTCGCCGGACGGGCGCGAGCTGTACTTCATGCGCAGCGATCGCGCGTTCGGCCGCTACCGTCTGTTGATGTCGCGTTGCGAGCGCGGCGGCTGGAGCGCGCCGGTGCCGCCCGCGTTCGCGGGCCCGCCGCGGGCCCAGGAAGCCGATCCCTACTTCAGCGCCGACGGCCGGCGCCTGTACTACGTGTCCTCGCGCGCGAGCCGCAATCCCGACGATCTGGACATCTGGCGCGTCGAGCGTGGCGACGACGGCGCCTGGGGCCAGCCGCAACGCCTGCCCGCGCCGGTGAACTCGACCGAGTCCGAGCTGCTGCCGCGCGAGACCGCCGACGGACGGCTGTACTTCGGTTCTTCACGCCCGGGCGGGCCCGGCCTGACCGACATCTATCTGGCCACGCCACGGGCCGACGGCGCCTGGGACGTGGACCTGGTCGGCCCGCCGATCAGCACCGCGGAACAGGAGTACGAAGTCGAGGTCTCGCGCGACGGACACCGGCTGATCCTGGTCGGACAGCGCGGCGACGGCCGCTCGCACTTGTACCGGTTCCAGCGCGAGGACGGGCGCTGGGTCGCGCAGGGACGCGTGCCCGCGCGCGAGGACGTGTTCCAGGTCGGCCCGCTGCTATCGCCGGCCGGCGATCGGGTTTTGTTCGGACAAGCCGCCAACCCGCGCGACTCCGGCGAGCTGTTCCTGGTCGATCTCGCGCCCGATCCGGACCGCAGCTGGCCGCCACGCTGCGGCGACTAAGCGAATGGAGGCCGCCGTAGGATGCGGCGACCACCGCGCCGTCTCATCGTGCCCTCGCGATGGTGCGGCTCACACCGCACCCTACGGCGCCGAAGTCCGTGGCGCGCGCGGCGCGCACTGGCTCAATAGATCTCGCCCTTGCGGACTTTCCACTCGATCCCGCGCAAGGCAGCGGGATCCGCCAGGGGATCGCCGCGCAGGACCAGGAAGCTGGCTTCGTATCCCTCGGCGATGCGGCCGATGCGGCGCCGCGGAAACAGCAGCGCGGGCGTGGTCTCCACCGCCGCGCGCAGCAGCTGCGGCAGCGGCATCGCCTGCAGCCGCGCCAGATATTCCAGCTCGGCCAGCGCGGTGCCGTCGTAGCGGTCGCTGCCGATCGCGATCGCCACGCCGGCGGCGACGAGCCGTCGCAGATTGTCGCGCTGCAGGCGCTGCACGCGCTCGAGCTTGGCCGGATCGTCATTGGTCTGCAGTGCGGCGTTGGCGGTCGCGATCACCGCGATGCCGCGCTGCGCCGCGCGCGCGATGTCGGCGTCGTCGAGTCGATAGTCGGCCTCGTCGCGGCCATCCCAGATCTGATAGCCGGGCAAATGGGCGATCAGATCGACACCGGCATCGACGGCGACACGGAAGTCCGCTGCGGATTCCACATGCGCCGCCACGCGCAGGCCGTCGGCGTGCGCTTTGCGCACCAGCGGCGCCACCAGTTCCGGCTTCAGTCCGTTGTAACCGAAGTGGCGCGGGTCGCCGCGCCGCTGCGCCAGCTCGCTGTGGACCAGCACCAGCTTGACCAGATCCGGCTGCGCGGCGCGCACCAGCGGCCATTTGCCTTCGATGTCGGCCGGCGTGTCGACGACGATGTAGTCGCGGTCGTATACCTGCTCGGGCGCGAGCAGGCTGCCGTCTGGATTGCGCCGCGCCATCGCCAGCGGATGGCCGTCGGAACTGGAGATGCAGGCGCTGGCGTACAGCACCTCGATCGGAGCCGCCCCCAGTTCGGCGCGCGCGGCTCGAGTCGAGGCGGCGTCGCCGCACAGCATGGCCGCGTACTGCACGCCGTCGGCCAGATAGCGCGCGCGATGATTGCGCACGCCCCAGGCGTTTTGCAGATTGTGGTTGTGCGCGTCCGCCAGCGGCGGCAACACGTAGCCGCCGCGCAGGTCGCGCACGTGGTCGATCCGGGCCGGCTTGCGCTGGGTCAAGGTACCGTCCACCGCGTACCAACGCCCCTGCACGAAGCGCGTGCCGTCGAACCAATGCGCGTTGCGGTACTCGACGATCGCGGCGGCCGCGGGAACGGGCGCGCACAGCAGCAGCCAGACCGCTACCGGCGCGGCGAACAGACGGACGAACAGGGAACGCATGCGGCACATCCTGCGGGAACGGTCCGCCTTGGATGCGGATTCGCGCCGCCGGGTTGCGCGCGCGGCGCGTCCGCCACAGTCGGCACACCGTCGCTAGGACGGCGTGCGCGACGCGGTCAGACCACCGGCTGCAATTCGAACAGCGGCGCCGGCTGCATCAGCGGCAGCAGCCAGTGATCGACCAGCAGGAACGCGAACAGCGCCATCAGATAGACGATGGAGTAGTTGAACACCTTCATCGCGTACAGCTCGTCCGGCGGGTCCATGAGTTTCCAGGCGTAGGCCAGGAACACCAGGCCCAGCACCAGCGCGCCGCCCAGGTAGAACAGGCCGCTCATGCCGGTGGCCCAGGGCAGCACCGTCACCACCACCAGCAGCACGGTGTAGAACAGGATCTGCCAGCGCGTGTACTGCACGCCGTGGGTGACCGGCAGCATCGGCACCATCGCGCGCGCGTAGTCCTCGCGGCGGAAGATCGCCAGCGCCCAGAAGTGCGGCGGCGTCCAGACGAAGATGATCAGCACCAGCAGCAGCGCGTGCGGGTCCAGGGTGCCGGTGATCGAGGCCCAGCCCAGCGCCGGCGGCGCGGCGCCGGCGATGCCGCCGATCACGATGTTCTGCGGCGTCGCGCGCTTGAGGTAGACGGTGTAGATCACCGCGTAGCCGATCAGCGAGGCGAAGGTGAGGATCGCGGTCAGCGGGTTCACCCACGCGATCAGGATCGCCATCGACAGCGCGGCAAGGATCAATGCGAACACCAGCGCCTGCCGCGGCGTGATCTGGCCGGCGACGATGGGCCGCCACGACGTGCGCGCCATCTTGGCGTCGATGCGCGAGTCCAGCAGTTGGTTGATCGCCGCCGCGCTGGACGCGGCCAGCCAGATGCCGAGGAAGCCGAGCAGGCCGCGCACGGTCTCGGCAATGGTGGGCATGCCGTCGATCGCGAGCAGCATGCCGACCAGGGCGGTGAACACGATCAGCGCGACCACGCGCGGCTTGGTCAGATCCCAGTATTGGCGTGCGCTGGCGCGTTGGACGGTGGCCACGTTCAATTCTCCGGCGCGCGCAGACGCGCGAGCAAGGACACCAGCACGAACAACAGCAACACCGCGCCGGCGTTATGCAGCACCGCGATCGTCAGCGGCAGGCTGAGCTTGACGTTGGCGATGCCCAGGCCGACCTGGGCCAGCGTCAGCAGCGCCAGCAGCGAGCCCCAGCCGGGCATGCCCGGCGTGCGCAGCAGCTTGATCGCCAGGCCCAGCAGGTACACGAACACCACCATCGCCATCGCGCGATGGGCGAGCTGGATCGCGATGCGCGCCTCACCGTCGAGGATGCCGCCCTCGTAGTCCACGCCGATGCCGCGCCACAGCACGAAGGCTTCGCGGAAGTCGTGCTTGGGCATCCACTGGCCGACGCAGGTCGGGAAGTCGTTGCCGCAGGCGAGCGCGGCGTAGTTGGCGCTGGTCCAGCCGCCCAGCGCGATCTGCACGCCCAGCAGGACGATGCCGACGATCAGCAGCCTGCGCACGGTCGCCGCCTCGGCCAGGCGGATCGGCAGATCGGTCGCGCGCCAGGCCATCCACAGCAGCAGCGAGAACGTCAGCAGGCCGCCCAGCAGATGGCCCATCACCACGATGGGCTTGAGCAGCCAGGTCACCGTCCACATGCCCAGCAAGGCCTGGAACACGATCACCGCCAGCGTCAGCGCGGCCACACGCGACAGGTCGCTGTTGCTCCAGCGCAAGGCGGCGAACAGCAGCACGGCCTCGCCGATCGCGGCCAGCACCGACGCGGCGACGTGCTGGCCCTTCATGTACAACGGTATCGACACCGCCACCAGCGCGGCCGCCACGATCACCTGCGCCACGCCGTAACGGCGGCGACGCGCGGCCAGCAGCGCCAGGGTCAGCGTCAGCACGCCGAGCAAGCCGGCGATCATGCGGTGGAACTGTTCGCGCCAGGCCTTGTGCACTTCCACCGGACGGATCGCGGTGGCGGCGTGGTCGCCGATCTCGTGCGCGGCGGTCGGCCATGCGGCGCGGCCATAGCAGGTCGGCCAGTCGGGGCAGCTCAGGCCGGCGTTGGACAGGCGCACGAACGCGCCGAACACGATCACGCACAGCGCGAGCGCGACCGCCAACCAGGCGATGCGGTGGAAGTTGCGGTACCAGGTCGGTTTGAACGTCACGTTCATGCGGAACTCTTGCGGTGGTCTCGGTGGCGAGCGGAGGCGGACGCGGCGGCGGTCCGCCACCGGATCACATCAGTTTCAGCAGCTTGGACAGATCGCTGCGCAGGCCGGCCGGATCGAAGCCCGGAGCGTAGCGCAGAATCACGAAGCCGTTCGGGTCGATCACGTAGACCGGCACGCCCTTGGGATCGTCCGCGCGCGGCAGGCCGGCGCGCAGCTGCGGCGTGGGCTGCAGCACACGCAGCGCGGCCGGGTGCGGCGCGCCCGCGGGCGGCTGACCGATCCACAGCAGATCGACCGAATCCGCGTCCTTGCCGAACAGCTGCCAGACGGTGTCCAACTCCTTGGCCAGCTTCACGCATTCGGCGGCGCAGCCGGCCGGCGGCGCCAGCGCGATCCGCCACCGGCGTTCGGCCGGACGCCATTCGTAGGCCTTGCCGTCGGCCAGGCGCGGCGTCACCTCGCGCAGATCGCCGGGCGGTTGCAGCAGTTCGCCGTGGTTCTTCATGCCGTGTGGGCGCCAGCCCGAAAAACGCAGCGCGCCGGCGATCAGCATGCTGCCGAAGAACAGCGCGAAGATCGCCAGCAGCATCGCGCGGTTGCGATTGCGCTTGGCGGTGTCGTCGGGGGACGGTGCGTTCATCGGCGGGACTTCCGGAAAGTGAGGATCAGGGCGGTGGCCAGCACCGCGGCGGCCAGCGCGAACCATTGCAGCGCGTAGCCGCGGTGCTGTTCGGGCGGCAGGGTGTTGGCGAGCAATTCCAGGTCGCGCTCGTAGCCCAGCTTCAGCGCCGGGTCCAGGCGCAGCACGCGCGGCGCCAGCGGCACCGACAGGCCGATGCCGGGGCCGATCGCATCGGTGTCGACGCGGGTCAGCAGCCAGCCCTCGCCTTCCTCGCCTAGCGCGGGCCCCAGCGCGATGCCGGTCGAAGGCGGCGGCGCGAGCAGGCCGCGCAGTTCCATCGCGCCCTCGGGGCGCGGAATGCTCGGGAAGCGGCGCTGCCCGTCCAGGGCCAGCCAGCCCAGGTCGACCAGCAGCGGGGTGCCCGCACCCCGCTCGGGCACGAACACGCGATAGACGCGCACGCCGGCGCGGCCGTTGCGCTGCTGGTTGTCCAGCAACAGAGCGCCGCGCGCGTCGAAGCGGCCGCGGCCGCTGGCCCAGTCGTAATCGCGGCGGCGGGCCGGGTCGGCGGCCTGCGCCAGCGGAACCGCCTTGCGCTCGCTCAGCACCCGCGCCGAAGCGTCCAGCATGGCCTGCTTCTCCACCGCGCGCCGCGACTGCCACAGGCCGAGATTGGCGAACACGGCGACGGTCAGCAGCGCCAGCGTCCAGCCGACGGCGAGGTTGCGCCGGCGACTCACGACATCCTCCGGCCGGACTGCGATAATCCGCTTTTCGCGCTAACGCGCGCGGAGGCCGCCATGAACGACTCGCTCAAGACCCTGCTGATCATTGCGTTCCTGGTCGTCATTCTCTGGAACCTGGGCGCCGGCCTCTATTACATGCTCGTGGACAGGGGGCAGAGCAAGCGCACGGTGAACGCGCTGACCCGCCGCATCGCGCTGTCCGTCGCATTGATCCTGATCATCATCCTGTCGATCAAGATGGGCTGGATCCAGCCGCACGGCATCGGATCCAATCCGAACTGAGCCCCGGCCGCGCCGCCGCCCTGCGGCAGGCGTCGCGAAATCCCAGGTGCCCAAGACGCAAACGGGCCGGCAGTGCCGGCCCGATGCGCAAGGCGGTCGTTCGCGCTTACAGCACGTAGACGAACAGGAACAGGCCCAGCCAGACCACGTCGACGAAGTGCCAGTACCAGGCCACCGCTTCGAACGCGAAGTGGTTGTCCTTGTCGAAGTGGCCCTTCAGGCAACGGAACCAGATGATCGCGAGCATCAGCGTGCCCAGCGTCACGTGCAGGCCGTGGAAGCCGGTGAGCATGAAGAAGGTCGAGCCGTAGATGCCCGAACCCAGGGTCAGATTCAGTTCCTTGTAGGCGTGGATGTATTCCTCGGCCTGGTAGAACAGGAACAGACAGCCCAGGGCCACGGTCAGGCCCAGGAAGATCAGCAGCTGCTTGCGGTGGCCGGCCTTCAGCGCGTGGTGCGCGATGGTCACGGTGACGCCCGAGGTCAGCAGGATCATGGTGTTGAGCAGCGGCAGGCCCCAGGCCGGGATGGTCTCGAACACGCCGCCGATCAGGCCCGGGCCGTTGGTCGGCCAGCCGGCGGCGTAACCGCTCCACAGCAGGCTGTTGGTCATCACGCCGTCGCCTTCGCCGCTCAGCCACGGCAGCGCGAACTGGCGGGCGTAGAACAGCGCGCCGAAGAAGGCCGCGAAGAACATCACCTCGGAGAAGATGAACCACATCATTCCCATGCGGAACGAGATGTCGACCTGGCGGTTGTAGTGGCCGCGCACCGACTCGCGGATCACGTCGCCGAACCAGCCGAACAGCACGCCGCACAGCAGCGCCACGCCGACGAAGAAGGTGGGCTTGCCCCAGCTGACTTCGTTGAGCCAGCTGGCCACGCCGATCATGGTCGCGAACAGGGCGATCGAACCCAGGAACGGCCAGCGGCTGCTATGCGGCACGAAGTAGGTGTTGGCGTCTGGCGTGTGGGCTTGGGCCATGGCGGCGTTCCGTTAGGTTCGGTACTGATGAAAGGGCGGCGAAACCGGGATCACGGCGCCGACAGCGGCGAAGCCGGCGTCTTGGCCGCCGTCCCCTGCTGTTGCGCGGTGAGCACGTCGTTCTTGAAGAAGGTATACGACAGCGTGATGGTATTCACGTCGGCCGGCAGGTTCGGGTCGACGATGAAACGCACCGGCATGTCGCGCTTCTCGCCCGCCGCCAGGGTCTGGGCGGTGAAGCAGAAGCATTCGGTTTTGCTGAAATAGCCCGACGCGCGCGCCGGCGCGACCGAGGGCACGGCGCTGCCGACGATGGTGCGGTCGCTGTCGTTATGCGCGTAGTAGGTGGTCTCGTACTGCTCGCCCGGGCGCACCTGCATGGTGACCTGGTTGGGGTGGAACGACCACGGCAGCTTGGAGTTCACGCCGCCGTCGAACTGCACGGTGACCATGCGCGCGCCCTGGGCCTGGGCGTCGGCCACGCCTTCGGCGGCGGTGCGCTCCAGACGGATGCCGAACACCTTCTCGCAGGCGATGCGGTACAGCGGCACCAGGGTGAAGGTGAACGCGAACGCGGCCAGCGCCACCAGCACCAGCTTGAGCAGCCCGGCGGTGTTCTTGCTGGCGCGCGGGTCGCTGCCGGCGCTCATTGCGACACGCCGCCCGACGACATCACGCCGCTGAGGATGAACAGCACGTACACCGTCACCGCGATGCCCGCCGCCCACAACGCGGTACGCCGCGCGCTCTTGCGGCGCGCTTCGATATCCGGGTTGTGAGGCGTCTTGTTCATAGTCTTAGTAGCTCCGGAATCCCCACCTTTGGAGCCCCCTTAAGTTAAGGGGGCGGCCTTCCGAAGGAAGGCGGGGTTATGGCTTGCAATCCGTATCAATCCGAAGCGATGTACTCCGTGCTTCTTGCTGGACGCTAGCCTCAGTGGGTGATATCGCCGTGAGCCAGATCGCCATCGCGAATGACCGGCGGCGTGCTGAAGGTGTGGTGCGGCGCCGGGCTCGGCACGGTCCACTCCAGGCCCTTGGCGCTGTCCCACGAACGCGCTTCGGCCTTGGCGCCGTACTTCTTCGAGTGCCACAGGATGCCCAGCATCATGAACGGGGTCAGGAACATGCCGAAGGCGCCGATCGAGCTGATCAGGTTCCAGTCGGCGAAGACCACGTTGTAGTCCGGGATGCGGCGCGGCATGCCGGCCAGACCCAGGAAGTGCTGCGGGAAGAACAGCAGGTTGACGAACACGATCGTCCACCAGAAATGGAACTTGGCCGCCGTCTCGTTGTACATGCGACCGGTCCACTTCGGCCACCAGTAGTAGACCGCGGCGATGATCGAGAACAGCGCGCCGGTCACCAGCACGTAATGGAAGTGCGCGACCACGAAGTAGGTGTCGTGGTACTGGAAGTCGGCCGGCACGATCGCCAGCATCAGGCCCGAGAAGCCGCCGATGGTGAACAGGATCACGAACGCGATCGCCCACAGCATCGGCGATTCGAAGCTGATCGAACCGCGCCACATGGTGGTGACCCAGTTGAACACCTTCACGCCGGTCGGGACCGCGATCAGCATGGTCGCGAACATGAAGTAGATCTCGCCACCCAGCGGCATGCCGACGGTGAACATGTGGTGCGCCCACACGATGAACGAGAGGAAGGCGATCGAGGCGGTCGCGTACACCATCGCCTGGTAGCCGAACAGCGGCTTACGGCTGAAGGTCGGGATGATCTCCGAGACCACGCCGAACGCCGGCAGGATCATGATGTAGACCTCGGGGTGACCGAAGAACCAGAAGATGTGCTGGAACATCACCGGGTCGCCGCCGCCGGCCGCGTTGAAGAACGAGGTGGCGAAGAACTTGTCGGTCAGCAGCATGGTCACGGCGCCGGCCAGCACCGGCATCACCGCGATCAGCAGGAAGGCGGTGATCAGCCAGGTCCAGCAGAAGATCGGCATCTTCAGCAGGTCGATGCCCGGCGCGCGCATGTTGAGTACGGTCGCGATCACGTTGATCGCGCCCATGATCGAGCTGATGCCCATCATGTGGATGGCGAAGATCGTGAAGGCGACGTTGTTGCCGCCCTGCAGCGACAGCGGCGGGTACAGGGTCCAGCCGCCGGCCGGCGCGCCGCCCGGCAGGATCAGCGTCATCAGCAGCAGGGTGAAGGCGAACGGCAGGATCCAGAACGACCAGTTGTTCATGCGCGGCAGCGCCATGTCCGGCGCGCCGATCTGCAGCGGGATCATCCAGTTGGCCAGGCCGACGAAGGCCGGCATCACGCCGCCGAAGATCATCACCAGCGCGTGCATGGTGGTCATCTGGTTGAAGAACTCGGGCTTGACCAGCTGCAGGCCCGGCGTCGCCAGCTCGGCGCGGATGATCACCGACATGCCGGCGCCGATGATGAACATCACGAAGCTGAAGATCAGATACAGCGTGCCGATGTCTTTGTGGTTGGTCGAGAAGAACCAACGCTCGATGAAGCCCTGCTGGTGGGCGTGATGATCATCGTGATGATCGGCGACGGGGTGCGTGGCAGCCATGGCCTACCTCTGAATTAATGCTGAGTCGATCAACCGGCGACCGCAGGAGCGGTCGTGGCCACGGAGTTCTGGGTGCCGGCGGTCGCGGGCGCCGGAGCGGCTTCGGCCGGCGCAGCCGGGGCGGCGGGCGCCGCGGCCGGAGCGGCCGGCGCGTTCTTGGCCTTCTGCTCGGCGAGCCACTTCTGGTATTCGGCCTTGGGCACGGCGCGCACGACGATCGGCATGAAGCCGTGGTCCTTGCCGCACAGCTCGGCGCACTGGCCGCGGTACACGCCCGGCTCTTTGATCTCGGTCCAGGCTTCGTTGACGATGCCCGGGATCGCGTCCTGCTTCCAGCCCAGCGCCGGCACCCACCACGCGTGGATGACGTCGTCGGCGGTGATCACGAAGCGGATCTTGGTGTCGGTGGGCAGCACCAGGACGTTGTCGACGTCGAGCAGGTAGTGCTCGTGGTCGGCCTGGGTGACGGTCTTCTTGCTCTGGCGCAGGGCGTCGCTCTTGCGGTCCAGGCGGCTGGTGAAGGAGACGTTCTCGCCCAGGTAGTCGTACTTCCACATCCACTGGAAGCCGGTGACCTTGATGGTCATCTGCGACTGGCGGGTGTCGTACATCTTGATCAGCTTGCTGGTGGCCGGGAACGCCATCGCCACCAGCAGCACGACCGGGACCACGGTCCAGATGATTTCCAGCTTGGTGCTGTGGGTGAAGTCCTTATCGGCCACCGCGCCCTTGGAGTGGCGGAACTTGAACATCGCCACGGCCATCGCGCCGAACACCAGGATGCCGATCACCACGCAGATCCACAGCGCCAGCATGTGCGCCTCGTAGGCGTTGACCGACTGGGCGGTGACGCCGCGGCCCATGTTCAACTGCCACGGCTTGGGATCGGCAGCCTGAGCAAATGCAAGGACCGGCAGCGCCGTCGCGGCGACGCCCACTGCCCACTGCTTGAAACGACCGGCTTTCATCAGTTCGAGCCCCGAAAATCGTAGAAGGTTGCGTTGTCTGCTCCGCGGGCTGCCCCTCCCGGCTACCGCCCCTGCCAGGCACTGGCGCGGGGGAACCGTCCGGAATGAGGTGGCTGGCGAGCCCCGTCCAGGGCCCATCACGCCGGTGACGGCGCTACGGATAATCCGCGAAATGGTAGCCTCCGACCCGTCCTGCGGCAACCCGCGAGGCGTTCACGCAGGCTCTACGGGCCTTGCGCGGACGGCTTGGCACGACCCCGGCGCGCCGCAGCGCGGGATCGTGCGATCGGCCCGAGGACGGCCGGACGACGGCCCCGGACCGGCTCCGTTCGCAACCGCACGGCCCCGGCCGCCGGGTTACGACAGACCGGATTGGACCGAAAGCTCTAAACTAAGCGGCTCCCCTCCGCTGCGCTGCGGTCCGAATGACCATCGACTCCTCCTCCGACGCCGCCGACGGCCCGCCGCCGCGCGCGCTGATCAGCCCCGAACTGCCCCCGGCCCCGGCCGCCCCGCGCGCGGCGATCACCGCCGCCTGGGTCCGCGACGAAGCCGAACACGTGACCCGTCTGCTCGAACAGGCGCGCCTGCCCGAAGCCGACCGCCAGGCCGCGCAAAGCACCGCCGCCGACCTGGTCGCACGGGTCCGCGCGCGCGCCCAGGACCAGGGCGCGATCGAAGCCTTCATGCGCCAGTACGACCTGGGCAGCGAGGAAGGCGTGCTGCTGATGTGCGTGGCCGAGGCCTTGCTGCGCATTCCGGACCAGGAAACCGCCGACAAGCTGATCCGCGACAAGCTCGGCGAGGCCGACTGGAAGCGACACCTGGGCCAGTCCGATTCGGTCCTGGTCAACGCCTCCACCTGGGGCCTGATGCTGACCGGCCACCTGGTCGATCTGGCCGACGACACCAAGCGCGACGTCCACAACGCCTTCAAGCGCCTGATCGGCCGCGTCGGCGAGCCGGTGATCCGCCTGGCCGTGCGCCAGGCGATGCGCATCATGGGCCACCAGTTCGTGATGGGCCGCACCATCGGCGAGGCGCTGTCGCGCTCCAAGAAGGGCGACAACGCCAGCTACCGTTATTCCTTCGACATGCTGGGCGAAGGCGCGCTGACCACCAAGGACGCGCTGCGCTACCTGGAGGCCTACCGCCAGGCGATCCACGCGATCGGCAAGAGCGGCCCCGGCGGCCACTACCTGCAGCACGACGTGTTCGCCGCGCCCAGCATCTCGGTCAAGCTGTCGGCGCTGCATCCGCGCTACGAGCACGCCAAGCGCGAGCGTGTGTTCGCCGAACTGACCCCGCGCGTGCTGGAACTGGCGCAGCTGGCCAAAAGCTACGGCATCGGCTTCACCATCGACGCCGAGGAAGCCGACCGCCTGGAAATGTCGCTGGACGTGATCGCCGCGGCCTACGCCGACAAGTCGCTGGACGGCTGGCAGGGCTACGGGCTGGCGGTGCAGGCGTACCAGAAGCGCGCGCCGGAAGTGATCGACTTCCTCGCCGACCTGGCCCGCCGCACCGGCCGCCGCATTCCGGTGCGTCTGGTCAAGGGCGCCTACTGGGACAGCGAGGTCAAGCGCGCCCAGGTCGACGGCCAGCTCGGCTACCCGGTGTTCACGCGCAAGCCCAACACCGACGTGTCCTACCTGGCCAACGCGCGCCGCATGCTCGACGCCAGCGACGCGATCTATCCCATGTTCGCCACCCACAACGCGCAGACCATCGCCACCGTGCACCGCATGGCGGCCGGCCGCGCGTTCGAGTTCCAGAAGCTGCACGGCATGGGCGACGATCTCTACGCCGAGGTCGTGCCGGCCGATCGCCTCGACGTGCCCTGCCGCGTGTACGCGCCGGTGGGCTCGCACGAGGATCTGCTGCCGTACCTGGTGCGCCGCCTGCTCGAGAACGGCGCCAACTCCAGCTTCGTCAACCGCATCACCGACGAAGACATCGCGATCGACGAACTGATCCGCGACCCGGTCGAGACCGTGTCCGCCTTCGCCAGCATCCCCCACCCGCGTATTCCGCTGCCGGTCGATCTGTACCGCAGCTATGCCGCTTCGAACCAGCTTGCCGAAAGGGCTAATTCCATGGGCGTCAATCTCGCCAACGATCAGCAACTGCAGTCCCTCGCCGCGCAAGTGAACGCCGCCGTCACCGACTGGCGCGCCGCGCCGCTGGTGCCGGGCGCCAACGTCGCCGGCCCGGACATCGCCGTGACCAATCCGTCCGACCGTCGCGAGACCGTCGGCCAGTGGCGCGCGGCCGACGCCGCCACGGTCGAGCTGGCGCTGAAGAACGCGGTCGCCGCGCAGGAAGCCTGGGATTCCACGCCGGCCGCCAGCCGCGCCGCGATCCTCGAACACGCCGCCGACCTGCTCGAGCAGCGCATGCCGCAGTACCTCGCGCTGTGCACCAAGGAAGCTGGCAAGACCATCCCCGACGGCGTCGCCGAAGTGCGCGAAGCGGTCGACTTCCTGCGCTACTACGGCCAGCAGGCGCGCAAGCTGTTCGCGCCCGAGGCGCTGCCCGGCCCGACCGGCGAGTCCAACACCCTGCACCTGTCCGGGCGCGGCGTGTTCGTCTGCATCAGCCCCTGGAACTTTCCGCTGGCGATCTTCGCCGGCCAGATCGCGGCTGCCCTGGCCGCCGGCAACAGCGTGATCGCCAAGCCGGCCGAGCAGACCAATCTGATCGGCTACTACGCGGTGAAGCTGCTGCACGAAGCCGGCGTGCCTAAGGCGGTGCTGCAGTTCCTGCCCGGCGACGGCGCCACCGTCGGCGCGGCGCTGACCCGCGACCCGCGCGTGGCCGGCGTCGCCTTCACCGGCTCCACCGACACCGCGCGCGCGATCAACCGCGCCCTGGCCGCGCGCGACGCCGCGATCGGCGTGCTGATCGCCGAGACCGGCGGCCAGAACGCGCTGATCGCCGACTCGTCCTCGCTGCCGGAGCAGCTGGTCAAGGACGCGATCGGCTCGGCCTTCACCTCGGCCGGCCAGCGCTGCTCGGCCGCACGCGTGCTGTTCGTGCAGGAAGACATCGCCGACAAAGTGACCTCGATGCTGGCCGGCGCCATGGCCGAGCTCAAGGTCGGCGACCCGGGTCTGCTGTCCACCGACGTCGGCCCGGTGATCGACGAGGACGCGCTGAAGATGCTCAACGAGCATGCCGCGCGCATGGACAAGGAAGCGACCAAGATCGCCGAGGTCGCGATGGATGCCGACAGCGCCCACGGCAGCTACTTCGCGCCGCGCGCCTACGCGCTCAAGTCGCTGGACCAGCTGCACAAGGAAGTCTTCGGCCCGGTCCTACACGTGATCCGCTGGAAGGCCGACCAGCTCGATGCGGTGATCGACGCGATCAACGCCACCGGTTACGGCCTGACCCTGGGCATCCACTCGCGCATCGACGAGACCATCGAGCGCATCGCCGCGCGGGTCAAGGTCGGCAACTGCTACGTCAACCGCAACCAGATCGGCGCGGTGGTCGGCGTGCAGCCCTTCGGCGGACAGAACCTGTCCGGCACCGGCCCCAAGGCCGGCGGCCCGCACTACCTGCCGCGCTTCACCACCGAAAAGACCATCACGGTCAACACCACGGCGGCCGGCGGCAACGCCTCGTTGCTGACGCTGGGCGATTGACCCGATTCGCCCGCACGCGGCAACGAAAAGCCCCGCCGAGTGCGGGGCTTTTCGTTTGCGGCTTTAGCCGGTTACGGTCTGCGCGCGCGGCGTGCGGCCGCGCAGCAGTGCGGACAGGCCGAAGGCGCTGAGCAGGCCGACCGCGCCGAACACGCTCCACGGCAGCCACGGCCACTGCCGCGCCGCGGCGACGTCGACCAGCCAGCCGCCGGCGACGTTGCCGATGCCGCCGCCCACGGCCAGGCTCAAGGAACTCACGCCCAGGTAGGTGCCCAGCGCGCGCGGATCGGCCAGCCCGGCGATCAGGGTCTGCTGGGTCGGACGCGTCATCAGCGCGCCGATCGAGAACACGGCGACGCACACCAGGAACGCCGGGAAGCCCGACACCCAGCCGATCGCGGCGGTGGCCAGCGACATCAGCACCACGCCCGCCACCAGCACCTGCGCCGGCGTCCAGCGCCGCTCCAGCCGGCGCACCAGTACATATTGCAGCGCCACCGTGAGGCCGGCGCTGACCGCGAACATCGCGCCGACGCCGGCGACGTCGCCGCTGAGGCGCTGCGCCAACAGCGGGAAGCTGATGTTGATCTGCACGGCGACGAACCAGTACAGCATCATCAGCGCGACCAGGCCCAGGAAGTGGGTGTCGCGCCCGACCAATCCCAGGCCGCGGCTGGGCGCCGCGCGCTCGGGCATCTCCACGCGCGGCAACAGCGCCAGCGCGATCGCGAAGTTGAGCGCGAAGCAGGCCGCCGCGACCAGGCACACCACGCGAAAGTCGAAACGCAGCAGGGCCACGCCGATCAGCGGTCCGACCGTGGTGGCCACACCGCTGACCCAGTTGCTGAGCGCGTAGTAGCGCGGCCGCGTCTGCGCCGTGGTCAGGGCCGCGATCGAAGCCTGATACGGCGCCTCGAACAGCGCGCCGCCCAGCGCCGACAGCAGCATCGCCACCAGCAGCGCCGGCAGATCGCCCGCATAGGCCAGGCTGGCGAAACCCAGCGCGCGCAGCAGCACGCCCAGGCAGATCATGCGGCGCGCGCCGTAGCGGTCCGACAGCACGCCGCCGACCAGGGCCAGTCCCTGCTGGGTCAGCTGGCGCACCGCCAGCGCCAGGCCGACCGCGGCCGCGGCGAAGCCCAGGTCGTTGACGTAGTGCACCGCGACCAGCGGCATCAGCATGGCGAAGCCGCTCACCATGAAGAACGTGTAGACCAGCAGGCCGTTCAATCCGCGCCGGCGGCTGCGCGCATCCAGCGCGGGCGCGGGCGCGCTCATGCGACCGCGCGCACGCCGTCGTCGTAACCCGGCGCGCGGTACAGATGGATCGGTGTGGGATCGGCGCTGAACTGCGAGAACGGGAACGGCTCGGCCGAGACCGCGGCCACGCCGTGGCCGAGGAAGCGCGGCACGATCGCGCTGCCGGTTTGCGCGTACACCACCAGCGGCACGCCGCGCGCGCGCAGCGCGGTCAGGATGTCGTCGAAGGAGCCGTTGCTCAAGGTCATGCCGGTGGCGATCACCAGGTCGGCCTGCGCCAGCACCGGCCGCATGTCGCGCACGACCTGGGTGCCGTCCTGGGTGCGCTCGAGATTGAAGTCGCAAGGCAGGCAGACGCCGCCGCGCGCGACGATCGCCGCCACCAACGGATTGACCACGCCGATCAAGCCCACCCGCATGCCCGGCTCGATCCGCAGCAGGCCGGCGATGGCCTGGTCGCGCGCCTGCGCGCGCTGCAGCGGCGTGCCGTGCGGCAGATCGAAGCGCTGCGCGCCCGCCTGCTCGCGATGCGGGCGGACCAGCGAGAAGTACGCATCCAGCGCGGCCACGCGCACCGGCGTGCGCGCGTCGCGCAGCAGCTCGGCCAGACTGCGCCCGGACAGCTCCTCGGCGACGATGGAATCGAGCTGGTCGCGCTCCAGGCAGCAGCCGCCGAAGCCGGCTTCCGCGCGCAGCACCAGGTAGTAGTTGCGGTATTTGGTGTCGGTGCCGGGGAACTGCGTGCTCTGCCGCACCCAGAACGCGCCCACCGCGTGCAGGTCGGCGGGATCGCGGCCGTAGTCGCCGCGCAGCGCGGCGGCGGTGAGGTCGGCGACGGAGGCCGGCGCGGTCACTTCGTTATGCAGGGACATGAGGAACTCCTAGTAGGCGGCGCCGGCTCAGGCCGCGACCGGCCCGGCGTAGTCCAGGCGCACGCGCTCCAGCGCGCGCTCGGCGTAACGGCGTGCGTCCTGGCCCTGCCGGTCGACCGCGATCACATGGCCCAGGTAGCAGGCGTTATCGATCGGCGCGGCGACTTCGCTGCCGGCGATCGCGGCCAGGCTCCAGCGCGCCAGGTGCGGATCGGCGTCCAGACTGTCGGCGCCCGCCACCGATTCGACGCGGCCGCCGCGCGGCGGCACCAGGAACTTGATCGCCGCGCTGCGCACGCCGGTGTCGCGTGGCGCGAGGTTGGGACGGCGGCCCAGCGCCAGCTCGATCTGCGCGTCCAGCAGATCGATGCCGGTCACGCGCTGGATCAGCTCGACGATGTAGTTGCCGCCCGGACGCGGGTTGATCTCGATCACGCGCGGCCCATCGGCGGTCAGTCGGACCTCGGTGTGGCTGATGCCGTGGTCGTGGCCGACCGCCGCCAGCGCGCCGCGCACCAGCGCGATCGCCGCCTCGGCCTGGGCGGCGTCCAGCCGCGCCGGGAACATGTGGCCGTCCTCGATGAAATAGGGAAAGCCGGTCAGGCTTTTGTCGGTGATGCCGATCACCGTGGTTTCGCCCTCGAAGGTGCAGGCCTCGACGCTGATCTCCTCGCCCTGCAGGTATTCCTCCAGCAGCACCAGCGGCACCCGCGGCTGCTCGCGGAAGTTGCGCGGGAACTGCTCCAGCGCATCGAAGGCATGGCACAGCTCGACTTCGTCGTGCACCAGGCGCACGAAGGCGCTGGAGGCCAGATCGGTGGGCTTGAGGATCAGCGGATACCCGATGCGCCGCGCCTCGGCGCGCGCCTGCTCCCAGTCGGCGGCGACGGCATACTTCGGGTTGGGCAGACCGGCGCGCGCTATCGCCTCGCGCACCCGATCCTTGCGCCGCTCCATGACCACGTTGGCGGAAAACGCCTGCGGCAGGTCCAGCGCCTGCGCGACCTGGGCCACGGTGTCGATGTAGTAATCGCAGATGGTGACCACGCCGTCGAATTTCAGGATCGCGTGCTGCGCGCGCAGGAACTCGATCAGCGCCGGCACGTCGTTGGTGTCGCAGCTCAGCACGTGATCGGCGTATTCGATGACCGGATGGATCTCGCGCGTACGCGGGTCGCGGTAATGGTCGCGGTTGCGGGTGACGAAGGTGTAGCGGTGGCCGAGCCGACCGATCGCGGGCGGAAAGATCCGGCCGGCGCCGCCGACCCAGCTTTCGATCATCAACAGATGCGCCATGGCGCTGCTCCTTAGAAAATGGGGGACGGCGCGGCCATGGCCGGCGCGGAAATTCCGCTGGACGCGGGATCGATAGAAACGGTGTCGGCCGACGAGTACTCGCGACGCCGCCAGGCCATCGCCGACCACGGCAGCGCCAGTTCGTCCAGCGACTCGATCGTCTTGGGCGCAAGCGCACGCGGATCCAGCGCGTCGCGGTACTGGGCGAACACGCCCTCGACGTAGCGATGGCCGGTGTCGGCAGCGACGAACAGGATGTTGCGCTCGGGCCGTAGGGCCGCCTCGCGCGCGGCGACCAGATAGCAGCAGCCCGACGACAGGCCGGCGAACACCGCATGCTCGCGCAGCAGCGCCACCGACCCGGCCAGCCCGTAGTCGAACGAGACCCAGTGCACCTGGTCGTAGAGCGCGTGGCGCACGTTGCGGAACGGAATCGAACTGCCGATGCCGGCGATGATGATGCCCGGGTCTTCCAGGTGCTGGCAGCCGAAGGTCAGGCTGCCGAAGGGTTGCACGCCGATCAGTTCCACCGACGCGTCGCGCTCGCGCAGCGCCTGCGCCAGGCCGCCGGTGGAGCAGCCCGAACCGATGCCGCCGACCACGCTCAGCCCTGCGCAGCCCAGGCTGGCGGCGAGGGTCTCGGCGACCGGCGCGTAGCCGTGGTAGTGGATGTCGTCGTGGTACTGCTGCATCCAGTGCAGGCCGGGATCGGCCGCGAGCAGTTCGTGGATGCGCGCCACGCGCAGGCTCTGATCCAGCTTGAGCGTGGCCTGGGGTTCGACCTGTTCGACGGTCGCTCCGAGGATGCGCAGCTGCACCATCAGGGTCTGGTCGACGGTCTTGGAACCGACGATGCGGCAACGCAGACCGAACTTGTGGCAGGCCAGCGCGAGCGCGTAGGCGTAGATGCCGCTGGAACTGTCGATCAGGGTGGCGCCGGGCGCGATGCGGCCGCTGGCGAGCAGGCGCTCCACCGCCACCAGGGTCGAGTACACCTTCATGGTCTCGAAGCGCGCCACGTACAGGTTCGGTCCCAGGCGGACCAGATCGGGCGCCTTGATCGCATCGGCGATGTGCGCGTGCACGCCGTTCACGGACCGGTCTCCACGAAGCGGCACTGGTGCCCCAAGCCGCGGAAGAACGACGACAGCTCGCTCATGCGCGCGATGCCGGGGCGGCGCGCGTACAGATAGCCGATCAGGCTGCCGGTGTGCGCGACGACGATGCCGTCGGCGCCCAGCTCGCGGCGGTGCTCCAGCAAGGTATCGAAGCGGCGCTTGGCGATCGCGCCCTGGGCCAGCGCGGCGCTGCGGGTCGCGCAGTCGCAGATCGCGCGTACGTCGTGGCCGGCGAAGGCCTGCAGCATGCGTTCGAGATTGCCGCGGTAGTCGTCGAGACGGTCGCGATAGTGAGCGAGCAGATCGGCGGCGACGCGTTCCGTCTCCACCGTGCCGCCCTCGTCGATGTAGCAGGCGTGCAGCCGCAGCGCGCGCGGAAACGTGCGCACGACTTCCTGGCGGCCGCTCAGGTACAAGGCGTGGCGATCCAGAAACACGCTGTCGGAGCGTTCGATCTGGCGCAGCAGCGCGGCCAGCAGCGCCGGCGGCGAGCGCAGGCCGAACACGCGGTCCAGGCAGCGGATGGTGGCGACGATGTCGGCGGTGGAGCTGGCCATGCCCTTGCCGGTGGGCAGCTCGGAGTCGTGGCTCCAGCGTCCTGGCGGCAAACAGCGGCCGTGGTGGGCCAGGTACAAGGCGATCGCCTGACGGCATTTGTCCTTGCCCGCCAGCTCGGTGCCGATGTCGCCGTCCTCGCCCGGCACGAAATGCATCCAGCTGTAACGGCGCACCGGCAGCGACACGATGCCGATGTGCAGTTCGCCGTCGCGTTCGTAAGGCCCTTGCAGCAGTTCGCCCAGGGTGCCGTGACAGACGCCGCTGTGCACCAGCGGCCGCGTCTGCGCGACTGCGTGCACCGCTGCGGCGGCGCGTGCGCGCGATCGTGCGACGGGGCGATCCGGGTATTGCCGTTCCTGGCGCAGCATGGGGGCTGTTTCTCCTTGTCGCATGGGACTAAGACTCGAAATCGACCGCGAGCTGGACCACGTAGCGGCGGCCGTCGGTGAGGCCGAAGCTGTTGTGGCCGTAGAGGTTCCAGGCGTAGGTGTCGCCGACGTTGGCGACCAGCAGACGCAACGTCGCCGGCGCATTGCCGAGTTTGAAGCGGTAGCGCGCGCCGATATCGGCCAGGCTGTAGGCGGGAACGCGATTGATGCCGTCGCGCGAGGCCACGCGTTCGCCGTAATGGCTCATGGCCAGATCGAACGACCAGCCCGGCAAGGCCGGCGGCCGGTATTCCAGGTCGGTGCGCAGCACGCGCTCGGCCTGGCCGATCGGGCGTTCGCCGACGCGGCCCTCGCGTACCGCTTCGCCGCTCACGCGCGGCCGCATCAGCACCGCGCCGGCGACCAGGCTGAGGTTGTCGCTGGGACGCCCGCTCAGGCTGAGTTCGACGCCGCGATGGCGGACCTCGCCGAGCGCGCCGTAGACATTGCGTTCGTCGGTGATGAAGTAGGGCTTGCGCACGTCGAACAGGCCCGCGACCAGTTTCATCTCGTTGGGCAGCGTCCAACGCAGGCCGGCGTCGGTCTGACGGGTGCGGATCGCCGGCAGGGCCTGGTTGCGGTTGGCGGCGTCGTCGGGCGCGACGCCGCTTTCCTCCAAGCCGCGCGTGTGCCCCGCATACAGCGCGAGCCGCCGGCTCAGATAGGCGGTCAGGTTGGCGTTGGGCAGCCACAGGTCGTCGTGCGTGGATGCGCGTGTCAGACCGGGCTGATCGACGTGCTTCTCGTAGCGGGTGCGCTGCAGGCCCAGGCTGAGTTCGCCGCGATCGCGCCAACGGCCCTCGTAGGCCAAGCCGCCGGTCCACTGGCGAACCTGATCCTGGGTGCGCGCGGTGAACGCGAACTCGTCCGGCTGCGGCACCGGCACCGGCTCGCCGAGACGGCGCCAACCGTAGTCCAGCGCCGGCGCCGAGCCGCCGTACCGGCTGCGCAGGTCGCGTCCGCGCACGGCCGCGTGCACGACGTGCAGGCGCGGCCCTTCGTTGAAGCTGCGGCTCACGCGCAGCTCGCCGCTGGTGGAGGCCGAGCGCTGGCGCGGATCGGCGATGACCTTCTCGCGCGTTAGGCCGTCGCGCGTGGTGTCCACGAACAATTCGGCATAGCCGCTGGGCATCTCGAAGATCGAGCGCACCACGCCGCCGGCCAGCGCCCAATGCTCGCCGAAGCGCGCCTTGGCGATCACGCCGTAATTGCGGCTGTCGTACTCGTTGTCGCTCCAGCGCTGACCGAAATGGCGGCGGCGCTGGACCTTGGGCGGCAGGTAGTTGCCGGCGGTGACGATGACCGGCGCGACCTCCTCGTCGCGGCCGCGCGAGATGCTCCAGAACGGCAGAACCTCGACGTGCTCCGACGGCCGCCAGCGCGGCACCACCGCCGCGCGCAGGTAGCGCGCGTCGGCGCCGTCGTAATACTCCTCGCGCGCCCAGGACAGATTGGCGGCGACGCCGAACACGCCCTCGGCGATGGGCAGCTTCGCGTCCAGTTCCAGGGCCGGCGCGCCATAGGCGTTGAGCGCGCCCAGCACGCTCAGCACGCGCCGGTCGCCGGCCTTCTTGAGGCGGTAGTCGACGATGCCGGTCGGCGCGGGGAACGGGTAGTTCAGCGCCGACAGGCCGACGCGGATGCTGGAGCCCTCGACCAGCGCCGGCGGCACCGTGCCCTGGCGGTCGAAGTACAGGCCCTCCATGCGCACGTTGCCCGCCTCCACCGGCGAAAAGCCGCGCACCTGCTTGCTGCTGTACAGACCGATGCTTTCGTTGCCCAGGGTCGCGCCGAACGCATCCTCGGCGGCGGTGACCGCATTGTCGCCGGCGCGCTGCGCCTGCGCCGGCCAGGCCAGCGCGCAAGACAGCGCCAGCAGCGCGGGGTTCGTCCATGGTCGCGTGCGGCGCATGCTTACAACTCCGTGGGCCAGTGGCGCAGGCGCGACAGCGCCCACGCGGTGAGCGCCGCCGCCAGCAACGCCAGCCACGACAGCACCGGCGCGACCGTGGCGATGCGTTCGGACGCAGGCGGGTACGCGGCCGACCAAGCGGGGATCGCGTCGTAGTCGCGGAAGTTCATCCGCCCGTAGCTGCCGGCCGGCGCGCGTGGCGTCGGCGCGGCGATCTCGCGCTGGATGCGCGGATAGAACCAGGCACGCAGGCCCAGCTGGTAGGCGCGCGCCTGCGCCTCGAACGCACGATGGCGCGCCAGGTCGGTGCCGGCCAGGGTCGCCATCGCCGACTGCAGGCCCAGCGGCGGCGACAGATAGCCGATCAGGTCGGAGGCCCGCTCGCGGCGATCGCGCGCCTGGGTTTGCCGCTGGTGCAAGGGCGACAGGCGCCGCTCCAACTCCGGGACCAGGAAGCTCAGGCGGGTCGCATAGTCGATGCTCGCCACGCGTTCGATCGCGGCCGACAGATCGGCGCGCTGGTGGAAGGCCGTGGCGACGATGGCATCGCGTCGCGCGGCGATGGCGTCGTTGGCGCGCCGCTGCTCGTCCACCACCGCGACCGCCGAGGGCGCGGGCGCGTAGGCGGCGACGGCGGCGTTGCCCGCCAACGGCAGACCGATCGCGAGCAGCGCCCATAGCGCGACCAGGCTGGAGATCGCGGCCGCGGCACTGGGCCAGCGCGCGACGACGGCGAATCCCAGCGCCAGCCAGAAGCCCAGATAGGCCAGTACCAGCGCCATCGCTACCAGCAGTTCCGACCAGGCAGCCGACAGGTCGACGCCGGCCAGCATCAGGGCCAGGCCTAGACCCAGCATCACCGCGGGCGCCAGCCACAGCGCGATCGCGGCGATGCGCGCGCTCAGCCAGGCGCGCGGGCCGACGCGCTGCGCGGCGATCAGGCGCAGCATGCCGTTGTCGCGTTCGAAGGTGGCCAACAGGCCGACCAGGAGAATGCAGGCGATGGGCAGCAGATAGACCAGCACGAAGCCCAGGTCGAAGCGCCCCAACGCGAGTCCGCGCGGGTTCTCGAAGTCGTACACCGGCTCGATGCCGAACGTCGTCTCCAGCTTCACCGGCAGGCGCGCGGGCAGCAGATCGCTGGCGCCGACCGCGAGCGGCGACAAGGGCAGGTGCGGCTTATAGGCTTGAACGCGCAGGAAGTAGCGGCTGAAGCCGCCGATATCGGTGGGATCCTGCCAATACGGCAGTTCGCCGCTGGCCGGGGCGGCATAGCGCTGCGCGCGTGCGTGCACCTGCTGCATCCATGCCGCGTCGCTGCGCTGCGCGCGTTCGATCGCCGTCGTCTGCTGACGGTGCAGATCGGCGCCGCCGCGCGCGCCCCAGACCATGGCCAGTATCAGCATCCCCACCACCAGCCACAGCAGGCGATTGCGACCGACCTGGCGCAGCTCCCAACGCAGCAAATCGGCAAAGGCGGGCGCGCTCATGGCCGCAGCCTCCGCGCTGCCAGCGCCAAGGCGCTCAAGCCCAGCACGCACCACAGCGACAGCGCCCACAGTGCCGGCGCGGCATTGCCCCATGCCGCCGTCAAGGTCGGCGCGGCATGACGGAATTCGGGTATCTGCGACCACAGCGAAACGTCGTTGGTGTGGCGCGCGCCGCCGTTCTGGGTCGGATGCGCCATCACGTCCTGGTTCATGCGATTGACCAGCGTGCGCCGATACGCCTCGGCGCCGTCGATGAAGGCGCGGTGGTGGGCGAAGTCGCTGCCCGCGTACGCCGGCGACAGGCTCTGCACCGCGATCGCCGGCGACAGCCAGCCCCAGGCCGCGTACGCGCGGTCCTGCGCGAGCACACGCTGGTAGAAGTCGCCGAGCACGCGGTCGAACACGCGATAGCCATGGCGCTCGCTCATGTCCAGCTCGGCGCCGCGCAGGTCGACCTTCAGCGCTTCCTTGCTGCGCACGCCGTGCTGCGCCAGCAGCCTGGCCTGATTCTCCCTGCCCGTCTCGGCGGTCCAGAACGCCGGCGCCTCCTCGGCCAGGCGCTGCTTCACCGACTGCGTCGTAGGCAGCGGCCGGGCGCGTTCGACCGCGCTGTCGGCCCAGCGCGGCAAGGCCAGCGCGAACACGATCCACACACCGAACAGCACCGCCAGGGCCGTGCGCACGCCGTGCGCGAGGCTGGCCACGGCCAGGCCCAAGGCGGCCAGCAGGCCCAGCCATGCGGCCATCGTCAGGCTCCATGCGCCCAGACGCAGGAGGAAGTCGGCGTCCAGCGCCTGTCGCGCCACCGCCAGCGCTGCGGCCGCCAGCACCGACGGCAGCAGCAGCACCGCCAGCAGCGCCAGCCAGATCGCCAGCGCCTTCGTCTTGACGATCGCAGCCGGTCGCGTCGCCGCGCCCAGCGCCAACCGCAAGGTGCCGCGTTCGCGATCCACCGCCATCGCGCCGAACGCGAGCAGGAACGCGACCAGCGGCGCGAAGCCGATCAACAGCCCCGCCGGACTGACCGCGCCGCTACGCTGCAACAGGCTGGCCTCGCCTTGCGGCCGGTACAACATGTCGTTCTGCGCATGCGCTTCCAGCCACAGCGCCTGGCCCACATACGGTTCGACGCCGGGATCCAACGCGGCCAGGATCGGCGCCGGCTTGAATGCGTAGATGCTGTAATGGGCGGCGCTGTGCGGGTCTTTCTCGCCCTGCCCCAACCAGCGCGCGCGTTCCTCCTTGGCGATGCGGTGCTTGTCCGCGTTCGCCTGCGCCAGCTGGGCGCTGTTGGCGACGAACGCCAACAGCACCAGCGCGCCCAGGCACAGCAAGGCCCACCACGCACGCCGGTCGCGTCGCAGCAGGGTCCATTCGTAGGCGGTCAGCGAGGCCTTCATCACGCCAGCTGCTCCAGGTACAGCGCCTCGATTTCGGCCGCCGACAGCGCCTGGGTAGAGCGCTCCACCAGCAGGCGTCCGCCGCGCAGGATGCCCAGGCGCTGCGCCACGTCCTTGACCCGGTACAGGTCGTGCGTGGCCATCAGCACCGCCACGCCGCGGCGCGCGGCGGCGCGCACGCCGTGAGAGAGATCGTTGGCGGCGCCGGCGTCCAGGCCGGAGGTCGGCTCGTCCAGCAACAGCAGCTGCGCGTTCTTGGCCAGCGCGATCGCCAGGCCCACCTTCTGGCGCATGCCCTTGGAAAAACCGGCCGCGCGCCGCGCATGCGCTTCTTCCTGCAAGCCGGCCTCGCTCAGCAAGGCGCGCGCCTGCGCGTCGTCGAGGCGGCGGCCACCGAGCATGGCGAAGTAGCCCAGATTTTCGATCGCGTTCAGGGCCGGATGCAGCATCACCGTTTCCGGCAGGTAGGCGATGTGGGCGCGCGCGCGCAGCGGATCGCCGCCGGCGTCGACGCCGGCCACCTCGATGCGGCCGGCGTCGGCGCGCAGGAAGCCCAGAATCAGATTGAGCGTGGTGGTCTTGCCGGCGCCGTTGGGTCCGAGCAAGGCATACACCTCGCCCGGCGCGATCGTCAGCGACAGCGATGCCAACGCGGTGCGGTCGCCGAACTGCTTGCGCACATCAATCAGGTGCAGGGCCTGCACGCCGGACGGCGCGTCGAGCCGGCTCACAGGTTCACCTTCAGCGTCAGCTCCAGGCTGCGCGGCGCGCCGATCACCAACTGATCGGCGGCGCCGCCGGACCAGTCGGCGTAGAAGGCGTCGCCCAGGTTGCGTCCGTGCAGCGCGATCTCGCCGAACGGCAGCGTGTAGGCCAACGAGGCGTCGAACACCGTATGCGCTTCAACGCGGATGCTGTTGGCGTTGTTGGTGTAGAACGCGCCGACGTGGCGCAGGCCGGCGCTCAGGCGCAGCGGCACGGCATCGAAGCGGTAGCTCGCGTAGAGGTTGGCCAGGCGCTCGGGCACGTTGGGCGGCGTGTTGCCGGCGCGGTCGACGCCACCGGCCTCGCGCAGCTCGTCGAAGCGCGCGTTCAAGGCGGCCACGCTGGCTTCGACGGTCAATGCGCGCGTGAGCGCGGCCGACACCGACAGTTCGACGCCGCGCGAGGATTGGCGGCCGCCCTGGATGGCCAGCGAGGCGTTGGCCGGATCGCGGGTGATGATGTCGTCCTGTTCGATCCAGTAGCCGCCCAGGGTCAGGTCGATGCGATCGCCCCAGAAGCTGCTCTTGAGCCCAAGATCGACCGCACGCCCATGGGTCAGGTCGAAACGCGAGTTGGCCAGCGACAGCAGCGGCAGGCTGCCGACCGGCGCCACGGCGGCGCTGTATTGCACGTAAAGCTGGGTGTTCGGGCGCAGATCGAACACGCTGCCCAGGCGCCAGGAGAAGGGGTCGTAGTCGCGCGCGAAGCGGGTGACCGCGCCGGTGTTGTAGTCGCGCACGCTGCGTTGGAGCTCGATGCGGTCGTAGCGCAGCCCGGCCAGCAGCAGCCAGCGCGGCGTCAGCGACCACGCGTCCTCGGCGAATACCGAGGCGGTGCGCGTGGTGGAATCGAAATCGACGCGGTTGCCGGCGCCGGGGAAATTCAGCGCGGTGTCGCCGACCGGAAACAGACCGCGCTGCGGCGCGTAAGGATCGACCGCGCCGGTGCTGCCGAAACGGCGCGGCACGCGGAAGTCGCCGTCGCTGAATTCGACGCCCAGCGAGGCGCGATTGCGGCGTCCGGCGAACGTGCCGTCGGACAGCAGGCTCGCGCGCTCGACCCAATAGCGGTGCTCGTGCTCGATGCGGGTGATGCCGCGCCTCAGCAGGCCGCTGGCGGCGTCGTAGGTGTAGGTTTCCGAGTTCAGCCAGCGCCGTTGCGCGTCGTAATAGCTGGCCTCGTTGACCAAGCGCAGGCCGTCGCGCAGCTGCCAGCTCACGCGCGTGCGCAGCCAGTCGCTGGTCGCGGTCTGAATGCCGTCGGCGACGTTGTAGTTGCGGTCGCGCAGCGCGCGGTCGATCACGTGGCCGTTGCGGCTGTCGACCAGGTCGCTGGGGTCGCGCGCGATCGCGCGCGGGACCAGCGGCGTGCCCCAGTAGGCGGTGTCGTAATCGTCCTCGTAATGATCCAGCGCCAGGTCGACTTCGACCGCGTCGCTGGGCCGCCAGCGCGCGCTCAGGCTGGCCGAGGTGGCGCGGCTGGCGGTGTCGTCGACGTAGCCGTCGCTGCGGCGATGGCTGGCGACCAGGCGCAGGGCGAAGTCGGGATCCAGCGGCAGGTTGGCATCGACGGCGTAGCGCTGGCTGCCGAAGCTGCCCCAACCAAGCAGGAACGAGGTCGCGCGTGCGTCGTAGTCCGGGCGCTTGGGCACCAGGTTGATCGCGCCGGCCAACGCGCCTTCGCCGTACAGCACCGACGCCGGCCCCTTCAGCACTTCGATGCGCTCGAAACTCCAGCCGTCGAAATCGCGCGTGACCAGCGGCGCGGCGGTCTGGCGCACGCCGTCGTAGAGCAGCGAGATCGCGCCGCCGCTGAAGCCGCGCATCGAGGTCATGCCGGGCGAGGACGGCAGCTGTCCGGCGAGCACGCCGGGGGCGGCGCTGAGCGCGTCGACCGTGCCGCGCAGGCCGCGCTGCTCGAGGGTTTGCGCGCTCAGGATCTCGATCGCCGCCGGCGTCTCGCGCGGCGTCAGTCCCAGTCGCGAGGCGGTCGCGCTGGGCGTGTCCAGCGCGGCGGATTCGGCCGCGCCGCTGACGGTGACCTTGTCGAGCTGGTGCGGCGTGGTGTCGGCTTCCGGCTGCGAGTCGCTGCCCGGTGTTGTTTGCGCGATCGCCGGCGCCGCCCATGCCAGCGCCCCCAACGGCAACACCGCCGCCACCGCCCACCGCTGCGCGCGCCCGCGCGTCGCGCCGCGGCGCCCACCCCGTCCGTACGTCATGTTCGTTGCCCCGATGCTTTATTGAAACGTTATATCATTTCAATCTAGCCGTAGGACTTGGCCGCCGTCAAGCGCTCAGGCGAGATGTGCATCGCCGTTCCTCGTGACGACCGACCCGAAACGAAAGAGCCCCGCCGAGGGGCGGGGCTCTTGGGAAACGCGGGACGCCGCGCTTACGGGATCGGATTGCCCGGACCGCCGCCACCGCCGCCGCAGCCGGCCAGGCCGCCCCGATTGAGCGTGCTGCCCGTGCCGCTCTGCCCGTCGGCGCTGGTCACCACCAGCGTCGCGGTGGCGCCGGGCGCGATCTCCGCCGAGGCGCCCGAGTACCAGCCGACATTGCTCCAGGCATAGGAGTAAGGCGGCAGGCCGCCCGTCACCGTGGCGGTGACCGACACCGACTCGCCGCAGCCCTTGATCGACGCCGGCAGGCCCACGACCAAGGTCAAGATCGGCTCGTAGGCCGGACGGTCGTCGTACAGCTGCGCCCAACGGCCGTCGTAGCCGCCGTTCTGCGACAACTGCCAACCGTTGGCCAGCCACTGCCCGGCCTCGTAGTTCTCGCGCGTGTCGATGCCTCCGGAGTGGACCAGCAGGTCGTGCTGACGCCAATAAGCGTTCAAGGACGCGTAGTCGCCGCTGGCGTCGGCGCGGTTGCGGTTGTAGCTGTCGCGGCCGGCGCCGCTGTAGCCGCCGAGCTTGTCCGAACCGGAGATGGTGTCGGCATTGGTCTCGGCCGAGTACGCGCCCCACAGCCAATCCTTGCCGAGCACGCCGTCGCGGCCGTCGGTGAGGCTGGAGCTGGAGGTGTCGCGCGACAGCACGTAGAAGCGCTGCAGGCCGGCGGGCACTTCCACCGTCCCGGCTTCGTTCACCAGCGGGCTGTCGAGCAGCACGTCGGTGTACTGACCGGAGTTCCAGTTGGTCGACCAGTTCGCGCCCGACCACTGCCCGCCGAACACGTCGGCCAGATCCTGCAGTTCGTAGGTGATGCGCTTGACCAGCGACCACGACACGGTGTCGTCGCGACCGGCGGCCAGGGCGTTGGCGTTGCTGTAGTTGAGCGTGCTGGCGCCCCAGGCCGACACCGCCGCGGACGAGTTTTCCGGCACCCAGACGTAGTGCACCGACTTGTCGTCGTCGTTGGTGACCTCGACTTCGGCCGAGTTGTTGTTGGTGCGGCGCGCGGCGATGGTGCTGTATGCGTCCTGCACGAAATGCAGTTCGTGGCCGTGCGTGCCCAACTCGGTGTTGTCCTCGTCGGCCTGCCAGATCATCACGTGCTTGCCGCCGGCGACCTGCATGAAGTTCAGGTCGGGGCTGCCGTAGCTGCGCATCACATGGTCTTTGTGGCTGGTGATGGTGACGTGGCCGACGTACTCGCCGGCCGAGCCGGGCACGGTGCTGACGCCGCGCACCACGATCTCGATGCGCTCCCAGTCGTGGATCTCGTTGGCCTTCTTATCGACCGGATGGTAGACGTGGTACAGCAGCAGCAGGGTCTTGCTGTTGCCCTCCATGAACTCGACCACCGACGCGTACAGCGTCGGGCGGATGCGCCAGTTCGAGTAGGCGCCGGTGCCGGCCGCCGAGGCGGCGACGTACTGCGACAGCAGGTTCGGCCAGGTGTAGCGGTTGTTGGCGAAGTTGCCGTCGCGATCGAAATCGTAATTCGAGATCCAGTCGCGGCCTTTCTTGCTGCTGCTTTCTTCGGCGCGCTGCATGATCACCGGCGCGTAGTACTGCAGGTAAGTCTTGCGCTCGGCCGGCGTCAGCAGCCAGGCCTGCGCGGAAGCCGCGCCGCTGGCCAGCACGGCGGCGAGGAACAGCAACAGCATCGCGCCCCAGCGCCGCGACGGGCGCGGCGAGGGTGTGCTGTCCGCTGCAACGGCGGACGGCATGGGACTAGTCACAAGGTGCATCAGCGTCTCCTTAATCCATCAAGGCGCCTGCGGCGCAGGCGTGTCGGCGATGCGCGTATGCGCGCCCGCGTGGCGTCCGTGCGGGTCGCGCCCCCTTCGGCGGGTTTTGTGTGCCGCCGCGCGCATCGAGTGCATCTTCGCTACCTGAAGGCGGTCGCTGTCAATCGTTTTCGCGCGCGCCCCGGGGCGGTGGCACATCCTTGGCACAACAAAAAAGCCCCGCCGTAGCGGGGCTTTTCTGCAAACGCGTCGTACCGTGGATCAGAAGTGGTACTGCGCCGAGACGCCGAACAGGTTCACGTTGCTGCTGTAGGAACCGAACAGGCGCTGGCCGCCCTGCGCCGGCGGGGTGACGATGCCGATCTGCGGGGTGTCCGGCTCGATGCGCACGTAGGAGAAGTTCAGCTCGAGGTTCTCGCTGAAGTCCCAGGTGGCGCCGATCGAGTACCAGCGACGGTCTTCGTCGGGCAGACGCGGGGTGCGGGTGGCGTAGGTGGTCGGGGTTTCGTCGTAGGCGTAACCGGCGCGCAGGGTCCAGGCGTCGTTGAGCTTGTACTCGCCGCCCAGGGCCATGAAGCGGGTCTTGTTCCAGCCGAAGTGCTCGACCGAATCCGGATCCGGGTTGGCGAAGTCGATGCGGATTTCCTGCAGCGACGACCAATCGGTCTCGGAGTAGTCGGCCATCAGCGAGAACTGGTCGGTGAACTTGTACTCGACGCTCAGCGTGGTGACCGACGGGGTGGTCAGCTTGGCCAGGGCCTTGCCGTCCTGGAACAGCGGACGCGTGGTCGGGCTGGCGCCGAACACCGCGGCGACGTTGCCCGGCACGGTCCAGTCGACGTTGCCTTCCAGCTCGTGGTCGATTTCCGAACGGTGCGACAGGCCGATGGCCAGCTTGTCGTTCGGACGCAGGTTCACGCCGATGATCCAGCCCAGGCCGGTGTCGTCGCCTTCGACCTTCGCGAAACCGTCGGAGGCCTGCGGGCGCGCGAACGGCAGCGGACGGGTCGCCGGGTTACCGAACAGCAGGGTGCCGAAATCCACCGACTTCGACAGCTCGGCCTCGGCCTTTTCCCACACGATGCCGGCGCCGACCGACAGGTGATCCGGGACCAGCTCGAACGCGGCCGACAGGGTCAGGTCGACCGTCTTGAGCTCGGACTTGGCGGCGTAATAACGGCCGACCCAGCCCGGCTTGTATTCGGTCTTCAGACCGAACGGCGCGCTGACCATGGCGCCGACCGACAGGCCGTTGTCGAACTTGTGGATGATGGACATCGCCGGAACCGGGGTGACGTCGCCGGCTTCGCCGCCGTCGCCGCCGGTGAGCGGACGGCCGAGCACGTCGTAACCGCCGCCGTTGAACTTGGCGTTGAGGTCGATGACGGTGACGTCGGCCTGGAAGGTGGTGCCTTCGAACTGGGTCATCGCTGCCGGATTGTTGGCGACGACCGAGGTGTCGCCGGCGGCCACGCCGGAACCGGCGAACGCGCGACCCATGGCCTTGACGCTGTTTTCCTTGAGCTGGAAGCCCGAAGCGTGGACCTGGCCCAGGGCCAGAGCGCCGGTGATGCCCAGCGCAAGGGCAGTCAGGCGCGTATAGCGGTGTGCGTGTTGCATGCGTGTAGTCTCCATTGGAGTATTTTTTGGTCTTCCTCGGCCGTCTGCGCGGCTCCGATAACGCCGGAGCCCGCACCGCCGGAAAGCCCCTCCCGACGTACGACGCCGTATGCACTATAGCGCGGCCGTTAACCGAAAGCTAACAATAGAGGCCCATTCCGCGACTACCGTTTCCTCGGGCTTTCGCCCCGCCGGCTCCCCCTGAACGAGCCTGTTCCCACCGGCGGGATCGGCCCCTCCGCAACGCCCCCAGACCCGATGTTCATCGCCATCCCTTCCCGCGAAAAAGCCCCCCTGCGCTGGGCCACGCCCCTGCTGTTCGCGGCGCTGTGGCTGTGCTTCATCGGCTCGGCCGTGCTGCCGGACCCGGAGCAGCGCCGGCTGATGCTGGAATGGGGCGCGCTGTCGGGCGGGCTGTCGACGCCGCAGGCCTGGTGGCCGGCGATCCGCGACGGCGCGGTGCTGCGCCTGTTCAGCGCCCTGTTCCTGCACGCCGACTGGGCCCATCTGCTGGGCAACCTGGTGTTCCTGCTGATCTTCGGCCTGCCGGCCGAACGCACCATGGGGCCGTGGCGCTTCCTGGCCCTGTTCCTGTGCGGCGGCGCGGTGGCCAACCTGGCCGCGGTGATCGCGATCGGCACCCCCGACCGCCTGATCATCGGCGCCAGCGGCGCGGTGTCGGCGCTGATCGGCGCCTACCTGGCGCTGTTCCCCGGCGCCAAGCTCGGCGTGGTGGTGCCGCTGGGCCTGTTCCTGCAGTTCGTGAAGGTGCCGGCGCCGCTGCTGATCGGGGTGTGGGCGCTGCTGCAGGTGGTGTTCACCTTCATCGGCCCGGCCTTCGGCGCGGTGGCGTGGTCGGCGCATCTGGCCGGTTTCGCGTTCGGCGGCGCGTTCGCGCTGATCGCGCGCGCGGGCATCGCGCGGCGCATGCGGCGCAAGCGCGGGTTCTGAGGTTCGGCGCCCACCGGCTTTCTGCGCGTGCCTTGAGTTGGCGGCGGCCGGCCCCACGCTAATCAACGCACCGCGCCGCGTTTCAGCGATGCGCGGCCTCCCTTCCCGATTGCAGCAGCCATGGCCAAGACGCTCTACAAAGTCACCTTCCTCAACGCCGGCAAGGTCTACGAGCTGTACGCGCGGCACGTCGCCTCCGGCGCGCTGTGGGGCTTCACCGAAGTCGGCGAGCTGGTGTTCGACGTGCACGAGGGCCTGGTCGTGGACCCGACCGAGGAGCGTTTGCGCGACGAGTTCGGCAACACCCGCATGCTGCACCTGCCGATGCAGAGCATCGTGCGCATCGAGGAAGTCGAGCGTAAGGGCCAGTCGGCGATCCGCGACGCGGCGACCGGCGAGAAAGTGGTGACGCCGTTTCCGCTGCCGGCGAAGCCGCGCTGAGGGCGGAAAGCGAATTCCCCTCACTCCCCCTTTTTCAAAGGGGGAGGCTGTACGGCCTGAATTGGGCGTCACCTCGTCCGTGGAGCGGAGGCAGGCGCATCCTCCCAGCGCGCAACATCATCCAAGTCGCCGCGCACGACTTCCCCCTTTGGAAAAGGGGGAGTGAGGGGGATTCGCTCTTAGGCGCGCAACCTCAACGCTTGGTCGCCGCCTCGTCCGCCTTGGCCACCACCGGCTTCTTCAGCTCCGCCAGCGCCGCCGCGATCGGCGCGTCGCCCTCCAGCACTTCGCCGGCGTTGGTGCCCGGCGCGTCGTCGGCGTCGCCGCGCAGGTGCCCGGGCAGGCTGGCTTCGCTGTAGTTGGTGCGGCCGCCGTTGGCGGCGTCCTTGCCCGGATGCAGGGCGACGTCGGGCACGATGCCCAGCGCCTGGATCGACTTGCCGCTGGGCGTGTAGTAACGCGCCGTGGTCAGCTTGACCGAGTCGCCGTTGTCCAGGGGCAGCACGGTCTGCACCGAGCCCTTGCCGAAGGTGCGGCTGCCGACCACGCGCGCGCGGCCGTTGTCGCGCAGCGCGCCGGCCAGCACTTCCGAGGCGCTGGCCGAACCGGCGTCGACCAGCACCACCACCGGCGCGCCGTCGATGCGGTCGCCCGGCGTGGCGCCGAACTCGGCGTCGCTGATCGCGATGCGGCCGCGCGTGCTGACGATCTTGCCTTTCTCCAGCAGGTCGTCGGCGATCTGCACGGCCGAGGTCAGCAGGCCGCCGGGGTTGCTGCGCAGGTCGATCACCAGGCCGCTGAGCTTGCCGCCGGCCTGGGTCTTGAGCTTCTCGATCTGCGATTCGAAATCGGCCGCGGTGTCGGCCTGGAACGCGCTGACGCGCACATAGCCGTACCCGGGTTCGAGCATGCGGCTGCGCACGCTGGCCACGCGGATGGTCTCGCGCGCCACGGTCACGTCGAAGGGCTTGTCGCGGCCCGCGCGCACGATGCTCAGCACCACCTTGGTGCCCGGCGCGCCACGCAGCGGGCCGGAGCTGTCGCCTTCGTCGGCCTTGAACGGCTTGCCGTCGATGGCGACGATCAGGTCGCCGGCCTTGATGCCGGCGCGCGCGGCCGGGGTGTCGTCGATCGGCGAAATCACCCGCAGCGTGCCATCGGACTGGCGCTGCAGTTCGACGCCGATGCCGTCGTAGGCGCCACGCGCCTGCTCGTCGAAATCGTCGGCGGCGACCTTGTCGAGGTAGACGCTGTGCGGGTCCAGATCGAACAGCAGCCCGCGAATCGCCGAATGCATGAGCTTGCGGTCGTCGACCGGCTCGACGTAGGCCTGCTTGACCGCGTTGTAGACCGCGACGTAGCGGCGGATCTCGTCCAGCGGCACCTGCGACTCGGACTTGTCGTCCTTGGCTTTGGCGGTGGCGGGCTTGGTTTCGGCCGGCTTGGGGTCGGCGGGTTTGGTGTCCGCCGGCTTGGGGTCGGCAGGCTTCGAGTCGGCCGGCTTGGTTTCGGCCGGTTGGGTCTGGGCCGGCGCGGGCGTCTGCTGCGCCGCGGCCGGCAGCAAGGCGCCGGCCAGCGCCAACGGCGCCAGGCCCAGCAACAAGGCTCGCGCCCGGGTCGGACGGGAAGACGGCGGATGACGCAGGCGCATGCAGGAACTCCGAAACGGATACCGGTTGGACCGCGCGACGCGGGCGGGGTTCGCTCGCCGTGCGTGGCTGGAATAGGAACACGTTAGGCAGGGCGGCGGGAAGCTTTCGTTAACGGATCGAGCGCGGATTCAGGCGCGGTAGGGCGTCGCTCCCGGCAGGCCGCCCGGCGGCCGAAATCGCCCGGCCCTCACGACCCGCTGCCCGCCACCGACGCGACGTGTCTTGACCCTATCCCGCGACCCAACACCGTCATTCCGGCGAAAGCCGGAACCCATTTTGACTTTCGCTCCGACGTACCCGGGTCGCATGCTCCCAAAGCAGTGGGTTCCGGCGTTCGCCGGAATGACGGTGTCGGGTGATGGCGCGGGCAGACGAGCGCCGTTGCCGCACGATGGCCAGCGATCTCACACGCCTCGACCGCGCGACCGCCTTCGTCGCAGCCTCGGCCTGCGCCGCCTCAGCGCCGCAGCCAGGTCGCGGGGTTCACCGGCTGGCCGTTGCGGCGCAGCTCGAAGTACAGCGCCGGGCGGCCGTTGCCGCCGGAACTGCCGACGGTGGCGACCGGGTCGCCGCGTTTGACGCGGTCGCCGACGTTGCGCAGCAGGGCGTCGTTGTGCGCGTACAAACTCATGTAGCCGTTGCCGTGATCGACGATCAGCAGCAGGCCGTAGCCGGTCATCCACTCGGCGTACACGACCTGACCGTCGCCGACCGCCTTGACCGTGGCGCCGGCGCTGGCGCCGATCAGCAGGCCTTCGCTGCCGCGCCCGTCCGGCATGGTGCCGCCGTAGCCGGCCAGCAACGCGCCCGAGACCGGCCAGCCCAGGCCGCCGACCTGCAACGGCGCGGCGCTGGCCACGGCCACCGGCTTGCGCACCGAGGCGCCGCCGGCGGGCTTGGCGCTGTTCTGCGCTTCGCGGGCGGCCCGCGCGGCAGCGGCGGCCTTGCGCTGCGCTTCGCGCGCGGCGGCCTGGCGCAGCTTTTTCAGCAGGTCTTCCAGGCCCTTGGCGTCGCGGCCCAGGGCGCGTTCGCGGCTGCTGCGGTCCTGGTACTTGCGGTTGATCTGGTCGACCAGCGCCGCGCGGCTTTGGCGGTCGTTCTGCAGTTGCCCCAGCTGCGCGCGCTGCTGCTTGCGCGAGCTGTCCAGTTCGGCGCGACGCGTGACGATGTCGCGTTCGACCGCGTCGAGTTCGCTCAGCTCGGTGCGCAGCTGCGCGATGCGGCGCGCACGGTCGCGCTGCACGTAGCCGTGATACGCCAGCATGCGGTTGGCGTCGGCGACCTTGTCCTGCGCCAGCATCACTTTCAGCGGCGCGTCGCCGCCCTGGGTGTAGGCGGCGCGCAGCAGTCGCGCCAGTTCCTCGCGCTTGGCGCCCAAGGTGGCGTTCAAACTGTCGCGCCGCTGTTGCAGGGCCGCCAGCGAGGACTGCTCGCGCGCCAGGCGCTGCTCGGTCTCGCGCAGGCCGCGGTTGGTCTGGCCGACTTTTTCGTCGGCCTCGCGCAACTCGCGCGAGGCGGCGCCGCGTTGGCCTTCCAGTTTGCGGCGTTCGTCGGCGACCGATTTGAGCTCGCTCTTGATGCGCTCGAGCTTGCGTTCGGCATCGCGGCTGCTGTTCTGCGCCGCAGCCGGCGCACAGGCCAGCAGCGACAGCAGCAGTGCGATCGCGAACGCGCGCACGGACCGCATCAGGCGACCGATCCGCCTTCGATCAGCAGGCTGTGTCCGCTCATCTCGGCCGGCTGCGGCAAGCCGAGCAGGTCGAGCATGGTCGGCGCGACGTCGCGCAGGGCGCCGCCGCTGCGCAGTCGGGCGCGGCGCGGGCCGAGGTACACCAGCGGCACCGGGCCGACGGTGTGGGCGGTGTGCGGCTGGCCGGTGGCCGGGTCGCGCATCATTTCCAGGTTGCCGTGGTCGGCGGTGATCAGCAGGGCGCCGCCCGTGTCGCGCACGGCCTGGGCGATCGCGCCGATCGCCACGTCCACGGCCTGCGCGGCCTGGATCGCGGCGTTCAAATCGCCGGTGTGGCCGACCATGTCGGGGTTGGCGATGTTGCACACCGCCACGTCGATGCTGCCGGAGCGGATCGCCTCGACCAGCTTCGCGGTGACTTCCGGACAGCTCATTTCCGGCTGCAGGTCGTAGGTGGCGACCTTGGGACTGGGCACCAGAATGCGGGTCTCGCCTTCGTAGGGATCTTCGCGGCCGCCACTGAAGAAGAAGGTCACGTGCGCGTACTTCTCGGTCTCGGCGATGCGCAGCTGGGTGAGGCCGTGCTGCGCCAGCAGCTCGCCCAGCGTATTGCGTAGATCGTCGGGCGCGTAGGCGACCGGCGCCGGCAGCTTGGCGTCGTACTCGGTGAGGCAGACGAAGCGCGACAAACGCGGCTGGCGCAGCTCGTAGCCGGCGAACGCCGGATCGACGAAGGCGGCGGTGAGCTGGCGCGCGCGGTCGGCGCGGAAATTCATGAACACCACCGCGTCGCCGTCGCGCATGGCCTGCGCGCCGTCCAGCACGGTCGGCGCGACGAACTCGTCGGTTTCGCCGCGCTCGTAGGCCTGCGCCAGCGCGGCCTGGGCGTCGCTGGCGTGGTGGTCGCTGCGCGCTTCGACGATCGCGTCCCAGGCACGGCGCTGGCGGTCCCAGCGCTGGTCGCGGTCCATGGCGTAGTAGCGGCCGCTGACCGAGGCGATATGCGCGTTGCCGACGCGGTCGCAGACCTCCTGCAGGCGCGCCAGGCTGGGCGCGGCGGACTTGGGCGGCATGTCGCGGCCGTCGAGGAAGGCATGCACGGCGACGCGCGCCACGCCCTCGCGGCGCGCCAGTTCCAGCATCGCGAAGATGTGCTGCTCGTGGCTGTGCACGCCGCCGGGCGAAAGCAGGCCCATCACGTGCAAGGTGCCGCCGGCGGACTGGGCCGCGGTGCAGGCCGCGCGCAGCTCGGCGTTGGCGTAGAAGCTGCCGTCCTCGATCGCGGCGTCGATGCGGGTCAAGTCCTGGTAGACGATGCGGCCGGCGCCGAGGTTCATGTGGCCGACCTCGGAATTGCCCATCTGCCCGTCCGGCAGGCCGACGTGGCGGCCTTCGGTATGGATCAGGGTGTGCGGCTCGCTGGCCAGCAGGGCGCGCCACTGCGGCAGCTCGGCCTGGGCCAGGGCGTTGTCGGCGGTTTCCTCGCGATGGCCCCAGCCATCCAGGATCAGCAGGACCACGGGGTGGGGGCGCGCGGAGGGGGATGGCACGTCGCGTTTCCTAATGAATAGGCCGGCACGGGGGATCGGAGCCGGCGTTGCGGTTGCCCGGGATTGTAGCGGAGCCGGCCACGGCGGCATTACGAAGGACACGCGCCGAATCCGCGCGCGATGCCTTAAACCTGTGCCATGCCCAGTGCATCAGACTGTATGAACCCACCCGACGGGAACTCCCGAGGACACCGCTCATGACCCGTAACCGCTTCGCCCTCGCTCTCTCGCTGGCCCTGTCCGTAGCGGCCGCGCCGGTATTCGCCGCCAATCAGGACATCGACAAGGTCAACGGCAGCATCAACGTCGAGGCCGGCCAGACCGTCGGCAACGTGGAAACCGTCAACGGCAGCATCCGCATCGGCGCCGGCGCCCGCCTCAAGAACGCCGAGACCGTCAACGGCGGCATCACCGTCGCCGAGCAGGTCCAGGCCGGCGGCCTGGAAACCGTCAACGGCAGCATCCGCGTGGCCCACAACGTCAGCCTGAGCTCGGGCCTGGAGACCGTGAACGGCAGCATCTTCGTCGATCGCGGCGGCAATGTGCGCGGCGGCGTCGAGACCGTGAACGGCTCGATCGGCCTGGTCGACACCGACATCGGCCAGAGCATCAACACGGTCAACGGCGACCTCACCGTCGGCGCCGGCTCGCACGTCAAGGGCGGCATCACCTACGACAAGCCGAACTTCCAGCTGTTTTCCAGCAATCGCCGCAATCCGCGCGTGATCATCGGACCCAACGCGCAGGTCGACGGCGCGCTGGTGTTCAAGCACGCGGTGGACCTGTACGTGCATTCCAGCGCCAAGATCGGCCCGGTCACCGGCGCCACCGCCGTGCGCTATTCGACCGATACGCCGCCGAGCAAGTAAGCCGGCCTGAACGGCCCGGACCTGAGCGCGCATTCACGATCGCGGTCAGGTCCGCGGCCGCAGCGGGACATAGAATGGGGATTCCGCCGATGTCGGCCGTCCCGGAGTTGCCATGTCCCGCACGCCCCGTACACCGCTACACGCCGCGCCCTGGGTGGGCGCCGGCACGGTGCTAGCCGCCGCGCTGGTCGCCACCGCCTGCAGCAAGCCCGCCGAAACGCCCGCGGCCGCCGCGCCGCAAGCCGCTGCGCCCGCCGCCTCCGGCCATGCCTTCGACGCGGCCATCAATGCCGCCGATTTCGCCGAGCACGTCAAAACCCTGGCCTCCGACGAGTTCGGCGGCCGCGCGCCCGGCAGCGACGGCGAAGAGAAAACCGTGCAGTACCTGGAAGCGCAGTTCAAGCGCCTGGGCCTGAAGCCGGGCAACGGCGACAGCTACTTCCAGACCGTGCCGATGGTCGAGACCACGGCCGACGAATCCACCTCGCTCAAGCTCGACGTCAAGGGACAGGCGCGCGAGCTAAAGTTCGGCAGCGACATGGTGGTGGGCACGCGCACCGGCCAGGCGGAAGTGAAAGTGGACGCCAGCGACCTGGTGTTCGTCGGCTACGGCGTCAACGCGCCGGAGCAGAACTGGAACGACTACGCCGGCGTCGACGTGAAGGGCAAGACGGTGGTGATGTTCGTCAACGATCCGGGCTTCCATAACCAGGACGCGAAGCTGTTCGAAGGCAAGCGGATGACCTACTACGGCCGCTGGACCTACAAGTTCGAAGAGGCCGCGCGTCAGGGCGCCGCCGCGGCGCTGATCATCCACGACAGCGAGGGCGCGTCCTACGGTTGGGACGTGGTCAAGAATTCCTGGTCGGGCGCGCAGTTCGATCTGCCGGCCAAGGACGATCCGGAACCGCGCCTGCCGGTGCAGGGCTGGATCACCGGCGACGCCGCGCGCAAGCTGCTGGGCGACCTCGGCCAGGATCTGGACGCGCTGTACAAGGCCGCCGGCAAGCCCGGCTTCAAGGCGATCCCGCTGCAGGCCAAGGCCTCGATCGACCTCAAGAGCGCGATCAGCCAGAAGTCCTCGCGCAACGTGATCGCGCGCCTGGACGGCGCCAAGCGCCCGGACGAAGCGATCGTCTACATGGCGCACTGGGACCACCTGGGCGACCACGCCGACAAGGGTGGGCATGAGGGCCACGGCGCCGACGCTAAGGCCGCGGCCGCGGACACGATCTACAACGGCGCCATCGACAACGCCACCGGCGTGGCCGGCATCCTGGAGATCGCCGAAGCCTTCACCAAGCAGACCCCGCCGCCGGAGCGTTCGCTGCTGTTCGTGGCGGTGACGCTGGAGGAATCCGGCCTGCTCGGCTCCAAGTACTACGTCGCCCATCCGACCGTGCCCTTGAACAAGACCGTGGCGGTGATCAACCTCGACGCGATGCCGGTGATCGGCAAGGCGCGCGACATGACCGTGATCGGCTACGGCAGCTCCGAGCTGGAGGACATCCTCAAGACCGTCGCCACCGCGCAAGGCCGCACCCTGCACGCCGAGGCCACGCCGGAAGACGGCTTCTACTTCCGCTCCGATCACTTCAACTTCGCCAAGGCCGGCGTGCCCGCGCTGTACGCCAAGGGCGGCGACGACCTGATCGACGGCGGCACCGCCGCCGGGCAGAAGGCCAACAGCGACTACCGCGACCAGCGTTACCACAAGCCCGCCGACCAGTTCGACCCGGGCTGGAAGATGGACGGCGTGGTCCAGGACCTGGATGCGCTGTACGCCGTGGGCAAGACCCTGGCCGGCAACGAGCAATGGCCGAACTGGTACGAAGGCAACGCCTTCCGCGCCGCGCACGACAAGCTGATGCAGCCGGCCGGCAAGTAAGCCGCCGGCCTTTCCCGCGCTCGCGCCTCCGGATGAGGCGCGAGCGCGCGGAACCGCAAAGCTCCGCCGCTTTCTGTGCGAGCGACGTGAGCCGCGATGAACTCCAGACCTCAACGCAAGCTCCGCCGCCCCCTGTAGGAGCGGCGTAAGTCGCGACCGCGCCAATCAAGCAGCGCCGTCACTCACGCAACCCCGTCCTACGCCACGCCGCCGCAGCTCTTGCTTTCTGTGGGAGCGGCGTAAGCCGCGATGCCCCCCGACCCGCAACGCACGCCACGCCTCTCTTTGTAGGAGCGGCGTAAGCCGCGACCGCGCCCATCAAGCGGCGCCGCCGCTTCCGCAATCGCGTCTATACGCCAAAGCGCAGCGGCCCTGCTCTCTGTGGGAGCGGCGTGAGCCGCGATGAGTCCCGACCCATAACGCACGCCACACCCACCATTTGCAGGAGCGGCGCAGGCCGCGACCGCACCAGCCAGGCTGCGCCGCCACTCCCACCCCGGCCGAACCACTCCACGCTAGCCTCGCCTTTTCCGCTAGGCTCTGCACCATCCCTCGCCGCGGAACCCCGACATGACCCTGGCCCTCGCTTACTGGTGCGTGCTGTTCGCCGCCGCGCTGCCCTACCTGTGGGTATCGATCGCCAAGGCCAGCGGGCAGCGCTACAACAACCGCGATCCGCGCGGCTGGCAGGCGCGACAGGACAATCCGCGCTCGATCCGCGCCAACGCCGCCCAGCTCAACGCCTTCGAAGCCTTCGCGCCCTTCGCGGCCGGCGTGGTCATGGCGCAGCTGGCCGGCGTCGCGCACGCGCAGATAGCGAGCTTGGCGCTGGTGTTCGTGATCGCACGTGTCCTGCACGGCCTGCTTTACCTGGCCGACAAGCACGGCCTGCGCAGCCTGGTCTGGGTGGTCGGCTACGGTTGTGTGATCGCATTGCTGGGGCTGGCGGCGTTGAAGGCGTCGGCGATCGCCCCGATCTGAACCGTTCCGGCGGACGCGGTCCGCCGTTTCCCGTTTCGATTCCGGCGCAAGGCCAGATCGGGCGGCACCGTTGCTCCATCAAGGCCAGGCAATGACTTCCGGCGTCAGCGATACCGTCCGCGACCTCGAATCCGGACTCCAGCACGACGGCTTCCGCTTCGTCGAAGCCGACACCATGCGCGGTCTGCTCGAGCGCGAGCAGCCGCTCGCCGACTGGCCCGCGTTCGCCGCCAGCTGGAACGACCTCGGACCGGACACCTACCTGGCCCGACACGGCCGCGATCGCAAACGCCGATACGCCGTCTATTCCGTCGACGCCAGCGGCGCGCTGCGCCGCGAGGCGCATCAGCCGCATTACCAGAGCCTGGACTACAACGTCCTGCAGGGCGACATCGAGCGCTGGTTCGAGCCCATTCTGCCCGGGGTCGGCGACAGCGACAGCCTGCTGCGCATACTCGGCTTCTGCCGCGACTTCTACGGCGCGTTGGCGCCGGCGATCAGCGGATGGCACGTCGAGGTGCACCAGTTCCGGATCGAGGCCCGCAGCGATCAAGCCGGCGAACCGACACCGGAAGGCGTGCACCGCGACGGCGTCGATTACGTGCTGGTCTTGCTGATCGACCGCCAGAACATCCTCAGCGGCACCACCTCGATCCATGCCCAGGACGGCCGCGAGCTGGGCAGCTTCACTCTGACCGCGCCGTTGGACGCGGCCCTGGTCGACGACAGCCGCGTCTTCCACGGCGTCACCGCGGTGGCGGCGCAAGATCCGGCGCTGCCGGCCCATCGCGACGTGCTGGTGGTGACCCTGCGCGCGAAGGATTCTGCGGCAGGGCGATAAGCCGTTGCGCAGGGCTGGGGCAAGCGCTCTGCGCCTACGCCGGCGTAACTCCTGCTCTCTGTAGGAGCGTCGTAAGCCGCGACCGCGGCAATGGAACGGCGGCGCAGTTTGCCCGATGGCGATCGCCAGCAACGGCAGCCCTTCTGCTTTCTGTGGGAGCGGCGTGAGCCGCGATTGCGGCAATGAAGTGGCGACGCAATTGGCCCGATGGCGATCGCGGCTGGCGCCGCTCCCACAGAACGCCTGGGGTGCGGCCTGGAGCGGGCGGATTATCTTGAAACGCGTCGGCATTAACTCACCCGCCGCGCGATTCGCCTGCGGCCGGCATTAACGTTTCGCGCGCGCAAAGAAGAAGGCCGGTCCCCTTTCGGGAACCGGCCTTCGGATAAAGCCCCTGGCGATGACCTACTCTTGCATGGCTTAGGCCACACTACCATCGGCGCATGTGCGTTTCACTTCCGAGTTCGGGATGGGATCGGGTGGTTCCACACAGCTATTATCACCAGGGAGAGGGTGGAGGGTCGCCGGTTTCGTTGGACTGAAACAGCGCACACGCTCTCGTTGGGTTGCTTCGGACGGAATGGTACCCGTCGTTGGCGAATAAGTTGGGACGTAGCGAAGTTTAGCTTCTGATGGAAGCAGAGTCGAATGTCATCCGACGAATCGTGGAGACCAAAGCAACTTGAGGTTATATGGTCAAGCCACACGGATCATTAGTACAGGTTAGCTCAATGCATTGCTGCACTTACACACCCTGCCTATCAACCACCTAGTCTTGATGGTTCCTTTAGGGGACTTAAAGTCCCGGGAGATCTCATCTTGAGGCGCGCTTCCCGCTTAGATGCTTTCAGCGGTTATCGCTTCCGAACATAGCTACCCGGCAATACCACTGGCGTGATAACCGGAACACCAGAGGTTCGTCCACTCCGGTCCTCTCGTACTAGGAGCAGCCCCTCTCAAATCTCCAACGCCCACGACAGATAGGGACCGAACTGTCTCACGACGTTCTGAACCCAGCTCGCGTACCACTTTAAATGGCGAACAGCCATACCCTTGGGACCGACTACAGCCCCAGGATGTGATGAGCCGACATCGAGGTGCCAAACACCGCCGTCGATATGAACTCTTGGGCGGTATCAGCCTGTTATCCCCGGAGTACCTTTTATCCGTTGAGCGATGGCCCTTCCATACAGAACCACCGGGTCACTAAGACCTACTTTCGTACCTGCTTGATCCGTCGATCTTGCAGTCAAGCACGCTTATGCCTTTGCACACAGTGCGCGATGTCCGACCGCGCTGAGCGTACCTTCGTGCTCCTCCGTTACACTTTGGGAGGAGACCGCCCCAGTCAAACTACCCACCATACACGGTCCCCGACCCGGATTACGGGCCTAGGTTAGAACGTCAAGCACGACAGGGTGGTATTTCAAGGATGGCTCCACCACAGCTAGCGCCATGGTTTCATAGCCTCCCACCTATCCTACACAGACGAACTCAACGTTCAGTGTAAAGCTATAGTAAAGGTTCACGGGGTCTTTCCGTCTTGCCGCGGGAACGCTGCATCTTCACAGCGATTTCAATTTCACTGAGTCTCGGGTGGAGACAGCGCCGCTGTCGTTACGCCATTCGTGCAGGTCGGAACTTACCCGACAAGGAATTTCGCTACCTTAGGACCGTTATAGTTACGGCCGCCGTTTACTGGGGCTTCGATCAAGAGCTTCGCCTTGCGGCTGACCCCATCAATTAACCTTCCAGCACCGGGCAGGCGTCACACCCTATACGTCCACTTTCGTGTTTGCAGAGTGCTGTGTTTTTGATAAACAGTCGCAGCGGCCTGGTCACTGCGACCCCTTTCAGCTATAGCTCGCACGAGCCACCAAAAGGGGTGCACCTTCTCCCGAAGTTACGGTGCCATGTTGCCTAGTTCCTTCACCCGAGTTCTCTCAAGCGCCTTAGAATTCTCATCCTGCCCACCTGTGTCGGTTTACGGTACGGTCTGCGTAAGCTGAAGCTTAGGAGCTTTTCCTGGAAGCGTGGTATCAGTCACTTCGCTCTAATGAGCTCGTCTCGCTGCTCGGTGTTAAAGGGTCCCGGATTTGCCTAAGACCCACACCTACCTGCTTTCTCCCGGACAACCAACGCCGGGTAGACCTAACCTTCTCCGTCCCTCCATCGCACTTACGCGAGGTGCTGGAATATTAACCAGCTTCCCATCGACTACGCATTTCTGCCTCGCCTTAGGGGCCGACTCACCCTGCGTCGATTAACGTTGCGCAAGGAAACCTTGGGCTTTCGGCGTGCGGGCTTTTCACCCGCATTATCGTTACTCATGTCAGCATTCGCACTTCCGATACCTCCAGCAGACTTCTCAATCCACCTTCAACGGCTTACGGAACGCTCCTCTACCGCGCATACAAAGTATGCACCCCAAGCTTCGGTTCATCGCTTAGCCCCGTTAAATCTTCCGCGCAGACCGACTCGACCAGTGAGCTATTACGCTTTCTTTAAAGGGTGGCTGCTTCTAAGCCAACCTCCTGGCTGTCTGTGCCTTTCCACATCGTTCACCACTTAGCGATGAATTTGGGACCTTAGCTGTGGGTCTGGGTTGTTTCCCTTTTCACGACGGACGTTAGCACCCGCCGTGTGTCTCCCGGATAGTACGTACTGGTATTCGGAGTTTGCCATGGTTTGGTAAGTCGCAATGACCCCCTAGCCATAACAGTGCTCTACCCCCAGTAGTATTCGTCCGAGGCGCTACCTAAATAGCTTTCGAGGAGAACCAGCTATCTCCGGGTTCGATTAGCTTTTCACTCCTAATCACACCTCATCCCCTACCTTTGCAACGGGAGTGGGTTCGGGCCTCCAGTTGATGTTACTCAACCTTCACCCTGGGCATGACTAGATCACCCGGTTTCGGGTCTACTGCCCGCGACTATGCGCCCTTATCAGACTCGGTTTCCCTTCGCCTCCCCTATACGGTTAAGCTCGCCACGAACAGTAAGTCGCTGACCCATTATACAAAAGGTACGCCGTCACCCTTGCGGGCTCCGACTGCTTGTACGCACACGGTTTCAGGGTCTATTTCACTCCCTTCACCAGGGTTCTTTTCGCCTTTCCCTCACGGTACTGGTTCACTATCGGTCGGTCAGGAGTATTTAGCCTTGGAGGATGGTCCCCCCATGTTCAGACAGGGTTTCTCGTGCCCCGCCTTACTCGATTTCATTGAATGAGGTCTTTCGCATACCGGGCTGTCACCGTCTATGGCCGAGCTTTCCAACTCGTTTTGCTAAACCTTACTCAACTTAAGGGCTGCTCCCCGTTCGCTCGTCACTACTTAGGGAATCTCGGTTGATTTCTTTTCCTCCGGTTACTTAGATATTTCAGTTCACCGGGTTCGCTTTGCATGGCTATGTATTCACCATGCAATACTCCTTGCGGAGTGGGTTTCCCCATTCGGACATCGCGGGATCAATGCTTATTGCCAGCTCCCCCACGCTTTTCGCAGGCTGTCACGTCCTTCATCGCCTCTGACCGCCAAGGCATCCACCGTGTGCGCTTATTCGCTTGACCATATAACCCCAAGTCGCCTTGGAGCCACAGGATTCAGGGGTACAAAGCCCGAATTCGAATATAACGACTCAATTAATAAAGTGCCTCTCGGCACTCGCCTTAGCCTCTACGACACGTCATGGACATTCGTCTCAAAACGCTCGCTACGTCCCAGTTTTCAAAGAACACGATGCGGGCTTCAGCGCCCGACCGCTTCAAATCTTGTTGTGTGCGCAGATCATTCAGACGTTCCGGAGACGCTTTCCACTTAGGTGGTGGGTCTGGGAGGACTCGAACCACCGGCCTCA